>DATJVX010000069.1:0-21162 GCA_035501595.1 Casimicrobiaceae bacterium | reverse complement strand
CCGCAGCAGCGTCGACTTCCCGCACCCCGACGGCCCCACCAGCACCATGAACTCCCCGTCCTTGATCTCGAACCCGATCCCGTGAATGACCTTCGTCCCACCAAAGCTCTTCTCAACGTTCTGGAACGACACCGATGCCATGGCGGTTTCCTCTTCGTTCGTCATTCCCGCGGAAGCGGGTTATATGTCATCCCGGCGAAGCCCGGCCCGGAGTGCTCGAGTCGTTTTGGCAGGAGCGAGTGATCACGCCGCCGCCTTCGCACTCGCCGGGACCCCTTCGAGATCGAGATTGGCGCGCTGCGACAGCAGAAGCTGCTGGACCTTGCGATAGTCGACCGCGTGCGTGGAGACGCCGGAGAGCGCGGCGACCGCGGCCGCCGCGCCCGAGCCGTGCCCGATCGCGAACGCCGTGCCCTGCACCCGCAGGCTGCCGTGCGCCTCGTGCGACGCCGAGATGTTGCGTCCGGTCAGGTACAGCCCCTCGATGCCCTTGGGCATCAGGCAGCGCAGCGGAATGTCGTACGGCCCCTTCGGCTTGATCCAGGTGCTGCCGCCCGCGTGGTAGCCCTTCGAGCCGGTCGGATCGTGGATGTCGACCGGGAAGAAGCCCCGCGCCACCACGTCGGCGAAGCGCGTGCCTTCGACCACGTCCTCCTGCTTGAGCACGTAGTCCCCGACGACGTGCCGGCTTTCGCGCACGCCGATCTGGATGCCGGTCGACGAGACGTAGGCGTTCTCGAAGCCGACGACGTACTTCTTCATGAACGCCGCCAGCGACATCGCCTGGCGCCGTCCCTCGATCTCGGCCCGGGTGAAGTCGTCCGCGTCGGTGCCCTTGAGCTTGCCCACGCGCGTGGAGTTGAACACGATCGTGCCTTCGCGCATCGTGCTCTGCAGGAGCACGGTGTCGCGGCCCATGTCGAGCTCGTTCTTCGCCTTCGCTTCGGCCACCGCCTTCTTGAACCCCTGCGCGACGAAGTAGCGCTGGTTGAGGCTCTTCGGCAGCGGTGTGCTGGAGTAGAGCTTCGAGGTCCATTCGAAGTCGTCCGGATTCGCGTCGACGTAGCCGACGAGCTTGTCGACGTCGACGTTCGCCATCTCGAAGAACATCGTCATTGGCTGCGCGAGCTGGTCGGCTTCGCGGCCCCATTTGACCTCGGCACCGGCACGCGCCGCGACGTCGCCGTCGCCGGTCGCATCCACCGTCACCTTGCCGAGCACGTGCTGGCGGCCCGACTTGTTGGTGACCTCGATCCCGCGCACGATCTTGCCGTCGACCACCGCGTCGGCAACGAACGAGTGCAGCAGCAGCCGCACCCCCGCCTCGAGGCACATGTCGAAGGCGACGGTCTTGTAGACCTCGCGGTCGAAGTACGCCATGTACGAGCCCGAGCCGTATTCGGGAACGCACTTCAGGTGCCCCGTGCTTCCGCCGGCGGCCATCAGCCGCTCGACCAGCTCCTGCGGGATGCCCATCGTGATCTGCTGGTCGTCGTAGTGGAACGGCGAGAAGGGGCCGACCGAGGCGGCCGTCGCCATGCCGCCGAGGAAGCCGTACTGCTCGACGAGGATCGTCTTGGCGCCGGCCCGGGCCGCCGCGATCGCGGCGATCAGCCCCGAGGGGCCGCCGCCGGCGACGACGACATCGGATTCGCTGTGTACCTTGCCTTTCATGGTGCTACTCCTTGTGTTGAGCGTTGTATTCGGCGGCCGCGGCATCGAGCGCCTTCTTCGGGTCGGCGTTCTTGAGCAGCACTTCCTGGATCGCGCGCGCCAGGCCCTCGGAGAGCTTGGCGAAATCGGTCGGAGTCCGCGTGAGGCGTCCGGACTCGCGCGCGTAGGCGGCCCAGCGCTGCGTCTCCTCGCCCTGCGGCGTCTGGAAGAAGGGGTCCTTGTAGACCGAGAGGCGCACGGGCATCACGCCCGCCTTGGCGAAGGCGATCTGCGACGGCGCGGACAGATAGTACTGGATGAACTTCCAGGCGCCTTCCGGGTGCTTCGAGCTCGCGCCGATCGCCAGCGTCTGGCCGGCCACGCGGGCCGGAGACGGCTTCGCAGCGGTCCAGCCGGGAATAGACGCCGTGACGAGCGCGTCCGCGGGCAGGCCGACGCGCGCCGCCGCGACGCGGTAGCTGCCGCCGATGACCATCGCGGCCGTCCCGGCCTTGAAGCTCGACACCATGTCGTCGGCGGTCATGCTCACGACCGTGCTGCGCATGCCCTGGTACTTGGTCTCGAGGTCGTGAAGGTACGACAGGACCTTCACGCCCGCCTCGCTGTTGAATGTCGCCTTGCCCTGCGCGTCGGTGAGATCGCCGCCCGCGGCCCAGAGCAGGGGGATGAACGTCTCGTAGGCGCCGGCACCGAGGTTCCCGGTCGATGCGCCCATTGCGAAGCCCATGACCTGCGGCGTGGTGAGCTTGCCGGCGACCTCGCCCAGCTCTTCGAGCGTCTTCGGCGGCTGCAGCTTCGCGGCCGCGAGCAGGTCCTTGCGATACCACAGCAGCCAGACCCTCGTTTCCCAGGGCACGGCCATCTGCTTGCCACCTTCCTGGAAGAGCTTGAGCGGCATCACGAAATCGCTCTGCTCCGCGGCGCTCATCCTGGAGGCGTAGGCATCGACGGGCACGATGGTCTTCGCCGCGATGTGCATCGGCAGGAGGTCGGAATACACGTTGATAATGTCCGGGCCCTCGCCGGCAGCGGTCGCCTGGATTACCTGGTTGTCGATGCGCCCGTAGTTGATCGACTGGATCTGGACCTCGTACTCGGTCTGCGACTTGTTGAAGCCCTCGATGACACTCTTGAGCGCCGCCGAGCGCGGATCGGGACTGTCGACGGTGAGAAACGTCCAGAACTTGAGCGGCGTCGCGGCGAGCACCGATCCGGCGATGCCGAGCATGAACGCGCCTAGCAAGCTTGCGAGCCACGGTTTCGAGTGCATGGGTCCAGGTCCTCCGGGTTGATATTCGCAAATTCAGCCTTTGAGCGCGCCGGCCATGAGGCCTTCGACCAGCCGGCGCTGCAACAGGAAGAAAACGGCGACGACGGGGACGAGCGCGATCATCGTCGCGGCGGTGAGCTGCCCCCACTCCACGCCGTAGTTGGATATGTAGGTATAAAGGCCCACCGAGAGCAGCCGCCGGTTCTCGCTGATCGTGAGCGCGAAGGCTATCAGGAAGTCGTTCCACACGAACATGATCACCATGATCGCCGCGGCGAGCAGCCCGGGCTGCGACATGGGCAGCACGATCTTGTAGAAGGCGCGCAGCCGGCTGCAGCCGTCGATTCTCGCCGCCTCCTCGAGCTCGATTGGCACGCTCTCGAAGAAGCCGCGAAGCAGCCAGACGAGGATCGGCACGTTCCACGCCGCGTAGACGATGACCAGCCCCGCGAAGCTGTCGTAGAGCTTGGCGTGCACCGAGAGGTCGTAGAGCGGGACGAGGATCGCGATGCCGGGAATCATCGAGGTGGCGAGCAAGGCCACGAGGACGAAATTCCTGCCGCGGAAGCGGAAGCGCGCCATCGCGTAGGCCGCGTGCACGCTCACGGCCAGCGCCACGACGAGGGCGGCGAGCGTGACGATCACGCTGTTGCGGAAATAGATCGGCAGGTTCGACTGCTCCCAGACCTGGACGTAGCTCGCGAGCGTCGGCGGATCGGGCAGCCATTTCGGCGGGAAGCTGAGGATCTGCGACGCGGGCTTGAGCGAGGTCGAAAGGCCCCAGGCGACCGGCAGGAGCGCGATCGCGATCACCGCGAGGGCACCGACCCCGGCGAGCGCGTTGCCGACGACGAGGCGGCGCGCGCTCCTCATCGATGCGGGCTGCGCAGGGCGCGCACGTAGAACAGCGACAGCGCGAGGTTCACGAAGGTGAGCACGAGCCCCAGCGCCGCGCCGCGGCCCAGGTCCCAGTTCTCGAAGCTCATCTTCAGCACGCGCAGCGCCAGCGTCTGCGTGCTGCCCACCGGGCCGCCGCCGGTCAGGACGTAGATCAGCGTGACCATGTTGAAGTACAGCAGCGTGAGCTGGATCAGGATCACCACGAGCGTCGGCGTGATCATCGGCACGGTGATGTAGCGGAAGAGCGAGACCTTGCCCGCCCCGTCCATCCGCATCGCCTCGTAGAGATCGGCGGGAATCGTCTGCAGCGCCGCGAGGAAGAGCAGCGCGGCCATGGGATAGCTCGACCAGACGTTTACTCCGACGAGCGCCGCCATCGCCCCGGTGGGCGAGGCGAGCAGCGCGGCCGGTCCGCCGGTGACCTGCTGCGCGACGTAGGTGACGGGCCCGAACTCCGGATTGAGCAGCCAGCCCCAGAGAAGCGCCGTCACGGTCTGCGAGAAGACCCAGGGCAGGATCGCCAGCGTGCGCACCACCCCGCGGAAGCGCATCGGCCGGTTGAGGAGCAGCGCGACCGCGAGCGCATAGGGGATCACCAGCGCCAGCGAGCCCACCGTGTAGACGACCGCGGTCAGCGCGTCGTCCCACACCGTGTGATCCTTGAGCAGCGCGAGGTAGTTGTCGAGGCCGACGAACTGCAGCTTCTGGGCGTAGCGCGTCGCGTGCAGGCTCAGCAGCACCGCATCGAACACGGGGTAGATCGAAACGGCGATCACGAGCGCGGTCGCCGGCGCGATGAAGGCGAGCGGCAGCCAGGAGCGCCGGGGGCGGCGCGGCGTCGCGACAGGCGGCGCCTCGGTGACCGTGATGGCGAGCGACATGGCGGAACGGACGCGGCTGCGTCAGGCGGCGATCGGCTGCTTCCTGTTGAGCGTGTCGATCGCCGCCTCGAGCTGCGCCTGCGCCGCGCCGTCCAGGCAGATCAGCGGCGGCATCACGTTGCGCCAGCGCGCGTCGCCGGCCTGCAGCGCGCGCACGGCCTTGATGGCGGGCATCAGCGAATGCGCCTGGAGCGCAGCGATCAGCTCGCGCAGATAGGTCACGCCTTCGCGCCGCTCGGTCTCCGTCTTCGCGTCGTGCAACCGCCGCAGCCTCTCGGGATACAGATTCGCCAGGCCGCAGACCGTCCCCGCGCCGCCCGCGGCGAGCAGGTTCGCCAGGTGCGGCTCGTGGCCGACGAAGATGCTTAGCGTCGGAAAGCGGCGGACCAGCGCGAGCGAGTGCTCGAGGCTTCCGGCGCTGTCCTTCACGCCGGCAATGATCCCCGGAAAATCACGGACGAGCCGCTCGATCGCCTCGACGCCGATCGGCACGCCCGTGACCTGCGGAATGTGGTACAGGTAGATCCGGAGCCGGTCGTCGGCGACGCCTTCGATCAGCGCACGATAGCTCTCCACGACACCGTCGTCGCCGATGCCCGGAAAGAAGAACGGCGGCAGCAGCAGCACGCCGGGGCATCCGGCATCGATCGCGTGTCGGGTGAGCTCGATCGTATCGGCGAGCGCGGCGCAGCCCGTCCCGGGCACGATGCGCGCGGCCGGAATACCCGACTCGAGCAGCGCGTCGACGCCGGCGCGGCGCTGCGCGAGCGAGAACGACTGGCCTTCGCCGGTGGTGCCGAACGGCGCGAGGCCGTCGACGCCGCGGCCGAGGAGGCCGGCAGCATGCTCGCGGAACATCGCCACGTCGAGCGTTCTGTCCGGCGTGACGGGGCTCAGCACGGCGCACCACAGGCCACGGATTCGATCGGTCTCTTTCACGGTTGGCTTCCAGGCATCCAGGTCGTTGGGGGTCGGTCCCGGCAGAAGTCCCGGGCTCAGAGTCCGAGCGCGCGGTCGCGCGCGCTGGTCAGGTGACGCTCGATCGCGGCGGCGATCTCGCGCGGTCGCCTCGTGCGCAGCGCGGCGACCAGCTCAAGGTGCTCGTTCATCGCCGGCAGCAGCGCCTCGGGCGTGAGCACGACGCGATCGAGCCGGATCAGCTTGATGCGCAGCATGTTGACGCGGTAGAGCTGGGAGATGATCTCGTTGCCCAGCGAGTCGATCATCCGGTCGTGCAACCCCCAGTCGGCGGCCTGCGCTTCGTCGAGGAGCTCGCGCGTGACGCCGCGCTTCGAGCGATCGACGATCGAGCGGTACTTCGCCGCGAGTGCGTCGAGCTCCGCGTCGGTGACGGTCTCTCCGTAGCGCTGCGCGCCCTCGCGCTCCAGAATGAGCCGGAGCTGGAAAGCGTTCTTGACCAGCTTCAGGTCGACGTTGGCGATCTGCAGCCCACGCTGCGGCACGGTCTTGATCAGGCCTTCCGCTTCCAGCCGCGGGATCACCTCGCGGATCGCTCCCAGCGGCAGCCCGAGGAGCGCACAGAGCTTGCGCTGCGAGACGAATTCGCCCGGGCGCAGGTTGGAGTCGAGCAGCTGCTGCTTGAACCCCTCGTAGGCCTGCAGGCGGAGCACCGGCGCCTCCTCCAGGGGGGTCGCGGCCTTGAGAGCGACGGCGGTACGGGCCTTGCGCATCGGTTGCTGCAATCCTGGCTTGTCACACAGTGAACGTGCAGCTATTATACATGTAACATGTCAGTGTGCAAGCACCCTCGCGAACCGGCTCGGTCCCTGGATCGCGCCGGGGTTCCGACGTGACCGCGTCTCCCGCGACCGGCGCCGGGGCGGCTCTTCCGGACCTGGGCCCGCTCGCTCTAGGCGCGGCGCCGCTCGGCAACCTGTACGCCCCAGTCGCCGACGAGGAGGCCGTCGCGCTCGTGCGCGCCGCGCAGCGTGCGGGCCTGCGCTATTTCGACACGGCACCCCACTACGGCAACGGCCTTTCGGAGCACCGCGTCGGCCGGGCGCTGCGGGAGCTGCCGCGGGGCACCTATGTGCTGTCGAGCAAGGTCGGGCGGCTCCTGATCCCCGACGAGGCCGCTCCGCCCGACCAGAACGGCTACGTCGGCGTGCTGCCGTTCCGCCAGCGCTACGACTACAGCTTCGACGGCGCGCTGCGCTCGGTCGACGACAGCCTGCAGCGCCTCGGCGTCGCGCGCCTCGATATCGTTTACGTCCACGACATCGACCGCGCCACGCACGGCGATGCGCAGCCGATGCGCTTTCGCGAGGCGATGGCCGGGGCGATCCCGGCGCTGGCCAGGCTCAAGGCCGAGGGAACGATCGGCGGCTGCGGCCTCGGCGTGAACGACTGGCGGGTCTGCGTCGACGCACTCGCTGACGCCGACCTCGACTTCATCCTGCTCGCTGGCCGCTACACGCTGCTCGACCACAGCGCGCTGCCCGAGCTGCTGCCCGAATGCCAGCGCCGCGGCGTGCGCATCGTGGTCGGGGGCCCGTACAACTCCGGGATTCTCGCCACCGGTGCGCATCCGTCGGCGGGCGCCGTGCCCTACTTCAACTACGCGCCGGCCTCGGCGGAGATCGTCGCCCGCGTGGCGCGCATCGAGGCGCTGTGCGCCGCCTTCTCGGTGCCGCTGCGCGCGGCGGCGCTGCAGTTCCCGCGCGCCCATCCTGCGGTGGCGACGGTCCTGGTCGGCGCGCGCCGCGTCGCCGAGATCGAGGAGAACGTCGCGCTCGCTCGCCAGCCAATCCCCCGTGCGTTCTGGAGCGCGCTACGCGCCGAAGCGTTGCTGCCGGCGAATGCGCCCGTGCCGGCCGGCCCCTGATCCTGGAAGGCTCCTCCGACCGGCGGCGACGCGGGCCGGTGTGCCCTAGGACTGGTTCCGCAGCTCGAGCGGCTCGCGCGACACCGCCGCCTCGGTGCCGACGATGAAGCGTCCACCCAGCCCCGGCGCGACGTCCACGGCGCGCTTCTCCACCACGCACAGCGAGTCGTAGAAGGAGACCGAGCACACGTCGCGGAACGGGGCGAGATCCGGTTGCGGTCCGCTCGGAAAGAAGGGGGCGATACGTTCGGACGCTGCGGGATCGCCGGGCTGCCAGTGCATCTCGTTCACGAAGTCCGCGACCGTCTTCAGAAACTCCATCGAGGTGTCGCGCCGGCCCATGCCGCCGTCCCAATCGGGATAGTACGAGCAGTGCAGGTCCTCGACGATGTAGGTGCCGCCGGGCGCCAGGTGCCGGAAATAGTTGCAGAACGCGACGATGATGTCCCGCGAATTGTGCGATCCGTCGTCGATGAAGACGTCGAACGGCGCCGCGCGCTCGCAGATCGTGCGGTAGGCGGCATGAGTGTTGACGTCGCCGACGACGATCGAGATGCGCGGGTCGTCGAACGCGAGCCCGCCGCAGGCGGCGTCGACGTCGCAGCCGACCAGCGCGGTCATGGTGGGGAAGTATCGCGCCCAGAGCTCGAGCGATCCGCCGTTCTGCACACCGACCTCGACCATGGCCCACGCGGACCCGCGATGCCGTGTCAGGACCCGGTCGTACACGTCGAGGTAGAGCGACCACTTGTCCGACACCTTGCCCTGGTGCGCGGCGTAGAGCTCGCGCAGGGTCGGCTCGCGGCGGGGCGCGGCATCGGCAGCCATGGGCTCTCGGCGATCGGAAAGGCGCGAAGGGGCTACCGTATCACACCGGCGGTTCGTTCTTCGAGGCGCCTTTCCCGCAGGGGACATGATCCATATCAAGTCGGCCCGCGCGAGGCGGCATTAGGATGAGCCGCTGACGCATCCCGCAGCCCGTCGCCCCAGGAACCCGATCATGACGAACCCGACCGCCGCCGAGCCCATACGCGACATCGCCACCCTTGGCAGCATCGAGCTGTTGTCGCCGCGCCCCGAGCAGAGCCTGTGGTACTTCGAGCAGGTGCTCGGGATGGAGGTCGTGCACACCGAGGGTTCCTCGGTGTTCCTCCGCGGCTACGGAGATTTCGCGCGCTATGCGCTCAAGCTGACCGGCGCGAAGCAGGCGGGCGTCGGCACGATCGGCTGGCGCACGATCGGAACGGCGGCGCTCGACCGGCGCGTCCGCGCGCTCGAGCAGGCCGGCCACGGCGGGCAATGGTCCGAGCGCGATTTCGGACGCGGGCGGACGTTTCATTTCCGCGACCCGGACGGCCATGCGATGGCGCTGTACTACGACGAGGAGCGGTACGTCGCCCCGGACGGTCTGCGCTCGACGCTCAAGAACCTGCCGCAGAAGTACACCGGCCGCGGCGCCGCCGTGCGCCGCACCGATCATCTCGCGCTGCTCTGCAGGGATGTCGCCGCCAACCGCCGCTTCGTCGAGGAGCTCATGGGCTTCCAGCTCCGCGAGACGATCCGTTACGAGAACGGGACCTTCGAGCTGGGCTCGTGGCTGAGCCCGACCAACGTCCATCATCAGCTCGCCTACGTCGTGGACGTCAAGGGCGCGAGCGGCCGGCTCCATCACATCTCGATGTGGGTCGACCAGCGCGAGGACGTGCTGCGCGCAGCCGACATCCTCACCGAGAACGGCATCTTCATCGAGGCCGGCCCGTCCAAGCACAACAACTCACAGGCGTTCTACCTCTATTCCTACGAGCCGGGCGGCAATCGCGTCGAAATCTACTCGGGCAGCTATCTGGTGTTCGCACCCGACTGGGAGCCGGTCACCTGGAACGAAGAGGAGCGAGGCACCGGAGTGTACTGGGGCGGGGCGCTGCCGGAGAGCTTCATCCAGTACGCCACACCGGACGTGAGCGAGGTCGCCGCGCCGCCGCGACCGATCCCGGTGTTCGATCCCGCCTAGAGGGTCCGGGCGCAAGGCGGGCGCCTCGCGGGCGCCGCCGTTCCCGGCGCGGCCGCGCCTAGGCGGATGCGCGCTCTTCGCGTCTTTCCGCCGCAGCCTGCAGCGCCTCCTCGATGAGCTTCGGCGCCAGCGAGAACAGCGTGGTCGTGGACCAGGCGAACGTCAGCAGCCCGGTCATGCCGAGCATGCCCTCCAGCAATCTCCAGCGCAGCGGCAGGTAGCCGGCCTGGAGCGTCGTGTAGTTGAGCATCGCGTTGTAGAAGGCGGCGAATACGTTCGGCTGCGCTTCCTTCCAGACGAAGAATCCCGCCCAGACCGCGATCTCCGAAAGATGCAGCAGCACGATCATCCAGACCGCGAGGATGACGATGCCGATCTTCAGCTCCCGGAAGTGCGCGACCGCCTCGCTCGTGCGCTCGGCGAAGGCGTTGGTCGCGCGCAGGATCTGGAACGTGCCGATGCCATGCATGGCGATCGACAGGGCGAGCAGCAGACCGCCCCAGACGATCTCATCGACCCGGATGACGTAAGCGATATCTCGCGCCGGGAACTCGGGCATGATGTGAAGTCCTGAGACTCCTATCCGCGCTCGCGTCCGCGATTGTACAGCGGCGCCCTCGCCGCCTCCGGCGAACCCGGACGACCGGCGGACGAGGCTCGAAGCGCTCGGACGCGAGCCTCAGTTGGCCCTGGTTCCGGACTTCTCGATACCGCCGGGCGGCGCGGCTTCCGCGGGTTGCGCCTGCGGGTCGCTCGGCGCATCGCGACCCGCGGATTGCTCTCTCGAATCGAAGACCGGTCCGCCCTCGTACGTGAAATACATCCGATGCTGACTGTTGGCCACAAAGACACGGTGCGCTCGCAGGAAATCCGACCCCAGGAGTATCTTCGGCGTGCCTTCGATCCTGTCCGGCAGCAGCCCTCCACGCGACGTCGTCGCCGCATCCTTCCACAGGTCCGCGACGCGAATGACGGTATCGCTGATCGTTTCATCGCCGATCGCAAAGCTGTGCAGCGGCGCGAGCCGCCAGTCGACCGTCTTGGCGCCGACACCCGTCCCCTTTCCCGAGGTGGCCGCGTCCGCCGAATCAGGCACGAGTCCCAGGTGCTCGGCGAGCGCCTTGTCCAGCACCGACGTCGATGAACCGGAATCCAGCTCGGCACGCACGGCCTGCCCGTTGATCCTGACCGCCACGTCGATCCGGGAGCCGCCTTCGACGTCGACCTGGCTCGCGGTCTGCGGCGCCCAGTACGCCAGCGCGACCCCTTCGCAGTCTCTCGGCTGGAACAACCGCACGGCGCCGTGGGGCAGATCGAACTCCACATCGGTCTTGTCGAAGACGTCTGCACCGAGGAGGAGATCTATGCCGCTGGCCCGCTCCCCCGCGACCATCACCTGCCAGTTCCTCCGGACGAGGGACCCGATCCTGAACTCGTCGACCATCGCGGATTCCACGTAGGTCTCGCCGCCGACGCCGAAGACCCGATACTGCCTCGCGACTTGTCGCGTGAGCCCCAGCCGGTCGCTCGCGGGCCGGAACATCATCGTCAACCCGCCGGTGTCCAATCCGACGACGACCTTTCGACCGTTGACGAAGCCCTCGAGAACCGGGATGCCGCGGCTCGACAGCACGCGCCACTCGGCCACCTGCGCCAGCTTGCAGCTCGATGCGGCGTCGACCGACGCGCTCGTCAAGGCGAGAGCCAGCGCGGCGCCGATGAAACCTGCTCGCATCCTGTCCATGACGGAATCCTCCGCGGCTCGTGTCCTCTACCCGCAGGCATCACCCGACGCCATTCTGGAGCTCACGCACCTACAGATGAATTGCACATCGGCCCCGGGAAAGCACGACCGCGGCGCGGCGCCGTTCCTGCGTCAGCACGCCGCAAGGATTACGGACCGGGGCGCATAATAGGGGCCATGCCCGACCCGACCGCCGCCGACCTTCCGGCGGGCGACGACCTGTCTAGGCTTCCCGCCTCGCTCGCGAATCGCCGCGAGCAATTGTTCCCTCACCTCACGGAAGCCGAGATCGCGCGTATCAGCCGATTCGGCTGGGCGCGCCGCTTCGCCCCGGGCGGGCGGCTGCTGACCGCGGGGGAGCCGAGCCCGGGCATGTTCGTGATCCTGAAGGGGACCGTGCGCACGAGCCTGCGCGACGGGCTCGGCCACACCGTGCCCTTCGCCAGCCGAAGTCGCGGCCAGTTCCTCGCCGAGGTGTCGCAGCTCTCCGGACGGCAGGCCATGGTGGATGCCGAAGCGGTCGACGACGTCGAGGTGCTGCTCATCCCGCCGGACCAGCTGCGCGCGCTCATCATCGCCGAGGCCGACCTCGGCGAGCGCATCGTCCGCGCGCTGATCCTGCGGCGGGTCGCCCTCATAGAATCGGAGATGGCCGGGCCCGTTCTCATCGGCGAGCCGCAGTCGCCGGACGTGCTGCACCTGCAATCCTTCCTCAAGCGCAACAGCTGGCCGCATCACGTGGTGCCTCCCGCTTCCGACGAGAGCGCCGCAATGATGGCCCAGCAATACGGCTCGCCAGGAAGCGGGGTCGTCGTGGTCTGTCCCAACGGCTCGGTGCTCGTGGACCCGTCCGAGCAGGCGCTCGGGCGCTGCCTCGGCATGCTGGATATCAGCGTACACGACGAGCTGATCGACGTGGTCGTCGTCGGCGCGGGACCGGCCGGGCTCTCGACCGCGGTCTACGCAGCCTCCGAAGGCCTGCACGTCGTGGTGCTCGATTGCCGCGCCTTCGGCGGCCAGGCGGCGGCGAGCGCGCGCATCGAGAACTATCTCGGTTTTCCGACCGGCATCTCCGGTCAGGCGCTCGCCGGCCGCGCCATGGTGCAGGCGCAGAAATTCGGCGCCGAGATCCTGATTCCCGCGCAGGCGGCGGGGCTCGATTGCAGCCGCGCCGGACGCGACGGCGAGCTCGCGCTGACGCTCACCGACGGCCGGAGGCTGCGCACGCGCACCGTCGTGATCGCCAGCGGCGCGCGCTATCGCCGTCCGGAATGCCGGCGCCTCGTCGATTTCGAAGGCCGCGGCGTGTGGTACTGGGCCTCGGCGCTCGAAGCCAAGATGTGTGCGCAGGACGAGGTCGTGCTCGTCGGCGGGGGCAACTCGGCGGGCCAGGCCGCCGTGTTTCTCTCCGGCTATGCTTCGAAGATCCACATGCTCGTGCGCGGGCCCGGCCTGGCGGCGAGCATGTCGCGCTACCTGATCGAACGGCTCCGCGCCCTGCCGAACCTCGAGCTGCACACCGACACCGAGCTGTCCGGCATTGAAGGCGCGCCCCAAGGCGGGCTCTCCGCCGTCTCGTGGCGCAACAAGCTGACGAGCGTCGAGACGACGCAGTCGACCCGCAACGTCTTCCTCTTCGTCGGCGCCGATCCCGAGACCGACTGGCTTCACGGCTGCGGCGTCGCGTTCGACGCGAACGGATTCGTGCTCACCGGGCACGATTGTACGAGCCCGGACGGCGTGCCGATGTCGCTCGCGTCGAATGTCCCGGGCGTGTTCGCCGTCGGCGATGTACGATCGGGCTCCGTGAAGCGGGTGGGGGGCGCGATAGGCGAAGGCGCGGCAGTCGTTGCTTCGATCCATCGCTACCTCAGCGTCGCTGCCTGAGGCCCGATCGGGCGGTGCGGCTGCGCCCGCGGTGGCACCGCCGGCAAAGGAGAGGCCGTGCAGTTCTATCTTAATGGTTACAAGCCCGGCGACCCGCACATCCTCGCCGCCGCGCCCTGCGCCGAGAAGCGATCCGCCGGCCTTCCGGATACCGTCGATGTCGTCATCGTCGGCAGCGGTCCCGCGGGCACGGTGCTCGCGGCGCAGCTCTCGACTTTCCCCGGCATAAGCACGCGCCTCGTCGAGCGCCGTGGGGGTCCGCTCGAGCTGGGCCAGGCCGACGGCGTCGCCTGCCGCACCGTGGAAATGTTCGAGGCCTTCGGCTTGAGCGACAAGCTGGTCCGCGAGGCCTACTGGGTGAACGAGACCGTCTTCTGGCGTCCGTCACCGGAGGACCGCTCCCGGATCGTGCGCACCGGGCGCGTCCAGGACACCGAGGACGGCCTGTCGGAGTTCCCGCACGTCATCGTCAACCAGGCTCGGCTGCAGGAGTACCTGCTCGAGTACATGCGCAAGTCGCCGACGCGCCTCGAGCCGGACTACGGTCTCGAGTTCGTGCGGCTTGCGCTCGGCGCCGAGGGCGAGCATCCGGTGCTCGCCACGTTCCGCAGCGTGGACAGCGGCGCGGAGACTTCGATCCGCGCCCGGTTTCTGGTCGGCTGCGACGGAGCGCGCAGCGCGGTGCGCCAGTCGATCGGCGCCGAGCCGCGAGGCGACTACGCCAATCACGCCTGGGGCGTGATGGACATGCTGGCCGTCACCGACTTCCCGGACATCCGGCTCAAGGCCGCGATCCAGTCGGCCGACGAGGGCAACATCCTGCTGATCCCGCGCGAGGGCGGCTACCTCGTGCGGCTGTACGTCGACCTCGGCGACGTCGATCCGGGCGATCGAGGCGCCGTTCGTCAGAAGAACACTGCGCAGAGAGTCATCGAGATCGCGCAGCGCGTACTGCGCCCGTATACGCTCGACGTGCGCGACATCGTGTGGTTCTCCGTCTACGAAGTCGGACAGCGCGTCACCGACCGGTTCGACGACGTGCCTGCCGCGCAGGCCGGCTCGCGCCTGCCGCGCGTGTTCATCGCGGGCGACGCGTGCCATACGCACAGCGCGAAAGCCGGCCAGGGCATGAATGTCTCGATGCAGGACGCCTTCAACCTCGGCTGGAAGCTCGTCTCGGTCCTCGACGGCAGGGCCAGGCCGGAGCTGCTTCGGACCTACTCCATCGAGCGCCACGCGATCGCCCGGGGGCTCATCGACTTCGACAAGGAGTGGTCGAAGATCATGGCCTCGCCGCCGAAGGATCCGAGGCATCCGGAGCTCGGAGGCGTGGACCCCGCCGAGCTGCAGGCGTACTTCGTAAGGTCGCTGCGCTACACCGCCGGCGTCGCGACGCACTACCCGCCGGCGACGGTCCTCACCGCCGAGGCGAAGCACCAGGCTCTCGCGAAGGGTTTCACCCTCGGCATGCGCTTCCACTCCGCCCCCGTCGTGCGGCTTGCCGACGCCAAGCCGGTGCAGCTCGGCCACTGCGCCCGGGCGGATGCCGCCTGGCGCATCTACGCCTTCGCCGACGCGAGCACCCAGCGGCTTCGCGCGCTCGCCGGCTTCCTCGCAGACTCGCCGAGCTCGCCGATCCGCCGCTTCACCCCGGCCGGCGCGGACCCCGACAGCGTCATCGACCTGCGGGCGGTCTTTCAGCAGGGACACCGCGAGCTCGACCTCCAAGCGCTGCCGGCGATCCTGCTTCCGCGCAAAGGACGCTTCGGGCTCATCGACTACGAGAAAGCCTACGCCCCGGACCTGCAGAGCGGCCCCGACATCTTCGACCTGCGCGGCATCGACCGCGCCGGCGGCGCGATGGTCGTCGTGCGTCCCGATCAGTATGTCGCCAACGTCCTCCCGCTGCAGGCGCACGACGAGCTCGCCGCGTTCTTCGCGGGCTTCCTGATCGACCGCCGCCAGGGCCGGCATCCGGAGGACTGAAGGCTCGCCACGGACGTGGACCGTGCTCAAGCGTGTACGATGGTGCGCAGCCGTACTTGAGCACGGATGAGAGCGTCGCTGCCGACGCGCCCGGAGGTCCCCATGGTGATGCCCCCCGCAGCACGCAATCAATCTCTCGGCGCTCTCCTGCGGCGCAGCGCGCGGCGCCAGCGCGACAAGCCGGCGATAGGCTGCGGCAGCACCAACTGGGGGTTCCGGGAATTCGATGCGCTGTGCAGCCGCGTCGCGGCGGGCTTGAGCGGCATCGGGGTGCGCAAGGGCGATCCGGTCGCGGTCCTTGCGCGCAACTCGCACGGCTTCGTGGCGCTGCGCTTCGCGCTGGCGAGGCTGGGCGCCGTCCTGGTGCCGATCAATTTCATGCTGAAGGCCGATGAAGCGGCCTACATCCTGCGGCACGCAGGTGCGCGGCTGCTCGCCGTGGACAGCGAGCTCGCCGACCTCGGTCGCAGCGCCGCAGCGCGCGACACCCAGGTCCGGCGATTCATCTGGCTGCCGAGCGAACAGCCCACCACGCCGCCGGACGGGATGGTGCGCTTCGACGAGCTCGCGGAATGCACGGACGAGCTCGGCGAGATCGACGTCCGGAGCGACGACCTCGCGCAGATCGTCTACACCAGCGGCACCGAGTCGCAGCCCAAGGGCGCGATGCTCACGCACGACGCGGTCATGTGGCAGTACGTGAGCTGCATCGTCGACGGCGAGATGAGCGCGGACGATGTCGTGCTGCATGCGCTGCCGCTGTACCACTGCGCACAGCTCGATTGTTTCCTGGGGCCGGCGGTGTATCTCGGCTCGACCAGCGTCGTCACGGCGAAGCCGACACCGGACAACCTGCTCTCTCTCATCGAGCGGCACGCCATCACGTCGTTCTTCGCGCCTCCGACCGTCTGGATCTCGCTGCTGCGCTCTCCGGAGCTCGAGCGCCGCGACGTCTCGACGCTGCGCAAGGCGTACTACGGCGCGTCGATCATGCCGGTCGAGGTGCTGCGCGAGATGCAGCGCCGCCTGCCGAACGTGCGCCTGTGGAATTTCTACGGCCAGACCGAGATCGCGCCGCTCGCCACCGCGCTGCAGCCGGGCGACCAGCTCGAGAAGGCGGGCTCGGCGGGCAAGTCGGTGCTCAACGTCGAGACGCGCGTCGTCGATCTCGACATGCGAGACGTCGCTCCGGGCGAGATCGGCGAGATCGTGCACCGTTCACCGCAGCTCTTGAGCGGCTACTTCCGCGACGACGAGCGGACGAGCGCTGCGTTCGAGGGCGGCTGGTTCCACAGCGGCGATCTCGCGACCGTCGACGCCGAGGGCTACATCTCGATCGTCGATCGCAAGAAGGACATGATCAAGAGCGGCGGCGAGAACGTCGCTAGCCGCGAAGTCGAGGAAGCGATCTACCGGCTGCCGCAGGTATCCGAGGTTGCCGTGGTGGGCGTGCCGCACGAGCGCTGGATCGAAGCCGTCACCGCGGCGATCGTCGTGAAGCCCGGCGAGGCGCTCACCGAGCGCGACGTGGTCGCGCACTGCAACAGCTGCCTCGCGGCCTTCAAGGTGCCGAAAGGCGTCGTGTTCTTCGAGACGCTCCCGAAGAATCCGAGCGGCAAACTCCTGAAGCGGGAGCTCCGCCGTCAGCTCGCGGGGCACTACGGCGCCTGAGCCGGCGCGTGCCGCGTGCGCCCCGGTGAAGCGGCGAGGGCGCAGCGGCCCCGCTCTCGGCTACCCGTGCCGCCGAGCCGCCCAGTAGGTCGCGCCCTCGGGGCCGTAGCGCTCCAGATGGGAAATCCCGCGATCGATCGTGAACTCGTCGCCGGGCCCGAGATGGCGCGTTGCTTCGCTGCCGATGGTGAGCCACATCTCCCCCTGCACCACGAGCGCCCTGACCGCGAACGGGTGGGTGTGCGCGCCGAGCTCCTTCAGCGGCTCCCATCTGCGCTCGACCACCTCGTCGAAGCCCTGTGCCTCCGCCTGCGTCTGGAAAGCCTGGAAAGTCGGCAGGTTCATTGCTGCTCCTCGAGGTTCGGGAGGCTTGGCTACGCGAGCCGAGCCAAGCCTCCATCAACTCGCCTCATGCCAGGTCGAACCGGTCCAGGTTCATCACCTTGGTCCACGCGGCGGCGAAGTCGTCGACGAATTTCTTCTGCCCATCCGCGCTGGCGTAGACCTCCGCCAGCGCCCGCAGCTGCGCGTTCGAGCCGAAGACGAGATCGACGCGTGTGCCGGTCCACTTGACGGCGCCGCTCTTGCGGTCGCGGCCTTCGAACACGTCCTTGGCCTCGGAGGTCGCCTTCCACTCCGTCCCCATGTCGAGCAGGTTGACGAAGAAGTCGTTGGAGAGCGTCCCCGGCCGCTGCGTGAAGACGCCGTGCCTGGACTGGCCAGCGTTGGCTCCGAGCACTCGCAGGCCGCCGACGAGGACGGTCATCTCGGGCGCCGTAAGCGTCAGAAGCTGCGCACGGTCAATCAGCAGCGCCTCGCTCGGCACGGCGTAGCGCGCCTTCTGGAAGTTGCGGAAGCCGTCGGCGTTGGGCTCGAGCACGGCGAAGGATTCGACGTCGGTCTGTTCCTGCGACGCGTCCGCGCGGCCGGGGGTGAAGGGCAGCTTCACCGTCTGGCCGGCGTTCGCCGCGGCCTGCTCCACCGCCGCGTTGCCGCCGAGCACGATCAGGTCCGAGACCGAGACCTTCTTGCCCCCCTTCTGCGCGCGGTTGAACTCCGATTGAATGCCTTCCAGCGTCTTGAGCACCTTCGCGAGCTCTGCGGGCTGGTTGGCTGCCCAGTCCTTCTGCGGCGCGAGGCGGATCCGCGCGCCGTTCGCACCACCGCGCATGTCCGAGCCGCGGTAGGTCGAGGCCGATGCCCAGGCGGTTGAAACGAGCTGCGGCACCGTGAGGCCCGAACCGAGGATCTTGGCCTTGAGCGCGGCGACGTCCTGCTCGTCGACGAGCTTGTGATCGACCTTCGGGATGGGGTCCTGCCAGATCAGGTCCTCCGCGGGAACTTCCGGGCCGAGGTAGCGAGCCTTCGGGCCCATGTCGCGGTGCGTCAGCTTGAACCAGGCGCGCGCGAACGCATCGGCGAACGCCACCGGGTCGGCCATGAAGCGCCTCGAAATCTTCTCGAATCCCGGATCGACGCGCAGTGACAGGTCGGTCGTCAGCATCGTCGGCACGAGCTTCTTCGACCGGTCGAACGCGTGCGGGATCGTCGCCTTGGCGCCCTTCGCGACCCATTGCTGCGCGCCGGCGGGGCTCTTCGTGAGCTCCCATTCGTTGCCGAACAGGTGTTCGAAGAAATCGTTGCTCCACCTGGTCGGAGTGCGGGTCCAGGTGACCTCCAGACCGCTGGTGATCGCATCGGCGCCCCTGCCGGTGCCGAACTTGTTGTGCCATCCGAAGCCCTGCGCTTCGAGGACGGCGGCTTCCGGTTCGGGTCCCACGTTCTCCGCTTTGGCGGCGCCGTGCGTCTTGCCGAAGCTGTGCCCGCCGGCGATCAGCGCGACCGTCTCCTCGTCGCTCATCGCCATGCGGCCGAACGTGTCGCGGATGTCCTTCGCGGCGGCCACGGGATCGGGGTTGCCGTCGGGGCCTTCGGGGTTGACGTAGATGAGGCCCATCTGCACCGCGGCGAGCGGATTCTCCAGATCGCGCGTGTGCGGGACCTTGCTGTCGTCGTCCTTCACGAGCACGCCGTGGGACTCGACCACGCCCGGCGAACCCTTCGAGTAGCGGACGTCGCCGCCGAGCCACGTCGTCTCGCGCCCCCAGTACACATCCTGGTCTGGCTCCCAGGTGTCCTTGCGGCCGCCGCCGAAGCCGAAGGTCTTGAAGCCCATCGTTTCCAGCGCGACGTTGCCGGTGAGAATGATGAGATCGGCCCAGGAGATCTTGCGGCCGTACTTGCGCTTGATCGGCCACAGGAGTCGCCGCGCCTTGTCGAGACTCACGTTGTCGGGCCAGCTGTTCAGCGGGGCGAAGC
This sequence comes from Casimicrobiaceae bacterium, assembly GCA_035501595.1. GTDB lineage: Bacteria > Pseudomonadota > Gammaproteobacteria > Burkholderiales > Casimicrobiaceae > PALSA-1003. Next base: position 1,974 of record DATJVX010000069.1, on the reverse strand, counting down.
GCTGTTGTCCGCGCCTACCGCCGCCGCGGCCGTCGCCCACGCGGTACGTGCCCGCGCTGTGCCACGCCATGCGGATGAACAGTCCACCGTAGTGGCCGAAATCCGCCGGCCACCAGTCCTGCGAATCGGTCATCAGCGCCGCGAGGTCCTTCTTTAACGCCGCGAAGTCGAGGCTCTTGAACTCCTTGGCGTAGTCGAAATCGGCGCCCATCGGATCCGACTTGGCGGAATGCTGGTGGAGGATATCGAGGCGCAACTGGTTCGGCCACCAGTCGCGGTTGGACCGGCCGGCGCCGGAGGCCTGGCTGAACGGACACTTCGCTTCGGGCTTTTCGCTGCTCATGTGGTATCTCCTGCTGGCTGTGACTCGGTTCGGTTACCCGAACCTAGGAATATTGCGTGACCGGGGAGCCGCGACTCCCGTGAAGGCCGCGATCGCGGGAGTCGAAGTATCGGGCATCTTCCCTCGATATCGCCGACGTCCGCGCGCTCTTCAGGACGCGCCGACGACCTCGAATCCGACGTTGACGTTGTTGCGCGTCGCATGAGAATAGGGACAGATGGTCTCGTGCGCCTCCTTCACCAGCGCCGCGAGGTCCGCCTGCGTCAGGCTGCGGTCCTCCATGCGCCTCTTCGCGGACAGTCCGAAGCCGCCGCCTTCGCGCGGACCGATCGAGACCGCGTAGGTCACCTTCGCGCCCGCCGGTCGCGGTCGCGCTCGCGGTGAAAAGCGGATTGATCTTGTCCATGCTTCGACTCCGGTAGGTGAACCTGGCCGTTCGGGGTTTCCTGCCGCTATTGAACGCCTCTGCCGACCATTTGTGAAATTGTTTTATTTTTTATCTTCCATAATCCTGGTCTATGCATGGAGGAAGGCGTGGCCATTGGCGCGGCCGGGAGGGAGACGTGCGCGCGCCCGGGATCGAAGGCGAAGGTTGGCCTCGCCACGCAAGCGGCGAGCGATTCAGCAGAACGGCGCGCGGAGCTCGTCGGCCGAGGCGTGGGAACGAAGTTAGTGAGCGCCGAGGCCCGTCGCGCCCGCGAGGCGTGCGCCTCCGGTACGGATATCAGACGCGGGTCTTGCGTTCGAAGCCCTGAGCGCGCCCCGCGAGATCGGTCAACGCCGCCAGCGGCGACGTCAGCTGCCGCAGCATGTCGTCCAGCGTGATGACCCCGAGCAGCGCGCCGCCGGGACCCACCACCGGCATGCGGCGCACGCCGTTGACGGCCATCAGCCGCACGGTCTCCGCGTAGCCTGCCGTGTGCTCCACGGTGACCATGGGCCGCAGGAGCAGCTCGCCGAGCTTGACCATGCCCGGATCGAGCCCGGCGGCCATCACTTCGAGGGTCAGATCGCGATCAGTCACGATCCCGGTCGGTTTCCGGACGCCGTCGGTATCGTCCACCACCACGATGTCGCCGACGTGATGGTGCCGCATGAGGCGAGCGGCTTCCAGAGCGGTAGCCTCGCGTCCGGCGCAGATGACGTCACGCGTGCAGAATTCGCTGATCGGCATCGCAAGCCCTCGTCGACCTACGCTTTGAACCCTGCGGCGGGCATCGTCAGCGTCGCCACAGCACGCGGACGCTGTACTCGTCATCGCCGTACCGTATCTCGAGCTCACCCTCGTAGGCGCGCCGCAGCGCCGTGCCGATCCGGCGCGGCGTGTGGATGTCGGTGGTCGAGACGATCGCCTTGCCGGGCCGCTCGTCGACCGACATGATCCGGTTCAGCGGGTGCTCCGCGCCCTCTTTCTCCGCCTCGTGGCGGGCGAGCCGAAGCAGCTCGTCGCGATGCTCGCCGTAAAATGCCCCTTCGAGAGTGATCCAGCCGGCGGGCAGCTTGTCTCGGACGCGCCGGCACGCAGGGCATCGATCGCGATGCGCGCCGTCCGGGATCGAGGCGACGCTCCACCGGCCTCGATGGAAGACCGCGCCACAGTCCGTGCACACGGTGGGCTCGCGATACTTGCC
>DATJVX010000068.1:0-38223 GCA_035501595.1 Casimicrobiaceae bacterium | reverse complement strand
CAGGTGCTCCGTGGCGTCACCATGACAGGCCTGGCACATGCTCCCCTGGGCGTCGTTCTTCGCCCCGTGCGCCGTCATCACGATCGAAGCGTGCTTGTCCTCGTGACAGCCCGCGCACACCGGCGTCTTGTCCTCGGGCTTCGACGATTGCGCGGCAGGGCTCTGCCCGGCGGCCAGCGAGGTGAAGATGAGGCCGCAGAGCGCCAGCAGCAGCGCTCGCATGCTCGAGGCGAATCGCATCGGACACCTCCCTGGTGCGCAGACGATCGGCAACTCGTACCCACGGCGGGCGCCGCAAGCGGCTTTGTGCGCCGCTCTTTGCTATGTCTAGGCGGCGGAATCTGATGCTTGAAGCCCGTACTCCCCCAAATGCATCGTACGCCCCGAGCATTGCCTGAAGCAAGCACCGCGCGACACCGACAGCTGTAAGAAACGCGCAACCGGCTACCTTGCGCCAGATCAAGCGGGATATGCCGGGCTGCGTCAAAATTGCCGACTCGAACTGGCGGCTGCGCTACACTTGCGCGACGTTCCACCGACTGAGGAGGGGAAACATGGCGGCGAACCCGCAGGATCCTGCCCCGAGGCGGAGCTGGTGGCGGAGGTTGACGACACCCAGCGCACGATGGTCGGTGCTCGCGCTTTTGATAATAGGTCTCATTATCGGCGCTGGCGGCGTCATCGCGACGCAGGTGATGGTCGCGGCGACGGGCACCAACGATTTCTGCGGCGGCGCGTGCCACTCGATGCAGTGGGTCGCCCAGGAATACCGGCAGAGCGTGCACTACGCCAACCGGACCGGGGTGCGCGCCGAGTGCCATGACTGCCATATCCCTCACGACTACCCTCGGCTGCTCTGGTACAAGGCGAAAGCTGGCATCAAGGACGTCATCGGCGAGATGCGCGGCGTGATCTCGACGCAGGAGAAGTTCAAGGCGGAGCGCAAGCGCATGGCCGAGGAGGTGTGGGCCGAATTCAAGGAGACCAACTCCGAGAACTGCCAGCGCTGCCACAGCTTCGATGCGACGACCGTCGCCAAGCAGAAGGACTTCGTGCGGCCGATGCACGAACAGGTGCTGGCGAAAACCGCGACCTGCATCGACTGCCACAAGGGTATCGCGCATGCCGAGCCCTAGCTCGCCCAAGGACTGGTCGAAGACGCCTTGCGACGGGATAATCGGAGCGCGGATGGTGCGCCTGACCCGATCGAGGTCCAGGCCGGCAGGACCGTGACTCGGACGGCCCGCACGATGGGCGCCGGCCGGCGGGTGTGACGGGCGCGCGGAGGCGCGCGCCCTTTCGAAACGAGGAGAGACGATGAAAGCAATGCTGATTGCGGTTGCCGGCGCGGTCGCGCTGCTGGGCGTTGGAGTCGCGAGCGCGCAGGAAGATATCGCCAAGGCGGACGGCTGTCTGAATTGCCACGCGGTCGATACCAAGAAGGTCGGGCCGGCCTTCAAGGATATCGCGGCGAAGTACAAGGGCGACGCCGGCGCCGAAGCCAAGCTCACGGCTAAGATTACGCAAGGCAGCGGTCACCCGAAGACCAAGGCCAGCCCGGAGGACGCGACCAAGGTCGTGAAGTGGATCCTGGGGATGTAGGCTCCCGCGCGTAGCGGCGACCCTTACTGCGCTTTCCGACGTACCGCGAGCCGCATTCGACCGCGGCTCGCGTATTGGTCGACTCGCGAGCCGGGCATCGCCGGCTCGTCGCTCTCGGTGCGCGAAGCCGAGTACCCGATTTCCCGCGGCCGACCGATCGCGGGCGGACGCCATGAGGCCCGCAATGCGCCTTGCCAAGTACGTGAAGTTCCGCGAAGAGAAGTTCGGAGGCGTGCTCTTCGAGACGCGCTCCGAGAAAGTTTTCACGCTCAACCCCACGGCGACGGCCGTCGTTCGCGAGATCCAGGCCGGCGCGGACGAGCAGCTCATCGTCGGGCGCCTCGAGGCCCGCTTCGCCGACGGAGGCGGAGCCATCGCCGGGGACGTCGCCGCCCTGATCGCGGACCTGCGCCAGCGCGGCCTCGTCGAAGGCTGACTGATGCCGGAGCTCGCCACCGATCCCGGCGGAGCACCGGAGGTCGCGGCCGAAGGGGTTGGCGCGGCAGAATCCGAGGACCTCGCTGCGCCGCTCTACGTCGCGTGGCAGATCACCAACGAGTGCAACCTCGCCTGCCTGCACTGCATCGAGGAAAGCGGGCCGGGCAAGGCGTTCGACGACGAGCTCGACGAGGCACAGGTCTTCGCCGTGCTCGACGAGCTGCTCGCTCACGAGGTGCCGTACGTCTCGTTCTCGGGCGGCGAGCCGATGCTCCATCCGCAGTTCTTCCGCATGGTCGAGCACCTCTGCGCGGGCGGGGCGCAGCTCAAGGTCGAGACCAACGGGCACTACCTGACGCCGGAGAACTGCGCGCGGCTGAAGGCAGCGGGCGTGAAGGCGGTGCAGGTGAGCCTCGACGGCGCGTCGGCGGGCACGTTCAACCGGATGCGCGTGCGCGGAAGCTTCGACACCACGCGCGCAGGCATCGCCAACCTGCGCTCGGCCGGTGTGCCCATCGAGATCAACTTTTCGCCGGCGCGATTCAACCTGAAGGAGATCGGCACCGTCGTCGACCTCGCCCACGAGCTCGGCGCGTACAGCTTCTACACCGGGCGGACGATGTACACGGGCAACGCGGTGAAAGCCTGGCGCCACCTGGAAGTCTCCGACGAGCAGTACGCCGCCTTCTTCGACGCGCTGCGCGCCAAGGCGGCCGAATACCGCGGGCGGATGCGCGTCTATTTCCACGAAGCGGGACTGCTCGAGGAGCTGCGCTACCGGCTCCAGCATCCCGCGGCGCTGCTGATCGTGCTTCCCAACGGGCTGGTGAAGCTCATCAACGCGCTGCCTTTCATCTGCGGGGACTTCCGCCGCCAGCCGCTGGCCGAGATCTGGGCGAATTTCCGGCGCGCCTGGCACGACCCGCGCGTCGCGCAGTTCGTCGATGACCTGGCCGCCGATCCCGGCCGAACGAAAATCCTGCACGACTGGATCCATCTGTGAGCGCCGCGACAGCCGAGCGCGATCGATCGCGGTCGCCGTGGCAGCGTCTGCTGCGCGTATGCAGCATGGTGCGCTACCGCTTCTTCCTGTATGCGGGCCTGCTTCCCTACCTGCTCGGGACCGCGTGGGCCTACGCGCGCCTGGACGCGTTCGACGCGGCGCTGTTCTGGAGCGGCTTCGGCGGCGTCGTACTCTCGGTGGTCGGCGTCGAGGCCTTCAACGAGTACTTCGATTCGCGCATGGGTACCGATCGCGTGTTCAATCCCGACGATCTGCCGCCGATGTCCGATGCGGTGCTGTGGCTGGGCATCGCGGCGTTCGCCGGTGCGCTGGCCGTCGGCGTCTATCTCGCGCTGCGCGGCGGCTGGCCGATTCTCGCCTTCGCGCTCGCCGGGGGCGCCGCCGCGATCTTCTATGTCGCGCCGCCGATCCGCTGGGCCTACCGGGGCCTGGGCGAGCTGGTGATCGCGCTCTCGTACGGTCCCTGGATGGTCCTCGGCAGCCTGTACCTGCAGGCGCAGCGGCTGTCGTGGTCCGCGCTCGCGGCCTCGCTCGTCCCGGGCTGTCTCATCATGGCGCTCGCCGTCGTGAACGCCATTCCCGACTACCACCAGGATCGCCTCGTCGGCAAGCGCAACCTGGTCGTGCGCCTCGGCCGCCGCCGCGCGGTGCTGCTCTACCTCGCGCTGGCCGCGGCCGGCCTGGCGGTCGTGGCGATCGGCGTCGCCGCCGGCGTCTTTCCGCTCGCGGCGGCGGCCGCCCTGCTCGCTTTGCCTTTGCTCGTGGCGAGCGGCCGCACCGCCAGGACGACCTACGAGACGCCGCGTGCGTTCGTTCCCGCGGTGCGCCGGATCGTGGCCTGCTATCTCGTCGCGGTGCTGCTGTTCACTGTGGGGATCCTCGTGCCGCATCTCGCCGCATGAACCGGCTCGACGCGCTGTCCGCGCCGCTCTTCGTCTCCTGGCAGCTCACCCGCGACTGCGACCTCGCGTGCCTGCACTGCTGCACCGACTCGGCGCCCGGCAAGCGGCTGGCGGACGAGCTCGAGGGTCCCGAGGCGATGCGCCTCGCCGGCGAGATCGTCGCCGAGGCCGTCCCCTACGTGATGCTGTGCGGCGGCGAGCCGCTCACGGTGCCGCACTTCTTCGCCGTCGCGGAGAGGCTGGGGCGGGCCGGCGTGCAGCTCAAGATCGAGACCAACGGCCAGCGCTTCGACGCGGATATCGCGCTCCGGCTCGCGCGCCTGCCGATCCGCTCGGTCCAGGTGAGCCTCGACGGCGACACGCAGGAGGTCTACGCGCGCCAGCGGCCGGGTGGCTCGCTCGCGAAGGCCCATGCCGCCTGCCGGGCCGCGCGCGACGCTGGGCTGCCGCTCGAGGTGACCTTCGCCCCGACACGGATCAACATCGGACAGGCCGAGCTCGTGATCGAGCGCTCGCGATCGCTCGGCGCCTTCCGGTTCAACACCGGGACGCTGATGCGCATCGGCACCGCGGCAAGGCACTGGCAGCGGCTGGAACCTTCTCCGGCGCAATACGAAGCCTTCCGGGCCGTTCTCGATCGGCTCTCGCCACGCCTCGCCGGCGAGCTTGAACTCTGCTACGAGCCATTCACGGTCGGCGAAGGGCTGCGCGCCAGCGTCGAGACGCCGCCCGCGACCCTGCTCGTCCTGCCGAACGGCTGGGTTAAGGTCGCGGCCGCGCTGCCGCAGATCTGCGCCGACCTTCGCCGCCAGACGCTGGCGCAGGCATGGGAGGCCTACCGCAGCGCCTGGAGCAGTGATACAGTAGCCGAGCTCGTGCGCGGCGCGATCGCCGATGCATCGCGGCACGCGCAAGCCAACGCCTGGCAGTCTCTGGCTCAAGTGTCCCGTTGACGTTGAGGAGCGAAGATGGCCGAGTCGAATGTCCAGATCGAAACGGTGAGGACCGCCGACGAGATGAAGAGCGAGAAAGCCCAGCCCGCGCAGAAGCCCGCGTGGGTGACGCCGAAGCTCGAAGACGTTTCCGAGCAGGTGATGGCGCAGCCGTACATCCGCTTCACCTGATCCCGCGTTTTCCTTGAATGCGGGGCGCACGGTCGAGGAGTACCGTGCGCCCCTTTTTCTTGCCTGGCAACTCACCAATCGCTGCGCCGGCCGTTGCCTCGCCTGCTGCGAGGAGTCGGGGCCCGACAAGGCGTGGCGCGACGAGCTCACGCGCGACGAAGCTGTCGACCTCGCTCGCCGCATCGCCGGCTCCGGCATCGCTTATGTCGCCTTCGGCGGCGGTGAGCCGCTCGGCGTAGCGCACTGCTGGGAGCTCTTCGAGATCCTGAGCCGGGGCGGCGTCGCGCTGAAGATCGAGACCGACGGAAGCCGGATCGACGACGCAGCCGCAGACCGTCTCGCCGCGCTCGCGGTCGACTGCGTGCAGATTTCCGTCGACGGCGCATCCGCCGCGACGCACGACCGCCTGCGCCCCGGCTCGAGCTTCGCGTCGGCGCGGGCGGCGATCGAGCGTCTCGTCCAGCGCGGACGCGCACCGCAGCTCGTCTTCGTGCCCACGCGGGCCAACATCGGCGAAATCGTCGACACCTTCGACCTCGCAGCCGCGCTCGGCTGCGCCGCGTTCGTCACCGGTCCGCTCATGCGCATCGGCCGCGCCGCTGCGGACTGGCAGCGCCTCGCCTGCAGCGAGGAGCAATGGACCCGGGCGGTCGCCACGCTGAAGCAGCGCGCCGAGCGCGCGACCGGCATCGCGCTCTCGATCTATCCTCACGACATCGTGACGGAGATGGTCCTGCGGCTGGGCCAGCCCCAGGCGATGCTGCTCGTCGTGCCCAACGGCAAGGTCAAGCTCCTGAACGCGTTGCCGTTCGCGGCCGCCGATCTGCGCCGCGACTCGCTCGAGGCGGCCTGGAACGCCTATCGCGCCGCGTGGCGGGCTCCGGAGGTGCGCCGCTTCGTCGAGCGCTGCCGAGACGACGCGACGCTCCTCGCGCACGCGAACGAAACCTGGGCGATGAGCCCCGGCTGATCGATCGGCTGCGGAAGCGAGCGGCCCGATCCTGCGCACCGAGGCTCCGAGCCTCGAGCGCGCTGCGGCGCCAGAGACGATCAGCGGGAGGTCGGCGAGGTCTTCTTCGCGCCGACGGCGACGCGTACGCTCTGGCCGGGGTTCGCGTCGCGACAGCGGCCGTCGAGCGCCGAGATCTGGTGCGCGAGCTCTTCGGCGTCCTTGCCGCGGCCTTCCTTCTGCGCGACGGTCTGCGAGCCGCAAAGCGCGTCGACATTCCGCGCGTTCTGCGCGAGCGCCTTGTCGAAGGCGGCGCGCGCATCCGGGAGACGGCCGAGCTGGGTATTGATGAGTCCGATCTGGACGATGCTCGCCGTGTCCTGATCGTTGCGGGCGAGCGCTTCCTGGAATGCCGCCATCGCGTCGACCGGCTGCTGCAGCGCCACGTTGATCTCTCCGAGGTTGCGCCAGGCGAGCGCGTCTTCGGAGGAGATCTGCGTGACGCGGGTCGCCGCGTCCAGGGCTTCTCGATACTGGTGCAGCTTCATGTAGCCTTCGGTGAGCGCGCGCCAGGGGTCGGGATTCTCGGGCTGCTTGCGCGCCCATTCCACGGCGTAGAGCACGACCATGTTCCAGTTGGCGGACGCCCTGAGCGCCTGCACCTTGGCGGCGAGGTTCTCGCTCGCAATGGGCTCGATGGGTTTCGCGGCAGCGGCCTGAGGCGGCACGGGCGAGGCGGCCGCGCTCGAGTCGTTCGCGGCTTCGACGCTGCCGACCGCCGACGCCTGCGGCTTCGCCGCACTCGCCTGCTCCACGGCAATCTGCTGCGCGGCGCCTTGCTGCGCCGCCCCCGTCTCCGAGCGCACGGTCACGAGCAGCGCCACGACGAAGAGCGACGCGAGCGCGCCCCCGATCCACATCACCTGTTTGCGTCGCGGTCCCTTCCGAAGTGACGGCGCCGCACCGCGTGCCGCTCCGGCGCGCCCGTCCGCCGGCTGGCTGAGCTCGCTCACGGCGCGCTCCCGCCGCGCCTGACGCTCCTGCCGCTTTTCGCGCTTGCTCACCCGCAGCGCGGTCGCCCGTGCCCGCAGATAGGCCTGCGTCGCCGCGGTCCGGTCGCCGGCCGTCTGGGCCACCGCCCGCTTCCACAGCGGCTGATCGAGAATGCCCGCCTCGAACTCCTTGGTGGCGGCGGTCATGAACTTGTCCACCGCTCCCGGCGCCGAAGCCGGCGAGCCGTCGCCGGCATCGGTCTCGGAGACCTCGACTACCGTATCCGGGGCGGCAAGAGAATCGCCGAGTACATCCGCGGGGCCGCGTTGTGGCGAGTCGAGCGTAGCGCCGACCGCCGTCTCCACAGGCGCCAATGCGAGCGCATCCGCACTGCCGCTGGGCGGCGCAAACGGTCGAGCGGCGTTCGCCACGCCCGCGCCGGGCTTGGCCGGCGCAGCGGCTGGGGCGCTGACGACGATCTCCAGGCCGGCGTCGTCGCCCTCGGATTCCTCGGAAACCGGTGCGGGCAGGTCGACCAGGCGCAGGTCTGACGTCTGAATTCCGGCGGCGTATTCCTTCATGGCCGCCATGTGCTGCAAGCTTCGTGCCGAAGCTCTGCGTCACCGACAGCGAGTGGTCTACAGCGGCCGCACCTCGAGAGCGCGCTCGAGCAGCCGCCGCGCATCCATGCGCTGCGCCCACGCCTGGAAGTCGGGCGTGGGACCGCGCCAGCGCAGCGCCTCGACGTCGCGAAAGAGCCGCGCGTCGGTGCGCAAGGTCGCGAGCTTCTTGAACAGCAGCGCCCGCTCGCGCCGGTCGCCGAGCACGGTGCGCGGAAACTTCTCGATCGGCCCGTACTGGTTGAGGTAACGCGCGGCGGACACCCGTCCGATGCCGGGGATACCCGGATAGCCGTCCGCGGAGTCGCCGACCAGTGCGAGGAAATCGGGAATGAGCGCGGGCTCGACGCCGAACTTCCCGCGTACTGCCTCGGCGTCAAAGATCCTGTTCGCCCGGCGATCCATCTGCACGACGCGGTCGCCGCTCACGCTCTGAGCCAGATCCTTGTCGACCGTCCAGATGCACACTTTTTCGACGCGCTCGTCGGCCGCGGCGAGGCGAGCGGCGGACGCGAGCGCATCGTCGGCCTCGAGCTCGACCATCGGCCACACCGTGACGCCCATCGTGGAGAGCGCTTCCTCCAGCGGATGGAACTGCGCGAGCAGCCCGGGCTCGACGCCCTCCCCGGTCTTGTACCCGGGCCACAGGCCGTTGCGGAACGACTCGATGACGTGATCGGTCGCGACACCGAGGTGCGTCGCGCCCTTCTCGAGCATCTGCAGAACCGTCTGGAGCACGCCGACCACCGCGCCATACGGACGGTCCTTGCCCTTGGTGAACCGGCGCAGCCCGTAGAAGTGGCGGAACAGCTCGTAGGTGCCGTCCACCAGGTGCACGATCATGCGCCATTATGCCGCAGCGAAGGAGCGCGACGCGCCGCCGATCCGCGCCTGGGCGCCTTCGTCGCGCGGCGAGCGCTTGCCCTCGCTCAGGCTTCGAGATCGAGGAAGGCCCGCATCCGCGCGAGCTCCGCAGCGAGCTCGCGCTTGAATGCTCGCGCGCGCGGCGGCGCTTCGATGTAACCGAGCTGCGCCTCGAGCCTGCCGTTTCTGACCGACAGGTTGCCCCAGCCGATCACCCGATCGCGCCACAGCAACGGCAGCGCGTAGTAGCCGAGCTTGCGCTTCGCCGGCGGAGTGTAGGCCTCGAAGCGGTACACCCAGCCCCAGAGGAGCTCGAGGCGGCGGCGATCCCACACCACCGGGTCGAAGGGCGTGAGCAGCCGAACAGCCTCCGGCGGATCGTTCCGATCGGGATCCTCCGCCGCGGGCCAGTACCAGTCGATGCCGTCGACACGCGCATGCGCAAGCCGCTGCCGAACGCGCTCGAGCGCCGCGCCCAGCTCGCCGCGCCACTGCGGAACGGCATAGCGGAGCCGCCGCACGAGCTCGTTGAGCGACCTCGCCGGGAGCGGTGCGTAGACGTTCACCACCGCGTTGACCAGCGCGTCGATGCGCCTGCGGCGCTCCGCGGCATCGGCAGGCTCGGGCCCGTGGCGATGGGCGGCGTAGGTCCGCGTGCCGCTCTCGCGACCGATCACCCGCAGCATGCCGCGATAGTGCATCGCGTCGAGGAGCTGGGTCGTGGCGTTCGACGATCCACCCCAGTAGTTGGTGACCTTCCCGTGGGCGAAGTGCTCCTCGACCTCGCGCGGATGCACCGAGCCGCGCTCGCGCACGAAATCGAGGATGAGCTGCGCCCGCTTCCTGCGCTGCGGGCTCCACGACCGCGACGCGGCGACGGCGACGCCGCGGCGCGAACGCGGATGCATCAGCGCCTGGATCGCCCTCGGCACGAAGCCGTAGACGACGAAGAAATCCTCCTCGATCGGCAGCGTCGCGTACCGCCGCTCCAGGTCGCCGGCGCGATAGCCCTCGACCCGGTGGCGCAGCGTCAGATCCTGGGCGCGCGCCGGCGCGCGGATCGGGTCGGCCTGGACGAAGCCGATCCGGTCCAGCGCGCGCTCGAGCGTAGTCGGCTCAAAGAGGCTGCGGACAACGGCATGGCGCCGGAGGCTGTCGAGGTTGGTCGGCATGGCGGGCGCGAAGCGATCGCCGCGAGCCTACCGCGCCGTGCCGGCGCCCGCCAGTCTCAGTGCGCCGCGACCGCGCTTCTCGAGACGGCAGCGCGGTGTGACGGCGCGACCGCAATCATGCCGTCTCGGCCGCCGCGACGGGCTGCGGCGCCGAGCGTGCTGCTCTGGCCTTCCTCGGCACTTGGGCGAGCAGCACGACCGTGCTGCGCGGATTGACGAGGTAGTGATCCGCCGGATCGATCTCGATCTCCTGCCCCGCGTCCGCGAAATCCTCTCCGCTCGCGAGGCTCGTGTCGATCGCCCGGCACCACGCCTCGCCCCCGGGGAGCTGCGGCAGCTTCACCCACTGGGCCAGATAGTGCCCGTTGTAGATGAAGAACAGCCGATCCACGCTGCTCTTCGGGCCGCCTTCGCTCGCGTCGAGCTGCACGCATACCGTGCGCGCGTTCGCGTCCTGCCAGCCGGGAGATCCGAGATCCGGCGAAAACCACGTGAGGTCCGCCACGCCGTCGTCGTCGAGGTCCTTGCCGAGGAAGAACTTCCTGCGCTGGAGCACCGAAAAGCGGCGCGTGAGCGCGATCGTCCTGCGGAAGAACTCCAGCAGGTCCTTGTTGCGCTCGACGCGGTTCCAGTCGAACCAGCTCAGCTCGTTGTCCTGGCAGTAGGCGTTGTTGTTGCCCTGCTGCGTGCGCGCGAACTCGTCGCCGCCGAGAAGCATCGGCGTCCCCGACGCGAAGAACAGGTAGCAGGCGTAGTTCTTCATGAGCTGCCGGCGCATGGCGAGGACCGCGGGATCGCTGGTCTCGCCTTCCGCGCCGCAGTTCCACGAATGGTTGTCGTCGGAGCCGTCCTGGTTGTTCTCGCCGTTCTTCTCGTTGTGCTTGCGGTCGTAGGAGACGAGATCGTTCAGCGTGAACCCGTCGTGGCAGGTGATGAAATTGATGCTGTTGAACGCGGAGCGCCCGTCCTCGCCGTACAGGTCGGCCGATCCGGTGAGCCGCCAGCCCACGTCGGCCAGCGTGCCGGCGTCTCCCTTCCCGAACGAACGCATGGTGTCGCGGAACTTGCCGTTCCACTCGGACCAGTCGACCGGGAAGTTGCCGACCTGGTAGGTGCCGACGTCCCAGGGCTCGGCGATCATGATCACGCGATTGAGGATCGGATCCTGCGACACGGCGTCGAAGAACGGCGACGAGGCTTCGAAGGCGCCCTGCTGGCCGGCGCGGCCGAGCACCGAGGCGAGGTCGAAGCGGAAGCCGTCGACGTGCATCACGTCCGCCCAGTAGCGAAGCGAATCCATGACGAGACGGATGACCGCGGCGCTGTCGAAGTTGAGGCTGTTGCCGCAGCCCGTGTAGTTCATGTAGTAGCGCCTGGGCGCATCCGCAGGCCCCGTGAGGCAGTAGTACGACGTGTTGTCGAGCCCGCGGAACGCGAGGCTCGGCCCCAGCTCGTTGCCCTCGCCGGTGTGGTTGTAGACGACGTCGAGAATCACCTTGATCCCCGCCTTGTGCAGCTCCCGCACGAGGGTCTTGAATTCGGCGACCTGGCATCCGGGGGCCTTGCCGCTGCGATAGGACGACTCGGGCGCGAAGAATCCGATCGAGTTGTAGCCCCAGTAGTTGGTGAGGCCTTTCTGAGCGAGGAAGTCGTCGACGTAATACTCGTGGATCGGCAGGAGCTCGACCGCGTTGACGCCGAGCTTCGTGAGGTGCGGGATCTTCTCGACGAATCCGAGGTAGGTGCCGGGATGCTTCACGCCCGAGGACGGATGCGCGGTGAAGCCCTTCAGGTGAACCTCGTAGATCACGAGCTGCTCGAGCCCCAGGTCGGGGGAGGCGGTCCCCTCCCAGTCGAACGCGTCGTCGATCACGATCGCCTTGGGAACGATCGCGGTGTTGTCGCGCGGATCGGGCGAGCGCTCGCCCGCCCCGGGCTGAGGATCGTAGGCGAGCAGCAGGTTGTCCTTGTTGCGGAACTTGCCCGTGACCGCCTTCGCGTACGGGTCGAGGAGGAGCTTCGCGTCGTTGAAGCGCAGCCCCCATTCGGGACGGTATTCGCCGCGGACCCGGTAGCCGTAGAGCTGCCCCGCCTTGACGCCGCTCACCTGCGCGTGCCAAACGAACTTGTCGCGATCGCGGAGTTCGATGATGTCCGTCGGGTCGCCGTCCGGCGCGTCGAACAGGAGGAGAAAGACGTTCGTCGCCTTCTGCGAATAGATCGCGAAGTTGACGCCGTCCGGCGTCAGCGTTGCGCCCAGCGGATAGTGCGTGCCCTTCGTGACGGTCTTCCTGGTGCGGTGCTTGAGCTCGTATGCCATGTCGGTCTCCTCGCCGGCAGCTGCGTGCGCCACGCAAAGGAGGGGTGGACGTTGCAGCACGAGCCACGAGGGCGCGAATCGCGACCGCGGGGAGAAGCGTATGGCAGGTGCGCTGATGCGTACTACCGATGCGCGTATCGACGGTCTCAAATTCGCGCGAAGGCGACTGTGCCGGAGACGTGCGTGGCGTCGTCGCGACTGCGTCCCCGATCTTTTACGCCCGCTGCGCTCGCGGCGTCAAGTCGCGTTACATCGCGCTTGCGTGGGCGGCGGAAAGCGAGGACCCCCGCGGCGTTTCGTCGACCCGCCTCGACCTATAATCTGGCTTTTGCCTCGAGCCAGCCATGAATCGCTTCGATCCAACGCGTCGGGCGCTGCTGCAGGGCGCCGGCGCCGCAGCGGTCGCGAGCCTCGGAACGTCGCGGTTGGCGCTCGGGGACGATCCCGGCTCGACCCCCTCTGCGATGGTGGAAAGCCGGACCAGCCACAGCCCGTTCCTCACGAGAGCGTTCGCGCCCGTGTCGGACGAGCGCTACGAACAGAACCTGTCGGTCGAGGGCGAGCTCCCGCGCGACTTGAACGGCGCATTCATCCGCAACGGCCCGAACCCGCTCTTCGAGCCAGACGCACGCTATGCGTACCCGTTCGACGGCACCGGGATGCTCCATGCAGTCTATCTCGAGAACGGCAGGGCGGCGTATCGCAACCGCTGGGTCGCCACCGCCGAGCTGCTGCAAGAACGCGCCGCCGGCAAGCGGCTGTTCCATTCGACCTTCAGCCCTCCGCCGCACGCCAACCTCGCGAACACCAACATCATCGTCCACGGCGGCCGCTTCCTCGCGCTCTACGAAGGGGGCGTGCCGTACGAGGTCGACCGCCAGCTCGGCACGCGCGGTGCGTTCGACTACGCGGGCCGGCTCAAGACGTTCATGTCGGCGCACCCGAAGAAGGATCCGCAGACCGGCGAGCTGCTCGCGATCGCCTACAACCTGCGCGAAACGCGGCTTACCTACCTACGCGCCACGGCGGACGGCAGACTCGACAGAAGCGTCGACATCGCGCCGCCGTGGCCGGTGATGATCCACGACATCGCGATTACGCGCCGCTTCGTGATCGCCTGCGTGAACCCCTTCGTCTTCGATTTTTCGGGCAAGGGGCCGCCCGCGACCTGGCAGCCCGACCGCGGTGCGCGGCTCATGCTGATCCCACGCGACGCCCGGTCGGCCGACGCCGTGCGCTGGATCGAGTGCGCGCCGTTCTTCAATTTCCACATGGTGAATGCCTTCGAGGACGGCGAGCGCATCGCACTCGCGCTGCCGTGGTACGACGCGTACACGCTCACGCATGATCGGCCGATCAAGCTCGAGCTGCATCGCCTGACGATCGATCTCGCCGACGGCAAAGTCGCCGATACCCGCCTCGACGAGCTACCCTGCGAATTCGGGCGCGTCGACGACCGCCTGCTCGGAGCGCGCACGCGCTACGGCTACGTGGGGCTCCGCGATCCGCGGCCGAACGAGACGCCGCAGGTGGGATCCTTCGAATCGTTCGCGCGCTACGACCTCGCGACGGGAGAGAAGACGGTGCACCGCTTTGCTGGGGGCGAGACCGTATGCGAGCCGGTGTTCGTCGCGCGTCCCGGCGGGACGCGCGAGGACGACGGCTACATCGCGTCGTTCTTGCACGAAGAAGGCAAGCCCGGCGGATCGTTCGTGCTGCTGGACGCGCGGCGCCTCGACGCCGCGCCCATCGCGCGCATCCGGCTCCCGCGCCGCGTGCCCGCGGGGCTGCACGGAAGCTGGGTACCGGCGTGAGGGTTCGAGGCTAGGCAACGTTGCCGCCTATGGCGACGAGAGTCGTGGCGAGGGCGGGATTCGAACACGAAACGCTGGATGGCTGCCGAACACGGCAAGCTGGGGGGCAGCGTATCTTCCGCTGCAAAAGCGGCGGCAGCGCGTCGTAACGGCAGGCTCGGCGGAAGACCACGCAGGCTAAAGGAGCCCGTGTGACGGATCGCCGTCGCCAGCTGGGGAGCGTACCTACAAGCTTGCTTCTGCGGGTGACTACAACAGGTTCTTCGATATAGTTGTCCGGGTGCCAGACCGCGAAGATCGCGGGTGTGAAACTAACCGAAGCGAAACGCCTCGCCGGTCGCCTTGTCGTTGGCGAGATAACCCCACATCAGAGTGTTGCCGCGAAGGACAACCTGGCCCAGCGTCGCGCCGTCGCGGGTGTAACACCTGAAGCTCGAAGCGGCCGTCGGTCTCCTGCTTGATCTTCTCCCGGCCTGGCGACCTTACACGTTGAGCGGGTGGGGCTGCGGCACCCGCACGTTCGTGCCCCACCTGTACATGAATTCGGCAGCGTGGGCCCAGCGCAGCGGCAGGGCTGATCCGAGCAGCACACCGCCTGCGGAGGCGGTGAATCGACGGCGGGAGATCGTGCGTGACATGGTTTTCCTCCTGATGGATTGCAGGCACAGCGACGTGATTCAGCTCCTCGGGCGGGCACGGGCCCTTCCGTCAACCTCCGCCGCCGAGCTTCGCCCGGCAGAAGAAGTCCGGCGCACCGACGCGGCGTAGCCGGCTGAGTCTCCCCCAGCGACGACCACGCGGGCGAGACGCCCTCCGACAAGGCGTTCGACGCCGGGCAGCCGTGATGGCGCCGCTTCATGTGACAAAGTTTCGAAACCGTGTGCAAACGGTCGAAGCGAGGACGGGCATCGGTGTGCTGCGCGAAGCGGCCGCGCTGGACTTCGTTTCCGTACTAGGACCTATCGTAGGCGATCCCGCCGGCGAACGGCTGCGCCGGTTGAGAGATTCGACGACAACTCAACGATCTCTACAGCTGGCTCGGCGCCGCGCAGGACATTACGGCGTACGGCCCCAACCAATGGCGCGAAGTGGATGCCTTGTGGCGCGTGGCCTCCCACGGATCGGGAAGGGAACGGAAGCTCTCCCAGGATTGCGCGTCCATGATCGACACATGGGCAGTCGCGCTCCGATCGTCGAGCACGACTTCGACCGTCTTCCCCGTCAGGTTTGCCAGCAACAGCTCGTCCCGACCGTTGCGCGAGAGCGCGAGCGCAACGATTCGTACGGGGTCCGACACCAGCACGCGGCGCATCCGCGCAGGTCCGTGCAAACGCGCGAGCACGAAGTAGCTCGGATACCGCGTCAACGCGCTTCCTTCCCCATCGCTCATAAGCCCCGAATCGCCCGTGAGACTCAAGAGGCTGATCGCCTGCACCCCAGCCAGCGCGAACTGCGTGACGTATCCCAGAGACCACGCTGCGCCGAACAGACCTCGACAGCGCGGATCCCGCTTTGCGAGCGTGAGCCGCCGCGTGCCGTCGGACGGTGGCTGGCTTCCGAGCGGGCTCCTGCGCGTACCGATCGTGCTCGGGCCGACTCGGATTGGCACATCTGGCCAGCGCGCGCGCAGCGTCTCGATCATCGACGGCAGGCTCTGCAGCGTGAGCATCACTTCCGTCTCCTCGGTGCCGTGGACGATCGCCGATGTGGTGAAAGTCAGAAAGTCGCCGGCCCCGATTCGCTCCGCGCGGCTGAGCTGAACGAAGAAGTGCGGCGTTCCCCCCCCGACGGCCGTTTCCGGAAAACGCTCTCGCGCGGCATCTATGCACGCCTGCTCACTCGGGAATATGGCCATCGCGTCTGGGACGATGGCGGCATCGAGCAGCAACGCCCGCAGCTCTTCCAGCACGTGCGGTGCGCGATCGATGTCGCTCACCTCGACGTCGAGCCGGAGTTCAGCACCGGCCAGCGCGAGCAGTTCCGCGACCCCCTTCCAGTCGACCGCAGCAGGGTCGTCCCGGAACGCGAGGTGCAGCTGCGAGGGACGCAGCTCCCGCAGCGCGCGTCGGGCAACCTCGCCGACGCGAGCGTCGCTCGCAGCGATTTCGATGCCGGTCTTCGGAAGGTCGCACACTACTTCGCTGACACTTACCGTGACCGGCGCTACCGCGCGCGGCGAACTGCGTGGCCGAGGTGGTTCGAGCCGTAGCTCGGCGGACTGCCTGATCGGTATCCCGGCGGGCAGCCGATAGGGCCGCGGCATCAGGTTCGACCGGCTATAGGTCTTGAACGAGGCGTCGGAATTGTTGCGCTGGTCCTCGAGCTCGAACAGATCTCCTTCGAGCTTGCAGCACGCCCAGCGGCCGGGCGCGTATTCGTGTCGGATCCCGCGGATCAGCATGAACGGGGGCCACGGCGGAATGAGCGTCGGCATCGTCGATTGGCTTTCCCTGCCGTCGACGTGCTCGACGATCACGCGCGACCCGGCCGAGGACATGGGATGGAGGAGGCAAAGGCCCATCCGGTTGGTCAGCGCGTCGCCGATCGGCACAGCTTCGGCTTCGAAACGGATGCGCCCGTCGTTCGTGCCCTCGATTTGCACCTGGAACGCGATGGTCGGTTCGGTGGGAAAGCGGGCGCTGTATTCGACGTGGAACGCGTCGTCCGCGATCGAGGAGTCAAGCCGCTCGATGATCGCCCCCGGCGTCCCCCAGTCAGGGTCTCGGTAGACGAATGCGAGGCCATGCCAGATTTCGACCTCGCCGACCCGGATTTCCCGGAGCTTGCCGCACTGCAGAGACATCTCGAGCGGCCCCGCGCGCAGCTCCAGCGGCTCGACGATGAGTTCCTCGGTACCGAACAGCACCCGCCTCATCGATGCTTCCATCGCTGCGCCTTACCGTTGGGGCAGAGTCGCGGACGCCAGAATCTCCTGCGCCTTCAGAATCACGGGGCGATCGACCATCTTCCCGTCAAACGCAACCGCGGCTCCCTTGGCCGCATCGGCAGCGTCGAGAACGCGCCTCGCCCATGCGATTTCGTCGGCGCTGGGACCGAAGCATTCGTGGACCAGTGCAAGTTGCTTGGGATGGATGCAAAGCTTGCCGCCGAAACCGAGACGAGACGCACGCGCCGCCTCTAGCCTCAACTGTTGCGGATCGTCGAGGGCGGTCGTGACGCCATCGATGGGCGGCTGCACTCCGGCGACGCGCGATGCCAGGACGATTTGCGAACGGAAGTACAGGAGCTCTTCGTGATCGCCTTTGATGTGGAGATCGACCTGGAAGTCGATCGAACCGAACGCGAGTCGTTGGACCTGTGGCGCTCGAGCGATCGCGACGGCATCGAACACGCCCGTCGCCGTTTCCAGAAGCGGTATCACGAGCTTCCCGGGTCCGATGCTTGCGACTACGCGCTCGATCTGATCGGGACGCTCCGCCTTCGGCAGAACGACGCCCTCGACTCCGGCTGCAGCGCAAAGAGCGACGTCGTCGGCGAACCACGGACTCTGCGCATCGTTGATGCGAACCAGGATCCGTTTCGCCGGGGACAGCCATTCCGCCAGTGCACGTCTCGCCTGAACCTTATCGGCGTCGGGAACCGCATCCTCGAGGTCGACGATCACCGCATCAGCGCCCGCCGCAAGTGCCTTGTCGAAGCGCTCCGGGCGGTTTGCGGGTACGAACAAATACGAGCGTGCGATACGGCCTGGCATGACGTTCCCGCGGTCACTTCCCGGACGATGTCGGCCGGCGCGCGAGGCGCCCGCAGCTCAGATCGTGCGCCCCCCATCGACCGGCAGCTCGATCCCCGTGATGAACTTCCCCGCATCGCTCGCCAGATAGAGCGCCGCCGCCGCCACGTCCTCGGATGTGGACATCCGTCCAAGAGGGATCCCCGCGGTGATCCGCGCGCGGTTCTCGGGCGTATCCGGCGCACCGAGGAAGAGCTCGATCATTCCCGTGGCGCTCATTACGGGACAGATGGAATTCACCCGGATGTTGTCGGGGCCGAGCTCCGCGGCCATCGACTTCGACATGAGGTTCACGGCCCCTTTCGAAGCGTTGTACCAGGTGAGCCCGGGCCGCGGGCGAATGCCGGCGGTCGAGCCGACGTTGATGATGACGCCGCCCTTGCGCTCGCGCATGCTCGGCACGACAGCCTGTGCCATATGGTAGATCGACTTGACGTTGACGGCGAACACGCGGTCGAACGTCGCCTCGTCAACCTGGAGCATCGGCTGATTGCGGTGGGTCGTGCCGGCGTTGTTGACGACGATATCCGGCGCGCCAAACGCGTCGATGCATGCCTTCACGGTGGCGCGCACGTCCGCCCCCTTGCTGACGTCGCATTGTTGCGCCTTGGCATTGGAACCCAGTTCCGCAGCGACCTTTTGCGCCTTGGCCCCGTCGAGGTCGGCCAGGAGGACGCGCGCGCCCTCTTTCACGAACAGACGGGCGATGCCTTCGCCGAATCCGCCGGCCGCGCCGGTGACGATCGCCACCTTTCCTTGCAGTTGTCCCATGTTCAAGCCTCAGGAAATAAAAAAGCCCGGCGAAGAGCGACGCCCCCGCGTGGCGCAGGCGTTCGCTCTCGCTCGGCTAGCCGAGCATCGTATGCTCGACTGCGATGATCGGATAAATATCGTTGGTCAGGTTGGGCAGATCGGCGAGCAGCGTCTTGCCTTCCGGGCTTTTGAGCGCCGCGTCGAGATCCGCTTCGGAGTCGAACCACAGCTCGGAGAAGCCGTCGTAACCGAATTTCGGGAAGCGATTCCGATCGACGAAGTTGACGGCGTAACGGCGCATCTTCGGAAGCTTGAGGCACAGCTTCGCGTGCACGTTGAGCCAGTGGTCGCGGAACTGCTGGTCGGTCGTCCCTTCCTTCTTGCGCAGGATGCCGAGTCGCTTTACGTAGGTCTTGCTCACGGTTGAAGTCTCCTTCGTGAAAAGTGTCCAGGAGGGCCTTATGGCTTCCGGCGCGATGCGGCGAATTGCTTGAGCGGCTCGGGATCGATGGCGTCCTGAATGACACTCATCGGCACCGGCGCGGGAATGCTCTTGGTTTCGTACAGCACCTGGGTCGCGAGCTGATACTGCGCCGCGAGGCCCTTGTCCTTGGCGATCATCGTGTAGGGTGACGCGGGGTCGAGCTGCTGTTCGATGGTCGGGCGACGCAGATAGAGACGCTCGTACGCCGCCTTCGCGACCGCGGGCGTCAGGCCGAGCCGCTTGACCAGCGCATCCACGGCGAGCTGCGGATTCTTCGCGATCGCTTCCGAGGCCATGGCGTCGACCTGCAACAGCTTGGGGCCGATCTCCGGATGACTCTTCAGGAACGCCGGTCGCACCGCCGTCGTACGCGGACACACGCCGCCGAGCGGCACGTAGTCGATGTCCCAGTTGACAACCTTGAAGCCTTCGGCGTCGAGCATATACGAATACGGCGACCAGGCGATCCCGGCGTCAATCGAATTGCTCATGAACGAGTTGCGGAACAGCGGCGCCGGGATGTTGACGATGTTGAGCTTGCCGAAGTCGACGCCGACCTTCTTCGCCATGAGATAAAGGGCGATTTGCGCACAGGTTCCCGATGCGGCACCGATTTTCTGTGCCTTGCCGAGATCCTGAAACGACTTGACGCCGCTCTTGGCGTCGACGACGAAGCCCTCGCCGAGCGAGTCGTTGGAAACCCAGAACAGCATCTTGACCGGAATGTTCTGACCGAGAGCGAACGCGAGACCGAGACCCGTCGTGACGACGTCCACGCTTTCGCTCTTCAAAGCCGCGAGCATGGGCGCGCCCGACTGGAACGTGAAGAACTTGGGCTTCAGCCCCGCCTTCTCGAACAGGTTCAGATCCTGGGCCACGTACAGATTGATGTGATCCGCGGTCGTGTAGCCGTAGTTGAACTCCAGCGGCGCGCCGCCTTGCGCCTGGGACGAGACCGGCAGGACCGGCAAGAGCAATGCGGCAAGCAGCGATGCGAGACGTTTCATGGCTTCTCCAAGGGACACGGTTAGCGCCCTTTCCAATGGACGATGCGGTGTTCGGCGAGATTGAGCGTCATGTTCAGCAGCAAGCCGATGACGCCTATGAAGGCGATGCCGATAAAGACGACGGGAATGCGGAACAGAAGCGCGGCATCGGAGATCATGAATCCGAGGCCGCTTTGCGCGCCTACCAGCTCGGCAGCAACGACCACCGCCCAACTCAACGCCAGCGCGACCTTGAGCCCGGTAAAGATCTGCGGCAGAGCGCCCGGCAGCACGATGTGGAAGAACGTCTGCGCTCGGGTCAGTCCGAGCGACTGTGCGGCCCGCCGGTACGCGATCGGAAAATTGGCCGCCCCGGCCTGCGCATTGGCCTGCACGTACGTGAACGACACGAAGAAGATCAACACGATCTTGCCGAGCTCGCCCAGCCCGAAATACAGGACGGCCATGGGAATGAAGGCGATCGGAGGAATCGGCCGGATGAATGCCATGATCGGGGAGACCATCGCGCCGGCGCGACGGCTGTACCCGGTGAGCAGGCCGAGCGGAACGCCGACCAGCACGCCGAGGACGAACCCCGTCACCGAGCGAAACAGGCTGATGCCGATGTGCTCGAGCAGCGGTCGACCCTGATAGCCGTTCTTGACCAGGTCCACGAACGTCGTCCCGAGGTCCTCGGGCGTGGGGAGATAGCCCGGCTTGATGAAGCTCGAGCGCGACAGCACGAACCACACCACGAGAAGCAGCACGATGGCGCCTACCGAGTAGGCGACGTCGGGAATCTCCCTGCGCGGAGGCCTCGCTTTCGTCTCGTTGACCGCCGACTTCGCCGCGGACTCGATTGCGATATTGGGCATGGTCATATCGCCCTCACTTTCCGGACATTTTCATGTATTCACGCAGATACGTCGGATCGATTGCATCCTGGATGTCGGCGAGTGGAATGCGCTCGGGAATCGCCTTGGTCGTATAGAGAACGTCGCTCGCGAGCTGGAGCTTGCCCGCGAGACCGCCTTCCTTCGCCGTCATCGAATACGGCGACTTCGGATCGAGCTGGTCGGCGAAGCTCGGTACGCGACCGCAACACTCGCGCGCCAGCGTCGCCTTGGCCACCTCGGGCGTCACTGACAGGTGCTTCACGAACGCGTCGACGCCTACCTGCGGGTTTTTTTCGATCGCCTCTCGCGCGAGCGCTTCGACCTGGAGGAGCTTCACGCCGATCTCGGGATGCTGCTTGAGGAACGCGGGGCGCGCAGCCGTCAGACCGGGACATGCGCCGCCGGGAGGTGTGTACTCTTCGTCGAAGCTCGCGATCGGGAATCCTTCCGCCTGCAGCTGCAACGAGTACGGAGGCCACGCCACTCCCGCGTCGATCGATGCGCTCAGGAACGAGTTGCGGAAGAGAGGCGCCGGAATGTTGACGACGTTGAGGCTCGCGTAGTCCACGCCGATCTTCTTGGCCATCAGGTATAGCGACACCTGCGCGCAGGTGCCCGACGCCGCGCCGATCGTCTTCGCCTTGGCGATGTCCTTGTACGATTTGATGCCCGACTTGGGATCGACCACGAGCCCTTCGCCGGCCGCGTTGTTGGCTTCCCAAAAGATGAACTTGAGCGGAATCTTCTGCCCGATCGCGAAGGTGAGCGCGAGCCCGGCGGTGACGACGTCCAGGCTTTCGCTCTTCAGGCCCGCGAGCAGCGGCGCGCCCGACTGGAAGTAGAAGAACTTGGGCTTGAGCCCAACCTTCTCGAACAGGTTCAGGTCCTGCGCCACGAACACCGTCACGTGATCGGCGGTGGGGATGCCGTAGTTGAATTCGAGAGGCGCGGTCGCCGGCTGCGCACTGGCGGCGCCGCAGAGCAACGCTGCGCAGGCAACGGCGGCGGCGCGCCGGCATATATCTGGCTTCATCGCTTTCCTCCTCTTGCCTAATGGCCAGCGACCGCCGCTTCTCCCTCGACTTCGCCTTGCACGGCAACGACCAGCTCGTGCTCGAGGTGGGTGAATTCCGGCGAACCGAGAAACTCGTAATCGCGGGGCTTCGGTGCGTGCACGTGCACCGCCTTCTTCACACGGCCGGGCCGCTTGGTCATCACGATGACGCGATCGGAGATGAAGACCGCTTCGCCGACATCGTGCGTGATGAACAGAATGGTCGGCCGGAAGTGCGCCCAGAGGCGGAGCAGAAGCTTCTGCATGAGCAGCCGCGTTTGATAGTCCAGCGCGCCGAACGGCTCGTCCATGAGCAGGATATCCGGCTCATTGATCAGTGCCCGGGCGATCTGGACGCGCTGCTGCATGCCGCCGGAGAGCTGGTACGGATAGTGGCGCTCGAAGCCTTTGAGCCCGACCTCTTCCAGGAGCCGCAACGCGCGCGGCTCGTAGTCCTCGGGCGCCACGCCGCGGCATTTCACGCCGAGCACGACGTTGGACAACACGCTCAGCCAGGGAAAGAGCGAAGGCTGCTGAAACACCACGCCGCGATCGGACCCGGGTGCGGTCACCACCTTCCCGTCCACGCTCACCGAGCCGGACGACGGTTGCTCGAAGCCGGCGAGAACGTTCATCGCCGTTGACTTGCCGCACCCCGTCGGCCCGACGATCGAGACGATTTCGCCCGGCGCCAGTTCGAAATCGAAGGAGTCGAGGGCGAGCGTTCCCTCGCCTTGTCCGCTCTTGCCGGGATAGCGCTTCTGCACGCCGACGAACGAGATCTTGGGGTTGCCGGATCCCGCTGCGCTAATGGAAGTCGTGGTTTCCATGTCGCTACGCCTTGGGGGAGCCTTCGACGACGACGATATTGGACCTGGAAGCCTTGTGCCGCAATCGCTTCGCCGGCGCGTACTCGGGCGAGTCGGCCCATGCCTTGGCCTGCTCGAGGCTCGGGAATTCGATGATGACCAGCCGCTTGGGAACCCAATGGCCTTCCAGGGTCTCGCAACGGCCGCCGCGGGCGAGAAAGCGGCCGCCGTATTGCGCGACCGTCTGCGGCGAAAGCTTCTTGTATTCCTCCAGCAGTTGCGGGTCGGTAACTTCCATGTCGTTGATGAAATAGGCGGTCATGGCGCTAGACCTCGTTCGATGTTGAGAATGCCGCGCTCCGAATCGCCTCAGCTGCCCGAAGCCGGGCGCACCTTGATGCCGAGCTCCTTTTCGCGGATGAACATCAGCACCGCGGTGTCGCGCTCGGCGTAGCCCATCTTGGCCGCGCGATCCAGCGTCGCTTGCGCGCCGGCGCCGACGTACGGCTCGAACCCCTGCTTGCGGGCGAGCTCGACCGCGAGGCGCACGTCCTTGCCCGCCAGCTTGACCATGAAGCCCGGGCTGTCGTCGCCCTTGAATGCCTTCTTCGGCATCGCCACGTAGAGCTGCGCGTTGTTGCCCATCGTCGTCTTCATCACTTCCATCATGAGCTCGAGCGTCAGCCCGCACTTCGCGCCGATGGCGAGCGCCTCGGTGTTGGCGGCCATGATGGTCGTCGCGAGCAGGTTGTTCGTGATCTTCATCGCATGGCCCATGCCGAGGCCGCCGCAGTAGTACGTGTCCGTTCCCATGCAGTTGAGAACGGGCTTCACCTTCTCGATCACCTTCGGATCACCGCCGACCATCAGCGTCAGCGTTCCGCTCGCCGCGTGCTCGGACGTCTTGCCCACGGGCGAGTCGACCATGTCGATGCCCTTCTTCTTGAGCTCGGCGCCGACGTCCTGCGAGGTGTACGGGTCGATGGTGCTCATGTCGATCACGACGCCGCCGGGCTTCAACCCTTCGGCGACGCCGTTCTTGCCGAGAACCACTTCCTTGACGTGGTGCGGCTCGGGCAGCATCGTGACGACGATCTCGCTCGCGGCGCCGACTTCCTTCGGCGATGACGCAGCTTTCGCGCCCTGGTCGGTCAATCGCTTGACCGCGGCCGAGTCGAGGTCGTAGACGGTGAGCTGATGGCCCTTTTTGAGAATGTTGGCCGCCATGGGCCCGCCCATGACGCCGACACCGATGAATCCGACTTTCATGATCTCTCTCTCTGATAATCGAAGGTTAGGTTGCGAAACGTGAAGACGTTTGTTCATGTGCTCAAGCGAGGCGACTGATCGGGCAGCAACGCCAATCAGGTCTTGTCCGTCCACTTGCTCATGTCCCAGACCGGAACGCCGCGCAGATCCTTGGCGTCGGTGCGCGTGAATTCGGCCGCGGCGGGCTTCGATCCGAGGCGCTCGTACGCCTGCTTCGCGAGCGGCGCCGTTCGCTCGAAGGCGCCCTTCACCTGCTTCCAGGTCAGGGGCTGCTCGATGACCTTGCTGTCCACGAGGTACTTCGACGTCTCGAGCACCGCGCGCGCGTCGCTCTCGGTGGCCCACGACCAGCCGCGGATGAACAGCACCTCGTCCTTGACGGCCTTCGCGCCCTGCTCGGCGTCGAGCTTCCAGTAGTCCTTGACGAGCTGCGAGACTTTGCCCGGATCCATCGCGGTCAGCGCGACGACGGCTTCCTGCTGCGCCATGAGGTACGCCACCGCGAGGTTCGGGTGCTTGTCAAGCAGCGCGTTGTTGACAATCCAGAACGAGCGGTGGAGGTAGTAGCCATCTGGGTAGAAAGCGGCCTTCTTCACCGACGGAAGCATGTGCCCGGCGCCTTTCCCGAGCGGTCCGTCGTAATAGTCCTCGGTGTAGCCGAAGGAGTTCATGATTCCGACGGTCCCGGTGCTCTGCGCCGCGAGAAACGCGGGGTAGATGCAGCAGGAGGCATCCATGCCCGCGGGCACGGTCGCCGACATCGCCTGCGTGGTCGTGTTGATCAGCTTGATGTTGTGCGCCTTGACGTCCGGGCTGCCAAGCTCGTAACGCAGCATGGCGGTGAGCGCGTTGTAGGGATCGCCGCCGAGCTGCACGCCGACCGTCTTGCCCTTCAGGTCCTGGAGCGTGCGAATCGGCGAGCCCTTGCGGGTGGCGATCAGGAAGCGCAGGTGCCCTTCGCCGACCGCCATCAGGCTGATCGGCAGGCCCGCCGCGATCGAGCGGATGATCGGCGTGTTGCCCCACATGCCGATGTCCAGGTTGGATCCGACGATCGCCTCGACCATCGGCATCGCGGTCGGGTAGTCGCGCCAGTCGATGGTCACGTCGTACCCGAACTCGGCGGCGCGCTTCTCGAAGAGCTTGTTGTTGATCATGTGCTGCGTGACCGGCGAGTTGCCGGCGGCCCAGGGAATGCGGCCAACGGAAACCTTGACCGCCTGCTTTGCGCCCTGCGCCCGTGCGATGTAGGGCGCACCGAGCAGGCTGGCGCCCGCAACGGCGGTGCCGGCGATGCCGCCCAGAACGATGCGGCGGCGCATCTCGTCGAAACCGCCATTGGAAATGTCGCTCATGAATTTCTCCGTTTGGTCATAGGTATTCCCGCCTCGTAGGGATCGTCCATCGTTGCTCGCCGCGATCGACCCGTGAGACCGGGCCGGCGCGCGACGGCTCGAAGTCATGCGATTGCCCGGTAAGCCTCGTCCTTGATCATTCCCCAGATCTGCTCCGCCACCGGATGCGAGCGCACGGCCTCGGCGCGCGGTCGCGGCAGGTCGATCGGGACCACCGACTTCACGCTCCCGGGGTTGTTGCTCATTACGACGACGCGGTCGGCGAGGAACACCGCTTCACTGATCTCGTGCGTAATGAAGATGACGGTCTTGCGCTTCTCGCGCGGCAACGTCTCGCCCCAGATACGAAGCAGCTCGACCTGCAGAATCAACCGCGTCTGTGCGTCCAGCGCGCCCAGCGGCTCGTCCATCAGCAGGACGTCGGGGCCGTTCGCGAGCAGGCGCGCGAGGGCCACGCGCTGGCGCATTCCGCCCGAGAGCTGATGCGGGTACTTCTTCTCCGCGCGCTTGAGGCCGACGAGCTCGACGTGCTCGCTGATGCGCGCCTCGCGCTCGTCGGGCGAGAAGTTCCTCCCGGGAGTTCCGTGGCGCAGTCCGAAGCCGACGTTGTCGCGCACGGTCTGCCAAGGCATCAGCGCGTAGTCCTGGAACATGACGCCGCGCTCGGCACCCGGACCGCGGATCGGAGCGCCGTCCATTTCGATCGTTCCCGTCGTCGGCGTGTCGAGTCCCGCGATCAGATTGAGCACCGTCGACTTGCCGCAGCCGGAGGGCCCGACGACGCATACGAACTCGCCGGCGTTGATCTCGAGGTCGACGCCCGTGACGGCGAGCGTGCGATGGCCCGTCAACGGCGCCACGAACTGCTTCGAGACGTTGGTGAGCTTGAGCTTGGGCGTGGCAGGTGCTGTCTTCATCGATGTCTCCAGGGCATCAGGCGATGCTCGGCGAAGCGGAACAGGCGATCGATCAGGAGCGCGACGACCCCGACGACGATCATGCACACCACGATCCCGTTCAAGTCGACGCTGTACGCGTAGAACACGAACATCATCTGGCCGATGCCGCCCGATGTGCCGCCCACGCCCGACTTGGCGCCGACGGCGAGCTCGGCGGCGATGATCGCGGTCCACGCCACACCCATCGCAAGACGGGCGCCGAGAAGCACGCCCGGCAGCGCCGCGGGCAGGATGATGCGGCTCAGGATCGTCGAGCGCGGGATGCCCATCGTCATGCCGGCGAGCACGAGCTTGCGGTCGACCCTGCTCACCGCGTGGATCGTATTGAGCAGCAAGGGGAAGAACGCGGCGTAGGCGACGATGAACAGCGAAGGCGCCGTGCCCGTGCCGAACCAGAGAATGGCCATCGGCAGCAGCGCCATCGGAGCGATCGGGCGGAACGATTCGATGATCGGATCGAGGTTGTCCTTGACGCGCTCGCTCGAGCCCATGAGCGCGCCGAGCGCCACGCCCGAGATCAATGCGAACAGGAAGCCGATCACCACACGGCCGAGGCTCTGCGCGGTGGCCTGCACCAATCCGCCGGTGGTCACGAGGTCGACGAAAGTCCTGACCACGTGCGCGGGCGAAGGCGCCGGCGACTCCGGGGGAAACGTCAGGGCGAGCAACTGCCACGCCACGACGAATACGACCGGCAGGAGCATCGCCTGCAGGAAGCCCGTCCAGCGTGCGCCGGAAAGCGCGGCCGGTGCTGCATCCGTGGTCACGACAATCCCGTCCCTTCGGCCCACGGCGTGAGCCGTCGCTGCAACGCGCGCAGCGCGAGGTCGCACAGATAGCCGACCACGCCGATGATCGCGATGAAACCGAACACCTTCGGGCTCATCAGGAGCTGGCGGTACCACTCGATGGCGAATCCGAGACCGCTCGGCGCGCCGATCAGCTCGGCGGCGATCACCGCGGCCCACGCACCGGCGAACGCAAGCCGGAAGCCGACCATGATCGTGGGCAGCGCCCCGGGCACGATGACCTGCCGCATCAACGGCCAGCCATGCACGCCCATCGTGCGCGCCGCGCTGACCAGACGCGGGTCGACATTGCGCACGCCGGAGACCGTGTTGAGCAGCAGCGGAAAGAACGCGACGTAGACCATGATGAACACGGGCAGCACGTTGCCGACGCCGAAAATGAACAGCGCGAGTGGAATCCAGGCGATACCGGAGATCGGCCGCAGGAGCTCCACCATCGGATCGATCAGCTTGTCGGCCGTGCGGTAAAGGCCCATCGCGAAGCCGAGCGGCACGGCGACCACCGTGGCGACGATGAGCGCGACGACGAGTCGCGATGTGCTGATCCCCGCGTGCTCGAAGAGCTCGCCGTCGATCGCGAGCTGCCAGATGGCGTTGGCCACCCGCAGCGGCGAAGGTAACTGGATCGGGTTGCCGTTCCACAGGAACATGAGATACCAGACGGCGATGAACGCGGCGAACGAGCGCAGCGCGATGAACCAGCGGCGGTGCGCGAGGCGAATGCGGACGTCGGCAGGCGCGGCGGTGTCCGCAGCGGCGGGCGGGACGCCTTCCGCTTCGTCGAGCGAGGCCGACAGCGGCGAGCCCGCGGTCAGCGGCGTCGCATCGTCCGGGTTGGGCATGCTGCTCATGGCGTGAAGTAGCGTCAGCGCGTCACGGCGAGGAACCCGCCGTCGACATACAGCACCGTGCCATTGATGTAGGCGCCGGCGTCCGAGGCAAGCAGCACCGCCGCACCCACCATGTCGTCTGGCGTCCCCCAGCGGCGCGCGGGCGTCCAGTCGCGAATGAAGTCGTGGAACTCCTTGTTGCCCGCCTGCGAGAACTCGGTCGCCGTGTAGCCGGGTGCGAGCGCGTTGACGGTGACGCCCGTCCCTCCGAGATCGGCCGCGAGAGCGCGCGTGAATGCGGCGAGCCCTCCCTTCGACGTCACGTACGGGACCAAATTCGGCCGCGACACGTGGTTCATGATGGAACTCAGATTGATGATGCGGCCCGCGCGCTGGGCGACCATCATCCGCGCTGCTTGCTGCGCGACCGTGAAGCACGCCGTGAGATCGATGTCGATCACGCGCTTCCAGTCTTCCGTGGTGAGCTCCAGGAACGGCTTGCGCACGATGATCGCGGCGTTGTTCACCAGCACGTCGAGCCGGCCGAAGCGTCGCGCGATGTCGGTGAACGCGCCCTCGACCGCAGCCGAGTCGGTGATGTCGAACTGGAGCGCCGTCGCGTCGGCGCCTGCGCCCTGCAGCTCTTCGACGCGCGTGGCGACCGCGTCGCTGCGGTCGGCGAGGATGAGCCGCGCGCCCGCCGCGGCAAATCCGCGCGACAGCCCCGAAGCGATTCCCCCCGCGCCGCCGGTGATCAGCGCGACCTTGCCCTGAAGCGAAAACAGCTTCGCGGGCGACAATGAATCGAACATCTAGCACTCCTCCTCGGCGCTCCTCGGCGAGCGCCCCCGGCATTCATTCGCGAGCGATCGGCCGACTGCTATGCACCCGCGCCTCGCTGCGACCTCTTTCTGACGATCAGGATGCTACGTCGGGAGAACCTGCGGTCGGAATTGGAATTTGGGCAATCACGCCTTCGCATTCCGCGAAGACCCGGCAAGTGCCAGCGCCCTCGGAGCACAACCGCCGATGCGGATCGCGCCGCCTTCGCTCGCGACGAAGGCGTACTTGCCGAAATTCCAATACCCCACCCCGCGCCAAGCCGGCGAAAATCCGGCGACCCTCATCCCAGCCGTTCTCCGAGACACGTGGCCCTTTTCGATTTCCGCGGCAGCCGCGGCTTGCCCGCCATCGGAGAGAGCGCGGTCCGTCCCCGTTCCCCCCGATGACCTCGCTCGAGCGTATCGGCGGGCAGATCGACATCCTGGGCGAAAGTCCTTTGTGGAGCGAGGTCGACCAGGCGCTGTACTGGGTCGATGTCCGCCGGCCGGCGATCCGCCGTCTCGATTACGCCAGCGCGCGCGTGGATACCTGGCCCGTGCCCGATCTTGTCGGATCGATCGCGCTGTGCGCCGACGGCCGGCTGCTCGTCGCGCTTCCCGAGGGCCTTGCGCTGTTCGACCCTGCGACGCAGGCGCTGGAGACCTTCGCCGCCGCGCCCACCCGCATACCGGGACATCGCTTCAACGACGGGCGGTGCGACCGGCAGGGACGCTTCTGGGTGGGAACGATGCACAACGTGACACGCGCCCCGGAAGGCGTGTTGTACCGGGTCGACGGACGCGGCCGGTTCGTCACGGTCGATTCCGGCATCTCGATCCCCAACAGCCTCGCGTGGAGCCCCGACGGGCGGACGATGTACTTCGCCGACTCTCTTCTCTATACGATCTTCGCCTACGACTTCGACCCCGACTCCGGAACCGCGAGCGGGAAGCGCGTGTTCGCGACCACCCGCGCGCCCGCGTTTCCCGACGGCTCGACCGTGGACGCGGAAGGTTGCGTGTGGAACGCGGAATTCAACGGCTGGCGCGTCGTGCGCTACTCGCCCGACGGACGCATCGACCGCGTGATCGAGCTGCCGACGCATAGGCCCACTTGCTGCGCGTTCGGCGGCCCGGACCTGCGCACGCTCTACATCACGACCGCGAGCCAGCAGATGTCGGCCGAGGAGCTTGCGAAGCAGCCGCAGGCCGGCGCACTGTTCGCGACCACCGCGGACATCCCGGGGCTGATCGAGCCCCGCTTCTTGGCGGACCATCCGACATGGGAATGACGAACGCGAATCCAATCCAGCCGGCGTCGATCGAGGCCTTCGCTTATCGGGTGCCGATCGCCAACCCGATCAAGGTGTCCTTCGGAACGTTCCGCGACCGGCCCATGGTGCTCGTGCGCGTCGTGGACCGCGACGGCAGCGAGGGCTGGGGCGAGGCATGGTGCAACTGGCCTGCGGTCGGCGCGGAACATCGCGCGCGGCTTGCAGCGGACATCGGTCAGCGACTGATCGGGCGCGCGCTTGCCACGCCTGCCGACGCGTTCGAGCAGCTTACTTCCGAGCTCGAGGTGATGGTGCTGCAAACCGGCGAAGTGGGCCCGATCGCCCAGGCGATCGCCGGCATCGACATCGCGCTCTGGGATCTCGCGGCGCGCAGGCAGGGCTTGCCGCTGTACCGGGCGCTCGGCAGCCCGCACCGCGATACGGTGCCCGTGTACGCGACGGGCATCAACCCCGACCAGCCCGAGCGCTTCGCCGCGGACCGTTACGCCGAAGGGCATCGCGCGTTCAAGCTCAAAACGGGCTTCGACTCCGATCGCGATCTTTCGAACCTCCGGGCCATGCGCGAGGCCCTCGGCGCCGCCGCCGTGCTCACTTGCGACGCGAACCAGGCGCTGGGCGTGGATGCGGCGATCGCCTTCGCACGCGCCGCAGCGCCCATCGATCTCCAATGGTTCGAGGAGCCCATCCGGGTCGATGCGCCCATCGAGGCCTGGCGCGCGCTCGCCGATGCTTCGCCGATCGCGATCGCCGGGGGCGAGAACCTCCAGGGAGCGCAGTTCGACGACGCGATCGCGGATCGAGCTCTGCGCGTGATCCAGCCCGACGTGACCAAGTGGGGCGGCGTGACGGGCAGCATCCGCGTGGCCCGCGGCGCGGTCAAAGCAGGCAAGCGCTATTGTCCGCACTACTTCGGCGGCGGCGTTTCCATTCTCGCCTCGCTGCATGTCCTCGCGGCGGCAGGAGGCAGCGGGCTGCTCGAATACGACTGCCATCCGAACGCCTGCCGCGAGCTGATCGTCGGTTCGCTGCTTCCGGTCACCGAGGGTCGCGTGCCGGTGCCGCGGGGCGCGGGGCTCGGCGCGACACCTGACGTCGCCGGCCTCGAGCGCTACCGGACCTGGCCGCCGCGGTACTGAGCGCGGCCATCGCCACCGTTTTTCCACCGACAGAGTCACTCGCATGAGCAACGCTACGCAGGATCCTGCCACCCTTCGCATCGGTTTCATCGGCGCCGGGCGCCTCGGCAGCGCGCTCGCATGGAGCTTCGTCCAGCGAGGGCTGCGTGTCGCCTCGGTCGCAAGCATGGTCCCTGCCGATGCGCAAAAGCTCGCCGCGCCGATTGCCGGGTGTGCCGTGGTCGACGACGGCCAGGGCGTCGTCGATGCATGCGACCTCGTCTTCGTCACGACGCCCGATGAGGCGATCGAGGCCACCGCGAGCGAGCTTCGCTGGCGCCCGGGCATGGCTGCCGTGCATTGCAGCGGGGTGACCGAAGTGGCCGCTCTCGAGCGCGCCTCCCGTGACGGGGCTGCCACCGGCGGGTTCCATCCGATGCAGACGTTCGGCGATCCGGCCGCCGCCGTGCGATCGCTTCCCGGATGCACGATCACGATCGAGGCATCTGAGCCGCTGAACGGCACGCTCGTCGCGATCGCCCATCGCCTCGAATGCCGGGTAAATCGGCTGCCGCCGGGCATGCGGGGCCGCTACCACGCGGCAGCGGGCTACACCTCGCAGTTCATCAATGCGCTCTTCGCCGAAGCTTCGAGGATCTGGCAGTCCTGGGGCGCGAGCGAGGAGGATGCCGTTCGCGCGCTGCTCCCGCTCGCACGCGGCACGCTGGCGTCGATCGAGTCCGCCGGCATCGCGGGCGGCATGCCCGGGCCGGTTTCGCGGGGCGACATCGGCTCGATCGCGAAACACGTCGCCGCGCTCTCGCCTCTGGGACCCGAGGTGATGGAGTTCTATCGCGTGCTTTGCGACCGCACGATCCCGCTGGGCATGCGCCGCGGCGCGATCGACCCGCAGGCCGCCGCGCGTCTGCGGGCCGTTCTTCGCGGCTGAGGCGCAGTCAGGCGACCGCGCGCACCGTGTCGATCACCGTGCCGTCGCGGTACTCCACGACCGCGACGATACGTTCATCGCGCGCGCCGTCAGGCGAAGCGTCGCGAGCCGCGAGGTCCTTGAGCTCCTCGATCGGCACGACCGGCACGTTGCTCGCGACGAGGCGTTCACGAAGGTCCTCGCGCCTGGGGTTGACGGCGACCCCGGCTTCGGTGACGAGCACATCGACGGTCTCGCCGGGCGTGGTCACGGTCGTCACGCGCTCGACCACCTTGGCGTAGCCGCCCGCGTTGAGCCGCGTGGTGACGATCGCGAGCTTCGCCCCGGCGGCGGTGTCCGCGTGCCCGCCCGAGCCTCCCATGATGAGGCCGTCGGTACCCGTGGTGACGTTCACGTTGAAATCGACGTCGATCTCCGCCGCGCCGAGGATCATCGCGTCGAGCTGGTTCACCACGGCGCCGCGGTTATGCGGATTGGCGTACATCGACGCGCTCATCCCGAGATGCGCTTCGTCGCGGCGATAGGAGTCGACCGCCGAAAGGTCGAAGCACTGCACGTCGAAAAGCGCGCGAAACAGCCCGTCGTGGAACATGTCGACGATCGTGCCCGTGATGCCGCCCGAGGCGAAGCTGCCGCGCACCTTGCGCTGCTGCATCGCCTCCTTCACCGCCGCGGCGACCGCGAGCGATATCCCGCCGGCCCCGGTCTGAAACGAGAAGCCATCGACCAGAAGCCCGGAAGCAGCGATCACCTCGGCCGCGGTGTTCGCGATCCGGAGTCCCATCGGATCGCTGGTGGGCCGGGTAGTTCCCGAGACGATGCCGCGCGGATCGCCGATCGAGTCGATCGCGACGACAAAATCGACATGGTCCTGCGTGATGTCGATCGGGCAGGCCGGATAGGGCACGAGGTTGTCGGTAATCGCGACCACGCGCCGCGCACACTCGGCGTCGACGGCCGCGTAGCCCAGGCTGCCGCAGGCCGACGGGCCCTCTGCGCCGTTGATGTTGCCGTAAGTGTCCGCGGTCGGAGCGCCCAGGAACGCGACGTCGATGGCGAGATCGCCGGAATGGATCGAGCGCGCGCGCCCGCCGTGCGTGCACATCGTCACCGGCCGCTTGAGTGCGCCGCGCGAGACCGCCTCGGCGACCGGACCGACCATGTAAGCGGTATGGATCCCGGTGACCACACCGCTCTGGATGTGCTGGACCAGCGGAGCGTGGACGGGAAAAAGCGAGCTGGGTGCGATCGTGATGTCCCGGAGCCCGGCCCGCGCGATCTCTTCCAGCACCAGGGCGAGCACCCGGTCGCCGTTGCGCAGATGATGATGAAACGAGATCACCCCGCCGTCGCGCAGCTCGCACGCTTCGATGGCGGCGCGGATGCTGGGCAGGACTTTCGAGCGCCCGGGCACGGCACTCGCGAGCCGCACGGAAGCTTTTTCTACGACGCCGAGATTGTCGAAGGCGCCGGTGAACGGTCTGATGGCGCCGTAGCCTTCGATCCGCTGCGGCAGCGGGCGCGGATGCGGATACGCCGCAGCGAACTCGACGGCTTCCGTCATCAGGTCACCCGTGGTACTGCACGACGGTCTTCGTGGTGCTCATCTCCTCCAGCGCGAGGAAGCCTTTCTCGCGTCCGTGCCCGCTCTTCTTGACGCCCCCGAAAGGCAGCTCCACGCCGCCTCCGGCGCCGTAGCAGTTGACGAACACCTGGCCGCAGCGGACAGCCTTGGCGACCCGCTGCTGTCGCCCGCCGTTCTCGGTCCACACGGCGGCGAGCAGCCCGTAGTCGGTGCTGTTCGCGAGCGCGATCGCGTCGGCTTCGTCCTCGAACGTGAAGGCTCCGAGCACCGGGCCGAAGACCTCCTGCTGTGCGAGCGCGCTGTCGCGGGGCACGTCGCCGAAGAGCACCGGACGCACGAAATAGCCGCCGGCGGGCAATCCCGAGGCGAGCTGCCCCTCGGACAGCACCCGCGAGCCGTCGCGCTTCGCGGCCTCGATCATTCCATTGACCCGCTCGTACTGGGCGCGATTGATCACGGGGCCGCAGTCGAAGTCCATGTCCGGCGTTCCGACGCGCACCGCCGCGAATGTCTCCGCGAGCTTCGCCGCGAACTCGCGATAGATCCGCCGCTCGACCAGAAGGCGGCTTCCGGCCGTGCAGGTCTGGCCGGTATTCTGGATGATCGCCTTGACGATGATCGGGATCGCGCGTTCGACATCGGCATCCGCGAAGACGATCTGCGGCGACTTGCCCCCGAGTTCCAGCACGCACTTCACCGCATTCCGGGCGGCGGCCTGCTGGACCAGCGTGCCGACGTCGTTGGATCCGGTGAAGGTCACGAAATTGATGCCGCGGTGGCCGGCGAGCGCGGCGCCGGCCTCGTGGCCGTAGCCGGTCACGATATTGATCGCGCCCTCGGGCATGCCGGCTTCGGCTGCCAGTCGCGCCACCTGCAGCGTCGAAAGGCAAGCATCCTCCGCGGGCTTGAGCACGGTCGCGTTGCCCATCGCGAGAGCTGGCGCGAGCGTCCGGCCGAGCATCTGGGCCGGATAATTCCAGGGAATGATGTGCCCGGTCACTCCGTGCGGCTCCCGCAGCAGCGACACCGTGTAGCCGTTCATGAATGGAATGAGCTGCCCGTGAATCTTGTCGGCCGCTCCGCCGTAGAACTCGAAGTAGCGCGCCAGCACCTGGATGTCGTTGCGCGCCGTGGTGAGCGGCTTGCCGGTATCGCGCGCTTCGAGGCGCGCCAGCTCTTCCGTGCTCGCCTCGATCTTTCCCGCGAGCTTCGTGAGAATCCGGCCGCGCTCGGTTGCGCTCATGCGTCCCCATGAGCCGGCAAGGGCGCGCTCCGCCGCCTTCACTGCGGCGTCGATGTCCACGTCTCGCCCGCGGGCGATCGACTCGAAGGTTTTGCCGTCGACCGGCGAGACGACGG
This sequence comes from Casimicrobiaceae bacterium, assembly GCA_035501595.1. Lineage (GTDB taxonomy): Bacteria > Pseudomonadota > Gammaproteobacteria > Burkholderiales > Casimicrobiaceae > PALSA-1003. The sequence goes on along the minus strand of DATJVX010000068.1, from coordinate 3,319 downwards.
GGATGGTTTCGCCGCTGGCAGCCTCGGTCCAGCGGCCACTGATGAACATTTGGGTCATCGACGATCCTTGCAGGCGCGGGGTTTGGGGCGAAGTGTAGCGGCGGACGGGGCGCGCGGAATTAGAATCTGGTCACCCCGGGCTTCGCTTATTGCGAAGGCCCTCCGGGTCGACCATCTGCTCGACCAGTTTGCGGCCGACGGCGGGCAATCCCTCGAGGTCGCGCACGCAGACGTGCATGCGCCGCTGCGCCCATGCCTCCGCGATGCGAACGAGCCGCAGCTTCATCACCGGCGCGAAATCCAGCGCGGCCGCCTCTGGGAGCACGCCGATGCCCATGCCGGCCTGCACGAGCTTGCACACGGCCTCGAAGCTCTTCACCTGTACCCGCAGACGCAGTGGCTGGCCTACGCCGATCGCCGCGTCTCCGAGCAGCCGCATCATCGCGGCAGAGCCTTCCAGCGCTACCAGATCGTATTTCAGCATCTGCGCGAAGCTTGCCTGGCGTGCGCGCAACTCGTGTCCCCGCGGCACCACGGCGACCAGCCGATCATGTCGATACTCGTAGCTGACCAGACCCTCGACGCCGACCCCGTCCATCACGACGCCGATGTCGGCGCGCCCTTCACGCAGCGCCTGGACGACCTCGAAGCTGCGGCATTCCTCGAGCTCCAACCTGACATCGGGATACTTCGCGGCGAACCGAGCCAGGTCTTGCGGCAGATACTGGGTGATGGCTGATGTATTCGCCTTGATGCGAATGTGTCCCTTCACGCCCTTCGCGTAGTCCGCGAGATCGGCGCGGAGTCGTTCCGCCTCCTCGATCATGCGCCGCGCGTGCAAGGCCAGCGCCACGCCGGCAGGCGTGGGTTCGACGCCCTGCGATGAGCGATAGAGCAGCCGCACGCCGTACCGGTGTTCGAGCAGCGCGATGCGCCGGCTCGCGGCTGCCAGCGCGATGTGCGATTGCGTGGCCGCCTTGGAAAGGCTCTTTGTCTCGACCGCCCGCAAGAAGAGTGCTAGCGAAACCAGATCGGGCAGCATCGCGACGGCCCTCCTTCTGTTGATTCTACGCGCCAGCCACCCGGTGCGTACGTTCGAAGGCCATTCAGGCTGGAAGATCAAGGGCGTGAACGTGGAGTCGGTGCCGTGAAGATGGGGATTGGATTCGACTCGAGGGCGACCACGCCGCGGCACCGCACCGATCGGCAACTTGCCGGTGAAGTGGCAGCGCACCCGGCGTCCTTCGATCTCTTTGAACGGCAGCGGCTCGCGATCGCAGATCTCCTGCCGATAGCGGCAGCGGGGCGCAAACGCGCAGCCCGTCGGCAGATCGATCGCGCTGGGGACCTCGCCGGAAAGAACGACGCGGCGCCTGCCGCGAGCCGTCGCATCCGGATCGGCGACCGGCATCGCGGAGAACAGCGCCTGGGTATACGGATGCATCGCCTGCTTGCGCATCGCCGCGCCTTCGGCGAGCTCCACGATGCGGCCGAGATACATCACGGAGATGCGATCGGCGATCTGCTGGACCAGCCCGAGGTTGTGCGAGATGAAGGGGTAGGCGATGCCGAGCTCGCGCTGCAGCCGCTTGAGCAGGTTGATCACCTGGGCCTGGACCGAGACATCGAGAGCGGACACGGGCTCGTCGCAGATCAGCACCTGCGGCTCGACGCGCGCCCGCCGCCCGCTGCGTTCGCCCATGGCGTAGAGACGCAGCGGATCGGCGATCGTCTTGGCGATCGTGCGCCGCGGGTTGAGACTCGAGTATGGGTCCTGGAACACGATCTGCACGCGCTTGTGCACGTCGCATAGCTCACGGCCGCGCAGATACGGGCTGTCGCGCCCGGCAACCAGGATCGTGCGCGCGTCGCGGGCTCGAGCCCCATGATGCAGAGCAATGGCGGAGAGGGCGGGATTCGAACCCGTGAGCGAACCGGGCTTCCCTCTGAAACGCGGGGCTAAAAGTGCTCTGGAGACCGTTCAAATCCGATTATTTGCCACAAGATTTGCCACAATTGACTAGGCAAGTATCGGCGGTTGATAGATTTTGATTATCGTCCGGTTTGGCTATGCCGATGCTACTGACGCTGCGTGGCTCGCGATCGCCGTTTCGCCGTCCGCTTTCTTCTTCGCACGCGGCGAAGATTTAGTGGACGATGCCAGCTCACGCGCACGCCGTTCGACGTTGGCGCGCCGCTCCACGGGAAGACTCGCGATCACTTCATCAAGATTTCTTGCCACGGCTCGCCTCGCGAATCGCTCTGATATTGGGCCGCGCCAGCTCCGTCACTCGCGCCCCTCGCACGGACTTCCCGCCATGTGGCGCCTCAGCTCGCGCAAACCCTTTCACCAACTGATCGAAATCCCGCTTATCCATCTGTCGAACCAGAGAAGGGATTTCGAATCCGAAGCCGACGTTCAATAATCTGCCCGTCCTGCAAGTCCTCCGAGAGCAGCTCGTCACATCCCGCAAGGAGCGCCGCGGCCACCACCATCGCATCGTAGATGGACATGCCGTACTTCTCTACGATCTGCAAGCCCAGGTCGTGCGTTTCCTCGCTGAGCGGTACCACGCTGCATACGGCGCGAACTGTCGTCAATGTCTCGCGGATTTCGCCGATCGACATACCCAGCTTGCGCGATGCTACGGAAGCGAATTCGTTGAGCACTTGCACGCTAACTATGCCACTGCCGGCCAGGGTTGCCTCGGCGCGATCCGCCCTGGCTTCATCGGCGGAAAGGAGATAGAGAAGGACATTCGTGTCGATGAAGCGGGCCGACGGCTTCATCGATAGTCGCCTTCAGCGCCGATTCGCTTCCAGGCGGTCAAACCTGAAGCCGGCAGGAAGCCGGCCGCGGAACTTTCTCAGCCTAGCGAGAAGCTCACGCGATCCGGGGCGCTTCTTCACCTCGAACACGCGTGCGCCGGCGACCTGAATCTCGATTTCGTCCCCCTCTCTTAGCGATAGCGCCTCCACGACAGCTGCAGGCAGGCGGACGGCCAGGCTGTTACCCCATTTTGCGACTTGCATAGTTCGTACTCATCAGGATATACGATGATCCATTGTATATCCAACGACGACTCTGTCGCAATGCGCCGACCTTCACGGTAACCATCGAGGCGTCCGGATGCGCGAGGTCGATTCAACGAAGACGTGCTCCTCGGGAACCTCAGCCTCCGTCCGCGCGCGCGGACCCGGGCTGACAGAAGCCGACTGGGCGACGCCGGCCGAAGATACCCGGTTCGCGCGCAGTACGTTCTCGTGGTCTTTCGTATCGTAGCTTTCTAAGCTACAGTCGTAGCCATGAAAGCTACAG
>DATJVX010000067.1:0-210620 GCA_035501595.1 Casimicrobiaceae bacterium | reverse complement strand
ATCCTCCATCGGAACATCGAGCGGGAGAAGCAGAAGATGGCCGACTTCCCCGACGTCATAGCGCATATCGAGGGTACCAAGTACCACGTCGAGAAGCGGCTCGCCGAGCTCAATGCCGAGCGCGACGCGAAAGGCAAAGGCACTCCAAATGCGCGCCGATAGCCTGGTGCTGTTCCTGCTCGCGAGCGCTACTGAGGCGGCGCGGCCCGTTTACGCGACACAGCAGACGAAGTCCTACGGCGCGGATGCATGACGCCGCTCACTCGTGCTGTGAGCGACGGTCTTCTGACCGAAGCAGAGCTTCAAGATTGCCGTAGCCGTCACAGGTGGTTCGCCACGCGCGTTGCCAATGGAGAAGTCGGATTGATCACAGCGTTCGTCAGTAGCGGCACCTTGAGCGGCGTCGACGCCGAAGCGGTCGACAACGTCAGTTCGTCTGAGTCTTCGATTTTGGAGATGGAGGTGGGGCTACCGACACTTTTCGGAGGTAATCCGCAATCCGCTGAACCTCGTCGTGTGGGAGTTGCGCGTAGATCCAGCCATATCCCGGATGCCGGATGCCGAGAATCGCCCCTCCAGCCACGCACGCAATAACCGTGAGAGGCGGATTAATCTCGAAGTGGAACTGTTGCCCCGACTCGGCGGGAACCATGGGTAGCATTTGCGCGCGAACCTTTGCCATCACGGCGATGAGCTCAGACAACTGCGCGGTCGTGAACTCTGGCGACCCGCTGAGCATGACTGTTGCGCTCTCCCTTCCCTTGTGGACGTCGACGGTATATGAAGGTAGGGACGGCGTCGTATCGCTCATGGGTCGCTCCTCGGTTCGCGATGGAAGGGTCGCGCTTTCCATCGTAGCAGCCGAGGAGCGCTCCGCCCTACTGAACGGTCTACGATGTTTTTGACCGAGGCCGAACTCGTCGCGCTGACCCGTCGCAACCGCCCGGGAGCCCAGGCGCGCGTTCTGCGCCAGCTTGGGGTACCATTCCGCGCGCACCCGACCGACGGCGTGCTCTTGGTGCTACGAGTCGCCGCAGAGCGTGCACTTGGCGCGGAATCCGTGGGCGAATCGGCATCGGTATTCGAAGTCAACCTGGAGGGGATGCGAAAGCATGGGGCGACGTCGTCAGCGCACTGATCCGAGTCGCCCGCTCCCGCCCGGTCTATACCGGCACGGCAAGCAGTATCGCGCTCGGCTCCTCAACGGGCCGTGGCGCTACTTCGGAACCGACTACGCCGCTGCTCTCGCCGGTTACGGCGCGTGGCGTCAGGATGGATCGCAACCGGTCGGCACGGTCGGTTGGTTGCTGAATCTCTTCGTCGCTACGGTTTGCCCGGGACGCGTGAAGGCGCGGCAGCTCTCGGAGCGCACGGCGCGCGACTACAAGCGCGACGCCGAAATCCTGAAGACGGGGCTCGGCCACATTCCACTCTCCGCCCTTCAGCCGCGGCATGTAGTCGATTATCGAGATGAACGGGCGCAGGATGCGCGATCGCACGTGCGGAACGAACTCGCCTGTCTCTCGGCCGCCCTATCGTACGCCGTCGAGTCCGGGCGTGTCGGCACGAACGTGTGTCGCGAGGTCGCCAGGCCGTCCCGAGAGCGCCGTATGCGGCTCATCTCGGATGCAGAGTACCTAAAGGTGTGGGAGATCGCCGGCGCGTCCGTGCGACTCGCCATGGCCCTTGCTGTGCGCACACTTGCGCTTCCAGCCGACGTGCTGGCGCTTGGACCGCGCAATCTCATTCGCCTACCAGACGGTAAGCGTGCGCTGCGCTTTCAGCGCGGGAAGACCGGCGTTCCGATAGAGATCGAAGTCATTGGGGAGCTCGAGAGACTCATCGACGAATTCCTTGCGCAGCCCGTGATTCGCGAAACATTCGTTCATCGCCGCGACGGCAAGCCCTACACGCGCGACGGTATCGGCGCGATGTTCCGGCGCTACTGCGGCCCAGAAAAGGCCAACGTGCAGGACTTCGGTCTGCGCGATCTTCGCGCGAAGGGTGCAACGGACGAGTATCGCGCCGGCCGCCCACTGCGTGAGTTGCAGCACTTGCTCGGTCACAAGAGCGTGAAAACGACCGAGATCTACCTTAAGGAGCTGGTGCCGGAACGCGTGCGCCCGAATGAGCGGCCGATAGTCGCTGAGGTGAAGTAAACGAGGCCGTGCCTGCTCGATCGGACTTTATTGCATCGGTGCGCTTGGCGGACCGATGCCTGCCGCCTGGAGTATCCCCATCACCTCCGCGCAGTATTCGATCACGACGTTTCTCGGCGCCGCGAAGTGCAGAGCTAGCGGCCCTATTTCGATTCTGGTCACGATTTGGGTCGCGCCGAGATCTGCGCTGGCACCCATCGCTGTTGATCGAATCGCCTCAACAGGTACGTTCTTGGCCTTCGACTTCTTACCTTTCTCTCGCTCGTGAGCATCGATGTGTTGTGCTGCGGCGGCGATAGACTCCTCAAGCAGATTTTGAAATTGGCGGGGAGAAACGCGGATTGTGGTCCCGTCCACGGAAATGACGAAACAATCGTCCTGCGGGCTTAGCGTAACGCTCACCGTGTCGCGGTTCACTGGTACCTCCTACGCGTGCGGCCGGTGGCAGTTTCTGACTCGCGGAATAGACCCAAATCGATCGAAAAATAGACCCAACTCGGCCGCAACCCGCTGTAAGTTGTTGACGATTTGGCTCCCCGACCAGGGCTCGAACCTGGGACCTGCGGATTAACAGTCCGTCGCTCTACCAACTGAGCTATCGGGGATCTGGTGCAGGAGCAAAACAGCCGGCTATTTTATCTTTTCCGACTCGGCCGGGTCAATGCGAATGGACGTGTGCTCGAAGGGCGTCGTCATTCCCGCCTTGAGATGCGGCGCGGCGAGACGCAGGTAATGCAGCATCGACCACAGCGTGAGGATCGCCGCGACCCACAGCGCGATCGTGCCCAGGATCGGCGTGAAGCGCGGCAGGAACGCGGTGTCGAGCAGCAGCGCGATGATCGCGGTGATCTGCGCCACGGTCTTCACCTTGCCCACGAACGCCACCGCGACGCTCCTCGACTTGCCGAGTTGCGCCATCCACTCGCGCAGCGCCGAGATCGCGATCTCGCGCCCGATGATGATCATGCACAGCCACGCGTCCGCGCGTCCGAGCCAGACCAGAACGATCAGCGCCGCCATGACGATCAGCTTGTCGGCGACCGGATCGAGGAACGCGCCGAAGGCGGAGGTCTGTCCCCAGCGCCGCGCGAACCAGCCGTCGGCCCAGTCGGTGATCGCCGCGATCGCGAAGATCGACATGGCGGTCCAGTTCTTCGCGAACATCGAAAGCCACCAATCGGGGAGATAGTACACGCCGACGAACAGCGGGATCAGGATGATCCGCAGCCAGGTGAGGGCGATGGGGAAATTGAAATACATCACGCTTCCCGGGGCCGGCCGCCTCCGGGGTTTCGACCTTCGCTGTGCGCCGGACGAAACCCGCCCGGTCCTCCGCACGAATGGGCCGTTATTCTACGTCGGAAATGCGGCACCAACCTTGCACCTAGTGTAGCGACGCGAAGATGCGCTCGGCGAGCGCGCGGCTGATGCCCGGCACGCGGGCGAGATCGTCGATGCTGGCCGCCTGCACGCCCTTGAGGCCGCCGAAGTGGGAAAGCAGCGCCTGGCGCCGCTTCGAGCCGATTCCGCCGATCTCCTGCAGCGAGGAGGTCGTGCGCGCCTTGCCCCGCCGGGCGCGGTGGCCCTGGATCGCGAAGCGGTGCGCCTCGTCGCGAATCTGCTGCAGCAGGTGCAGGCCCGGATGGTCCGCGGGGAGGCGCAGCGGCTCTTCGCGGTCGGGAAAGACGATCTCCTCGAGCCCGGGCTTGCGCTCCGGGCCCTTGGCGATGCCGACGAGGTGCGTCGCGTGCAGGCCCTGCTCCGCCAGCACTTCCGCCGCGACGGCGACCTGCCCCTTGCCGCCGTCGATCACCAGCAGGTCGGGTGCCGGATACTCGCCGGCGACGATCCGCGCGACGCGCCGGGTGAGCGCCTCCCGGAGCGCGGCGTAGTCGTCGCCCCCGGTCGCCGGCTTCACGTTGAAGCGGCGATATTCTCCGGTCTGCATCGCGAGCCGGTCGAAGATCACGCAGCTGGCGACGGCCGCCTCGCCCATCGTGTGCGAGACGTCGAAGCATTCGATTCGCTGCACCGTCGACGGCAAGCCGAGACCTTCCTGCAGCGCCCCGAGGCGCTCGTCCTGCGTCGCCTTCTGCGCGAGGCGCTGCTGGATCGCGAGCTCCGCGTTCTGCGCCGCCATCGTCGTCCACACGCGCCGCTCGCCTCCCGGGTTGGTGACGATCTCGACTTTCCGGCTCGATTGCGCCGACAGCACCTCGGCTAGCACTTCGCTGTCGGACGCTCCCTGCGCTATGATCGTCGGCGGCGCCGGCCGCTCGAGATAGTGCTGCATGAGGAACGCCGGCACGATCTCGGCCGCCGAGGCGCCCTCGGCGTGCTGCGGGAAGAAGCTGCGGTCGCCGATGTGGCGCCCGCCGCGGATCATCACCAGGTTCACCGCGGTGAGGCCGCGCTCCGCCGCGGCGCCCACGACGTCGATGTCGCCCGCGGTGGCGCTCTCGACGAACTGCCGCGACTGCAGCCGGTTGAGCCGAGTGATCTTGTCGCGCACGCGCGCGGCCTCCTCGAAAGCGAGCGCGCTCGACGCCTCCTCCATCCTGCGCTGCAGCCGCTCGAGCACCTCGCTCGCCTTGCCTTGGAGGAAGAGCACCGCGTTCTGCACGTCCTCGCGGTAGGCGCCCTCGTCGATCAGGCCGACGCAGGGAGCGGTGCAACGCTCGATCTGGTGCAGCATGCAGGGACGCGAGCGGTTCGCGAACACCGTCGGCTCGCAGGTGCGCAGCTGGAACACCTTCTGCAGCTCCGCGATCCCGTCGCGCACCGCGCCGGCGCTCGGGAACGGCCCGAAGTAGCGATGCGGCTTCTCGAGCTTGCCCCGGTGAAAGCGCAGCTGCGGGAAGCGCTCTCCGGTGATGCAAACGTAGGGGTAGCTCTTGTCGTCGCGATAGAGGATGTTGTAGCGCGGCTGGTGCGACTTGATGAAGTTGTTTTCGAGCAGCAGCGCCTCGCCCTCGTTACGCGTCGCCGTCGTCTCGACCCGCGCGACCTGCGCCACCATCGCCTCGATCCGCGGCTCGTGGTCGCTCTTCTGGAAATAGCTCGACACGCGCTTCTTGAGGTCCCTAGCCTTGCCGACGTAGAGCGTTTCGCCGGCGGCATTGATCATCCGATAGACCCCGGGCAGGCTCGGGAGCGAAGCGATCAGCTCGCGCGGATCGAACGCCGGGGTCGCCGTGGACTCGGGACCGGACTGGACCGATGACATGGGAGGTCAGGCAGCCTGCTCGCGCGTTCGTTCCCGGTCGAGGTGACGGACGATCGCCCGGAACACCGCTCTGAACATCGCCGGAGTGATGCGCCCGGTATTCGCGTTGTAGCGGCTGCAGTGGTAGCTGTCGAAGAACCGCACGCCGGGCGAGAGCGCATGGCTGGCGCCGTGAGCGAACGGGTGCTCGCGCGCGGGCAGCGCGAGCGCTCGCAGCACCGCGTCGTGCGCGATGCGCCCCAGCGCGAGGACCGCGGCGCGGCCGGGCAGCGCCGAGAGCTCGGCGGCGAGGTAGGCGTTGCAGTTGCGGACCTCCGCCGGCAGCGGCTTGTTGGCGGGGGGCAGGCACTTGACCGCGTTGGTGATCCGCGCGCCCGCGAGGCGCAGGCCGTCGGCGGCGCCGAGCGACTCGGGGGCATTCGAGAAGCCGAACTCGAACAGCGTGCGATAGAGCAGCAGGCCCGCGTAGTCGCCGGTGAACGGCCGTCCGGTCGCGTTCGCGCCGTGCTTGCCGGGGGCGAGGCCGACGATCACCAGCCGCGCCGCGGGGTCGCCGAACGGTGCGACCGGCCGGCAGAAATACGCCGGGTGCTCCACCCGCACCGCGGCGAGAGACTTCGCCAGGCGAGCGCAGCGGACGCAGTCGATGTCGTAGGAGCCCGGGGGAAGAGAGGCGGCGTCCGAGCCGCTTTCGCGCCGTGAGGTTGGGCTCATGTAGAATCGCGCGTTTTGGATCGGGGCGGTGTGGAGCGCTCTGGCCGCAGCCACGCGCTCGGCGTCGAGCGCGATCACTTAAGCCGCTCTCGCTCGCTCTTTATGCTACCACCCGAACCCTATCTTGAAGTCCGATGGCGGCGTCCGGCCCGGAGCAGGGGGCGGCCGCCGCTGCTCTTCGTCCACGGCGGCTACTGCGACGGCTGGTGCTGGGATCCGCACTTCCTGCCCTGGTTCGCCGAGCACGGCTACGCCGCGCACGCGCTGAGCCTGCGCGGTCACGGACGCAGCGGCGGCCGCGAGACGCTGTTCGTCGCCGGGCTGGACGACTTCGCCGCGGACGTCGCGCAGGTCGCCCGCGGCCTGCCCGAGCCGCCGATCCTCATCGGCCACTCGATGGGCGCGGCCGTCGTGGAACACCTCCTGGGATCGCAGCCCGTGCGCGGCGCCGCCCTCCTCGCCCCCGTCCCGCCTGCGGGACTGGGCCCGGTCGCGCACCGGCTGGCGGCGCATCAGCCGGAATACCTCGTCAACCTGCATCGCCTCGACGCGCCGCACCTCTCGGGCGACGTGCTCGCCGCGCTGCGGCCGCTCTATTTCAGCGACGACGTCGACCCGGTCGTGCTGATCGAAGCGGTCGCGCACCTCACCGTCGAATCGCCGCGGGCAATTCTCGATCTCACGCTGCCCTGGCACAAGCTGCGCCCGAGCGCTTCGCTGCGCCCGTTCGTGCTCGGCGTCACGGGCGATCGCGTCGCCACCCCTGCCGACGTCAACGCCACCGCGTCGTTCTACGGCACCGACGCGACGATCGTCCCGGGGCTCGCGCACATGCTCATGCTCGAGCGCGCCTGGGAGAGCGCCGCCAAGCCGCTGCTCGAATGGCTCGAGAAAGAAGTCGCGGCCACGCCGTAGCTCGCCCTCCCGCGAACGCAGGGACCCGGCGGGGTCCGTGGCCCAGGGGAAGACGCCGGATTCCCGCCCGCGCTGGAATGACGGAACGCGCCCTCAGCGCCGCGCGCGGCTGAACGCGGCGAATTCGTCCGCGGCGAGCGCCCCGCTCACCAGGTGGCCCTGGAAGCAATCGCAGCCGCGGGCGTCCAGGAAATCGAACTGCTCGCGGCTCGCGACACCCTCGGCGATCACGCGCAAGCCGAGGCCGCGCGCCAGCGCGATGATGGCCGAGGTGATCGCCGCGTCGCCCGGATCGGTCTCGATGTCGGCGATGAACGAGATGTCGATCTTCAGCGTGTCGATCGGAAAATGCTTGAGGTGCGAAAGGCTCGAGTATCCGGTGCCGAAGTCGTCGATCGCCACGCCGAAGCCTTCCTCGCGCAGCGTCTGCAGCACCTTCTTGATCGAGTCGAGGTCGTGCAGCAGGCTCGACTCCGTCACCTCGAGCTCGATCCACTCCGGCTTGCAGCCCGCCTCCCGCACGATGTCGCTCACGCGCTGCGCGAGGTCCTCGCGATAGAACTGCCGGCCGGAGAGATTGACCGACACGGTCAACGGCAGCCCGGCCGCGTGCCAGGCCGCGCACTGCACCGCGGCCGTGCGCAGGACCCACTCGCCCAGCGCGTGGATGAGGCCCGACTCCTCCGCGAGCGGGATGAAAATCTGCGGCGCAACGTCACCGTGCTCCGCGTCGTGCCAGCGCAGCAGCGCTTCCGCGCCGACCACCGCCTTGTCGGCGATGCGCAGCACCGGCTGATAGTGCAGCGCGAGCGCCCCGTTCTTGACGGCCGTGCGCAGCGCCGTCTCGAGCGTGTGCTGCTCGAGCCGGCGCGCGGCGAGGCCGGCGTCGAAGAACTGGAAGGTGTTGCGGCCGAGCTCCTTCGAGCGGTACATCGCCACGTCGGCGTGCTTCAGGAGCTCCTCCGGCGCGTCGCCATCGTCGGGATAGACCGAGATGCCGATCGACGAGGTGACGTAGATCTCGTGATCCTCGACCTCGAAGGGCTGCGAGATCGCCTCCTGCAGCTTCTGGGCGATGCGCCCGAGCACGCCCGGGTTGTCGAAATCGTCGACGATCACCATGAACTCGTCGCCGCCCAGGCGAGCGAGCAGGTCGGTCTCGCGCAGAGCGTGGGCGAGCGCCGCCGTGACGCGCTTCAGAAGCTCGTCGCCGATTCTGTGCCCCAGAGAGTCGTTGACGTTCTTGAACCGGTCGAGGTCGATGAACAGCACGCCCACGCGCTGGCCGCCGCGCCGCCCCTTGGCGATCGCCTGCGTGAGCCGCTCCTGGAGCAGCACCCGGTTCGGCAGCCCGGTGAGCGCGTCGCGCGTGGCGAGGTACTGCAGCCGCTCCTCGGCCCGGATCCGCGCGGAGACGTCCTGGACGAACGACAGGATCGACACGATCCGGCCGCTCTCGTCCAGCAGGCAGGAGTGATACCACTCGCACCAGATCGTCTCGCCGTCCTTGCGATAGTTGCGCGTGAGGCCGGTGGCGCGTGGCTCCTCCCCGGCCATCAGCTTGTTGACCAGCGCGATGACGGCCTCTCGGTCGGCTTCGTGCGTGAGCTGCGTTCCGGTGAGCGGCATGCCGAGCACTTCCTCGGCGCGCCAGCCGAAGATGTTTTCCGCCTGCGGTGACCAGCGCACCAGGCGGAAGTCCCGGTCCCACTCGAGCACCGCCAGCGGCGTGTTGTTGATATGCGAGGACAGCATCCAGTTGGCGCGGCGCAATGCCTCCTCGTTGCGCTTCTGGTCGTGGATGTCGGTGTGCACCGCGTAGATGCCGATCACGTTGCCTTCGCCGTCGCGATTGGGCGCGAAGTGCACCGACTCCCAGCGCTGCTCGCCGTTGGGCTGCACGAGGAGCTGCTCGGTCGACACCGTCTCGCCGGAGAGCACCCGGGTGAGCAGCGGCTGGAGCTGGCTTCCCCGCGCCTCGCCGACGACCTCCCCGATGCGCCGGCCGGTCAGCTCCTTGCGGCTCTCGGAGAGCCATTCCTCGTTGTGGCGATTCAAGAACCGAAAGCGGAAGTCGCGATCGATGTACGCCACCCGCGCCGGCACGTTGTCCATGATGAGCCGGAGCTCCGCTTCGCTCGCCCGCAGAGCTTCCTGGGCCTGCTTGAGGCCGTGGATGTCGTTCATGAGCACGAACGCGCCCGCGATCTCGCGCTCCTTGCTCATGTCGGGGACGACCCGGATGGTCATCCAGCGCCGCACGCCGTTGGCGCCGGGCACCAGCCGGTCGAAGGACGTCGATTCGCCGCGCAGCGCACGGGTGAGCATCACCTGGGCGCTCTGGTAGATGCCGTGACCCACCACGTCGCGCAGCCGCAGCTCGGTCACCTTCTCGGCGGAGAGCCCGAAGTAGTGCAGGAACGTGCGGTTGACGTACTGGCAGCGCTCGTCGCGATCGATGTACGCCACGGGCGCCGGCACGCCGTCCATGATCGCCCGCAGCTGGGACTCGCGCGCGGCGAGCGCGTCCTGAGCGAGCTTGAGGTCCGTGATGTCGTGCCAGACCGTGTAGTAGCCCTTGATCGTTCCGTCGAAGCCGAAGTCGGGAACGATGCGATTGCGCAGCCACAGCGCCCGCCCGTTGGCGTCCTGCCCCGCGCGCTCGTAGGTGATGCTCTCGCCGCGCGAGGCGCGCTCGAAGTACGAGCGCTGCGCCTCGAACACCTCGGTGCCGAGCACCTCTTCCTGCGACTTGCCGATCGCATCCTCGCGGGCGAGGCCCATCACCCGCAGGAAGGCGTCGTTGACGAAGGTGAACGTCCCGCCGCGGTCGACGTAGATGACCGGCTCCGGGATGTTGTCGGTGAAGAGCCGCAGCTGCTCCTCGCGCGCGGCGAGCGCCTGCTCGGTGAGCTTGAGGTCGTGGATGTCGTACTCGGTGCAATACAGCCCGCGCACCTTGCCCGTCCCGTCGACGTCCGGCGCGATGCGCCCGTGCATCCAGCGTCGCTGGCCGTCGACCGAGACGCCGACGCGCTCGTAGTCGACGTTCTCGCCTTCCTGCGCGCGCTTGATGATCGGCCGCAGGAACGCTGTGACGTCGGAGGGCATCACCTCGTAGGGCGTCATGCCGTAGATCTGGTCCTGCGGCCGGCAGACCCAGTTGGCGAACGCCTGGTTGACGAAGGTGTAGCGCAGCGACTTGTCGAGGTACGCGATCGGGCCGGGAATGTTGTCGGCGAACAGCCGCAGCTGCGCTTCCTGCGCCTTGAGCGCTTCGCGGATGCGGACGTCGTCTTCGATGTCGTTGATGACGCAGAACGCCCCGCCGATGCGCCCTCCGGGCTCGCGATCGGGGAAAAGCGTGATGCGCACCCAGCGCGGCTCCCCGGAGGCGGAGCGCTCGTTGCGGTCGTAGGAGACGGTCGCGCCGGCGAAGGCGCGCTCGACGTAGTTGGCGAGCTCTGCCAGCGCCTCCGGGGCGACGAAGTGCTTGAGCGGCTGGCCCAGCAGGTCGTCGACCGCGCCGCCGATGTAGTCGCCGTAGGGCTTGTTGGCGAAGCGTAGTCGCAGGCTGCGGTCGAAGTAGCAGATCGGCAGCCCGACGCTGTCGGTGACAACGCGCAGCCGGTGCTCGCGCTGGCCCGCCTCGAGCTCGAGCCGCTTGATGTTGTCGACGTCGGTATAGGTCGCGAGGAAGCCGCGGATCTCGCCGCGCGGGCCCCGGTCAGGGTAGTAGTCGACGCGGATCCAGAACGCGCTGCGCTTGGCGCTCGAGAGCTGCCGCTCGAAGCCCACGCGCTCTCCGGCGAGCGCCGCATTGACGTAGGCCTGGTAGAGCGTGTAGAGCTCGCGGCCGTCGACCTCGATGATCTCCCGGCCCAGCACCTCGGCCGTCGTCCTGCCCGTCCAGTCGAGAAACGCGCGATTGACGAAGCGGAAACGCTGGCCCGCGTCGATGTAGCACACGGGCATCCCGAGGGCGTTCAGCTTGCGCTGCGAAAGCGCAAGGAGAGCCTCCCGGTCCTCGCCCGACGTTTCTTGCGTCGGGTGATCGAGCCGGTTCAGTTGTCTTGAAAGCGCCATCGCCACGGGCGGGTCCCTCGCCTCCCCCTTCGGCCCGGGAGTCTAGGGGTCCGATCCTGATCTGACAAGCAAAGAGCACGCCACGGGTAGCTGCGCCGCGGTGCGCTCGCCTGCCCCCTTCGCGTCCGCTCGGAGGCGCGACGAGGGGAAGGCCTGGTCGGTGCCTGCACCTGCGGCGCTCCGAAACATGCAGCCTACAAGCTGCGTCACATTGAAACGCCCGGCGGCACCGGGCTGCGGCGGTCGATCGACAAACTGCACAGGGATCCCACGCGGTCTTTTCCGCGGCTCGTAGTCGACAAGCGACCGGCGCGGGCTCCTCCAGGCTGCGCCGCGGACTGCCGCCGCATTGCGTCATTTCTGTCGCGCTGCGCGACCTCGAAGCGGGCTGCGACGCGGTATCGGCCACGCGCGCGAAGCTGCGCATCCGCCCGTTTTTCCGGCAAATCTTTCCGCTGGTCGGTCGCCGCCACCGCTCGGCAGGGCTCCCCTCCTTCGGCCTGGTTTCTGGCATGCGCGTTGCACCCAAGGTCGTGGCGGCGGTCACGATGCGCCGGAGATTCACAAACGACAATGTGTCGAGCACAGAACAACGGACAAACGAATCAACTCGGGTGGATTATGAAGACTTGTACTGATCTGCAGCACCGCGCACGCTCGATCGCGAGCTCGCGCCGCACGCGCGGATTCACGCTGATCGAGCTCAGCGCGACCCTGTCCGTGCTCGCGATCCTCTCCGCGCTGGCCGCGGTATCGATGAGCTCCACCATCGGCAACAACCGCGTGTACTCCACGCAGGACGAGTTCGTCGCCTATGTCGCCTACGCGCGCAGCGAGGCGATGCGGCGCGGCGTCCCGGTGGTCGTCGGCGCAACTTCGTCGGTCACGGGCAATCCCTTCGGCAACGGCTGGAGGGTCTTCGTCGACGCCAACGGCAACGGTTCCTACGACGGCGGCGAGACGATCCTGCGCACGCACGAATCGGTGGCCAACGTGATCGTCGGCAGCGGCACGAGCTCGGCGTTCTCGTTCACGCCGATGGGCTTCCTCGGACAGACCACGCCCGTCGAAGTCCGGGTGTGCCCCGTCGACACGACGCTCGGTGGCTTCGACGTCACGATCCAGCCCAGCGGGCTCACCGACGTCGCCGAAGTCGCGCCGAACGCCTCGCCGTGCAGCGCATCATGAAGCGGCCTCCCCTGCGCCAGCGCGGCGCCGGCCTGATCGAGTCGCTGATCTCGCTGTTCGTCGTCTCCATCGGCTTCGTTGGGTTCGCGACGCTGCAGATCAGCGGCCTGGTCGCGACCAACAACTCGATGTTCCGCAGCAAGGCGGTGTACCTGTCGTACCAGATGGCCGACCGCGTCCGCGCGAACATGCCCGGCGTGCAAGCCGGCTCCTACAACGACTTCGAAGGCGACGCGAGCGACCCCGGCTGCATCTCGAGCGGCTGCACTTCGGCACAGCTCGCCCAGAACGACTACTACGACTGGAGCTCGGAGGTCGCGTCGCTGCTGCCTTCCGGCACGGGCGTGATCTGCATCGACAGCACGCCCGACGACGGCACCGCCGCGGCGCCGGCCTGCGACGGCCAGGGTACCGTCCTGGCCATCAAGATCTTCTGGTCGGAGAAGGGCACGGCTCACAGCTATTCGACGGCTCTGCGGCCATGAGCGCGCGCCCGCAACGAGGCATGGGCCTCGTCGAGTTGATGGTCTGGATGGTGATCAGCCTGCTGGTGATCATCGTGATCGGCATCATCTACGTGAACAGCAAGCAGCTCACGCGGGTGAACGACACCGTCTCCAGAATGCAGGAGAACGGCCGTTTCGCGATGTACTTGATCGAGCGGGACCTGCGCATGGCGGCGTTCCGCGGCTGCAACGGCGCCGCCGTCACGCCGGCGAACCTGCTCAATTCGGCGGCGTACCCCTATCAGTATGCCAACGGCGTCGCCGGCTATGCCGGCAGCAGCGAAGGCACGTGGTCTCCCGCGCTCGATTCGAGCATCTCGGCCCTCGCGCCGGCGCCGCTCTCCGGCAGCGACGTGATCACCGTGCGGCTCGTCGACGGGCCGGGCATACCGCTGGTCGCCAAGCAGGCCAGCTCGACCGCGGATCTGTCCGTCGAAGCCGGCAGCTCGATCGGTGCCGGCGACGTCCTGCTGGTCGCCGACTGCTCCAACTCGGCCATCTTCAACGCGACGAGCTTCGATTCCGGAGCCGGCACGATCGGCCATGCGGCGGGCGACGCCGTCGCGCCGGGCAATACGTCCGCCGACCTCGGACACGTCTACAGCAGCGACGCCTCGGTCTATCGCATGACCACGCGGACCTACTACATCGCCCCCAGCTCGCGGCGCCCCGGCATCAATTCGCTCTGGTCGAACAGCGTACCGGCCTACGACGGCCAGGCCCAGCCCGAGGAGATCGTCGAGGGCGTGGAAGGATTGGCGCTGCTCTTCGGCGAGGACCTCGATGGGCAGCGCGCCGCGAACCGCTACGTGACGGCGGACGCCGTCGGCAACTGGGCCAACGTCGTGAGCCTGCGCGCCCAGGTGCTCCTGGGCACGACCCGCGACAACGTCGCGACCAAGCCGCAGCAGTACAGCTTCGACGGCTCGTCGACCACGCCGACGGATCGCAGGATCCGCACGACGATGGCCTCGGTGGTGACCGTCCGCAACCGGGTGCCGTGATGCCGATGCTCCGTCTCCTCGCGTCCCCGCCCCTGCGTCACGGCCAGGGCGGCATGTCGCTCTTCCCCTCGATGATGTTCCTGCTGGTGCTCGCCATGCTCGGCGTCGCGGCGCTCAACAGCACCCTGCTGCAGGAGAAGATGGCTGGCAACACCCGGGACACCAACGTCGCCTTCCAGGCAGCCGAAGCCGCCCTGCGGGATGCGGAAAGCGACGTCGCGCTGAACATCACGCCGGGAACCGTGTTCTCGGCATCCTGCTCGACCGGCCTGTGCACGCCTCCATCCACGTGGGCCTCGCCCACGTCGCAGGACATCTCCAAGCTGGTCGACTGGACCGACACCGGCTCGCGCCGCGTCTACGGCAGCCAGACGGGCGTCGCCGCGCTTCCGGACGTCGCCGCGCAGCCGCTGTACGTGATCGAGAAACTGTCGGGCCTGCCCGTCGGGCCCGGCGGAAGCGCCGGCATCGGCATCAACGCCCCGCCGTCGGGCGGCGCGGCGTACCGGCTCACCGTCCTCGCGACGGGTGTGCGAGCCGAGACGCACGTCATCCTTCAGTCGACCTTCCTCGTGACCCAATGAAGACCCTACAACAGACGTTCCTCGCCTTGCTCGCGGCCTCGATGCTGGCGTCGGCGGCGCTCGCCGATCCGCTGTCGATCGCGCAGTACCCGCTGTTCCTCACCCACCGGGTCCTGCCGAACGTGCTCGTGATCTACGACAACTCCGAGTCGATGGACGGAACGATGGCCGGCAAGCTCATCGCCGGGGACGACCCCACCACGCGCGGCAACACCGCCCGCACGGTGCTCCGCAACACGATCAACTCGTTCTCGTCGCTCTTCAACTGGGGGCTCGAGACTTTCTACACCGACGGGCCCGGGCTGTACTCGACGTATCCGTACTGGCTGGGCAACGACCAGACGATGGTCTTCACGGACGACTGCGTGCCGGGCGGCGCCGACGGCGGGGTGTCCGCATCCAACAACGGGCTGCGCTGCATCCCCAACCCGCAGCCGTTCTCGCCGGGCGGCAACTACGTGACCTACGACCGGGCGAGCGACGACCCGGACATCAACGACGTGCTCTACATCGGCTACTTCGGTTCCGGTGCCTGGGCGACCACGGCCGGCGCCGGAGGCACGTACTGCTTCTGGTTCACGCACAACCCGGGAGCGGCTTTCGAAGCGAACATGAGCAACTTCTGGACGTGCTTCGGCTTCAGCCCGACCGACGCCGGCTATCTGCCCAACAATCCGCCGATCACGCGCCAGCTCTACGCGTATCGCGCCTGGGGTTTCTACTCCGACGTGAACGGCTACGGCAACGTCGTCGAGGCGGTTCAGCCCTCCGGCACGTCGGGCCACCTGAGCAATCTCATGACGCTGCTCGGCAACGAGACGCAGTACGGTCCCGACATCAAGAACAGCGCCGTGTTCACGCCGCTCGCCGGGAGCTTCAGTACGGCGCAGGGCTACTTCACCGGAGGCTCGACGCCGATCTCGCTCTCCTGCCAGCGCAACTTCATCCTGCTCGCGACCGACGGCAACCCGACCGCGTCGATGGCGGGCTGGGACTCGATGTACCCGCTGTCGCAGCAGCAGAACGTGTACGACCCGGTGTCCAAGACATGGACGTACTCGCCAGCGGCCAATGACGTCTTCGCGCAGATCACCCCGCTGCGCAACCTCTCCGTCGGCGGCAAGACCTACGACGTGCAGTCCTACGTGGTCGGCATGGGCGACACGGTCGCCAACCCCGGCTCGATCGCGGTGCTCAACCAGTTCGCCTATCTCGGCGGTACCAACCAGGCGTATCTCGCCTCGGATGCGGGCGCGCTCGCGACCGCCTTCCAGGCGATCGCCGTGGACATCGAGTCGAAGACCGCCGCGGCATCGGCCGTGTCGCTCAACACCGGCTCCTGGGGCACGAGCACGAACCTCTACCAGGCGCGCTTCAACAGCGGTGACTGGTCCGGCGAGCTCATCTCCTACACCGTCAACTCGGATGGCTCGATCGGGCACCAGGTCTGGGACGCGGGCCAGATCATCAACACCCAGAACTGGGACACCGGGCGCACGGTCCTCACCTACAAGCCCTCGGCGGGTCTCGGCTCGCACGGGGTTGCGTTCCGCTGGCCCACCAGCTTCCCCGGCACCCCCGGCTCGACCGAGATGGACCTCGCGCAGTCGACGCTCCTCAATTCGGACATGGCGGGCAACACCGACGGCTTCGGATCGCAGCGCGTCCAGTGGCTGCGCGGGAACTCCGCCAACGAGTCCGGCACCTGCGGGACCTGCACGCCGTCGTTCCGCAACCGCCCGACGAGCAAGCTCGGCGACATCGTTCACTCGGCGCCCACCTACGTGGCGGTGCCCGACTTCGGCTATCCCGACACGATGGAATCGGCGCCGTACAGCTCCTTCGCGGTGGCCCAGGCGGGCCGCACGCCGACGATCTACGTGGGCGCCGACGACGGCATGCTGCACGCTTTCAACGCCCGCACCGGCGTGGAGACGCTCGCGTACGTGCCGAGCCCCGTCTACAAGAACCTGAGCGCGCTCAGCACGCAGAGCTTCGCGGCCGACTCGAACTCTCCCCCGGCGCACCACTACTACGTCGACGGCTCGCCGACGATCGGCGACGTCTTCTACGGCGGTGCCTGGCACACGCTCCTCGCCGGCGCCCTCGGGGCCGGCGGCCAGGGCCTCTACGCCCTCGACATCACCAACCCGAGCAGCTTCGGGGAATCGGCCGCCTCGTCGATCGTGCGCTGGGAGTTCAACGACTCCAACGACTCCGACATGGGCTCGATCTTTGCCCAGCCGCTGATCGTCAAGACCAACAACGGCAAGTGGTCGGTCATCGTCGGCAACGGCTACAACAACAGCGACGCCGACGGCACGCCGAGCTCGACCGGGCACGCCGTGCTCTACGTCATCGACGCCGAGACCGGGGCCCTCACCGCCAAGATCGACACCGGCGCCGGATCGACGGGCACGCCGGACGGCGTGTCGGGCGGGATCGCGATCGACACCAACGGGGACGGCATCGCGGACTACGTCTACGCCGGCGACCTGGCCGGGAACATGTGGAAATTCGACCTGACGTCGGCCACGCCGTCGGCGTGGGCTGTCGCGTTCGGAGGCTCGCCGCTGTACTCGACCGGCGGACAGCCGATCACCACGCGGCCCGACGTCACCAAGCTCTCGCAGGGCGGCTATCTCGTGGTGTTCGGCACCGGGCGCTACATCGACAACAGCGACAACAACAACACCGACCCGCAGACCTTCTACGGCATCCGCGATCTCGGCGCCGCGGTCGGCTCGATCAACAGCCTCGTGCACCAGAGCGTCGTCAACACCGCCACCGGGACCGACGGCAATACCTACCGCCTCACGACGCACGCCGTCGGCGCGCCGACGCTCGATGCGGAGCTGCCCGGAGACAACACCGTGTCGACGGATACCTACTACGCGTCGAAGAAGGGCTGGTACATCAACCTGCCGACGTCCGGCGAGCGGATGGTCACCGACCCGAACATCCGGTCCGGCCGCGTGGTCTTCAACACGCTGATCCCGAACACCGACCCCTGCGGCTACGGCGGCAGCGGCTGGGTGATGGAAGTCGATGTCGCCACCGGCAACCGCTACGACACGCCGACCTTCGACACCAACGGCGACAACACCATCTCGTCGGCGGACCTCGTGAGCTACCAGAACGCCCAGGAGAACACGAGCGGCCGCGAGATCGCGAGCATCCCGGCGGCCGCGGGCTTCCTGCGCATGTCGCCTCCGGGCGGTGCGCCGGCGTTCGAGAACAAGTACGTCAACACGTCCGCCGGCAGCGTCGACGTCATCGGCGAGACCGCGGGTCTCGGCACGCAAGGCCGCAAGTCGTGGCGGCAGATCCAATGAGGAGCCAGATGAAACCGGCACTGCTGCTTCTGGGAATGCTTTCGATCGCGAACGCCGCGACGGCGATCACGGTGCAGGGGACGCCTCCCACGGCACCGCCCGCAGCGACGGCGCAGAAGTTCTCCGCCCCGGCGGCGGCCAAGAGCCGCTCCGACGACAGCTCCGGCCTGCGGCGCGGCACCATCGAGGCGGTCAGCGTCGCCGGCGGCACGTTCCATATGCACGGCCAGAGCCTGAGCTTCGATCCGAAGCGGGTGAAGGTCTTCAGCCGCAGCGGCAAGCCGGCGAGCCTCGCCAGCCTGAAGAAGGGTGCGGCGGTGAGCTTCACGCTCGATCCGAGCGACAAGAAGCACCAGAGGGTGGCGGTGATCTATGTCGATTGACCGGACGCGATCCGCACGCAGCCGCGGCTTCACCGTGGTCGAGCTGCTCGTGGTCGTCGTGATCGTCGGCGTGCTCGCGGCGATCGCGCTGCCCGCGTACAAGAACCAGATGCAGAAGACGCGGCGCTCGGACGCCAAGTCCGCGCTGATCGGCGCCGCGGGCCAGATGGAGCGCTACATGACCGAGCACGGAACCTACTCGACCGCGACGCTCACGCTCATCAGCGTGCCCGCGACGACGCAGAACGGCTACTACACGCTCTCGCTCGCGAACCTCACCGCCTCGAGCTACACGCTGCGCGCGGCTCCCGCGGGGAACCAGGTCGGCGATCCCTGCGGAACGATGACCTATACCGACCAGGGCGTGAAGGGAGTCACCGGCTCGCTGTCGGTGAGCGACTGCTGGTAGCCGTCGCAGGAGTGCGCCGCTCCGAGCACCCGAACCTAGCGCTTGCCCGGGCTCAGCGCGCCGCGCGCCGCACCGGAAAAACCCGTTCTCCGCTCCGGGCTTCGCGGCGCTCAACCCCGGATCACCGGACCCACGCGCCCGGCACGAAGTGCCAGCGCGGTCCCGCCTGCACCCAGTGCGCCGGAACGTAGCGATAGCCCGGGCGCGTCCGCGCCCAGTAGCCGTTGACCCAGACGTGGCGATGCCCGTTCCAGCGCCAGTATCCGTCCAGCCAGACGTAGCCGGGCCGCGGCGGCGGCGGCGCGATCACGCGCGGCGGCGGCGGCGCAACCGCGACGTCGACCGAGACCGCGGCAGCCTCGCTCGCGCTCGCCGAGAGGCCCAGCGCGGCGGCGACGATCAGGGTAGCTCCGATGCGATTGAAGTTCACGTCCTGCCTCCTTCCTGGTTGAAAGCCTGCACAGCCAGAGAACGGCCCACGGCGCCCGCGGGTTGACGATGCCGCGGACGCCCGCGGCTTTCCGAAACAATCGGCAACAAAGCCTCGGACCGTAACGCGCCGCGCCGCTGGGGGTTCGCGCTGCAGCGCCCTCCTCCGCCGGCACTGCGCGGCGCTCTTCTAGAGCACGAGGACGTGCACCCGGTAGGGCCCATGCGCGCCGAGCACGATCGTCTGCTCGATGTCGCCCGTGCGCGAAGGACCCGACACGAGATTGACCGCGCGCGGCAGCGCAGAGCGCTCGCGCCTCAACAGCGCGAAGACATCCTCCATGCCGGCGACGATGCGCTCCCGTCGTACGACCGCCACGTGCGTCTCCGGCAGCAGGATGCTGGCGGTCGGCGTGGCCGCGCCGCTGAGGATCACCATCGTGCCCGTCTCGGCGATCGCGCAGAACGCGCCGGTCACCGCGAGGCGATCGTCTCCCGTCGCCGGCCGCGCCTCGATGTGCAAGCCGGCGTCCGCCCAGTCGAGATCGGCGAGCTCGGGCCAGCACACGCCCGAGCGCGAGCTCTCTGCGGACGACGCGGCGGCAAGACCGTTGACGTAGCGCGCGACGCGGCGCGGAATCTCGCCCCGCTCCTCGACGCGCTCGACCGTGCTCTGCATGTCGCGTGCACGGTCCATGAAGCGCTCGACCAGATCGCCCGCGACCTTCGGACGCGGGCCCTGCGCGTGCGCGGCGATGTAGGCTTGCGCGGCGGCCAGCGCTCGCTCGTCGCGCGCCCGCCTGCCGAGCGCCGCGCGCACGCGACCCAGGATGTTGTCCCGCGCGGTCGCCATGGCGCGGCGCTACCTGCCGCCCCTGCGCACGAACGCGTCGATCCGGCCCACGCCTTCCTTGATCGCCTGCGGCGATGCCGCGTAGGAGAACCGTATGTGCTGGCCGTCGCCGGCGACGCGGCGGCCGAAGTGGATGTCGGCGAGCACGGCCACGCCCGCTTCGTTGAGGAGCCGCCTGCGAAGCTCCTCGGAGTCCGCGCAGCCGGTGCGCTTACAGACCTCGGTCACGTTGGGCCAGGCGTAGAAAGCGCCGCCCGGCGTCTTGCACTCGATGCCCGGGACGGCGTTGAGCAGGCTGACGATGAGATCGCGGCGCTCCAGGAACGACCGGCGCATCGCTTCCGCCGCGTCCTGCGGGCCCGTGATCGCCTCGACCGCCGCCCACTGGCTCAGCTGCGAAGCGCAGGATTCGGTGTTGGTGATCCAGCGCGTGAACACCGGCGCGAGCGTCCTGTTGGCAATGTAGCCGACGCGCCAGCCCGTCATCGCCCAGGTCTTCGACGCGCCGTCGGAGATGATCGTGCGCTCCCGCATCCCGGGTAGCGAGGCGAGCGAGAGGAACTCGCCGTCGTAGAGCAGGCGCGAGTAGATCTCGTCGGCATAGACCCAGACCTGCGGATGCATGCGCAGGATCTCCGCGATCGACTCGAGGTCGTCGCGCTTCAAGCTGCCGCCTGTCGGGTTGTGCGGCGAGTTGAGGATCAGCAGCCGCGTCTTGGCGGTGATCTGCGCCTGCAGCTCGTGCGGGTCGAAGGCGAAGTCACGCGCCTCGCGCAGGTGCACCGGCACCGGCACCGCACCGTTCGCGACGATCTGCGACTCGTAGATCGGGAAGCCCGGGACCGGATAGATCACCTCGTCGCCGACGCCGTAGTCGGTAACCGAAGCGATAGCGTAGGCGATGAACGGCTTGGCGCCGGCGCCGACCACGACCTCGTCGGGAGCGATCTCGAGACCGCGGCGCGCTCCCATGTCGCGGGCGGCCGCGGAGCGCAGCTCGTCGATGCCCGCCGACGGCGTGTAGCCGTGCTTGCCGCCGCGGATCGCCGCGATCGCCGCGTCCTGCACGTTCACGGGCGTCGGAAAATCGGGCTGGCCGATGCAGAAGGAGACGATGTCGCGTCCCCGGCGCACGAGGTCGTTCACCTCGGCCAGCACGACGAAGGCGTTTTCGGTGCCCAGGCTCTCGCCCCGCCGGCTGATGCAGGGAATGACGTGCGGTGCGTTCACTTCGCTTTCCTTTGCGGGTACGAGTCACGGAAGGTGCGCCCGGCAGGCGCCGGCAGGTCGCGACCGTCGGTCCAGCCGCTCGCGAACGACAGCCGGTGCAGCAGCCGCTCGCGGCCGCCGCGCCACGCGAGCACTCGCGCCGCCGTGCGCATCGCCATCGCGAACAGCCGCGGGTGCGTGCCCAGCCACGACCACAGCCTGAGGCCGGCGCGCTCGTGCCTGGGTCGCAGGCCCCGGGCGAGCTGCTGCTCGCGGAGCTTGCGCATGAGATCGGGCAGCGGAATCTTGACCGGGCACACCACGCCGCACTGGTTGCAGAAGGTCGCCGCCTGCGGCAGATCGAGCGCATTCTCGATGCCGACGTATGCCGGCGTCAGGACCGAGCCGATCGGCCCGGGATAGACCCAGCCGTAGGCGTGCCCTCCCACGTTCTGGTAGACCGGACAGTGGTTCATGCAGGCTCCGCAGCGGATGCAGCGCAGCGCCTCCCGGAGCTCGCTCCCGAGCACGCGCGAGCGGCCCGCGTCGACGACGATGAAGTACATGTGCTCGGCGCCGTTCGCCTCCCCCTCGCCCTTGACGCCGGTCAGGATGTCGACGTAGTTCGAGATCGACTGTCCGGTCGCCGACCGGGTCAGCAGCCGCAGCAGCGTCGCGACGTCCTCGAGCGTGGGGACGACCTTCTCGATGCCGGAGATGGCGACGTGCACGCGCGGCAGCGTGGTGGTGAGGGTCGCGTTGCCCTCGTTGGTGACGAGCACGACCGAGCCGGTCTCGGCCACGAAGAAGTTGCCGCCGGAGATGCCCATGTCGGCGGTCAGATAGTGCTGGCGCAGCACGCCCCGGGCCTCGCGGCACAGCTCGTCGATGCCGGTCTTGAGCGGCGTCGCGTGGCGCCTCGCGAAGAGCTCCGCCACCTCCTCCTTGCTCTTGTGCAGCGCCGGGCCGATCAGGTGCGACGGCGGCTCGTAGTCGTTGATCTGCAGGATGTACTCGCCGAGATCGGTCTCGACCACCGTCAGCCCCGCCGCTTCGATCGCGCGGTCGAGCGCCGACTCCTCGCTCACCATCGACTTCGACTTGATGATCTTGGACACGCCGTGGCGGCGCGCGATCTCGAGCACGTGCGCGTTGATCTCGGCGGGGGTCTCCGCCCAGAGCACGGTCGCGCCGCGCGCGGTGGCGTTGCGCTCGAAGATCTCCAGCCACGCATCGAGATCGTCGAGCGCCCGCTGGCGGATCGCCTGGCCGGCTTCGCGGGTCGCCTCGAAGTCGTCGAGCTCCTTCAGGGATTCGCGGCGATGGGCGACGAACTTGCCCTCGATCTTGCGGAGGTTGCGCTGCAGCTGCGCGTCGGCCATGTTGGCGTGCGCGCGCTGCCTGAAATGCATCGAGGCGACTTGCATCGCTCGGCGTCCCTCAGCCCCGGGATGTCCCGGCCTCGCCGGCGAGGACCTCGGCGACGTGCAGCACGCGGGTCTTCGCGTCGCCGCGGCGGCGCAGCCGTCCCTCGATGTTCAGCATGCAGCCGAGGTCGCCGAGCACGACCGTGTCCGCACCGCTCGCGGCGATCTCGCGGCACTTGTTGTCGGCAAGCCGCGCGGAGATCTCGCCGAACTTGACGGAGAACGTCCCGCCGAAGCCGCAGCAGGTCTCGCAGTCGGCCATCTCCCTGAGCTCGAGGCCCCGCACCTTCGAGAGCAGCGCGCGCGGCTGCCGTTTGACGCCCATCTCGCGCAGCCCGGCGCAGCAGTCGTGGTAGGTGGCGGTCGCGGCGAGCGCTCCGGGAACGGCGTCGAGCTTGAGCACGTCGGCGAGGAAGCTCGCGAGCTCGTAGGTCCTGGCGGCGAGCGCCTCGGCGCGCCGGAGCTGCGCGGGGTCGTCGCGGAAGACGTCGGCGTAGTGCGTCCTGATCATGCCGCTGCACGAGCCCGAGGGCGCGACCAGGTAATCGCAGGCTTCGAACTGGTCGAGCACCCGCGCTGCGAGCGTCCGCGCTCCGACGCGGTCGCCGCCGTTGTAGCAGGGCTGGCCGCAGCAGGTCTGATCCGGGGGGACGTGCACCTCGGCGCCGCCGGCCTCGAGCAGCCGAACGGCGGCGAACCCGATCGACGGCCGCATCAGATCGACGAGGCAGGTGACGAAGAGGCCGACGCGCATCGGATGGGCCGCACGGAACGAGCCCGGCCGGGCGGCCCGTGCGGCGATGTTAGCACGGCCGGGGACGCGCCGGCCTCAGTACGAATGCCGCAGCGCCAGCACGCACCAGCCCATGAGGCTCTGCGGAAACACGCCCAGGAGGAGCAGCGCCAGGCCGTTGAGCGAGAGCAGCACGCGGGTGTCGCTGCGCGCTTCGATCGGCGCCGAGTCGAGCGGATCGTCGAAGTACATGAGCTTCACGATGCGCAGGTAGTAGAAGGCCCCCACGAGCGAGGCCAGCACCGCGACGATGGCCAGCCAGACCAGGCCCACGTCGACGGCGGCGGCGATCACCGAGAACTTCGCGTAGAAGCCCACCGTCGGCGGCACGCCGGCGAGCGAGAACATGGCGAGCAGCATCATGAAGGCGTACCAGGGCTCCCGCTGGTTGAGGCCCTTCAGGTCGTCGAGGCGGTCGCCCTCGAAGCCCTCGCGCGAGAGCAGCATGACGATGCCAAAGCTGACCAGCGTGGTGAGCACGTAGGTGACGGTGTAGAACATCGCCGCGCTGTAGCCGTCCAGCGTGGTGCGCGAACCGTCGCCGGTCACGGACAGGAAGCCGAGGAGCATGAAGCCCATGTTGGCGATCGTCGAGTAGGCGAGCATCCTCTTGATGTTCGTCTGGGCGATGGCCACGACGTTGCCGAGGATCATCGAGAGCAGGCAAAGGACCACCAGCATCCCCTGCCAGTCGATCGCCAGGGCGGCGAGCGAGCCGACCAGAAGCCGCATCGCGAAGGCGAACGCCGCGAGCTTCGGCGCGCTGCCGACGAGCAGTGTCACCGCGGTCGGCGCACCGTCGTAGACGTCGGGGATCCACATGTGGTACGGCACCGCGCCGATCTTGAAGGCGATCGCAGAGACGACGAAGACCAGTCCGAAGACCAGGATCACGCCGTTGCCTCCATGGCCCGTGACGATCGCGTCGGCGACCCCGCCGATGTCGAGCGTGCCGGTGGCGCCGTAGATCATCGACATGCCGTAGAGCAGGAGTCCCGAGGCGATCGCGCCGAGCACGAAGTACTTCATCGCTGCCTCGACCGCGCGCGCGGAGTCGCGCTGCAGCGCGATCAGCGCGTAGAGCGACAGCGACATCAGCTCGAGCCCCAGGAACAGCGTGACGAAGTTGTTGGCCGAGATCATCACCATCATGCCGAGCACGCTGGTCAGCGTCAGCACGAAGGTCTCGCCGCGGAACAGGCCCCGGACGGCGAGGTAGCCGCGCGAATAGAAGAGCGTCAGCGAGGCCGACAGGTAGGCGAAGAGCTTGAGCGCATCGGCGAGCTTGTCGGTCACGAACATGCCGGACAGGGCCCGCACCGGCGTCTCGTCGGGGGAGACCCAGGTGAGGAACGCCGCGGCGAGCAGCGCGAGCTGCGTCAGCCAGTATCCGACGCGCCGCTCCTCCTCCGGCAGCAGCAGGTCTACGACCAGCACCAGGCAGGCCGCGCCCGCGACCACGATCTCCGGCGAGGCCGCGGCCAGCATGAGCGGGCTCGCGGGCGTCATTGCTTGCTCCGGGCGACGTCGGCCAGAAGCTGGGACACCGAGGCGTGCATCACGTCGGTGAACGGCTTGGGGTAGATGCCCATGGCGAGAATCGCGACCACCAGCGCGGCGAGCAGCCAGAACTCGCGTCGGCTCAGGTCGGTCAGCGCCGCGACCCGCGGATTGGCCACCTCGCCGAACCACACGCGCTTGTACATCCACAGCGTGTACGCCGCGCCGAGAATCATGATCGTGGCGGCGAGGAAGCCGATCCAGAAATTGGCCCTGACCGCGGCGAGGATCACCATGAACTCGCCGACGAAGCCGCTCGTGCCCGGAAGCGCGGCGTTGGCCATCGCGAACAGCATCGCGAAGGCCGCGAAGCGCGGCATGGTATTGACCACGCCGCCGTAGTCGCCGATCTGGCGGCTGTGCATCCGGTCGTAGAGGACGCCGACGCAGAGGAAGAGCGCGGCGGAGACGAAGCCGTGGGAGATCATCTGCACCAGCCCGCCCTCGAGCCCGAGCTGGGTGAAGAGGAAGAAGCCGAGCGTCACGAAGCCCATGTGCGAGATCGACGAATAGGCGATCAGCTTCTTCATGTCCGGCTGAACCAGCGCCACGAAGCTGATGTACACGATCGCGACGAGCGAGAGCAGGATCACGAAGCCCGCCAGATAATGGCTCGCGTCGGGCAGGATCGGGAGCACGAAGCGGACGAACCCGTACGCGCCCACCTTCAGCGTGACCGCCGCGAGCACCACCGAGCCGCCGGTCGGCGCCTCGACGTGCGCGTCGGGTAGCCAGGTGTGCACCGGCCACATCGGCACCTTGACCGCGAAGGCGATGAAGAACGCGGCGAACAGCCACACCTGGGTCCGGAGCGACAGCGGAAGCTGGTACCACTCCAGGATCGAGAAGCTGCCGCTCACGGTGTACAGGTAGATGAGCGCCACCAGCATCAGCACCGAGCCGAGGAAGGTGTAGAGGAAGAACTTGATCGCCGCGTAGATCCGGTTTGGCCCGCCCCAGATGCCGATGATGAGGTACATCGGTATGAGCTGCGCTTCGAAGAACGTGTAGAACAGCACTGCGTCGAGGGCGGCGAACACCCCGTTGATCAATCCCGACATGATCAGGAACGCCGCCATGTACTGCGCCACGCGCTTCTCGATCACCACCCAGCCGGCCCAGATCGCGAGCAGGGTGACGAAGCTGTTGAGCAGCACGAACAGCACGGAGATGCCGTCGACGCCGAGCAGGTAGTTCACGTTGAAGCGCGGGATCCATTCGACCGTCTCGACGAACTGCATCTCGGCGGTGCCCAGGGTGAAACGCATGTACAGCGGGATCGTGACGGCGAAGCCGGCGATCGCCCCGATCAGCGCCAGCCAGCGCGCGGCCTGCGCGTCGCGCTCGCGGTGCAGCGCGAGCACCAGCACGCCCGCGACGATCGGCACCCAGATCGCGAGGCTCAGGTAGGGCAGCATCAGGCGCTCCTGAGCGTGAGCCACCAGAAGAGGAATGCGACGACGCCCAGGACCATCGCGAAGGCATACTGGTAGACGAAGCCCGACTGGAGTTGGCGTGCCAGCGCGGAGGTGGCGGCGACCAGCCTCGCGCTGCCGTTGACGAAGAAGCCGTCGATCACCGAGCGGTCGCCCACGTCGGAGAAGAGCCTTCCGATGCGCCGAAACCCGCCCGCGAAGAACCAGTCGTTGAAGCGATCGATGTAGTAGTTGTTGAGAAGCAGGCGGTAGAGGGCGCCCGAGCGCTCCGCGATGCGGTTAGGCAGGTCGGCGCGAAGAACGTAGAAGAACCAGGCGCAGGCGATGCCCGCGACGGCGAGCCAGAACGGCAGCGTCCCGAGGCCGTGCAGGACGAACGCCCAGGGGCCGTGCCACTCCTCGGCCATGGTCGCGAGCCCTGCATGCTGCGGCGCGATCGCGATCGACGATCCGAAGTAGCCGCCGAAGAGCACGCGGTCGACGTACGCCCAGCCGGAGTAGATCGACGGGATCGCCAGCAGCACGAGCGGCAGGGTGACGACCCACGGGCTTTCGTGCGGATCGCCGTGCGCGTGCTCGGCGTCGTGTCCCGGCTCCTCGATCGCGTCGGCGTGCGCCGCCGCGTGACGGAAGCGCTCCTCGCCATGGAAGGTGAGAAAGAGCATGCGGAAGGTGTAGAGCGCGGTGATGAACACGCCGATCGTGACGGCGAAAGCCGCGTAGCCGTGGCCGGTCACGTGCGAGAGCTCGGCGGCCTCGATGATCGCGTCCTTGGAGAAGAACCCGGCGAACGGCGGGATGCCGCACAGGGCCAGCGCGCCGACCAGCGCCGTCCAGTAGGTGACAGGCATGTACCGGCGCAGGCCGCCCATGTTGCGCATGTCCTGCTCGTGATGCATCGCGATGATCACCGAGCCGGCGGCGAGGAATAGCAGCGCCTTGAAGAATGCGTGGGTCATCAGGTGGAAGATCGCCGCGGGGTAGGCCGACACGCCGAGCGACACGGTCATGTAGCCCAGCTGAGAGAGCGTCGAGTAGGCGATGACGCGCTTGATGTCGTTCTGGACGATGCCGAGCAGGGCCATGAACAGAGCCGTCGTCGCGCCGATGATCGCCACGAACGAGAGCGCGACCTCCGAGTGCTCGAACAGCGGGCTCATGCGCGCGACCATGAAGATGCCCGCGGTCACCATCGTCGCGGCGTGGATGAGGGCGGAGATCGGGGTCGGGCCTTCCATCGAGTCGGGGAGCCACACGTGCAGCGGGACCTGCGCGGACTTGCCCATGGCCCCGACGAAGAGTCCGATGCAGATCGCGGTCAGCGCCGACCACTGAGGGACGCCGACGAGCTCGAGCGTCTTGTCCGAGAGCGCGGGCGCGGCCTTGAAGACGGTCGCGTAGTCGAGCGAACCGAAGTAGGCGACGATCAGCCCGATCCCGAGCGCGAAGCCGAAGTCGCCGACGCGATTCGCGAGGAACGCCTTGAGGTTGGCGTAGATCGCCGTCGGTCGCGTGTACCAGAAGCCGATCAGCAGGTACGACACCAGGCCGACCGCTTCCCAGCCGAAGAACAGCTGCAGGAAGTTGTTCGACATCACCAGCATCAGCATGCTGAAGGTGAACAGCGAGATGTAGCTGAAGAACCGCGTGTAGCCGGGGTCGTCCGCCATGTAGCCGATCGTGTAGATGTGCACCATCAGCGAGACGAAGGAAACGACCGTGATCATCAGCGCGGTCAGCGGATCGATCAGGAATCCGATCGCGAACTTGAGCGAGCCGGAGGTCATCCAGACGTAGAGGTCGCCGTTGAAGCTGTGGCCGGCGAGCACGTCGCGGAGGATGAGCGCCGAGCCCGCCGTCGACACGGCCACGCCCAGGATGCAGATCCAGTGCGACGCCGCGCGCCCGAGCCGCGGGCCCCAGACGCCGACGACGATCGCCCCGGCGAGCGGCGCCAGCGGAACGAGCAGGTATAGGAGATGCATCCGGTCCATCCGCCTAGCCTCGCAGCTTGCCGATGTCCTCGACGTCGATCGAGCCGATGTTGCGGAACGTGAGCACCAGGATCGCGAGCCCGATCGCGGACTCCGCCGCCGCCACGGTGAGGATGAAGAACACGAATACCTGGCCGGCGGCGTTGCCCAGGAAGTGCGAGAAGGCGATGAAGTTGAGATTCACGGCGAGGAGCATCAGCTCGATCGCCATCAGGATGATCAGCACGTTGCGGCGATTGAGGAAGATGCCGATGACACTGATCGCGAACAGGACCGCCCCGAGGACGAGGTAGTGCGCCAGCACCGGTTGTGACGACAAGCCCAAGATTCCCCCGCTCACGGCCGGCCGAAAGCAGAACCGGCCGGCATCGACTTCCTTCGGGACGCCGGACCGCCGGCGCCCCATTTGTTCAAGACCTGTTCCCGGCGCTCAAGGCTCCCGCTTCTCCGCCGGCATGTGCACGATGCGCAGCCGCTCGTCGCGCCGGACGCGGATCTGCGCGCTCGGGCTCTGATGCTTGGTCTTCGGCCGCCGGCGATGCGTCAGCGCAATCGCCGCGACGATCGCCACCAGCAGGATGAACCCGGCGATCTCGAACGGATACGCGTAGTCGGTGTAGATCAGCAGCCCCAGCGCCTTGGTGTTGCTGTAGCCTGCTGCCGCCGCGGGCGGCGCGGCGCGCTCGCCGAGATAGCTTCCCAGGATCACCAGCGTCATCTCGACGAGGACCAGGATCCCCACGGTGGCGGCCACGGGAATATAGCTGCGGAAGCGCTCCCGCAGCTTCTCGAAATTGACGTCGAGCATCATCACGACGAACAGAAACAGCACCATCACTGCGCCGACGTAGACCAGCACCAGCGCGATCGCCAGGAACTCCGCCTGGAGCAGCAGCCAGATGCCCGCGGCGCTGAAGAAAGAGAGCACCAGCCAGAGCGCGGCGTGCACGGGATTGCGCGTCGTGACCACGCGCAGCGCCGCGAAGACCAGGATCGCGGCGAAGGCGTAGAAGATGAGGGTCTGCGTCATGGCTCTCTAGCGGTACCGCGCGTCCGCCGCACGGTCGGCGGCGATCTCCGCCTCGTAGCGGTCCCCGACGGCCAGGAGCATCTCCTTGGTGTAGATCAGGTCGCCGCGCTTCTCGCCGTGGTATTCGAGGATGCGCGTCTCGACGATGGAATCGACCGGACAGCTTTCCTCACAGAAGCCGCAGAAGATGCACTTGGTGAGATCGATGTCGTAGCGCGTCGTCCGCCGCGTGCCGTCGGCGCGCTGGTCGGACTCGATCGTGATCGCGAGCGCCGGGCAGACCGCCTCGCAGAGCTTGCAGGCGATGCAGCGCTCCTCGCCGTTGGGATACCGGCGCAGCGCGTGCAGCCCGCGGAAGCGCGGGCTCTGGGGCGTCTTCTCCTCCGGATACTGGACGGTAACCTTGCGCCGGAACAGGTAGCCGCGGGTGAGCCATAGCCCCTTGAAGAGCTCCACCAGGAGGAACGAGCCGAAGAAATCCTTGACGCGCTGGATCATGGTCGCCTCTAGTGGAAGAGCGGCGCGAACCGCGTCTGCATCATCGCGCCCAGGAAGACGATCCACACCAGCGTCACCGGGATGAACACCTTCCAGCCCAGCCGCATGATCTGGTCGTAGCGGTAGCGCGGGAACGTGGCGCGGATCCACAGGAAGATGAAAAGCACGGCGCAGACCTTGACGAACAGCCAGCCGATGCCGTCGCCGAGCGGGTGGACGCCGGCGATCTGCAGGTCGTTGAGCTGCGGCCAGGGCGAGAGCCACCCGCCCAGGAACATGATCGAGGTAAGCGCGGCGATCAGGATCATGTTCATGTACTCGGCGAGGAAGAACACCGCGAAGGCCACCCCGGAATACTCGACGTGGAAGCCGGCGACGATCTCCGACTCGCCCTCCGCCACGTCGAAGGGATGGCGGTTGGTCTCGGCGATGCCCGAGACAAGGTAGACCACCGCGAGCGGCAGCAGCGGCCAGACGTACCAGTACGCCGCCCCGCCCTCCTGGCCGCGGACGATGTCGCTGATGTTGAGGCTCGAAGCCGCCATCAGCACGCCGACGAGCGCGAAGCCCATCGCGATCTCGTAGGAGACGATCTGCGCCGCGGAGCGCAGCGCACCCAGGAACGCGTACTTGGAATTCGACGCCCAGCCCGCAAGGATGATGCCGTAGACGCCCATCGACGAGAGCGCCATGACGTAGAGGAGCCCCGCGTTGATGTTCGAGAGCACGACGCCGTCGGCGAAGGGAATCACCGCCCAGGCCGCGAGCGCCGGTCCGATCGAGAGCACCGGCGCGACGAAGAAGAGATAGCGGTTGGCGCCGGTCGGAACGACGATCTCCTTGAACAGGAGCTTGAAGACGTCGGCGAACGGCTGCAGCAGGCCGAGCGGCCCGACGCGATTCGGGCCGATCCGCACCTGGATCCAGCCGATCACCTTGCGCTCGGCGAGCGTGAGGTACGCCACGCCGATGATCAGCGGGACCGCGATGGCGACGATCTTCGCGATCGTCCAGACGAGCGGCCACCAGATCGGGCCGAGCGCGTGCTCGATCGCGTCCACCTAGACCGCCTCGAGCGCGACCGCGCCGAACATGGCGCCCAGCCCATGGGTCGAGGGATGCGCCGCCGCGATGCGCACGCAGCCCTCCGGAACGCCCGTGTCGGCGGCGAGCGTCAGCACCGCCTGCGCGGCGCCCTGCCGCACGCGTATCGACGCGCCGTCGGCAAGGCCCAGCTTCGCGACCGTCGCCGGGTGCGCGCGGGCGCGCGGCGGCAGCGCGTCGCGCGTCTTCTGGAGCGACGCCGCGCGCCGCACCAGCGGATCGGCGGCGTAGATGGGCACGTCCGCGATGCGCTCCAGTCCGTTGGCTCGAGCCCCCAGTGGCGCCTCGAGCGGCGCGCGCGTCTCGTTCGAGAGCCAGCCGCCGATGTCTTCGGGCTGCGGCAGCTCGGCCCGCACGGCCTCGATCGTCTCGAAGCCGAAGCCCGGAACGCCGAGAAGCGATCCGAGCACGCGAAGCAGCTTCCAAGCCGGACGCGCCTCGCCGAGCGGCATGACGACGGCGCCGAACGACTGCGCGCGGCCCTCGCAGTTGACGAAGGTGCCGGCCGTCTCGGTGAACGGCGCGATCGGAAGGAGGACATGGGCGTGCTCCAGCGCGCCCGACTTGAAGGGCGACATCACGACGACCAGCTCGGCCGCGGAGAGCGCGGCGCGCGTCGTCGCGGGGTCGGCGGTGTCGAGCGTCGGGTCGGCGTCGAGGACCAGGTACGCCCGACGCGGATCGGCCAGCATCGCCGCCGCGTTGAGCCCGCCCTGCCGCGGGAAGGCTCCGGCGAGCGTGCCGCCGATCGAGTTCGCCGCTTCCGTGAGGAATCCCAGCGTCGCCCCCGTCGACTCAGCGATCGCCTGCGCAAGCGCATGGATCTGCGCCGCTTTCGGGTGCCATTCCGCGAAGCTGCCCAGGAAGACCGCGCGGCGCTTCCCTCCCGCGAGGCTCGCGGCGAGGTCGCGGGCGGCTGGCGACGGTTCGATGCCGGCGAGCGCGGCCGGGGCGTCCTTGCCGGAGGCAGCGGCCGCCGCGGCGGCGATCTCCGCGAGCATCCGTGGCAGCGCAGACGGCGCGACGATCGCCTTGTGCGCGAGCCGGATCAGCTGCTCGTCGTCCGCGGCGTGGACGAGCGAGATCTCCGCCCCGTTCTTCGCGCGCTGCCGCAGGCGGTGCGCCAGCAGCGGGTGGTCCTTGCGCAGGAAGCTGCCGACCACCAGCACGCGGTCGAGCGTCGCCACGTCCGCGATCGCCATCCCGAGCCAGGTCGCTCCCTCGCGCTTGCCGTCGGTCGAGAAGTCCGACTGCCGCAGGCGGAAGTCGACGTTGTCGCTGCCCAGGCCCCGCACGAGCTTCTGCGCGAGGTGCATCTCCTCGAGCGTCGAGTGCGGCGAGACGAGCGCGCCGATAGCCGCGCCGCCGTGCGCGTCGCGGATGCGCTTCAACTCCCCCGCGACGTATTCGAGCGCCTCCGGCCACGGCGACTCGACCCAGGCGCCGTCGCGCTTGACCATCGGCCGCGTCAGCCGGTCCTCGGAGTTGAGGCCTTCGTACGAGAACCGATCCCTGTCCGAGAGCCAGCACTCGTTGATCGCCTCGTTCTCGCGCGGAACGACGCGCATTACGCGCTCGCCCTTGACCTGCACGATCAGGTTGCTGCCAAGGCTGTCGTGCGGGGCGACGGACTTGCGCCGCGCGAGCTCCCAGGTTCGTGCGGTGTAGCGGAAGGGCTTGGAGGTGAGGGCGCCGACGGGACAGAGGTCGATCACGTTCCCCGAGAGCTCCGAGTCGACCGTCTTGCCCACGTAGGTGATGATCTCGGCATGCTCGCCGCGGCCGATCATGCCGAGCTCCATGACGCCCGCGATCTCCGTTCCGAAGCGCACGCAGCGCGTGCAGTGAATGCAGCGCGTCATGTCTGTCGAGATCAGCGGGCCGAGATTCTTGTTGAGCACCACCCGCTTGGGCTCGAGGTAGCGCGAGTTCGACGCGCCGTAGCCCACGGCCAGGTCCTGGAGCTGGCACTCCCCGCCCTGGTCGCAGATCGGGCAGTCGAGGGGATGGTTGATGAGCAGGAACTCCATCACGCCCTTCTGCGCCTCGACCGCCGGGTCCGAGTGCGTCCACACCTTCATGCCCTCGGTCACCGGTGTCGCGCAGGCCGGCAGCGGCTTCGGCGCCTTCTCGACCTGCACCAGGCACATGCGGCAATTGGCGGCGATCGTGAGCTTGCGGTGCCAGCAGAAGTGCGGTACGTAGATGTCGAGCTTCTGCGCGGCTTCCATTACCGTGCTGCCGGGCTCGACCTGGACCGCCTGGCCGTCGACCTCGAGGTTCACCGGCGGGCGCGCGTCAGACATAGTCGGGCACGAGGCAGCGCTTGTGGTCGATGTGGTGCTGGAACTCGTCGCGGAAGTGCTTGATGAAGCTCTTCACGGGCAGCGCCGCCGCGTCTCCCAGCGCGCAGATGGTCCGGCCTGCGATGTTGTCCGAGACGTTGACGAGCACGTCGAGGTCCTCGCTCTTGCCCTGCCCGTGCTCGATCCGGTCGACCATGCGCCAGAGCCACCCGGTGCCTTCGCGGCACGGCGTGCACTGGCCGCAGGACTCGGCGAAATAGAAATACGACAGCCGGAGCAGCGAGCGCACCATGCAGCGCGTGTCGTCCATGATGATCACCGCGCCCGAGCCGAGCATCGATCCCGCTTTCGCGATCGAGTCGTAGTCCATGTCGACGCCCATCATGATCTCGCCGGGCAGGACGGGCATCGACGAGCCGCCGGGAATGCAAGCCTTGAGCTTGCGCCCCGCCCGCACGCCGCCCGCCATCTCGAGCAGCTTCGCGAACGGCGTGCCCAGCTTGACCTCGAAATTGCCCGGACGCTCGACGTCGCCGGAGACCGAGAAGATCTTGGTGCCCCCGTTGTTGGGCCGGCCGAGGTTCAGGAACGCCTCGCCGCCGTTCCTGATGATCCACGGCACCGCGGCGAAGGTCTCCGTGTTGTTGATCGTCGTGGGCTTGCCGTAGAGGCCGAAGCTCGCCGGGAACGGCGGCTTGAAGCGCGGCAGGCCCTTCTTGCCCTCGAGCGATTCGAGGAGCGCGGTTTCCTCCCCGCAGATGTACGCACCGTAACCGTGATGGTTGTAGAGATGGAAGGAGAAGCCGCTGCCCAGGATGTTCTCGCCGATGAAGCCGGCCTTGCAGGCGTCCTCGAGCGCTTCCTCGCAGCGCTCGTAGACGTCCCAGATCTCGCCGTGGATGTAGTTGTAGCCCCGCCGGCAGCCCATTGCGTAGGCCGCGATCGCCATGCCCTCGAACAGGATGTGCGGGTTGTAGCGCAGGATGTCGCGGTCCTTGAACGTTCCAGGCTCGCCCTCGTCGGAGTTGCACACGAGGTACTTCTCGCCCGCGTACTGCTGCGGCATGAAGCTCCACTTGAGCCCGGTCGGGAAGCCCGCCCCGCCGCGGCCGCGCAGCGCCGACTTCTTCATCTCGGCGATGATCGTCGCCGGCGGGATCTTCTCGGCGAGGATCTTCCTGAGCGCCTCGTACCCGCCGCGCGCCACGTAGTGGTCGAGGCGCCAGTTCCGCCCGGTGAGCCCCGCGAGGATGATCGCGTCGGGTCCGTAGTCGAGGAACTCGGACGGCGCGTTCATCGCTCGCCCTCGGCCGACAGCTCGGCGATGAGACCGTCCAGCGCCTCGGGTTTCATCCAGCTGCACAGCCGCTTGTTGTTGACGAGCACGACCGGCGCATCGCCGCAGGCGCCGAAGCACTCGCCCTCCTTGAGCGTGAACATCCCGTCGCTCGTGGTTTCGTCGAAGTCGATCCCGAGCCGCGACTTGAGGTGCGCGGCAGCCTTCGCGGCGTCGTGCAGCGCGCACGGCAGGTTGGTGCAGATCGTGAGCTTGTAACGGCCTGTCGGCTGCGTGTTGAACATCTCGTAGAACGTCGCGACTTCGTACACGGCGATCGGCGGCATGCCGAGATAGTCGGCCACGAAATCCATGACGTCGGTAGACAGCCAGCCCTTCTCGTCCTGCGCGATGGCGAGCGCCGCCATCACCGCCGAGCTCCTGCGGTCGGGCGGGTACTTGGCGATCTCGCGATCGATCCTGTCGCGGGCTTCCTGGGAGAGCATGGGCCGTTCTAGAGCTCGCCGGTCCAGTAGTCGACGTGATCGCCCGGGCGCGTCATGTGGCGCAGGCCACCCTCCCCGTAGGCGCCGATCTTGTTCGAATCCGGGTACTCGCAGACCTCGGCGGGCATCATCGTGCTGACGGAGAGATAAGCGAGCGGCGCGTCGGAATCGTTGACGATCTGGTGCGCGGTCTCAGGACCGCCCGTGGGACAGCAGATGACGTCGCCAGCGCGGATCTTGCGCGTCTCCTCGCCGTAGCGCAGCGTCCCCGTCCCCTTCACGATGAAGAACATCTCTTCCTCGGCGCGGTGGCTGTGGAAAGGGCACGAGCGCTTCCCGGGCGGGACGACGTCGTACGAATAGCCCAGGTCCTTCGCGCCGAGCAGCGGTCCGACCCTGACCGCATCGCACTCGAACTTCTCGCCCTTCTCGAAGTGCTCGAGCTTCAGCGCGTCGATGTTGACGACCCGGGACTCGATCACGCTCATCGGTCGATCTCCCCGAAGACGATGTCCTGCGTGCCGATAATGGCGACGACGTCGGCGATCATGTGCCCGCGCGACATCTCGTCGAGAGCCGCGAGATGCGGGAAGCCCGCGGCGCGGAGCTTGAGCCGGTAGGGCTTGTTCGCACCGTCGGAGACGATGTAGACGCCGAACTCGCCCTTGGGGTGCTCGACCGCCGCGTAGGCCTCGCCTTCCGGGACGTGCATCCCCTCGGTGAAGAGCTTGAAGTGGTGAATCAGCTCTTCCATGTTGGTCTTCATCGCTTCTCGCGACGGCGGAGTGATCTTGTGGTTGTCGACCATCACCGGCCCCGGGTTGGAGCGCAGCCATTCGATGCACTGGCGGACGATCCTGTTCGCCTCGCGCATCTCCTGGACTCGCACCAGATAGCGGTCGTAGCAGTCGCCGTTGGTGCCGACCGGGATGTCGAAGTCCATGCGGTCGTAGACGTCGTAAGGCTGCTTCTTCCTGAGGTCCCAGGGCACGCCCGATCCGCGCAGCATCGGACCGGTGAAGCCGAGCGCGAGGGCCCGCTCGGGAGCCACCACGCCGATTCCGACGGTGCGCTGCTTCCAGATGCGATTCTCGGTGAGCAGCGTCTCGTACTCGTCGACGTAGGTCGGAAAGCGCCGGGTGAAGTCTTCGATGAAATCGAGGAGCGAGCCGCGGCGGTTCTCGTTGAGCTTCGCCACCGCGCGCTCGTTGTGGATCGGCGAGGCCTGGTATTGCGGCATGCGGTCCGGCAGGTCCCGATAGACCCCGCCGGGCCGGTAGTAGGCCGCGTGCAGCCGCGCGCCCGAGACCGCCTCGTAGCAGTCCATCAGGTCCTCGCGCTCGCGGAAGCAGTAGAGGAAAGTCGTCATCGCGCCGACGTCGAGCGAGTGCGCGCCGAGCCACAGCAGGTGATTCAGGATGCGCGTGATCTCGTCGAACATCACCCGGATGTACTGGGCGCGGATCGGCACCTCGACGCCGAGCAGCTTCTCGATCGCCATGCAGTACGCGTGCTCGTTGGACATCATCGACACGTAGTCGAGCCGGTCCATGTACGGCAGCGCCTGCACGTAAGTCTTGTACTCCGCGAGCTTCTCGGTCGCGCGGTGTAAGAGCCCGATGTGGGGGTCGGCACGCTGGATGACCTCGCCGTCGAGCTCGAGGACGAGCCGCAGCACCCCGTGCGCCGCCGGGTGCTGCGGCCCAAAGTTCATCGTGTAGTTTCGGATCTCCGCCATTGCGCTATTCGGAATCCGCGTAGTTGGCTTCGCGGATGATCCGCGGCGTCACCTCGCGCGGCTCGATCGAGACCGGCTGGTAGATCACGCGCCCCTGCTCGGGGTCGTAGCGCATCTCCACGTGGCCGGAGAGCGGAAAGTCCTTGCGGAACGGGTGGCCGACGAAGCCGTAGTCGGTTAGGATGCGCCGCAGGTCGGGGTGTCCCGTGAACATGATCCCGTAGAAGTCGAACGCCTCGCGCTCGTACCAGTTGGCCGCGGGCCACAGCTCGATCATCGATGGCAGCACCGGGAAGGCGTCGTCCTCGGCGTAGGTCCGCACGCGCAGGCGCCGGTTGTGCGCGAGCGACAGCAGGTGATAGACGACCGCGAAGCGCCTCTCGTGCTTGCGCGGCTCCGGCGGCTCGGACGGCGTGGCGTCGGAGCCGAAGTAGTCGATGTCGGGCCGCGTCGCGCCGTAGGCCGAGTAGTCCACGCCGCAGAGGTCGACCAGCAGCTCGAAGCGCAGCTCGGGCCGGTCCCGCAGCGCGCGCATCGCGTCGAGCAGGCCCGCCGGCGGCACGACCGCCGTGACCTCGTCCAGCGCCGTCGTGACGGTCTGCAGCGCTCCGCCCAGCGCCGCCGGCAGCGCGGCGGCGAGGGTCTCGGTCTTCGTTGCCATCAACGCGCGATCGTGTTGGTCCGCCAGATCTTGTTCTGCAACTGCAGCACGCCGTAGAGCAGCGCCTCCGCCGTCGGCGGGCAGCCCGGAACGTAGATGTCGACCGGCACGATACGGTCGCAGCCCCGCACCACCGAGTACGAGTAGTGGTAGTAGCCGCCGCCGTTGGCGCAGGAGCCCATCGAGATCACCCACTTGGGGTCGGGCATCTGGTCGTAGACCTTGCGCAGGGCCGGGGCCATCTTGTTGCAAAGCGTGCCGGCCACGATCATCACGTCGGACTGGCGCGGGCTCGGGCGGAACACGACGCCGAAGCGGTCGAGGTCGTAGCGTGCCGCGCCGGCGTGCATCATTTCGACCGCGCAGCAGGCGAGCCCGAAGGTCATGGGCCACATCGAGCCGTTGCGCGCCCAGTTGATGAGCGCATCCAGCGAGGTCGTGACGAAGCCCTTCTCGAGCAGCCCCTCAATGGGCATGGCCGATCTCCCTGAAGCTCACTCCCACTCCAGCGCCCCCTTCTTCCATTCGTAGATGAAGCCGATCACCAGGATCGCGAGAAAGATCATCATCGACCAGAAGCCGAAGCCGCCGATGTCGGGCAGCACGACTGCCCAGGGGAAGAGGAATGCGATCTCGAGGTCGAACAGGATGAACAGGATCGCGATCAGGTAGTAGCGCACGTCGAACTTCATGCGTGCGTCCTCGAAGGCTTCGAAGCCGCATTCGTAGGGCGAGAGCTTCTCGGGACTGGGCCGGTTCGGAGAGACGAAGCGGCCGACGCCGAGCAGCAGCAACCCGATCCCGATGCCCACGAGGATGAAGAGCAGGATCGGGAAGTACTGTTCCAGCATGATCGGATCGATTCCTCGTTTCGGCCGCACCCGGAGGCCCGCGGCCGTCTTCCCCCTGCTGCCGCCGCGGATCTTCAGCGCCCGCGGTGTTCCTGCCGATCTGGTGCCGACGGGGAGACTCGAACTCCCACAGCCTTTCGGCCACTAGCCCCTCAAGCTAGCGTGTCTACCAATTTCACCACGTCGGCGACTACTTCGGTACGTCGCTCTGCTTCGAGTCGGCTTCCTTCGCCGGCGCCGCAGGTGCAGCGGGCGCCGCGCTCTTGGGCACGTCG
The DNA here is from genome assembly GCA_035501595.1 of Casimicrobiaceae bacterium. Taxonomy (GTDB): domain Bacteria; phylum Pseudomonadota; class Gammaproteobacteria; order Burkholderiales; family Casimicrobiaceae; genus PALSA-1003. The sequence continues at coordinate 172,165 of DATJVX010000067.1, read as the reverse complement.
GCCGGCTTGCCGTCCTTCGTGTCCTTCGCCTCCGCGGGCGCGGAGCTCTGCGTCGCCGGAGCGGCGCCTTCCTTCATGATGTCCTTCGGGCCGCCGCGGGTCGACGCGTAATAGGTGAGCCCCAGGCTCGACAGGAAGAAGACCGTGGCGAGGATCGCGGTCGTGCGCGAGAGGAAGTTCGCGGAGCCGGCGGCGCCGAAGAGGCTCCCCGATGCGCCGCTGCCGAAGGCCGCGCCCATGTCCGCGCCCTTGCCGTGCTGGAGCAGGATGAAGCCGACCAGCGCCGCCGCGACGACGATATGCACTGCCAGTAGAGCCGTTTCCCAGATCATCCGTTCGAACCCTTGCCTCGTCCCGACCCGCGTCCCGGAGAGCCCTTAGGCACGCGCGATCGTCAAAAATTCATCCGCCTTCAGCGAAGCGCCGCCGATCAGGCCCCCGTCGATGTCCGGGCACCCGAACAGCGCCTTGGCGTTGTCGGCCTTGACGCTTCCCCCGTAAAGCAGCAACACGTCCCGCGCTCCGGCATCGGCCGCCGCCAGCCGGGAGCGCAGCAGCCGGTGCACGTCCTGCGCCTGCTGCGGGCTCGCGGTGCGCCCCGTTCCGATCGCCCACACCGGCTCGTACGCCAGCACCATCGCGGAGAGCTTCGACCCGAGCGCTGCGATCACCGCGTCCAGCTGCCGCACGACCACTTGCTCGGTCGCGCCTGCCTCGCGCTCCGCCAGCGTCTCGCCCACGCACACGATGGGCGTCAATCCCGCCGCCATCGCGGCCACCGCCTTGGCGGCGACCGTTGCATCGGTTTCCCCGTACAGCGTGCGCCGCTCGGAGTGTCCGACGATCGCGTACCGGCACCCGAACTCCGCGACCATAGCCGCGGAAACCTCGCCGGTGAACGCCCCGGCATCGCGCTCGCTCACGTTCTGCGCGCCCCAAGCGATCGCCGAACCGGTCAGCGCCGCCTGCGCCTGCCACAGATACGGGTGGGGAACGCACACCGCCAGATGCCGCGCGGGCGGCGCTTCCCAGTTCGCCCGCAGGCTCCCGAGCAGCGCGTCGTTCTGCTTCAGGCCGCCGTTCATCTTCCAGTTGCCGACGACCAGCTTGTCGCGCATCTCGCACCCGGTGACGGAGCGCACCGGCCCGCATCCGCCGGGCCGTAGGCACCGCTTAAACCTCTGAATTTTACCGCGTCGCTCCAAGCCGGGTCAACGCGCTGCGGCGCAGCAAGCCGACCCGGCGGGAGCTTCCTCAGGTGCGCGCCCGCACGTAGTCGGCCAGGGCTTCGACGAGCCGGGCGAGATCCGCCTGAAGCGCAGAGAAGCCGGCGTTCCTCTCGAGCGTCGTCTCGTCCATGTAGAGCTTGCGGTTGACCTCGATCTGCAGGCTGTGGCGGCGCTCGGCCGGCCGTCCGTGGCGCCGCACGAGCTCGACGCCCTTGTAGGGATCGTTGATGGCGACATCGTAGCCCATGCCCGACAGGGTTGCGGCGACGAAGGCGGTGAATTCAGGCTCGCAGGTGGTCGCGTCGCGATCGCCCAGCACGAAATCGGCGCGGGGCCGCCCTGGATCGTCGGACATGACATCGCCGACCGCCGGCATCGAATGGCAGTCCAGGTGCCATACCGCGCCGAAGCGGCGATGGCGCTCGTCGAGGGCGCCCGCGACCGCCGCGTGATACGGCTCGTAGCAAAGGGCGATGCGCCGCTCGACTTCGGCCACCGGCAGCGGCCGCGCATACATGGGGACGCCGCCCTGGGCGAGCCGCCAGACAAGACCGATGCCGAGCTCGGTCTTGCGCGACGGCCGGAGGGGCCCAGGCCAGGCGTCGTCCACGACCGCCGGGTCGAGATCGGAGACGTGGCGATTCGGGTCGATGTAGGCCCGGGGGAAGAGCGCCTCGATCAGCGTCGCTCCCGAAGCGGGCGCCGCGGCGTAGAGCGCTTCGACGTGCGTGTCTTCGGCCTGCCGGACGACCGCGCGCGGAGGCAGGTGCTCGAAGTCGGCCGGATAGTGCGTTCCGCTGTGCGGCGAGTCGAGCACCAGCGGCAGCTCCGGAGCGGTGGGATCGTGGCGGGCGAACGCGCGCATGGGCGGTCGCTAGGCCCCGGTTTCGTTCAAGTGGCAGGCCGAGGCGCGCCCCGGACCGATCGGGCGCAGCTCTGGCGAGCGGATCCGGCACACGTCCATCGCATAGGGGCAGCGCGGGTGGAAGTGGCAGCCCTCGGGCGGGGCCAGCGGCGAGGCGACCTCGCCCTGGATCGGGACGAACGCCCGCTTCCCGGGCTCGAGGCTTCCCAGCTCGGTGAGCAGCGCCCGGGTATAGGGATGATTGGGCGCGGCGAAGATCTGCTCGGTCGGCCCGGATTCGACGACGCGTCCCAGGTACATGATCACGACGCGGTCGCTCAAGTGGCGCACCACGCGCAGGTTGTGACTGATGAAAAGATACGTCAGGTTGAGCGCGGCGCGAAGGTCCATGAACAGATTCAATATCTGCGCCTGGATCGACACGTCGAGCGCCGCGATCGACTCGTCGCAGACCAGGAACTCGGGCTTTACCGCCAGGGCCCGCGCGATGCCGATCCGCGCCCGCTGGCCGCCCGAGAACTGGTGCGGGTAGCGGCGCATGAGCGTCGGGTCCAGCCCGACCCGGTTGAGCTGCAGCCCGACGTACTCGATCCGCTGGCGCGGCGCGATCAGCCCATGCGCCACGGGCGCCTCGCCGACGATGTCGAGCACCGTCATGCGCGGATTGAGCGAGGCGAAGGGATCCTGGAAGATCATCTGCATCTTGAGCTGGCGCTCGCGCGCGGCCGGGTCGCTTTCCGCGCAGAGCGTGCCGCGCCACCGGCGCTCGCCCTCCGAGGGCGCGAGCAAGCCGACCGCGAGCCTTCCCAGCGTCGATTTGCCGCAACCGGATTCGCCCACCAGCCCGACGACCTCACCCTCGGCGATCGCCAGATCGACGCGATCGACGGCCTGCACCGCGAACGGAAGCACATGCGCGCCCACCGCCCTCGCGATCCGGGTCGCGACGTCGAGCGGCGCGACGAAGCGCTTGGAGACGCCCTTGAGCTCCAGCAGCGGGACGCTAGGCGGCGTGGCGGCGGTCTCGGCCACGGCGTCAATCCGGCTCGGCGATCTGCAGCGGGTGGAAGCAGCGGACGCTCTGTCCTACCGCGCCGCAAGGGCGCGTCTCCGGCACCTCGGTGCACTCCGCGGTCGCGTTGGGGCAGCGCGGCCGGAAATGACAGCCGGTCGGAAGCTCGGTGAGCGGCGGGGTCATGCCCTGGATCGGCCGGAGGCGCTCGCGCGGCCAGCCGTTGCCGGGGATCGAGCGCAGCAGCGCTCCGGTGTACGGATGCCGAGGCGCGCCCAGCACATCGGCGGTCGCGCCCTGCTCGACGATGCGCCCGGCGTACATCACGCACACGCGATCGGCGAGCCCCGCAATCACCGACAGATCGTGCGTGATCCAGATGAGCGCCGTCCCGCTTTCCGCGGTGAGCTTCTGCATCTCGTAGAGGATCTGGCCCTGGATCGTCGCGTCGAGGGCCGTCGTAGGCTCGTCGGCGATGATGAGGTCGGGGCGGTTCAAAAGCGCGATCGCGATCGCGACCCGTTGCCGCATGCCGCCCGAGAACTGGTGCGGATAGCCGTCGAGGCGCTCGTCCGGCGAGGCGATCCCCACCCTGGCGAGCGCGTCGCGGGCCCGCTCGCGCGCCGCCGCGTGCGAAGTCGATTCGTGCGCGAGTATCGCCTCGGTCATCTGCGTGCCGATGCGCAGCACCGGATTGAGCGTGGCCATCGGATCCTGGAAGATCATGGCGATGCGGTTGCCCCGGATGCGGCGCATCTGCTCGCTCGACAGCGACGCGAGGTCGCGCCCGCCGAAGAGAATCCGCCCGGCGACGACCCGTCCGGGCGGATCGACGAGCCCGAGGATCGAATAGGCGGTCATCGACTTGCCCGATCCGGATTCGCCGACCAGCCCGAGGACTTCGCCGCGCCGAACCGAGAAGCTCACTTCGTCGACTGCCTTGGCCACGCCGTCGCGCGTCGCGAAGTGCGTCGACAGCCCGGCGACCGACAGCAGCAGCTCGCTCATCGCCGGAAGTGGGGATTGAGCGTATCGCGCAAGCGGTCGCCGACGAGATTGATGCTCACGATGGCGAGCAGCAGCGCGACCCCGGGGAAGAAGCTGATCCAGTACTTCCCCGACAGCAGGTATTGATAGCCGTTGGCGATAAGCAACCCCAGCGACGGCTCCGTGATCGGCAGGCCGAGGCCCAGGAACGACAGCGTCGCCTCGAGCGCGATCGCGGCGGCGACCTGCACGGCCGCGACGACGATCAGTGGCGGGAGGCAGTTGGGCAGGATGTGCCGGAAGACGATCCGCGGGTGCGACAGCGCGAGTCCGCGGGCCGCCTCGACGTATTCCTTGCGCTTCTCGACCAGCGCCGCGGCACGCACGGTGCGCGCGTAGTACGCCCATTGCACGGTCACCAGCGCCGCGACGATCTTGAGCGTGCCCTGCCCCAGGACGGCGAGCAGGATCAGTGCGATGAGGATCGCCGGGAAGGAGAGCTGGATGTCGGCGACGCGCATGATCAAGGTCTCGGTCCGGCCGCCCAGGTAGGCGGCCGCGAGGCCGAGCGCGAGGCCCAGCGCGAGCGCGATCAGCGTGCTCGTCAAGCCCACCACGAGGCTGATGCGCAGTCCGTAGAGGATCGCCGAAAGCATGTCGCGTCCCTGGTCGTCGGTGCCGAGCCAGAACGTCGCCCCCGCGGCGCTCCTGGAGCCGGGCGGAAGCCGGCTCTCCATGATGTCAAGCTGCGACAGGTCGTAGGGGTTCTGCGGCGAAATCAACGGCGCCGCGGCGGCGGCCAGCACGATGACGGCGAGCAGCACGAGGCCCACGACCGCGGCCGGATCGGCGGCGAAGTCGGCGAGGACTCGCCGCAGCGGTGACTCCTCCCGCATGCCTCGCCCTAACCTTTCGTCTCGGCGAGACGGACCCGCGGATCGAGCGCGGAGTACAGCACGTCGACGACCAGATTGACGAATATGAAAAGCGTGACGATCACCAGGAGGTAGGCGACGATCACGGGCCGATCGAGCAGGTTGATCGAATCGACGAGAAGCTTGCCCATGCCCGGCCACGCGAACACGGATTCGGTGACGATGGCGAAGGCGATCACCGAGCCGAACTCCAGGCCGATGATCGTGACGATCGGGATGAGGATGTTGCGCAGCACGTGCACGCCGACGACGCGGACGTTGCGCAAGCCCTTGGCGCGTGCGAAGCGCACGTAGTCCTGCGTGAGGGCCTCGCGCGTTCCCGCGCGGGTGAGCCGGATCAGGAGCGCGAGCTTGAACAGCGCCAGGTTGGCCGCCGGCAGGATGAGATGCCGCCATCCCTCGAGCGACAGGAAGCTCACCTGCAGGCCGAGGAAGCCCGTGGTCGGACCCCTGCCGTTCGACGGGAGCCAGCCCAGCATGACCGAGAAGAACATGATCAGCATCAGGCCGACCCAGAACGTCGGCAGCGAGAAGCCGAGGATCGAACCGGCCATGATCGACCTTCCCGCGAACGAATTGGGCTTCAGTCCCGCCCACAGGCCGAGGGGGATGCCCAGCGCGACGGCGATCAGCATCGCAGCCAGGGCGAGCTCCAGCGTCGCGGGCATGCGCTCGAGGATGAGCCCGAGCGCGGACGTGCTGTGCACGAATGACCGGCCGAGGTCGCCGTGCAGGGCGCCGGAAAGAAACGCCGCGTACTGCTCCCACATCGGCTTGTCGAGACCGAGCGTCGCGATGGCGTGCTCGCGCTCGATCTGGTCCGCCTGCGGGTTGATGAGGATGTCGACCGGGTTGCCGATGGCGTAGACGCCGACGAACACGATCAGCGACATGACGAACAGCACGACGATCGCCTGAATGCTGCGACGGATCACGTAGACCAGCATGGCGGGCCTATTCTACCCGCCGGAGAAGCGGCTTTCGGGCTGCGGGACGCCTCGAAGCTCCTCGCGTATCCATTCGCCGGTGACCGCTCTACACTATGGCCATCGGCACGCCGGGCCCGACGCGGCGGCGCGGGCGAAGGAGAGCATCCATGCGCACCCGATTTCCACGAACGCTGGTGGCCCTCTTCGGTTTCGCGCTATCCGCCCCGGCGCTCGCGGGCACGATCGTCCTCTTCGAGCACCAGAACCTGCAGGGACAGAACATGGTGCTCCGCGGGGAGGAGCTCCCGGATCTCGACAAGACGACCTTCAACGATCGCACCGAGTCGATCGTCGTCGAAGACGGGTACTGGCAGGTCTGCACCGACTCCTACTACCGCGGCGCCTGCATGACGCTCGGGCCGGGCCAATACCCGAGCCTGACGGGGCAGTTCACTCGCACGATCTCCTCGGTGCGCGAGGTCGCGCCGCCCCCACCCGCTCCGCCGCCACCGCCGCCTCCGCCGCCACCACCGGGTCCGCGCGTGATCCTCTTCGAGTACCCGAACTTCGGGGGCCGGCAGTTCGTGATCGACGGACAGATCGCCGCCAACCTCGACAACGCGGGATTCAATGACCGGGCAGCGTCGCTCATGATCGAAGGCGGGACGTGGCTGTTCTGCACCGACGCGAATTTCTACGGGACCTGTCGCGCGCTCGGACCGGGCCAGTATCCCCAGCTTCCGCCCGAAGTCGCGAACAGGATCTCCTCCGCGCGGCCGATCAGCCAGTGACGCGGCGAGGGACGTCGAGGCGACCGCGGCCACGCTTCGCTCGCCGCAGCGGCACTGACCGCGGGCCCGCCTTGCATTAAACTAGCGCGACCGGACGCGGACCCGCGCCGTCCGGCCTGTCGCGAAGGATGCCTCCCTTGCGTTCGTCCATCCTGCCCTGGCTGCTCGCGAGCCTGGCCTGCCTCGTGTCTCCTGCCGCGCAGGGCGCGCTCGCCATCCTCTTCGAGCACCAGAACTTCGAGGGTCGGAGCATCAGCGTGCGCGATGCCATCCCCAACCTCGATCGCACGCCGTTCAACGATCGCGTCGAATCGATCCTGATCCGTGACGGCCTGTGGGAGGTCTGCACCGACGCCTACTATCGCGGCCGCTGCATGCGGCTCGGTCCGGGCGAATACCGCAGCCTGAGCGGCGAATTCACCCGCAGCATCTCGTCGCTGCGCCAGGTGGCCGCGGCTCCGCCGCCCCGGCCGGTGCCGGCGCCGGTGCCCGGGCCGCCCCAGGGACGAGCGCAGGCGCTCTTGTACTCCGATCCGAACTTCGGCGGCCAGCAGCTGCTGCTCGAGGACCAGGTCGTCGCGAATTTCGAAGACCTCGGCTTCAACGACCGCGCCGGCTCGATGAGGATCCTGGGCGGGTACTGGCTGTTCTGCACCGACGCCAACTTCCAGGGCACGTGCCGCACGTTCGGTCCGGGCCGGTATCCGCAGCTGCCAGGAGACATCGCCAGCCGGATCTCTTCCGGAAAGCGCATCGAGCAGCGCGACGTCTACATCCCGCCGGCCCCGCCGCGCTGACGTGCCAAGAGTCGACGACATCGCAGGACTTCGCTGCATCCTGACGCGCTCGCGCGTGATCGCGGTTGTCGGCCTGTCCACGAACTGGTATCGGCCGAGCTATTTCGCGGCCAAGTACATGCGCGATCGAGGCTATCGCATCATCCCGGTGAATCCGGCGTATGCCGAGGTGCTCGACGAGCGCTGCTATCCGGATCTCGCGTCGGCGCGCGCCGGCGCGGGCGTGCCGATCGACATCGTCGACTGCTTCCGCAAAGCCGCCGACATCCCGCCGATCGCCCGCGACGCGGTGGCGATCGGCGCGAAGGTGCTCTGGATGCAACTCGGGATCCGCAGCGACGAGGCGGCGAAGATCGCGCTCGACGCGGGGCTCGACGTCGTGATGGATCGCTGCGTGAAGATCGAGCACGCCCGCATCCTGGGCGGGCTCAACTGGGCGGGCGTCAACACCGGCGTCATTTCGGCGCGCCGACCAGTATGAGCCGCACGCCGCGCCGCGACCGCGCTTCGGCGATCCCGAATGGCTGACCGCAGGTACGGCTTCGACACGCTGTGCCTTCACGCGGGCCAGATTCCGGACTCCGCGACCGGCGCCCGCGCGCTTCCCATCTACCAGACGACGTCGTTCGTGTTCGACAGCGCCGACCATGCGGCGAGCCTCTTCAACCTGCAGACCTTCGGCAACGTCTACTCGCGCATCTCCAATCCGACCGTGTCCGCGCTCGAGGAGCGCGTCGCCGCGCTCGAGGGCGGCCGTGCGGCGCTGGCCGCGTCGTCGGGCATGGCGGCGCAGACCGCCGCGCTGCTCACGCTCGCGAAGCAGGGCGATCACATCGTCGCCGCGCGCACGCTCTACGGCGGGACCTACACGCAGTTCGCGGTCACCTTCGCCGAGCTGGGCATCGAGACGAGCTTCGTCGACCCCGACCAGCCGGAAGCGTTCCGCGCCGCGCTGCGGCCGAACACCAAGGCGGTCTACGCCGAGACGATCGGCAATCCGCAGCTCAACGTCGTCGACCTGGCCGCGCTCGCCGGGATCGCGCACGGCGCGGGCGTCCCGCTGGTGATCGACAACACGCTCGCGTCGCCTTTCCTCTGCCGGCCGATCGAGCACGGCGCGGACATCGTGATCCATTCGGCGACCAAGTACCTGGGCGGCCACGGCACCACCATGGGCGGCGTGGTCGTGGAGTCGGGCAAGTTCGACTGGGGCAACGGCAACTTCCCGCAGATGACGACGCCGTCGCGCGGCTACCACGGGGTGATCTTCCACGAGACCTTCGGCGACTTCGGCTTCACGATGAAGGCGCGCATGGAGACGATGCGCACGCTCGGCGCGGCGCTCTCGCCGTTCAACGCCTTCCTGCTGCTGCAGGGCATCGAGACGCTGCACCTGCGCATGCCGCGACACTGCGAGTCGGCGCTCGCGATCGCCAGGCACCTCGCGGGCGATCCGCGCATCGCCTGGGTGAACTATCCGCTGCTTCCCGGCAACCGCTACGAGAACCTGGCGAAGCGCTATCTTCCGCACGGCGCGGGCGGCATCCTGACCTTCGGCGTGAAGGCCGGGAAGGATGGCGGCGCCCGGGCCGGCGAGCGCTTCATCGAGGCGGTGCAGTTCCTGTCGCACCTGGCCAACGTCGGCGACGCGAAGACGCTGGTGATCCATCCCGCGTCGACGACCCACCGCCAGCTCGACGAGGACGAGCAGCGCGCCGCCGGGGTGCTCCCGGAGATGATCCGGCTGTCGGTGGGACTCGAGACCCTCGATGACATCCTCTGGGACATCGATCAGGCGCTCGCCACCGCGACCTCATGACGCCTTCGCGCTATCCGTCGCTGCCGTGGCCCTGGGTGGGGCTCATCCTGTGCCTCGCGCTGCTCGCGCAGGACTACATGTTCACCTCGATCGGACGCGACGTGCCGGTCACCGCCTACCGCGTGACGCTGATGGCGGTCGGCGTGACCTCGCTGGCCTTGATCGTCCTGCCCCCGAGGCGGATCGGCTACGCGCTCGGCTTCCTGGTCTGCGTCGGCATGATGGCCTTCGCGCTCTACCTTCAGTTCGGCCTCGATCTCGACCCCTGCCCACTGTGCATTCTCCAGCGCGTGGCGGTCGTGGCGATGGGCATCGTGTTCCTGGTCGCCGCCATCCACAACCCGGGACGCTCGGGGGCTGCGGCGTACGCGCTGCTGCAGCTCGTCCTCGGCGGCGCGGGCGCGGCCTTCGCCCTGCGCCAGCTCTGGCTGCAGTCGCTGCCCAAGGACCAGGTTCCGGCGTGCGGGATGAGCCTCTCCTACATGCTCGACACGCTGCCGCTCGCCGACACCGTGCGCAAGGTGCTCGAGGGGAGCGGCGAATGCGCCGAGAAGGGCTGGGAATTCCTGCACCTGTCGATCGCGGGCTGGACGCTGGTGTTCTTCGTCGCCGCGATCGTCGCGACCTTCGCCCTGGTTCGCCGCGATTGAGTCGGGAGCTCTCCCCCGGCTGTCGACCGCTTCGGCCACTCGTTTGACGCTCGACCCCCACTCGCTTCGCTCGCGGGCCCCTCTCGCCGCTCGGGCCCTCACTTCGGCGCCATGCGGATCGCGCCATCGAGGCGGATCACCTCGCCGTTGAGCATCTCGTTGCCGATGATCTCGCGCACCAGCGAGGCGTACTCGTCGGGACGCCCGAGGCGCGGCGGAAACGGCACCATCCTGCCCAGCGACTCGGCCGTGTCAGGGGGAATCTTGCCCATCATCGGCGTGGAGAAAATGCCCGGGGCGATGGTCATGACGCGCACTCCGATCCGAGCGAGCTCGCGCGCGATCGGCAGCGTCATGCCAGCCACGCCCGCCTTGGAGGCGGCGTAGGCAGGCTGCCCGATCTGACCGTCGAAGGCGGCGACCGAGGACGTGCATACGATGACACCGCGCTCGCCGCCGGCGTTCGGGGCGTTCTTCGCCATCTGCTCCGCGGCGAGCCGGATCATGTTGAAGGTCCCGACGAGGTTGATGCCGATCACACGCGCGAAGCTCGCGAGCCCGTGAATGCCTTCCCTGCCGAGGATTCTTTCGCCGAGCACGATGCCCGCGCAATTGATCAGCCCGTCGATCCTTCCGAATGCCTCGATCGCCGCGTCCACGGCGGCCTTGCCGCTCGCCTCGTCGGCGACGTCGGTGCGCGCGAAGCGCGCATTGCCGCCGAGCTCGGACGCGAGCGCGGCGCCCTGCGCGTCGTTCAAGTCGGCGATGACGAGTTTGCCTCCGCCCTTGACGAGCATGCGCCCGGTGGCTTCCCCCAGGCCCGATGCGCCGCCGGTGACGACGAATACGCTGTCCTTGATCTGCATGATCTCTCCTTCGCGAAGCCGCGAATCTTAGCAGGAGCGCTCACCAGGATCCGTAGTAGCGAACCACCCCGCGCCAGAAGGCGTCGCGCTCGCGGGCGAGCGTCGTGCGCCCGGCCTCCGCGGTCGCGTTGGCGCCGACCTGGACGATGACGAGCTTGAGCCCGGGGTCGACGAAGATCGACTGCCCGTACACGCCGAGGAGCACGAAGCGCCGGCGCGAGCCGGGGAGCAGCCAGAACTGGTAGCCGTAGCCGAAGTAGGAGGTCGCCCTGTACGGACGAAACGGCTCCGGCACGCGACTCCAGTCGGTCGCCTCGAGCAGGTAGTCGCGGGGAATGATCTGCCTCGCCGCCGGGTCGTCCGGCCGCACGCCGTCGTTGGCCAGCACGACGCCGAGCCGCGCGTAGTCGCGCAGCGTCGCGTTGAAGTTGCCGGAGGCGACCTCGAGCCCGGTCCGGTCGGTGCGCCAGAGCGCGCTCCGCTCGGCGCCGATCGCCTGCCACAGGCGCGGGGTGAGGTATTCGCTCAGGCTCGTTCCGGTGGCGCCGCGCAGCACGGCGGCGAGAACGGCGGTCTGCGGACCCGCGTAGTTGAACCGCGTTCCCTGCTCGTCCTGGCGGACCGTGATGGTCCGCGCCGCGCCTTCGACGCCTTCGCGCGAGACCGCCGCGGCGAAGCGGACGCTGTCGCCGGTGCGATCGTAGCGTTCCCGGTAGGCGGCACCCGAGGCCATGAGCAGCAGGTTGCGGATCGTCGTTTCGCCGTAGAGCGATCCCTGCAGGCTCGGAACGTATTTCTCCGCCCGGTCGTCGAGCGAGGCGATCCTGCCTTCCGAAAGGGCGAGCCCGATCCCGAGCGAGGCGATCGACTTGGCCATCGACATCGAGGTGAAGCGGTCGGTGGGCCTGCGTTCGTAGCGATAGCGCTCGACCTGCACCACGCCGTCCTTGACGACGATGAGGCCCATGACGCGCTGGTGGGCGAGGTAGTCGTCCACACCGAGGTCGCGCGAGTCGGCGATCGTCCAGCGGTAGTCGGGCTCGCGCCGCGCTTCGGGAAGCGGGAGCGGATGAACGGACGCAGCGAGGATGTGCACGTCGCCGCGATAGATTCCCGGAATCTCCGCCTGGTGCGTGAACGAACCGATGCGCACCGACTCGTCGTAGAACCAGGTCCGCGCCGTGCCGACGGGGTAGCCGGCGTCCCTGCCGAGCGCCTTCTCGTCGGGAGCGGCGCAGCCCGCGAGCGCCAATGCGAGCGCGAGGGCCGCCGCGCGCGCTAGAGGATGCGATTGAACCAAAGCACCGAGAGGAACGCCGAGACGAGCGACAGCGCGGCGGCCGCGGCCGCGAGCAGCGCCGTGATCTCCGTTTGTCGCGTCTCGAGCGATAGCCGGGTGTTGAGGCTGTCGTAGATCTTTTTCAAATCGACGTCGTTGTCGGCGAAGAAGTATTCCGCGCGCGTCACCTGGGCGATGTTCTTGAGCGCGTCCTCGTCGAGCTTCACGCGCATCGACCAGCCCTCGGAGCCCAGTATCTCGCCGCGGGTGGTGCCGATGCCCACGGTGAACACCCGCACACCGCGCTCGGCGGCCATGCGCGCGGCCTCGATGGGGTTGGGGCCGGTCGTGGTCTGGCCGTCGGTGAGCAGGATGATCGCCGCCGAGGTGACGGAGCCGGGGTCCGCCTTGGTCGCGGGCTTGTCGCCGCCCGCGCCGTCGAGCGGCGCGGGCCGCGTCTCGCCCCGCGGATTCGAGGCGCGGAGGTCGAACTCGACATCGGGAAAGATGGTCTTCAGCGCGACCAGGATCCCGCTGCCGACCGCCGTTCCGCGCTGCAGCTGAAGCCGGTCGAGCGCCGCGACGATCGACTCGCGATCGCGCGTCGGCGGCTGCACCACCGAGGCGGTGGCCGCGAACGACACGAGGCCGATGCGGGCGCTGGCGGGCTGATCGGCGATGAATTTCTTCGCCGCCTCCTGCGCGGCCGCGATGCGGTTCGGCTTGACGTCGCTCGCCCGCATGCTGCCCGAGATGTCGATGGCGAGCACGATGGTCTCGTACTGCGCGGGAAGGGTCAACGTCGCGCTGGGCCGGGCCACCGCGACGATGAGCGTGACCAGCGCGATCAGGAAGACGAGCGGCGGGATATGGCGGCGCAGCTGCCGGCCGGGACCCAGCGCACGGCTGATCATCCCGAGGCTCGCGTAGCGCAGCGCGAGCCTCTTCTTCCGCCTGAGCAGCGCGAAGTAGATCGCGATCAGCGCCGGCACGAGCAGCAGGAGCCAGAGCAGCTCGGGCCACAGAAAAGTCATGTGTGCGATTCCAGATGGCTCGGCAGCGCGGTGGCTCCCGACAGGCGGCTGCGGCGCTTGCGCAGGTCGGCGAAGCGCAGCACGGCGTCGATCAGCTCGTCGTCGGTCGAAAGCTCGAGCGCGTCGACGCCGGCCTGCCGGAACGCGGCGCGCAGCGCCTTCTCGCGCTGCTCGGCGATGAACGCGAAGCGCTTGCGGAAGCGCCGGTCGTGAGTGTCGACGAGGACCTGCTCGCCCGTCTCCGCGTCCTGGATGGTCACCAGCCCCAGGTCGGGAAGCTCCATCTCCAGCGGATCGTAGAGGCGCACGGCGATGACCTCGTGCCGCAGCGACAGCCGCGCCAGCGCCTCGTCCCAGCCCGGGGCGCTCACGAAGTCGGAGACGACGAACACCAGCGAGCGCCGCCGCATGAACGCGAACGCCGTCTGGAACAGCACCTTCAGATCGGTGGGCGCCGAGGCCGGCCGCTCGGGGCGCGTGAGCATCGCGTGCAGGATGTGCAGCACGTGCCGGCGCCCGGAGCGCGCGGGAATCACCGTGTCGACCTTGTCGCCGTAGAACAGCGCGCCGACGCGGTTGCCGTGGCCGGAGAGGAGCCGGGCGAGCACGGTGACGAATTCGCTCGCGACCGCCCGCTTGCGCACCTCGCGCGAGCCGAAGTCGACCGAAGGCGAGAGATCGAGCAGGAACCAGGCCGTCACGTCGCGGTCCTCGTGGTACTCGCGCACGTAGGGCGTGGCGAGGCGGGCCGTGACGTTCCAGTCGATGTGCCGGACGTCGTCGTGGTACTGGTACTCGCGCAGGTCGGCGAGGTCGAGACCGAAGCCGCGGAAGAGCGTCCGGTAGTCGCCGTGCATCAGCCCGTCGAGACGGCGGATCACCGTCCACTCGAGCTTGCGCAGGATCAGCTCAGGACTGCGCGGCGACCCGGACATGGGTCTCGAGCGGCTTTTCCGGCGCGCGCACGCGGCGCAGGATTTCCATGATCAGGTCGTCCGGCGTCTTGCCGTCGGCAAGCGCCTCGTAGGTGAGCACCAGCCGGTGGCGGAGCACGTCGGGCGCGAGATCGGTGACGTCTTCGGGCAGAACGTAGTCGCGGCCACGAAGGAAGGCGAGCGCTCGCGCGGCCTCGATCAGGTGAATCGACCCGCGCGGGCTCGCGCCGAACGCGATGTAGCGCGAAAGCCCGCTCGCGCCGTAGCGGTCGGGATGGCGCGTGGCCGAGGCGAGCCGCACCGCGTACTGCACCAGCGACGGATCGACGAAGCCCTGGCGCGACTGGCGCTGCAGCGCCGCCAGCTCGTCGGTCGTGCACACCGCGCCCACGTCGGGCGCGTTGCCGGTGACGCGCTCGACGATGACGAACTCCTCCTCCTCCTTCGGATAGCCGACCAGCACCTTCATCATGAACCGGTCGACCTGCGCCTCGGGCAGCGGATACGTGCCCTCGGTCTCGATGGGGTTCTGAGTGGCCATCACCAGGAACGGCTCGGGTACCTTGTGCGTCTCGCCGGCGATCGTGACCTGGTACTCCTGCATGACCTCCAGCAGCGCGCTCTGCACTTTCGCGGGAGCGCGATTGATTTCGTCCGCGAGGAGCAGGTTCGCGAACACCGGCCCCAGCGCGGTCGCGAACTCGCCGGTCTTCTGGTTGTAGATGCGGGTGCCGACCAGGTCCGCGGGCACGAGGTCGGGCGTGAACTGGATGCGGCGGAAGCTGCCGCGGATCGTCCGCGCCAGCGTCTTGACGGTCAGCGTCTTGGCGAGCCCCGGGACGCCTTCCACCAGCAGGTGGCCGTGGGCGAGGATCGCGACCAGCACGCGCTCGAGGAAGTGGTCCTGGCCGACGACGATCTTCTTCACCTCGTAGAGGACGCGCTCCATCGGCGTCGAAGCGCCCGCGTGGGCGGCCTGGGAAGTTTCCATGGGCTGGCCTCTCCTGCAGTTTCTCGAAGGTGCCGGCTAGAACGGCGAGATGCCGATCGCCGACGCGGCGTTCTCGATCGGCACGGCGAACCCGATGCCGATGAACACGTGCTGCTCGGTGGGATTGAGGATGGCGGTGACGATGCCGACCACTTCGCCGTCCGCGGTCACGAGCGGGCCGCCGGAGCTGCCCGGGTTGGCCGCGGCGTCGAACTGGATCAGGTTGACCATGTCGTGCTTGCCGTCCTTCGACTTGTACACGCGGCCCAGTCCCGAGACCACGCCGGAGGTCACGCTCGGGCCGATGCCGAAGGGGAAGCCCACCGCCACGACCTCGTCGCCGAGCGCGAGATCGCCGGTGCCACGCAGCGTGGCCGGCTGCAGATCGTCGGGCAGCGTCTTGGCCTGGATCACCGCGAGGTCGTTCTCCGGTTGCACGCCGATGACGGTGGCTTCGGATTCCGTGCCGTCGTAGAACACCACGCCCAGCCGGTCA
This sequence comes from Casimicrobiaceae bacterium, assembly GCA_035501595.1. GTDB lineage: Bacteria > Pseudomonadota > Gammaproteobacteria > Burkholderiales > Casimicrobiaceae > PALSA-1003. Next base: position 156,550 of record DATJVX010000067.1, on the reverse strand, counting down.
CCCCCGGCGACGACGTGGAGGTTGGTGAGAATGATCCCGGTGTCGACGATCACTACGCCGCTGCCGACGCTGCGCTCGATGTCCTGCTCGCCGTCCTTGGGCTCGCCGAGCTGGCGGACCCGCACGACCGACGGCCGCACCGCCTCGTAGGCCCGCGCCGCGGTCGACGGCAGCGGCTTGGTCTCCAGCGTGTGCAGCACGGCGGCGTCGATGTCGGCCTGGGTCAGCGTGCGCGGCGGGGGCTTCTGCGAGGTGTAGAGAAACACCCCGCCCAGCGCCAGCAGCGCGCCCAGCACGACCAGCAGCGGCCGGTCGAGCCGGCGCAGCGCGGCCCGCCAGCGCCCGCGGGGCGCCTCGGGCGGCGGCTCGGGTGCGGCTTGCGCCTCCGGCGAGCCGCCTTCGGGCTCCGGAATCCGGAACGACGACCGCCGTTCCGCGAGTTGTGACCGTCTCGAGCTGCTGTACAGAGTCACGCGTCCCATCTGCCGCCCCTACCAACAAGCCTGTAGGCCAATCGACCGCGCAGCGCGAAAAACGTTTCGCCGCCTGCGGGACGGGACATTCTCCCACACCGCGCAGACCGGCGCTTCAGGCGGCCACGCTCACCACGTGCGCCTGGATCTTCCCGTCGACGGCTCCCGAGCCGAAGCGGCGCGCGAGCTCGCGCTCGGCGGCGTCGGTCGCTGCCCCGAGCCCCGCCGCATCGCGCGCCTCGATCTCGCTTCGCAGCGGCGTGCCCTGGCAGTAGGCCATCGCGGGAACCCGGGGCGAATCCGCGCGGCTGCGCCGGGCGACGGTCGCGATCGCGGGCGTGCCGCGGAATCCGCCGCGAGCGAGATCGGCGGCGATCACTGCCTTGTCGTGGTAGCCGTGCGGGGTGCGCGCGAGGAAGCGGGGCGGATCGCGCGGAAACCGCGCCTCGAGCGCGGTCGTGACCGCGTCGGCGAACTCGTTGTCCTCGATCCGATCCCAGACGTTGAACAGGAAGGCGCCGCCGGGGCGCAGCACGCGGCGCGCCTCTCCGAACGCCTTCGCTCTGTCGGGAAAGAACATCGCGCCGAACTGGCACACGACGGCGTCGAAGGTCTCGTCGGCGAACGGCAGCAGCATCGCATCGGCCGGCCGCCATTCCACCGGATACGCGGTGCCGACGGCCTCGGCCTGATCCAGCATACCCGGGTTGAGATCGGTGCCGACGATCCGCGTCCCCTTTGCAAGGCTCGCTGCGAGGGCGCGAGTCAAGGCGCCGGTGCCAGCCGCGATCTCCAGGACGTCGCGCGGTGTACCTGCGGCGACGCGTCGCGCGAGGTCCTCGGCATAGGGCCGGAAGATGAGCGGCACGAGATAACCGTCGTAGATCTTCGGAATCGAGCCCGCGAAGACCTTGTCGCTGGCAGCTCCTGTCATCTCGGACGCCGATCGCGGTCAACGAGGCGGCGCGGCGCGCAGCATCATCGCTCGGCGACCGCGAGACGCACGCCGAGCACGACGAACAGCGCACCGGCGGCTCGCGACAGCCAGACAAAGGCCTTCGGCCGCTCGGCGAAGAAGCGGCGGACCGATGCCGCCGCGACCGCGAGGAACAGGCACCACGCCGTCCCGGTGGCGACGAACGTCAGGCCCAGCGCGACGAACGCCGCGATCTTCGCCGGACTGTCGTGGTCGATGAACTGCGGCAGGAAGGCGAGGAAGAACAGCGCGACCTTCGGATTGAGCACGTTGGTCACGACGCCCTGGCGGTAGGCCTTCCACGCGTCCGGCGGCGTGGCCGACGTGCGGCCGACGCCGGCGTGATCGCGCGCGAGGATGTAGCGAAGGCCGAGGTAGACGAGGTACGCCGCGCCGGCAAGCTTGACGATCGTGAACGCGGCCGCCGAGGTGGCGAGGATCGCCGACAGCCCCGCGGCGGCGGCGAGGGTGTGCACGACGCAGCCGCTGCAGATCCCGAGCGCAGAGGCAATGCCGACGCGCCGTCCCTGGCCGATGCTCGAGCCGAGAATGTAGAAGCTGTCCTGGCCGGGGGTCAGGTTGAGCAGCACCCCGGCCAGCACGAACAGCGCGTAATCGTGAATGCCGAGCACGACGCCCCGGCAGGAGCCTCGCGGCGCGCCTAGCCCTTGCGCTTCGCGGCGGCCGCCTTCTTCGCTTTCCCCTTCCCTGCCTTGCCCTTGGTCGCCGCCTTGCCTTTGGCCGCGCCGCGGCGCTTGGCCGCTCGCTTCTTCGCAGCCTTCGGCTTGCCGAGCCTCAGGACCGATTCGCCGGAGACGGGATCGGTCACGCCGAGGCCGCCTCCCAAGTCCTCGAGCATCGCGCGCATCCCGTCGAGCATCGAGATCATCTTCGGACGGGCGTCGACGATGCTCTGGAAGCTGCGCCACTCGCCCACGAGGCAGAACGTCTGGTCGCCCGTGCGGACGAGGCTGCCGTCGATGAAGCCCTTGAGCGTCGGGCGCATCTTGCGATGGGCTTCGATGAACGCCTCCACGCTGCCCGGCTTGACTCGGAAGCGAACGACGTTGAATGCGGTCATGCGGGTCTCCGTTCGATGGGTTCGGGCGAGAGATGATACTCCCTGAGCCCGTTCCCAGGGCTCGACGGCGCCCGGGACGATGCGAAACAGCGGATGTGCCCGAGGCGCCTCGGCGCGCCACCGCCGAAAGAGAGACGGGCTGCGCCGCTGCAGCTTGGCAAGCAGGTGGGCCCACTCGTGGTCGAGCTGCCCCTGCGTAGTCGCGATGGGAGGCCGATCGTCCACCGGGCCGACCTTGCGCGCATCGAATCGATAGCCGCGTGCCCGCGCCTCGTCAAGCACCGCGGCGAGGTAGTGGTTGATCGCGGAGCTCGGCTGGGGATCGGAGCGAAAGCGGTCGAGCTGGGGATGGCGCGTGTAGCCTCGAGTCACGCCGCCCAGCACCGCCCGCGCCAGAAGCGTTTCGCGCCACAGCGCGACCAGACCCCGGGCATCGAGATACCGCGGATGCACAGTCCAGAGTCGCACGACTGCGCTCGGGTCTCAGTGCGTGAGGCGCAGGTGGTCGAAGGCGTAGCGGGCCAGCGCCGTCGCGTCCAGCCGCGCGCCGCACAGGCCGACGTGCCCGTCGGGACGGACCAGGTAGAAGCATGGCTTCGGGATCCGGACCCGGGCCAGCTCGACGTCGTTGGCCGGGTCCTCCGCGACCGCGTGGATCTTGAGGAGCTCGCCGAAACCGAGCGCGTCGGGCGCGGGCGCCGGCAGGCCGACGACGATCAGGTTGAAGCGCGTGTCGTCGAGCACGGCGAAGAGATCCGCCCTAGCGCCCTCGTCGTCGAGCCTGAGCTTCATCCAGGGGAAGCGATCCCCCGCCTGCGGCGCGTCGCCCGGGAATGCGTCCTGCGACTGCGACAGCGGTCCCGAGCGATAGTGGATCCCCGTCTGCGAGACGACGCGGAAAGCGAATCGCCGGACCGACTTGCGGCGCATCGCGAAGGCCATCGTCCGGGCGAGGATTCGCGTCCGGAAGAGTCCGGCGAGCGCGTTGTCGGAAACCACGACCCGGAACGCGCGATCGGTGGTCTCGAGCAGCCGCCGGGCGACCGGCTCGCGCTCGGCGGGGTAGGAGTCGAGCAGCGCCGGGTCGGCGCGTCCCTGCACGACCAGGGCGAGCTTCCAGCCGAGGTTATAGGCGTCTTGCAACCCGGTGTTCATTCCCTGCGCGCCGACCGGGCTGTGGATGTGCGCGGCGTCTCCGAGCAGGAAGCAGCGGCGGTCGCGGAAATGCTCGGCGGCTCGATGATGGATGCGATAGGTGGAGAACCAGCTGCATTGCAGGAACGCCAGGGTCTCGCCCGCCTCCTGCCGCAGCGACGGGAGCACGGCGTCGAAATCCACGTCGGCGCGATCGCGCAGCGTCTCGGGAACGATGCCCACGACTCGCCAGTGATCCTGCCCGCGCATCGGAAAAAAGAGGTGAAAGCCGTCGCGCCAGAGGTACACGTTGACCTGATCGGGCACCATGCCGCCGGTCGCGACCGTGTCGGCGACGAAGAACACGTGCTCGTACGGGGCGCCCTGGAAGGCGACGCCGCAGGCGGTGCGAACCGCGCTGTGCGCGCCGTCGCAGCCGGCCACCCATGCGGCGGTGATCGTGCAGCGCGTGCCGTCCGACTGCCTGAGGGTCGCGTCGACGCGGTCGGCGCGCTGGCGCAGCTCGGTGAGCTCGGTATTCCATTGCACCGACATCCCGAGCTCGCGCAGCCGATCGCCCATGATGCGCTCGTTGTCGTCCTGACCGAGGATGAGGATGTAGGGGTAGGGCGTGACGCCGTCGCCCGCGACGTCGAGCGGCACGTTCGCCATCCACTTGCCCTGGGCCCAGAGGTTGGCGCCCGACGCGCGCCTGCCCATGTCGAGTGCGCGCTCGACGATGCCGAGGTGGGCGTAGATCTCGAGCGTCCGCGCCTGCACTCCGAGCGCGCGCGTCTCGCGCGCAGGTCCCGGGTGCCGATCGATGATCTGCGCGCGCACGCCGCGGCGCGCGAGCTGATTGCCGAGCATCAGCCCCGTCGGCCCGGCGCCGACGATGAGGACGTCCGTGTCCATGCGGGCCCAGTCTACGCGCAGCCCGCGGCCGGGCGAAGCCGCGGGACGCCGCCCAACCCGGCGCGCCGCTACGACTTCGCGGCGTAGAAGTAGTAATTCGCCTTGTAGGGCACGCGCGCGACCTGCTGCGCGCTGGCCCGATCGCACGGCGTCGACGGCGCCTTGCCTTCGACGGTCTGCAGCCGCTGGATGCTCCGGATCGTGCTGAGTGCGCCGGTCGGCGAGTTCGACTTGGCGGCGAGCAGCAGCCAGGGAATGGCGTTGGGATCGGGCCCGTCGTCGCGCGCCCTCACCTCGCCGACGACCTTGCTTCCGTCGAGCGCTTCCCAGGTCGGCCCCGCGTAATGCTTGCCCACCTTGCGGCCCGTTTCGTCGAAGAGCTCGGCCTCCGGGGCCTTGAGCGTCCACTCGTAGCGCCCTGCGGGATTGACGGCGCACTCGTAGATCTGCACGCCGGTCGCGCGCGCCGCGAGCACCAGCGTCTGGCTGGCGGGCGGCCGCAGCGCTTCGGGTGCGGCCGGAGGCCGCAAGCTGTCCGGCGCGGACGCCGACGGGCCGGCGGGGGGCGACGCCGAGCATCCAGCGAGCAGAATCGCGACGCCGAGGATTTGCGCGCCGCGCATGTGACGTGCATTCATTCGGGACTCCGGCGAAGAGGAGATGGCCATTCTATCCAGAAACCGGAGCGCTTCGCCGCTCCCCGTCGCCATCGAAGGACGCTACACCCCGAGATGGCGCCGAAGGACCTCCGGCCGCGCCTTGATCTCCTCGGCCGGACCTTCGTGGGCGATGTGGCCGTTGTTGATGATGTAGACGCGCTGCGCCAGCGCCAGCGTCGCGGCGAGATTCTGCTCGACGAGCACGATGGTCTGCCCGGCGCTCGCGAGCTCGCGGCAGGCGCCCACCAGATCGCGCACGATGACCGGCGCGAGACCCTCGAAGGGCTCGTCGAGCAGGATGATCTTCGGGTCGCGAACCAGCGCGCGCGCGATCGCCAGCATCTGCTGCTCGCCTCCCGAGAGGTCGGTGCCCCGGCTGCGGCGCCGCTGCTTGAGTCGCGGGAACATGCCGTAGATGCGCTCGAGCGGCCACTTCTTCTGCGCCGTGAGCCCGGCCAGCACGAGGTTCTCCTCGACGTCGAGGCTGCCAAAGATGCGCCGCTCCTCGTGCACAAGCTGGATGCCCGCCTTCGCGATCGCGTGACTCTCCTTGCCCGCCATCTCGACGCCCTCGAGCCGGACCGAGCCCGCGCGCGGCGTCACCACGCCCATCAGGCTCTTCAGAGTCGTGCTCTTGCCGGCGCCGTTGCGGCCGAGCAGGGCCACGACCTCGTTGCGCTCGACGCGCAGGCTCAGGTCGAAGAGGATGTGAGAATCCCCGTAGTAGCTGTTGAGCCCTTCGACCTCAAGCAGGCTCATGCTCGAGGACTCCGTGCACGCCGCCGAGGTAGGCTTCTTGCACCCTGGCGTTACCCTTGATCTCCTCGGGCGTGCCTTCGACCAGCACCCGCCCCTCCTGCAGCACGGTGATGCGCTGCGCCAGCTCGAACAGGGAATCCATGTCGTGATCGATGATGATCATCGTGCGATCGCGGCCAATCGACTTGAGCAGCCTCACCGTCTCGACGCGCTCGCCGGGGCTCATGCCCGCGAGCGGCTCGTCGAGCAGCAGCAGGCTCGGCGAGGACGCGAGCGCGAGACCTACTTCCAGCCGCCGCTTCTCGCCGTAGGCGAGCTGCGCCACCGGCGTATCGCGGCGGCCTGCGAGATCGACCAGCGCGAGCGTGTGCTCGACCTGCTCGTCCAGGCCGGGAATCTTCGAGAGCCTCGAGAGCGTATCGAGCCGGAACCTGCCACGCAGCGCGGCGAGGACCGCGATGGTGAGATTCTCGCGGACGGTCAGGCGGCTGAAGAGCTGATTCACCTGGTAGCTCTTGGTGAGACCGAGCTGGCAGACGTCCGTGACGCTCATGCCGGTGATGTCGCGGCCTTCGAACACGATCTGGCCCGATGTCGGCGGCACTTCGCAGGTGAGCATCTTGAAGAACGTGGTCTTGCCGGCACCGTTCGGACCGATGATGCCGCGCAGCTCGCCGCGGTTCACGCTGAAATCGATCCCTTCGTTGGCGACCACGCCGCCGTAGTGCTTGGTGAGGCCGGAGGCGCTCAGGATCGGTCCCGCCGAAGCCTCCAGGGCGCGGCGGCGGCCGGGCATCGGGGCGACGGCGCCGCGCTGCCCCGCCGGCCGCTCCTGCGCGGCGGCCGGCGCGGCCGGCTCCTCCCGGCGGCCCCCGAGGCGGTCGCGCAGGAAGCCGCTCAGATCGCGGATGCCGCCGATGATCCCCTGGCGCAGGAAGCACACCAGCAGAACGAACGCCAGGCCGAGCGCGAGCTTCCACGCCGCGCCCAGGTGCAGCGTGGCCTGCAGGAAGTCCTGCAGCGATAGCCAGACCGCTGCGCCGACCAGCGGACCGAACAGCGTTCCCCGGCCGCCGATCGCGGTCTGCATTACGAGCTGCCCCGAGGTGTCGAAGGTGAAAGCCTCCGGAGGCATGAATGCCTGCAGCACGCCGAGCAGCCCGCCAGCGAGCCCGGCGTAGGCCGCGGCGATGACGAAGGCGGTGAGCTTGTAGGCGTGGATGCTGTGGCCGACCGCTGCAGCGCGCAGCGGATTCTCGCGGATCGCGCGGAAGATCGTTCCCACCGGCGAACGCACGACGCGCAGCGCGAGCACGATGCCGACGAAGTAGCAGAACGCGAGGAAGGGGTAGAGCGCCCAGCCCGACGTGAAGTGCAGCGTCGTGAAGCCGAGATTGAGGCTCGGCGTTGGCACGCCCGGGAGGCCGTTCTCCCCGCCGGTCCAGTCCGCGAGAGGATTGAACTCGACGAAGTAGAACACCTCCGCGATCGCCACCGTGATCATGGCGAAGTAGATCCCGGTGCGCCGGAGCGCGATCAGCCCGACGAGGCAGCCGACGGCAGCGGCGGCGATCGTGCCGATGACGAGCGCCAGCATAACGTTGGGGAAGCCGGCGCGGGTGAGGAGGTACGCAGCGACGAACCCGCCCGTGCCGTAGAGCGCCGACTGACCGAAGGAGAGCAGGCCCGTGTAGCCGAACAGGATGTCGAAACCGATCCCGAACAGGCCCCAGACCAGGATGCGGTTGACGGTGTTGGGGGCGAAGCCGAGGTAAGGCAGCAGGAACGGGGCCGCGATCAGACCGATCGCGGTCAGCATCTCCACGAGGAGGGCGCGACGCCCGAGCATCAGCGGCTCATTCGCGCCCGCGCGTTCCGAGCAGGCCGTGCGGACGCAGCATCAGCACCAGCGTCATCGCGGCGAACAGCATCACGTAGGCGTAGCCCGGGTTGATCATCGAGGTGATGCTGATGATCTCGCCGGCGACGAGCCCGCCCAGCACGGCGCCGGGAAACGAGCCGACGCCGCCGATGACCACCACCACGAAGGTCTGCACGAGGATCGCCTCGCCCATGTCCGGGGTGAGCGACACGACGGGCGCGTTGACGATCCCTGCGAAGCCCGCCGCCATCGCGCCGATCCCGAAGACCACCATGAACACCCGGTAGACGTCGATGCCCAGCGAATCGACCATGACCGGGTCCTCGATCCCGGCGCGCACGATCATCCCCAGCCGGGTGCGGTAGAGGACCAGATAAAGCACCAGCAGCGCCGCGGCGACGATGCCGATCACGGCGATCCGGTAGGTCGGATAGTGCATGAAGCCGAGCGAGGTGATGCCCGTGAAGAGCTTCGGCGGCGGGACCGCGTACGACTCGCTCGAGAAGAAGAAGCGGACGAGCTCGACCAGGCAGATCGCCAGCCCGAACGTGAGCAGGAGCTGGTCCTCGTGCGGGCGATGGTAGAAGCGGCGGATGATCACCCGCTCGATCACGACGCCCACGAGGAGCAGGAACAGCGCCCCGGCGGCGACGGCGACGACGAAGGAGCCGGTCGCCTGGTAGGCGACGTAGCCGGCGTAGCCGCCGAGCATGAACATCGCGCCGTGAGCCAGGTTCAGCACCCCGAGCGTCCCGTAGATGATCGTAAGCCCCGAGCTGATCAGTGCGAGCAGCGCCCCCAGCGCCAGGCCGTTGAACAGCTGCGCGACGAAATTGCCCCAGCTGATCATGGGGCGGAGTCGTGTCGAGCGTTCATGCGTGGGCGCGGCCGCGAAGAGGTCGCCACGGTCAGCGGAAACGGATCACGAACGGCGCCGCGGGCAGCAACGCCGACCGCGGCGCCGATACGGCACAGGCGTCAGGCGTAGTCGCCGAGATTGCACCCGAACGCGTCGGGCTTCTGCATCAGCGGCGCACCCGGGACGATCTCCAGGACTTCCCAGTAGTCTTCCTTGTTCTTCATGTCGGAAGCCTTCTTGCCCTGCACGATGATCACCGGCCGCACGAGCTGGTGGTCTTCCTTGCGGAAGTAGACCTCGCCCACGGTCGACTGGATCTTGCGCCCCGCCTCGAACGACTTGATCACGTCCGGGGGATAGAACGAGTCGGCGTTCTCGACCGCCTCGGCCCACAGCGCGAAGCTCATGTAGGCGTTGTTCGCGCCCCACTCCGGGTTGTAGCCGAATTTCTGGCGGAAGGCGTCGACGAACATCTTGGCGAGCGGGTACTTGTCCTCGAGCGTCCACCAGAAATCGGTCGCCGCGTAGACCCCGGAGAGCAGTCCGCCGCCGACCTGCGGGGCGAGGAAGGGGATCTGGTAGGGCACGACCAGCTTCATCTTGTCGAGAACGCCGAACTGCTTCGCCTGCTGGATCGAGAGCACCGCGTCGTGGCCCCAGTTGACGTTGATCAGGATCTCGGCATCGGAGTTCGCGATGTTGAGCAGGTACGAGGAATAGTCCGGAGCCCCGAGCGGAGACACCTGATCGGTCACGGTGGTCCACCCCGCGGTCGCGAGGTAGTCCTGGCACGACTTCGTCACCGTGTGGCCGTAAGTGTAGTCCGGCGTCATGTACGCGGCCTTCCGGTTCTTGCCGTAGGCCTTGACCAGCACGGGGCCGATCGCCGCCGCGGCGGTCTGGCCGTAGAAGTTCTGGCGGAAGCCGTAGCGCACGCAGTCCTTGCCGGTAGTGTCGTTCGAGCCCGAGATGCCGGTCACGTAGAGGACCTTCTCGCGCTGCGCAAGCTTGTTGAGCGCCACCGCGACCGCGCTCGAGGTCGAGCCGGTCATCAGGATCGCGTGGTCCTCGGTGATGAAGCGCTGCTGCGCCTGCACCGCGTCGTTGGGCTTCGCGGCCGAGTCGGCGACTCCCAGCTTCACTTCCTTGCCCAGCACGCCCTTCTTGGTCTTGGGCGAGATCCTGCGCATCAGCTCGTTGCCGGTGTTGATGTGCTCGGCGGCGAGCTGCCAGCCCTTGAGCTCGTCGGCCCCCTGCACGGCGTAGGTCCCGGTGAGCGGCGGCGTGACGCCGACGAACACCGAGTTCCCCTGCGCGCCCGCCGGCCAGGTGCCGATCGGCGAATGGTCCGCCGCGAACGCCCGTCCCGCGAGCCCTGCCGGCAGCGCGAGGCCGCCGGCGACACCTAGCGCCGCGCGGATGAAGTCGCGGCGGCTTCGGATATTCGGATTCGACTTGTTGTCTGCCATGGCTGTCCTCCTAGGTTGGTCCCCCGACCGGATATGTCTGGATACGATATGAGTGTATCGTATCACGATACTAACCCGTTTCGCGCAAGCGTGGCAGAATGGCGGCTCGAGGGGGAGGCGCCGTGCACCTCAAGAGGGCCGAGAGGAGGTTCAAGCTGACGACCAGCGACTACGCGGAGCTGGTCGCGTTTCGGCGGTCGCTGCGCGAATTCACGCACTTCAGCGAGGCCGCCGCCGCCGCGGTCGGCCTCACGAGCAAGCACTATCAGGCCATGCTGGTCCTGCGGGCTGCGCCGGACCGCCACGGGCCGTCGATCAACGACCTGGCGCACGAGCTGATGATCAAGCACAACAGCGCGGTCGGCCTGGTCGATCGCCTCGCGCGGGGTGAGCTGATCGTCCGGGTCCCGTCGAGCGACGACCGACGCAAGGTCGAGCTGCAGTTGACCGCCCACGGGCGGCAGGTGCTCGCCAAGCTGGCCGCCATGCACCGCGACGAGCTCGAGCGCCTCGGCCCGGGTCTCAAGCGCTTCTTCGCCGAGGTGCCCCGGCTGGGGCTCGTCGGGGCCTCGACCACGCCACGGCGCCGGTCCCGCTGATCCGTCAGGCGCGGTCCGCCGCCCGCGGACGAGCGCCGCAGGCTACTTCAACCGCTCGAGATAGCTCTGGAAGACGCCTGCGTGGACGAGCGCGGGGTCGGCTGAATTCGGCCAGAGGTCTTCGCTGCGAAAGCGCACATCGTAGGTCGGCTCGTCCTGCGCCTCGACGCCGTGGGCATGGGCATCGGGAAACGGGTACGCCGGCGATTCGCTCACGACCACCCCGGCCTTGCCCCGGATGTAGGCCGGCATGCGGACGTGGCCCGGCACCGCGTCGGCCTTCACGCGCACGCGGTCGCCGGGCTTGAACCGCTCGCGCGCCGGCGCGTTGCTGCGCCCCGCGGCGCTCGGCCCCGAGAGCGGAAAGACGCCGCCGGCCCGGCGGTCCAGCTCCTCGCGCGGCACGAGCCCCTTCTCGACGCACAAGGTCGCGAGAGCGGTCAGCGAGCGCTCGTAATAGCTGGCGGCGAGGTAGTGACGAGGCTCCATGCGCTCGATCGCGTGGCGGTACTCGTCCATGTTGAAGATGCCGAGCCTCACTGCGAAGCCGTAGAGAGAATTGACGCGCACTTCCCACGGGGCGTGGAAAGCGGTCGCGTCGCGGGTGTAGCGCACCCTGCCGAAGCCCTGCCGGCCTCCGAGGTCGTAGATCGCGTCCATGGGTCGAGCCGCCGGCTAGAGGCGCGCGACGCCGATCAGGCCGTCGCGGGTCACGATATCGGCGAGCCTGTCCTCGGGCCAGCCCGCCGTCTCCGGTGGACGCTCCGGAAGCACCATGTAGCGCGTGTCGGCGGTGGTATCCCACACCCGGACTTCGACCTCCCGCGGAAGCTCGAGCCCCATCTCCTTGAGCACCGAGCGCGATTCGCGAACGACGCGGGCGCGGTACTCGAGGTCCTTGTACCAGTCCGGCGGCAGGCCGATCAGGGTGAACGCGGTGCAGGAGCACTGCGTGCAGCAGATCACGTTGTGCACGCTCGGGGTATTCTCGAGCACGACGAGATGCCGGTGATGCTTCGGCATCGAGAAGCCCAGCTCGGCGACCGCCGCGCGGCCGTCGGCGAGGAGCCTCCTCCGGAATGCAGGATCGACCCACGCTCTCGCCACGACGCGCGCCCCGTTCTGGGGGACCCACTGCTCCTGGGCCAGGTGACCGAGCTCCGCGACCGCGTCGTCGACTCTAAGACCGCGCTCCCTGAGCGCCCCATGGATCGCATCGACCCGCTCCTCGACGGTGGCGGTGCGCTGCAGGAGGAAATCGCGTTCCGACATGGCTCCGGGCCCCTCGCAATCCCGACCGATTCTACGCCTCGTGCTCGCGTTGAGTGACAATAGGCGATCTCGTTGCACCGGGAGGACACGATGGGCTATCAGGAAACCCTGCCGCGCCGGGGCCTGTCGCGCAAGGAAATGCTCAAGCGCGTCGCTCGCTTCGCAAAGCTCAAGGGCTCCGACGCCGGACTGCCGGACAGCAGGATGCCCGGCTGCGAGCGCACCCTCTACAACGTGATCCGCTTCCAGCCCCCGAACGTCGAGCGTGGCGGCAAGCAGTCGCCGGTCGGGCGGCAAGCCGCGCGCATGGCGGCGGTCAAGATCTCGGAGGGCTTCAACCTCGCCTACTGCCGTGCGAAGCCGGGCAAGGGCCCGATGCTGCACAACCACGACACCAACGAGACCTTCATCGCGATGACCGGGACCTGGCGCGCGAGCTGGCTCGACCACAGGGGGAGGCTCGAGCACGTGGACTTGAAGCCGCTCGATCTCATCTCCTTTCCGCCGGGCGTCGTGCGACGCTTCCAGAACGTGACCCGGGGGCCGTGCAACCAGGACTCGATCCTGATGGTGGTGATCGCCGGCAACGCGCCGAGCTCGGAATTCACCGCCGAGTCGATGCTCGAGATCGAGGACGCGGGCGCAATGCCGAAGACGCGGCGGATGCGAGCCTGAAGCGCGGCCGGCCCTCAGGCGGCCGGGCAAGGCCTGAACGCCGACCAGTCCGTCGCCTTCGCGAGCTGCTCGTCGGCGGGAAACGGCCGCCCGAAAGTGAATGCGAACGCCGTGGGACCGTGCGCGTCGAGATGGGCCAGCCGCTGCTTGGCTTCGTCGATGCCCGGCAGGTGACCCTTCGGGACCCACCACAAGGCGACGTAGGCTCCTGAGAACCTCTCGAACCAGGCTTGCCGCTGGCGGAGCACTTCGACGTGGACGGAGTCGTACACGTAGCGCTTCAGGTGCTCGAGCGATTCCCATACCGACATGTTGAACAGGATCCGATCGTCGTCGTAGGGACGCAGATACGTGGCGTTGCCCTGTGCGGTCTGCAGCCGCCACACGAATCCTGGGCTGCGGTCGGCCAGGGCGTTGATCTCGTCGAGCCTCGCGACGAAGCCCGCCATCGCGGGGTCCTCGAGCGCCGATTTCATCCGGGCGATGTTGACCTGGGCGAGCTGCAGCATGGCGGCTCTCCTGTTTCGCGGAGTGTGCTTCTCTAGTGGCTGTGATCGTGCCCGGCGGAGTCACCGTGCCCCGCGGCATGACCGGCATAGCCTCGCAGGTGCCGATACTTCATGGCCTGGACGTCGCTCAGGATCCTGCTCTCCTCGAGATGCGCCTGAAGATGAATCTCGCGGACCTCGGCGTCGAGCAAGCCGATCGACTCCAGCGCTTCGTGCAGCACGGCCGGAGAGATGTCCCTCGACGCGAAGAGCTCGTCGAGCCTGCGCTCCTCGTCGACCAGGCGCCGTCCAGCAGCCTTCGCGTCGGCCTGCATGCGCTCGAAGATCGAGCGGGTTCGCTCCCTTTGCTCCTGCGACAGCCCCAGCTGATCGGCGAGCTCGAGCACGTGCGCGGGACCGGGATAGCCGTTGAGCTCCGCGGCCCGCGCGAGACCCATGCCCTTCCCCGCCAGGTAATCGGCCACCTCGTCGTTGGATAGCGCCTTGATGCTCCGGGAGGCCTCGCCCGCGTACGGCGAGGGCGAGGGCGACGCGGCAAGCGCTGCGACGGGAAGAGCGAGGGCTATCGCGAAGACCAGGCACCGCGGAAGCATGAATGCACCTTCGGGAAGTGGGAGGCGGCCATGCGCCATGGCGGAGCGGATGAACCGCTCCTTCGCGTCAGTGTACGCCCGCCGGTCCCACGGGGACGCGCTGCGCCGGCTCGCGCCCCGCCGCAGCGTGCGCGCGCGAGCGATGCGCGACGCGGGAATCGCGGAACGCCGATGGCGCATCGCGAGCGGGCAGCGTCAGAGGTCGATGACGAACGGTGCGACCAGCAGCGCCGCCCCCACGATGCTCAGCCACCACCAGCTTTCGATGAAATAGGAGTAGCCGCACAGAAAGAGCCCGGAAACGACCGGCACCAGCTTCGTCTGGCGCCTGCCGTAGACCATGTATGCGACGCCTATCGCGCCCGTGACGACGCCGAAGAAGAGCTTGCCCACGATAAGGTTCCAGACCGCACGACGGAGGAGCACAGTTGATCACGCCGAAGGCGCGGTTGGAAGGCCGCGGGTCCCGGCCCCCTGGCGCGCCAAAGCACGCCTCTCGCGGGCGAAGGGCTTGCAAGCTGCCGGAACGACCCCAGTTCAGCTATACTTATCGTTTCGGATCAAACCCTTCGCGCGATTCGAGGGAGCGACAAGATGCCGATCTACGAATACCGCTGCGGCGCCTGCGGGCACGAACTGGAAGCGCTCCAGAAGCTCTCCGAGCCGCCGCTTTCCGAGTGTCCGGCGTGCCGCAAGCGGTCGCTGACCAAGCTCATCTCCGCGGTCGGCTTCCAGCTCAAGGGCAGCGGCTGGTACGCCACCGACTTCAAGAGCTCAGGCAAGCCCTCCGACAAGGCCAACGGCAAGAGCGCCGACGGCGCGGCGAAGCCTGCCGAGGGGAAAAGCGACTCCTCGGGGGATTCCAAGAGCGGCGAATCCAAGAGCGACTCGTCGAGCGAGTCCAAGGGCGCGCCCAAGGCCGAAACGGCGAGCACCTCCTCCGGCGGTTGCGGCGGGGGCTGCTCGTGCCATTGAGGGCTGCGGTCTCGCGCAACGCGTCCCGCGACGCAAGTTGAGCCCCCCAGCACCCCAGGCATGATTCTCCGCCGCTACCTGATCGCCGGCTTGCTCGTCTGGGTGCCGCTCGGCATTACGATCTGGGTGCTCGCCTTCCTGATCGGCACGCTCGACCAAACGCTGCTGCTGTTGCCGGGAAGCATCCGCCCCGAGGCGCTGTTCGGCTTTCACATTCCGGGGCTCGGCGTTGTCCTGAGCGCGGCGATCCTGCTTCTGACGGGCGCCATCGCCGCGAACTTCTTCGGCGCGCGCCTGATCGCGTTCTGGGAATCGATCCTCGGGCGCATTCCCTTCGTGAAGTCGATCTATTCGAGCGTGAAGCAGGTGAGCGACACGCTGCTGTCGGAAAAAGGCAATGCGTTCCGCAAGGCGCTGCTGGTCGAGTACCCGGCGCCGGGCAGCTGGACGATCGCGTTTCTGACCGGCACGCCCGCCTCCGAGGTCGCGACGTACCTTCCAGGCGAGCACGTGAGCGTCTACGTGCCCACGACCCCGAATCCGACCTCCGGCTTCTTTCTCATGCTGCCGCGCTCGCGCGTTCACGAGCTGGACATGACCGTGGACGAGGCGCTGAAGTACATCATCTCGATGGGCGTGGTCGCGCCGAGGCCGCATCGCGCCCCGGCCCCGCACGGTCCGGCCGGACCGAAGCCCCCTCCGAAGCGCGAAGCCGAAATCCGAAATTGACCGGGCAGCGGTGCTGCGTGCGCGGCGGAAACCGGCGCGCGAGGCACGGCGGCTGCCCGGACGGATCGAAAATGGTCATCCCGGCGCAGGCCGGGATCCAATTTCCAAGGCAACTTGGGTCCCGGTTCAGTTATCACAATGAGCTGGGGCGATGACTGTCGTATCGCTGGAGAAGAACTTGAACCGCACCGACTACTGCGGACGAATCGACCGCAAGCGCCTCGGCCAGACCGTCACCGTTTGCGGCTGGGTCCATCGCCGCCGCGACCACGGTGGCGTCATCTTCATCGACCTGCGCGACCGCGAGGGCCTCGTGCAGATCGTCTGCGACCCCGATCGCTCCGCGACCTTCGCCGTCGCGGAGAAGCTGCGCAGCGAGTTCGTGATCCGCGCGACGGGGCGCGTGCGTCCCCGGCCCGAAGGGACCGTGAATCCGGACCTCGCGACCGGGGAGATCGAGATCCTCGCCCAGGACATCGAGCTCCTCAATCCCTCGCTCACGCCGCCCTTCCAGCTCGACGACGAGAACATCTCGGAGACCGTGCGGCTCACGCACCGCGTGCTCGACCTGCGCCGGCCGGCGATGCAGAAGAACCTGATGCTGCGCCATCGCGCGACGATGGCTGCGCGCCGCTATCTCGACGGGCACGGCTTCGTGGACATCGAGACGCCGGTGCTCTACAAGTCGACGCCGGAGGGGGCGCGCGAGTTCCTCGTGCCCTCGCGCCTGCACCGCGGTCACTTCTATGCGCTGCCGCAGTCGCCGCAGCTCTTCAAGCAGATGCTGATGATGGCCGGCTTCGACCGCTACTACCAGATCGTCAAGTGCTTCCGCGACGAGGACCTGCGCGCCGACCGCCAGCCGGAGTTCACGCAGATCGACGTCGAGACCTCGTTCCTCGACGAAGCCGAGATCCGCGCGCTGATGGAGGGCCTGGTCGTCGCCCTATTCAGGGACGCCGCGGGCATCGACCTGCCGCAGCCGTTTCCGGTGATGACCTACGCGGATGCGATGCGCGACTACGGCAGCGACAAGCCGGACCTGCGCGTGCCGCTCAAGCTGACCGAGCTCACCGATCTCGTGCGCACGGTCGAGTTCAAGGTCTTCCGCGCGGCCGCGGAGCTCGCCGACGGGCGCGTGGCGGCGTTGCGCGTACCGGGCGGCGCCGCGCTCTCGCGCAAGGAGCTCGACGACTACGGCGCGTTCACCGCGATCTACGGGACGAAGGGGCTTGCGTGGATCAAGGTCAACGATGCCACCAGGGCCAACGACCAGGGCCTGCAATCGCCGATCGTGAAGTTCCTGCCCGAAGCCGTGCTGCGCGAGATCCTCGCGCGCACCGGAGCGGCGAACGGCGACGTGATCTTCTTCTGCGCCGACCGCGAGAAGATCGTCGACGACGCGCTCGGCGCCCTGCGTACCAAGGTCGGCCACGAGCGCGGTCTCGCGCGGGAGGGATGGAAACCGCTGTGGGTCGTCGACTTCCCGATGTTCGAGTACAGCGAGGAGACGACGAGCTGGGGTGCGCGCCACCATCCGTTCACGGCGCCCAAGGACGGGCACGAGGCGCTGTTCGAGTCCGATCCCGGAGCGGCGCTCGCCAAGGCCTACGACGTGGTGCTCAACGGCTGGGAGATCGGCGGGGGCTCGGTGCGCATCCATCGCGCCGAGGTGCAAGAGAAGGTCTTCCGCGCGCTCAGGATCTCGCCGGAGGATCAGCGCAAGAAGTTCGGCTTCCTGCTCGATGCGCTCGCCTACGGCGCGCCGCCGCACGGCGGCATCGCCTTCGGCGTCGACCGGATCGTGGCCCTGATGGCCGGTGTCGAGCAGATCCGCGACGTGATCGCGTTCCCGAAGACGCAGCGCGGCCAGGACCTGCTCATCGACACGCCTTCGACGGTGACCGAGCAGCAGCTGCGCGACCTGCACATCCGCGTGCGGCAGTCGGATCCGACGAAGGAAGCCTAGCTTGTCGTTCCCGCGGAAGCGGGAACCCGGCTTGCCGACCAACGACGCCGGGTACCGGCCTGCGCCGCGATGACGACCGCGATGGATTCGAGCGCCGCGCCCTTCCGCAGGAGCGCGCCGGGCTCGCAGGCTGAGCGTCGATGATAAGCTGTCTCACGGTCACGCAGGAGGGCCGGCTCGCCTCGCTTGCGCTCTCCGTCGGCGATTTCGCCCGGCAGACGGAGCGCGACCGCGAGCTCGTGATCGTCCACGACGGCGGAGATGCCTTCCAGGACGGCGTGCTGGCGATCGCGCGTGCGCGGCCGGACGCATCCGTCCGGATCGTGCGCGTCGCCGGCGCACCCAGGCAGACGCTCGGAGCGTTGCGCAATGCGTCGGTCGCGGCCGCGCGCGGCGAATATGTCTGCCAGTGGGACGACGACGACCGCTGCCACCCGCGCCGGCTGGAGGCGCAGATGGAGGCGCTCCGCGCGACGGGGAGCGACGCCAGCGCGCTCGCGGACCAGCTCCACTTCTTCGCCGACTCGCGTGAGATGTACTGGGACGACTGGCACGATTCGGCGTACCCGCTCAACTTCGTGCCAGGCACTGTGCTTGCGCGGCGCGACGCGCTGGCGCGCTATCCGGACGAGCCGCGCGGAGAAGACACGGGGCTCGTGGTCGCGATGCTGCGCGAGGGACGCAGCTTCGCGCGCATCCGCGGGCAGGGTTATCTGTACGTCTACGTCTACGATGGCCGGAACAGCTTCGACCAGGCGCACCACGCGGCGATCAGCCTGTACCATCGTTTCCGCGCCCGGCGGCTCCTGCGCCTCGAGGCGGCGCTGCGGCGGCACGTCGGCGAATACGAGCCCGCGCTGGGCTCGTTCACGATGCCGTACGAGGGCGGGACGCTCGAGTTCTAGTCCAGGAACTTCCGCGCGAGCGTCGCGTACGTCGTCCTCCTGGTCCGCACGTAGGCCTCGTCGATTTCCCCTGCGTGCACGCGCGTGAAATCGGTCCGCCACGCGTCCCACCACAGGTGCGCCCAGAGGTGCAGGCTGCGCACGCCGGCCGTGCCCGGATCGTAGCCCTCGAAAAGCGTCCGGACGCCGCGGCGCGTCGCCGCGTGCTTGTAGAAGCAGGTTTGCGGGACGACGTGGATCGCCTCCGGCATCTCGCCCCAGAGCTGCGCCGCCTCCTGGTTCGAATGGCGGCTCCATGTTCCGTCGAACACCTCCTTCATGCGGGCAATCCAGGCGCGCGCGAACGCGGCCCGCGGCCGCGACACGAGGAAAGCGTTGCAGAGCGACACGCGCAGCACTCCGTCCGGGCCCGCGAGCGGCGCCTCCTCGCCGATCACGAAGTCGCGCTCGAACCAGCGCGCCGGGAGCGTGTCGACGAACAGCGTATCCATGTCGGCGTAGATGCCTCCCTCGTCGAGGAGGATCGCGAGCCGCAGGAAGTCGGCCTCGTGCGCGTAGGTCCAGCCGGAGTCGCGGATGACGCGCCCTTCCTCGGTCGCCTCGTAGCGAGCCGGGTCGGGAATCGCGCTCGCCCGCCCGACGCGCCTCAGGCTAAGGTGCGGCCTGATGCGATCCCACCAGGGTCCATAGGGCTCGTGGCGATAGTGGAGGCACATCGCTGCCGGCCGATTCACCTGCCGGCACGACTCGAGGCAGAGATAGTGGACGAGGTGCATCGGCTCGCGCTGCGGCGCGAGGCCGAAGACGAAGTGGAATACCGGCGGCACGTCAGCCATCGACGGCAGAGAGCAAGCGGCGCACGACGACCGGCTCGGCGAAGCTGTTGGCGATCGTCTCCTGAGCGCGCGACGCCGCCTCCGCGAGCGCGGCATCGCGCGCCATGGCGGCGCACATGAGGCTCGCGGCGTGGACGGGATCGGGCCTGGCCCAGCACTGGCTCGCCCGGTACGACGCGTGCGGCAGCCAGCCCGAGACCGGCTCCATGTCGTAGCGGATCAAGCCGGGATAGTCCTCACCCAGGTAGTCGGTGTGACCGCCCCAGCCGGTGACGAGCACGGGCTTGCCCAGCGCCGCGGCGTCGAACGCGCCGATGCCCCAGCCCTCGCCGCGCGCCAGCGAGACATAGCAGTCGCCGGTCGCGTGGATCGCGTCGATCGTGCGCCCGCTGATGTCATCCGCGGCGATGACGGCGATGTTCGGCGCAGCCCGTCCGAGGCGCCGCGCCGCGGCGGCCGCAAGCTCGCGCACGCGAGGCTCGACCGGCGCGCCGCCGCCATGCGCCGCGTTGGTGACGATCGCCGAGGTCTTGACCAGCAGCGTGACGTGATCCTTCGCCTCGAAGGTCTCCGCGAAGCTCGCAATCAGGTCGTCGAGCGCCTTGCGCGGATCCCACGCGCCGATGCTGTAGAAGACGAAGTGATCGTCGGGGATGCGCAGGCGCAGGCGCAGCGCGATGCCCTGGTCGCGGGCCGCGGCGCTCCACGCGTGGCGCCGGATGTGCGGGACGACGTGCAGCGGCCGCGTCACGCCGCCTCGACGAAAGAGCCCGGCGTTCATTGCGCAGGGGACGACGACCGCGTCCATGGCATTCAGCAGGGCAGGCCAGTGCGCTGGCAGTGCGTCGGTCTCCCAGACCGTATAGCCCACCATGCGCTTGCCCGCCTCAACGAACTTCGGCCAATGCTCGGGGACCGTGTGCACGACGACGGTGTCATAGTCGAGCGGCCGGAACGTCGCGCGAGCGAGCGCCTCGAGATCCGCGAGCGCGGCGTCGTTGTCGGCAGCGCGGCCGAGCGGCAACCGGTCCAGGCCGTCGGACGGCTGCCACAGATACGACGCGCCGCCGAGCAGCCACGGCTGCCACCACACGGGCACGCCGGCGTTGTGCAGCGCGCGCACGTAGGCCACGGCCGCGAGGCCGTAGCCGCTCGCGTTGGGGTAGGCGATATACTTGACGCCGATCGTCATCGCGCCCGGCCGTGACCGAGAACGTTAACCTGCCCGCATGCACCGGACAGGTCCATGTCGACTGCGGGAGCGCTCTGCTCGTGTTCCAACGCGAGCGCGTCGCGTTCCAACGTCGAGGCGCTCGCCAGTCGGTCCAATCGCTGCGTAGTGTCCGTCGATCTGCCGCCCGGGGAACGCGGCGGCCGCCGCGATTGTAGGGACCGCTCTCGGCACGCGTCAATCGCAACCGGCTACAATCGCCCGCATGCGCATCCCCCCCTCGACCGCTCGCCTGCTCGCCGCGGGCCTCGTCGCCGCGGCGGTCGCGTTGGCCGCCCGGCCGACGCTCGCCCGCGAGTCGGTCTTCGGGACCGTCAGCGTCACGTCGCTGCCCGCGGAGGCGCGCACCACCCTCTCGCGCATCGAGGCGGGCGGACCCTATCCTTATCCTCGGGACGGCGTCGTCTTCAACAATCGCGAGCACCTGCTGCCGCGAAAGCCCTACGGCTACTACCACGAGTACACCGTGCCCACGCCCTACGAGCGCACGCGAGGCGCGCGGCGCATCGTCTGCGGGGGCACTTCCGCCGCGCGGCCTCAGTGCTACTATTCCGACGACCATTACCGCTCGTTCCAGAGAATCGTGCCATGAAGATCCCCGATCTCGCCGTCGTCGCCGACGCCGGAGTGCGCGAATGGGCTGGCCCGCCCGACCCGCTCAAGAGCGCCGCCAGCGCCGCCAAGCTCAAGTGCTGCGTCGTCGACCTCCAGGGCGTCGGCGGCAAAGGCCCGCTCCTGAGCGCGCTCGAGAAAGGCCTGAAGCTCCCCGAGCACTTCGGCGCCAACTGGGACGCGCTCGCGGACTGTCTCGAGGACGACGATTGGCTCGGCGGCCACGGCATCGCCATCGTGTTCAAGCACGCGGCGGCCTACAAGAAGTCGTATCGCGTCGACTGGGAGACGCTCTCCGACATCCTGTCCGAGGCGTCGGAGTACTGGCAGGAGCGGCACAAGCCGTTCTGGGTGTTCGTGTCCTGATCGCCGATCGAGCAGGCGCGGCGCCGGCGAGCGGACATCGCGATGCGCGGGTGGCGCGTTGCCCTACAAGATCCCGGTCTCGACGCTGATCGTCGTTTACACCCCGGAGCTGCGCGTGCTGCTCCTGGAGCGCGCCGATTATCCGCAGCAGTGGCAGTCGGTGACGGGGAGCCAGGAGCCGGGCGAGACGCTGGAGCAGACCGCGGTGCGCGAGCTGCGCGAGGAGACCGGTCTCGACGCGGCGGCGTTCGGCGGCGTAGCGGACTGGCGCAAGCAGAACGTCTACGAGATCTTTCCCCGCTGGAGGCATCGATACGCGCCGGGCACGACGCACAACACCGAGCACGTGTTCGGCCTCGAGCTGCCCTCGCCGCTTTCCGTCACGCTCAACCCGGAGGAGCACCTGCGCTACGAGTGGCTGCCGTGGGAGCACGCGGCGCCGCGATGCTTTTCGTGGTCCAACCGGGCCGCGATCGAAGAACTACCGCGCCGCGCCGCGGTCTCGATGAGGAGATCATGAAACCCTTCGCCCGCCTGAGGACTGCGCTTCGGCGCGCGCTGCCCCTCTTTGCGCTGCTTGCCGCGAGCGCCGCGGCGCAGGTCCCTGCGCCGCCCGCCCTTCCGCCGTCGGTGACGGTGACCTCCGTCGCGACGACGACCGTGCCCAACGACCGCATGCAGGCGTGGCTGCGCGCCGAGGTCGAGGACGCGAGCCCTGCCGCGGCCGCGAGCCAGACCAACGCGATCATCGCCAGGGCGCTGGCCGAAGCGAAGCTCCACCCGGCGGTGAAGGTCGCCACCGCAGGCTACTCGACGCAGCAGATCAGCGAGAAGGGCAAGCCCATCCGCTGGCGCGTCACCCAGTCGATTACCCTCGACTCGGGCGATTTCACCGAGGCCGCCACGCTGATGTCGCGCCTGCAGGACCAGGGCGGGATGCTGCTCTCGGGCATGGGCTTTTCGATCTCGGACAGGGCGCGGCGCGAAGCCGAGGACGCGCTCACCGACCAGGCGATCAAGGGCTGGCAGGCGCGCGCCCGGGCCGCCGCGCTGGGGCTCGGGTTCGGCGCGTGGCGGGTTGGGCACATCGTCGTGCAGACGAGCGGCGGCGGTCCGATCTATCCGCAGATGCGCGTGCAGGCGATGGCCATGCCTGCCGGCGCGCCCGTGGCGACGGAAGCCGGCACGACCGAAGTGTCGGTGACGGTGTCCGGCGACGCGGTCCTCGAGCAGCCGGGCAAGCCCTAGCCCGGGCTGAGCGCGGCGGCACGATGTCCGCGCCCTGCGCCGCATCCCTCCCCGGGGTGGCTTCGCTCACCGCCGGGCCAGGGGTCCTGCGGGTCCGCTTGGCTGTGCGATCCCCGTGCCACTCCTCAGCCCGGCCCGATCATCTTCTCCGGCCGCACCCATTCGTCAAACTGCTTCTCGGTCACGTAGCCGAGCGCGAGCGCGGCCTCCTTGAGCGTGGTGCCTTCGCGATGCGCCTTCTTCGCGATGGCCGCGGCCTTGTCGTAGCCGATGTGCGGATTGAGCGCGGTGACCAGCATCAGCGAGCGCTGGAGGAGCTCGTCGATGCGCGGACGATTGGGCTCGATGCCCCGGGCGCAGTGCGCGTCGAAGCTCTTCATCCCGTCGGCGAGGAGCCGCACGCTCTGCAGCAGGTTGTGGATGATCAGTGGCCGGAACACGTTCAACTCGAAGCTGCCCGATGCGTCGCCGATGCCGATCGCGACGTCGTTGCCGAGCACCTGGGCGCCGAGCATGGTCAGCGCCTCGCACTGCGTCGGATTGACCTTGCCGGGCATGATCGAGCTCCCGGGCTCGTTCTCGGGAATCGTGATCTCGCCGAGCCCCGAGCGCGGCCCGCTCGCGAGCCAGCGGATGTCGTTCGCGATCTTGATCAGCCCCGCCGCGAGCGTCTTCAGCGCACCGTGGAGGTTGACCAACGCGTCGACGGCCGCCATCGCCTCGAACTTGTTCGGCGCGGACACGAAGGGCAGGCCGGTATAGGCGGCAATGTCCGCGGCGACGCGCACGCCGAATTCGCGATGCGCGTTCAGCCCCGTGCCCACGGCGGTGCCGCCCTGCGCCAGCTCGAACACGTGCGGCAGCGCCGCCTCGATGTGGGCCCTGGCGTGCTCGAGCTGCGCGGCGTAGCCGGAGAATTCCTGCCCCAGCGAGAGCGGCGTAGCGTCCTGCAGATGCGTGCGCCCGATCTTGATGATGCCGGCGAACGTCACCGCCTTCGCGGCCAGCGTCGCGTGCAGCGCGTTGAGCGCCGGCAGGAGATCGGCGGCCACCGTCTGCGCCGCGGCGACGTTCATCGCGGTGGGGAACACGTCGTTCGACGATTGCCCGCGGTTCACGTCGTCGTTCGGGTGCACGAGGCGACCGTCGCCACGCGCGCCGCCGAGGATCTCGGAGGCGCGGTTGGCGAGCACCTCGTTGACGTTCATGTTGGTCTGCGTTCCCGAGCCCGTCTGCCAGACCGCGAGCGGAAACTCCTCGGCGTGCTTGCCGGAGAGGGCTTCGTCGGCGGCGGCGATGATCGCGTCCGCCTTGGCCTTGTCGATGGCTCCGAGGGCGAGATTCACGCGGGCGGCGCTGCGCTTCACGATGAGCAGCGCCCGGATCAGCGCCGGCGGCATCTTCTCTGTGGAGATGCGGAAGTGCTCGAGCGAGCGCTGCGTCTGCGCGCCCCAGAGCCGGTCCGCGGGGACATCGATCGGACCGAAGGTATCGCGCTCCGTGCGCGTTGGGGGTGAGCTCATCGGTGGCCGCGGAAGGAACGCCGCGAGGAGGAGGGGAAGCGCCTCATTGTACAGCCTAAGCGAGCGCTGCTCTCGGGCTAGAATAGAGGCAGACCGTGCGGCACGGACCCGGTCGACAGCCTTCCTCGGGGGAAAGATGATTAGGATCTTCCGCTGCGTGCTCGGCGCGAGTCTTGCCGCGAGCGTATTCGCTACCGCTGCCCAGCAGGTCGATA
Source organism: Casimicrobiaceae bacterium (assembly GCA_035501595.1). Taxonomy (GTDB): domain Bacteria; phylum Pseudomonadota; class Gammaproteobacteria; order Burkholderiales; family Casimicrobiaceae; genus PALSA-1003. Next base: position 132,086 of record DATJVX010000067.1, on the reverse strand, counting down.
CGGTTACGCCGGCGCGGCAGAGCGAGTCCGTGGTCGTCGCCAATCGAACCGTCGTCGTCCTGCGCGGCCCGATCGCGGGCTACTCCGCGCAGGAGCGCGCGAACAACGTCCGCGAGCGCATCCAGGCCATCCTCGACAGCGACAAGTCGCCCGCGGTGTCGACCGAGGATACCGAGGACGGGACGCAGGTGCTGCTCGGCGGCAAGCTCGCGTTCCTCATCACGCGCATCGACATCGATCCGCAGCTCGGAGAGACGACCCGCAACGTCGCGCGCGAGGCAGGGATACGGCTCGAGACCGCGGTGACCGAGTACCGCGAGCAGCACACGCCGCAGTACCTGCTGGTGCACATCGCCTGGGCGGTGCTGGCGACTGGCGTGTACGTGGCATTGCTGTGGCTGCTCTTCCGCGCGACGCGCTGGGCTGGCCTGCGTTTCGCGCTGCTGGCCGGGGCGCGCGCCGAGCGGGTCCACGTGCACGGCGTGAGCCTGCTCGACCCGCAGCAGGTGCGCTGGGTCGCACGACGCCTCTTCGCCGTGTTCGCGTGGCTGATCGCGCTCTTCGCGACCTACAGCTGGGTCACGTTCGTGCTCAAGCAGTTCCCCTACACGCGCCCGTGGGGGGAGCACATGGAGGGCAACCTCTTCGGCCTGGCCGGCGACTTCGCCCTCGGCATCGTGCAGGCCCTTCCCGGGCTGCTCGTCGTGATCGTGATCCTGCTGATCGCGCGCCTCATCGTTCGCATCGCGAATCTCTTCTTCGATCGCGTGGAGCACGGCGTGGTCAGCATGGGCGGCCTCGACGAGGACACCGCGGTGCCGACGCGGCGCATCTTCCAGATCATCGTCTGGGCGATCGCCATCGCGCTCGCGTTCCCTCACCTGCCCGGCGCGCAAACCGACGCCTTCAAGGGCGTGTCGGTGCTCTTCGGCCTGATGGTCTCGATCGGCGCCTCGGGGGTCGTCGGTCAGGCGGCGAGCGGCTTCATCCTGATGTACACGCGCGCCTTCCGTGCCGGGGAATACGTGCGCATCGGCGAGGTCGAAGGAACGGTCGTCGCCCTCGGAACCTTCGCGACCCGGCTGCGCACCGGCCTGGGCGAGGAGATCCTGCTGCCGAACAGCGTCGCGCTGCAGAACACGACGAAGAACTATTCGCGCATCGTCGACGGCCCCGGCTTCGTCGTCAACACCGGCGTAACGATCGGCTACTCGACCCCGTGGCGCCAGGTGCACGCCATGCTGGAGGAGGCAGCGCGGCAAACGCCCGGCATCGCGAGCGATCCGCCGCCGATCGTGCGCCAGACCGCGCTTTCCGATTTTTACGTCGAATACCGGCTCGCGGCGTTCACCGCGATCGAGGATGCGGCGCGGCGCATGGAGGTCCTCAGCGAGCTCCACGCGAACATCCAGGACCGGTTCAACGAGCACGGCGTGCAGATCATGTCGCCGCACTACATGACCGATACCGCGACCCCGCAGGTGGTGCCGAAGGACCGTTGGTTCACGCCCCCGGCGCAGGGCCCGGAGGCGTGACCGGGGCGGTCCCGCGCCCTACTTGGGGGCGGCCTCGACCGAGATCGCGAGCGCCTCGGTGTACGTCGCCTCGACCTGATCGCCAACGCTGATCCGCTTGAACTGCTCGGGGTCGGCAACCTTGACGTCGACGGTCTGCTTCGGGCCCTTGAGCGTGACGGTCTGCGTCGGCGGGTCGAGCGCGATCACGTTCGCGGTGACGGTCACCTGGCGGCCGACCATGCCGGCCGGCTTCTCGCCGGCCTTGGCCGCCGTGGCGCCCGCGTTCTCGGTGCGGCCGGGGACGGCCTGACCGCCCTTCTTGAGCTCCAGCGTGAGCGCCTCGACGTATTCGGCGTTGACGACGTCGCCGACCTTCATCTGCGAAAAGTTCTTCACCTCGGGGCCGAGCAGCACCGTGGCCTCGTTGCCCTTCGGTCCCTTGAGCGTCACTTCGCGCGTCGCGGGATCGATGGCGGTGATGGTTGCGGTGATCTTCACCGTCTGTGCGGCACCGGCGACGCCCGGTCCGGTCCCGACGACGGCGCTGCCCGTCTGCGCGAGCGCGGGAACGGCGGTTGCCGCGCAAAGGGCGAAGCTCATGACTGCGATCGAGCGATGCATGGTTGACTCCTGTCGGTGAATGTCGGTGCGCAGGCGCGTCGCGCCGGCGACGCTACGGGATCTAGAACCGGAAGCTCACCGCGACCGCAGGACCGCTGAACTCCACGTTGGACGCGAGGCGATTGTTGTGAAAATCGTAGGCGAGGTGCCGGTAGGCGGCGGTCAGGTCGCCCCAGCTGAAGCGGTAGCCGATGCCGGCCATTGCCTGCCAGGTCAGGCGCGACGACCCAGCGCCCACGTCGGCGTACCAGGGGATGAACCACTGGCTCGAAAGGTCGTAGGTGCCGCGAGCGCCGACGATGCCGTCGGTGAGATTCGTGCGCGCGCTCTTCGATCCCGTCGCCGGGAGCACGCCGGCGGGGCCGGAGAGATCCCAGTCGAGAGAGGTCTTGATCGCCGCGTAACGGATGCCCGCCAGGAGGTCGACGCGCGCATTCGGTTGCTGCAGCACGGCGTACTCGCCGCCCAACATGCCGACGAAGCCCTCGAGGTTGGTCGTCGTTCCCAGGTCGACCGGGATGGACACGTTGCCGCCCGGGCCGCCGATCGACTTGATCCGCGCCGTGTGATTGCCGAAGTTGAGATAGATCGCGTCGGCGAACGCGCCCCAGGGACCGCGGGCCTGCCGTGCCTCGACCGTACCCATGAAAGCGAATTGCAGCCGCGACAGATAGCCGCCGGGATTCGCGTCGGTGTCGATGCTGCCGCCGCCATCGAGCTCCTTGAAGTTGGTCGTGCCGTTGATCGACGGCAGCCACACGTAGATGGTGCCGCGCCAGGTCCAGGCGTCGGAGCTCATCGTCGACTGCGCGGATGCCTGGCATGCGAGCGCCAGTGCGAAGGTTGCGGCCGAGAAACGGAGGATTCTTCGAGCTTGTGTCATGCGGATTGCTCCGTGGATGATGGTCATGCCGGAACGCTGCGCCAGCCGGCGTACGTCGCGACGAACCGGCCGACGTGCTCGGCGGCTTGCGCCGCCTGCGGGAGGGAAGCGATCGCCTGGAATACGTGCGGCATCCGGTGCCAGATCTCGAGCTCGACCTTCACGCCCGATGCGTGCGCCTTGGCGGCGGCGCGCTTCGATTCGTCGACGGCCATTTCGTGGCTGCCCGTTTGGAACAAGAGCGGCGGGAGGCCCGTGAAATCCCCGAACAGCGGCGAGACGGAAGGATCGAGGTAGCGCTCGGGCGGCGAGTAGAGGGCCCGAAACGCCACAAGATCGGACAGCGAGAGCATCGCGTCGCAGCCGGCGTTGGTGACGAGGCTCCTGCCGCTCAGCGTGAAGTCGACGACCGGCGCGAGCAGCACCGCGCAGGCGGGCTGCAGCTCGCCGGCGGCCTTGATCCGGTGCAGGGTCGCGAGCGCGAGATTGGCCCCCGCCGAGTCCCCGGCGATGACGATCTCGTGGGGCTCGTGACCTTGCGCGAGCAGCCAGCGGTAGGCGGCGTGGCAGTCGTCCGCCGCGGCGGGATAGGGATGCTCCGGCGCCAGGCGGTAGTCAACCATGAGCGCGCGCGCCCCGAGCTGGCGGCACCAGCGCGCGACCATACCCGCGTGGATCTTGGGAAAGCGGAACGCGAACGCGCCGCCGTGCAGGTAGAGCAGAACGCGCTCTGGACGCGTCTCCGGCACGTCGATCCATTCCGCGCGAACGCCGAAGCACTCGACAGCCGTGCGACAAGTTCGGGGGTCGATCCGTCCGAAGCGCTCGTCCATGCGCGCCTGGCGCGCGCGCATCTCGGGAATGCTTCGGCCGCCGGCGGCGTTGCGCTTGACCGTCAGCCGCAGCAACAGATTGAGCCAGCGGCGCCGCCAGGCGCCGTGACGCGGGAGGACCAGTCGCGCGTACTCGGGAAGCTCGCTCCGACGCTCGAACCGTGCTCCGGGGACTGAGGCCGGCGCGTCCGTCGCGGCAAGGCTTTTAGATCCAGAGGGCATTCATCCTCATTCACATCCGTTTCCGATGCGAGCGAGGGGCAGGCATTGGATAGCGCATCGCGGCTCGCGGGGCGGTCTGTGATTCTACTCCCAAATATTCGGCCGCCCGCCCGTAGAAAAGGGGGCCGCAGCCCCCTTTCGTCGAACCCTGGCTCGGCGTCTTAAGCAGTGGGCGTCGCCGGGGTTTCCGCCGGCGCCGGCGCGGGCGCGGCATGCGCGGCGGCGTCTTCGGCCGCGGCCTTCATCGACAATCTGACCCGCCCCTTCTCGTCGGCCTCGAGCACCTTGACGCGGACGACCTGGCCTTCCTTCACGTAGTCGGAGACGTTGTTCACGCGCTCCTTGGCGATCTGCGAGATGTGCAGCAGGCCGTCCCTCCCGGGCAGGATCTGCACGATCGCGCCGAAGTCGAGCAGCCTCAGCACCGTCCCCTCGTAGATCCGGCCGACTTCCACGTCGGCGGTGATGTCCTCGATGCGCTTGCGCGCGGCGTTGCAGGCATCCGCGTTGACCGAGGCGATCGTCACGGTGCCGTCGTCCTGGATGTCGATGGTCGTGCCCGTCTCCTCGGTGAGCGCGCGGATCACGGCGCCGCCCTTGCCGATCACGTCGCGGATCTTCTCCGGATTGATCTTGAAGGTCATCATCCGCGGGGCGTGCTGCGAGATCTCGGTGCGCGGATGCGGCAGCGCCTCGTGCATGAGGCGCAGGATGTGCATCCGCCCTTCCCTCGCCTGCGAGAGCGCCACCGCCATGATCTCCTTGGTGATGCCCTGGATCTTGATGTCCATCTGCAACGCGGTCACGCCGTGATCGGTGCCGGCGACCTTGAAGTCCATGTCGCCCAGGTGATCCTCGTCGCCAAGGATGTCCGAGAGCACCGCGAAGCGATTGCCGTCCTTGATGAGCCCCATCGCGATACCCGCGACCTGCGCCTTGGTCGGGACCCCGGCATCCATCAGCGCGAGGCTCCCGCCGCACACCGAGGCCATCGACGAGCTGCCGTTCGATTCGGTGATCTCGGAGACGATCCGGATCGAGTAGGCGAACTCTTCGGCGGTGGGCAGCACCGCGGCGAGCGCGCGCTTCGCGAGCCGGCCGTGCCCCACCTCGCGCCGCTTCGGGCTGCCGACGCGTCCCGTCTCGCCGGTGGCGTACGGCGGCATGTTGTAGTGGAGCATGAAGCGCTCGCGGTACTCGCCCTGCAGCGCGTCGATGATCTGCTCGTCGCGGGCGGTGCCCAGCGTCGCGACGACCATCGCCTGCGTCTCGCCGCGCGTGAACAGCGCCGAGCCGTGGGTGCGCGGCAGCACGCCGGTGCGGATCGAGATCGGGCGCACCGTGCGCGTGTCGCGCCCGTCGATGCGCGGCTCGCCGGCGAGGATCTGCCCGCGGACCGTCTTCGCTTCCAGCTCGAAGAGTAGGTTGGAGACGTGGTTCTTCGCGTCGGCGTCGGCGTCGGGAGCGAGGCAGTCGGCTTCGACCTTGGCCGCGATCTCCTTCAGCCGCTGCTGGCGCGCCTGCTTCTGGCGCAAGCCGTACGCGGCCTGCACGTCGGCTTCGGCGCAGGCCGCGACCTTCGCGATCAGCGCCTCGTCCTTCGCCGGCGGCTGCCAGTCCCAGAGCGGCTTGCCCGCCTCCTCGACCATCGAGTGGATGAGGTCGATCACCGCCTGCTGCTGCTGCTGCCCATAAACAACGGCGCCGAGCATCACTTCCTCGGGCAGCTCCTTGGCCTCAGACTCGACCATCAGCACCGCGGCTTCCGTTCCGGCCACCACGAGGTCGAGCTTGGATTCGGCAAGCTCGGTCTTCGTCGGATTGAGCACGTACTGGCCACCGACGTATCCGACGCGCGCGCAGCCGATGGGGCCGTTGAACGGGATCCCCGCAAGCGCGATCGCGGCGGAGGCACCGATCATCGCCGGCACGTCGGGATCGATCTCGGGATCGACCGACATGACGGTCGCGATCACCTGCACCTCGTTGTAGAAGCCGTCGGGGAAGAGCGGCCGGATCGGCCGGTCGATGAGCCGCGAGGTGAGCGTCTCCTTCTCGGACGGGCGCCCTTCGCGCTTGAAGAAGCCGCCCGGGATGCGCCCGGCGGCGTAGGTCTTTTCCTGGTAGTCGACGGTGAGCGGGAAGAAGTCCTGGCCGGGCTTGGCCTGCTTGGCCGCGACGACCGTGACCAGCACGACGCTGTCGTCGAGACTGGCCAGCACGGCGCCGCCGGCCTGACGGGCGATTTCGCCGGTCTCCAGTGTCAGCGTGTGCTTGCCGTAGGTGATCGATTTCTTGATGGCGGTTGGCACAGAATGGGTCCTCGAGAGTCCGAAGGCTTCAATGGCCGCCTCAGCGCGGGCTGATGGCGGCCATTGAAGAGAATTCCAGTGGGGTCGGAGCGAAAAGCATGCTTCCCGGAGAAGAGTCGCTGCTACGACTGCTGCGCGACGCTACTTGCGCAGTCCCAGCTTTTCGATCAGCGAGCGATAGCTGTCGGTGTTGCGGGTTTTCAGATAATCGAGCAGCTTGCGGCGGCGTGAGACCATGCGCAGCAGCCCGCGGCGCGAGTGGTGATCCTTGACGTTGATTCGGAAATGATCATTGAGGCCGTTGATCCGCGCGGTCAGCAGCGCGATCTGCACCTCCGGCGAGCCCGTGTCGCCCTTCGCCCGCTGATGCTCGGCGATGACCTTGGCCTTCTCCTGGACCTTCTGCGCACTCACTGCTGCCATTGGCTTGACCTCGGAAACCGAAAAACTGCGAAAGAGCGGAATTTTACCCTGAAAAGTGCTTAGGATTCAAGCGCGTTGCGGCTCGGCCGCGCGGCACCGGCGCTGCGCCCGGCGCCTCGGGCTGCGCCAGCATCCGGCGAGCCCGCAGCACGCGGTCGCGGACCTCGGCGACGCCCGCGAACGACCCATCGGCGTAGACGCGCACCACGCCGTCGCCATGGCTCGAAGGCAGCGCCTGGCCGCAGCTCAGCCGCTCCGCCTGCACGCGGTCGAGGTCGACGCGGTCGAGGCGGCCCACCAGCGCGTCGACGGGGCGGAGCAGCGCGTCGCGTGCGCTTTCGGCGCAGCGCTCCAGCGCGTCGAGCGAGATCGCGTCCGCGAGCGAGAAATCTCCCGCCCCGGTGCGCGAGAGGGCCGAGAGGTGCGCACCACAGCCCAGGGCCGCACCGATGTCCTCGGCGAGCGCGCGCACGTAGGTTCCCTTGCCGCACCGGACCCTGAGCTCGGCCTCGGGCGGGCGCCACGCCGCCAGCTCGAGCGAGACGATCGTCACGGGACGCGGGCGGCGGTCGATCTCCACGCCCTCGCGGGCATATTCGTAATAGCTGCGGCCGTCGCGCTTGAGCGCGGAATAGCGCGGCGGCACCTGCGCGATGCTGCCCAGGAAGCGCGGCAGCAGGCTTTCGAGCTCGGAGCGCGAGATCCCGACCGGGCGTTCCTCGACGATCTCGCCCTCGGCGTCGCCTGTCGTCGTCGTCGCGCCCAGGCGCAGGGTCGCGAGATACGACTTGTCCGCGTCGAGCAGCAGGTTCGCGAACTTGGTCGCCTCCCCGAAGCAGACGGGCAGGAGCCCCGTGGCGAGGGGGTCGAGGGTGCCGGTGTGGCCGGCTTTGCCCGCGCGATAGAGATGCTTGGCCCGCTGCAGCGCGGCGTTCGAGGAAAGGCCCCGCGGCTTGTCCAGCAGCAGCACGCCGTCGACGCGACGGCGCTGCACGGGGCCGGTTGCGGGCGCGGTCACGACGAATGCTTGTGATCGTCGGACACGGCCTCGTCGATGAGCTTCGAGATCCTCAGGCCCGACTCGATCGAATCGTCGTAGGCGAAGTACAGCTGCGGCACGGTGTAGAGCTTGAGCCGGTGTGCGAGCTCGCGGCGCAGGTAGCCGGCGGAGTGCTGCAGCGCCTCGACCGCCTCCGCGGCCCGCGCCGCGCCCGGGAGGTGGGTAAAGAAGACCTTGGCGTTCTGCAGGTCCGGCGAGACGTCGACCGCGGTGATCGTGACCATGCCGATGCGCGGATCCTTGACGTGGAGCCGCAGGAGCTCGGCGAGCTCGCGCTGGATCTGGTCGGCGACGCGGCGGGGGCGTGGCGTGTGCTTTTTCATCGAGGCGAGCGTCAACAAAAAACCTCATCCCGGCGAAGGCCGGGATCCAAGTACCGCCGTAATGCCGCTACGAGCACACTTGGGCCCGGCTCATCCGCCAACCGAAGCCGGGGCGACAACTCTACAGCGTCCGCGACACCTCGACGATCTCGTACACCTCGAGCTGGTCGCCCTTCTGGATGTCGCTGTAGCCCTTCACCGACAAGCCGCACTCGAAGCCCGCCTTGACCTCGCGCACGTCGTCCTTGAAGCGCTTGAGCGAATCGAGCTCTCCGTCGTGGATGACCACGTTGTCGCGCAGCACGCGGATCTTCGCCCCGCGGCGCACCAGCCCTTCGAGGACGTAGCAGCCCGCGACGGTCCCGACCTTCGAGATCCTGTAGACCTCACGCACCTCGATCAGCCCGAGCTGAGTCTCCTTGCGCTCCGGCGCGAGCATGCCGGACAGCGCCGCCTTCACGTCGTCGACCGCTTCGTAGATGATGTCGTAGTAGCGGATCTGCACGCCGTTGTGCTCGGCGAGCTTGCGGGCCGCGGCGTCGGCCCGCGTATTGAAGCCGATGACCACCGCCTTCGACGCGAGCGCGAGGTTGACGTCGGACTCGGTGATGCCGCCGACCGCCGCGTGGACGATGTTCACCTTGACCTCGGCGGTCGAGAGCTTGGCGAGCGCGTTGGACAGCGCCTCGTAGCTCCCCTGCACGTCGGCCTTGATGATCAGCGTGAGCGTCTTCACCTGCTGCTCGCCGCCCTCGGCGAACATGCTCTCGAGCTTCGCGGCCTGCTGCTTCGCGAGCTTCACGTCGCGGAACTTGCCCTGGCGGAAGAGCGCGATCTCGCGCGCCTTGCGCTCGTCGCCGAGCACCATCACCTCCTCGCCGGCGAGCGGAACGTCGGAGAGGCCCTGGATCTCGGCCGGGATCGCGGGACCCGCGCTGGAGATGGTCTTGCCGGTCTCGTCGGTCATCGCGCGCACGCGTCCGAACACCGCGCCGGCGAGCACGATGTCGCCGCGCTTGAGCGTCCCCGATTGCACGAGCACGGTCGCGACCGGGCCCTTGCCCTTGTCCAGGCGGGATTCGATCACGATGCCCTTCGCCATCGCGTCGCGCGGCGCCTTGAGCTCGAGCACTTCGGCACGCAGCAGGATCGCGTCGAGCAGGTCGTCGATGCCTTTCCCTGTCTTCGCCGACACCTGCACGAATTGCGTATCGCCGCCGTATTCCTCGGGCAGGACGCTCTCGGCGACGAGCTCCTGCTTGACGCGGTCGGGATTGGCCTCCGGCTTGTCGATCTTGTTGATCGCGACGACGATCGGCACGTTCCCGGCCTTGGCGTGCGCGATCGCCTCCTTGGTCTGGGGCATCACTCCGTCGTCGGCAGCCACCACCAGCACCACGATGTCGGTCACCTTGGCGCCGCGGGCCCGCATGGCGGTGAACGCCTCGTGACCCGGCGTATCGAGGAAGGTGATCACGCCCTTGGGGGTCTCCACGTGGTAGGCGCCGATGTGCTGCGTGATCCCGCCCGCCTCGCCGCTCGCCACGCGAGTGCGGCGGACGTAGTCTAGGAGCGAGGTCTTGCCGTGGTCGACGTGGCCCATCACGGTGACGACCGGCGGCCGCGGCAGGGCCTCGGCGGTCGAGGCGGAGGCTTCCGCGGTCTCAGCGAGCAGCGCATCGGGATCGTCGAGCTTGGCGGCGATCGCCTTGTGGCCCATTTCCTCGACCAGGATCATCGCGGTCTCCTGGTCGAGCACCTGGTTGATCGTGACCATCGTGCCGAGCTTCATCGCCGCCTTGATGACCTCGGCGGCCTTGACCGACATCTTGTGCGCGAGGTCCGCGACCGTGATCGTCTCCGGAATCGAGATCTCGCGGATGACCGGTTCCGGCATCGTCGCCCGCACCGCCTCCATGCCCTCCTCGCCTTCCTCGTGGCGATGGCGGCCGGTCTTCGGCTGCTTCCACGCCGTGGCCGTGGTGCCTCCGGTCGCGTCGCCGCGCAGCTTGAGCGCGCGTCGGCGCGCCGCTTCCTCCTGGAACGCGGTCGCGGACGGCTTGCGCGAGGGCTTCTCCTTCTTCGCGCCGGGCTTCGCCGCCGGCTTGTGCAGCGTGCCTTCCTTCTTGGGCTCCGGCTTCGCCTCCGCGGCCGGCGGCGCGGCAGCCGCTTCGGCGGCCTTGGCGGCGGCTTCCGCCGCGGCCTTCGCGGCAGCCTCCTCGGCTTCCCGCTCCTTCTTGGTCTTGCGCTTCTCGGCCTGCTCCTGCTTCTTCTGGAGCTCCTCCTGCTGCTTCGCGATCAGCGCCTGAGCCTTCCGCGCCTCTTCCTCGCGCGCGGCGATCTCGGCCTCGGAGACGACCGGTTGCGGCGGCGCGGTCTCCTCCGGCGCGGGCGCGGCCTCCGCGCCGTCGCGCTTGACGAACACGCGCTTCTTGCGGACCTCGACCTGGATGGTGCGCGCTCGGCCGGTCGAGTCGGCGGCCTTGATCTCGGAGGTCTGGCGGCGCGTGAGCGTGATCTTCTTCTTCTGCTCCTGGCCGCCGTGCTGCTTGCGCAGGTAGTCGAGCAGCCGCGTCTTGTCCTGCTCCGAGAGCTTGTCGCCTTCCTTCTTGCCGGCGACGCCGGCCTTGGCGAGCTGCTCCAGCAGCACGCCCGACGGCATCTTCAGCTCGCTTGCGAATCGTTCGATGGTTGTCTGCGCCATGCTCGTTCTCCGCCCCGTCCAACTCCGGCCCTACGCCTGCTGCGGTTCCTCCGTGCTCTCGAACCAGTGCGCGCGCGCCTTCATGATCAGGTCCTGGGCGCGCTCCGCGGGAATCCCGGTGAGCTCGGTCAGCTCGTCGACCGCAAGATCGGCGAGCGCGTCGCGGCTGGTGATGCCCTTCTCGGCAAGCACGCCCGCGGTCTCGGTGTCCATGCCCTCGAGGTTCAGGAGGTCCTCGGAGACGTTCTCGACGCTTTCCTCTCGCACGATCGCCTCGGTCAGAAGCGCGTTGCGGGCGCGGCTGCGGAGCTCGTTCACCGTCTCCTCGTCGAAGGACTCGATCTCGAGCATCTCGTTCAAGGGCACGTAGGCGATCTCCTCGAGTGTCGAGAAGCCTTCCTGGATCAGGATGTCGGCGACCTCCTGGTCGACGTCGAGCTTGTCCATGAACAGCGCGCGGATCTTCTCGCCTTCGGCGGCCTGCTTCTGCTGCGATTCCTCCACGCCCATCAGGTTGATCTCCCAGCCGGTCAGCTCGGAGGCGAGCCGGACGTTCTGGCCGCTGCGCCCGATGGCCATCGCGAGGTTTTCCTCGTCGACCACCACGTCCATCGCGTGCTTCTCCTCGTCGACGACGATGCTCGAGATCTCCGCCGGGGACAGCGCGTTGACGACGAACTTCGCGGGATCGTCGGAATAGAGCACGATGTCGACGCGCTCGCCGGCGAGCTCGTTGGTGACCGCGGTCACGCGCGAGCCCCGCATGCCGATGCAGGTGCCCTGGGGATCGAGCCGCGGGTCGTTCGACTTGACCGCGATCTTCGCCCGCACGCCGGGGTCGCGCGCGGCGGCGCGGATCTCGATCAGCCCCTCCTCGATCTCCGGCACCTCGAGCTCGAACAGGCGCACCAGGAGCTCTGGCACGACGCGCGAGAGCGTGAGCTGCGGCCCGCGCGCCTGCGCCTCGATCTTCGTCACGTAGGCGCGAACGCGATCGCCCACCCGCAGGTTCTCCTTCGGGATCAGCTGGTCGCGCGCGATCATGCCCTCGATGCGGCCCGACTCCACGATCACGTTGCCGCGCTCGATGCGCTTCACCGTTCCGGTCAGAAGGTTGTCCTGGCGCTCGAGAAAGTCGTTGAGGATCTGCTCGCGCTCGGCATCGCGGATCTTCTGCAGGATCACCTGCTTCGCGGCCTGCGCGCCGATGCGCCCGAACTCGACCGGCTCGAGCGGCTCCTCCACCACGTCGCCCAGCTCCAGCTCCGGGTCGCGCTCGCCCGCGTCGGTGATGGCGATCTGGTGCGCGGGCTCCTCGTGCTCCTCATCGGGCACGACGGTCCAGCGCCGGAACGACTCGTAGTCTCCGGTCTCGCGGTTGATCGACACGCGCGCGTCGATGTTGTCGGCGTATTTCTTCTTCGTCGCCGAGGCGAGCGCGGCCTCCAGCGCGGAGAAGACGATCTCCTTGGGGACGTTCTTCTCGCGCGCCAGCGCGTCGACGAGAAGCAGCAATTCACGGTTCATCTCGCGTTTCTCCACTCGATCTTCGGCACCAGCCGGGCCCTGTCGATATTGGCAAGCGGTATGGCCTGCAGCCCTTCCGCCGTTTCCAGCCGAAGCACGCCGGCATCGACCCCGCGCAGCACGCCGGTCACGCGTCGCGCATTGCCGATCGGCTCGCGCAGCCTGAGCTTCGCCTCGAAGCCGTCGAAGCGCGCGAAATCGGCTTCCCTCTTGAGCGGCCGGTCCAGCCCCGGCGAGGACACTTCCAGCCGCTCGTAGTCGACCCCTTCCACCGCGAAGAGCCGCGACAGGTGATTGCTCACGCTCGCGCAGTCCTCCACGTCGACGCCGCCGGGCTTGTCGATGAACACGCGCACCAGCCGCCCCGATGGAGAGAGCTCGCAGTCGACCAGCTCGTAGCCCATCGAGGGCAAGGTCCGCTCCAGCAGTTCCGAGAGCCGCGCCGGCACTTTCGCCTCGAAAATTAACAAGGGCAAAAAAAAATGGGCTCTCCAGCCCATTTCTCTTACTTATCGTCCCGGATATTACCAGAAACGCGCGCTGAAATGAAGGCCCGGCCGGGGGTCGAGCGCTCCAGAAGCCGGCGCCGAGCGACCGCCGGGCGGGCCGGCGTCTCGACTACCATAGCGCCATGCGCCGCTCCCTGCTGATCCTTCCGGCTGCCGCCCTGGCGGCGGCATGCTCGCCGTCTCCGAGCCCGCCGCCGACCGCGCCGCAGCCCGCAATGGCGGTGGCTCCCCCGCAGTCGGCGCGCCCGGCCCCGGCGGCTGCCCCCCGGGAGGCGCCGGTCGCAATCCCGGCCGGGGCAGTCTACGGCTGCGCGCTCGGCTCGGGCGATGAGCGCCGCGTGACCGCGATCGAGCTCGCGCCGCGGGTAGCGGCGCTGTGCTCGAAGCATCCCGAGATGGGGCCCTGCCAGTACGAGCGCGAGGGCTGCCGCCGCTCCGGCGGGCAGGTCTTCGCCGCGGACGGCACCGAGATCACAGCGGCGACCGAAGCCGAGTACGACCGCAAGGTCGCGCGGATCCGCCTGCGGGCGGATTGATCCCTAGAACGCGACGTTGTTGCGGCCCTTGCAGGCGAGCATCCTGCGCGCCTCGTCCGGCGTCGCGATCTCCAGCGAAAGCTCGCCGAGGATGGTACGGATCTTCGCCACCTGCTCGGCGTTGCTCTTCGCGAGCTGGCCCTTCTTCAGGTAGATGCTGTCCTCCAGGCCGACCCGGCAATGCCCGCCCATGATCGCGCCCATCGTGATGAGCCCCATCTGGTGCCGCCCCGCGCCGAGGATCGACCAGTGGAAATTCTCGCCGAAGAGGTGATCGGCGATCCGCCGCATGTGCATGAGGTTCTCCGCCTCCGGGCCGATGCCGCCGAAGATGCCGAAGATGGTCTGGATGAGCATCGGCGGCTTCACGAGCCCACGGTCCACGAAGTGCGCTAGGTTGTAGAGGTGCCCGACGTCGTAGCACTCGAACTCGAACCGGGTGCCGCATTCCTCGCCGAGGTGCTTGAGCGAGAACTCGATGTCCTTGTAGGTGTTGCGGAAGATGAAGTCGCGGGTGTTCTCGAGGTACTGCGGCTCCCACTCGAACCTCCACTGCCTGTACTTGGGAATGAGCTGGAAGAGCCCGAAGTTCATCGACCCCATGTTGAGCGAGCACATCTCGGGCTTCGCCGCGAGCGGCGCTTCGAGGCGCTGCTGCACGGTCATGTTGTGGCCGCCGCCGGTGGTGATATTGATCACCGCGTCGGTCTCGGCCTTGATCTTCGGCAGGAACTGCATGAAGACCTTCGGATCGGGCGTGGGCCGCCCGTCCCTCGGATCGCGCGCATGCAGGTGGATGATCGCCGCGCCGGCTTTCCACGCGCCGATGGCGCCCTCGGCGATCTCGTCCGGCGTGATCGGCAGATGCGGCGTCATCGTCGGCGTGTGAATGGCGCCGGTAACTGCGCAGGTGATGATGACTTTGTCGCGTGGGGCGGCCATGGTGGTCTCCGGTTCGATGGGTTTCGCGCGAGCGCCCGTCCGCCTTCGTGAGCGCAAGGAGGCGCGGGCTCGTCAGGACAGCGTTTCCACGTTCCCGCAGACCGACAGCGCCTGGCCGCTCACGTTCCGGCCCGCGTCGGTCGCGAGAAAGAGCGCCATGTTGGCGATGTCGACGGGGCTCACGCTTCGGCGCAGCGAGACCTTGGACAGGATCTGCCGCCGGTACTCCTCGTGGCCCAGGCCGAGCGCCTTCGCCTTGGCGGCGATGACCCGCTCGATGCGCTCGCCTTCGACCACCCCCGGCTGGATCGCGTTGACGCGGATGTTGGATGGCCCGAGCTCGATCGCGAGGCTCTTGGTAAAGCCGACGACCGCCCACTTGGCCGCCGAATAGGGCGTGCGCAGCGGAAAGCCCAGGCGGCCGGCGACCGACGACAGGTTGATGATGCTGCCGCCGCCGGCGGCCTTGAGGAGCGGCACGGCACGCCGCGTGCAGTAGAACATCCCGTTCAGGTCCACGGCGATGGTCCGGTCCCAGTCGGCGATGGCGATGTCCTCCACTGGCGCGGTCGGACCGGCGATGCCCGCGTTGTTGATGAGCACGTCCAGGCCGCCGAGGAAGGCTTCGGCTTCGGCGAAGAGGCGGTCGACTTGCCGCGGATCGGAGACGTCGGTGACGGTCGCGCCGATCGCGGGACGCCGCGCGCGAAAGGCCTCGAGTGCGGCGGCGTCGACGTCGCAGATGAATATCCGGGCCCCCGCGTCGGCGAAGGCCTTCGCGAAGGCCTCGCCGATGCCGGCGGCGCCGGCGGTGAGGAGCACCCGCAGTCCCCGAGCCGAAGCGTCCATGGTCGCGCCTCCCGTCGTCGATTTCAGGCCTGGTGCCCGCGCAGCATCGCGAGCACCGGCCGGATGTCGGGACGCACGCCGCGCCAGAGAAGGAACGACTCGGCGGCCTGGGCGAGGAGCATACCCAGGCCGTCGGCGAGCTGCGCCGCGCCCTGCCGGCCCGCCTCGACGAGAAAGCGGGTCGGCTCGCTGCCGTAGACCATGTCGTAGGCGAGCGAGCCCGGCGCGAACGTGCCGGGAGCAAGCGGAGGCAGCTCTCCGGTGAGGCTCGCCGACGTGGCGTTGATCACGAGGTCGAAGCTCCGACCGGCGAGGCGCGCGTAGTCGCCGGCGTCGACGTGTCCGTAGGTTGCGAACCGCCGCTCGAGCGCGAGCGCTTTCTCCACGGTCCGATTGGCGATCACAATCGACTCGGGACCCTCGCGCAGCAGCGGCAGAACGACGCCGCGCGCCGCCCCGCCCGCGCCCATCAGGAGCACGCGCTTGCCGCGAAGCGCGAAGCCAAGGCGATCGCCGATGTCACGAACGAGCCCCGCGCCGTCGGTGTTGTCGCCGAGCGCGCTCGCGCCGTCGAACTGGAGCGTGTTGACCGCGCCCGCCTGCTCGGCGCGCTCCGTGCGCTCGGTGGCGAGCGCGAAGGCGTCGAGCTTGAAGGGCACGGTGACGTTGAGACCCTTGCCGCCCGCCTCGCGAAACCCCGCGACGGCCGCTGCGAAGCCGTCGCGCGGCGCGAGGATCGCCTCGTAGACGAGGTCGTGGCCGACCTGGCGGGCGAACGCGGCGTGGATCTGCGGGGACTTCGATTGCGCGATCGGGTTGCCGATCACGGCATAGCGGTCGGTCATGCGTCGATGCGGCTCGTCCGGGCTCGCCGGACGGGCCGGCTCATTGCGGCAGATTAGCGATACGGCGGCGCGCTGTCACGCCGCCCGCGCCCGGACGCCTCAGGCGGCGGCGCCGACGTGACCGCCCAGAAAGAGCCGGTTCAGGTCCGGATCGTCGAGGAGCACCGCGGCGGGGCGATCGAGCGCGAGCCTGCCCATCTCGAGGACCAGGGCTCGGTCGGCGTACTTGAGCGCGGTGCGCACGTTCTGCTCGACCATGAGCACCGTCGTGCCGGCATCGGTGAGCGAGCGCAGCAGCGTCATGACCTCCTGCACGAGCTTGGGCGAGAGCCCGATCGAAGGCTCGTCGATCAGAAGCACTCGCGGGCGCAGCAGCAGCGCCCGGCCGATCTCGAGCTGCTTCTGTTCTCCCCCGGAGAGCGTCGAAGCCTGGTTGTCTATGCGCTCGCGGATCCGCGGAAAGCGTGCCAGCACCTCGTCGATGCGCGGCCGCAGCTCGCGGCGCGGCAGCGTGATGCCGCCGAGCTCGAGGTTGTGCCGCACCGACAGCGAGCCGAACAGATTGCGTCCCTGGGGAACGAAGGCGATGCCGTCAGCGAGCAGCTCGCGCTGCGACCTGCCGTTCACGCGCCGGCCCTCGAAGCGGATCTCGCCCGAGCGCGGCACCAGCATGCCGAAGAGCGTCTTGAGCACCGTAGACTTGCCCGCGCCGTTGGGACCGATGAGGAGCGTGATCTCGCGCGCCCGCGCGTCGAAGCTCGTCTCGCTGAGGATCGTGAGGCTCGGAGAGTATCCGGCGACCACGCGATCGAACTCGATGATCTTCTCGGTCATGGCGCGTTCGGGGGCTCGTCGTCCGGCCGCGGGCCGGGGCCCGGTCGGTGCCGGGGCGCCATCTCCAGCCGCCCTCGATGGCGGTCCCCGGAGCCGGACGCTCCGGGGCAGGCTCGTCCGGGACGGCCCGGCTCGCGGCTAGTTCCCAAGGTACGCCTCGAGCACCTGCCGGTTCGACTGCACGTCGCGCGGCGAGCCTTCCGCCAGCACTCTGCCCTCCACCATGCACACGACGTGCGGGCAGAGCCGCATGATGAAGTCCATGTTGTGCTCGATCACGACGAAGCTGCCGCCCTGCGTCCTGTTGAGCTCCGCCAGCCGGTCGTGCAGCTCGTCGACGAGGCTCGGATTGACGCCCGCGCAAGGCTCGTCGAGCAGCACGAGCCGCGGCGCGGGCATGAACGCCATGGCGATGTCGATGAGCTTCTGCTGCCCGTAGGACAGGCTGCCCGCCGGCAGGCGAGCCACGCGCTGCAGGCGAAACAGCTCGATCATCTCGTCGGCCCGGTGACCCAGCCCGGCGTCGGGCGCGGCCAAGAGCCGGCCCGGCATCGTCCCCTTGAACTCCTGCGCCGCCGCGATGAGGTTGTCGCGCACCGCGAGCTTCCCGAAAACCTGCAGCGTCTGGAACGTGCGCCCGACGCCGCGCCGGGAGAGCTCCAGCGGCGACATCCCGGTGATGTCCTCGCCGCAGAACTCGACGCTCCCCGCGGTCGGCTTGATCTGCCCAAGGATGCTGTTGAACAGCGTCGTCTTGCCGGAGCCGTTCGGGCCGATGACGCCTACGATCTGCCCGGGCCCGACCGACAGGCTCACGCCGTCGACCGCCTTGATCGCGCCGTAGTGCTTGCGCACGTCCTTGACCTCGAGGAAGGCGGGCCGGTCGGTCACGGGTCCGCCCGTTTGAAGCGATCCGCGAGCGACAGCAGGCCGCCGGGCAGGAACACCATCAGCACGATCACCGCGAAGCCGAAGATCGCGAGATACCAGTCCTGCAGGAAGCGCAGCCACTCGGGTAGCAGCACGACGATCACCGAGCCCAGCACGGGCCCGAAGAACCGCCCGGAGCCGCCGACGATCACCGCGAGCAGCATCATCAGCGACACGGAGAGGTGGAACTGCCCGGGCTCGATGAAATTGACGAGCGAGGCGAGATAGACGCCGCCGACGCCGGCGCAGGCCGCACCGATCGCGAAGGCGAGCAGCGTATACGCGGTGATGTTCACGCCCGTGCTCTCCGCCCGGATAGGATTGTCGCGCAGCGCCGCGAACGCACGTCCCCAGGGGGAGCGCAGCAGCCACCACAGCACCAGCGCGAGGACGATCACCGAGGCGTAGGCGAAGTAGAAGAACGGTAGCGCGCCGTCCAGCGAGTAGCCGAGCAGCGACGGCCGCGGGATGTTCGAGATCCCGAACGTGCCTCCCGTAAGCTTTTCCTCGTTGCGCATGACGAGGAAGACGAGCACGTTGAAGCCGAGCGTGGCGAACGCGAGGTAGTGGTGCTGAACGCGCAGCGCCGGGAACCCGAGGACCAGACCGATCGCGAAGCAGGCGACCGCGGCGACGGGCAGCACGACGAAGAACGGCCAGCCGAGCTTGAGCAGGATTGCCGCGTGGTAGGCGCCGATGCCGTAGAACGCCGCCTGCCCGATCGACATCTGGCCGGCGTAGCCCACGATGAGATTGAGCCCGAACACCGCCATGAGATAGACGCAGAGCAGCGTCATCAGGTAGACGCCGTAGCTCTTGAGGAAGAGCGGCAGCACCGCGTAGGCGGCGAGCCCCAGGACGAGCGCGATTCGGCGGGCGTTGCTCATACCTTGCGCTCCTCGCGCCTGCCGAGCAGCCCTTCGGGACGAAACACGATCACCACGAGGAAGAGCAGCAGGGCGACGCCTTCCTTGTATGCCGGCGAGACGTACGCGCCCGTGAGGTTCTCGAGCACGCCGACGAGCACGCCGCCGAGCAGCGCCCCGCGCGTCTGGTTGAATCCGCCGATGATCGCGGCGTAGAACGCCTTCAGGCCGATCGACTCGCCCATGTCGAACTTGGCGAGGTAGGTCGGCGTCACCAGCAGCGCCGCCACGACCGCGAGCACCGCGTTGATGAGAAAGGTGTAGAGCACCATGCGACGGACGTTGATACCGAGCACGCGCGCCGCGTCGGTGTTCTGCGCCACGGCCTGCATCGCCCGTCCGGTCACGGTGCGATTGAGGAAGACCTGCAGCCCGACGACGATGATGCCGGCGATGAGGAGCGTCCCGACGTCGGCGTAGGAGACCTTGAGCCCGCCCAGCGCGAGCAGCCCGTCGGGAAAGGGACTGTTGAAGGGCATCGCCTGCGCGGTGATGCCCGCCTTGACGAGCTGCTTCACGCCGATCGCCAGCCCGAGGGTCGCGATGACCAGCGGAATCACGCCGTGGCGGATCAGCGGATCGACGATCAGCCGCTTGAAGGTGTAGCCGAGGAGCAGCATCGAGACCAGGCAGGTGAGCAGGAAGGCGAGCCACAGGGGCGCGCCGACCGTCGGCCCCAGGAAGAAGAGCATCACGAAGGCGGGGATCATCACGAACTCGCCTTGCGCGAAGTTGATCGTGTTCGACGCCTGCCAGAGCAGCGTGAAGCCGAGCGCCGCCAGGGCGTAGATCGCTCCGGTCGCCATGCCGGAGATGATGAGCTGCAGGAAGTCCGCCATCGTCGCCCCTCCAGATCGACGCGGTCCGTCCCGGCGGGCGTTCCGCGGGCGCTCGCCGCGGGACGCCCGAGACCGGCGCTACTTGATGGGATTCACCGGCGGCAGCGTCGCGGTCACGACCTGCTTGCCGTTCTCGACCTTGACCAAGAAGCTTTCGCGATCGAGGTCCCCATTGTCGTCGAAGTGCACGTCGAGCAGCACGCCGGGATAGTCCTTGACGCGGATCGTCGCGCCGTGCAGCGCCTTGGCGAACGCCTTGCCGTCGAACTTGCCGACCTTCTCGGTGATCGCCTTCACCACGTACATGCCGCTGTAGCCCTTCATGCCGTTGTGATCGCTCTTGTAGTGGTATTCCTTCTGGAACTTCTCGTCGAAGGCCTTGATCGCCGGCTGTGGGGCGTCGACCGTCAGCCCGACGTGCGCGACGGCGCCGTTGGCCGCGTCACCCGCGAGTTCGATCACCTTCTGACCGGTCAGCGTCGTTTCGCCGATCAGCGGCTTGTCGTAGCCCTGCTTCTTGAGCTCGCGCAGCGCCCGGGCGGACTCCTCCTCGTTGAGGTAGACGAAAGCGGCGTCCGCGTTCGACTGCTTCACCTTCAGCACCGCGCTGGAGAAATCCACCTGCCCCGGATCGGTGGACACGTCGGCCGCCACCTTGATCCCCTCGGCCTCGAGCGCCTTGATCATCGAATCGCGCCCGCCCTTCCCGAAGTCGTTGTTCACCCACATCATCGCCACCGACTTCGCTTTGACCGAGTCCTTGATGTAGCGCGCGAGCTTGGGCATGGCGGTCGACTGCGTGAACGACGTGCGGAAGATGTACGGGTTGCCCTGCTGCGTAATGTTGGCTGCCTCGCCGCCGGTAAAGTTCGGGATCTCGGCCCGCCGGGTCTCGGCCATGCTGACGATGATCGAGCCGGAGAACACCGGGCCCATCACGACGTAGGCGCCCTGGTCGACGGCTTTCTGGGCGAGCGCCTTGGCCGTCTGGGGCGCGGTCTGCGTATCCCAGGACTGATAGTCGATCTTGCGGCCAAGAATGCCGCCGGCCGCGTTGATCTCCTTCACCGCGAGCTTCACGCCGTTGTCGAAGTTCGTGCCCGCGGTGGCTCCCGTTCCGGAGAGCTCGACGAGGCCGACGATCGGGACCGGGCCCTGCTGCGCGGACGCGACGCTGCAGGCCGCAAGCGCAAGCGCGGCGGCCGAATTGCGGAACAAACGCTTCATGACGCTCCTCCTTCCGGGGTTGGACTGCGATCAGGCTCCGTCGCCGAGCCGACGGCCGTTCGACTGCATCGCAGCGCCGCGCGTCGACGGACGCGCTGCATCGCTGCGCTCGGTATCGGTGCCTGCGACACGGCGCTAGCGTGCCGTCGCGCTCTGCGCCGCGAGCCAGGTCGCGGCTTTCCTGCCACGCACGGCGACCGCGCCCGCGGGCAGGTGCAGGTAATCGTCGTTAACCACGTCGAACGAATAGTCGCCCGTGTAGCCGGCCCGCTCGATGCGCCCGACCAGGTCGAGGATCGCGACGTTGTGATTGCCCTCCGAGGGGAACACACGCCGATGGCGGGACGTCTCGATGAGATCATCGAGGTCCCAAAGGTAGTCGGCGAGCTGCACCAGGAAGATCCGGTCGCCGGGAATGCCGTCGAAGTGCTCGCGCGACGTGCCGCGCGCGAGCAGGTGGAACGAATCGATCGCGAGCCCCACGTTGGCATGGCCGGCGCGCTCCACGATCTCCCAGGCGGCCGTGTACTCGTTGATCCAGCGTCCCCAGGCCAGCGCGCCGTAGGCGATTCGCACGCCCGGCGGCTCGGCCAGCATGCCGAGCATCGCGAGATCCTCGGCGATCTTGTCCTTCTCCCCGCTCGCGTACGGCGAGGTTGTCGACGCCACGATCAGGAGCGACGCATCGACCGAGCCCATGAGGTCGAACATCGAGCGCGCGATGTCGATCTTGTAGTCGAGCATCTGGCCCGAGAGACCCTCGAAGTCGTGCAGCATCTGGAAGGCGATGACCTTGAGCCCGCTGTCGGCGACGAGATCGAACGCGACCTCGGCTCCGTCGGGGTGGCCTACGAGGT
Organism: Casimicrobiaceae bacterium; assembly: GCA_035501595.1. Taxonomy (GTDB): domain Bacteria; phylum Pseudomonadota; class Gammaproteobacteria; order Burkholderiales; family Casimicrobiaceae; genus PALSA-1003. Next base: position 110,367 of record DATJVX010000067.1, on the reverse strand, counting down.
CGGCCCCCGAGAGCACGATCGACCGGAAGCCCGCGCTCTTCACGGCACGCAGTTTCTCCTCGAGCGTGCCGGCCAGAGCGTTGGTGTTCATGGCGAAGCGGGAGAGCTCGAGCATCGGAACCGTTGTGCGATTATCGTTCTATCGTGCGGATAACGGACAGCCCACGGACAGTCTAGGCAGGCGTTCCACGGCGTGTCAACGGCGGCGGGGAGGAACGTGCGGGTCGCGGGCGATGCGCTGGCGCCCCGGCCGTTTCTCAACCGGAAGCCTCCGCCGCCGGCTTGGGGTACTTCCATTTATTGTGCACCCAAAGCCAGTCGGGCGGGCTCGCGCGGATCTCCTGCTCCAGCTTGCGCGCGTAGGCCTCGGTGATCATGGTGTCGGCCGCGCCCGGGTCGGCCGCATCGTCGTACGGCGGCTCGGCGAGAACGTGGAGGTGCACGGCATAGCGCCCGCGCTCGACGCGCCGCATCGCCACGTAGACCACGGGCGCCTCGAGAAAGCGCGCGATCTTCTCGGCGCCGACGAAGAAGGCCGTGTCCTGGTTCAAGAACCGCGTCCAGTGCTTGGCCATGCTCCTGAGCGGCGTCTGGTCCGCGACCAGCCCGTAGGCTCGAGGCTCGCCGGCCCGGCGCATGAGCTCGAAGGCGAAGCTCTTGATGGGAATAGGCTTGCCGCCGAAGCGGCTGCGCGCTTCGCGCATGTACGCATCGAGGCTCGCCACGCGGATCGGCTTGTACACCGCGTCGATCGGGATCCCGAAGTGCGCGCCGCCGCCCGGCAGCAGCCATTCCCAGTTGCATACGTGCGCGGTGAGCAGGATGACCGATCGGCGCTCGGCGACGAAGCGCGCAACGAGCTCCGGGTTGTCGATGGTCATGCGCGCCTTGAGCTCGTCGGCGCTCGCGCGCCAGCCCCACAGCAGCTCGACGAACACCTCGCTCATGTTGCGGTAGGACTGCTCGAGGATCGCGGCGCGCTCGCGCTCGCTCTTCTCGGGAAAGGACCGGGCGATGTTGCGCTCGGCGACGTCGCGCCGCCAGCGCAGCAGGCGAAACGTGACAAAATACATGAAGCCCGCGACGCCGTAGAGCGAGGCGAGCGGCAGGCGGCCCAGCGAGCGAAGGAGAAAGACCATTGGGGCGAGCGAGCGTAGACGATTTCCCGGGCACGGGCAACGCGCCGACCGCGCTGGAGTCGCCCGCGGAAGGCGTCGCTGTCTGGTGGGCGACGCTCGATGCGCTCGACGACGATTTCGCGCGCCTCGCATCGTGGCTCGCGCCCGCGGAGCATGCGCGCGCGGCGCGATTCGGGCGCGAAGCGCTGCGCCGCCGCTACGTCGTCGGCCGCGCGACGCTGCGCTGGGTGCTCGGTCGCGCTCTCGGCGTCGCGCCGGGCGCGGTCCCGATCGTGCGCGGCGAGCGCGGCCGGCCGAAGCTCGACGGCACGGCGGAGCTCGACTTCAACATCTCCCACACGGAAGGCATCGCGCTCATCGGGCTCGCGCGCAGCGGCCGGATCGGCGTGGACGTCGAGCGCGCACGGCGCGACGTCGAAGCCGACGGGCTCGCTCGCAAGTTCCTGACCTCGAGCGAGCGCGCCACGCTCGAGCAGCTAGACGGCGCGGCGAGGCGCGCGCGCTTCCTTCGCTACTGGACCTGCAAGGAGGCGATGAGCAAGGCGACCGGAGACGGGCTGTCGGCGCCCTTTCGACACCTCGATGTCAGGCTCGACGACGCGATCGAGCTTCTCGTCGGGCCAGCCCCCTACGAAAGGGCGCAGTGGCGCCTCTGCGCGGTGAAAGTACCGGCTGAATTCATCGGAACCGTCGCGCTGTGGCGGACGGATTCGATCCCTGAACGGCACGCGACCTGAACGAGCGCGCACGAACTGGTCGGGCAGAGGCCTCCCCCCTGCCCGCGCGCCCGGCCGGCCGCGCGTCGCCGCGGGAGGACGATCCCGATCGAACCGATGCCGGGCGACGCGTCTCCGGCGCGCGCGGTCAGTCGCTCCGTACGGAGGCCTTGGACACTAGGCGCGCCAGGGCCTCCACCGTGGGGCGCTCGAACACGACCGAAAGAGGCAGATCGACCTCGAAGCGTTCCTGGATCCTCGCGGCGATCAGCATCGCCGTCAGCGAATCGCCGCCGAGCTCGAAGAAGTTGTCCTCGACTCCGATCCGATTCCGATTGAGGACCTGCGCACATAGGGTCGCCACCTCGGCCTCGAGCGAGCCGCGTGGCCGCGGCGGGAGCCCGGCCCGCGGCCGCAAAGCGGCGAGCGAGCGCAGGCCCTCGCGGTCGACCTTGCCCATGGCGGTCGTGGGCATCGCGTCGAGAAACACGAATTCGGCCGGGATCATGGAGTCCGGCAGCTGAGTCGCCAGCTCGCGACGCAGGTCACGCTCGCTGGCGTGCTGCCGCACGCGCGCGACCACGAATGCCGAGAGCTTGTTTTCTCCATGCTCGGTCGTCGAGACGATCACCGCGGCTTCTGCGAGCGAGGAGGATTGCCGCAGAACCTCTTCGAGACAGGCCACGTCGACCCGCTGGCCGCGAATCTTGACCGTGGAATCCAGCCTTCCGAGGTACAGCAGGCAGGCGCCGGGGTCCAGGACGCCGCGGTCGCCGGTCCGGTAGATTCGCTCGCCGTCGACCGCGTCGCGTCCGAAGCGCTCGTTCGTCAGATCCGGCCGCCGCCAGTACCCCGGCGACATCGATCGCGTCTTGACGGTGATTTCGCCGCTCTCGCCGGGCAGTACCGGATCGCCGCGGTCGTCGACGATGGTGACGCTCGCATCGCCCAGGGCGAACCCCGCCGGCACCGGGCCGTTGGTCGGGGCCGTGTCGTGATCGACGTAGTAGTGCCGGTAGTCGAGCACCTCCTTCGCGCCCAGGAAGTTGATCAGGATGCATTCCCGCGCCGAATGCTCCTGATAGAGGCGCACACACTCCCAGGAAAGAGGCTCGCCCATCATCTCGATGACCCGGAGCGAGGAAAGCAGATTCGCGCCCGGCTTCGCGCGCACGCCGAGGGCGGCGAGCAAGCGGCGAAAAACGCTCGGCGTCGTGCGCAGCACGGAGACCTGCGAGGCCTCGACCCAGCCCCGCAGACAGTTCAGGTCGTCGCGCCTGAAGTCGAAGACGTGCACCGCCGCGCCGACGAGCATGGGGCGCCAGATCGCGCTGAAGACGGAGGCTCCGGCCAGCATCCTGTCTTCGCCGCACAGCTGGACGGCGTCGTTGGCGGCGATTGCGCCGCACAGGGTTGTGCGATGGGTCTGCATGATCCCTTTCGGCTCGCCCGTCGAACCCGACGTCAACACGATGCGCGCCACGGCGTCCGCGCTGATGGGCAGACGAAGATCGTCGGCCGACTCGTCCGCGTGCAGCGTATCGATGTTGATCGTGCGAATGCCAGGATCCGCGCTCGGACCGCGCCTAGGCGCGAGCCCGCCGTCGTCCGTGACGAGCGTCCCTCCGCCCAGCGCTTCCAGCGTGGACCGGGTTCTCGGGGGTGGATCGGCGGGATCGACGGCGACGAAGGGCCGCCCGGCCTTCATCGCCGCAAGGAGCGCGACGATGCGCGCCACCGGCTGCGCGCAACCGACGACGATCGGCGCCTCTTCCGGCCCGGCTTTGCGGATCAGCACCCTGGCGAGACGGTTGGCCTCTTCGTTGAGCTGTCGATAGCTGAGCGAGCGCGTCGCCGATACGAGGGCGAGCCTGTCGGGCGCTTTCGCCGCCTGCGCTTCGACCGCCGCATGGATCGTGAGTGGGCCGGGTTCCGGTTCCAGCGAGAGCCGGGTCCCGGAGGGGTGAAAGCAGCGGGAACGTATCGCACGCTGCCGAGTCGCGAGGTCGAGCATGATTTTCAGGCGCAGGATCGGCTGCGGTCACCGACCGAGACGAGCTCGAGCCCGGCCGACGACCTTTGAAACTATGTGGATCTCGAAGACGATACCGATCTCGGGGACTATACGCCGTCTTCCCGACGCGATCGAAAATAATCGGCCACGCAGGCATGCATCGCGGGCTTGTCGCTGCTCCAGCGCCAGCATCCGTTCCCATCCAGCGCGATGTCGGTGCGCGGATCGAAGTCGTACGCGCGGAGCGCACGATGCCGCTCCTGATAACGGCGGTCGTTGAGATCGCCGTGCCACAGATGGATCAACGTGCCTTCGGTAAAGCCGAGGCGGCCGCGCACGCTCTCGAAGTGCCTCGTCGCCCACGCCTGATAGTGCTCGGCCCACGCCGGCGTCATGCAAATATAGCGGATCGCGTCCGCGGGTGTGCCGAGGGCAGCGCAGACCATCGCCCGGTTTCCGCTCCCCATGACGCAGGTGTCGTAGAAGCCGTCGCGGTCGAGAATCTCGCGCCGCGCGACCCAGGCAAGCCCCGAGTTGCTGCGGTTCGTCAGCCGCATGGGGCCCTGGAGCATGCTCGGGGTCACGAGACCGACCGACAGCAGGTGCACCAGCGAGTCCCCCAGCTGAGCGACGGGCGGAACGCTGGCGCAGGGATCGACGCTGTCCGCGGGCGGCTCGTAGACGCGCTGGAAAGGTTGCAGCAAGCTGACGCGCTCCAGCGCGCGCAACGCCTGTTCCGCCCAGTCGTCGCGCTCGAACACGACGTCGCAGTCCAGCCAGGCCACGGCGGAACAATCCTGCGGCAGTCTTGCAAGGGCCAGATTAAGGAGCCGCTCCTTCTGCCAGAGGACGTCCCTGCCCCGCAAGCGGATGAGGACATCGGCAGCGTCCGGCGGCAGATCGAACCCGTCACGGTAGGAGAGCTCGACGGTGACGAGAGGGATCGTCAGCTTGCTGCGGAAAGCGAGATAGTTCCTCAACCGGCGCTGATACCCGACCGGATTGAAGTAACAAGTGATGCCCCAGAGCTTCTGCACGGCTTCAACCGCCGGGCGGGAATGCGTACCCGAGGACAGGGGCTGTCCAATTCGTCATCCACGCAAGCCTACGCCACCGCCACCAGCCGGTCGAGTGTCGCAGGATCCGCGAGCAGTGTCTCGCTGGTACCTCGATGCACGACGCGCCCGCGGTCGAGCACCAGCGCCTGCGCCGTCACGCCGAGGGCGAGCCGTGCATGCTGCTCGACGACGATCGCGGCGAACTCGCCGGCCTCGACGATCTGGCGGATCACCCTGACGAGTTCCTGAACGATGATCGGCGCGAGGCCCTCCATCGGCTCGTCGAGAAGCAGCAGCCGCGGATTGGTCACCAGCGCCCGCGCGATCGCGAGCATCTGCTGCTCGCCGCCGGAGAGCTGCAACCCGAAGTTGCGCTTGCGCTCCTCCAACCGCGGGAACAGCCGATACACGCGCTCGACGGTCCACGCGCCCGGACGCGCGACCGCAGTGAGGTGCTCCTCGACGGTGAGCGAAGGAAACATGTGGCGCTCCTGAGGCACCCAGCCAAGGCCGACATGCGCCCGCCGCCAGGTCGGCAGGCGGGTGATGTCCTCGCCGCGCAGGACGACGCGGCCGCGCTTGAGGCGGGTCAGGCCGAGCAGCGTGAGCAGCAGCGTGGTCTTGCCGACGCCGTTGCGGCCGAGCACGGCGAGACTGCCGCCTTCCTCGATCGCGAGCGAGACGTCGTCGAGGACCACCGCGTCGCCGTAGCCGGCGGTCAGGCCCTCGACGCGGATCAGCTCAGCCATGCTGCGCCTCGCCGAGGTAGACCTCGCGCACGCGCGCGTCGTGCGCGATCTCTTCGGGCGAGCCCTCGACCAGCACGGACCCGCCGACGAGCACGGTGATGCGCTCGGCGAAGCTGAAGACGAGGTTCATGTCGTGCTCGATGAACACGACCGTGACGTCGCGAGGCAGCTGCGCGATCACCTGGAAGAGCTCCGCGCTCTCCGCAGCCGGGATGCCCGCGGCGGGCTCGTCGAGTAGCAGCACCGTGGGCCGCGTGGCGAGCGCGAGCGCGATCTCGAGCAGCCGCTGCTTGCCGTAGGGCAAGGCGCGCGTCGGCGTGTCGGCGTCGCGGTCGAGCCGCAGCCGCGCCAGGATCTGGCCAGCCTCGTCGATCGCAGCGCTCTCGCGGGAAACCGTGCGCCACCAGACGCCGCCGCGGCCCTCCCGCTCGAGCGCCGCCAGCACCACCGACTCGAGCACGGAGAGCCCGGGGAAGAGCGTGTTGATCTGGAAGGTGCGCGTCATGCCGCGCTTGACCCGAGCGTACTGCGGCAATCCCGTGACGCGCTCGTCGCCGAGGTAGACGTCTCCGGCGGTCGGCGCGAGCGCGCCCGTCAGGAGATTGATGAACGTCGTCTTGCCCGCGCCGTTGGGACCAATGAGCGCGTGGCGCGCACCGGCTTCGAAGGCGACACTCAAGTCGCTGTTGGCCTTGAAGTCGCCGAAGGACTTCGACAGGCCCTGCGTGCGCAGCGCAGCGCTCATTTCCGTGTCCACCGGCGATGAAGCGTCGCGAGCGCGCCCACTATGCCGCCGCGGGCGAAGAGCACCAGGAAGACGAGCAGGAATCCGAGCCAGAATTGCCAGTACACCGGATTCAGGTTCGCCAGGTAATCCTGCAGGATCATGAACACGGCCGCGCCGATCAGCGCGCCGTAGAGGTAGCCCGTGCCGCCGAGCACGAGCATGATCATCAGGTCCGCCGAGCGCTGGAACCCGAACACGTCGATGCCGACGAACTGGGTCGTCTGCGCGAGCAGCGCCCCGGCGACGCCGGCGATGCCGGCCCCGACGGTGTACACCGCGACCAGCTTGCGCCAGACGGAGGCGCCGATCGCCGGCATGCGCCGCTCGCCCTCGCGGATTCCCTTCAGACTCAGGCCGAACGGCGAGCGCACGAGCACGCGAGCGGCATTGAAGATCAGGAACAGCACGACCAGCGTGTAGACGTAGGCAGTCCGGCCGTCGAGGCCGAAGCCGTACACCCCGAAGATCTTTTTCATCTCCACGCCCGACAGCCCGTCGATGCCGCCGGTGAGCGACGACCACTGATTGGCGGTCTCGAAGAGCATCAGGCCGATGCCCAGCGTCACCATCAGGCGGGTGAGGTCGTGGCCGCGGACGATCAGGAAGCTCGTGAGCCAGCCCGCGGCCGCGGCGACGATCGCGGCGAGCACGAGGCCCGACAGCGGCTCGCCGAAGCCGTGCTTCGCGAGCAGCCCGGCCGTGTAGGCGCCGAGCCCGAAGAACGCCGCGTGACCGAGCGAGATGATGCGCGCGTAGCCGAGGATCAGGTCGAGCGAGAGTGCGAAGAGCCCCGCGATCATGACCTGGCTGCCGAGCGTCAGATAGTGAGGAAACAGGAAGTACGCCGCGACCGGCACCAGCCAGAACGCGATCTCGGCCTTGCTCCAGGCGAGCGTCGGGAGCCGCGTCATGACCGGCGCCCGGCGAGCCCGGCCGGGAAGACGAGCAGCATCGCCACCATCACGGCGTAGATCACGAACGCCCCGACCTGCGGCACGTAGTATTTGCCCGCGACGTCGAACACGCCCAGGAGCAGCGCCGCGATCATCGGCCCGCGTATGGTTCCGGCGCCGCCGACGGCCACGACGAGCAGGAAGTACACCATGTACTTCAGCGGAAACGTCGGGTCGAGGCCCAGCACGTTGATGCCCAGCGCGCCGCCCAGCCCCGCGAGCGCCGAGCCCAGCGCGAAGGTGATGCTGAACACGCGCTCGACGTTGATTCCCAGCCCGACCGCGGCCTGCTGGTTGTCCACGGCGGCGCGCACCTGCGAGCCGAAGCGCGTGCGCTCCACGAGGTAGACGAGCGCCACCGTGACCAGCACCACCATCGCCATCAGGAACAGCCGGTACGTCCCCAGGTCGAGGCCGAGCACGTGCAGCTGTCCGGTGAGGAAGGCGGGAAGCTGCACCGGCTGCTGGGTCGGGCCGAAGAAGTAAGTCGCGGCCGCGATCGACATGAAGGTGAGCCCGATGGTGAAGAGAACCTGGTCGAGGTGCGTCGCGCGGTAGAGCCTGCGATAGAGGACGCGCTCGAGCAGGGCGCCCGCCGCACCGCTGGCCAGGAAGGCGACCAGAAGCGCCGGAATGAACGGCACGCCGAGCCGTGACATCGCGATCACCGCCGCGTAGCCGCCCAGCATAGCGAAGGCGCCGTGCGCGAGATTGATGAAGTTCATCAGCCCCATCGTCACGGAGAGGCCGATGCCGATCAGGAACAGCAGGCTGCCGTAGGCGAGCCCGTCGAAAAGGACACCGACGAAGCTGGTGAGAGTGCTCATGCGGCTGTCGCGCAGCGCGATTCCCGGGCGCTGGCTCGTTCACCGGCCATCTCGTCGTTCCTTCCCAACCGCATAGCCCGGGCCTAGCGCGACCGATGCCCGGGTAGGTCGAACGCGTCGCTCGCTCCCCGGGGTAGCGCTCGCGCTCACGCCGGGGCTACGGACAGTCCCGTTACTTGCCCGGGTCCTTCTGGTCCGGGAACTTGTCGAACTCGACGTTATACAGCTCGTTGCCGACTTTTTCGACTTTGCGAATGTACACCGTCTGCACGATGTCGCGCGTCTCCGGGTCGATCATCACCGGACCGCGGGGGCTCGTCCACTTCGCCCCTTTCATCGCCGCCACCAGCTTGTCGCCATCGGTCGAGCCGCCGGTCTTCTTGAGCGCCTCGTAGATGAGCGCCATGCCGTCGTATCCGGCGCAGGCCATGAAGTTGGGCCTGAGCTTGTTGCCGTTGACTTCCGCGTAGGCCTTCTTGAACGCGTCGTTCTCCGGCGACCTGTGATCGGCCGAGTAATGGAAGCTGGTGATCAGCCCGAGCGCCGGCGGCCCCATCGACTCGAGCACCGTGTCGTCGGTGATGTCGCCGGTGGCGAGCAGCTTGATGCCGGCCTGCTTCAGGTCTCGTTCCTCGTAGCCCTTCAGGAACGCCACCCCCGGCGCGCCGGCGGGCAGGAACAGGAACACCGCCTCCGGCTTCGCATCCTTCACCCGCTGGATGAACGGCCCGAAGTCGGGGTTCTGCAACGGGGTACGCACGCTGCCCACGACCTCGCCGCCGGCCTTCTTGAACGCTTCGATGAACGTCTTCTCGGCGTCGATACCCGGACCGAAGTCGGAGACCAACGTGTAGACCTTCTTGATGCCGTTCCTGGCCGCCCACTGAGCCATCGGCTGCGTCACCTGCGGCAGCGTCATCGACACCCGCACGATCTCCGGCGACTTGGTCGTGATGATCGACGTGGCGGCGTTCATGATCACCATCGCCTTCTTGGCCTCGGTGGCCACCGGGGCGGAGGCGAGCGCGTTCGGCGTGAACCCGTAGCCGACCAGCAGGTCGACGTTGTCGCGCGTGATGAGCTCCTGCGACAGCCGCTTGGCGACCTCGGGTGCGGGACCGCCGTCGTCTCTCTCCAGGATCTCGATCTTCTTGCCCGCCACGGTGTCGCCGTGGATTTTCATGTACGCCTTCATCCCGCCCAGCATCTGCTGGCCGTATTCAGCGAACGGACCCGAGAACGTCGACACCATGCCGAGCTTGATCGTGCCCTGCGCCCATGCCCCGCCCGCGAGCGCAGCGACCGCCAATCCAGCCAGCAGCCTTGAGATCCCGCTTCCCGATTTCATGCTGTCCTCCTTTGGAGCCACCAACGATCGATGGACCTTGTCCGCGGTCCGCGAACCGGTCCGGTCCTTGCGCTTCCCATCAGGGTTTTCCGTCCATCTGCGCGAAGACTTCCTCTGCCATGTGGAACGACGAGTTCGCCGCCGGAACGCCGCAGTACACCGCGGCCTGGAGCAGCACCTCCTTGATCTCGTCGCGGGTGACGCCGTTCGCGAACGCGGCGCGCACGTGCAGCTTGAACTCGTCGGGACGGTTGAGCGCCACCATCATCGCGATGGTCAGCAGGCTCCGCGTATGCCGGGGGAGCCCGGGCCGGGTCCAGACCTCGCCCCACGCGTAGCGCGTGATGAGCTCCTGGAACTCCGAATTGAAGGCGTTCTTGCGCGTCATGGCGCGGTCGACGTGCGCGTCGCCGAGCACCGCCCTGCGCACCGTCATCCCCTTGTCGTGGCGTTCGCGCTCGTCCATCTTCGTCGCTCCTTTTTGTAGGCCGCCTCAGGCAAGCTTGAGCAGCCGCCGGGCGTTGGCTTCGTAGATCGCGTGGCGCTGCTCGGGCGAGATGTCGAGCCGGTCGACGATCTCGATGGTGAGCCGCGTATACATCGATCCCTTCTCCGGATCGAACGGCGAATCCGAGGCGAAGAGCACGCGGTCGATTCCGAAGAATTTCAGTCCGCAGCGCGTCGCTTCCTCCGCCCCGAAGAGCGCCGTGTCGGCGTAGAACAGGCGGAAGTAATCGAGCGGCCGCTTCTTCAGTTTCCGCAGCAGCGCCGTGTAGTCGACGTCGGAGGTGCGGGTGCCGAGCTGGTCCCAGCCCGGCCCGACGCGTCCCTCGAAGTACGGCACCATCCCGCCCATGTGGTGGGTGATCACCTTGAGATCGGGGAAGCGGTCGAACAGGCCCTCGAAGACCATGTGCGCCATCGCTACCGACGTCTCGTAGGGCCAGCCGAAGGTCCACCAGATCTCGTAGTGGCTCTTCTTCTCCTTCTGATAGTCGGGGAAGTCGGCGCCGCGGGCCGGATGGAGCCAGATCGGGAGATCGAGCTTCGCCATCAGCTCGAACAGCGGCAGCGTCTCGGGCGCGGTGAGCGGCGCGCCGAGCACGTTGGTGAACACCTGCACGCCGACCGCGTTGAGCTGCCTGACCGCGCGCTGGGCCTCGACGAGCAGCCCCTCGGGATCGTTCATCGGCAGCGAGGCGATGAACGCCGGGAAGCGGTCCCGGTGCTTCGCCACGAGCTCCGCCATGCCGTCGTTGGCGAGCCGCGCCATGTCGGTCGACACCTGCGGCGACCCGAACACCTCGATCGGCGGCGCGCCCAGGCAGATCACCTGCGCGTAGTCGCCGAACCTGTCCATGATGCGGAAGCGCGCGTCGAGGTCGACGATGCTGGGGATGGCGCGCACGCGCTTGTGCATGTCCCTGCCGTTGGGCGCGACCTCGAGCATCCGCTCGTAGTAGCGCTTCGGGAACACGTGGTTGAAGATGTCGAGCTTCATCGCGCTCGCGCCTCAGTCGGCCTTGATCTTCGCCGCGCGAATGAGCCGGGTCCAACGATCGAGGTCGGTCTCGATCGTCCTCGCCAGCTCTTCGGGCGTGCCAGGCGTCGGATTGAGCCCCTGCTTCACCAGCGTCTCGCGAACCTCCGGATTCGCGAGCAGCGCGTTGACTTCACGGTTGAGGAGCGCGACCTGCTCCGGCGCCATCCCCGGCGGCCCCAGCAGCGCGTACCAGATGTCGACGTCGATGTCGGTGAGCCCCTCGTCGGCCAGCGAGGGCACGTCCGGCGTCACCGGCGAGCGGTGCGCGCCGCCCGCGGCGAGCATCCGGAGCTTCCCGCTTTGCACCTGCGGCAGCGCGACGTGCACCGGAAGAAACATCATCTGAACCTGCCCCGAGAGCAGATCGGTCACCGCGCCCGCGGTACCCTTGTACGGAACGTGCACGATGTCGACGCCGAAGTGCTGCTTGAAAAGCTCCATCGCCAGGTGGTGCGGCGTGCCGCTGCCCGGCGAGGCGTAGTTGAGCTTGCCCGGTTGCGCCTTGGCGAGCGCGACCAGCTCCGGGACCGACTTCACGGGCAGCGAAGGATTGACGACCAGCGCCAGGCTGCCGATCGCGGCCGGACCGATGGGAGTGAATCCCCTGATCGGGTCGTAGGGAACGCTCGCCTGCAGCGCCGGATTGGTGACGTGCGTGCTGGCCTGCATGAGCAGCGTGTAGCCGTCGGGCGCGGCCTTCGACACGGCCTCGGTGCCGATGTTCCCGCTCGCGCCCGGACGATTGTCGACCACGACCCCGACGCCGAACTTCTGCGCGAGCTTGTCGCCCAGCACGCGCGCCAGAATGTCGATGCCGGTGCCGGGCGTATAGGGGACGATGATCCTGATCGGCCGGTCGGGATACGCCGCGAAGGCTGACGTCGCACCGAGCGCAAGCGCCAGGCAGAGAAGCGCGAACGCCCGGCGGCGGATGCCCGTCGGGACGGCGGTGCGCTCGGAAAGCATCGCTTGGATCATCGCTCCTCCGTGGTGAGGAAAGCGAGCAGCTCGGCGTTGAACGCCGCGGCGGCTTCGACATTCGAGATGTGCGCCGCGGGCAGTTCGACGAGACGGGCGCGGGGAACCGCCTGGGCGATCGCGCGTCCTTGCGCCGGCGGCGTCGATCCGTCCTGGGCGCCGACGATCACCAGCGTTGGCCGCGCGACGCCGGCGATCGCCGAACCGAGCTCCACGTCGCGGACCGCGCGGCAGGCGGCGAGATAGCCCGGCACCGGCGTGGCCAGCAGCATCGCCCGCAACGGTTCGACGCGCTCGGGCGCCTTCGCCCGGAACGCCGCGGTGAACCAGATCTCCAGCACGCCGTCGGCGATCGCCGCGATGCCGCCTTTGGAGACCGCGTCGATGCGCGCGTTCCACCGCTCCGCCGTGCCGAACTTGGTGGCCGTGTTGGCGAGCACCAGCCGCCCGATGCGCTGCGGAGCGTGGAGCGCGAGCCACATGCCGGTCGCTCCGCCCATCGACAGGCCGCAGAAGTGCGCACGCCGTATCGCGAGGGCATCGAGGATGCCCAGCACGTCACGCCCCAGCGTGTCGATGCCGTAGTCGCCCGCGGGAACGAACGAGCCGCCGTGGCCGCGGGTGTCGTAGCGCACGACGCGAAAGCGCGAAGCGAGCGCGGCCATCTGCGGCTCCCACATCTCCAGGTTCGCGCCGAGCGAATTGGAGAACACGACCGCGGACGCGCCCGCCGGCCCGTCGACGCGAACTGCGAAGCGCTCGCCCGCGACGTCGATGATCGAGGAGGCCATCCGACTCAGCTCCTGCGCGCCAGCGCGCGAGCGACCAGCGCTTCCGCTTCGCCGAGATAGCGGGCGGGATCGGTCAGTCGCTCGAGGTCGGCGGCCGAGAGATGTGCCGCGACTCGCGCATCGGCCGCGAGCGCATCCCGAAGCGGCAGGCGCTCCGCGACCGAGCGCGCGGCCGCTTCCTCGACAAGCTCGTGCGCCTTCGCTTTGCCGAGCTTTTCGGCGAGTGCGATCGACACCGCCTCCGCGAGGATCAGGCCCTGCGTGAGATCGAGGTTCTTCGCCATCCGCGCAGCGTCGACGTGGAGACCCTCCACGATGACGATCGCCTGCGCCAGCGCACCGGCCGCGAGTGCGCAGATCTCGGGCAGTGTCTCCCATTCGGCGTGCCAGCCGCCCAGCCCACGCTCGTGCTCCTGCACGATGGCCGAGAGCATGACCGAGGCGAGCGCCGGGACGCGCGCGGCCGCGGCGAGGATCACGGCGCAGCCGACCGGATTGCGCTTGTGCGGCATCGTCGAGGAGCCACCGCGCCCCGACGTCGACGGTTCCGCGACCTCACCCACTTCGGTCTGCATGAGCAGCGACACGTCGCGCGCGAGCTTGCCCAGCGTCCCGACGAGGAGCCCGAGCGTCGTTGCGACCTCCGCGACGCGGTCGCGCTGCGCGTGCCACGGCAGATCGGGAACCGCGAGACCGAGCGTCCCTCCGACCGCGGCCGCGACCTCGCCCGCGCGCGGGCCCAGTGCCGCGAGCGTGCCCACCGCGCCGCCGAACTGCAGCACGAGCACGCGTTTCTTGAGCTCGCCCAAGCGCACCCGGTGACGCTCGACCGCGGAGAGGAATCCGGCCGCCTTGAGCCCGAGGGTGACGGGCGGCCCCTGCTGCAGCCAGGTCCGGCCCGCGAGCGGCGTCGCGGCGTGCGCCTGAGCCAGGGCGGCGAGCGCTGCCGCGAGCCGCGCCAGGTCGGATTCGAGCACGACGAGCGCCTCGCGCAGCTGGAGCACCAGTCCGGTATCCATCGCGTCCTGGCTGGTCGCGCCCCAGTGCACGTAGCGCGCGGCGTCGCGATCGCGCGCCGCGACGCGAGCCGTGAGCTCCTTCACCAGCGGAATCGCCGTGTTGCCCGATTGCGCCGCGCCCGCGCCGAGCGCATCGACGTCGAAGAAGTCGGCGCGGCACTGCTCGGCGATGGCCGCGCCCGCACCCTGCGGAATCGCGCCGATGCGCGCCTCGCCGCGCGCCAGCGCCGCCTCGAAGTCGAGCATGGCCTGCAACCGGCCGTGATCGGAGAAGATGGCACGCATCCTGTCCGTCGTGAACAGCGGATCGAGAAGGCTGCGCGAGCGCCGTGCGTTCAAGTCGGGACGCTCCCCTAGAGGTCGAAGAACACGGTCTCGTCCGTCCCCTGCAGGCGGATGTTCCACTCGAACGCCCCCTTCCCGCCCGCGGGACGCGCGATCAGCGTCGCGCGGCGCTCCTCGGGAACGAGCCGCAGCACCGGATCCTCCGCGTTGGCCGGATCGCCGGGAAAGTAAACGCGCGTGGCGAGGTGCCTCAACAGGCCGCGCATGAACACCGTCACGGCGATGTGCGGCGCCTGCAGCCCGCCGCCCGGGGCGGGAACGCACCCCGGCTTGATCGTTGCGAAGCGAAAGCCGCCGTCGGCGCGGGTGAGCGAGCGACCGTAGCCGCGGAAGCGCGCTTCCACGGCCTTGTCCTGGGCGTCCTCGGGATGCGCGTACTTGCCAGCCGCGTTGGCCTGCCAGATCTCGACCGCCGCGTCGTTCACCGGCTTGCCGTCGCCGTCGGTGACGCGGCCGGTCAGCGTGATCCTCTCGCCTGAGACACCCTCGGGCGCCAGCTCCTCGACGCAGAGGGCTGCGAAGCCGATCCCGACGTACGGCCCGACGGTCTGCGAGGCGGTGGTGAGCAGGCTCATGAGCGCGTCGACTCGGTGGGGGTCGCGTCGCGGCCACGCAGCACGATGTCGAAGCGGAAGCCGAGCGCCTGATCCGGCCGCGTCGTCTCCCAGTCGAAGCTCGAGACCAGCCGCTCGCGCGCCTTCTCGTCGGGGATGCTCGAGAACATGGGATCGTAGGGGATGAGCGGATCGCCCGGGAAATACATCTGCGTCACGATGCGCTGGGCGAGCCCGATGCCGAAGATCGACAGGTGCAGGTGCGCCGGGCGCCACGCGTTGTAGTGGTTGCGCCAGGGATAGGCGCCGGGCTTGACGGTCACGAAGCGGTAGCGCCCCTCCGCGTCGGTCAGCACGCGTCCCGCGCCGCTGAAGTTCGGGTCGAGCGGCGCGTTGTGGTCGTCCACCTCGTGCCGATACCGCCCCGCGGCGTTGGCCTGCCACAGCTCGATCAGCGCATGGACGACGGGACGGCTGTTCTCGTCGAGAAGGCGGCCCGAGACGATGATCCGCTCGCCGATCGGCTCGCCGGCGTGCTGGCGCGTGAGATCGCCGTCGGTGGGCTTCACGTCCTCGTAGCCGAACACCGGACCGGTCACTTCGGTCAGCGAGTGCGGGAGCAGCACCAGCGGCCGCGTCGGGCTGCGCTTCACCGTCGACTGGTAGTCGGGATGAAGATACGGCGGCTGCGTCCGGAAATACGGCCGGCGGTAGCCGGTGATGCCCGTCATGCCTCTCCTCCTCGATTGCGATCGACACCGCGCCCGTCCGGCGCGAGATCAGGTCCTGCGGATCACCATCGCGATGCCCTGGCCCACGCCGATGCACATCGTGCACAGCGCGTGCCGGCCGCCCGTGCGGCGGAGCTGGTAGAGCGCGGTCGTGACCAGCCGCCCGCCCGAAGCGCCGAGCGGGTGACCCAGCGCGATTGCGCCGCCGTTGGGGTTGACGAACGGCGCGTCATCAGCGATGGCGTGATCGCGCAGCACGGAGAGCGCCTGCGAGGCGAAGGCTTCGTTCAGCTCGATCACGTCGATATCGGCGAGCACGAGACCGCATCGCGCCAGGACCTTGCGCATCGCGGGCGCGGGACCAAACCCCATGATGCGCGGCGCGACCCCCGCGGTGGCGCTGGCGAGGACCTCGGCCCTGGGCGCGAGACCGTAGCGCTTCGCTGCGGCAGGCGAGGCGAGCAGCAGCGCGCAGGCCCCGTCGTTCACGCCCGAAGCGTTGCCCGGCGTGACGGTTCCGTCGGGCCGCACGACGCCCTTGAGCTTCGCGAGCGCCTCGATGCTCGTTTCGCGCGGGTGCTCGTCGCGAGCGACGACCACCGGGTCGCCCTTCTTCTGCGGAATCGTCACCGGTACGATCTCCTCGGCGAGCCGGCCCGCGGCGATCGCGGCCGCGGCGCGCTGCTGGCTGCGCAGCGCGAAGGCGTCCTGGTCCGCGCGCGACACCTTGAACTCCATGGCGACGTTCTCGGCGGTCTCGGGCATCGAGTCGACGCCGTACTTCGCCTTCATCAGCGGATTGACGAAGCGCCAGCCGATGGTCGTGTCCTCGATCTTTGCGCTGCGCGAGAAGGCGCTGTCGGCCTTGCCCATGACGAAGGGCGCGCGCGACATGCTTTCCACGCCGCCGGCGATCACGAGCTCGGCCTCGCCGCTCTTGATCGCGCGCGCGGCGATCCCCACCGCGTCCATGCTCGAGCCGCACAGCCGGTTGACCGTCGAGCCCGGCACCGCATCGGGCAGCCCGGCGAGCAGCAGCGCCATGCGGGCCACGTTGCGGTTGTCCTCGCCCGCCTGGTTGGCGCAGCCGTAGACGACGTCGTCGACGGCCTTCCAGTCCACGCCCGGGTTGCGCTCCATCAGCGCCTTGATCGGAATCGCGGCGAGATCGTCGGTGCGCACTCCGGCGAGGCTCCCGCCGTAGCGCCCGAATGGCGTGCGCACCGCGTCGCAGATGAGGGCTTTGGTCATCCTCGGTCGCTCCCCTAGTCACTCGGCCGTCGCGAGCGCGTCGAGAAGCGGCGCGCCGGTCACGGCGCACAGCTCGTCGAACGAGAGCCCGTCGGCGCGCTCGAGCACGACCAGGCCGCGGGCGGTGACGTCCAGGACCGCGAGGTCGGTGAAGATCCGGTTGACGCAGGCCACACCCGTCAGCGGATAGCTGCAGCGCGACACGATCTTCGACTCGCCCTGCTTGGTGAGGTGCTCCATCATGACATACACGCGCTTCGCGCCGATCGCGAGGTCCATCGCGCCGCCCACCGCGGGAATCGCGTCTCGCTCCCCGGTGTGCCAGTTGGCGAGGTCGCCGGTCGCGGAGACCTGGAAGGCGCCGAGCACGCAGAAGTCGAGGTGACCGCCGCGCATCATGGCAAAGGAATCCGCGTGGTGGAAGAACGACGCGCCGGAGAGCGCGGTCACGGGCTGCTTGCCGGCGTTGATGAGGTCGGGGTCCTCGTCGCCGGGGGCAGGCGCGGGCCCCATGCCGAGCAGGCCGTTCTCGGTGTGGAGCACGATCTCGCGATCCTTCGGGAGATGGTTCGCGACCAGCGTGGGCAAGCCGATCCCGAGGTTGACGTACGCGCCGTTCGGGATGTCGCGCGCGACCAGCTGCGCCATCTGCTCGCGGGTGAATCGTCTCATCGTGCGCTCCTCGGCTCTTTCGACCTCAGGCCGCGACGCCGCCAGGTGCTGCCCGGGCGCGCGGCAGCTCGACCACGCGCTGGACGAAGATGCCGGGCGTGACCACCGCCTCCGGATCGAGCTCTCCCAGCTCGACGACCTCGCGGACCTGCGCGATCGTGCAGCTCGCCGCGCTGGCCATGATCGGACCGAAGTTGCGCGCGGTCTTGCGGTAGACGAGATTGCCCCAGCGGTCGCCTTGCAGCGCCTGGATCAGCGCGAAGTCGCCATGGATCGGATACTCGAGCAGGTAGTCGCGGCCGTCGATGCGGCGCGTCTCCTTGCCCTCGGCGAGGGGCGTGCCGTAGCCGGTGGGGGTGTAGAAGGCGCCGATGCCGGCGCCGGCGGCGCGGATGCGCTCGGCGAGATTGCCCTGCGGCACCAGCTCGAGCTCGATCTCTCCCGCCCGGAAGAGCCCGTCGAAGACCCACGAATCGACCTGGCGCGGAAACGAGCAGATGATCTTGCGGACCTGCCGCGCCTTGAGCAGCGCCGCCAGCCCGGTCTCGGCGTTGCCGGCGTTGTTGCTCACGATGGTGAGATCGCGCGGCCCTTGCGCGATCAGCGCATCGACCAGCTCCGTCGGCATGCCCGCGGTGCCGAATCCGCCGATCATCACCGTCGCGCCATCCGCGACATCGGCCACCGCAGCGGCGGCGGAAGCAACGATCTTGTTGATCACTCGAGTCTGCCGGGGTGGTTCGGGGTGGTTCGGAGTGGTTCGGAGTGGTTCGGAGTGGTTCGGGGTGGTTCGGGGTGGTTCGGAGTCGCCCGAGACCCATCGGACGCCGGAGCGACGATCGGATGCCGTTTCTCGGACGCGGTTTCGCGCTCCCGAGGAGTCTACGGAAGCCCTCCTTGACGCGTCAAGGGCGATTATCGTTAAATGGTGCGGTTATCGCCCAAAACGCGCCGCCACGATGCCCAAGGTGAAGCGGGGGACGCTCCGCGCGCGCAGCGCGACCGACACTCGGCGGCCCGAGGCCTCGCCCATCATCGCGCCGAACCCGCGCGATGTCACGCCGGCGTCGGAGGTGCAGGCGTTCGCCGGCGACCCGAACTTCATGGCCTCGCTCGCGCGCGGCCTCGCGGTGATCCGCGCGTTCAGCCAGCAGCGGCGGCACCTGACGATCGCGCAGTTGAGCCAGCGCACCGGGATTCCCCGCGCCGCGGTGCGCCGCTGCCTGTACACGCTGTCGAAGCTCGGCTACGTGGCGAACGACGACGGGCGCAGCTATATGCTGCGCCCCGGCATACTCGCGCTGGGCCACGCCTACCTGTCCTCGACTCCGCTGCCGAAGGCGGTGCAGCCGCTCCTCGAGCGCGTGACGCGCGAGATCCACGAGTCGAGCTCGATGGCGGTCCTGGAGGGCGAGGACATCCTCTACGTCGCGCGCTCGAGCACCAACGCGCGCGTGATGTCGATCGATCTCGGCATCGGCAGCCGGCTTCCCGCCTACTGCACGTCGATGGGCCGCGTGCTGCTCGCCGGACTCGCCCCCGCCGCGCTGCGCGACTACCTCTCGCGGGCGACGCTCGCGAGGCTCACAGGACGGACCATCGACACCCCGGAGGCGCTGCTGGGCGTGCTCAAGACCGTGCGGCGCAGCGGCTACGCCATGGTGGACCAGGAGCTCGAGATCGGCCTGAGGTCGATCGCCGTCCCGGTGATCGATGGCGAGGGCCGGGTCGTCGCCGCGATCAACGTCGGCACGCAATCCTCACGGGTATCGCTCGCCGAGATGGAAGGCCGTTTCCTGCCGCTGCTGCGCGCGACGGCGCAGGAGGCGGGACTGCTGCTGGCGCGCTAGGCTGACCCGCCGTGCGCCGGCGTCCTTTCGTACAATCCGCTGTCTCCTCATCCTGACAGCCGAGCATGGACTGGAACCTTTGCCCCGAGCGTGCCCCCGATATCGAGCTGCGCGAGGTTACCGACGGCTACGTCGCCTACGACCCGGCGCGCGATCGGCTGCATTTCCTCAACGCGACGGCCACGATGCTGCTCGAGGTCTGCGATGGAAGGGTCCCCGCGCGCGAGCTGCCCGAGCTCATCGCCGCCGCCTACCAGCTTCCCGAGGCGCCCACCGCGGAGGTGGAGCGCTGCCTCGCTAAGCTCCTGGAGGAAGGCCTGCTCGTGAGCCGCAGCGCGCCCCTTGCCGGCTGAGCGCCTCTGTGCGAGCATGAGAACTGAGCTTTCCGCGAGGCCCACATGCCCACGAATCCCCATCTCGAACGCATGCTCCAGCGCGTCGACCCGAGCCGTCGCGACGCGGTTCGCAAGATTCTCGCGGGAGCGGCGATCTACAGCGCGCCCCTGATCGCTTCGTACTCGATGGACACGCTCGACGGCGTCGCCCAGGCGCAATCGGGCAACCAGACCCGGAGAGTCGGGATTCCGGCGACCTCCGGCTGGAGCCTGATCGCTCTCGCGGGCGCGCTGGGCGCCACCGGCGCGTTCCTGCTCCGGCGCAAGCGCGCCAAGTAAAGAACCCGGACCGGGCGCGCCGCGGACGCGCGTGTCGCGACCGCTCCTTTCCGCGTCGCTGATCGTCCGCGACGAAGAGCGCCACCTCGAAGCCTGCCTGCGGTCGCTGCGCGGTCGCGTCGACGAGATCGTCGTCGTCGACACGGGCTCGGTCGACCGCTCTCGCGACATCGCCCGTTCCTTCGGCGCCAAGGTCCTCGAAAGGCGCTGGACCGGCGACTTCGCCGCGGCCCGCAACGCCTCGGTCGATGCGGCCGCGGGCGCGTGGCTCCTCTACATCGACGCGGACGAAACGCTCGTCGCCTTCGACCGCGATCGCGTCGAGCGCGAGCTCGCCGATCCGGGCTGCGTGGCCTACACCGTGCTGTTCCGTCCGAGCGCCGGCTATACGCGCTACCGCGAGCACCGCCTGTTTCGCAACCGGCCCGACCTGCGCTTTCGCGGGATCATCCACGAGAGCCTGATCCCGGCCCTGGACGAGATCCGCGCGCGAGAGCGACTGGAGGTCGGGGCAAGCGGCGTCGCACTCGATCATCACGGCTACGGTGCGGAAGCCGCGCACAAGCCCGCGCGCGACATCCCGCTGTTGCGCCGGCGCCTGCGCTCGGATCCGGGACACGTCTACAGCTGGGCGCACCTGGGCTCGGCACTCCTCGCCTCCGGCGACGAGGCGGCCGCGGAAGTGGCCTGGCGAAGCGGCATCGCCGCCGCGCGTGCCTCGACGACGCGTACGCTGGCCGACAGCCTGCCGCACCTTCATCTCGCGCGGCTGCTTCTCGACCGCCGTCGCGATGCGTCCGATCTCATCGCCGAAGCGCTCCGGCTCTTCCCCGGCAACCATGCGCTCGGGTGGCTCGCCGGACGGCGACTCCTCGAGAGCGGCCTCTACGACGAGGCGACGCCGTACTTCGAGCGCCTGGCGGCGATCGATGCCGAGGGCCTCGAGCCCGGGACGCTCGCCTACGATGCCTCGATCTTCGGCGCCAACGCGCACGCCGCGCTCGGCCTGTGCGCGTTTCGCCTCGGGCGCTTTCCCGAGAGCGCCGCTCACTACGCGCGCGCCGAAGCGCTCGCGCCCGGGAACGAGGCGATCCGCGCCAAGCGGCTGTTCGCGGAAGCTCGCGCCCGGAGCGAAAGCGCTACCGGCTGACCAGCGCGGAGTCGAGCGCCCGATCCAGCACCCGCGCGACGTGGAGCGGCCTGCGCCGCGCTCCGTAGCTGATCTGATGACGGCAGCTGAAGCCGTCGGTGACGATCAGCGTGCTGCGGGACGCGTTGCGCACGGCGGGCAGCAGCGCCGCCTCGGCCATGCGCATCGAGATCGCGTAGTGCTCCGCTTCGTAGCCGAACGAGCCGGCCATGCCGCAGCAGCTCGATTCGATCGCGCGCGGCACGAGCCCGGGGATCCAGCTCAGCACGGCATGCATCGAGGCGGCCGCCCCGAACGCCTTCTGGTGGCAGTGGGCGTGAACCAGGCATTCGCCCGCGGCCAGCGGCCCGAGGGCCAGCTCTGCCCGGCCCGCTTCGCGCTCGCGCACGAGGAACTCCTCGAAGAGGAACGCGTGCTCCGCGAGCAGGGTCGCGTCCTCGCCGAAGCGGTAGGTGAGAAATTCGTCGCGCATCCCGAGCAGGCACGACGGCTCGAGGCCGACGATCGCCACCCCGCGGCGCACGAAGGGCAGGAGCGCGTCGAGCGTGCGGCGCGCCTCCGCCTTGGCTTCGTCGACGAGGCCTGCGGCGAGGAAGGTCCGGCCGCAGCACAGCGGCCGCGCGCCGCGCACGGCGTTGAGTCGCACGCGGTAGCCCGCGGCTTCGAGGACGCGGCGCGCCGCGCGCGCGTTCTCCACCGCGAAATAGTTGGTGAACGTGTCGACGAAGAGGACGACCTCGGGCAGGTCCGCACGGACGGCCCGCTGGGGCCTCGCGGCCACGCGCAGATAATCGCCCTGGAACCGCGGCAGACGGCGCCGCGCGGCGAGGCCGAGCCAGCGCTCCGACCATCGTCCCGGCAGACGCTCGGTCAGGTTGACGAAGGTGCGCAGCTCCGAGGCACCGCGCGCGTAGCGAGGCAGGTAGGCGACCAGCCGCTCGCGCAGCCGCAGGCCGTGGCGTGCGCGATACGCGGCGAGCGCCTCGATCTTGAGTCGCGCCATGTCGACGCCGGTCGGGCATTCGCGCTTGCATCCCTTGCACGAGACGCAGAGCTCGAGCGCCGCGTGCACCGCCTCGCCGCCCAAGTCCTCCGCGCCGAGCTGGCCGCTGAGCGCGAGACGCAGCGTGTTCGCGCGGCCCCGCGTGGCGTGCTGCTCGTCGTGGGTCGCGCGGTAGCTCGGGCACATCGTTCCGGCGTCGAACTTCCGGCAGTGCCCGTTGTTGTTGCACATCTCCACCGCCTTGGCGAGCCCCTGCGCCGGGTCGCCGCCGGTGCCGGGCGCGGTCTCGGCGCCCGAGATCGGGTCGCGCCCGACGTCCCAGGCGGACCAGTCGAGGCGCGGCACGAAGCGCATGCGCTGGTAGGCCGGAGGAAAGCGGAACAGCGAGGCATCGTCCATCTTGGGCGGTGACACGATCTTGCCGGGATTCATGCGGTTGCCTGGATCGAACAGCGCCTTCACTTCCGCGAACGCGCCGCCGATGCGCGGGCCGAACTGCCAGGCGACCCACTCGCCGCGGCACAGGCCGTCGCCATGCTCGCCGGAGTAAGCACCCTTGTACTCGCGGACCATCGCGGCGGCTTCCTCGGCGATTACACGCATCTTCGCCGCGCCGTCGCGGCGCATGTCGAGGATCGGCCGCACGTGCAGGGTCCCCACGCTCGCGTGGGCGTACCAGGTGCCTCGCGTCCCGTGCTTGGCGAAGATCTCGGTGAGCCGTGCGGTGTAGTCGGCGAGGTGCTCGAGCGGCACGGCGCAGTCCTCGATGAACGACACCGGCTTGCCGTCGCCCTTCATCGACATCATGATGTTCAACCCGGCCTTGCGCACCTCCCAGAGCGCCGTCTGCGCCGAAGGCTCGACGATCTTCACGACCGCGCCTGGGAGCCCGAGGTCGGCGATCATCTCGACCAGCGCATCGAGGCGCGCGCGCTGCGCGGCCGCGTCCGCGCCCGCGAACTCGGTGAGCAGGATCGCGTCGGGCTCGCCCACCAGCGCCCGGTCGACGACCGGGCGGAACGCCGGGTTGGCGCGTGCGAGATCGATCATCGTGCGATCGACGAGCTCGACCGCCGTCGGCTTGAGCTCGACGATGTGCCGTGCCGCTTCCATCGCCCGGTAAAACGTCGGGAAGCTCGCCACGCCCAGCAGCTTGACCGCGGGGAGCGGCGCGAGCTGCAGCGTGAGGCGGGAAAAGTACGCGAGCGTGCCTTCGGAGCCCACGAGCAGATGCGCCAGGTTCACCGATCCGTCGGCCGTGTAGGGCCGCACGCTCTGCGGGTTGAACACGTCGAGGTTGTAGCCGCCCACGCGGCGCAGCACGGCGGGGAACGTCCGCGCGATCTCCTCGCGCTCGCGCGTCCCGATCGCCGAGAGCGCCGCGACGAGATCGCCCGCGCGCCCGCCGCGCGGCATCGCGTCGAGCGGCCCGAACGCCACTTCGCTGCCGTCGGCGAGCAGGGCGTCGATGGCGAGCACGTTGTGCACCATGTTGCCGTACTCGATCGAGCGCGAGCCGCAGGAATTGTTGCCGGCCATCCCGCCGATGGTCGCCTGCGCCGACGTGCTGACGTCGACGGGAAACCATAGCCCGTGCGGCTGCAGCGAGGCGTTGAGCCGGTCGAGCACGACACCCGGCTCGACGCTGATCGTCATCGCGTCGCGATCGAGCGGGCCGATCGTCGTCAGGCCTTTGCTGTGATCGACGACCAGCGCCTCGCCGACCGTCTGGCCGCACTGCGACGAGCCGGCGCCGCGCGGGAGCAGCGGAATGCCTTCGTCGCGCGCGACCTCGAGCGCCGTGCGGAGGTCCGTCGCGTCGGCGGCGACGACGACCCCGATCGGGAAGATCTGGTAGATCGAAGCGTCGGTGGCGTAGCGGCCGCGCGAGGCGAGATCGAAGAGCACGTCGCCCCGGCACGCCGCGCGCAGGCGGCGCGCGAGCAGCGACGCATCGTAGGCGCGCAGCAGCCGGTCCTGGGCCGGCAGCGTCGGCTCGCGCGGCGCGTTCATGGGCACGGCTCGTCGATCATTGGCTGCGGCGCCGATGCGGGCGGAGACGCAAGACGTATAAAATAGGCCCGAGTGCCTCGTCAAAGCAAATCCATTTCGTGCCGATGAGCCCCGAACCGACGGCTGCCCTCGCCCGCTTCGTCGCGACCGCCCGGCCCGGCGAGCTCCCGGCCCGGGTGCGCCATGAAACCCGGCGCGCGCTGCTCAACTGGCTGGGGTGCGCGATCGGGGCTTCGCGTCACGAAACCGTCGAGCGCATGATCGCCGCACTGGCGCCGTTCGCGGGTCCTCCGCAGGCCACCGTGCTCGGCCGGCGCGAGCGCCTGGACATCCTGCATGCCGCGCTGGTGAACGGCACAAGCTCGCACACCTTCGATTTCGACGACACGCACCTCAAGACGATCATCCATCCCACGGGCCCGGTGGCCTCGGCGCTGCTCGCGCTCGCCGAGCACGCGCCGGTCGACGGCGAGTCGTTCATCCACGCCTTCGCGCTGGGCACGGAAGTCGAATGCCGCATCGGCAACGCAGTGTATCCATCGCACTACGACGTCGGCTGGCACATCACCGGGACGACAGGCGTGTTCGGGGCCGCGGCCGGGGCCGGGCGCCTCCTCGGCTTGAACGAGCGCCAACTCGCCTGGGCGCTCGGCATCGCCGCGACCCAGGCCTCGGGCCTGCGCGAGATGTTCGGGTCGATGTGCAAGCCCCTGCACGTCGGCGTCGCGGCGCGCAACGGGCTCGTCGCGGCGCTGCTGGCGCGCGAGGATTTCACCAGCGCGCCGCAGGCCATCGAAGGCAAGCGCGGATTCGCGAACGTGCTCGCGACCGAGCGCGACTTTTCCCGGATCACCGAGGGCCTGGGCGAGACCTGGGAGCTCGACGCTAACAGCTACAAGCCGTTCGCCTGCGGGGTGGTCGTCCACCCGGCGATCGACGGCTGCCTGCAGCTTCGCGCTGCACATCGTCTGGCGCCCGAGTCGATCGAGGCGATCGATCTCCTGGTCCATCCGCTGGTCCTCGAGCTCACCGGAAAGAAGGCTCCCCGCACGGGCCTCGAAGGCAAGTTCAGCGTCTACCACAGCTGCGCGGTGGCGATCGTCGACGGCGCCGCGGGGCAGGCCCAGTATTCCGACGCGCGGGTCGCGGACGCGACCGTCGCCGCGTTGCGCGACCGCGTGCGCGCCGAGGCGAGCGGCGGCGTCGCCGAGGATGCGGCCGAGGTCCGGATCCGGCTCGGCGACGGCCGCGTGGTCGAGTGCCGCGTCGAGCACGCGCTCGGCAGCCGGGACTGTCCGATGAGCGATCGCGACCTCGAAACGAAGTTCCGCGGCCTCGCCGGCGCGGTGCTCGATCCGCCGGCGGTCGACGCGCTCGTCGCCGCCTGCTGGTCGCTCGACGAACGCGCGGACGCCGGCGCGCTCGCCCGGCTGACGGTCCCTAACGAGGGCGGCGCTCGAGCCGCCGCATGAGGAGGGAAACGATGTCTCACCGCATCGCGCTCGCCGCGCTCGTCTGCGCGCTCTCGGGTACGGCCTTCGCCCAGTCGCCGACCGTCATCAAGTTCAGCCACGTCGTCGCCGCGGACACGCCCAAAGGCCAGGCGGCCGAGCGGTTCAAGCAGCTCGCCGAAGCGCGCACCGGCGGCAGGGTGCGGGTCGAGGTCTATCCCAACAGCACGCTCTACAAGGACGGCGAGGAAATGGAGGCGCTGCAGCTCGGCTCGGTGCAGATCCTCGCGCCGTCGATGTCCAAGTTCGGCCCGATGGGCCTGCCGGAATTCGAGCTGTTCGATCTGCCCTACATCTTCCCCGACCGCGCGGGCCTGCGCCGGGTGCTGGACGGCGACATCGGCCGCGACCTGCTGAAGCGCCTCGACTCCAAGGGCATCGTCGGCCTGGGCTTCTGGGACAACGGCTTCAAGGTGATGAGCGCCAACCGCCCGCTGCACGCGGTCGCCGACTTCAAGGGCCTCAAGATGCGCATCAAGTCCTCGAAGGTGCTCGACGCGCAGATGCGAGCGCTGGGGGCCATGCCCCAGGTCATGGCCTTCTCGGAGGTCTACCAGGCGCTGCAGACCGGCGTCGTCGACGGCACCGAGAATTCCCCGCCCAACCTGTACACGCAGAAGATGTACGAGGTCCAGAAGTACGTCGCGCTCTCCAACCACGGCTACGACGGCTACGCGGTCATCGCCGGCAAGAAGTTCTGGGACGGGCTGCCGGCGGACATCCGGACGACGCTCGAAGGCGCGATGCGCGACGCGACCGACTTCGAGAACCAGCTCTCGCTCAAGGAGAACGAGGACGCGATCGCCAGGGTCAGGGCCTCGGGGAGGTGCACGGTCTACGAGCTGACGCCCGACGAGCAGGCCGCGTGGCAGAAGGCGCTCCTGCCCGTGCATCGCGAGATGGAATCGCGGATCGGCAAATCGCTGATCGACGCCGTCTACCGCGAAACGGGGATCAAGGTCGCGCGCTAGCGCGCATGTTGCCCGCTCAGGCGAGCTGCGTGAGCCCCGTCGGGGGACCGTCGATCGCGGTCCAGCCCGCGTCGACCAGCAGCGTGCTGCCGCTCACGTAGCTCGCGGCGTCGGAGGCGAGGAACGCGACGGCGCTCCCGACTTCCGACGGCTGGCCCCAGCGGCCGATGACGGTGTGCCGCGCGTAGGTGTCGTAAATCTCGGGGCGCGTCTTGATCGGCGCCGAGAGAGCCGTCTCGATGATCGAAGGCGCGATCGCGTTGACGCGCACGCCGTGCACGCCCATCTCGGCGGCAAAGCCCTTCACGAGCAGCGAGATCGCCGACTTGGTCGCGCCGTAGACCGCCAGCCCGGGCTCGATCGTGAAGGCGCGCATCGAGGACGTGGCGATGATGCTGCCGCCCTTCTGCTCGGCCATGATCCTGCCGACCGCGCGGAAGAAAAGGAACGTTCCCTTCACGTTCAGTTCGAAGATCCGGTCGAAGTCGGCCTCGGTGTAGTTGAGCACCGTCTTGCGGATGTTCACCCCGGGCGTGGTAACCGCGACGTCGATGCGCCCCATCGCCGCCTTCGCACGCGCAGCGAGTGCGGTGACGTCTTCGCCGCGCGCCGCGTCGGCGCGCGACGCGCCGGCCGTCCCGCCCGCGGAGCGGATAGCTTCCGCGGTGGCCGCGGCCCCGCCCTCGTCGAGGTCGGCGCAGTGAACCTCGGCGCCGAGCGCGCCGAGAGCTTCCGCCGATGCCTTGCCGATGCCGGACGCGGCGCCCAGCACCAGCGCCTTGCGCCCCGTCAGATCGAAGAGCCGTCGATAGTCAGTCACTGCCAGCCTGCCTCCGCGCCGATTGACGCCGGATGGGTCGCGGGCAATACTAGCACCCGGGTCATACGATGACCAGACCAATTCGGCGAAGCTGAAGCGATGAGCCTTCTCGCCCTCCTGGAGCCTCTGCCTCCGGTGCAGACGCGCGCGAGCGAGCTCGCGGACCGCCTCACCGACGAGATCAAGACCCGGCTCGAGCCGGGCGCCAGGCTCCCCACCGAGCAGGAGATGATGAGCGCGTTCGGCGTGAGCCGCACGGTCGTGCGCGAGGCGGTCGCCGCGCTGCGCGCCGAAGGCCTGGTCGAAACGCGCCAGGGCGTGGGGGCGTTCGTCACGCGCGACGTGCAGCGCCGTCCCTTCCGCATCGATCCCGCCGCGGTATCGTCGATCGCCGACGTCCTCCACGTGATGGAGCTGCGCACGGGCGTCGAAGTCGAGGCGGCGGGCATCGCGGCGGAGCGGGTCTCGACTCCGGCCCGGGAGCGCATCGGGCGCGCGCTGCTCGCCTTCGATGCCGCCGTGCGCCGCGGAGAGTCGGCGATCGAGGAGGATTTCCGCTTTCACCAGTCGATCGCCGCGGCGACGGGCAACCCGCAGTTCGTGCGCTTCCTCGAATTCCTCGGCCGCTTTCTCATCCCGCGGCAGAGCGTCCGCCTCGGGCTGCAGCGGCAGGAAGATCTCAAGGCCTATCTGCAGCGGATCCAGCTCGAGCACCGGCGCATCTACGACGCGATCCGCGACCGCGACTCGACCGCGGCGCGCCGCGCCATGCGGGCGCACCTGATGGGCAGCCGGCGCCGGTACCGGCGCTTCGCGGCGGCGGAGAAAGCATGAGCGCATCCGGCGCCGGGGCGGGCCTCGCCGCGGATGCGCCGGCTTCCGCCCAGGCGGCCGATGGCCCCGGCCTGCGCGCACTCAACGGGTTCGCCGAAGGCCTGGTCGTCGTCGCCCTGGTCGGCGAGCTCGCGCTCGTCATCGCCAACGTCGTCGCCCGCGCCTGGCTCCATCACTCGTTCCTCTGGGCCGACGAGCTCGCCCGGCTCACGCTCGCGACCCTGGCTTTCATCGGCGGCGCGGCCGCGTACCGTCGGCGCGAGCACGCGTTCGTGCGCGTGGTCCTCAACTCCTTCTCGCCAGCCGTGCGCGAGGGCTGCCTCGCGCTCGCCGACGTGCTGGTGGCCTTCGCCTCGGCGCTCACCGGCATCGCGTCGCTCGAATTCCTCGCGTCGAGCTGGGACGAGCGCACGCCGGTGCTGCAGATCCCCGCAGCGATCATCGGCCTGCCGCTCCCGGTCGGCATGGCGCTGCTCTTCGTCTTCGCGATCGCTCGCCTGCGGCGCGAGCACGGCGCGGCGGCTTGGCCGGTCGCGATCGGCTTCGGCGTGCTTCTCGCCGGCGCCGTGGTCACGCGATCGGCGTGGCAGCCCTGGTTCACCGGCGACGGCGCGATCGGTACTGTCCTGACGTTCTTCTTCGTCGCGATCGTCGCCGGCGTCCCGGTCGGCTTCGTGCTGCTGCTTTCGACGGCGGCTTACCTGTGGATCACCGGAGCCGCGTCGCTGGTCGTGCTGCCGCAGACGATGGTCAACGGCACGGGCAATTTCATTTTGCTCGCGGTGCCGTTCTTCATCCTCGCGGGCCTCGTCATGGAGCGCGGCGGCATCAGCGTTCGCCTGGTGCGCCT
This sequence comes from Casimicrobiaceae bacterium, assembly GCA_035501595.1. Classification (GTDB taxonomy): domain Bacteria; phylum Pseudomonadota; class Gammaproteobacteria; order Burkholderiales; family Casimicrobiaceae; genus PALSA-1003. Next base: position 81,216 of record DATJVX010000067.1, on the reverse strand, counting down.
CATCCACGCCGCCGTCGGCCACCTGCGCGGCGGGTTACTGCAGGTCGCGGTCGTGAGCATGTACGTGGTCTCCGGACTGTCGGGCTCCAAGCCCGCCGACGTCGCCGCCGTCGGGACCGTGATGCGCGACGAACTGAGCGAGCGGCACGGGTCCGCCGAGGGCGCCGCCGTGCTGGCGGCCTCCGCGGTCATGGGCGAGACGGTTCCGCCGAGCATCGCCATGCTGATCGTCGGGTCGATCACCAGCGTGTCGGTCGCCGGGATGTTCCTCGGCGGTATCCTCCCGGCGGCGGTGATGGCGCTCGGCCTGATGGCGCTCATCTACCTGCGCGCCCGCCGCGCGGGGATCCCCCGCGCACCGCGCGCGAGCGCGGCGGTGATGCTGCGCGCGGGCGTCGGCGCGATCCTGCCTCTGCTGATGCCGGCGATGCTGCTGGCCGGCATCCTGCTCGGCATCGCCACGCCGACCGAGGTCGCGGCTTTCGCCGTGGTCTACGGCATCGTGCTGGCGATGTTCGTGTACCGCGAGATGAACGTCGCGACGTTCATGCGCACCGTGGCCGACACCGCCGCGCTGACCGGCGTCCTGCTGTTCATCTTCGCCGCCGCGTCGGGCTTCTCCTGGACGCTCACGGTGGCGTATCTGCCACAGCGGCTGGTGGAGATCCTGCACTCCGTCGGCAACAGCACGGCGATCTTCATGGTTGGATCGGTTGCGCTCCTGGTCGTGGTCGGGGTGCTGCTCGAAGGACTGCCTTCGCTCAACGTGCTGGCGCCGCTGCTGATCCCGATCGCCGGCAAGCTCGGCTTGAGCGAGCTCCACTATGCGCTGGTGCTGATCATCGCCATGGGCGTGGGCGGTTTCATGCCGCTCGCCGGCATCGGCTTCTACGTGTGCTGCGCGATCATGCGCGCCGACATCGAGGCGGCATCTCGGGCCATGCTGCCCTATCTCGGCATGGTCCTCGCGGGCCTGCTGGTCGTCGCCTTCGTCCCCTGGTTCTCGCTGTTCCTTCCCCATTACTTCGGCTTTCGCGGCTGACGTCTACCCAACTCGAAAGGAGGAAGCGATGGATCGCAGAAGCTTCATGAAGACCGGCATCGGCGCGGGGCTCGCTCTCGGCGCCCCCCACGTCGCACGCGCGCAGACGCCCATGACCCTGCGCTGGGCGCACTTCGCTCCGGAGGACCATCCGGCGAACATCGCCGCCAAGCAGTTCGCGAGTCGCGTCGAGCAGCGCACCAACGGCGCGATCAAGATCAACATCTTTCCCAACAACGTGCTCGGCGGCCCGCCCGAGCAGGCGCAGCAGATCAAGCTCGGCACGATCGACATGGGGCTGCCGACGCAAGGGCAGCTCGACAAGTACGACAAGGCGTTCGCCGCGGTGATGCTGCCGTTCATCTTCGACAGCCCGGCGCACGTCTTCCGCGTGATGGACGGTCCGGCGATGGACTGGCTCGCGCCGCTCGCCGAGAAGCAGGGCTTCGTCCTGCTGCGCAACTGGGAGTACGGCTTCCGCAACGTCACCAACAGCGTCCGGCCGATCAACCTGCCCGACGACGCGAAGGGGCTCAAGATCCGCACGCCCCCGGAGCTGCAGATCCAGGCTTCGATGGAGGCGCTGGGCGCGACCGTGCAGGCGATCGCGTTTCCGGAGCTCTATCTCGCGCTGTCACAGAAGGTCGTCGACGGCGAGGAGAATCCGATCGCGGTCATCTACTTCAGCAAGTTCTACGAAGTGCAGAAGCACCTGGCGATCACGCGCCACATCTACAACAACATGATCCATACCGTGGGCGTCAACACCTGGAAGAAGCTCTCGCCCGAGCAGCAGAAGATCTTCCGCGAGGAAAGCGCGTCGGCGGGCGACCTGATGCGCAGGCTCATCGCCGAAGGCGAAGCCGACCAGCTCAACAAGCTGGCCGCGGCCGGGATGTCGATCACCAGGCCGGACCTCGCGCCGTTCCGCGCGAAGATGGACCCGGCCTACAGGCGGATCGCGGAGTACGCGGGCGAGGACAACGTCCGCCGGTTCCGCGACATGGTGGAGGCCGCGCGGAAGAGTTGATCGACCGCTAGCAGCACCTCGGCCCGCTCTTTCCGTACTTGCGGTCGATCGAGCGGGCGAAGAATTCGCTTCGCGACAGCGGCGTTTCTCCGGGGTGCTGCCGGGTGAAGTGCGCGAGGTAGCGGTCGTAGTCCGGTATGCCGAACACCTGCCGGCACGCCTGGCGCAGCTTGAGCAACGCGGACGAAGGCCCGGTATCTGGAGCGCAAGGCGCGGCGGCGGCCGCCGCGCCTCTCTCCTTCGCGCTCACGCCAGAGCCTCGGAGCCGAGTCCCGGAATCTCGTGCGCCGTCGGCCGCGCCTGCTTGAGCGCCTGCATGCAGATCTTCACGGCGTAGACGCACATGGCCACGACCAGCAGGACGAAGACCCCGCAGACGACCGCGTCGAGGTAGTTGTTGAACGCGACGCGCTGCATCTCCTCGATCGACTTCGCGGGCGCCAGGAGCTTGCCCTCCGCCGCGGCGGCGCTGAACTTGTTGGCGAGCGCGAGGAACCCGACGCGCGGATCGCTGTGGAAGATCTTCTCCACGCCCGCGGTCAGCGTGGTGACCAGCAGCCAGGCCGTGGGCACGAGCGTCACCCAAGCGTAGCGCTCGCGCTTCATCTTAACCAGCACGCTCGTGCAAAGGAGCAGCGCGATGCCGGCGAGCATCTGGTTGCCGACGCCGAAGAGCTGCCACAGCGTGTTGATGCCGCCGAGCGGGTCGACCACGCCCTGGTAGAGGAAGTAGCCCCAGAGCGCGACGCACAGACCGGTGCCGACCAGGTTCGCCGGCAGGAACTCGGTATCGCCAAGCGGCTTGTAGATGTGTCCCAGCATGTCCTGGATCATGAAACGTCCCACCCGCGTGCCGGCGTCGACCGCGGTCAGGATAAAGAGCGCTTCGAACAGGATCGCGAAGTGGTACCAGAACGCCTCCATCGTCTTTCCGCCGAGGGCCTGCGCCAGGATCTGAGCCATGCCGACGGCCAGCGTCGGCGCGCCGCCGGCGCGCGAGAGGATGGTGGTCTCGCCGATGTCCGTGGCCGTCTGCTGGATCATGTCGGGCGTGATCGTGAATCCCCATCCGGAGATGACCCGCGCCGCATCCGCGGCAGTAGCGCCGATCGCCGCGGTCGGCGCGTTCATCGCGAAGTAGATGCCCGGATCGAGCACGCAGGCGGCCGTCAACGCCATGATGGCGACAAACGACTCGGCAAGCATGCCGCCGAAGCCGATGAAGCGCATGTGCGACTCGCGCTCGATCATCTTGGGCGTCGTCCCGGACGAGATCAGCGAATGGAAGCCCGATACCGCGCCGCAGGCGATGGTGATGAAAAGGAACGGAAACAGCGTGCCGGAGAACACGGGCCCACTGCCGTCGACAAAGCGCGTGAGCTGCGGCATGGCGAGCGGCGGCGCGACGACGTAGATGCCGATCGCAAGTGCCGCTACGGTCCCGATCTTGAGAAACGTCGAAAGGTAGTCGCGCGGCGCCAGCATCAGCCATACGGGAAGGCTGGCGGCGATGGCGCCGTAGAGGATCAGCGCCCACGCAAGCTGGGTGCCGGTCAGGGTGAAAAGCGGCCCGAGCGTCGGATCGGCGGCAACGGCGCGGCCGAAGTACAGCGCCGCGAGAAGCAGCACGACGCCGATCGCGGAAGCCTCGCCTACGCGGCCGGGGCGGAAGAGGCGCATGTAGACGCCCATCAGCAGCGCGATGGGTATCGTCGCCGCAATGGTGAACAATCCCCACGGGCTCGCGGTGAGCGCCTTCACGACGACCAGCGCGAGCACGGCCAGGATGATGATCATGATCGCCAGCACGCCGACGAGCGCCAGCGCGCCCGGCACCGGACCGAGCTCCATCTTGATCATCTCGCCGAGCGACTTTCCGTCCCGTCGCACGGACGCGAAAAGCACGATGAAGTCCTGGACAGCTCCGGCAACGACGACGCCCGCAAGGATCCACAGCGTTCCTGGCAGATAGCCCATCTGCGCGGCAAGCACCGGGCCGACCAGCGGTCCGGCCCCGGCGATGGCGGCGAAGTGGTGCCCGTACAGCACCCACTTGTTCGTCGGCACGTAGTCCATGCCGTCGTTGTGCCGCACGGCCGGGGTCGCACGGTTGTCGTCGAGCTGGAGCACGCGCTCGGCGATGTACTTGCTGTAGAACCGATAGGCAACAAGGTATACGGACAGGGCCGCAGTCACCAGCCACACTGCATTGACCGTCTCGCCGCGGCCGAGCGCGAGCGCTGCGAATGCGAACGCGCCGACGATGCCGACCAGAGGCCAGAGAAGCCAGGATACGAGCTTGTTCATGACGTCCCTTTCGCGAACGGAGATGGGAGAAGGTCTATAACCATTGCGCGCGCGCCACCGGCTGCCGATGCATGACCCTGGAAGGGTCCGAAGCCTGACTCCGAGCGCAATCTTGCTCCTGCAGAAGTGTTTTCGCCCGCCGCGAAGCGGAGGCCCCGTCCGAGGCGGACGCCTTCGCTGCACTCAGGCCGGCACGACCTCGCTCGAATACTGTCCGAAGGCGGAGAGCGCGTCGGCGGCGTACATCAGCGAGGGCCCGCCACCCATGTAGACGCATACTCCCAGCGCTTCCTCGAGCTCCGCTCGGGTCACGCCCAGCCTCACCAGGGCGCGCACGTGAAAGCCGATGCAGGTGTCGCAATGTCCCGCGACCCCGATGGCGAGCGCGATCAACTCCTTCGTCTTCTCGGTGAGCGCACCGTCGCGCAAGCTTGCCGTCGAGAGCGCATTGAAGCTCTTCATCACCTCGGGCTGCGTCGCCCGCAAGCCTGAAAGCAACGCCGAGACGGACTTGGTAATCTCCCGATAATCCTTGGTCATCGCTGCCGCTCCTGGACGCGGGCCGGAGGAGGCTGGAAACCGGCCCACCCGCAACGGTTTTATGCTAACGCCTGCCCTTCGCACCCACGGCTTGTAAATGGCCGTCCTTTGAGCTAGATCAACCTCAGCCATGGTTCAGACGACCGCCCTTCTCGCTCGACCCGCGAGCGATACGCCGCCGATTCTTCGCGTCCGGGGGCTCGCGAAGCGTTTCGGGCAGCCGAACCCGCGCACCGTGTTCGCAGGCGTCGAGCTCGAGCTCCGTCCCGGAGACTACGTCGCGATCATGGGCGAATCCGGCAGCGGGAAGTCGACGCTGCTCAACCTCATCGCCGGGCTCGATCTTCCCGACCAGGGCTCGATCGAGCTCGACGGCACGGAGCTCACGGGCATGAGCGACGATGCGCGCACGCTCCTGCGCCGCTCGCGGATGGGCTTCGTGTTCCAGGCGTTCCACGTGCTCCCCTACCTCGACGTCGCGGCGAACGTCGGCCTGCCTCTGTCGCTCCTCGGCGTCGACGGCGATGCCGCCGCGCGACGCGTCGGGGAGATGCTCGCTGCCGTGGGGCTCTCCGATCGCGCTGCGAGCCCGCCGCGCGAGCTGTCGGGCGGCGAGCTGCAGAGAGTGGCCATCGCCCGCGCCCTCGTCCACTCGCCGGGCCTCGTCCTCGCCGACGAGCCGACCGGCAACCTCGACGCCGAGAGCGCGCGGCAGGTCCTCGGATTGCTTCGCGGTCAGGTCAAGCGCAGCGGCTCCGCCGGCATTCTCGTCACGCACTCGAGCGTCGCCGCGGCGAGCGCCGACCGGACGCTGCTGCTCACGCCCGACGGCATGCGTGCCTTGCCCGAGCCGGCGCGATGACCGGCGCCGCTGCCGCCGAAGCTCGCGCGGTGCTCGCCGGGTCGCTCGTGCACAACCGCACGCGGGCAGCGCTCGCCGTACTCGCCATCGCGCTCGGCGTCGCGCTCGGCTATGCGATCCAGCTCATCACCCGGTCCGCGGTCAACGAGCTCGCGCAGAGCGTCCAGACGCTGTCCGGGCAGGCGGACCTGCAGCTGCGCGGCGCGCGCAGCGGCTTCGACGAGGGTCTGTATGCGACGGTCGCGCGCCTGCCGGAAGTCGCTGCCGCGAGCCCGATCATCGAGGTGGACGCAAGGCTCGCCGGCCGCGACGACACGCTGGCGATCGTCGGCATCGACGCGCTGCGCGCCGCGGCGGTCGAACCTGCCCTGGTCGCCGACGCCGGGGATCGGCTCGATCTATTGCGCTCCGATACGCTCTTCCTGTCGCCCTCGGCGGCGCAGTGGCTCGCGAGCGAGCGCGGCGCGGCGCTCTCGTTCCAGCGGGGCCTGGGCGAAGTGCGGCTGCGCGTCGCAGGCGAGCTTTCGGCGAGCTCGCGGCGGCGCTTCGCGGTGATGGACATCGCCGGCGCGCAGTCGGCGTTCGACCGGCGCGGCGTCCTCACGCGCATCGACCTGCGCCTCGAGCCGGGCGTCGACGTGGCGGCGTTCCGCGAGCGCCTGCAGCGAAGCCTGCCCGCGGGCGTGGCCGTCGATCGTCCGGAGGCGAATCTCGCCGCCGGTGCGAGCGTCTCGCGCTCCTACCGCGTGAACCTGAACGTGCTCGCGCTGGTCGCGCTGTTCACGGGGGGGCTGCTCGTGTTCTCGACACAGGCGCTCGCGATCGTTCGCCGGCGCACTCAGCTCGCGCTCCTACGCGTGCTCGGCATGCGGCGCCGACGGCTCCTCGCCTGGCTCGTCGCGGAAGGCGCGGCGATCGGCGCCGTCGGCAGCGCGCTCGGGCTCCCTGCCGGCTATTTCCTCGCCGCCGCCGCCGTGCGCGTGATCGGTCCCGATCTGGGCTCGGGTTACTTCCGGGGCGTCGCGCCGGAGCTCGAGGTCGCGCCGCCGGCGCTGATGCTCTGCTTCGCGCTCGGCGTCGCCGCCGCGCTGCTCGGCAGTCTCGTGCCCGCGATCGAGGCCGCCCGCGCCGCGCCGGCGCAGGCGCTGAAGCCCGGCGACGAGGAGCGCGCCTTCTCCCGGCTGCGCCCGATCTGGCCGGGCATCGCTGCCATCGCCGCCGGCGGCGCGGTCGCATTGCTTCCGCCGATCGCGGAGCTGCCGCTGTTCGGCTACCTCGCGATCGCGTTGCTGCTCGCCGGCACGCTCCTGCTCATGCCGGTGATGTCGGCGTGGACATTCGCGGCAGCGCCCGCACCGCTGGCGCCCGCGCCTCGCCTCGCGCTGCTGCAGCTCCGCGGGGCGCCGGGCCAGGCCGCGGTGAGCCTGGCCGCGATCGTGGCCAGCATGAGCCTCATGATCTCCATGGCCATCATGGTGGTGTCGTTCCGGGACGCGCTCGACGCGTGGCTCGAGCACGTTCTTCCCGCGGACCTCTACGTGCGCGCGAGCGCCGGCGGAGACACCGGGTATCTGTCGCAAGGGGACCAGGCGCGGATCGCCGCGCTGCCCGGCGTCCGCCGCGCCGAATTCCTGCGCGAGCAGCAGCTCCTGCTCGAGCCTTCGCGCCCGCGCATTTTCCTTCTCGCCCGTTCGCTCGACGAGTCTGCGCCGCAGGAGCGGCTGCCGCTGGTGACTGCGCCGCAGACGCTGCCCGCCGGCGCGGCGCCGCCGATCTGGGCGAACGAGGCGATGGCGGACCTCTACGGCTTCACGCCCGGCAAGACCGTGACGCTGCCGATCGCGGAGAAGCCCAGGGAATTCACCGTCGCGGGGATCTGGCGCGACTACGCGCGGCCGCAAGGCGCGGTCGTGATCGAGCGCGGGCGCTACATCGCGCTCACGGGCGATCGCTCGGCGAGCGGAGCCGCGCTGTGGCTCGCGCCGGGCGCGAAGATCGACGACATCTCCCGCGCCCTCGTGCGGTCCCTGCCCGGCGGCGAGCAGCTGGACATCGCGGGGCCGGGCGAGATCCGGGAGTTCTCGCTGCGCATCTTCGACCGCACCTTCGCCGTGACCTACGCGCTGGAGCTGGCGGCGGTGGCGATCGGGCTCCTCGGCCTGTCGTCGTCTTTCGGCGCCCTCGTGCTCGCTCGACGGCGCGAGTTCGGCGTGCTCCGGCACCTCGGCATGACGCGGCGGCAGATCGGAGCGATGCTGGCGACCGAAGGGCTCGCGGTCAGCGGTCTCGGTCTCGCGATCGGCCTCGCGCTCGGATTCGCGATCAGCCTCGTCCTGGTGCACGTCGTCAACCGGCAGTCGTTCCACTGGGGCATGACGATCTCGGTGCCCTGGATCGCGCTCGCCGCAACGGCAGCCGCCGTGCTCGCGCTGGCGACGGCTACGGCCTGGCTGAGCGGACGCCGGACCATGAGCGAGGGCGTCGTGCGCGCGGTCAAGGAGGACTGGTGAGCGCGCCGCGTCGGGATCGCGTGGCGCGATGAAGCGCCGGCCCTTCCTCGCGAGCCCCCTGCTGCTCGTCGCGGCGCGGGCGCGAGCCTTGGCGGAATTTCCCGAGGTGACCGCCGGAAGCACCGTCGAGCTTCCGCGCGACTACGGCGCTCATCCGGCGTTCCGCAACGAATGGTGGTACCTCACCGGCTGGCTCGACGATCCGTCCGGGCGCGCGCTCGGTTTCCAGGTCACCTTCTTTCGCAACCGCCCCGGCGTTGCCGAGGACAATCCCAGCCGGTTCGCGCCGCGCGAGCTCCTGTTCGCGCACGCGGCGCTGGCCGATCCTCGCTACGGCCGGCTTCGCCACGACGCGCGCGCGGCACGTGAAGGCTTCGAGCTTGCCAGGGCTCGCGAGGGAGCGACCGACGCGTGGATCGGCGACTGGTCGCTCGCGCTTGCCCACGGCCGCTATCGCGCGCGGGTCGCCGCGCGCGACTTCAGCTTCGACTTCGAGTTCACGCCCACGCAACCGGTGCTGCTCGAAGGCGAGCACGGCGTCTCGCGCAAGGGGCCGCTCGCGAAGCAGGCGAGCTGCTACTACAGCGAGCCGCATCTCGCGGTGAAGGGGCTGCTCGCGATCGAAGGCTCGAGCACGCGGGTCTCGGGCGTCGCGTGGCTGGACCACGAGTGGTCGAGCGAGTACATGGCGCCGCAGGCGGTGGGCTGGGACTGGACCGGCATCAATCTCGACGACGGCGGCGCGCTCATGGCCTTTCGCATGCGTGATCGGGAGGGCGGTGCGTTCTGGACGGGCGGAAGCCTTCGCGCCGCGGACGGGCGGGTGCGCGTTCTCGCACCCGGCGAGGTCGTGTTCACCCCGGGACGCCGCTGGCGCTCGCCGCGAACGCAGGTCGACTACCCGGTGGCGATGCGCGTGCGCGCGGGCGACGTCGACTGCGCGATCGAGCCGCTGATGGACGACCAGGAGCTCGACGCGCGGGCCGGGGTCGGCGTGCTGTACTGGGAGGGCGCGGTGCGCGCCTCGGCGGGCGCCCGCGCGATCGGACGCGGCTATCTCGAACTGACGGGGTACGGAAAACCCATCAGACTCTAGGCATCGCACGCCGCGCATGCGCCCCGCCACGCGCGGCGCTCATTGCATGCCGGCGCAGGGATCCTCGCGCGGCGCCGGCGGCGTGATCCAGATGTAGTCGAAACCCGGATTCTCGCTCACCAGCCGCCGGGGGAAATCGGCCGCGCGCTGCTCCTCCGCACTCGCCTCGACGAAGGCGACGCTGAGCGACCGCGCGTCCGCGTCGGGCATCCCGGGCGCGTGCAGGTACACCGGAACGCCGAGATCGGCGCGAACGTGACCGTCGCCGGCGACGAGGATCGCCCCGTCCGGCGTCGCGGCGTCGACGAGCGCCTGCGCCATGGCCGCGTCGCGTAAGCGCTGCGCCAGCACGATCCGAGGGACGACCGATGCCGGCACTTTCCCGCAGTGGCTCGCGGCGATGTCGTCGCGAAGCTGCGCGGCCTGGGCCTGCGTCCAGGGCGCTGCGCGAAGCCGCGCGTAGCCGATCGTGCTCGAGTCGTCGGCCAGCGCCTGCGGATCGCGCAGCGCGGAACGCGCCAGGTTGGCCGCGCGCACCGGCAGATGCGCCGCCAGCGCGGACTCGAGGAGCGGCTTGTGCATGGGCCAGAGCCAGCCCTTGCGATCGAGCCGGCCCGCATCGGCCAACCGCTCCGCGTCGCCGCCGGCGGCCTGGGCCTCGCGCAGCGCCGCGTCGTTCTCCAGGTCGAATTGCTCGAACACCACCGCCGGATGCGCTCTACGCCCTGCGATCGCCGCGATCAGCCGTGCGTGGATCTCGTGATGCGCGGGATTGTCGTGGATCTCGCCGAGCAGCCGGTAGCGAGCGCCGCCCAGCGCCGCGACGAGCTGCGCCTCATCCGTGAAGGCGGCGGAGCGAACGTCCCAGATGAGCGGATCGGGCAAGGAAGCTCCCGTGGCGGCCGGCGACGAACTGACGACCAAGGCCGCGCAGCATAGCGCGGCAACCGCGCGGGTCACGGGCGCGGCATGCCTGAGTTCTGCTTCGCGGCTGCCCGGGCCCCGAGCCGCTCCTCGAGCTGGTCGAGGAACCCGCGCTGACCCGCGAGTATCTTCGCCCTCGCTTCCTCGAGCGTGAACCATGCCCCCCGGTCGACCTCGGGAAATTCCTGCGTGTTTCCCGACTGCGGCGGCCATTCGATCGAGAACGCGTTGCTCGTGATCGAAGCGGCGTCGATGTCGCCCTCGACCGCCCAGGCGTGAACGGTCTTGCCGCCCGGTTGCCTGAGCGGAGCGAGCGGCGCGAACGCCCCAGCGACCGCGGAGCCCGTCTCCTCCTGGAATTCGCGCTTCGCTGCGCTCAGCGGATCGTCCCCGGCTTCGAGCTGTCCCTTGGGGATCGACCACGCTCCGGCGTCCTTGTTCCGCCAGTAGGGGCCGCCCGGGTGCACGAGGAAGACTTCCGCCGCGCCGCCGCGAAGGCGGTACAGCAGAATGCCTGCACTGACGACTCTGCTCACCGGAAGACAGGCACTCCAATCCGCTCCGCGACGCGACGCGATCCCGCGCGGCTACACGAGCCCACGCCGCTGCAGATACTGCGCGAGCGCCACGCGGCCCTCGATGTCGAGCTTGTGATAGACGTGATGAAGGTGGAGCTTCGCAGTGCCCTCGCTGATCGCGAGCTTCTGGGCGATGACCTTGTTGCGCAGGCCCCGGGCAGTCATCCGCGCGACTTGGAGCTCGCGCGGCGTGAGCGTGTCGGCCAGATCCTTCGCGGCCGTCTCCCGCTGCAGGAGCTTCTCCACCGCGTGGGTCGCGTAGCCTCTCTCGAGCCAGCGCCTGCCGGCGTGAACCTCGCGGATGCAGCGCACGAGAGACTTCGCGGCCATGTCCTTCAGCACCACCCCGCGCACCCCCATCCGGAGGGCGTCGAAGACCTCCTCCTGCTCGGCGGCGGTCAGGACGACGATGCGCGCCGGGAGCTTCTCCTGCGCCATGTCGCGGATGACGGCGAGCCCGTCCTTTCGCGGCATGCGTATGTCGAGCACGAGAACGTCCGGGCGATGCTTCCGCACGGCCGCGAGCGCCTCCTCGCCGTCGCGAGCGGTCGCGACGATCTGGAGATCGGGCTCGTGGGAGAGCACCCCGACGAGCCCCTCCAGAACGATCGGATGATCGTCCGCGAGCACCAAGCGAATCGACATCGTCGCCGGTTCGACGTGTCAGCCCGAGGGCTTGCCCGGCGATCGGCGCGCGGACGGCTGATCGGTGGGAAGGCTGATCTCGAGCTGCGAGCCGGAAAGCTCCGAGTTGAGAACCAGCCCACCCCGGAGCGCCGCCACGCGCTCGCGCAGCGACCGCGGGCCGATCCGCTTCTGGTTCAACGTCGCGAGGTCGTAGCGCCCGCGGAACGGAAAGCCGCAGCCGTCGTCCGTGATCGTGATGCGGGCCGGGCTCGAGCCGGTCCCCAGGTGGACGATGATGCGGACGCGGTTCGCCCGCGCATGCCGCCCGGCATTGGTCACGGCCTCCTGGACGATCCGATAGATCTGGTCGCCGAGGACTCGCGGCACGCTGCCCCGGCTGTCGACGGCGAGGTCGACCCGCAGCCCCCACTGCCACTCGGCCCGCTGGCGCACCTGCTCCAGCGCCGCGGCGAGGTCCGCCCCGGTGGCGATCGACCGCGTCGCCGTGGGATGCAGCTTCTCGATCCACCGCCGAAGCTCGCGCTGCTCTTCGGCGATCAGCTTCTCGATGTCCCTGAGCCGATCGCGTGCGGCCTCGGGATTCTCCTCGATCAGGCGAGACATCGCCTCGAGCTGCAGGGCGGCTCCGGCCAGCGACTGCAGCACGCCATCGTGCAGCTCGCGCGCGAGGCGCAGGCGCTCGTCCTGCATCGCGGCCTGCTCGAGTCGCTCCTTGGAGAAGAAGCGGTTGACGTCGGTCATCACCTGGCGCCCCGCAGCTTCCAGGATGCGTTCCTCCTGGAAAAACGGCCCCGGTTTCCTCGTGTCCATCGGCAGTCTGATTCCAGGCTCGTCCCCGGCGAGTCCGATGCCCTTTTTCGCAATCGCTCGCGAGGCCATCGAACGCTCAGCCGCGGCTCGAGCCGGTCATGGGACCATTCTCGATCTCGACGCGGACACGGTCAAGCCTTCGCCGCGACGCGAGCCGCCGCGCAGTACGGCCCGCGGGAACGCGCGCGCCCGCGCTTCGCCGGTCCTCGCCCCGATCGCAGCAAAGGGCACTAGAATGGTGCCGCGCGTGCGCCTTCGGGGGGGTCGATGAAAATCCGCAGACTGATCTGGATTGGGATCGCGGGCACCGGTTCGCTCGTCACTCCGCTCGCCTCGGCCCAGGGCCCATGCGATTCGCTCGGTCCCTGCGCCGCGCGCAGCTGCCGGCTGGACGCTCAGATCGCGCGGGCAAGGGACAAGGGACAGAGCCGCGACCTCGCGACTCTCGAGCGCCAGCGCGCCGACATGGTCCACTGCAGCGACGACGGGCTCAGGGAAAAGCGCAAGATGGCGCTCGAGCAGGCCCAGGCGCGCATCGATCGGCGCGAAGCGGAGCTGAAGAGCGCGCAGGCGAGCGGCAATGCCGCCAAGGTTCAGAAGGCCGAGCGCAATCTCGACAGCGCCCGCAAGGCCTACGCCGAGATCGAGAGCTCGCCGCTGTAGCGCTAGTAGATCTCCGGCATCGGGACCGGCTGAGCCTCGGGCTTGCAGTGCCCGCACCATAGTGCGTCGGCGACGACCACCGCCTTCGGAGTGCTGTTCGCACCCACGAAGATCGTCGTGATATAGGGCATGGTTTTCTCGGCGTGCTGCTTGCATGCAGCACGTCCGCAGAAGCGGCACACGCCGACCGCCTCGTTATCGTCGAAGAAACATTTCACCGCCGCCTCCCCCAGTGACTTGCCCGTGCTCGCGTGCCCGGGCAGACGGGCTCGTGACGGAGGCGGGGACTAGTCCTCTTCGCCTTCCACCGCCAACGCCGCGGCGCCTTGTCTCGCGGTCAGCCCGACCCGAACCCGGCCGTAGATGCTTTCGCCGCTCGCATTATGCCCGAGGAGCTTGCCGCGCAGAACATCCCACAGGTTCGCGCGCGGCGGCTCCAGCTTTGTGAGCCTCTGGCCAAGGCGTGCCCAAAGCGACCAAGCGGTCTTCGGCACGATCGAGCGTACCTGCGACATGACATAGATGCCGACGTCGTGCCGCGCCTGCTTGAGCTCGCGCTTCAGCTCGGTGATCTGCGGCACGAGCTCGGCGCGCAACTCCTCGTCCTTCGTCTTCCGTATCTGGTCCTGCTTCATCGCGAGCTGAGCGGCGAGCAGCAGCGCGTTGGCGACCTGCTCGCGCTTTACTTCGCCATAACGCTCCTCGATCGGGGCGAGCACCTCGTCGAGGTCCTCGACGCGCTGTAGGAGCAGCGCTTCGCCCTTGGATATGCCCCTCTGCATGCCAAGCGACTTGCGCAGGCGGCGGCGCTCAAGCCGCAGGCCCCAAACAATCGTCAGAGCCACCAAGACCAGCGCGGCGAGCGAGATGCCGGCGAGAACTAGCAAGCCCGTTTGTCCAAAGGCGAAATTGTGGAACGCCGTGCTGTTGTAGATCGTGTGGATCGAGATGGCGGCCGCCAGACCGATGAACCAGGCGATCAGAGGATGCCTCACGCGACCGAGCGGGAATCCAGCCACTGCCATGCCGACGATCGCCGTCGTGCTGCCGTGCATCGACGATGTGAATGCCCGCACGGTCGCGACGATCGCTCCGGTCTCGCTGTCGAACTTGTTCAGATAGAGCATGTTCTCCGCCACCGCGAATCCGATACCGGAAGCGAAGCCGTATATTGCCCCATCGACGAACGAAGTCGCCCCACCTCTCCGGACGATGTAGAGCAGAATGAGCGACTTGAAGACCTCTTCGACCGTGGGAGCGGTGCGGACCGAAATGAACGCTTTGCCAAGGACGAGCCGCAAGGGGTGGTCAACCAGGTAGGAGAGTTCGACCGATATGGCGCCCCATAGCAGGGCGAGCAGGATGAACTTCAGATGATGCGTTTCCAGAAAATTCATCCACTTGATCAAGAAAAGAAACGCCAGCGGCACGATGCTGGCGATGATGATGGATGTGCTTAGAAGAGGAGCGGTACTGAAGTCCATCGTTTTGGATCATCCGTCGAGTGCGAAAAAAAAGCGATAGTCGATCGACTACCGCTCTTTCCTGACGTCAGCTCGGCAACGTCAAAAGTTCGCGTGCTGTATTGAATGTTTGCTCGCGTCCCTAGTGCGCAGCGTTGCCAGCGGCGTTGGTCGCCGAGGCAGCATTGGTGGCCGAGGCTGCGTTGGTCGCGTTCGTTGCCGACGCGGCGTTGGTCGCGTTCGTTGCCGCGGCCGCATTGGTCGCCGACGCGGCGTTCGTCGCATTGGTCGCCGACGAGGCGTTCGTCGCGTTGGTCGCCGACGAGGCGTTCGTCGCATTCCCCGCGCTGTTGGACGACATCGCCTGCGTCCCCATCACGTTCTTCAGCGCATCCGGCTTGAAGTCCGCCGTGTAGATCGCCAAGCCTGCCACCGCAAACACCGCCAACCCCACCAGCATCGTTTGTTTGTTGCGTGTCATTGAAGTCCCTTTCCGGGTCGTTAACGATGACGGTCCGAAGTATAGCTAACCGGCTCCCCTCGCAAAGGTGAATATTCACGCTCGCCGCCGCCGGCACCCATTGCAGGCTACAAACCGAAGTCAGGGTAGACAATACATTGATTTTATTTAAGTAATTAACAGGCGGGCTAGCCGCTCATGTTCCGGGCTGGGGCCTCTCGGCGCACCCTCTGACCGGCCCTTTCGGCACTCGCCCCGACAGAAGGCTTTGATGGGGCGCCGACGCAGTCGGCTACGTGCCACGAGCGGGCGTACTGCATCCGGTCGCGGGCCGGCGTTCCGGCGAGATGGCGGCTCGAGCGCAGGCGCGCGGCGTCAGGTCTTCGCCTTGCCCTGATTGGCGACCGCGCGAACGGCGGCGGCGACCGCGTCGGCATCGCCGAGATAGTAGTGGCGCATCGGCTTCAGCTCGTCGGTGAGATCGTAGACCAGCGGTATTCCGGTGGGAATGTTGAGCTCCACGATCTCCGTATCGCCGATGCCGTCGAGATGCTTCACGAGCGCGCGCAGCGAGTTGCCGTGCGCGACGATGATGACGCGCTTTCCCGCAGCCACGGCGGGTGCGACGGTCTCTCGCCAATACGGCAGGAAGCGCTCGACCGTATCCTTGAGGCACTCCGTTCGCGGCAGCTCCGCCGCGCTCAACTGCGCATAGCGAGGGTCGGCGCCGGGGTAGCGCGGGTCCGAGGGTTCGAGCGCGGGCGGCGGCACGTCGTAGCTGCGGCGCCAGACCAGGACCTGGCGATCGCCGAACTTCGCCGCCGTCTCCGCCTTGTTGAGCCCCTGCAGCGCGCCGTAGTGCCGCTCGTTCAGCCGCCAGCTCCGGTGCACCGGAATCCACATCAGGTCCATCGTATCGAGCACGAGCCAGAGCGTGCGGATCGCGCGCTTGAGCACTGACGTATGAGCCACGTCGAACACGAAGCCCCTTTCGCGCAGGGACGCGCCGGCGCTCTGCGCCTCGGCTATCCCCTGCCCGGTGAGATCGACGTCGGTCCAGCCGGTGAAGCGGTTCTCCCTGTTCCAGGCGCTTTCGCCGTGCCGCAAAAGAACGAGTCGCCGCATGCTCGCGATTGTCGGCGAGCGCGATGACCAAGTAAAGCCGCGCCGCTCGTTTCGCGCTATGCTCGAGCGATGGCTGCGCCTTCTGCCGCGGCGACCGTCGTCGTGACCGGTGCGACCGGCAACCTGGGCCGCGCGGTCGCTTGTGCCTTCGCGGATCGCGGCGCGAACCTCGTGCTGATCGGGCACCGGCGCGAAGCGCTCGCCTCCGCGTTCGGCGGCGAGAATCCGAAGCGTCTGTTCGCCCCCGCGGAGCTTCTCGACCAGGCGCAGGTCGACGACGCGATCCGGGCCGCGCTCGCTCGCTTCGGCCGCGTCGACGTTCTTTGCAACATCGCGGGCGGCTTCCGCTCGGGCTCGCGGGTGCACGAAACGAGCGACCGGGACTGGGACTTCCTCCTCGCCATCAATGTGCGCAGCATGCTCAACGCCGTGCGCGCGACCGTGCCGCACATGATCGACGCCGGCGGCGGGAAGGTGATCAACGTCGGCGCGCACGCCGCGCTCAAGGGCATGGCCGGGATGGGCGCGTACTGCGCCGCGAAGAGCTCGGTGCTGCGGCTCACCGAATCGATGGCGGCCGAGCTTCGCGAGAAGATGATCAACGTCAACTGCGTGCTGCCGACCATCATCGACACGCCGGAGAACCGCGCGGCGATGCCGGCGGCCGACCCGGCGCGCTGGGTGGCGCCCGACGATCTCGCCCGGCTGTTCGTCTTTCTCGCCTCCGAGGATGCGCGCGCGATGCACGGCGCGGCCGTCTCGGTGTCGGGACTGAGCTGACGGGCGCGGGTCCCGCTTGAGCTGCCTGCGCTCAAGCCCCGGGCAGCCGGCTGTGAGCACGAAACGGCCGGCGCGCTGCGCCGGCCGCCGCTCGCGTCGCAGGGCGACCGCTCTTTAGTAGTCTCGATCCCTCGCCGCGCCCGCCGACGAACGCGGATCGCGCGCGCTCGACATGTCCTCCTCCCAGTACGGAGCGACGCCGTAGTAGGAGTGGAGGCCGCTCGCCCAGGTCCGATCCGCCATCGAAGGCCAGTGGTCCTTGTCGAAGCCAGGAGCGTTCTCGAGCTTCTCCTTCGGGACATCGAGGATGAAGCGCTTCTCCTCGGCATCGAGGGTGAGCGCCGACCAGGGAATGGCGAAGAGCTTGGCGCCCATCCCGAGGAACCCGCCGAAGGAAAGAACCGCGTAGGCGATCCGGCCCGATTGCACGTCGAGCATGATTGCCTCGACCTTGCCCAGGTCCTCGTCGCTCGCATTGACGACCGAATCGCCGGTCAATGTCGCTGCATCCATGATTTCCGGCCCCGGCCCGTCCGAGATGCCCCGGTCGCCGACGATCGCTGCGCCGGCTGAAGCGTCCTGCGAAGTCGTACCGGGAATTGTGCGTGTGGACATGACGTTTTCCTCGTGAAAGTGGTCTGACTTGCGGCGGCCCCGGGGCGCCCCGGGCTTCTCGACCCGAACCGGCGCCCCCGCAGGCGATTCCGCTGCGACAATCCCCTCGAGAACTGCAGCAGCGGACGTATTCTCGGACCGGGCAGCTCCCCTGTATGTCGGGGAGGCTCTGATTTAGGAGTCGGTGCAGTCCACTGCGTCGATCGGACCCCTGCTGACGGAGCGGCCCGAGCCACGCGTCGTTGCGGCGCCGGATCGAATGCTCTACGCTGCCGCGTATCGCGGCGCGTTCGCCATGCCTCGCTCGCGCGGGTGCGCCTTCGACCGTCTTTCTCGCAGCGAGCCATGGATATCGTCGATCTGCCGGCCTGCGCGCTGTCCGAGGCGATCCGCGCGCGCGAAGTGTCGTGCCGCGAGGTGATGCGGGCCACGCTCGCCCGCATCGAAGCGGTCAATCCCCGCTACAACGCGATCGTCAGCCTGCGCGACGGCGATGCGCTGCTGGGCGAGGCCGACGAGCGCGACGCGCAATTGCGCGCCGGGCCGGATGGGACGCGCCCGCTCGGCTGGCTGCACGGGATCCCGCAGGCGATCAAGGACACCGCTCAGACGGCCGGCATCCGCACCACGCTCGGCTCGCGCGTGCTGCGCGACTTCGTTCCTTCGCAGGACGCCCTGATGGTGCAGCGGATGAAAGCCGCCGGCTGCATCGTCATCGGCAAGACCAACGCCCCGGAGTTCGGCCTGGGCTCGCACACGTTCAACGAGGTGTTCGGCCTGACCCGCAACGCCTACGATCGCTCGAAGTCCGCCGGCGGCAGCAGCGGCGGTGCCGCGGTCGCGCTCGCAACGCGCATGCTCGCGGTCGCCGACGGCAGCGACTTCATGGGGAGCCTGCGCAATCCCGCGGGCTGGAACAACGTCTTCGGCTTCCGCCCGAGCCGCGGCCGAGTCCCCGCCTGGCCGGTCGAGGACGTGTGGATCGCGCAGCTCGGCACCGAGGGACCGATGGGCCGCACGGTGCGCGACGTCGCGCTGCTTCTCGACGTGCAGGCCGGCTACGACGAGCGCCAGCCTCTCTCGCTCGCGAGCGCGGAGCGGCGGTTCGCCGACGCGCTCGAGCCCATCGATGAGGCCCGGCGCATCGGCTGGCTGGGCGACCTCTCGGGCTACCTCCCCATGGAAGCGGGCGTTCTCTCCGCCTGCCAGCAAGGTTTGCGCCGACTGCGAGATTGCGGCTGCCCGGTCGAGGCGATCCCCCCGGGCTTCTCGCCGGAGGAGGTCTGGCAGGCGTGGCTGGTCTGGCGACGCTGGCTGGTCGCGGCCCGCATCGCCCCGCATCTCGCCGATCCCCGCAATCGCGCGCTGATCAAGCCCGAGGCGCTCTGGGAGCACGATCAGGCGGAGCGCCTGACCGGCGCGGAGACCTATCGCGCGAGTGTCCAGCGCAGCGCGTTTCACCGGCAGATCCTCGCGCTCTTCGAACGCTGCGATTTCCTCGCGCTGCCGTCGGCGCAGCTATGGCCCTTCGACGCCGCCGAGCGCTGGCCGGCGTCGATCGCGGGCCGGGCGATGGACAGCTATCACCGCTGGATGGAAGTCACGATCTATGCCACGTTCGCCGGCCTGCCGTGCATCAGCGTGCCCGTCGGCTTCAGCGAGCACGGCCTGCCGATGGGGATGCAGCTCATCGGGCCGCCTCGCGGCGACGCGCAGGTGCTTCGGCTCGCCCGCGCTTACGAGGAGGCGGCGCAGGACGTGCTGCGGATCAGGCCGCGGATCTGAAGACGCCTGACGGCTCCCTATCCGGGAGTGGCCGGCGTCGCCGCCAGCTCGCGGAACCACCTCAGCGCGCTGCGCAGGAGCGCCGGCTCGACCTCGTGCCGCCCGGGAAAATACTCGACGCGCACATGCTTGAATCCCGCGCGGTCGAGCTCGCTCTGCACCTGCCGGTGCTCCTCGGGCGTGGACACCGGGTCGCGTTCCCCCGACTGCAGGAACACGGGGACGCGCCGGTAGTTGTCGTCGAGCACCCCCATGTCCCGCGCCGTCGCTGCGATCGTGTCCCGGTTGATGCCGGCGGCGTAGATGCCGATCAGCTTGCGTCCCTGGCTGGCGAAGGCCGCGGCCAGCCAACCCGAGTACTTCGAGCCGCCGGAAAAGCCGCCGAAGGCGAGCCCGGCCCTGGCGGCGCCGGGCCACTGCGATTGCAGCACCGCGAGCGCGGCGAAGTTGACCGCGAAGCGCAGCGTCGCGTCGTCCTGGGCCTTGGGGACGTCGGGCCACGGGTCGGCAGCCAGCAGAATCCAGCCTTCGTCGCGCGCTGCCGCCGCGTATTCCGCAAGGAGCCCGCGGCTCGAATGGTACGGGCGGTCGGAAGTTGCGCTGACGACCATCACTGGCCAGTCGCGCGACGGGTCGAAGTCCGCCGGGAGCGAAACGGCGACCACCGCACGGGCGGCGGCCGACAGCTCGCCGCGTCCCGCGATCCGGCGGAGCTCCGGCGTGAGCTCGATCTCGAACTGGCTGACCCCTCCGGGCTCGAGGCCGGTCGCCGACGAGCTTGCCGGGGCGAAGGCAAGCAGCTGCAGGAGGGAGAGGATCGCGGCGGAGCGCTTCACCGCGCTAGCGTGACACAAACCTCCCGCGCCCGCATGACGGCCCGGCCTTGCGGGCCCCGCCCGCGAGCGGCCTTACCGGTCGCTGCCGTAGCGCTCGTGCCACTTGGGCGTCGCCGCGATCACCTCGCGGCTCATGAGCTGAGCCCGTCGGATGACGAGGAGCGTGAGCTGCAGCGATCGGCTCATGCGTGCGAACTCGGCGGTGGTCAGCCGCCGCAGATCGATCGATGGCGAGAGGCGCGACTTCATGATCGCCGCGACCCGGGCGCGTGTGTCGTACGAGCATTCACGCCGCACCTACCAGCAAGATGCATTCCGCCGCTGCGAAAACGGTTCGCCGTCAGCGGCTTGGCGCTGTTATCGAAAGGCCGGCCGCGCGCCGTTGTAAAGGCGCTCGACACGCATGCCCGCACGACACAGGCCACAAGTCGTGATGCACATGATGGGCTGCGAGGCTCTCAGCCTTCCGGCGTGATCTTCTTCGCCTTGATCAGCCGTCCCCATTTCTCGGTGTCGCGCCTGAGCAACGCCGCCAGGTCCGACGACGACGATGGCGCGGGGACCGCGCCGCTCGCGACCAGCTTGTCGTGCACCGCCGGCGTCGCGAGCGTGCGGCCGACCGCGGCGTTCAGCGCCTCGACGACGGCGGGCGCCACCTTCGCCGAGACGAACAGCGCGTACCAGTTGTCGGTATCCACGCCCGGCAGCCCCTGCTCCGCCAGCGTGGGCACGTCGGGGAGCAGCGGGTGGCGCCGGGGTGCGGCGATGCCCAGCGCCTTGAGCTTGCCGCCCTTGATGTGGCCGATGAGGCCGGGGATATCGCCGAAGAACGCCGCGACCTGGCCGCCCATCACGTCGGTGATCGCGGGCGCAGCGCCCTTGTAGGGGACATGCAGGAAGTTGACCTTGCTCGTGTCGGCGAGCTGCTCCATCGCCAGATGCGGAACGCTGCCGATCCCCGTCGAGGCGATCGCGACCGGCTGCGAGGAGCTCCGCGCGGCCGTTACAAACTCCGCCGCGTTCCTCGCCAGATAGTCGGCTCTAACGACCAGGATCTCGTCGTTGTCCACCACCCGTGACACGGGTGCGAAGTCTCGCTCCATGTCGTAGGGCAGGCTCTCGTACAGGACCGGGTTGATGGCCGCCGCGCCTACGCTGGTGAGCCACAGGGTCGTTCCGTCGGCCGGCGACTGCAGGACGTTCTGTGCGGCGATGGCGCCGTTGCCGCCGGGCTTGTTCTCGACGATGATCGGCGCCCCGATCTCCCGGCCGAGCTGATCGGCGATCGTTCGCGCCACGAAATCGACCGGGCCGCCGGCCGGAAACGCGACGACGATCCGCGTCGGCTTGCCCTGGCCCCAGGCGGCTGCGGCGATCAACGCGCCGGCGAGCGCGACGGCGATTCCCAATCTGCGGCTCATGCTTTGCCCTCCGTTTCCTTTCAGTCGCAGCGGACGGTCATTCCGCCGTCGACGACGATCTCGGTACCGGTGATGAAGCGCGCCTCGTCGGAAGCGAGAAACAGCACGGCGGCGGCCGTGTCTCGGCCGTCGCCCATGAAGCCCAGCGGGATGCGCGCGAGGCGTTGCGCGAGCAACGCCTCGACGTCGCCGCCGGCACGCTGCTTCGCGAGCCTCGCTTCGACCATCGGCGTGTGGAGCTGACCCGGCACGACGGCGTTCACGCGCACGCCGTGCTTCGCGCACTGGACGGCGACGACGCGAGAGAGCTGGATCACGCCCGCCTTCGTTGCCGCGTAGGCGACCTGCGCGGCGCCAGTCCAGCGCAGCCCGGAGGTCGAAGCAACGTTGACGATCGCGCCACTGCCGCGCTCGATCATCGACGGCAGCACGTGCTTGCAGGCGAGGAACACGCTCTTGAGGTTCAAGTCCACCTGGGCGTCGAAGACCTCCTCGCTCATCTCGACGGGTCCGCCGGCGGCCGAGCCGCCGACGTTGTTCACCAGCACGTCGATGCGGCCGAAGGCGCCCGCCGCCTCGGCGACCATGGCGGCGACGGCCTTCGCATCGGTGACGTCGTAGTGCGCGGACCGGATCGACTTTCGAGACGCGCCGGCCCGCTCGAGGGTTTCGGCGAGCGCCGCCGGATCGCGGTCGACGGCGAGAACCCGCGCACCCTCCTCCGCGAAGCGCACCGCGATCGCGCGTCCGTTGCCCCAGCCCGGACCCACGCAGCCGGCGCCGGTGACGATGGCGACCCGGCCTTCGAAGCGCTTCACGAGCGGGCCTCGAACCGGTACAGCCGCTCTGGATTCGCGACCAGCAGCGCGCGTCGCTCGGCTTCGGACCGCGCGATCGCCGCGAGCAGATCGACGAGCGCGCCGTCGTCGGGCACGTGATCGAGGTTCGGATGTGGCCAATCGGTGCCCCAGAGCACGCGATCGCCGGCGTCTTCCAGCAGCGCGCGCGCGTAGGGGATCGCGTCCTCGTACGGCGGGCCCCTCCGTGAGACGCGCTCCGCGCCGCTCAGCTTCACCCAGAAGCGCCGATCGCGCAGCAGCTCGCGGAGCCGGCGGAAGTCCGGCTGATCGAGGCCGCCGGATGCGTCGATCCGTCCCATGTGATCGATCACGACCGGCACCGGCGAGCGCAGCAGCGCCGGCGCGAGCTCGTGCACGAGTCCGCTCTCGAAATGCAGCTGCAGATGCCATCCGAGGTCGGCAAGCCGCCGCCCGAAATCGACGACGGCGTCGATAGGCGTCGACGCCCCGAGGTGACCCATGTAGTTGAACCGGACGCCGCGGAAGCCGGCCGCGTCGAGCCGGTGCAGCTCCGCGTCGCCGATCGTGACCGGCAGCAGCGCGACTCCGACGTAGGCGCCGCGGCGCGCCGCGATCGCGTCGGCAGTGGCCGAGTTGTCGACGCCGTGCACGCTCGACTGCACGACGACGCAGCGCTCGATGCCGAGCCTCGCGTGCAACGCGAACAGCGCTTCCTTCGGGGCCTCGCAGGGCGTGAAGCGGCGCTGCGGGGCGAAGGGAAAGCGCGACTGTGGTCCGAACACGTGCACGTGGGCGTCGCAGGCGCCGCACGGCAGCTCGAGCCGCGGCAGGCTCGAATGCTCGAGATACGAGAGCTTCGGTGCGTCCATGCGCGCAGCGGGATGTTCTTGTCCGAGGGCTACGCAGAGGCGTCGAAGACCGCTCGAGACGCCTGCGTGGCCTCCTCGGCGTCGCTCGCGTACCCGTGAATGATCCTCGACATCGCTGGGCCCAAGCAGGATCCTATCAATGATGGCGTCAGGTTAGCGGGAGGTACTGAGGAATCGGTGCAATTCCCGGTCGCAAACCCCTTAGTGGGCTGGAAATTGCGCTGCGGAATCGGCGGCAGCGCGCCCCGCGCGGCGAAATATTCCGGTCCGAGCGGCGCACGGCGGAGCCCAGCCGCTGCATAATGGTGTTCGCGGGAGGGCTCGCGAGTCCGCGAGCGTGTCCTGCAGGTGCGTTTCCCGACGCGCCATCCGATCGACCCTTGTTGGGGGAGCCGATGTTCGAGCGAGGCAGCCTGCGCGGCGCCGTCGACCACGATGCCATCATCAGCAGCATCGCCCAGGAAGTGCATTACCCGATCCCGATCGTGAAGCGGATCTACGAGGATGAGTTCGCGCGACTGAAGTCGGTCGCGCGCGTCAGCGACTATCTGGTGCTGTTCGCATCGCGACGCACCCGCGACCTGCTGCTCTCGGCGAGGCGCCAGCGCTACAGCGCGACGGGGTGAGCGGCGAGCGGCGGCCTCACTTCCGGGCCGTCTTCCAGTCGCGCTCGCGCAGCCTGGCCTCGTCGATCTGCACCCGCGTCATCTTCGCGGCGACGTCCTGGATCGCTCGGGCGACGTCCATCGCCGCCTCGCCCGCCGGCAGTCCGGCCAGGGCCAGCTCGAGCCAGGTGAGCGCCTGGACGTTGTCCTGCGGCACGCCGTTGCCGGCGGCGTACATCAGCCCGAGGTTGAATTGCGCGAACGCCATGTCCTGGTCCGCGGCCTTCCGGAACCACTTGGCCGCTTCGGCGTCGTTCTTGGCCACACCCGTGCCCGATGCGTAGCTCGCACCGACGTTGTACTGCGCCGCGGCGTTGCCCTGGTTCGCGGCCCGCTCGAACCACTTGAACGCCGCCTGATCATCCCTTGCTACGCCCTTGCCTTCCGCGAACAGGCTGCCGAGCGAATACTGCGCGATCGCGTTGCCCTGCTCCGCGAGAGGCGTCCACAGCTCCGCTGCCGTGGTGTAGTCCTTCCGGTGATACGCGGCGACCCCGTCCTCGAGCGGGCCGGCGACCGCGCTGGCCGCCATCGCGAGCGCGATCGCGCAAGCCGCCGGGAGGCTGCGCGCTCGCGGCCTCATCGCGCCGCGTCGCCGCGCTGCGGAGGCTCGCCCTCCGTACGGTCCTGGTCCGCCATCCATTCTTTCAGCAAAGTGTAAGTAACCGCGAGCACCACCGGCCCGACGAACAGCCCGATGATACCGAAGGCGATGAGGCCGCCGATCACGCCTGCGAAGATGAGCAGCAGCGGCAGATCCGCGCCCCTGCGGATCAGCATCGGCCGCAGGACATTATCCAGCATTCCGACCAGCACGCTCCAGACCAGCAGCGCGATCGCCCACGCCGTCGTGCCGTGCCAGAAGAGCCAGATCGACGCCGGGAGCAGGATGAGCAGCGGACCGATCTGGGCGATACACAGGATGAGAATCACGGCGGTGAGGAGTCCCGCGAAGGGAACGCCCGCGACCGCGAGACCGACGCCGGCGAGCGTCGACTGCACCAGTGCAGTGACGACGACGCCCAGCGCTACCGCGCGGATCGCCTGACCGGCGAGCAGGACCACTGCCTCGCCGCGTTCGCCCGCGAGGCGGCGGCCGAAGCGGAGCATGCCTGCCCGCGCGGTTTCGCCCTTCGCATACATGATGGCGGCGATGCCTACGGTCAGCAGGAACTCGACTCCGAGCACGCCGATGCTGCCGAACGCGCCCGGCAGCCATTTCGCCACCGCGCGCACGAACGGCTCGAGGCGCGCGAAGAGATCGGGAACTCCGGCTGCGGCGATCGCCGTCCAAGTTTCTGCGATCTTCGTGCCGACCAGGGGAACCCGCGCCACCCAGTCGGGAGGCAGCGGAATCGTCGCATTCGGAAGCGCACGGATCCACTGCGTGATCGTGTCCATGTTGGCCACGAGCGCCTGGATGGCAAGCAGAACGGGCACCACGAAGATCAGCAGCATCGCGGAAGTCATCGCGACGACCGCGAACGCCCGTCCGTGCAGAAGAACCTGAACCTTGAGCAGCAGCGGCCACGTCGCCACGACGATCATCGCGGCCCAGACGACGGACAGCAGGAACGGCCGCAAGACCCAGAATGAGGTGCCGATCAGGACCGCGATCAGCAGCACGGAGAGCACGGTGCGGGTCAGCTCGCCGCGGACGATCGTTGCAGCCGCATCCTTGGCCATGGCCGGAGGCTTCCGAACGCAAGATGATGTTTGACGTCACCGCGGTGCGCGCGGCGAGGACAACCGCGGGCGATGCGGCGCCACACTACGCCGTATTGCCCGGCGTGTCCAAGGCCGGGCGCTGGTCGGCCTTGACCGGCGTCGCGGTAAGCCGGCAGCATGGCGCCATGGCCCTCGACACCTGGCTCATCTACCTCATCGCAGCGACCGGGCTGTCGCTGTCTCCCGGCCCCAACGGCCTGCTCGCCCTGACCCATGGCGCGTTGCATGGGCGTCGCAAGGCGCTCTACACCATCTGCGGCGGGGCCGTCGGCTTCGTCTCGGTCATCGCGCTGTCGATGTTCGGCATCGGCGCGCTGCTCAAGGCCTCGCTGACGTGGCTGACGATCATGAAATGGGTGGGCGGGGCGTACCTCGTGTGGCTGGGCGTCCAGGTGTGGCGCTCACCGCCAATCGGCGTCGAGGTCGGCGTCTCCACGGCGCCCAGGCGAGGCTGGTCGATGTTCCGCCAGGGCGCGCTCTCGGCGCTCACCAATCCGAAGGGGCTGCTCTTCTTCGCCGCCTTCCTCCCGCAGTTCATCGATCCCGCGCGCAGCCTCGTCGTCCAGTTCGCGATCATGGCCGCGACCTTCGCGGCGATCGAGATCGCCACCGAGCTCGCGATCGCGAGCATGGCCCACCGCATAAGCCCCTGGCTGCGGAGAGTCGGTCGCCGCTTCAACCGGATCTGCGGCGGACTGTTCATCGCGATCGGCGCGGGGCTGCCCGTGCGGGGCTGAGCGCGGCGACCCGGGGCTCGGCGAACGATTCCGGCCCGGCGCTTGCGATCGCGCGGCGGCGCTAGCCGTCCGCCGTGCGACCCGGCCTGCCGGAGGTGCAGCGCAGCGCGGCGGAGGCCCGTCTCGAATCGACGCCGCCGGCATGGGCGCCGGCGCTCGCGAAGGCTGCCGTCAGGACTGCGGCCACCGCGCTCACGGGATCATCGTAGACGTCCGTCTCCGCGGGAAAGATCACCAGCACCGACATGGCGACGGCGGTCATCGCCAATGCCGCGAGACCGAGCGTCACACCCGGCGTTGAAGGTTCGTAGCGACGCATCCTCGAGCTCTCCTCGATCGGTTGCGAATCCTGTTTCAAGTGTTTCATCGCTTGCGGAGGGTGGAAGCGCGCTCTCGATGCCGTCGTCGAAATCCGGATACGGAATCCCAGGAGCGGAGCGGTCGTGGTCACGACCGGCGCCTTTCGTCACGGAGGCTCGCGCGCATTCCGGATGCGAACACGCCGACGACCGTCTTATTCCAGCATTCCGATCGGCAGGGCCTGCGCCGGGCGCGAGCGACGCCGTCGACTCCGGGCGACGCCGGTCCGTCTCAGCGCACGAACAGAGGAATCAGCAGCGCGCCCAGGATGCCGTGCAGACCCATGGCGAGGCCAGAGAACCGGCCCGCTTCTTCGTTCACGCTGAACGCGCGCGCCGTCCCGATGCCGTGGGCCGCGATGCCGAGCGCGAAGCCGCGCTGCCACCAGGCCTTCGAGCCGACCGCATCGAGGACAAAGCGCCCCAGCGCGGCGCCGAGAATGCCGGTGCTGACCGCGAACACCGCCGTGAGCGTCGGCGAGGCATGGATGCGCTCGGCCACACCCATCGCGATCGGCGCCGTGACGGATTTCGCGTAGAAGCCGCCGACGATCGAGTCGTCCGCTCCGAGCAGGCGGGCGATGCCCACGGCGCTCACGATCGACGTCGCGCCGCCGGCGAGCAGCGCCGCGAACAACGGAACGACGCGCCCGCGAAGCTCCTTCAGGCCGTGGTAGATCGGCACGGCGAGCGCCACCGTGGCCGTTCCCAGCAGGAAGTGGACGAATTGCGCGCCCTCGAAATACTTCGGGTACGGCATGTCGATCGCCGTGATCGCCGCCGCCACCAGCAGCACGGCGATCGCGACCGGGTTGGCCAGTGGATGCCTGCCCAGGCGCTCGGAGACGACGATGCCGATCTGATACGCCGCGAGCGTGAGGACCAGCGCGAGCAGCGGGCTGCCCGAGAGATAGACCCAGATCTCGTGGATGTCGGGCAGATCAGGATTCACGCCGCCGCCTCCGGGCGAGAACGCGGAGCACGGTCGCCGACACCGCGATCGTGAGCACGACGCTCACGACCAGCGCGGCGACCACCGCGAGCGCGTTGGACTTGAGATGCGGCCAGAACATCACCACGCCTACCGCCGCGGGTACGAATAGGAGTCCCAGATGCCGGGTGAGCGTCGAAGCGACGAGCTCGACCTGCGCCGGCACGCGCTTGCGAAGCTGCAGCCAAGCGAGCAGCAGGATCAGGCCGATCACGGGCCCCGGAATGAGCGTGAGCGCGAACCGCGACACGATCTCGCCGAGTCCCTGGAAGAGGAGAATTTCGACCAATCCCGCGATCATCGGCACGCCGGCGCGCTGATCCGTCCGCTTGTCCGTGGTGTGGCGACCCTGCTAGTCTAACCAATCCGATGCGGATTGCGCCGCTCGAGGCTCGACGTTTGCGGATCCCGACGCGGAAATGCGCGTCTTCGGATCGCGAGCTTCCCGACCATCTTCCCGCGAAACGCCTGGAGCCCTGACCATGACCGACCTCTTCGACAATCCGATGGGACTCATGGGTTTCGAGTTCGTGGAGTTCGCCTCGCCGACGACGGGCGTTCTCGAGACCGTGCTGCGGGCGCTGGGTTTCACCGAGGTCGCCCGCCATCGCTCCAAGGACGTATCGCTGTATCGCCAGGGCGAGATCAACTTCATCGTCAACCGCGAGCCGAAGAGCGCGGCAGCGTACTTCGCCGCCGAGCACGGCCCCTCCGCCTGCGGGATGGCGTTCCGGGTTCGAGACTCGCACCAGGCCTACCGGCTCGCGCTGGAGGCCGGTGCCCAGCCCATGGAGATGCCCACCGGGCCGATGGAGCTGCGGCTTCCCGCCATCAAGGGCATCGGCGGTGCGCCGCTGTACCTGATCGACCGGTTCGGCGACGGTACATCGATCTACGACATCGACTTCAAGTTCATCGACGGCGTCGATCGCCACCCGAAAGGACACGGCCTCAGGCTCATCGACCACCTCACCCACAATGTGTACCGCGGCCGGATGGCCTACTGGGCGAGCTTCTACGAGCGCATCTTCAACTTCAGGGAGCTGCGCTACTTCGACATCAAGGGCGAATACACCGGGCTCACGTCCCGCGCGATGACCGCACCGGACGGCAGGATCCGCATCCCCCTGAACGAAGAGGCGTCGCGGACGCCGGGGCAGATCGAGGAGTTCCTGATGCAGTTCAACGGCGAGGGCATTCAGCACATCGCGCTCCTCACCGACGACCTGCTCGCGAGCGTCGACAGCCTGCGCGCGACCGACGTGGCGCTGATGTCCGCGCCGCCCGCCACATACTACGAGATGCTCGAGGAGCGGCTGCCGGGGCACGGCGAGCAGGCGAGCGAGCTGCAGGCACGCGGCATCCTGCTCGACGGCTCGACCGAAAACGGCAAGCAGCGGCTGCTGCTGCAGATATTCTCCCAGACCCTGCTGGGTCCCGTGTTCTTCGAGTTCATCCAGCGCAAGGGCGACGAGGGCTTCGGCGAGGGCAACTTCAAGGCCCTGTTCGAGTCGCTCGAGCGCGACCAGCTTCGCCGCGGCGTGATCCAGGCCGCATAGCGCGGGCCAGAGCGCGAGCCGCGGATGAGGCCGGAACTCGACGAGACTCACGACCCCGCGCTCGCGAGCTGGGTCGAGTCGGCCAACGCGGCCGACGCGGATTTCCCGATCCAGAACCTGCCGTTCGGCCGCTTCCGCCGACCGCAGGCGACCGAGTGGTGCATCGCCGTCGCGATCGGCGACCAGGCGCTCGATCTGCTGCGCGCAGGGCTGGTCGATACGGACGACATGAACCGCCTGATGCAGGCGGACGTCGCGAGCCGGCACGCGCTGCGCAGGGCGATTTCGCGCGCGCTGCGCCGAGGCAGCGCGGGAGCGGATCGCCTGCGCGCGTGGCTGGTGCCGCAGGCGGACGTCGAGATGGGGCTGCCTTGCCGGATCGGCGATTACACGGACTTCTACACTGGCATTCACCATGCGACCAACGTCGGCAAGCTCTTCCGCCCTGACAATCCGCTGCTCCCGAATTACAAGTGGGTGCCGATCGGCTATCACGGTCGCGCGTCGTCGATCGTCGCCAGCCCGCGGCCGTTCGAGCGGCCCTCGGGGCAGTTCAAGCTCCCCGACGAGCCCGCGCCGAGCTTCGGGCCGACGCGCCGCCTCGACTTCGAGCTTGAGCTCGGTGCCTTCGTGGGCATGCCCAACGCCCTCGGCGAGCCGATACCGATGGAGCAGGCGGAGGCGCATCTCTTCGGCCTCGCGCTGCTCAACGACTGGACCGCGCGCGACGTGCAGACCTGGGAGTACCAGCCGCTGGGACCTTTTCTGTCGAAGAGCTTCGCGACGAGCGTTTCGCCATGGATCGTCACGCTCGAGGCTCTCGCGCCGTTCCGGGTCCCGTTCGAGCGACCCGCGGGCGATCCCCAGCCCCTGCCTTATCTCGATTCGGTCGCCAATCGGCGCACGGGCGCGATCGACATCTCGCTGGAAGTAGCGCTCCAGACCGCGGCGATGCGCGACGCAGGCTCGCCGGCACAGCCGCTCATGACTTCGAATTTCCGCGAGAGCTACTGGACGCTCGCCCAGCTCGTCGCGCACCACAGCGTCAACGGATGCAACCTCCAGGCGGGCGATCTCCTCGGCACCGGCACGCAGTCCGGTTCCGCGCCGGCCCAGGGCGGCTCGCTGCTCGAGCTCTCGCAAGGCGGCAAGCTGCCGCTGCGCCTGGCCAACGGCGAGTCGCGAAGCTTTCTCGAGGACGGCGACTCCGTGATCCTGCGCGCCCGCTGCGAGCGCTCCGGGTTCCGCCGCATCGGATTCGGCGAGTGCCGCGGGACGGTGCTTCCGGCGCGCGTGCGCGCCGGCTGACGCTTCAGCCGCCGTCAGTCGATGAGCTTCATGACGACGACGGTGAGGTCGTCGTCGCGCGGAGTCGTGCCGGAAAAGCGGTCCAGCGCGACCACGACGCTCTCGACGATCGTTTCCGGGTCGTCGGCGCGGTGCGCGGCCACGGTTTCCGCGAGTCGATCGCGACCGAACATCTCGCCGGCGCCGTTGCGCGTTTCGGTGATGCCGTCGGTATAGAAGACCACGACGTCGCCGATCCGCATCCTGAGCGTCACCTCCGCGAAGCGGGCCTCCTTGTCGACACCGAGCAGCACGCCCTCGGCCTCGAGCGTCGTGCAGCGCGCCTCGCTCGCCCGCAGCAGTAGCGCGGGCGGGTGTCCCGCGTTGGCGTATTTCAGCTCGCGGCTCTCGGCGTCGAAGGTCGCGCAGCATGCGGTGATGAAGTGCCCCGCCTGATCGAGGTCGTCGTGAAGGAGGTCGTTGAGGCGAGCGAGGATCTGCGCCGCGCCCGGTTCGACCAGCCGCTCGGCGAGAAACGTGATGCGTGCTTCGGCCATGAGCAGCGCGGCGCCGACCCCGTGCCCGGAAACGTCGCCGATGAAGCTGTCCACGCCGTCGTGTCCGCGCGGGAAGTAGCCGAAGTAGTCCCCGCCGACCGCCGCAGCCGGGATGCAGCGCCCGGCGACGCGCATGCCCGCGAGCGTCAGCGGCGCCTGCGGCAGCAGCGAGCGCTGGATCTGCTTGGCGATGTCCATGTGCGCGCGGGTCACCGCGAGCTCGACCTCGGCGCTTCGACTTCTCTCCTCGGCGGCGCGCAGCTCGCGGTCGCGTGTCTCCAGCGTCCCGGACATGCCGTTGAAGGCCTGGGCGAGCAGCTCGAGCTCGGTGCGGTCGCCCAGGATTTTCGCGCGTGCCCCGAGCTCTCCCGCGCCGATCCTTCGGATCGCGTCGACCAGGGCGTCGATCTGCCGGAGGATGAATCCCGCGCCGAACCACGCCGCCGCCATGGCGCCGAGCGTGACCAGGCCCAGCGCGGCCAGGTTGCGCCAGAGGCGACGATCGACGTCGGCGAACGCGACCGCCCGCGACACGCCGATCGTCGCGTGAAGATCGAGACCGGGGATCAGCGGCGCGTGGGCCCACAGCCGCGGCTCCCCCTGCGCATCGTCGGCCTCGAACACGCCGGCATCCTTGTCCCTCGAGAGCGCGGCGAGGACCTGCACTTCGGGCAGCGGCTTGCCGATCAGGTCGCCGGTGTCGGGCAGGCGGGCGAGAAGCGTCCCATTGCGGTCCGTCACCATGAGCAGCGCCCCCGGCGGAAACTCGACCTTCGCGAGCGCGACCGCCAGCCAGTTCAGGCTCTGCGCCGCGAAGACCACCGCCTGCACTTCGCCGCCCTCACCCAGGATCGGATAGGCGTAGTTGATCGACGGGAGGAGCGTCACGCGCCCGATCTGGTAATCGCCGACGGCAAACTGCCTGGTCTCCATCGCCTTGCGGAAATACCTGCGGTCGGAGACGTTCACGGCGGAGTGCAGGGGCACCGCGCTGCACGACATGTTCCCGTCCGGCTCGGCCCGCGCGAGATTGAGGTACATGGGGATCGCCGCGAGCATCTCGCGCAGGAACGCGCTGCAGGCCGCGGGCTCGCCGGTGTCGAGCTGCGGCGCGCGGGCGATCGCGGCCAACAGCTGGCGTGCGCCTTCGATCTCCGCGAGCTGGGTGCTCGCGACGATGCGGATGAGCCGCATCTCGTCCCGATTGACGCTGGCGATCGCTGTCGCGCGCTCCTCGCTCTGCGTATAGAGAACCAGCGCGAGCCACGGCAGGAGCACGAGGCCGACGAGAAGGAGCAGCCGCAGGCGCAGGCTGAAGAACCGGCCCTGCTCCAGCTTCGCCTGGTACTCGGGGCCCTTGGACGGAGGCGGAGGGGTCGGCCGTACGCGCCAACCCGAGCCCGAGCCAGTACGCCGCAACATCCGAGAGATCCCTCCTTCGCGCCCGGCGCGCGCGCCAGCGAGAGGCGCGACTACGCGCTAACCGGATTCCCCAGCAGCCATCGTACTACAGCGCGGCCGCCTCGCCCGCCGATCCGCGATGCTCGGGCATAACCGGCTGGCCTCGGCAGTCTGACGGTTAGGCGGCACGCGATCGGCGACGTGGAGTCGCTCCGCCGCGAGGCTGCGACGTCATGGTGCGCCGCGCGCTCGCGCGCACTTCGCAAGCATCCGAGGGCTCCACGCCGATAGCTCACGTCGTCCGTTGGCCGCCTGATTTTCCCTATTGCGCACTTAAGGAGCAATCCATGTCCTCCCGACGTCATCCCGTGAACCGCGCGCTCTACGTCGCCGCAATCCTTTCGCTCGGCGCCGCGCGCATCGCTTTCGCCGACGACAGCAGCATGAGCCGCTTCGGCGGCGATTCCTACGCCTACTTCAACCGGCAGCCGACGGCCGCCTCGCCCGACGCCGCATGGCGTCGCAGCCATCCCGGCGGTTTCACGGAGCGAGAGCTCCAGGCGCTGTCGTCGTCGAGCCTCTCCGCGGCCGCGAGCACGCTCGCTCCGCCGGTGTTCGCCACCGCGGCGGCCGATCCGCTCTGGTGCGACGCGCACTCCCGCGGCTTGACGGAGCGCGAGTTCCAGGCGCTGTCGTCTTCCGCGCTCGCTCACTGGCAAGCTGCGGACGCAGGCGAGCCGGTGCCCAAGCCGGGATCGTTCCTCGCCCGGGTCGCGAGCCTGATTCATCCCGAGCGAGCCGGGCCCGCGGCGCCGCGATGACCCTCTCGGGCCGCCTGCGGATTCGCCTCGGAGGCAGCGCCTCGCCTCGCGCCCAGCCACGCGGCGGGGGCGAGGCGCTCGCTCGCATCCGTCCGCCACGACGTATACTTGCGCCCTTCGACGGCAGCTCGCCGCCCTCCCCGGACCGCATCGCCATGGAATGGAGCTCAAATCTCGGGAAGCTCGTCCTCCGGCTCACGCTGGGCGGCCTCATGCTGCTGCACGGCCTCGCCAAGGTCAGCGGCGGCATCGCCCCGATCGTCGGGCGCGTGGCCCAATCCGGCCTGCCCCCGGCGTTCGCCTACCTGGTCTACGTCGGCGAGGTGCTCGCCCCGGTGCTGCTCATCATCGGACTGTGGACCCGCGCGGCGGCGGCGCTGGCGGCGATCAACATGATCGTGGCGATCTCGCTCATGCACACGAGCCAGCTCGGCGAGATGAGCAAGAGCGGCGGCTGGGCGCTGGAGCTGCAGGCTTTCTACCTGTTCACCGCGGTCGCGGTGATGCTCCTCGGCGCCGGAAGATTCAGCCTGGGCGGCGCGAAGGGCCGGCTGAACTAGGGCGCGCTGCGGTCACGCGAACGGACGAGCGGCGCTGATGCCGGGGCGCAGCCCCAAGCTCGGCTCGCCGTACAGTCCGCGGACGAGATCCTTGGCGAATCGTCCGACCCAGTCCTCGCGCGGTCCCGCCTTGTAGACTCTCACCGTCCGCGTCGGGGCGTGGCTGACGCTCACTTCGTAGCGCGGATCCCATCCTGCGCCGCCGGCAGAGGTCCGTTCAGGCAGAACATGCAGGGAAAAGTCCTCGTGGCGGAATCCGCGCCGGCTCAGCTCGGCTTCGAAATCCTGCTTCTCCCCGAGCTGCTCCAGGACGCGGGTTCTACCCATGCACATCACGGACATGATCGGCCCCTGCCATGGTCAGGCGGATCTTGGCCGGGTCCCGTTACAGATTCATGACGGCGGGCGCTGGAAGCCTGCCGGCGTCTCGGCCGCTCGAGGCGCCCCGGCGCGATCGACCCCTCCGGGATTGACCGCGAGCGATGGCCGAGCCAACATCGGCCATCCGATTCCGACCCGCGCGTCGGGCACGCCGCGGGCCCTCCGTCGAACCACTCCGAAAGGACAGCGAAACCATGAACGACAAGACGGTTGCTTCC
This sequence comes from Casimicrobiaceae bacterium, assembly GCA_035501595.1. GTDB lineage: Bacteria > Pseudomonadota > Gammaproteobacteria > Burkholderiales > Casimicrobiaceae > PALSA-1003. The sequence continues at coordinate 46,767 of DATJVX010000067.1, read as the reverse complement.
CGCCGCACTGCGCGCTTGCGCACGCCGAACAGCCTGGGAGCCGACGCGGCGCGCGACATCGCCGGCGCGCTCAATGCGCTGCTGGCCGATCTCTTCGCGACGTACCTCAAGACCAAGAACTTCCACTGGCACGTCTCGGGTCCGCACTTTCGCGACTACCACCTCCTGCTCGACGAGCAGGCCGACCAGCTCTACGCGACCACCGACCCTATCGCAGAGCGCGTGCGCAAGCTCGGCGGGACGACGCTGCGCTCGATCGGCCACATCGGCCGCCTGCAGCGCGTCGCCGACAACGATGCCGACTACGTCACCCCGCTCGACATGCTGGCCGAGCTGCGCGAGGACAACTCGCGGCTCGCCGATCGCATGCGCGAGGCCCACGGGGTATGCGACGAGCACGGTGACATCGCCACGGCGAGCATGCTCGAAGTCTGGATCGACGAAGCGGAGCGCCGCGCCTGGTTCCTGTTCGAAGCCAGCCGTTCGGGCGAAACGCCGGGGCGCTGACGATCCCGCCGCGATCGCGGCGCCTCGCGAGCGACCCACGCTCGTGCGGCACGGTGTCAGAACCCGATGGAATATCGGCTCCATCGAAGCCGCCGATGCCCGGGATTCGAAAATACGATTGGAACGGGGACCGGTGGATGCCTATCTTGTCGTGGTGCGGCGCAGCGTCATTCGAGCCGCCATCACGATAAGGAGCACAGGCGATGGAACGCAAGCAAGCCGATCGAGTTGTCGACACGATGAACACGCTCGAGAGGGCGCGCGCTCTTCAGGGCATGCACGAGGCGCTGCTGCTCGGAAACCTCACCCTTGCGGCAACCTCTCGCGTTCGCAAGGCGCTCAGGAGCGCGGGAGAGGCGATGACCCTGGTTTACGGCGCGCCCCACCGCTAGACGACGCAAGAGCATGGCGGCACGGAAGCCGGCCTTCGCGGCCGGCCTTTTCGTGCGCGTTCAACTCGCCCGCGCGCGCCCGCCGCAATCGCGGCCGTGCTCTAGCGCTTGCTCGCCGCCGACACCGCCGCGCGCAGCGCGAGCAGGTAGCTGTCGACGCCGAAGCCCGAGATCTGCCCCAGGATGATCTCGGCGAACACCGACTTGTGCCGGAACTCCTCGCGCGCGTGGATGTTCGACATGTGCAGCTCGACCACCGGACAGGTCAGGATCGCGAGCGCGTCGCGGATGCCGTAGCTGTAGTGCGTCCAGGCGCCGGCGTTGAGCATCACCCCGTCCACCTTGTCCTGGTAGGCCTGGTGGATCTTCTCGCACATGTCGCCCTCGCTGTTGGTCTGGTAGCTCGTCACCTTGACCCCGAGCTCCTTGGCCAGCGCCTGCAACTCGCCGTCGATCTGCTTGAGGGTGATCGTCCCGTATTGCTTGGGATCGCGCTTCCCGAACATGTTGTGGTTGATGCCGTGGAGCATCAGGAATTTTTTCATGTGGACTCCGGTTACTCGATGTCGATGTTGACGGCCTTGCCGGTTTTCGCCGCCTCGACGATGGCTTCGGTCACGCGCAAGTTCTGCAACCCGTCGCGGCCCGTCACCAGCGGCTCGGCGTCGCCGCGGATCACCGCGGCGAAGTGCTCGATCTGCAGCGCGAGCGGATCCGCGCGATCGAGCAGGATCGTTTTCTCCATGAACGGCTTGTACCAGGAGCGTTCTTCCTTCTTCGCGTAGTACTTCAGGCGCATGCTCGGAACGGCCAGCGAGCCGTCGGTGCCCATCACGACGTAGGCGTCCTCGTCGGGATAGCTCGCGTAGTCCTTGTTCTCTTGCGTCGTCTGCTCCCAGCTCCGCGGCGAAGCCGCGGTGTCGGACAGCAGGAAGGTCCCCAGCGCGCCGTTGTCGAAGCGCAGGTTGATCGCCACCGTGTCCTCGACGGCGAACTGGCGCGTCGCATTCGAGGCGAATGCCTGAACCGCGACGATCTCCCCGACCATCGCGCGCAGGTTGCCGACCTCGTGGATCATGTTGATCAGGACCGGACCGCCTCCGGGCGCCTTGCGCCAGGCGTTCGGGCCGTCGAAGTAGACATCCGGCTTGAAGAACACCGCGCTGCCGATCACGCCGACGATCGGCCCGAGCATGCCGGAGCGGATCGTCTCCACGGCCTTGCGGAGGATCGGGCTGTGCGGCCGATGATGGCCGACGAGCAGCTTCGCGTCCGACCGCTCGGCCGCATCGACCAGGCGCTTGCCCTCCGCGAGCGTGGGCGCGATCGGCTTCTCCACCAGCACCGGTATGCCCGCGGCGACGCACTGCAGCGCCTGCTCGACGTGCATCCGGTTCGGCGTCGCCAGGACGATGCCGTCGGGTCGATCCTTCGCGAGCAGCTCGTCGAGCGTCCCGTACAGCGGAACGCCTTCCTTCCGGGCGACCTCCGCCGCCCTGGGCGACGGATCGACGATCGCCGAGAGCCGCGCGGAGGCGCTCTTCTGCGTCTCCTCGATGTGACGCAAGCCGATGAGCCCGGCACCGGCGACGGCGATGCGCAGCTTGGTCATCGCGCCTGCGTCCGCGTAAGAGCCATGAGGAAGCCTAGACGATCGGGGTTTCGCCCGTCACCCGACGAAAGTTAGGGCATCAAAGCGACGCGAGCAGCGCTCGCGTCTTGTCGAGCATCTGCCGGGTGCGCTTCACGGCCGGAACGCTCTTCGCGAGTGTCTCCATCGGGATCTCCAGGCTGAGCGGGAGGTCCGCGGGCAGCGCGCGGAGGATGCCGCGGAGATCGAGCCCGCCGTCGCCCGGCATCAATCGCTCCGCACGCGCCTGGTGGAGAAGCCCCTTGACGTCGGTCGGCCGCTCCGCCGGCGCGTCGCAGAGCTGCGCGTAGCGGAAGAGCGTCCGCGGCACGGCCGGAATCTCCGCGGCGGTACTCCCGCCGCGGTCGAAATGGATCGGATCGATCAGCACGCCGCCGTTGGCGTGAGCGGCGGCTTTCACGATGCGCACGCCCTTGGCGAAGTTCTGGCAGTCGGTCCAGGGCATCGGCTCGAGATTGGCGCCGATGCCATAGCGCTCGGCGAGCTCGCAGAATGCGGCGAAATGCTCCGCGAGCCGCGATTCCACCGGGTCGTTGCCTGCGACCAGCGCCTGGGTCGCCCCGAGGCGCGCGCCGGTGGCGAGCGGCGGATCGTAGTCGGCGACGACCGTGTCGGGACGCAGGCGGAAGATCTCGATATCGAGCACGCGCATCCCCGTCTGCTCGAGGCGCCGCCCTGTCTCGCGAACGAGCGGCGTGTCGCCGATCATCGGGTGCTGGATTTCCTCGGCGGTCGCGGGAATGAGCCGCAAGCCCACGCAATCGAATCCCGCGTCAGCGGCGCAGGACACCATGTCGGGAGGAGCGAGCTCGAGGACCGTCAGCGCGGCGAGACCGATCGGATGGGACATGGCGGGATCAGTGCAGCGGCGAGAATTTCGCGGGAACGAAAACGGTGGATTCCATGCTTCCCAGCCAGTCCGGACCGCCCTTGGGCGGCCAGATGCCCGCGCTCACCGCGTTGGCGCGGATGCGCGTGCGCTCGTCGACGCCGGAATACGGGCAGATGTGGATCATCCGCGGGGTCGAGCCGTTGAGCGCATACGCGGCGAGGAGAATAGGCGAGAGCTTCTGGCGGGCCGCGATCGCCTCCTTCCATGCGTCGAGGACGGGCCGCAGGCCGGCGGGCTTGATGCGGTAGATGCGCACTTCGTAGATCGCGCCGAACGCGCCCGGCGCGAGCGGGGCGAAAAAAGGAAACGGCGCATAGGTATCGAGCGCCAGATCGGTCAGGATGTCGGTCGCGCCGAAGAGATCGCCGCTTTCGAGCATCCGCGCCCGCTCCGCGTCCAGCGCGTCGCTGCTCTCGAATCCGCGCAGCACCTGGACCCGGTTGAGTGCTCCGATCTCCGCGGTCCACACCGCGAACAGCTTGGCGCGTCCCGCGTTGGCCGCGAGATAGCGCTCGATGCCGGCGAGCGCCTTCCCCGCGGTTCCGGTCTGGATCGAGAGCGTTGCCACTTCGTAGCGTGTCATCGCAGCTCCTCGGGTGCAGTGCGATCGATGCCGCAAACGGCCGCGGCGGGGGCGCCGTCGCGGCCGGCGGCGGCCAGGTCCTCACCGGCGATGAAGCCGAAGGTCATCGCCGGACCCAGCGTGATGCCTCCCGCCGGATAGCAGCCGGCCATGATGCTCGCCATGTCGCTGCCGACGGCGTAAAGCCCCCGGACCGGCGTGCCGTCGCTTCGCAGCGCCCGGGCACGCGCGTCGGTCTTGACGCCCGCGAAGGTTCCCAGGCTGCCGGGCAAAACCTTCACCGCGTAGAACGGCGCCCGCTCGACCGCTGCGACGCAGGGGTTGGGTTCGACCTTCGGGTCACCCCCTGCGCGATTGAACGGCGTCGTACCGCGACCGAAGGCGGGATCCTCTCCGCTGCGGGCATGGCGATTGTAGTCGGCGATGGTACGCTCGAGCGCCTCCGGAGCAATGCCGCAGGCGAGTGCGAGCTCACGCAGCGTCGCGCCGCGCTTCAAGTAGCCCGAGCGCAGATGCGGCGCGAGCTGGAAGGGAAACGGCTTGGCGTAGCCCAGCCCGTAGCGACGAAGCGTCGGATGATCGGCGAGAAGATACGCAGCGACCTCTTCCCCCTCGGCCGTGGCCTGCTGCAGCGCCGCCACGAAATCGCAATAGGAGCCGGCTTCGTTGACGAACCTGCGCCCGTCCGCCCTGACCGCGACCACGCCCGGCTTCGCGCGGTCGATGAGATGCGGGAAGATGCCGAGGCGCCCATCCGGGTGCCGGACCTCCGACACTGGCGCCCACGCGGCCGGGTGCTGCAGCTCCGTGTCGATCGCCGCGCCCACAGCCTCCGCCAGGCGCAGGCCGTCGCCGGTGTTGGTCGGCGGCGCCGCGGACCAGTGCTCGCGACCCGTGGGCGCGTGCGGGAAGAGCGCGCGGCGGCGCGCGACGTCGTGCGGAAAGCCGCCGGCCGCGAGAACCACGCCGCGCCGGGTCGTCACGCGCACGCGCTTGCCCTTGATCTCCACGACCGCGCCGGTCACCGCGCCGTCCGCCGTGAGCAGCTCGACAGCGCAGGCGTGGTTGAACATCGGGATGCAGCGACGCGCCGCGGAGTAGAGCAGCCGCGCCACCAGGGCGTTGCCGTTGACGAGGTGCACGCTGCGACCGTCGCGCAGCAGGTGGAAGCCGTGGGCGGCGAATCGCTTGCCGGCGTGCCACGCGGACCCGGGCGAGCGCGTCGCGTTCATGAAGTGCTGCAGGTCGGTGCCTGCGGCGATGGCCATGCCATAGACCGTGATCTCCGGCAGCGGGGGCCGGAGCTTCGCGAGCAGCTTGCCGAGCTCGCGGCCGTCGAAGGGCACCGCGGTGATCCCGCGCCCGACCCCGGCGCCCTCCGACGCGGGATGAAAATCGGGCGTGCGCAATCCCGGGGAGAATTTCACTTCCGTCTCGCGCTCGAAGAACTCCACCATGCGCGGACCGTTGTCGAGAAAGGCATCGACGCGCGCCGCGTCGAAGCGGCTCCCGAGCTCGTTCTGCAGATAGCGCCGCGCGGCGGGCACGTCGTCGACGATCCCGCCCTCCACCGCGTGGCGGTTCCCCGGTATCCACAGCCAGCCGCCCGACCACGCCGTCGTCCCGCCGAAGAGCTCCGTCTTCTCGACGACCGCGACGTCGAGCCCGCGCTGGCTCGCGGTGAGCGCGGCGGAGAGGCCGCCGCCTCCCGAGCCGATGACGAGCACGTCGCACTCCGATGCCCTGCCGCTCACGATCCGATCTCCCGGCGCGTCCGCGTCTTCAGCGCGCCGGAGCCTGCATCGGCAGGATGACCATCTGCATGCCCTCGAGCTCGAGGCGCCGCTGGATCGCATAGACGATCTGGTTGTGCAGGAGCCGCGTGAGCCAGGTCTCGTGCTCGAACACCAGCTTGGAGGCGAAGAAGATGACGTGCGGGAACTCCTTGCGCGCTTCGCGGCAGCACTTGACCGCCTCGTCGACGCCGTCCACGCCGAAGCCGAGGTAGTACTTCGAGGCGATGCCATGCTGGCGCGCGAGCTCCATGTAGACCTCCATGTCCTTCATGCCCTTGGCACGAAGCTGATCGCAGGTCTGCTCGCCGCCGTAGCTCCGGACGTCGACGGGCTGGGCGCTCACCACCAGGAAGTTCTTATAGAATCCGGGCCAGAGCTCCATCACGGTCCGCGAGGCGTGCACCAGTCCGCTGCGGCTGCGGCCGATGATGAACGCGGCCGTCGGCCGGTCCGGTGCGAGCCGCGGCCGGGCCGCGAAATGACCCGCCGGCGGCGTATACAGCTGCTCGGCGCGCTCGACCGCCGCTGCGGTGTGATTGTAGTGCCGGCGGATGGCGTAGCCGACGGCGATCACGATGCCCGTGATGATCAGCGTGATCCATCCGCCTTCACCGAACTTCTCGATCGTCGTCACGGCGAGAATCCCGGCGCACACCGCGAGGCCGGTCAGCGAGAGCAGCAGCCGCGGCACCCACTTGCTCTCGCTGCGGTGGTTCCACCAGTAGCGCACGAGGCCGAGAAGCGACAGCGTGAAGGTCAGGAATACGTTGATGCTGTAGAGGACGACGAGCACCGAGACGTCGCCCTTCGTGATCAGCAGGACGATGAGCGCCGCGCCGGCCATCAGGATCGCGCCGTTCTGCGTCACCAGGCGGCTGGAGAGATTGCGGAACTGGTGCGGCATCCAGGAGTCGACGGCCATGTTGGCCAGCACGGCAGGACCGCCGAGGAAGCCGGTGTTCGCGGCGACCAGCAGCAGGCCGGCCTCGAGCGCCAGCACGAGCGTCAGCGCGGCCTGGTTCAGCGCGGCGCTGCCCCAGCCGAAGCTCTGGATGATCGACTGGAAGGTCACCGCGTTGAGCGTCTGTCCCTCGACGTGGCGCGCGTCCCATAGCAGGTAGAGCACGATGATGCCGGCCGCGGTGAAGGCGAGCGACACCGCCATGAAGAACATCGTCCACTTGCCCGTTCGAATGCGCGGCTCGGCGAGCGACTGCACGTTGTTGGATACTGCCTCGATCCCGGTGTACGTGCCGCCTCCGAGCGAGTACGCGCGCAGGAGGAGCGCTACGACCGCGGCCCAGCCGATCTGGCCGCTCATCTGCCGCGTCTGCGACGCCGTGTCGGCCAGAATCATGGGCAGGCGCCCTGCGTGAACAGCCACGCCGTAGAAGATCAGGAGCGTGTGCGTGATGACGAAGCCGAGGAAGATGGGAATGAGAACGCGGATCGATTCCTTCATGCCGCGTAGATTGAGATACAGCAGCACGAGCGTCAGCCCGAGCTCGACTTCGAGCTTGGCCACTCCGAAGGACGGCGGCAGCAGCGAGAACAGCGCATCGACGCCGCTCGCCACCGAGATGGCGATGGTGAGGACGTAGTCGACGATCAGCGCGCAGCCCGACACCAGCCCGGCACGCGGCCCGACGAGGCGGGTGGCCACCTTGTAGCCTCCGCCGCCGGATGGAAAAAGCTCGATGACCTGGTTGTAAGCGACCGCGATGACGAACACCGAGGCCGCCGTCAGGGCCGCGAGGTAGACGCTGAGCGCCGTGTGCGGCCCGAGGGCGAGAAACGCCTCCTCGGGGCCGTAGCAGGCCGACGACAGCCCGTCCGCGCCCAGCCCGATCCAGGCGATGAACGCGACGAGCGCGACGTGCTTGCGCGTCTCGCCGCCGAACGGGTCGAGCGCCTTGCCCAGCAGCGATTCGCGGAGTCGCGCCCGTTGCACGATGCCTCCTCGACTCCCGCGACGCCGGCGCGGCGTCGCGGGCGCGGGTCCGACGGGTCGACCGAGAGCGCGGCCGCCGGACCCACCCGCGCGGGTCCGGCGCTACCGAGGGCGAAGCCTAGGCCCCGGCCGAGGCGAGCGACTGCGCCCGGAGGCGATCGTACTCCGCTTTCGGCACCGGCACGGCGTGCGGATTGCCCAGGTCGTTCATGTGGATCCGGTAGGTCTCCCGGGCGGTCCAGGCCGCGATCGCCGAGATCGCCGTGATCGCCAGCGTGATCGTGCCGATGGTCATCGGGATATTGATCGACCCGGGCGGCGCGACCGCGACGAACATCGCCGGCAGCAGCGCGGTGATCAGCGTGCCGATGTTCTGCGAGATCGCCATGCCGGACACCCGGCTGCGCGTCGGAAACAGCTCGGGGTAGAACGACGGGAAGATCGCGTTGTAGCCCTGGTAGACCACGCCCCACATGAGCAGCGACATGCCGAAGGCCAGCGGCACGCTCTTGATGCTGATCGCGTAGAGGTAGCCGTAGGACAGCAATCCGGAGACCAGGCAGCCGACGATGATCACGGGCCGGCGACCGATCCTGTCGGCGAGGTTGCCGACGAAGGGAATCACGATCACCGCCACGATGTTGCCGACTACCGGGATCCACAGGTAGACGTCGGTGTGAAACCCGATCCCATACCCGGGCTGGACCGCGTAGGCGGCGCCGAAGATCGTCGCGACGACCGGGATGACGTTCATCAGCGCCATGCAGATCACGCGCAGCATGTCCGGCCAGTTGTTCTGAATCGCCTGGATGACCGGCGCCTTCGGCACTTCTTGGTGCGCGGCTTCTTCCGTGAACGCCGGCGTCTCCTCGACCTTGCGGCGGATGATGTAGCCGGCGATCACGACGACGACGCTCATCAGGAAGGGAATCCGCCAGCCCCAGCTCATGAACGCGTCGGGGGACATGTAGTGCGCGAGCGGGAGGAACACCGCGGCGGCGAAGATCTGTCCCGCCTGCACGCCCTGGAGCGTGAAGCTGCCGTAGAACGCTCGCCGTCCGAACGGCGCGTGCTCGAGAATCATCGAGCTCGCCCCCGATATCTCGCCGGCGACCGCGAAGCCCTGGATCAGCCGCAGGACGACGAGCAGCAGCGGCGCCAGCCAGCCGACCTGCTGGTACGTCGGCAGGACGCCCACGGCCATGGTCGAGAAGCCCATCATGAACATGCACAGCAGCAGTACCCTCTTGCGGCCGTGCGTGTCGCCCCAGTGCCCGAGGAAGAAGGCGCCGATCGGCCGCGCGACGTAGCCTACGCCGTAGGTCGCCAGCGACGCGACGATGGCGACGGTCGGATCTCCCTTGGGAAAGAAGATCTGCGGGAAGACGAGCGACGCCGCGGTTGCATAGATGAAGAAGTCGTAGTACTCGAGCGCCGAGCCGATCCAACCGCTGGCGGTCGCCTTCTTTGTCTGGTGTACGCCGTGTGGCTCATGATCTGCGGCACTAGCCATTGCGACCTCCCATGTGGATGAAGTGAGCTGCGGCCGGGGAAACCGCTCCGGCCGCTCGCGTATCCGCCCCACCGCTGCCTCCGCGGGACGGCGCTCGCGATTCGTAAAGTGCTTCGGACATCGTTTCTCCTCCGCGCTGCCGAGGTCTCAACCCGCCTGCGCCGCGCGAAGTGCCTAGCGCAGATCCACGCGCTCGAGCACGACCGCCCCGGGAGGCTCACCGCTCGCCTTGCCGGTGATGGGCGCCCTCGGCAGCCTGGCTTCGCCCGGCTCGATCACGAACCCGTGCTCGAGTGAGTACCACGTTCCCTTCACGTCCGGCGCGGGCGCGGGCTCGCGGTCGTGCCGGACGTACCTGCCTATGAGCGCCCGCGTGACGCCGAACTGAGCGTCGGTCTCGAGGTTGGGGTCGTCGCTCGAATACACCTGCGAGAACTGCGTCTTGAACCCGGGTTTGTAGATCAGGAAGTGGATGTGCGCCGGGCGCATGTTGTGGCGGCCTTGTGCGCGCAGAAGCTCGCCGACCGGTCCGTTGACCGGGATCGGATAGCCTGCGGGCTTCACGCTGCGGAACCTGATTTGCCCGTTCATGTCCGTGGTGAACTTGCCGCGCATGTTCATGTCGGCCTGGTCCGGATCCTGATTCTCGTAGATGCCCTCGCCCGAGGTATGCCAGACGTCGACCTCGGCATCCGCCACGGGCCTGCCTTGGAGGTCCTCGATCGTCGCCGTGACGAAGATCGGGTCGCCGGGCGTGGGCGAGCGGACGATGGATGCGCCGTTTTCCTCCCGCGGCGAGTCGGCCCGCCAGAAGGGTCCGAGCAGGTTGGCGGTGGTCTCGCGCTTCCCCTTGTCGCCGTTGTTCTGCAGGCACACGAGCGATGATACGCCGAGCGACCCGGCGATCAGCACGACCTCGTTGTGTGACGCATTGCTCAGCTGACCGAGGGTCGCGATGGTCGCGCAGGCCTTCTGGAACTCCGCTTCGGTGAGCCGCGTCTCGCGCACGAAGGCGTGCAGGTGCCGCACCCCGGCGCTCATGATGTCGCGGAAGCGCGCATCGGGCGAGCGCTCGATCTCGCTCAGCACGGCTTGCGTGACGTCGTCGGGATTCTTCACGATCATGGTCTTGTCCTGCTCTCGGGCGCGGCCGCGCAGCGCTATTCCGCCGCCCGCTGCGCGCGTTGGGCCTGCGAGGCCATCCTCGCCGGAGCGTTCAGCGCACCGTAGGCGTCGTAGCCCCCTACGCGCTCCACGATCTCGAAGAAGAAACGATCGGCAAAACTGCGGCTGTAGATGTGAAAGTACTCGCCCGCGGGCGACCGGTCGTAGAGGATGCCGAGCGAGCGCATCTGCTCGATCCGCTGCGGATCGATGTCCAGCCGCGCCACGAGGTCGTCGTAGTAGTTCGGCGAGATCGGCACGAACTCGACCCGAGCGCGACGCAGCTCGGCGACGGAGGCGAAGATGTCGCTCGACGAAAGCGCGATGTGATGCACCCCGCCGCCGCCGCTCGCGCTGATCGTGCGCGCGGTGCTCGTCTTCTGGCTCGACGAGACGTTGAGCACGAAGCGCACGCTGCGATCCTCATTGGACACGCCGCAGCTGCGGATCAGCCCGAAAGGGTCGGAGAGCTCCAGGCTGTCGCCGGGCTTGAGCCCGAGAACCGATCGGCCGAACAGCACCCAGGTATCGAGCTGGTCATGCGGAAGCCCGAGCGCGACGTGATCGACGCGCTGGAGGCCGGCGCCCGGGGCGCTCCCGTCGTCGGACTCTGGCTCGAAGTCGATCTCGAACAGGCGCTTCGCGCCCAGCGCCTCGGGAATGAAATGGACGACGCTCCCGTTGGGCGCGCGGATGCCGCAGATCTGCGCTTCGTGGGGCCCCACGCGGCTGTCGAAACGCTGGCATTGCAGCGCCATGCTGCGGTTGAGGGCGCGCACCGGATCGTCGGTCCCCAGGCCGAGGTCGCAGACCGAGGGCCCGTGCTCGAGAAAGAAGCTCCGCGCGAAGGACCCCGGATCAGAGTTGAGGATGAGGTGGATCTCCCCTTGACGGTAGAGCGCCACCTGCTTCGAGCGGTGCGTGCCCACGCGCCGGAAGCCGAGTCGCCCCAGGAGCGCGGCGAGCGTCTCGGCGGAGGACTCGTCGACCGCGAACTCGATGAACGAGAAGCCGGAGAGCTTCGGCGCCGCCGGAGGGTCGAAGAGCTCGATGCGCTCGAGAATCGGCGGCCGGCCGCCCTGAACGCTCTTTCCGGCCACGGGCTTGGCTTCGAGCCGCGTCCGCACCTGGCCCTCGAGATAGAGCAGCGAGCGCATCGCGTCCACCGCGGTCCCCCGGTTGGGCGCCTCGCGGAAGAGGTCGTTGAAAACCTCGAGCGACATCGGCCCGGTATAGCCGGCCCGCAGCACCTGCTCGAAGAAGTTCTCCAGATCGAACTGCCCCTGGCCCGGAAAGCTGCGGTAGTGGCGCGCCCACTGCAGCACGTCCATCACCAGCAGAGGGGCGTCGGCGAGCTGCATGAAGAAGATCTTCTCGCCGGGAACCTCGGCGATCCCCGTGGGATCGTCGCGCAGCGACAGCGTGTGGAAGCTGTCGACGATCAGGCCGAGATGGGGATGGTCCGCGCGCTCGACGATCCTCCACGCCTGCGACCACAGGTTCACGGCGCGGCCCCAGGCGAGCGCCTCGAAGCCGATGCGCAGGTTGCGCTTCGCGGCGCGCTCCGCGAGCTCGCGCAGCTGCGCCGCCATCCGGGCCTCGTCCGCGATCACCTGCGGAGAGGTGTTCGAGCACACGAGCATGAGCCGGGCGCCGAGCTTCTCCATCACGTCGAACTTGCGCTCCGCCCGGTCGAGGTTGCGCCGGAAGAGCTCGTCTGGCACGCCCTCGAAGTCGCGGAACGGCTGATAGAGCTCGCAGGCGAGCCCGAGGTCGGCCGAAATGGCGCCGATCTCCTCCGGCGAGCCGTTGCAGTACAGGAAATCGTTCTCGAACAGCTCGTAGCCGTCGAAGCGCGCGGCCGCGATCGCCTCGAGCTTCTCGCGCAGGGTACCGCTCAACGAAACGGTGGCGATCGATTTCCTCATCTTCGATTCGGCGCGAAAGGCGGGGCGAGCCTCGATCGCCTCGACCCCGCCGTCCCGTCAGCGATGCTTGAACGTCGGCTTGCGCTTGCTCGCGAAGGCCTGCATGCCTTCCTTCTGATCCTCCGTGGCGAACAGCGAGTGGAACAGCCGCCGCTCGAAGGCAATGCCGTCGGCGAGCCCTCCTTCGAAGGCGCGGTTCACCGATTCCTTGGCCATCATCACGGCAGGCAGCGAGTACTCACAGATCGTCGCGGCGACGGCGATCGCCTCCTCCAGGACCTTGTCCGCGGGGACGATGCGCGCCACCAGCCCGGCGCGCTCGGCCTCCTGCGCGTCCATCATCCGTCCGGTCAGGACGAGGTCCATGGCCTTGCTCTTGCCGACGGCGCGCGGCAGCCGCTGCGTGCCGCCCGCGCCTGGGATGATGCCGAGCTTGATCTCCGGCTGGCCGAAGCGCGCGTTGTCGGCTGCGATCACGATGTCGCACATCATCGCGAGCTCGCAGCCACCACCGAGCGCGACGCCGCCGACCGCCGCGACGACCGGCTTGCGCACGCTTCGCAGGCGCTCCCAGTTGCGGGTGATGAAGTCGCTGCGGTACGCGTCCATGTACGAGAAGTCCTTCATCGCGAGGATGTCCGCACCCGCCGCGAAGGCTCTCTCCCCGCCGGCGATAACGATCGCGCCGATCTCCTCGTCGGCATCGAAGGCGCCCAGCGCATCGCCCAGCTCGCTCATCAGCGCGTCGTTGAGCGCGTTGAGCTGCTTCGGGCGGTTGAGCGTGATGAGCCCCACGCGGCCGCGCATCTCGGTGAGGATGCTCTCGTACGCCATCGCTTCAGTACTTGATCGTGGACACCGCGCGCAGCTCCTCGGGCGTGGTGGTGCCGAAGCCGAAGAACTCGAGGTACGCCGGTATCTGCTCGAAGAGCATGTCGGTGCCGACCTGCACCTGGCAGCCCTTGTCCTTTGCGGCCTTGAGGAACGGCGTGTACTCGGACTTCATCACGACCTCGCCGACGAAGGTCGACGGTGCGATCCGCTTGACGTCCATCGGCAGCGGGTCGCCCTCCTTCATGCCCAACGGCGTCGCGTTGACCACCACATCGTAGCCTGCCGGATCGGCGGAGCCGGTCACCACCTCGAGATCCGGATAATTCTCCTTCAGGCGCTGGCCCAGGGCTCCGGCTGCGGCCGCGCTCGCGTCGTAGAGGCCGATCCGCGCGACGTGAGCGGCGGCAAAGGACGCGGCGATCGCGCAGCCGACGCCGCCGCTGCCGACGACCAGCGCGCTCGCGCCTTCAAGCTTGCGGCCCTTGCGCTGCACGCCGCGCACGAAGCCGGCGCCGTCGAACATGTCGCCGAGGAGCGAGCCGTCGGGACGCCGGAGGATCGCATTGCACGACCCGGCCACGCGGACGGTCGGCGTCACCTCGTCGAGCAGCTCTACCGTCGCAACCTTGTGCGGCATCGTCACCAGAGCGCCGCGGATGTTCGACAGCTTGAACAGCAGCGGCAGGAAGCCGGGGAAGTCTTCCACCTTGACTCCCATCGGCATCACGACCGCGTCGATGCCCGCCTTCTCGAACCACGGATTGTAGATCATGGGGGCCTTGAACGCCTCGGTCGGATAGCCGAGATGCGCGATCAAAGTCGTCTTGCCGCTGATCATGGTGCCCTCCAGCAGATGCTGCGCGACGCGCGCAAGCCCGCCCCGCGATCCAGGGCGCGCTTCAGCGCCCAGCGATTCTCCTGCCGCCCTCGCCTGCGGAACACCTATCCAAAGATAGTACCGGGAGCATGAGATCGAGGCCGGCTAGAGCAGCCGCAGCTGACGCGCCCGTACCAGGGCTTCGATCCGATTGCGCACCTGGAGCTTGCCGAATATCTGGTTCATCCGCCACTTGGTCGTCCCCACCGTCATCGCCAGATGATCGGCGATCTCCTGATTCGTCATGCCCTTGTCGAGAAGTCTCAAGATTTCGAATTCGATCTTGGACAGCGGCTCGACCAGCTGGCCGGCCTGCCGCGCGCTCTGCTCGGGCGCGGGGATCTCGAGCAGGCTGGTGACGAAGGCCGGCGCGACGCGCCGAACCTGGTCGAGCAGCGGGGCAAGATGGGCGCCCTCGTCGAGAAACACCCGCCGATACCCCGCCGAGGCGGCGAGCGAAACCGCGGCTGCGAGGTGCTCCTGCGCGCCGGCCGGTTGGTTCAGGCTTCGCTTGCACAGCGCCTGCAGGATGTGGATCGCGATGAGACTTCCGTCGCTGCGCTGCCGCAACGCGCTGTCCTCGAGGGCCGAAAGGATCTTCCAGGCGCCGCTCGGATTGCGCTGGGCGAGCATGACCCGGGCATGCAGCATCAACTCCCTCTCGAGCGGCTGTCCCGCGAGCTTGCGCGATTCCTCCAGCACCCGCGCGGCGGCCTCGACGTTCCCCTCGCGAAGCTCGAGCTCTGCCGTCGTCAAGGCCACCAGGCGCTGCCGGCGCGGGCTTTGCGGGTGGTCGGAAACCTCGCGCGCGGCGGCGAGCGTCGCCCAGGCGTCGTTGGTTTCGCCGCTCAAGTGCTGGAGCTTCGCGAGCGCGCACTTGCCCTCGACCTTGAAATAGGCCATGCCGACCTGGTCGCACAGATTGATGCCGGTGGTGAGCGAGCGCCGCGCGGACTGCAGCTCGTCCATCTCGTAGAGCAGGGCGCCCAGGGGAACGTGGACCACTCCCGCGATCGGCAGGGGGTGATCGTCGCCGTTGACCTGATCGTCGGTCGCGTTGCGGCACAGCTCGACCGCCTCGCGCAGCTGGCCCTGCGCCGCCAGCATGAGCGCGAGATGGCCCAGCGCGTCGAGGGCGATCATCCGATTGCCGATCTGCTGCGCCGAGGCGACAGCCTGGCGCAAGGTGTTGACCGCCGCGCGGCGGTCGTAGGTGAGCTCCTGCGCCTGCCCGAGCAGGCACAGGACGTAGGCGTGGAAGAACGACCCCTCGTCGCCGAGGCGCTGCAGCGCCTGGTTCGCGAGCGGAATGGCCTCCCGCGGATCCGACCAGTTGAGCGCGAGGAACGCCTGGAAGGAGAGCAGCTTCCCGAGGTGCGGCGTCTGCTCTTGGCCGCGTTCCTCCTGGCGCCCCACGGGCACGTAGGTGTGCGCTTCGGCGCTCTGCCCGCGCATATAGAGCAGCCAAGCCTTGTAGCCCGCCAGGTCGGGATTGGTGCGCACGACGCTTTCCGGCAGCTCGCGCAGCCAAGAGAGCACGGTCGGAATCTGGCCGCGGGCGAGCGTTTCCTCCGCCTGGATACGCACGAGGCGGGTCGCACCGTCGACGTCGCCGCCGGCAAGGGCATGCTTGATGCCCTCCTCGCCGAATCCGTTGGCCTCGAACCAGGCGCTGGCGATGAGGTGCAGCTCGCGCTTCTCGGTTTCCGACACCGCGCTGCGCAGATAGTCGGAAAAGAGCTGGTGATAGCGATACCACTGCCGGCTATCGTCGAGTGGCGTCAGGAACATGTTGGCCTGCTCGAGGCGGGCGAGCTGCTCCGCGGCGTCCTGGCGCCCGGTCAGCGCATCGCACAGCGGCGCACAGAGCCGGTCGAGAATCGATGTCCGGTGCAGGAAAGCCCGGGTCTCGGCCGATTGCCCCTTCAGCACCTCGCCGGCGAGGTAGTCGACCACGTAGCGGTGCTGCCCGTCGAACGTCTCCGCGGCCCGCGCGGAGAAGAGCGACGCTTCGTCGCCGCCTCGCACCCGCATCGAGAGCGCGGCGAGCTGCAGCGCGGCCACCCAGCCTTCGGTGCGCGCCTCGAGGGTGCGCGCGGCCTTGGCGTCGATGGCGATGCCCATCGTCTGCCGGAAGAAGAGCACCGCTTCGTCCTGCGAGAAGCGCAGGCTCTGGGCGCCGATCTCGAACACCCGGTCGAGCGATCGCCAGCGAGCGAGCGGGAGCTTCGGCTCCTCCCGCGTCGACATGACCACGCGCAGCCGGTCCGGCACGTGCTCGATCAGGAACCCGAGCGAGGCGTTGACCTCCTCGCTCGCGACCAGGTGGTAGTCGTCGAGCACCAGGACGATCGGCTCCTCCGCCTGGGCGATCTCGTTGAGCAGCAGCGAGAACAGGTCCTTCGTCTCCGGCATCTTGAGGCTGCCGAGCAGCGAGATCGGCGCCCGGCCCACGCGCGGCTCGATCTCCTGCAGGGTCGCCGTCAGGTAGTAGACGAAGTGCACCGGATCGCTGTCGTCGGCGTCGACCGAAAGCCACGCCGTGCGCGGTTGCCGCCCGGTCTCGTTGAGCCAGCTCGTGATGAGCGTCGTCTTGCCGAATCCGACGGGTGCCGAGACGAGCGTGAGAGGGTGGGTGACGGCCTCCTCGAGCAGCTCCAGCAGCCGCTGCCGCATGACGGGGTGCGGGCGCACCGGCGGCATCGCGATCTTGGTCTTTATCAGCGGGATATAGGCGGCGGACACTTCCTTGCTGCTCCTCCTTCAGGGAATCGCGGCTCGCGCCTGGCGCCAGCCGGCGACGCGGTTCCCCTGGATTCCATGGCTTCGACGAGCGAGCCGGTTGCGGGCGTCGCGCGGGTCAGTGGTAACCGGCGTCACCTCGAACCTTACCGCGAAACACGTAATAGGACCACCCGGTGTACATCACGATGATCGGCAGGAGGAACAGCGTCCCGATCAGCAGGAAGGCCTGCGACTTGGCCGACGACGCGGCTTGCCACAGGCTGATGCTGTGGGGGACGATATTCGGCCAGACGCTGATCGCCAGCCCGGCGTAACCGGTCAGGAACAGCCCCATCGCCGCGACGAAGGGCGTGCCTTCGCGCGTGCTGTAGAGCGAATGCCACAGCCAGGCCACGATCGCCGCGGAGGCGAGCGGCACCGGAGCGAGGAGCGCGATGTTGGGCCAGGTGAACCAGCGCTGCGCGATCTTCGGCTGCAGCATCGGGGTCCAGACGCTCACCACGGCCAGGAAGACCACGACGGCGTAGAGCGCCAGGCGGGCCTTCTTTCTCGACCAGCGCTGCAGCTCGCCTTCGGTCTTGGTCACGAGCCAGGTCGCGCCGAGCAGCATGTAGCCGAAGACGAGCCCCACGCCGACCGCGAGCGGAAACGGCTGCAGCCAGTCGAACACCGAGCCCGCGAACTGGCGCCCCTGAACCTCGTAGCCGCGCACGAAGCTGCCGAGCACGACGCCCTGCGCGAAGGTCGCGACCAGCGAGCCCCAGAAGAAGGCGTGGTCCCAGAGAAAGCGGCTGCGGTGCGCCTTCATCCTGAACTCGAAAGCGACGCCGCGGAAGATGAGCCCGAGCAGCATCACCAGAATCGGGAAGTAACTCGCGGGGATGATGATCGCGAAGGCGAGCGGGAACGCCGCGAACAGGCCGATGCCGCCCAGGATCAGCCAGGTCTCGTTGCCGTCCCAGATCGGCGCGACCGAATCCATCATCAGGTTGCGCGAGGCTTCGTCGGGAGCGAAGGGGAAAAGGATGCCCACGCCCAGATCGAAGCCGTCGAGCAGCACGTACATGAACACGGCCAGGCCGAGGATCAGCGTCCAGACCGGGACCAGGTCGATGACCATCGCTGGCAGGCTAGTCTGCGCTGGCCGCGGACAGGGGCCGCGCCGGCCGCTTGTCGATTCCCGGCTCCGCCGCCTGCATCAGCGACGGCCCGGTGCGCACGAGCTTGATGAGATAGTAGGCGCCGGCGCCGAACACGAAGGCGTAGACGAGCGCGTACATCGCGAGCGAGATCAGCACGTCGCCCGGCGACAGATTGGGCGTCACGGCGTCGGCGGTGCGCAGGAAGCCGTAAACGACCCAGGGCTGCCGCCCGGCCTCGGTGGTGACCCAGCCCGCCGTCACGGCGACGAAGCCGACCGGGATCGCGTAGCTGCAGAGCCGAAGGTAGAGCGCCGTGTCGTACAGCCGGCCGCGGTACGCGAGCCACCATCCCCAGACGGTAATGCCGAGCATCGCCGCCCACATGGCGAGCATCACGCGGAAGGCGTAGAACACGATCGTGACCGGCGGACGGTCCTCCTTCGGGAAGTCGCGCAGGCCGAGGACTCGTCCCTCCAGGCTGTGCTGCAGATACAGGCTCGCGAGTCCCGGGATTTCGATCGCGGCGTGGTTGGTCTCCGCCGCTTCGTCCGGAATGGCGAAGAGAACCATGCCCTGGCTGCGCCGGGTCTCCCACAGCCCCTCGATCGCCGCGAGCTTCTGCGGCTGGAAATGCAGGGTGTTCAGCCCGTGCAGATCGCCCAGCACCGCCTGCAGGGGCACGAGCACCGAGGCGAGCCCCAGGCCCATCGCGAGCATGACGCTCGCCTCGGCCCGGAACCGGTTGTGCCGCAGGTAGAACGCCGCGATCCCGATGACGGCGAAAGCCGTCGTGAGGTACACCGCGGTCACCGTGTGCATGAACCGGTAGGGGAACGACGGATTCCAGATCACCTCCAGCCAGTCGAAGGGAAAGAACCGGCCGTCGACCATCGAGAAGCCGCTCGGCGTGTGCATCCAGCTATTGACGACGAGGATCCAGAAGGTGGAGAAGAGCGTCCCGATCGCCACCATGACCGCGGCGAAGAAGTGGGCCCACGACGGCACGAGCTTGCGGCCGAACAGCAGGACGCCGAGAAAGCCCGCCTCGAGGAAAAACGCGGTCAGGCCTTCGTACGCCATGAGCGGGGCGACCACGTCGGCGACCTTGTCGGAATAGCGGCTCCAGTTGGTGCCGAACTGGAACGGCATGACGATGCCCGACACGACCCCCATGCCGAACGACACGGCGAAGACCTTGATCCAGAAATTGGAGATGCGCAGGAATATCGGCTTCTTCGTGACGAGGTGCAAACCCTCCAGCACCGCGATGTAGGAGGCGAGCCCGATCGTGAAAGCGGGCAGGAGGAAATGGAAGACGACGACGAAGGCGAACTGCAGTCTCGAGAGCAGGACGGCGTCCATCAGTGTTCCCTGCTTACCGCGGGCCGGTGGGGCGCAGCGCCGGCCGCTCGCTCCTCAGCGGGGGGCGATCGGCAATGGGCCAGGGGCAGGCGAGGCGGCTCACGCGTCCTTTTCCTTCACGTAGCGCCCGGGCGCGGGCTCGATCGGCTTGTGCCTGCGATTGCCCGGCGATCGGGGTGCCGGGACTTCGTCTCCGGCCTCTTCCCCGAGCCAGTCGGTCCAGGTCGGCCACCAGCTTCCCGGGCGGCTCTCCGCCGCCTCGAGCCACTGATCCGCGTCGGGCGCGTCGCGGTCGTTCACCCAGAAGTTGCGCTTGTTCTTCGACGGCGGATTGATCACCCCCGCGATGTGCCCGCTCGCGCCGAGCAAGAAGGTCGTGTCGCCGGCGAGCAGCGCGCTGGAAGCGAACGCCGTCTGCCACGGGACGATGTGATCCTCGCGCGAGGCGTAGAGGAACACCGGCACGTCGATCAGCGACAGGTCCACCGGCTGGCCGCACTGGACCGTCCCGCCCGGCACGCAGAGCTTGTTCTCGAGGTAGGTATTGCGCACGTACCAGCAGAACATCGGCCCCGGAAGATTCGTGCTGTCCGCGTTCCAGTAGAGCATGTCGAACGCGGGCGGTGCCTTGCCCTTGAGGTAGCTGTTGACGACGTACTGCCAGATCAGGTCGTTGCTGCGCAGCGACGAGAAGGTGAAGGCGAGCTCCTTGCCCTTCATCAGGCCGCCGCCTCCGATCGAGGCCTCGCGCGCCGCGACGCTCTCCGGCGTGACCAGCGTCCCGATCTCGCCGGTGTCGGAGAAATCGAGCATGGTCGTGAGCAGCGTCATGCTCGCGACCTTGTCCTCGTCGTGCGCGCGCTGCACCGCCAGCGCGGAGGCGAGCAGCGTGCCGCCGACGCAGAAGCCGAGGCTGTTCGCCTTGTCAGCGCCGGTCACGTCGAGCGCGACGTCGATCGCCTGCATGACGCCGTCGCGCAGGTAGTCGTCCCAGGTCCAGTGGCCCTGCGCGGGGCTGGCGTTGCGCCAGGAGACCATGAACACCGTGTGCCCCTGGCCGACGGCGTGGCGGACGAGGGAATTCTCCGCCTGCAGGTCGAGGATGTAGAACTTGTTGATGCACGGCGGGATCATCACCAGCGGCCGCTCGCGCACCTGCGCCGTCGTCGGCGCGTACTGGATCAGCTGCATCATCTCGTTCTCGAACACGACCGCACCCGGCGTCGTCGCCAGGTCCCTGCCGACCTCGTAGGCCTTGTCGTCGGTCGAGGAGACGCGCCCCTTGGCGAGGTCATCGAAGAACAGGTTCATGCCCTGCACCACACTCTGCCCGCCCGTCTCGGCCGCGAGCTGCATCGCCTCCGGGTTGGTGAGGAAGAAATTCGAAGGGCTCATCGCGTCGACGAACTGGCGCATGCCGAAGCGCATCTGCGCCTTCGTGGGCTCGTCGACCGGAGCGGATTCGACCGCGCCTCGCAGGAAATCCGAGTACGCGAGATAGCTCCGCCGCACGAGATCGAAGCGCGGGTCGCTCTTCCAGGCCTCGGCTGCGAAGCGCCGGTCCTCGGCCGCCGCTCCCGTGGCCTCGCCCGACTTGGCGCCTGCGGGGACCATGCCCGACCAGAAGTCGGTCGCCTGCTTCATGAACTGCGCCTGGGCTTCGGCCATCTGCCGCGTGAGCGCGGCGAAGCTCGCCATCGGGTCCTGCCCGGGCCCGGCAGCGCCGGCGGCGTCCGTCCCGCCGAAGAGGCCCTTTCCTCCCTGGAACAGGCTGGTGAAGAGCTGGAGGGGATCGTTGGGCGTGGTGCTCATGAAGCGCTCCTCGCGATGGACGCGCCGCGGCGGCCGCGTCGACCTCAGTGCAGCTTGACGTGCGGCTCCGTGCGGCGGGTGATCATCCGCGCTGCCGTGTCGAGCGAGACCTTCCACCAGCCGTGCAGGGCCAGCTCGTGCATCTTGTAGAGCGACAGGTACATCATCCGGGCAAAGCCGCCTTCGAGCCACAGGCTCTTGCCGCTCAAGTTGCCCATCAGGCTCCCGACCGTCGAGTACTCGCCGAGCGATACGAGCGAGCCGAAGTCGCGGTAGCGCCACTCGGCGAGGGGCTTGCCCTCCAGCCGGTTCCTGATCTGCTTCACCATGTGCGAGGCCTGCTGGTGCGCCGACTGCGCCCGCGGCGGCACCGTCGTGCCGTCCGGCTTGCCCAGCCACGGGCACGCTGCGCAATCGCCGATCGCGAAGATGTCCGGGTCGCGCGTGGTCTGCAGCGTCGGTGCGACGATGAGCTGGTTGATGCGATTCGTTTCCAGTCCGTCGAGCTCCTTCAAGAACTCCGGCGCCTTGACGCCCGCCGCCCAGACGACCAGCTCGGCGTGGATCACCTCCCCGCCGGCGAGCCTGACGCCCTCGGGGATCACCTCCGCCACGCGCGCTGACGTGCGCACGGTCACGTTGAGGCCCTCGAGCAGCCGCCGGGCCGCCTCGGACAGGCGCGGGGGCAGCGCCGGGAGAATCCGGTCCGCCGCTTCGATCACGATCAGCTTGACGTCCTTGTCGGGATCGATCTTGTCGAAGCCGTAGGAGACGAGGGTGCGTGTGGTGTTGTGCAGCTCAGCCGCAAGCTCGACGCCCGTCGCGCCCGCGCCGATGATCGCCACGTTGAGCTGGTGGCGGCGCAGGGGCTCGCTCTGCGCGTAGGCGCGGATGCAGGCGTTCACCAGCCGGCGGTGGAAGCGCTCGGCCTCCGCCACCGTCTCGAGCGAGATCGCGTGCTCGCGGACACCTGGCGTGCCGAAATCGTTGGTGAGGCTTCCGACGGCCATGACGAGCGTGTCGTAGCCGAAGCGACGCTTGGGCGTCACGCGATCGCCGTCCTCGTCGATGAACGGCGCGACGATCACGTGGCGCAGCGAGCGGTCCAGCCCGATCATTTCCCCCACCCGGTAGCGGAAGTGGTGCCAGTGGGCCTGCGCGAGGTAGTTCGTCTGGTAGACGCCGAGATCCATGCTCCCGGCCGCGATCTCGTGCAGGTGCGGCTTCCAGAAGTGCGTCCGCTTCTTCTCGATCAGCGTGACGTGGGCCTTGCGGCGGCGGCCGAGCTTGTTGCCGAGCTGGGTCGCGAGCTCCAGCCCGCCGGCGCCCCCGCCGACGATCACGACGCGATGCAGACCCGCCTGCTCGGGCAGCGTGCTCTCGCCCAGCGGCCCTTCGCGGGCCGGCACCTTCGCCGTCGTCGCGGCCAGCGGCGCGGCGGAAAGCAAGGCGTCCTCTCGTCCCGGATCGTGCATCGTCCGGGCGCTCATCCCGCCCGCGTGCCGACCTTGACCAGCGCTTCCCCGGTGATGACGACCGTCTCCTTGACCGTGCATACCGTGGTGAGCCACACGAGCCTCTTCTCCTTGATCAGCTCGCGGATCGACACCCTTGCGTGCACCGTGTCGCCGGCGCGCACGGGCGCCTTGAACTCGAGGCTCTGGCGCAGGTAGATGGTCCCGGGCCCGGGAAGCTTGTTGGCGATCGCCGCGGAGATCACGCTGGCGGTCAGCATGCCGTGGGCGATCCGGGTCTTGAACGGGGTGGTCGCGGCAAAGTCCTCGTTGATGTGCACCGCGTTGTTGTCGCCCGACGCGCCCGCGAAGAGCACGATGTCGGCCTCGGTGATCGTCTTCGCGAACGCCGCCGTCATTCCGACCGAGAGGTCCTCGATGTCGTAGCCGTTCAATGGATTCATGATGGTCCCGGCGGCGTCAGGCGACCTGGCGCAGCGGCCGCGCGTCGCGAAACGCCTGGAGGCGCTGCTCGCGCAAAAGCTTCGCGTCCGCGACGCTTTTCTCCTTCACGTGGCCGTAGCCGCGGATCTCGTCGGGGATGCTGGCGAGCGCCACGGCCGCGGCATGATTCGCCGGGCTGAGGTTCGCACAGATCTCGTCGAGCTCGCGGATGTAGTCCTCGATCATCTGGCGTTCGTGGCGCCGCTCCTCGGTCTTGCCGAAGTAGTCGAGCGAGCCGCCGCGCAGGCCCTTGAAGCGCCTGAGCATGCTGAAGGCCGAGCGCATCCACGGGCCGAACTGCTGCTTGATGAGATGGCCGGTCACCGGATCGCGCTTGGAGATGGCCGGGGGTGCGAGGTTGTACTTGACGGTGTAGCCGTGCTTGAACATCGCGTCGAGCTGGGCGAGGAACGCCGGATCGGTGTGCAGCCGCGCCACCTCGTACTCGTCCTTGTAGGCCATCAGCTTGTACAGATAGCGCGCCGCCGCCTCGGCGAGGGCGCTCTGGCCCGGCACCGCCCTGGCTTCCGCCGCAACGACGCGCTTGACGACGTCGGCGTAGCGCCGGGCGTAGGCCTCGTCCTGGTAGTCGATCAGGTCGGGGACGCGCACCTCGAGGAGCCGCCGGGTCTCGCCCTGAGCGCCGGTGGAATCGACGATCGCCCGCGCCGCCGCCGAGAGCTGCGGCTTCTCGACCTTGGGCGAGTACTTGGCGATTTCCGCCATGACGAAGTCGCGATCGATTACGACCATCCGCCCCCACCGGAACGCGGCGAGGCTCTGCTCGACGCCGACGCCGGACTGCTTGATCGCGGTTTCGATCGACTCGGCCTTGAGCGGGATCGTGCCGGCCTGGTAGGCGACGCCGACCATCAGCGTGTTGGTCGCCATGCTGTCGGCGAACAGTCCCTCGGCGATCGCCTGCCCGTCGAGGTAGACGTTGTCCGCCTTGCGCGTGACGCGATCGATGCCCGCCGTCAGCGACGGAATGACCGGGAAGAACGTCCGCCGGTTCGACACCATCTGCCCCGTCGGCGTCTGCGTCGTCGACACCACCGCGATCGTGCGCTCGGGCAGGCACTTGTCGAGGTTCTTCGGATCGGTGGCGTTCAGGACGTCGAAGCCGAGATAGAGATCGGTGCGCCCGTCGGAGATCTTGTTCGAGCCGCTGAAGGGCAGATGCGTGACCTTGATGTCGGAGATGACCGCGCCGCCCTTCTGCGCGAGGCCGGTCTGGTCGAGGCCGATCACGTGCTTGCCTTCCAGCCGCGCCGCGTTGGCGATCGTCGCCGCGACGGTCACCGAGCCCGTGCCGCCGATGCCCATGATGTGCACCCCGAAGCCGAGGCTGTCGTCGACCTTCTTCTCCGGATCGGGCAGCGCGCGCTCGAGCGCTGGAATGCGGCCCTTCTTTTTCTTCTTCTTGCCCTCTTCGCCGGCAGCGGGCTCGGGGTTCGGCGTGATCGTGAGGAACGACGGGCAGAAGCCCTTGACGCAGGAGAAGTCCTTGTTGCACGACGACTGGTGAATGCGCGTCTTGCGGCCGAACTCGGTGGCCACCGGCTCGACGCTCATGCAGTTGGACTTGACCCCGCAGTCGCCGCAGCCTTCGCAGACCCGCTCGTTGATGACGGTCACCTCGACCGGCTCCTCGGCCTTGCCGCGGCTGCGCGCGCGCCGCAGCTCGGCGGCGCACTCCTGGTCGTGCAGCAGGACGGTCGTGCCGGGAACCGCGGCCAGCGCGCGCTGCGCCTCGTCGAGGCGGTCGCGATGCCAGACCTCGGTCCCGCCGGGAAGCGTGACGCCCTGGTACTTGTCGAGGTTGTCGGTGGTGACCAGCACCTTCTTCACGCCGTTGGCGAGGAACTCGCTCACCATGTTCGCGACCGGCTCGGCGCCGGTGATCTCCTGGCCGCCGGTCATCGAGGTGTGCATGTTGCGCAGCACCTTGAAGGTGATGTGGCTATTGGTCGCCGCGCAGTAGCGGATCGCCAGGCTCCCGGAGTGGGCGTAGGTTCCGTCACCCATGTTCTGGAAGATGTGCTGGGTATCGGTGAAGGGCGCCATGCCGATCCATTGCGCGCCTTCCGCGCCCATGTGGGTGCCCATGACGACGTTGCGGCCCATCCACATCGCCATCGTGTGGCAACCGATGCCGGCGGAGACGAGGCTGCCCTCGACCGCGGTCGTCGAGCTGTTGTGCGGGCAGCCCGAGCAGTACCAGGCCGTGCGGGCGGCGGTCGGCATCTTGGTGCGGGCGTGGATCTCGTCCAGCCGCGAGAGCCACTGCTCGGCCGACTCGACCCGCGCCTTGCGCGACAGCCGCCCCGTCAGCGCGCGACCGATCACGTCCGACTCGAACTCGCCGTAGTGGGGCAGCAGCTCCCTTTCCTCCTCGTCGAACTTGCCGACGATGCGCGGCGCGTTGGCCGTGCCGTAGAGCACGTTCTTCGCGAACATCTCGAGGAACGGGCGCTTCTCCTCGATGACGAAGATCTCCTCCAGCCCCCGCGCGAAATCGCGGACCGCCGTGGGCTCCATCGGGAACAGCATCCCCATCTTGAGGATGCGCACGCCGTAGCGCCTGAGCGCGTCGTCGTCGAGGCCGAGCTCGAGGAAGCACTGGCGCAGGTCGTTGTAGGTCTTGCCCGCGGTGATGATGCCGAGCCAGGCGTCGGGGTTGGGGAACACGACCTTGTTCAGGTTGTTCGCCTGCGCGTAGCGCTTGGCGACCTCGATCCGGCGCGTGTAGAGCGACTGCTCCATCTCGATCGCCTCGGAGCGCACGTTCATGCCGAGGTTCATCCGCGGCGCGAACGGCTTGCCGTCGAAGGTCAGGTCGGGCGTGACGAACTTGAGGCGCTCGGGCGACACCTCCGCGGTGCCGGTGCCGTCGGCGACGTTGGTCACGATCTTGAGCCCCACCCACAGCCCCGAGAGCCGCGACATCTGGTAGCCGTGCAGGCCGAGGTCGAGGATCTCCTGCACGTTGCCGGGAAACAGCGACGGGATGCCGACGTGGAAGAGCATCGGCTCCGACTGGCTGCAGAGCGACGAGGACTTGCAGCTCGGGTCGTCGCCGCAGACCGCGAGCACGCCGCCGTTCTTGTCGATGCCCGTGTAGTTCGCGTGCTTGAGCGCGTCGCCGCTGCGATCGACGCCCGGCGCCTTGCCGTACCACATCCCCGTGACGCCGTCGAACTTCTGCTTGCCGACGGCGTGCAGCATCTGCGTGCCCCAGACCGCGGTCGCAGCGAGATCCTCGTTGATACCGTCGACGAAGTGGATGTTGCTCTGGAGCAGGAGCTTCTGCTGCTTGAGGAAGGCGGCGTCGAGCATCCCGACCGGGGAGCCCCGGTAGCCCGAGATGAACATGCCGGTCTTGAGCCCGCGCCGGGCGTCGGTCCGGACCTGATCGAGCGAGAGCCGCACCACGGCGTCGATGCCGCCGACATGGATAACGCCTTCCTCTTTCGTGAGCGAGCTGCTGGTGTCTTGCTTGGATGACATGGGATCTATCCCGTCACTCGGTTTCCTCGAGAGCCGCGAGCTTGGCTTCGCTCGCGGCCGGTGCCTTCTCCGGCTTTTCGACCGTGCGCTGCTCGACGCGGGCCAGCGTGTCCCTGTCCGCGATCAGCATCACGGCGTTGTTGCTGCCGGAGGACTGCGCGTAGTCGCCGTACTGGCGGGCCGCCATCGGCTTGCCCTCACGCGACATCGCGGCGGCGACGCCGACCATCGTCGCGAGCGCGCGCCCGCCCATCTCGGCGACTGTCTTCTTGCTGTATTCGGTGAAGCCGGCGATGGTCTCGTCGATCGCGCCGCGCTTGAAGAAGTCGACGAAGCGCTTGTCGGCTTCGACGCGCTCGGGCGTGGGCCAGTTGTGCCGTCCGCGCACGAGCTGGTGCGAGAGGGCGGAGCTGCAGAGGAACACCACGCGGCGGTTGAGGCGCTTGGCGACGGCGTGGATCGCCGCGCCCGCGCGCAGGCACTCGCCGTGATCGGCCATCAGCACCACCGGCAGTCCCACCACCGGGACTTCGGCGGAAGGATCGATGTATTGCAGCGGAACGAAAGTCCCGTAGTCCCAGTGGTAGTTGGACGCTTCGTTGCGCACCGCGGCGCAGCCGGCGTCCTTCCACGCATCGACCAGCGCTGCGCCCAGCTCCGGATCGCCCCGATAGCTGTAGGGCAGGCCGGGAATCAGGTTCGGCGCTTCCTGCGCGACGCACAGGCCCTCGTGCTTCGCCTGACAGGTCGCGAACCAGTCGAAGGTCGAGATCCAGTGCGTGGAGACGATCACCCACGCGTCGGGCTTGAGGGCCTCGCGCACGGCGGCGCCCATCGTGCGCTCCGCCTGGACGAGCGTCTGCTGGTATTCCGGCGTGTTCTCGCTCCGACCGAGGGTCGGAACGTGGGCGACCAGGGCCGCCGCGACGACGCCGGTCATTTGTCCGCCCCCACGGTTTCCTTGCCGGGCTCGCGGTCCCAGCCCGCCTGCGAGTTCGCTTCGCGGCGTTCGACGGAGGCGTCCTTGTCCGCGTCGAGCTTCACGCACACGTTGCGCAGCTCGGTGTAGAACTCCAGCGAATGCACCCCGCCTTCGCGGCCGATGCCGGAATCCTTCGAGCCGCCGAACGCGGTGCGCAGGTCGCGCAGGAACCAGCTGTTGATCCAGCAGATGCCGACGTCGATCTTCGCCGCGACGCGGTGCGCGCGCGCGAGGTTGGTCGTCCACACCGTCGTGGCGAGCCCGTACTGGGTGTCGTTGGCCATCGTCACCGCCTCGGCCTCGGTGTCGAAGGGCTGCACGTGGCAGCACGGCCCGAAGATCTCTTCCTGGACGACGGTCGCGGTCTCAGGCAGCCCCGTCCAGATGGTCGGCTCGACCCACGCGCCCTTAGAGAGCTCCGGCCCCATGTCGGGAATCTTGCCGCCCGTCACGACCTTCGCTCCCTCGTCGACCGCCTTCTTGAAATACGACACGACCTTGTTGCGATGCTCGTGGCTGATCAGGGGGCCGAGCTGCGTGCCTTCGGCCTCGGGCCGGCCGATCTTCATGCTCTGCGCCTTCTTCGCCAGCGCCGCGACGAACTTGTCGAAGATCTTGCGCTCGACGTAGACGCGCTCCGTGCCGAGGCAGATCTGGCCGGTGTTGGCGAAGCTCGCGCGGGCGATGCCGTCGACGGCGGCCTCGAAGTCGGCATCAGCGAAGACGATGCCGGCGTTCTTGCCGCCGAGCTCCATCGACACCGCGCGGGTCTTCTCCGCGGCCGCCTTCATGATCGCGGTGCCCGTGCGCGTCTCGCCGGTGAAGGTGATGGCGTTGACGCCGGGATGGCGCGTCAGGAATTCGCCGGCGGAATTGGGCCCGAAGCCATGCACGACGTTGTATACGCCCTTCGGCACGCCGACCTTGTTCATGACCTCCCCCAGGAGCGTCGCCGTCGAGGGCGTCTCCTCCGAGGGCTTGACGACGACGGTGTTGCCGCAGGCGAGCGCCGGCCCGACCTTCCAGGTCATCAGCAGCAGCGGCAGGTTCCACGGCGCGACCACGGCGATCACGCCCTTGGGGACGCGGATCGCATAGTTGAACGCCGCGCCGCCGTCCGGCGTGGTCATCTGGAACGATTCGGTGGGGACGTTCTTCACCACGTCGGCGAAGATCTTGAAGTTGGCCGCGCCGCGGGGAATGTCGATGTGCTTGGCGAGCGCGTGCGGCTTGCCGGTGTCGGCCACCTCCGCGTCGAGGAAGTCCTTGAAGCGCCGGTTGATCTCGTCGGCGACGCCGTAAAGGAGCTCGCTGCGCTTGGCGATGTCCATCGTCGACCACGGACCCTCGAGCGCCGCCCGCGCGGCCTTGACCGCGGCGTCGACCTCCTCCTTGCCCGCCTCGGAGACGACGCCCACCAGGCTGCCGTCGACCGGCGAGCGGTCCTCGAAGGTCTTGCCCGACTTCGAAGCGACGAACTCGCCGTTGATGAAGTTCAGAATCTTCTTGTCCGCCATGTCTGCCTCTCGTTATCTATGTGCTCTTCTGCGCCGCGGCTTCGTCTTCCGCTTCGCGCTTCGCGATATTGGCCAACAGCTCCGCGCCGCGGTTGGCCGCCGACAATCCCCGGAACAGGAAGGCGAGGCTCACCACCGCCTGCATCTCCTCCCAGGTGGCCCCGGCACGCCGCGCCGCGATGCCGTGCAGCGGCGCCGCGTCGTTCATGTCCATCAGCAGCATGCCGAAGAGCATGAGCTGGGCGGTCTTGACGTCGAAGCACTTCGGGTACATGGCATGAGCGCGCATGCGCTCCTGCATCTCGAGCAGATCCGGATCGAGCGCGCCGGTGACGTTGATGCGCGCCTCGATCCGGGGAGGGATGAAGCCGATCAGGTCCTTGTAGATCGCGCTGCGCTGCTCGGCGGTCTGCCGCTTGTCGGCATAGGCACCGATCTTCTGGCGAATGGCGTCGACACTTACGCGAGGAGGGATCATCGAATCTCCTAGGGCCGAAGCGAAGCCGGCCGACGAATTGAAACGTTAGCTGTTAAAGGATAGCGTCAAGGGGAGCGCCATAAGTGACGCGGCCGCCCGTGCGGCGGCGGATCGAAGCGCGGGATTCGTCCCGCCGACCGCCAGGATATCTCCTCCTCGAACTTGCGTCCTGCCCGCCAGGTGTGCCGTCGATCCGAATGCCCGCCCGTTCGGCCGCCCCGCGCTCTCGCGACGGCTGCAGCCGCGGGCGTTCGCGGAGCGCGAACCGGCGCGAGCGAATCACTCCGGTCCTGGATGCGACGATAGGTCGCCGAAAATGGCCAGTCACCTAACGAAAGTTAGCGGCTTTGTCCGTGGCTTACACTTACTTTTGATGGGCGCGGGCGCCGCCGGGCGTTCCCGGTCGGGAGCGCGCCTCCTGCACATCGACATCCGAACTCGAGGACCGACGTGACTTCTCATTCTGCCACGTTCCTGTCGCGAATCCTGAAGTCCTCGCCCCTGCGGCACGTCCCGTTCCGCCTGTTCTACCTGGGCGCCATCGGGACGGCGCTGGGCTACACGATGCAGGCAACGGTCGCCTCCTGGCTGATGGCCACGCTCACCCCGTCGGCCTTCATGGTGGCGCTCGTTCAGACCGCGAGCACCGCCCCGGCGCTGCTCTTCGGTCTCGCGGCGGGAACGCTGGCCGACATCTTCGACCGCAAGAAGCTCATCATGATCACGCAGTTGCTGCTCCTGACCGCGACCGCCGCGCTGGGCGCCGCCGCGCTCGCCGGCATCGTCGGTCCCGCCGGGCTGCTGCTGCTCACTTTCGTGATCGGCGGCGGGTTCACCTTCTACATGCCCGCCCAGCAGGCGAGCGTCAACGGCTTCGTCTCGAGGTCCGAGATGCCGCGCGCGGTCGCCCTGGGCGCGGTCGCCATGAATCTCGCCCGCGCGATCGGCCCGGCGCTCGCAGGCGCCCTGGCGGCCTGGATCGGCTCGGGCAGCGCGCTGCTCGCGAGCGCCGCGTTCTTCGCCCTGATGCTGCTCGCGCTGCGCCGCTGGAGGAACCGGGAGCGCCCGCTTCCCGGCGTCCCGGAGAAGCTCTTCTCCGGCGCCATGAGCGGGCTGCGCTTCGCCCGCCACTCGCCCGCGATGCGCTCTCTGATCGTCCGCAATCTCACCTTCAGCGTCTGCGCGAGCGCGCTCTGGGCGCTGCTTCCCGTGATCGCGCGGGATCAGCTGTCCCTCGGCGCGGGCGGCTATGGCCTGCTTTCCGCCGGATTCGGCATCGGCGCGGTGGCCGGCGCCCTGTCGATTCCGCGCGAGCTGCAGCGCCGCTCGCTCAACAGCATCGTCGTATCTGCGGTCTTCCTGTGGATCGCCGCCGCGCTCCTCGTGGCTGCGGCCAGCGTCGCCGCCTTCGCGGTGCTCGGGACCTGCTGCGCGGGCATGGCCTGGGTCGGTGTCCTGGCGAGCCTCTCCGCCGGCACGCAGAGCACCGCGCCGGCATGGGTGCGCGCCCGAGCGGTGGCGATGAACCTCGTGTCGACCCAGGCGAGCCTTGCGCTCGGGAGCGCCGTCTGGGGCGCGCTCGCGGGCGCGACCAATACCCGCGTGGCGCTCGCGGCGTCGGCGGGAGCGCTGCTGCTGCTCTACCTCGCCAACCGCCGCAACCGCGTCGAGATGGGGAGCGAGGCCGACGTCGCGCCCGGGGCCCAGCTCCCGGACCTGGCGATCGCCTTCGAGCCGCTCCCGGACGACGGGCCGGTGCTGATCCAGATCGAATACCAGATTGCGCCGGAGCATCGGGATGCCTTTGTTCGCGCCGCTCACGCGGCGCAGCGAACGCGGCGGCGCAACGGCGCCACGAGCTGGCGGATCTTCCGCGACCTCGCCGAGGAAGGGCGTTTCGTCGAGCGCTTCATCATCGCCTCATGGGCCGAGTACGTCCGGCTGCGCCAGCGGATGACCATCGCCGACCGCGAGCTGCAGGAGCGCATGAGCGAGTACCAGCGGCCGGGCGTGGCGATCCGCGTCTCGCGGCTCATCGGGATCGAGGGCGAATAGCAGCGCAGCGGGCGTCTCTTCGGCCGCTGCGAGGTCTCCCGGTCGCGCGCTCAGTTGGGCTTCTTGCCGCGCAGGCGCGCGAGCTCGGCGTTGAACTCGGCGACGAAGGGCTCGCCGACGATCTTCGCGTACTTGGCGACGACCGGCTTCACGGCCTCGCGCATCCTGGCTTCCTCGGCGGCGTCGAGCTCCGTGACCCGCATGGTCTTCTTGAGCTTGTCGAGCGCCTGGGCGGTGCGCTCGCGCGCGATCCGGCGCTCGTAGTCGCGCGCCTCGACCGCCGCCGCCTGGAGTGCGGCGCGATCGGCGGGCGCGAGCTGGTCGAAGCTCGTCTTGCCGATCAGCAGGATCTGCGGGTTGTACACGTGCCGCGTCAGCGTGAGGTAAGGTTGCACCTCGTCGAACTTGAGGACCTCGATGGTGATCAGGGGATCGGTCGCGCCGTCGACGAACTTGTGCTCGAACGCGTGATAGAGGTCGGGGAACGGCAGCGGCACGGCGTTGGCGCCCAGCGCATTGAGCGTATCGATGTCGATCGGCGCCTGCACCGCGCGCAGCCGCAGCCCGCGCAGGTCCGCGATGCCCGCGACCGCGTGCTTGCTGTTGTGGACATGCCGGAACCCGAGCTCCGTAAAGGCCAGCCCGACGAGGCCCTTCGGCGGGAGCAGTCCGAGGAGCTTCTGCCCCATCGGCCCGTCGAGCACGGCGGCGGCCTCCTCCTCGCTCGCGAACAGGAACGGGAAGTCGACCACGGCGAACTCCCTGGCGATGCCGTTGAGGAGCCCGGCGTTCATCAGGGCCATCTCGACCGAGCCCTGCTGCAGCGACGAGATGATCTGCAGATCGCCGCCCAGGGCGCCGTCGCCATAGACCTTGACCGCGACGCGACCGTTCGTCTTCGCGCTCACGAGCTCGGCGAAGCGGGCCGCGCCGTCGTACTGCGCGGTCCCGGCGACGGTCTGCGTGGCGAGCCTGAGCGTGACCTGGGCAAGCGAGGCCGTGCTCCACGCAAGCGCGGCCGCGAGCAGGCCGGCGCCCAGAGCGCCGCGCCACCCGGCGCCGGTGATCATCGTCGCTCGGACGCGGGCTTGCCGGCGATGCCCCAGGAGGCTTTGGGCACTTCGAGCAGCAGCACGCGGATGGTCTCGGGCTTCGCGTCGAGGGTCTCGGCCAGCGCCTTCGTGACCGCCTCGATCGCCCGCGCCTTCTTCTGGTCGTCGCGTCCTTCCATCAGATGAATGATCGCGATGGGCATGGGCTCTACTCCACGACCGAAAATCCGCAGCGGCCGAGGTTCTGGACCTCGCACTCGACCCACAGCCCCGGCTTGAGCGCCTCGGCGTGGCTCGCGCCGCCGGCCATGACGATCCAGCCCGGCCGCAGCGGCTCGCCCGCCTCGGCGGCGAAGCGCGCCGCCGCCACCAGCGAGCGCAGCGGATGACCGAGGATCGCGGCAGTCGAACCCACCAGTACCGGCATCCCGTCGAACGACACGACGATGCCGAGATTGGAGAAGTCCACGTCCGGCTTGTGCCACGGGCCGACCACGAAGCCCGACGACGACGAGTTGTCGGCGACCACGTCGGTCAGCGAGAACTTGAAGGCCTTGTACCGCGAATCGATGATCTCGATCGCGGGCGCGACTGCCTCCACGGCCGAGAGCGCCTGGAGCGGCGTGACCGTGCCCACCAGCTCGCTCCTGAGCAGGAAGGCGATCTCGGGCTCGATGCGCGGGTGCACGTAGCGCCTGAACGACGTCGAGCCGCCGTCCTCGACGATCATGGCATCGGTGAGCCGCCCCCAGATCATGTCGTGCACGCCCATCTGGACCATCTTGTCGCGGCTCGTGAAGCCCATCTTGATGCCGACCTGCTTCTCGCCGCGCGTGTAGCGCCGCTGCAGGCTCTCCCTCTGGATCGCGTAGGCCTCGTCGAGCGTGATCTTCTCGGTGAGCTGGGCGATCTCCTTCGCGTTCTTCGCCGCGTCGTCGACGCGCTCGGCCAATCCCTTGATGTCTGCCATGGCTGTTCTCCGCGCGGCTAGGATGCGAATGCGACCCGCACCGAGCCGACGCCGTTGATGCGCGTGTCGAGCACGTCGCCGGGCGCGATCTCGACCATCGGTCCGAGCGCCCCGGTCATGACGACGTCGCCGGCCTTGAGCGGGCTGCCGACCGCGACCATCGTTCGGGCGAGCCACAGCGCGGCATTCAAGGGGTGACCGAGGCAGGCTGCCCCCGCGCCCATCGATACCGGCGTCCCGCGGCGCTCCATCACCATGCCGCAAAGGCGCAGGTCGAGGCCGTCGAGCTTGTGCGGCTCGGCACCCAGCGCGAACAGGCCCGACGAGGCGTTGTCCGCGATGGTGTCGAGCAGCTTGATGTTCCACTTCTCGATGCGGCTGCCGACGATCTCCACGGCGGGCAGCACGTAGGCAACCGCGGAAATGAGCTCGCTCAGCGTGATGGCCGGATGCTTGAGATCGCGTTCGAGCACCAGCGCGACCTCGGCTTCGGCCTTGGGCTGGAGGACCCGGCCCGCGGCGACCTCTTCGCCGTCCGCGACAGCCATGTCGGCGAACAGCATGCCGAAGTCGGGAGAGTCGACCCCCAGCTGCTTCTGCACCGACTTGGAGGTGAGCCCGACCTTGCGTCCGACGAGCCTTCGGCCGCTCTTGAGATAGTGCGCGGTGTTCGCCTTCTGCACCGCGTACGCCGCCGCGACGCCGCCGGCCGCGAGCTCGTCGCGGATCGGAGGTATCGCCACGCCGGTCTCAGCCGCCTTGCGCAATCGCGCCGCAACCGCCTGGACCTTCTTCGGGTCTGCTTTCATCGCTTCTCCTCGCGAGGGCTCTTGTCAGCCGCGGTGGGCTCGATCCGGCGGATCCCGCCGGCGGGGCGCTGCCACCTCCGCCGCGACGACGGCGAGTCTACAGCCAGCGCAGGGCAAGACTCTAGGTCCGGCGCGGCGCGGACGTCACCTAACGAAAGTTGGGTCTGCCGGCGGCCGGGATGCGCGCCGGGCCGACGCTTCCCGCCGGCCGAGCGATGCCCTGCTAGATGAGGTGGCGGCGGCGCGCCTCGGCGGCGGCCGCGGTGCGGCTGCGGACTTTCAGCTTGCTGAAGATCTGGTGCAGGTGCCACTTGGTGGTCCCGACGGTGATCGAGAGCTTGTCCGCAATTTCCTGATTCGAGAGGCCGATATTGATCAGGCGAAGCGCCTTGATCTGCTTGGCTGTGAAGGGCTTCTTCGGGCTCACATCCCGCTCCCTCGGCTTGGACGGGCCGAAGCCATCTCTACGGCGGTTCCGCCTCGGTCCGATGGCCGTACGAGGTGTTCGTGACTGGCGCGACGGAATTTACGCCCAAGCCTCGCCGCACGTCACCTATCAATGGTTGGCCAGCCGCAGCACGAGCCCGTCCCCTGTCGGCGCTTCGCTGATAGCGGACCCCGCGGCGCCGGTATAGCATTTTCCCGGCGCATTCGCTCGCTTGAGCGAGCGCAGCGACGGCGCCAATCCTGCTTCCAAGTTCAACGAGCGAGGACGATCATGGCTGCCACCCAGTTCGCGAGCGGGATCTCCCGGCCGGCGCCCGCCGTCCTGGATGCCGCTTCTCTCAAGGGCTTTCGAGTCGTGAATTCGCTGGGCGACGACCTCGGGAACATCGAGGCGATCGTGCTCGATGTCTCCACCGGCCGCGTCGCCTACGCGGTGCTCTCCTTCGGGGGTGTTCTGGGCATGGGCGACAAGCTGTTCGCGATGCCGTGGCGCGCGCTCCAGCTGGACGCGGCGCGGGAGCGCTTCGTTCTCGACGTCAGCCGTGAGCGCCTCGAGGCTGCGCCCGGCTTCGACAAGAGCCGCTGGCCGAAGATGGCCGACCGGGAATGGGCGCTCGAGCTCCACGCCTACTACGACGCCGAGCCCTATTGGGACGATCCGTTGTCCGCGTCGAGCGGTTGAGCGCGGCGAAGCGCGAGCGCGCGCCGCGCTAGATGACCGAGCTCGCCCCGCCGTCCATCGGTACGATGGCGCCGGTGACGTAGCTCGCCTGATCCGAGGCGAGGAAAAGCGCCACGCGCGCGATCTCCTCGGGCGCGCCGTAGCGGCGCAAGGGAATCCTCGCCTCGTTGGCGGCAAGGAGCTGCGCTTCGGGGACGCCGGTCAGTTTCGACTCCGCCCTCAGGCCCTCGTGGACCCGATCGGTCAGCGTGCCGCCCGGGCTGATCGCGTTGATGCGCACGCCGGCGGCGCCGTAGGCCGCGGCGAGCCCCACCGTCGCGAGCATGAGCGCCGAATTGGCCGCGCCACCCGGGAGATGGACCGGGGCGGCTACCTTGCCTCCCATGCCGATGATGTTGACGATGACCCCGCGCTTGCGCGCAACCATGCGCTTGAGCACGGCGTCGATCGGATGGATGTAGCTGAAGAACTTGGC
Source organism: Casimicrobiaceae bacterium (assembly GCA_035501595.1). GTDB lineage: Bacteria > Pseudomonadota > Gammaproteobacteria > Burkholderiales > Casimicrobiaceae > PALSA-1003. The sequence goes on along the minus strand of DATJVX010000067.1, from coordinate 10,683 downwards.
ATCCATTGCGTCGTGCCAGGCCCGCGCGCTGAGGTCCGAGGGCGCGTAGCGGCGGGCGGCCCCGGCCGAGTTGACCAGCACGTCGACCGGGCCCGACGCCTGTTCCGCCTCCTCGACCATGCGCTCGGCTTCGCCGTGATCGGTGAGGTCGGCGGCCATCGCTCTCGCCGGATGCGCGCCCCTCGGCAGCCGCTCCAGCGCCGCGTCGAGATTCGCCTTGCTGCGCGAGACGATCGTCACCCGGGCGCCTTCGCCGACGAACGCCGCCGCGCAGGCGTAGCCGATGCCCTTGCTGCCGCCCGTGACGACGACGGTCCTGTCGCTAAGATGGAGGTCCATGGCTGGCAACGCCCTGCTGCTTCGAGTCTACTGGATAGGAAGGCCGACGTAGTTCTCCGCCAGCGCCGTGGAGGCGGCCCTGGACCCGGTGACGTAGTCGAGCTCGGCGATCTGCAGGCGATGCTGGAACTCGTCCGCACCGGGAAACGTATGCAGCATCGAGGTCATCCACCAGGAGAAACGGGTCGCCTTCCAGATGCGGCGCAGCGCCGTGGCCGAGTACTGGTCGAGCAGGTCCGTGCGGTTGCCCTTGTAGAAGCCGATGAGCGCCTGCGCCAGGATCTGCGCATCGCTCGCCGCGAGGTTCAGTCCCTTGGCTCCCGTCGGGGGGACCACGTGCGCGGAGTCGCCGGCGAGAAACAGCCGGCCGTAGCGCATCGGCTCGACGACGAGGCTGCGCATGCCGATGACGGTCTTGCTGAAGATGGGCCCCTCCTTAGGCGCCCAGCCGCCCTTGGTCTCGAGACGGGCGCGGAACTCCGCCCAGATGCGGTCGTCCGACCAGCCGTCGAGCTTCTCCGTCGGCGAGCATTGAAAGTACATGCGCTGGACCTCCGGCGAGCGCGTGCTCACCAGCACGAAGCCGCGCTCGTGCATGGCGTAGATCAGCTCCTCCGACGACGGCGGCGCCTTGCACAGGATGCCGAACCACCCGAAGGGATAGAGCCGCTCGTAGACCTTGAGAAAACCGGCGGGAATCGACGGCCGGCAGATGCCCTGCGTGCCGTCGCAGCCGGCGATGAAATCGCAAGTGATCTCCTCGAGCACGCCCTCCTTGCTGCGAAAGCGCACCTTCGGGGCGCTGCTGTCGAGGTCGTAGACGCTCACGTCCTTCGCTTCGAAGCGGATGTCTCCGCCGGTCGCGAGCCGGGTCCTGATGAGATCCTTGTTGACGTCGTGCTGCGCGTAGATCGTCACCATCTTGCCGCCGGTGAGCGAGGGAAAATCGATCCGCTCGTCGCGGCCGTCGAAGCGCAGGATGATCCCCTCGTGATGAAAGCCCTCCTTCATCATGCGCTCGCCGGCGCCGATCTCGTTCATGAGGTCGACCGTGCCCTGCTCGAGCACACCGGCCTTGATGATCGCCTCGATGTTCTCGCGACTGTTCTTCTCGATGACGACCGACTCGACGCCCTGCCGATGCAGGATGTGCGAGAGCAGCAGGCCCGCGGGGCCCGCACCGATGATTCCGACCTGTGTGCGCATAGGGACTCCCGGCGCGTCTCTAGTGCCCGAGAATCTCTTCGCGATGGTCGTGCGCCTCCTGTTGCGCCGCGGAATGCTCCGGCCCGGACTCGGGGTGCGCGAGCTGCTTGACCACGAGCGCGATCGCGGCGATCAGTCCGGACACCGCGACGACCGCGAAGATGGTAGGCAGTCCGAGCTGGCGACGCGTGAGCTCCGCGACGAGGAAGGAGCCGGCGATGCCGCCGAAGCGGCCGATGCCCAGCATCCACGACACTCCCGAGGCCCGCCCCTGGGTCGGGTAGAAGCCGGCCGCGAGCGCGGGCATCGATGACTGTGCCGTATTCATGAGAACGCCGGCGACGAACACGGCGAGCATCAGCATGCCCACGCTGCCGACGGCCTGGCCGATCGCGAACACCGCGACGGCGGTCAGGACGTAGCCCAGCGCGATGATGCGATTGCCGTTGAAGCGGTCCATCAGCCAGCCGAAGAAGATCGCCCCGACGCCGCCGAGCGGGAACAGCGCGGTGATCAGCGTGGCGGTCTTCGGATCGATGCCCGACTCCTTGAACAGGATCGGCATCCAGTTGATGAGCGCGTAGAAGATCACGAGGCCCATGAAGTAGGCGAGCCACAGCATGATCGAGCCGACCGCGTAGGAGCCCGAGAACACCACGCCCAGGCCGCTCTTCCCGCCCGCCGACTTGGTTTCGGTCATCACGAATTCCGTCGCGACGACGGGGCCCCCGCCGATGCGGCTCAGCACGGCGCGAATGCGCTCCACCGCGTGCGACCTGGCGACCATGTAGCGCACCGATTCCGGCAGCAGGAAGAGCATCAGCGCCGCGAGCACCAGCGGCGTCACGCCGCCCAGCTCGAGCACGCTCCGCCAGCCCCACTGCGGGATCATCCACGCCGCGAGGAAGCCGCCAAACGCCGCGCCCAGCGGGAAGCCGCAGAACATCGTGTTGGTGAGCACCGCCCGGCGCTGATCCGGACAGTATTCGCTCATCAGCGTCACGGCGTTGGGCATCGCGGCGCCCAGGCCGATGCCGGTGACGAAGCGCAGCACGGTGAGCTCGGTCAGATCGGCGGAGAACGCGGCCGCGAGGCAGGCGAGCGCGAAGATCGCCACCGCGACCACGAGCACGCGCTTGCGGCCCAAGCGGTCGGCGAGCGGCCCCGCGGAAAGCGCGCCGATCGCCAGCCCGAACAGCGCCGCGCTCAGCACCGGCCCCAGTGCCGACTTCTCCACGCCCCATTCCTTGAGGAGCGAAGGCGCGATGTAGCCTATGGCTGCGGTATCGAACCCGTCCAGCAGCACGATCACGAAGCAAAGCGCGAAGATCAGCCACTGGAAACTCGAGAAGCGATGCTGGTTGAGAAACGTCTGGACGTTCACCGTCTGGCTCTGGGCCATGTTGGTCTCCTCTGAGGGGCTCGGTCGCGACTGAAGCGTTCGCGGGATGGATCGCCAGGAGGCTCGGTTCGCAGGATACCGTATCCATGCTGCGGAGGCTCGGCGAACGCTAGATCGGACGGGGCTCGCCTGTCACCTAGCGAAAGTTAGTGAGTTCGACGCCTCGCGCCCGCAGCCGGCGCGGCTCGATCCCGGGCCAGCTCCCGCTTCGACGCCTGCCGGCGTCGCCCGCAGGCGACGTCTGGACGCCGGGACCGAGAAGGCTTAACTTAGCGGCGTCGGTGCGCTGGCACGCATCGAGTGTCCTACGCGATGTCACGTCTTGTCTGCTCTTTCTGCGCGCACAGCAATCCCGAAGGATCGAAGTTCTGCAACGCCTGCGGGTCGCAGCTGAACCTCCGCCCGTGCTCGCGGTGCGCGGCGATCAACCCCGATTCGGCGGCGTGGTGCTCCCAATGCGGCGCCTCCCTGCCCGAGGCTTCGACCCTGAAGATGGAGGCGCCCGCGTTCGCGCTGGTCGATACCTCTTACGGCGCGGCAAGCTTGCAGGCGATGGGCGATTCCGTGCCGATCGCGCTCGCCCACCGGCTGGAGAAGCAGCCGCGGGCTCCCGCCGCACCGGCGCGGCCCCCCGAGGCGCGCATCGACGAGCCCGCGGCGGCGCCCGCGCTCGCGGTCGATCCGCTACCGCGCGAAGACGCGGCGCTGATCGTGCCGCGCGATGCTCGCACCGACTATGGCACGCCCAACCCGGGCCGCGCCCGCGTATGGCTGCTGTGCGCCGTGCTGATCTCGATCGCGGGCGGCATCTACTGGATGTGGCCCTATCCGGCGCGTCCGCCGGCCCATCCCGACTCGAGGCCCGAAGCGAGCGTGCCCGTGCCGACGCCAGGGCCCGCGCTGGCTCCCGAGCCGGGCACGAGCGCACCCGCCGCGCCGCCATCGGCCGATGCCGCGAGCCCGGCGCCGACGGCGACGCCCGCTCGGTCCGCGGTGTCGTCGCCCGCGCCCTCGTCCGAGCCGGCGACCGCGCCGGCGCCACCGTCACCGGGCCCACAGGTGCAAGCTCCGGATCCCGCCGCGACACCGCCGAGCGCAAGCGTGCCGACGCCGCCCGAGGCGCAGGCGTCGCCCGAGGCCCCCAAGCCCTCCGGCCGCGAAGCGACCAACCTCCCCAGCGCAGCTCGCGGCGGGGATCCGCGCCAGCGCAGCGCCGCTTCGGCCCGAACGGCCGAGCAGGCGCAGCGAGACGCGATCGCGACGCAACGCCTCATCTCGCGCGAGCTCGGCGACTCCTCGCGCCCCGAGCCCGACAGCAAGACGTCTCCCTGATCGCATGAGCATCGCGGCCGCCGCGCAGCCTGCGACGTCGCTCGCCTATCCCTGCGGCGAGCCGCCACGTTCAGGCGAGGCGCGCGAGATCGCCCCCGGCGTGCTGTGGCTTCGCATGCCGCTGCCCTTCAAGCTGGACCACGTCAACCTGTGGGCGCTGCACGATGGCGATGGCTGGGCGATCGTCGACACGGGGCTGCAGACCCTCGATACGGCGACCGCGTGGCGCGACCTGCTCGCGTCATCGGGAGCGCTCCGGGGCGAGCGGGTGACGCGGGTGCTGGTCACGCACATGCATCCCGACCACGTCGGCATGGCGGGATGGATGACGCGCCGCTTCGATTGCCGCCTCTGGATGACGCGGCTCGAATACCTCAACTGCAGGGTGCTGACCGCCGACACCATGCGCGAGGCGCCGGAAGACGGCGTGCGGTTCTACCGCGGCGCCGGGTGGACGGCGGACGACATCGAAGGCTACCGCGCGCGCTTCGGCAGCTTCGGCAAGATGATCCACCCGCTGCCGGACAGCTACCGCAGGGTGCAGGACGGCGAGCGCATCGAGATCGGCGGGCGCGAATGGCGCGTGGTTGTCGGCAACGGTCATTCGCCGGAGCACGCTTGCTATTACTGCCCCGGACTCAATCTGCTGATCTCGGGAGACCAGGTGCTGCCGAGGATCTCGTCCAACGTCTCGGTGTTCCCCACCGAGCCGGACGCCAATCCGCTCGGCGAATGGATGGCTTCGCTCGCCAAGATCAAGCGCGAGGTGCCGGGCGACGTCCTCGTGATGCCGGCCCACAACGAGCCGTTCCACGGCCTGCACGCGCGGCTCGACCAGCTCCTCGCCGGGCACGAAGCCTCGCTCGGCCGCCTGCGCGCGGCGCTCGACCAGCCGAAGCGGGCGATCGACGTGTTTACCGCGCTGTTCTCGCGAAACATCGCCGGCGACGCGCACCTGCTCGGCCTCGCCACCGGGGAGAGCCTCGCGCATCTCAACTATCTGGTCGCGCGAGGCGAGGCGAGCGTCGTCCGGACCGCCGACGGCATCGCCTGGTTCCAGCGCACGAGCGGCCGCTAGGCGCGCGACGCCCCCCGGGCGCTGCGCCGCAGCCCTTCGCCGCCACGAATTGCGGACGGCGGCCGTTCTCCGGCTACTGGGAGTTCAGCGACTCCGCGAGGCTCAAGAGGTTGACGGGACTGACGCGGATACCTCCCCCGCGCGGCGCGTCGATGTCGGCGATGAGCGCGATAGCCATGGCCACCGCGAGCGGAAGGAAGAGCAGCATGCCGCGCCCGCCCCGGGCTCCCACCGTGCCGTAGCCGACCAGAGCGTTCGTCCAGATCGCGATCAGGGTCATCAGCAGCCACGCCGCCATCGGGATCCGATTCCACCACGCCGCCTGCGTGTAGCCCTGCGAGTTGAACACGTCGTTCATGCCCTGGACCACCTGGGCGGCGATTGGCGTCGGTTGCGCCGTCGCCTGCGGCCGGATGACGGACCACAGGTCCGCCTGCAGCCTGGCCGTGCGAGCACCGACCTGCGCCAGCTCTTCCGAGTCGCGGACCGTGTAGAACAGGATCCGCTCGCGGAGGTAGCTCCGCAGCAGCTGCCGCAGCTTGGCCGGATCGACGCCGGGGAGCAGGTCCGCCCGAAAATATTCCGTGCCGATCGCGTTCGCCTCTTCCTCTTCGAGGTTCTTGCGCTGGTCGTAGCGATTCAGCGCCATCGAGAAGGTGAACGCGACGATGAGCCCGAGCAGCGTCAGCGTCGCCGTCTGGATGACTCCGAAGGCGCTGCGGACCTCCGAGGTCTGTTCCTGCAGGCCCTGGGAGAACGATCCGCCGATCCACGCGGCAAGTCCCATTCCGACCAGCGATACGATGAAGACCAGCAGAGGCTGGTCGAGCAATCGGGTTGCATCCACAGTCTCCCCTCCACACGATTGCGCCGCCGATCCGGACGGCATGCCGCGAGCGACAACCGAGTTGGCCGTTTCTCGAGTCAGATCCTGAACGACTCCATCGCCTCGGGCGCGAACAGTTCCTCCGGCGCGAGCAGGCGCTTCGAGAGCCCCTGTTCGTGGTGGTAGCGAAGGAAGGTCGCCAGCGCCTTCCGGTTGCCCTCGAAGCCGTACGACCAGAAGTCGTCGCCCATGAGCGCGCGCGTCTCCTCGACCTCCGCGGTCAGCCACGGCAACATCGCCTTGAGCGCCGCGGTGACGTAGAGATCGTCGTAGGCGCGCCGCTGCGCCTGGACGAAAGCCTTGTACATCGACTGCGCGACCCAGCGGTTCTGCTCGTAGACCTCGCGGCGGATGACCACGGTATGCATCATCGGGAAGATGCCCGTCGCGCGATAGTAGTCCCGCTCGACCTGCCGGTAGTTCTCGAACAGGCGGCGCACCTTGCCGCCGCCTGCCGCGAAGGTCGAGGGCATCCGCGCCGTATGCAGCGCGTCGATCTCGCCGCTCGCCAGCATGGCCGCGAGCGTCTGCGTCCTGCCGATCGGCTCGACCCTGATGTTCGCCGGCAGGTCGAGCTTGATCTTCTCCGAGCGCCCCGGCTCCTCCTCCCCGCCGGTGCAGTAGGTGACGCTGTCGACCGGAACGCCGTAGTGCTCAGACAGGATGCCCCGGATCCACACCGGCGCCGTCATCTGATATTCCGGCGTGCCGACGCGCTTGCCGACGAGATCCCCGGGCGAGCGGATGCCCGCATCGGCGTGGACGTAGATGCACGAGTGCCGGAAGGATCGCGACGGGAAGACGGGGATCGCCACGAACGGCCGGGGCTCGCGGAACGTCGACACCGTGTACGACGAAAGCGACATCTCGGCGACATCGAATTCGCGGTGCCGAAGCATCCTGAAGAACGTCTCCTCGACCGGGAGGTTGAGGTACGTGAGATCGATCCCGTCGGGCTGGACCGAGGCGTCCATGAGCGCGCGCGTGCGATCGTAGTTCCAGCACGCGAGCGACAGCTTGAGCTTCGACACTGGCTCTCCTCGTCCGGACGTCGCGTCAGACCTCGTAGCTCGGCTCGAGCACGGAATCGGGCTTGCCCCATACCGGATCGGCGCGGTAGGTCTTCCAATCGGCGCTCTTCGGCACGATCGCCTGGTAGGCGCAGACCTCGGCGGGCAAGGCGCACGCGCCGGTGCCGATCGCCGGCTCGCCGCGCTGGAAGGCGCGCACCGCCTCGACCATCTGCCTGCGGAACGTGACGACGGCGAGGTCGCTCGCACCGAGCCGATCGGTCGTCCGGTCCGCGATCGGGCCCATCGTGACCCACATCGCGATGTCCTGGTTGGGGAAGCCCGTGATGCCCGTGAAGTTGCCCGCCTTCATCAGCTGCCGGTCCTGGCCGAAGTTGTTCTCGAGGCCGCGCAGCGGCCGGTACGCGCCGTCCAGGTCGACGCCGACGCGCTGGCACAGAAAGCTGCGCCACGCCTCCTGGTCCGGCGTGTGGGCGGGATGTCCCCAGGCGATGAAGTAGAACGCCGTGCTGGTGTCGTCCCGCGGGACGTTGATATTGGCGACGTTGTAGCGATTGTTGGGCGGGATGAGCGCGGTGGCGGGCGCGACGAAGACGCTGGATCGCACGTAATCGTGCGTCGATGCGTTGGCGATCGGCCGGCGCAGCGCGGCGTAGCGGAATCCGTAGCCCGCGCGCTCGACCTCGAGTCGCGGGGCCTTGTCGGTGGAAGGGCGCAGCCATGCCTTGTCGGTCGCCTTCGCGCCGTCGACGTCCGCCGGCACCATGTCGGAGGAGTGCAGGCTCGAGCTGTGCGCCGAGTCGATCGCGCCCTCCAGCACCTGCGCCCAGTTGCAGGGAACGATCACCTTCGCGACGCTGACCCGCGCCTCCTTGGTCGGCGCCCAGCCCGGCGCCCGAAACTCGGGCATCGTCTCCTTCGGCCCCATGTACGCCCACACGAAGCCCGCCCATTCCCGGGTCGGGTACGCCTTGTGCCTGACCTTCTGCGCGAGCGTGCTCGTCGCGGGCTCCGAGACGGTCTCGAGCACGTTGCCCTCGACGTCCATCTTCCAGCCATGATAGAGGCAGCGCAGGCCGCAGTCCTCGTTGCGACCCAGTACGAGCGATGCGCCCCGATGCGGACAGAATTCGTCCATCACGCCGACGCGTCCCTTCGTGTCGCGAAACACCACCAGGTCCTCGCCGAACAGGCGCGCGCGAACGGGCGCGCCGTCCGGTTCGCTCACTTCCTCGAACAGGCAGACGGGCTGCCAGTGCCTGCGCATGAGCTGCCCCATCGGCGCCTCGCCGACCACGCGGCAGAGCAGATCGTTGTCTTCGTGCGTGAACATGAGCCGTCTCCTGTCGCGCTACGCCGCCGGGCTCCGGCAGCTCCGCGTTGCGCGCCCATCATCCCGCGCAGCCTCGATCACGCCGGCAATCCTGCCTGGCACTTAAGCGCGACCGCGCGCCCCGAACGCGCCGATTCGAGCATGCCGAGGCACACTTCGAGCGTCGCCATCGACCACTCGCCGGTGTGGACGGGCGCGCGGTCGCCCGAGATCGCGTCGCAGAGCTCGTCGATCACTTCCGCCCTCGGTACCGCCGGCGGCGGGAGCGGCTCGAGCCGCGCCTCGTGGTCGCCGTAGATCATCACGCCGTTCGGCAGCGGGCGCAAATCCGCGCGATCGCACGAAGCGATCACCAGGCCGAACTGATTGTGGCCGGCGGGCGCGGGCGCCTCGATCGACGGCCCTCCATAGGCACGCCGCGTCTTGAGCGCCACCTCGTCCGGCGCGCTCTCGCGCAGCGCCGCGCGCGCCGCGCCGTAGCCGGCGGGATCCCTCGCCTGACCGAGCTCGCCGATCCAGCCGAGCAGCTCGTCGGAGTCGAAGTGGGCGTAACCGCTGTAAGTGAGCGACGCGAACGCGCCGCCGTCGAAGTCGAGCTGCGCCGAATACGCGCCCTCGGTGGGCCGTCCCCGGTCCCAGGCGCCGGTGTGCGCCCGGACGCTGCGGGCCCTGCCGCCGGCGAGGAGACGGACGACATCGACCTGGTGCACGCCCTGGCTGAATACCACGCCGCCGCCCCGCGCGGTGTCGAGCTCTTCGCGGCGCCGCGGACGATAGAGAAAGTCGGTGTAGTTGAGCGCCGTGATCATGCGGAGCTGGCCGTAGCTCCCGCCCGCGATGAGCTCGCGCGTGCGCGCAATCGGCGCGTCGAAGCTGTGGCTGTGACCGACGATGAGCGTCACTCCCGCCTCGCGCGCGGCGGCGATCATCGCTTCGCAGTCCCGCAGGGTGAGCGCCATCGGCTTCTCGACCAGCGCGTGCTTGCCCTTCCTCGCGGCCGCGACGGCGTGAGCGGCGTGAAGCGCGTGCGGCGTGGCAATGTAGACCGCGTCGACGTCGGCGTCGTCGCAGAGCGCCTCGACCGTGGCGTAACTCGGCGCGCCGAACTCGCTCTCGAACCGGCGGCGCGCCTCGGTTCGTGGGTCCGCCGCGGCCACCAGGCGCACCCGGGGATGCGCGGTGAAGGTGGGCACCATCAGCACGAATGCCCGGCTCAGGCCGGCGACCCCGAGGCGAAGCTGCGCCCGCCGCGAATCGCCCCGCGCGGGCGCGGCCGCTGCGCTCACCGCTCGACGACCCGCTGAGGACGCCTTCGCGACGCGGCGACGATCCCGGCCCGGATCGACGGCGGAGCGAATGTGCGGGCTGACCGGGGCGCCCGGCGACGCCCGCCAAACAGAACGGCCCGCGAATGCGCAGGCCGTCGTCTCGTTCGGGTGAGCGGAAGGCTTCGAGGCGTCGACCTTCGGCTCTGCACTGCTACGGCCCCGACTTGCCCGTCGAGACAGTGTTGGTTCGCTGCATCATGTCCGCCACCGGCTGCTGGCCCACGACAGACCTGACGAACGCGCTCTCGGACCGGGTCCGGCTGCCAGTCAGGGGATACTTGTCCGTCTGCGGGTCCGCCGACTGCCGCGCTTGCGGCGCCTGCGCCTCCTGCGGTTCCAGCATCGTGCATGCGACGAGCGGCACTGCCAGCATCAGAACGGCGGGCAAGCGGTCACGGTTCACGTCGAGGCTCCCTGCGCGGTCGAGTCAGCGGCGTTTGCGCAGCGCTTCGAGCGTCGCCGTGCTTTTTGCCACGGGTCTTAGGCTACAGGTTTTCCGGACGCTGTCCAAGGGGCCGGGACAAGCCGATCCGCAGGAAGCCCGCATCGGCCGCTAAGCCCGGCCGTCGAGCGGCGACGGAAATCAGATCCGCTGCGAGGTCGCGTGGTCGAAGACGTGCGCCATCGCCGGATCGAGTGTGAGCGCGATCGGCTCGCCCGGGTGCACCGCAGCCCGGCCGTGCGTCACCAGCGTGAGTTGCGCCTCGCCCACCTTCACCACCAGCTCCGTCTCCGCTCCCGTGGGCTC
>DATJVX010000066.1:0-48868 GCA_035501595.1 Casimicrobiaceae bacterium | reverse complement strand
GGATGAACTGCCCGAATGGGATCGGCGGGTGCTGGAAGTGCTCCGCGAGCCGCTCGAGGCCGGGCGCGTGCACATCTCACGCGCCGCGCGCCAGGCGAGCTTTCCGGCTCGCTTCCAGCTCGTGGCCGCGATGAACCCCTGTCCTTGCGGCTATCTGGGTCATCGCAGTGGTCGCTGCCATTGCACGCCCGACGCGGTCGCGCGCTATCGCGGGCGCATCTCCGGGGCGCTGCTCGACCGGATCGACGTGCAGATCGAAGTTCCGGCGCTGCCGCCGGACGCACTGCCCGCGCGCGCAGACCCGGCCGGCGAGTCGAGCCGGACGGTGCGCGAGCGCGTGACGCGCGCCTCGGCCCTGCAGCACGCGCGGCAGGGCAAGCCTAACGCCCGGTTGCAGCCGAAGGAAATCGAGCAGCTGTGCCGGGTTGATGCCCGCGGCGAGGCCCTGCTCAGGAGCGCGCTCACGCGCCTGTCGCTGTCGGCGCGCGCCTACCACCGGATCCTCAAGGTCGCGCGAACGATCGCCGATCTCGCCACGAGCGAAGAGCTTTGCGCCGCCCACGTGGCGGAGGCGATCGGCTACCGGCGCCTGGACCGGATGGGCGTCTAGATTCCGCTCGAGGACTACGGCTACTTCGTTCTCGCCTTCGCTGCGCGCTCCGCCCTGACTCGGCGCAGCGCCGCTCGCCAGATGGGATTTCCCGCCTCGGCGGGCTCGAGCTCGAAGGCGGGGTCGGCGTCGAGCGCTCTGCCGAATTGCTCCCGGCACGCCTTCTCGCGCCCGGAAACGCAGACGATGAAGGCGAGGTACTTGTGCGCGGCTGCCCGGTCTTGCGCCGGCTCAAGCCCCAGGTCGAGCGCGGCCCGCAACTCGCGCGCGGCAGCCTTGTAGGCACCGTCCTCGTAGCTTTGAATACCCTGTGCAAGCTGCTCCTGGGCCTTGTTCGGCGCCGCGACCGAAGCCGGCGGCGCCGGAGGTGAAGCCTGGGGCGCGGGCGCTGCGATTTGCGGGACGGGTGCCTGCGCGGCTACTGGCTTCGAAACCGGAGCCTGTTTCGGCGCTTCGGGCGCCGCGCAGCCTGCGCAAGCTGCGAGGAGCGATGCTCCGAAGAGCCACCGTATGCAGGGCGCGATCACGCGCGCTTTACCCGAACTTGTGCCTGATCTTGGCGTAGCCGCCGGGGCGCACATTCAACGTCTCGCTGTGCGGCGGGAATTTCGCGTTGCGGATCTCGATCCGGTGCTTGCCCGGGGCGAGCTTCAACTCGGTCATCGGCGGGGAGATGCCTTTCCTCTTTCCGTCGACGTAGACCTCGCCCCACGGCGATATCGCGAGAGCGAGCCGTCCGAAAGGCTTGGAGGCAACCGCTGTTTGTGGCGCGCGACGCTGCTCGACCGGTGTCGAGCTCGAGACCGCGGGCGCCGCGGGCGGCGCGACGGCCTGAGCCACCGGCTCCGCCTCGCGCGGCGTGGTGCGCTCGGCGGGCGCATCGCTCGGCTGAGCCGGCGCTGCCGTCGCCTCGAGCACGCGCCCCTCCGAGGCGGTGCGCTTCGCGCCCGGCGACCGGAGCGCGAACACGGCCGCGAGAACGAGCACTGCGGCGGACGCGCCGACGAAGAGGATCTTGCGCCGCCGGGGCGCGGCTGCATCGGCTGCGACGAGGACCGAAGCGGCCGTCTCGGCGACCGGCGGCACGGCTTCGGCAATCTTCGCGGCGGCGGCGCGCTCCTCGGGCGACTGGGGCGCGGACAACGCGACCGGAATCTCGCCTTTGCGACGCCGCAACGCGCGACGCTCGAGCGGCTGGTGCTCGGGCGGCGTCACGGCGGGAGGCCGCAGGTCGCGGAAATTCCGCAGGTCCGCGGCCAGCGCGCGCGCGTCGCCGTACCGATCCTGCGGATGCTTGGCGAGGGCCCTGGTGACGATGTAGTCGAACACGACCGGCAGAGCCCGGTTGCGGCTCGACGGCGGCGCGGGCGTCTCGTTGATCACTTGATAGAGCACCGCCTCCAGGTCGCCGCCGAAGAATGGCGCGAAGCCGGTGAGCATTTCGTAGAGCACCGCGCCGAGCGAGAACACGTCGGCCCGCCCGTCGACCTGGCGGCCCACCACCTGCTCCGGCGCCATGTATTTGGGCGAGCCGAAAACCGTGCCGCCGAGCGTGCGCGAGCCGGACGGCAGCAGCGCGATGCCGAAATCGGTGATCTTGACCGAGCCGTTGTCCAGAACCATGATGTTCGGAGGCTTGATGTCGCGGTGCACGATGCCGCTCGCGTGCGCGAAGGCAAGCCCGTCCGCGACCTGCGCGGCGATGTCGACGATCCGGTCGGCGGGAAGGACGACCCCGGAGTCCAGAATCGCGCGCAGGGATTGTCCCTGCAGGAATTCCATGGCGATGTAGGCGACAGAATCGCTCTTGCCCACGTCGTGGATGGTGACGATGTTCGGATGATTGAGCCGTCCTGCGGACTTGGCCTCCCGGTAGAAGCGCTGCTCGAACGCCTCGGCCATTTCCCGCGACAGATCGAGGCCCACGGTCTTGAGCGCCACGACCCGGTCGAGCATCGGGTCGCGCGCCCTGTAGACCACGCCCATCGACCCGCGACCGAGCTCCTCGATGATCTCGTACCGCCCGAGCTGTTGGTGCCCCATGGCCGCCGCTCAGCGATCCGGGCCGCCGCGTCCGCGACCCGCGGCCAGCATGTGATACTTCGCATCTCGCGCAGGCGGGAGGCTGCACGCGCTCACCGCGCGCTCGCTTCGCAGGCGATGGGGTTTACCGCGTACGATGCCGCATCGATTCATCGAAATAGCCGCGCTCACCGATGCCGGTAGCGTGCGTCAATTCAACGAGGACTGCATCGAGGCCGATCCGGAGCTGGGCATCGCGGTCCTCGCCGACGGCATGGGCGGCCATCGTGCAGGGGAGGTCGCGAGCCGCATGGCCACGCGGATCGTCTTCGATCGACTGCGGCACCGTGCCGCCGGGTTGAGGTCCGATATCGCCGGGCATGCGCCGCTCCAAGCTTTGCACGAAAGCATAAATCAAGCCAACCAGGCGGTATTCGAGGCCTCGCAGGCACGTCCGGATTATCGCGGCATGGGAACGACCCTCGCCGTCACGCTCTTCTACGACCATCGGGTCGCTCTGGGCCACATCGGCGACTCGCGGGTCTATCGGCTGCGCGACGGCGTGCTCGAACTCATGACGCGCGACGACTCGCTGCTCCGCGACGAGGTCGATGCCGGGCTGATCTCGGCCGCGGACGCCGGGGAGTCTCACAACCGCAGCCTCGTGACTCGCGCGCTGGGGATCGAGCAAGCGGTCCGCGCGCATCTCGTCGAGGACGAGACGCGCCCCGGTGATGTCTACCTGCTCTGCTCCGACGGTTTGAACGACCTCGTCGACGACGCCGACATCGAGCTCATCGTCGGCGGTCTTCAGGCCAACCTGCCGCTTGCGGCGAATCACCTGATTCAGACCGCCAAGGACAACGGCGGCTACGACAACGTCTCGGTGATCCTCGCCAAGGTCGAGCCCTCGGTTCCCGGGGCGCGTCGGCTCCCCTGGCCGCTGCGCTGGCTCGACTGGCTGCGCTGAAGGGACAGCTAGAAGGATGGCCAAGCTGGTATTGAGCTCGGGCGGAACCATGCTGCGGCAATGCCTCGTCGACAAGGAGGTGGTGGCCATCGGCAGCGACCCCGACAACGCTCTGGTGGTCGATGATCCGGTCGTCGATGCGCGGCACGCAAGCGTCGTCCCGGTCGGCAACGATCACATCCTCGAGGACCTGCAGAGCGGCAGCGGCACGCTGGTCAACGGAACCAAGATCTCGCGCCACATCCTCCAGCACGGCGATGTGATCCAGCTCGGATCGTTCTACCTGCGCTATCTCAATCCGCGCGCCGCGGCGGAGGACCTCGAGCGCACGATGCTCATCTCGGGGCTGCCCGGTCTGGACACCGCGCGAAGCCCCGGCTCATCCGATATTTCCCGGGTCCGGTCGGCGCGGCGGACCAACGTCCACCTGCCCAGCGGGCAGGTCCGCGCCATCGCCGGTCGCCGCGCGGGACAGACGATTGCCCTGGACAGGGTGATCGCCACGTTCGGCCGGCCCGGCGAGCAAGTCGCAGTGATCACGCGCCGGCCCGGGGGATATTTCATCACCCACGTCGAAGGACGAAGACGGCCGCGCGTCAACGGTCAGCCGATCGGCACCGAAGCGCGAGCGCTCGAGCACCGCGACCGGATCGAGGTCGCCGACGAGGCGCTCGAGTTCCTACTCGACTAGCTGCGCCCGCGCATCACCAGCGCTCATGGCCGCCGACGAATCGCCTCTGGGCAAGCCGACCGATTACCCGGATCGCTACGATCCTTCGCTCCTTTTCGCGATCCCGCGCGCCGCGCAGCGGGCGAGCCTCGGGCTCGGCGATGTGCTGCCGTTCGACGGCGCGGACTTGTGGACGGCCTACGAGATCACCTGGCTCGAGCCCGGCGGCAAGCCAGCCTTAGCGGTCGGCTACTTTCGCGTGCCCGCCGATTCACCGTGCCTCGTCGAGTCGAAATCGCTCAAGCTCTACCTCGGCTCGTTCGCGCAGGAGCCTCTTGCGGGGCGCGACGAGGCGGCGGCCAGGATCGCAGCCGATCTCGAACGCGCCTGCGGCGCGGCGGTTGGCGTGCGCTTGCTCCCCGTCGAGGAGGTCACCGGCTACCGTGTCGATTCAGCGCCCGGCGAGTCGCTCGACGAAATCGCCTCGAGCGTCGAGGTCTACGTGCCGGAGCCGGCCTTTCTTGTCGCGGGAGGCGCAAGCGTAGAGGAGACGCTGCATTCGGCGCTCTTCCGGTCGCGCTGTCCGGTGACCGGGCAGCCCGACTACGCCGACGTGATGATCCGCTACCGAGGTCCGCGCATCGACCGCACCGGCCTGCTGCGCTACCTGGTTTCCTACCGGCGCCACGCCGCGTTCCACGAGGCTTGCGTGGAGCGGATGTTCGTCGAACTGAGCGAGCGCTGCGCGACCTCGAAGCTCAGCGTCTATGCGCGCTTTCTGCGCCGCGGCGGCGTCGACATCAATCCGTTTCGCAGCAACTTCGAGCCGCCGCCCTCCGGCTTCGAGCGCAGCGCCAGGCAGTAGTGGTGCTTCGAGTCTAGCGGCGCTTCGAGCCCGGGAAGACGGGTGCACGCATCGTCGAGGCCACCAGTCCCGGGCCGGCATTGCTGCTCACGAACTTCCCGTCGAGCACCGGCCCGGCAAACTCGGCGCCCGCAACCACCGACACCGCGGCCAAGGCGATGCACAGGGCATTGACGATCCAGTGCACGAGGCGCGAGTGGGCGCTCGCTGCCAAAAAAACCCCGCGACTGCGCGGCGGACGCGCAGCGCGGGTTGGAGGCAAGGGGTGGTCGGGCAGTTCGACCCCGCGCTCGGCGGGACGCGTGAAATCAGGGGCTCGGCGGGTCCCGAAGGAACGGCGCGAAGCATCTGCGGGAACGATCCATGTCGATGTCGTGTTCATGTTGCACAGTGTCGTCTCGGGGGCCCGCGCGCGCGGTGGCGTATTGCGTCCCCAAACTGTCGAATATTCGCGCTCCAGCGTGTCCGGCAGGCTGGAGCCTCCCGGCGGGCGACGGCGCCGCGGGCGTTTGTGCTATAAGTTTCGTTCGGACCCCGCGAGCCGGCTCGATCGGAACCGAAAGCAGGGCTGGTGAGCGCTCGGGCAACGGAAGCTACCGTGACCAACGAATTCACGCTCACGCAGACCAGTGCCGACCCCATGGCGCTGGCGTTCACCGACGCGGACGGTTGCGCGCGGTGGCTGCGCGGCCTGCCGCTGTCCAACATCCCGAAGCACTTCGAGGCAATTCACGGCCAGCTCAAACTCCTTTCCGACTCCGAGCTGACCCCGCGCGAGCGCGCCCGCATCGCCGAGGTGATGCGGGAAGCGGTGCTGTATCTGCACACCGAGCTCGCGCGGCGCTACGCAGGCAAGCCTCAGCCGGCGACCGAGCGCGAGCAGGAAGCCGCCGAGCACGCGCTGGCCCTGTGGCAGGCGTTGTGGAGCCAGTACTCGGCGTGCCTGAAGCCTCTGCTCGAGGGCGATCCGGACCTCCAGGGGGTGAAGGCCAAGGTGCTGCAGCGCGGGCTCTGGGTCGGCAAGCAGCTCGTGCTGGTCCACGGCTTGGCGCGCCGGCTGCCGCTTCCGGCCGTGTGGCAGGAGCTGCATGCGTACTACCGCCTCGCCGAGATCCTGGAGTGCACGGTCAGCGCGGTTTCCGACGACCTCATGCCGAACGCCGTCGGCGTGTCCTGCTATTCGACCTACGCCCACGCGCTGCTTCTGCAGCTCGCCGATCCCTGCGCGCTCACCGTGCGGCAGATCGAGCTCGTCGACCGCTGGCTCTCGCAGTGGGCGCGCAAGGTCTTCCCCTATCCGCAGCAGCGCGAGACCGAAGGGCCCGTGCTGATGATCGACCTCGATTCGGCCAGCGGGGCGACGCTGGCGCAGGTGCCGCCCAGGCAAGCCGGCGAGAGCGTGCGCTTCGGCTATCCCGCGAAGCTCGCCACCAGCGTGCGCGGGCGGTTGAAGCGCCTCGCCTCCGGTGCGAGCCCGGCCGAGCTGCAGCTCGGCCACGATTGCTCGAGCGAGGCCTGCGCGGCGCTGCTCAGCCACGTCGATGCGCGGTGGTATTCGCCGCCGAAGAAAAGCGACGCGACCCAAACGCGCCTGGACCTCTGCGTCGGTGGGCTCGGGGCCGCCTACTTTCGCGTCTCCGGGCGCACCTTCGATCGCCAGGACCCCGTCGGCAGGCTCTCCTACCACGGCACGCAGCACCTCGCGACGCTCGGCGCGCTGACCGACTACGACCGCAACAAGGAAGAGGCCGAGAAGAGCTGGGGCTGGGAGCACTGGCAGGGAACCTACGACGGCGAGGAAGCGGTCGTCCGCCGGATCCGCGGCGCGGGTCACCGCTGGCACCTCGAGCAGCTGGTCGTCCTGCGCGACGAGGAGCGCGTGCGCTGCGGCTACGTGACCCGCGTGGCGCTCGATGGTCACGGCGATCTTTCGGTGACCGTGAGGCTCTGGGCCGGCGCGCCGACCGCATTGGTGGTGCGCCCGTACACGACGATCCTGTCCGAAGAGCCGCCGTTCCCCGGCATCCTGATCGGACCGACGCCGGACGAGAAACCGACGTTCATCACGCCGCCGCGCACTTTCAACCCCGGCCGCATGCTGCGTACGCTCGATTCTCCCGAGCGGCGCTTCCGCCTGACCCGCCTCTCGCAGCGAGGCGCGGACTTCGAGCGGGTCGCCTTCGAGGAAACGCCGGCGTAACGCGCCCGAAGCCTCGTCCCGATGTCGAATCGCCTGGCAGGGGAAACGAGCCCCTACCTGCTGCAGCACGCCGATAATCCTGTCGACTGGTATCCCTGGGGTGAGGAAGCGCTCGCCCGTGCGCGGGCCGAGAACAAGCCGATCCTGCTCTCGATCGGCTATTCGGCGTGTCACTGGTGCCACGTCATGGCGCACGAGTCGTTCGAGGACGCTCGCGTCGCCGCACTGATGAACGCGCAGTTCGTGAACATCAAGGTCGACCGCGAGGAGCGCCCGGACCTCGACCAGATCTACCAGGCCGCGCAGGCGATGCTCACGCAGCGCAGCGGCGGCTGGCCGCTCACGATGTTCCTCACGCCCGACCAGGCGCCGTTCTTCGGAGGCACGTACTTTCCCAGGGACTCGCGTTACGGCTTGATCGGCTTCGTCGACCTTCTGCAGCGCGTCTCCGCGGCGTATCGGGAGCAGGGCAGCGCAATCGCCGATCAGAACCAGCGGCTCAAGGCCGCGCTCGCCCTGACCAACCCCGACCCACCCGAGCTGGGCACCGAGCTTCCGGCCGGCGCGGCGGAGGCGGCGTATGCAGCGCTCGCGGCATCGTTCGATCCCGTTCACGGAGGATTCGGAGCCGCGCCGAAATTCCCCCACGCCCCCGAGCTCGAACTCTGCCTTCGCCGCTACGCCGCGCGTGCCGACGGCCAGGCGCTGGCGATCGCGACGACGAGCCTGGAGCGCATGGCCGCCGGGGGAATCCAGGATCAGCTCGGCGGAGGCTTCTGCCGCTACAGCGTCGACGGCGAGTGGACGATCCCGCATTTCGAGAAGATGCTCTACGACAACGCGGCGCTGCTCGCGCTCTACGCTGACGGCTGGCGCGCGACCGGCGAAGGGGCCTTCGAGCGCGCGGCACGCGGGATCGCGAGCTGGGTGCTGCGCGACATGCGCTCGCCGGAAGGAGCATTCTATTCGAGCCTCGATGCCGACAGCGAGCACGAGGAAGGCAAGTTCTACGTCTGGACGCCCGACGCGGTGCAGGCGCTGCTCGATCGCGACGAATGGCCCGTGGCGCGCCGCCACTGGGGCCTCGACGGGCCGCCGAACTTCGAACACGCGGCGTGGCACATTCGCATCTCGACGCCGCTCGAGACCGTCGCGCAGGAGCTGCGCCTCGAGCTGCCGGATGCCGCAGCGCGCCTCGAAAGCGCCCGCGGCAAGCTCTTCGCCGCCCGCGAGCTTCGCGTCCACCCGGGCCGCGACGACAAGCTGCTCGCGAGCTGGAACGCGCTCATGGCGCGCGCGCTGGCGCGCGCCGCGCGGGCGTTCGCCGAGCCGGGATGGCTGGAAGCCGCTCGCGGCGCCGTCGACTTCATGAGGGCGAGGCTCTGGAACGCCGGCCGACTCCTCGCCACCTGCAAGGACGGCCGCGCGCATCTCAATGCATATCTGGACGACCACGCTTACCTGCTCGCGGCGCTGGTCGAGCTCATGCAGACGCAGTTTCGACGCCAGGACCTCGACTGGGCGATCGCGATCGCCGACACGCTGATCGAGCGCTTCGAGGATCCCGCGAACGGCGGGTTCTTCTTCACCAGCCACGACCACGAGCCACTCATCCATCGCCCGAAGCCGGGCCACGACAACGCTACGCCGGCGGGGAACGGAGTCGCCGCGCGAGCGCTCGTCGTCCTCGGACACTGGCTCGGGGAGCCGCGTTACCTGGGCGCGGCCGATCGGGCGCTGCACGCCTTCGCGCGCGAGCTCGCGGAGCGTCCGGCGGGCATGGCCTCGCTCGTCTTCGCGCTCGAAGATGCGCTGGCGCCGCCGACGACGGTCGTGCTGCGAGGCGAGCCGGCGGCCTGCGCGGCCTGGCATCGGCGTCTCGAACGCGGCTATCGGCCTCGCGTGCAGGTGCTGGACCTTTCGCGGGCAGGCGAACTCCCGGGCGCGCTCGCGCGCCCGCATGCCGCCGGCGCCGCCGAAGCGACCGCCTGGGTTTGCAGCGGAACGATGTGCCTGCCGCCGATTCACTCCGGCGATGCGCTTGAGGAAGCGCTCGCCGCACGCTGACAATCTGGCGCCGGCTCGATGCTTGGAGTAGCATGCCAGCGCTTTTCTCCCCGCACAAAAACTGGAGACACGAATGAAAAGCCACGGCATGCTGCTTGCCGCCGGCCTGCTCGTCGCGAGCGGTGCGAACGCCGCGCTCGACAACAAGGCCGCCGAGGCTCTGATGAACAAGGACGGTTGCGCCGCCTGCCACGCGATCGACAAGAAGATCGTCGGCCCGGCCTACCAGGATGTGGCGGCGAAGTACAAGGGCGATGCCGGTGCCGCCGCCAAACTTGCCGATAAGGTGAAGAAGGGCGGCGTCGGCGTCTGGGGCCAGATTCCGATGCCGCCGAATGCGCAGGCATCGGATGCCGACATCAAGAGCCTCGTCGACTGGATCCTGACGCTGAAGAAGTAGCCATGCAGCGCGGAACGCGACGCATGCCGCTCCGGTTAACTGCGGCGCGGGGCTTTGACATTGGCCGCTGGCGTGGGTAACCTTCACTTCCCGCGCAGGAGAGAGCGGTCCCCGCGCAAGCCCGGGCCGCCGCCGAAGGCGTAACTCCCACAATCGCTCAGGCACCACGGACTGCGCGGGCGCAGCAACCAATCTGGAGAGCGGTCGCCGGAGAACCTGCGACCCACCGAAGGGGCATCCGGCGCGAGGCGCCGTAATCTCTCAGGTCCAAGGACAGATGGGGCGAACCGATCGGCGGTTCGCCCCTTTTTTCTTCGACCGGAGAAACTTTGCTCCGAACGACTCCGCTCAACGCCGAGCATCGCGCCGCCGGTGCGAAGATGGTCGACTTCGGCGGCTGGGAGATGCCTCTCTCCTACGGCTCTCAGCTCGAGGAGCACCACGCGGTGCGGCGCGACGCGGGCATGTTCGACGTCTCGCACATGCTCGCCGTGGATGTCTCGGGCGCGCAGGCGCGAGCGTTCCTGCGCTACGCGCTTGCGAACAACGTCGACAAGCTCACGCTGCCCGGCAAGGCGCTGTACTCGTGCCTGCTCAATCCCGGCGGCGGCGTGCTCGATGACCTGATCGTCTATTTCCTGCGCGAGGATGCGTTTCGCATCGTCGTCAACGCGGCGACCGCGGAGAAGGATCTCGCGTGGCTTCGAGCGAAGGCCGCAGAGCGCGGCGGCGGCGTGGCGCTCGCGCCGCGGCGCGATCTCGCCATGATCGCCGTGCAGGGCCCGCGGGCGCGCGAGAAGACCTGGGCGGCGCTGCCGGGCAGCCGCCCGGCCTCCGAGCCGCTCAAGCCGTTCTTCGCGGCGCAGGCAGGCGAGGACTTCGTTGCCCGCACAGGTTACACCGGCGAGGACGGCTTCGAGATCACACTGCCGGCCGAGCGCGCCGCGGAACTGTGGCGCGCGCTCGCCGCGGCGGGCGTGCGCCCCTGCGGGCTCGGCGCGCGCGACACGCTGCGCCTCGAAGCGGGCATGAATCTCTACGGACAGGACATGACCGAGCGCGAGACGCCGCTCGAGTCCGGCCTCGCCTGGACGCTCGACCTCGCGAGCGAGCGCGACTTCGTTGGCAAGGCGGCGCTTCGCGCCGCGCGGCCCGCGCGGGTACAGGTCGGTCTCGTGCTCCTCGACAAAGGCGGAATCCTGCGAACCCACCAGAGGATCGCCGCGCAAGGTGGTGACGGCGAAATCACCAGCGGGACGTTCTCACCCACGATCGGGAAATCGATCGCCCTGGCGCGCGTGCCGGCAGGCACCGTTCCCGGTGAAACGGTCGCGGTGGAGGTACGGGAGAAGCACCTCGCGGCACGCGTCGTCAAGCCGCCTTTCGTGCGCAACGGCGCAGTGCTGATCGCGGATTGATGCATCGACACCATGGAGACGCGACGATGAACGTGCCTGGCGAGCTCAAGTACACCGAAAGCCACGAGTGGATCCGCACCGAAGCGGACGGGACGCTCACCGTGGGCATCACCGATCATGCGCAGGAATCGCTCGGCGACCTCGTGTTCATCGAGCTGCCCGCGGTCGGCCGGACCGCGAAAGCGGGCGAAGCGATCGCGGTCGTCGAGTCGGTCAAGGCCGCCTCCGACATCTACGCGCCCGTGGCAGGGGAAGTTGTCGCGGTCAATGCCGACGTGGTCGACGCGCCGGAGACGGTCAACGCGGACGCCTACGCGCACTGGCTGTACAGGCTCAAGCCCGCGAGCGCCGGCGAAGCCGCGAAGCTTCTCGACGCGACGGCGTACGCG
Source organism: Casimicrobiaceae bacterium (assembly GCA_035501595.1). Lineage (GTDB taxonomy): Bacteria > Pseudomonadota > Gammaproteobacteria > Burkholderiales > Casimicrobiaceae > PALSA-1003. The sequence goes on along the minus strand of DATJVX010000066.1, from coordinate 37,257 downwards.
AAGCTCGTCGCGGCCTCCTGAGGGGGAAGCAAGCGATGAAGATGAACGAGCTCAACTCCCCGCTCGCCGCGCGCCGGCGCCCGCTCTCGGAGCTGGAGCAGCATGGCGGTTTCGCCGGCCGCCACATCGGGACGAGCCCCGACGACCAGACGCAGATGCTCGCAAGCCTCGGCTACGCGACGCGCGCCGCGCTGATCGACGCGGTCGTGCCGGCGTCGATCCGCACGCGGGAGGCTTTGGATCTGCCGGCGGCCCGGAGCGAACAGGAAGCGCTGGATCTCCTGAAGGCGGTGGCCCGCCGCAACCGCGTGGTCAAGTCCTACATCGGCCAGGGCTACTACGGAACGCTCACGCCGGGCGTCATCCTGCGCAACGTGCTCGAGAACCCCGCCTGGTACACCGCCTATACCCCGTACCAGCCGGAGATCTCGCAGGGCCGGTTCGAGGCGCTCGTCAACTTCCAGACGATGGTGTGCGACCTGACCGCGATGGCCATCGCCAATGCCTCGATGCTCGACGAGGCGACCGCGGCGGCCGAGGCGATGACCCTCGCCCAGCGCGTCGGCAAGAGCGGCAGCAAGACGATATTCGTCGCGGACGATGTATTCCCGCAGACGCTGGACGTGGTGCGCACGCGCGCCGCTCCGCTCGGGATCGCCGTGATCGTGGGCCCCGCGGAGCGGGCGGCGAGCTCCGACTGCTTCGCCGCGCTCCTGCAGTACCCCGGTGCGGGCGGCGACGTGCGCGACTATCGCGCGCTCGCCGATGTGCTGCACGCGCGCGGCTCGCTGGTGCTGGTCGCGAGCGATCTTCTCGCGCTCACGCTGCTCGTCCCGCCCGGCGAATGGGGCGCCGATGTCGTGGTGGGCTCGAGCCAGCGCTTCGGCGTGCCGATGGGCTTCGGCGGGCCGCACGCCGCGTTCCTCGCCACCCGCGACGAGTTCAAGCGCAGCCTTCCGGGACGGCTGGTCGGCGTGACGCTCGACAGCAACGGGCAGCCCGCATACCGGCTCGCGCTCCAGACGCGCGAGCAGCACATCCGGCGCGAGAAGGCCACGTCGAACATCTGCACTGCGCAGGTGCTCCTCGCCGTCATCGCCTCGATGTACGCGGTGTACCACGGGCCGCAGGGGCTCGCGACGATCGCCGCGCGCGTGCACCGGCTCGCGGGTGCGCTCGCCTGCGGGCTCGAGCGCATGGGACTCGCCGTCGTCAACGCGAGTTTCTTCGACACGCTGACCGTGGCGACCGGCGAGCGCACCGCGGAGATCCTCGCGAACGCGTCGGGCGAGGCGAACCTGCGGCGCATCGACGCCACGCACCTCGGCATCTCGCTCGACGAGACGACCACGCGGGCCGATGTCCAGCACCTCTGGAAGCTCCTTGCCCCGGACGCCATGTCCACCCCGGATTTCGGGGAGGTCGAAGCCGCCGTCGACGACGCCTACCCGGCCGCCCTGCGGCGCAGCTCCGCGTTCCTGCAGCACCCGACGTTCAACAGCCACCACTCCGAGACCGAGATGTTGCGCTATCTGCGCAGGCTCGCCGATCGCGACATCGCGCTCGACCGGGCGATGATCCCGCTTGGCTCGTGCACGATGAAGCTCAACGCGACCGCGGAGATGATCCCGGTCACATGGCGGGAATTCGCGCACCTGCACCCCTTCGCCCCGGCCGATCAGACCGCCGGCTATCGGCAGATGATCGAGGAGCTCGAGCGGATGCTCTGCGCCGTCACTGGCTATGCGGCGGTGTCGCTGCAGCCCAACGCGGGCTCGCAGGGCGAGTACGCGGGGCTCCTCGTCATCCGCGCGTACCACGCGAGCCGGGGCGAGGCGCGCCGCGACGTCTGCCTCATCCCGGCCTCCGCGCACGGCACCAACCCGGCCTCCGCACAGATGGCCGGGATGCGCGTGGTCGTGGTGGGCTGCGACGATCGCGGCAACGTCGATCTCGCCGATCTTCGCGCCAAGGCCTCCGAGCATCGCGAACGCCTCGCGGCGATCATGGTGACCTACCCGTCGACCCACGGCGTATTCGAGACGGGCATTCGCGAGATCTGCGACATCGTGCACGCTCACGGCGGACAGGTGTACGTCGACGGCGCGAACTTGAACGCGCTGCTCGGCCTCGCGGCACCGGGCCGGTTCGGCGCGGACGTATCGCACCTGAACCTTCACAAGACCTTCTGCATTCCGCACGGCGGCGGCGGCCCCGGCGTGGGGCCGGTCGCCGTCGGAGCGCACCTCGCGAAGTTCCTTCCCGGCCACCGCGAGCTCGCCGCTCGGGGCGAGGCGATCGGGGCGGTTTCCGCCGCGCCCTACGGGAGCGCGAGCATCCTCCCGATCTCCTGGATGTACATCACGATGATGGGCGGCGAAGGGCTCACCGCGGCCACCGAGTCGGCGATCCTGGCGGCGAACTACATCGCGCAGCGCCTCGCGCCGCACTATCCCGTGCTCTATACCGGCGCGAGCGGGCTCGTCGCCCACGAGTGCATCCTGGACCTGCGGCCGCTCAAGGAGTCGAGCGGCGTCACGGTCGACGACGTCGCCAAGCGCCTCATCGACTACGGCTTCCATGCCCCAACGATGAGTTTCCCAGTGGCCGGGACGCTGATGATCGAGCCGACCGAAAGCGAATCGAAGTTCGAGCTCGACCGCTTCATCGCCGCGATGATCGCGATTCGCGAGGAGATCCGCGCCATCGAGGACGGCCGGATGGACGCCGCGGACAACCCGCTCAGGAACGCGCCTCACACCGCCGCGGTGCTGATGGCGGCGGAATGGACGCACGGCTACAGTCGCGAGGTCGCGGCGTACCCGATGCCGGCCGCCAAGGCCGGCAAGTACTGGCCACCGGTCGGCCGCGCCGATAACGTCTACGGGGATCGCAACCTCTTCTGCAGTTGTGTGCCTGTCGCCGAATACGCGTGAGGCTGCTCGTTCTCGGCGCAGGCGTCATCGGCACAACCGCGGCCTGGTACCTTCGCGCCGCGGGGCACGAGGTGACGGTCCTCGAGCGGCGGGCCGCGCCCGGGCAGGAGACCTCCTTTGCGAACGGCGGCCAGATCGTGGTCTCCCACGCCGAGCCGTGGGCCAATCCGGGCATGCCGCGCAAGATCCTGAGCTGGCTCGGCCGCCCCGACGCGCCGATCCTGCTTCGCCCGCGCGCCGATGCGCGGCAGTGGCGCTGGGCTGCGCAGTTCCTGATCGAATGCCTCCCCGCGCGCACCCGGCGGAACATGCTCGAGATCGTGGCGCTCAGCGCCTATTCGGGCAGAGCACTCGCCGAGCTGCGCACGGCGACCGGCATCGCCTACGACGCTTCGCAGCGCGGCATCCTCAAGCTCTACACGCGCCGCGAGGACTTCGACGCGGCGGCGCGCTCGGCGGAGCTCGTCCGTCGCCGCGGCATCGACCGCCAGCTGCGCAGCGCCGAGGAGTGCATCGCGCTCGAGCCGGCGCTGGCGCCGCGCCGGGACTGGATCGCGGGCGGCGTCTACGCCCCCACCGACGAAAGCGGCGACGCTCACAAGTTCACCCGCGCCCTGGCGGCGCTAGGCGCCGAGCGCGGGATCGTCTTCCGGTACGGGGTCACGGTCGAGTCGATCGCGGTCGCGGACGGCGCGGTGCGCGGAGTGCGCGCCGTCAACGAAGCCGATCGCAAGGAGGTGCTCGCGGCCGACGCGTACGTGATCTGCCTCGCGAGCGAAACGCCGAAGCTCCTCGAGCCGATCGGCGTGCGCACGTCGATCTATCCCTTGAAGGGGTATTCGGCGACGCTGCCGATCCTGGATCCCGCGAAGGTTCCCGGCATCAGCATCAGCGACGACGGGAAGAAGATCGTTTTCACGCGGCTGGGCGATCGGTTGCGTGTCGCGGGCACGGCGGAGCTCGCCGGCTACGATCTCGCGCTCGACACGGCGCGCTGCGAAGCGCTGACGCGTCGCGCAGCGGAATGGTTCGGCGACGCGGTCGATGCCGAGCGCGCCCGATACTGGGCGGGCCTGCGTCCGGCGACGCCGTCCAACGTGCCCCTGATCGGGCCGACACGCTATCCGAACCTGTATCTCGACACGGGACACGGGACGCTCGGATGGACGATGGCCGCCGGCTCGGGCAAGGCGCTCACGGAGATCGTGTCGGGCCGCGCGCCCGATCTTGCGAGCCTGCTTCTTCGATAGCTCGCCCTGCGCCGGGCGCTCGCGCGCTGCGGCGCCGCGCAGGGACACGGGTATAATTCGCGGCCTGCAGGCCTTCCGATGTTCCGTTTGCTCTCCTATCGGTTTCTGATCGTTGCGGCGTTCGCGCTCGCGCCGGCGGCGCTCGGCCAGGCGGTGGCTCCCGCCGCGGTGCCGCCGCCGCCGATCGCCGCCAAGGCCTACGTGCTCGTTGATGCTTTGAGCGGCCAGACCCTCGCCGCGCTGAACCCCGACGAGCCGCGTGAACCGGCCTCGCTCACCAAGCTCATGACCGCCTACGTCGTGTTCGCGGCGCTCAAGGACAAGGAGGTCACGCCCTCGCAGATGGTGAACGTGTCGCAGAAGGCGTGGCGCGCGGAAGGCTCCCGGATGTTCATCGAGCCGCGCAAGGCGGTCTCCGTCGACGAGCTGCTGCACGGCGAGATCGTGCAGTCGGGCAACGACGCCGCGATCGCCCTTGCCGAAGCCGTCTCGGGCTCGGAGGCGGCGTTCGTGGAGCGCATGAACAAGGAAGCGGCGCGCCTCGGGATGAAGAACACGCACTTCGTCAACGCGACCGGCCTGCCGTCCGCGCAGCACGTATCGACCGCGGCGGACCTTGCCCGCGTCGCCGCCGCGATCGTCCGCGACTTTCCCGAGTACTACCCGCTGTACTCGCTCAAGGAGTACCGCTACAACAACATCACCCAGCCGAACCGCAATCGCCTGCTGTGGACGGACCCCTTCGTCGACGGCATGAAGACGGGCTTCACCGACGCGGCGGGCTACTGCCTCGTGGCTTCCGCGCGGCGCGGGCCGCGTCGGCTCATCTCGGTGGTCCTCGGCACGGGCTCCGACGCGGCGCGCGCGATCGAATCGCAGAAGCTCCTGAACTACGGATTCCAGTTCTACGATACGGTCCAGCTCTACCAGACCGGCCAGCCGGTGAGCACGCTGAAAGTCTGGAAGGGTGCCACCGATTCGGTGCCCGCGGGATTCGTGGCCGATCAGTACATCACGCTCCCCAAGGGCCAGGCGGGGAAGCTCAAGCTGACGATGGAAGCGGTCGAGCCGCTGATCGCGCCCGTGACCCAGGGGCAGCGGGTCGGCATGGTGAAGGTGACGCTCGAAGACCAGGCAGTCGGGGAGTATCCTCTGATGGCGCTCGCGGCGGTCGAGCCCGCGGGCTTCTTCGGGCGGATGTGGGGCACCGTGCGGCTGTGGTTCCGGTGACGGCGCGATTCTCAAGGACGACGCGGCGATGACGGTCTATCTCAACGGCTCCTTTCTCCCGATCGCCGAGGCGAAGGTTTCGGTGCTTGACCGCGGTTTCATCTACGGCGACGGAGTCTACGAGGTGATTCCCGTGTACGGGCGCGAGCCGTACCGCCTGAAACAGCATCTCGCGCGGCTGCAGAGGAGCCTCGCCGGCATCCGGCTCGCCAATCCGCATCGCGACGCCGAATGGGAAGCGATCATCCGCGAGCTTGTCGCGCGCCAGCCCTTCGACGATCAGGGTGTGTATTTCCAGGTGACTCGCGGCGCGGCCAAGCGCGACCACGCCTTCCCGAGGGACACGCCGCCGACCGTGTTCATGATGGCGAACCCGCTGCCGCTGCCCACGGCGGAGCAGGTCGAGAACGGGGTCGCCGTCGTCACCGCCGAAGACGAGCGCTGGCTGCACTGCGACCTGAAGACGATCTCGCTGCTCGGCAACGTGCTGGCCCGGCAGTTGGCCGTCGATCGCGGAGCGGCGGAGACGATCCTGTTCCGCAACGGCTACCTGACCGAGGCTTCCGCCTCCAACGTGCTGATCGTCACCGGCGGCCGCATCGTCGCACCGCCGAAGGACAACCTGATTCTTCCGGGGATCACCTACGACGCGACGTGGGACCTCGCGCGGGCGGGCGGTCTCGCGCTCGACGTGCGCCCCGTTACCCGCGCCGACGCGCTGTCGGCGGACGAGATGTGGCTGTCGTCTTCGACGAAGGAAGTGCTTGCGGTCACGACGCTGGACGGCAAGCTCTACGCGGGCGGCAAGCCGGGTCCGGTCTTCCGCGAGATGTACCGGCTCTTCCAGGCGAGCAAGCCGACGGCGCGGATCGCCGCCTGACGAGCCGCCGCAGCCGGCGTCAACGCCGGCGCTTCGCGGCGGCCGAGCTTCCGATGCGAAACGCGCCGCCGTGCCAGAGCAGCGGCGGCACGCTGCGGTACGACGCGGCGACGACCTCGCCGATGAAGAGCATGTGATCGCCGGTGGGATGGAGCGCATGGTGGCGGCACTCGAGCCACGCCGTGCAGCCCTCGATCAGCGGCGCTCCGCTCTCGTCGAGCCGGAAGGCCACACCGGCGAATCGGTCCAGGTGCGGCCGCGAGAACCGACGCGCCAGCGCGACCTGATCGCTCGCAAGCACGTTGACGGCGTAGCGCTCCGCGGCCTGGAATGCGGCGAGGCTGCGCGACTGGCGCGCGAGGCTCCAGATCACGAGCGGCGGGTCGAGCGACACCGAGTTGAACGAGTTGCCCGTGAAGCCCACGAAACCGTGAATGGCGCGGGCGGTGATGATCGTGACGCCCGTCGCGAACTGCGCGAGCGCGTTGCGAAACTGGCGCTCCGCGGTGATGGGCCCCTCCTGGCGCTTTCGGATCGTCATCGCTCGTTCGCGCGTCGCCGAGGCCGGGAAGCGCCGCAGCATCTTAGGGGCCAAGCCCGCGGCCTGTCAAAACGGCCGCCCGGAACCCGGGGGCTGCTAAAATTCGCCTCTCCTTCGAGTCTTCTCCAAGCATGGCTCCGCCCCTCACCAAGATCATCGCGAGCCGCTACCGCGGCCGCAACATTCCCATCGCGCTCGTGCTGCCCGACGGCGGACGGGTTCAGCTCTCGGAGCAGCCCGAGGTCGACGTGTACGCGCGCAACTGGCAGGGCCTGCGGGCGCTCGCCTCGCCGGAGCTCGGTTCGCTCGCTCGCGCCTACGTGCACAACGACCTCGATTTCACGGGAGGCGCGCGGCGCATCCTGAGCATCGCGGAGTCGCTCGTGGGCGGCGTCAGCCACGGGCGCGAGCGAGTCGCGGCGCGAGCGCGGCAATGGCTGCACCGCCGGCGCGACAACAAGGCGAATATCCAGCACCACTACGACGTATCCAATGCGTTCTACCGGCTCTGGCTCGACGAGCGGATGGTCTACTCCTGCGCCTACTTCCGCACCGCGACCGATTCGATCGACCAGGCGCAGGCGCAGAAGCTCGACCACATCTGCCGCAAGCTGATGCTTCGCCCCGGCGAGGACTTCCTCGACATCGGCTGCGGCTGGGGCGCGCTCGCGCTTCATGCCGCGAAGAACTACGGCGTGAACGCGACCGGGATCACGCTGTCGCGGAATCAGCACGACCTCGTCAAGGCGAGGATCGCTCAGGAGGGACTCGAAAAGCGCGTGCGCGTGGAGCTCCGCGACTACCTCGACCTTCCCGAGGGTGTGCACTACGACAAGATCGCGAGCATCGGCATGTTCGAGCACGTGGGCGTGCGCAACTATCCCCGCTACTTCGGGAAGATACGGCGCGTGCTCAAGCCCGGCGGCCTGGTGCTCAACCACGGCATCACCCACAACTGGCCGGGCGCCGCGAGCCTCGGCAGCGGCATCGGCGATTTCATCGAGCAGTACGTGTTTCCGGGCGGCCAGCTCGCGCACGTCTCGCGCGTGATCCTGGGGCTCGCGACCGAAGGGCTCGAGCTGATCGACGGCGAGGCGCTGCGCGAGCACTACGCGCGCACCCTGTGGCACTGGGTCGACCGCCTCGAGAGGAACTCCGAGGCTGCGCGACGCGAGGTCGGCGAAGAGCGCTTCCGCGTCTGGCGCATCTATCTCGCCGGCTCCGCGCACGCCTTCGATCGCGGCTGGCTTTCGATTTTCCAGCTGCTCGCCGGGAAGCCCCTGCCCGACGGCAGCCTGCCGCACCCGGCGACGCGGGAATACATGTATCCGCGCTGAAGGCTTGCGAAAACGCGGGGCCGGCCGCATATTGGTGCTTAGCCATGGCCGCCGAAACCCTGCTCGAATTCCCTTGCGCGTTCCCGATGAAGATCGTCGGGCGCACCGAGGACGGCTTCGCCCAGTCCGTGCTCGAGGTCGTGCTGCGCCACGCGCCCGACTTCGACAGCGCATCGATGGAGATGCGCGCTTCGCGCGAGGGCCGCTATCTGTCGCTCACCTGCACGGTGAACGCGACCTCGCGCGAGCAGCTCGACGGGCTGTACCGCGAGCTCTCCGGCCACCCGATGGTCACGATGGTGCTCTAGAGGCGCTCACGAAGGGCGACGCCGCCGTCTCGCTGCACCCGCCGCACCGCGCCGACGCCTCGTCGTGGATCGTCCGGCGCCTCGGCCGAACCGACTGCGCCGCGACCTGGCGCGCCATGCGGGAGTTCACCGCCGACCGCGCCGCGAGCACGCCCGACGAGCTTTGGCTCACCGAGCACGAACCTGTCTACACGCTCGGGCTCGCAGGCAGGCGCGAGCACCTGCTGCGCGCCAACGCCATCCCGGTGCTCGAGCTCGATCGCGGCGGCCAGGCGACCTATCACGGACCGGGACAGCTCGTCGTCTACGTGCTGCTCGATCTGCGCCGCACGCGTATCGGCATCCGCGACATGGTCCGGCGCATCGAGACTGCGGTGATAGAATGGCTCGTTTCGCTCGGCATCTCGGCCTACGCCAAAGCGTCGGCTCCCGGCGTATACGTGGAGTCGGCGGCCGGGGCCAAGATCGCCGCGCTGGGCCTGCGCGTGCGCAACGGCTGTACCTACCACGGTCTCGCCGTGAACATTGCCATGGATCTCTCGCCGTTTGCAGACATCGACCCCTGCGGCTACCCGGGGCTCGCGGTCACTCAGCTAGCCGACCTCGGCGTGGCGCGCACGGTGGAGGAGGCCGGGTCGGAGCTCGCCCCGATTCTGCGCCGCCGCCTGGCGCCGGAGGATGCGCCGTGAGCGACACGCGGCCCCCGGTCGAGCTCGGCGGCGCGAAGCAGAAGGGTGCGTCGAAGACCGCGCGCGTATTCGCGAAATACCCGATCAAGGTGGTGAGCACCGAGCGCCTGCCCAAGCCGCCGTGGATCCGCGTGCGGGCGCCCTCGAGCCCCCGCTTCTACGAGATCAAGAGGATCCTGCGCGAGCACAGGCTGCACACGGTATGCGAGGAAGCCTCGTGTCCGAACATCGGCGAATGCTTCGGCAAGGGCACCGCAACGTTCATGATCATGGGCGATATCTGCACACGGCGCTGCCCGTTCTGCGACGTCGCGCACGGGCGGCCGCTGCCTCTCGATCCGGAGGAGCCGCTCAACCTCGCGCGCACAGTCGCGGCGCTCGGACTGTCGTACGTGGTCGTCACGAGCGTCGATCGGGACGACCTGCGCGACGGCGGCGCCGGCCATTTCCGCGACTGCATCGGGAAGCTTCGCGAGGTCTCGCCGCAAACGCGCATCGAGATCCTGGTCCCGGATTTCCGCGGACGCATGGAGCGCGCGCTCGACGTGCTTGCCGAAGCGCCGCCGGACGTGATGAACCACAACCTCGAGACCGTTCCCCGTCTCTACCGGCAGGCTCGTCCGGGGTCGGACTACGCGCACTCGCTCGCGCTGCTCGCGCAATTCAAACGCCGCTTCCCCGACGTGCCCACCAAATCTGGCCTGATGGTGGGACTGGGCGAGCGCGACGACGAGATTCTCGCGGTCATGCGCGACATGCGCGCCCATTCGATCGACATGCTCACGCTGGGTCAGTACCTGCAGCCGAGCGCCGGGCACCTGCCGGTCGAGCGCTACGTGCATCCCGATGCGTTCGCGATGTTCGAGCGCGAGGCTTATTCGCTGGGATTCCGCCACGCGGCGGTCGGCGCGCTCGTGCGCTCGTCGTATCACGCGGACCGGCAGGCCGAAGCAGCGGAGCGCGCAACGGGCTGACCGCGGCGCGCGCGGTAAGTCGCGCCGGCCCGGGCTACGGCGCCGCCGCGGCCTTCGGCCACAGCAGCCACATCCGCCCCTGTCCCCTCATCGCACCCGCCTGGCGCGCGGCGTCGTCGCCGAAGCCCCAGAAGAAGTCGGCCCGCAACGCGCCGCGGATCGCACCGCCCGTGTCCTGGGCGAATACGAGGCGATCGAGCGGCGCTCCGGAGAGCGGCCAAGTCGTCGCGATGAATACCGGCGCACCGAGGGGAATCGACCGGGGATCGACCGCGATCGTGCGGCCGGCGGCGAGCGCAACGCCGAGCGCGCCGATCGGCCCGTCGACCAGCGCCGTCGGATCGGGCGTGAGTTCGCGGAAGAACACGTAGCTCGGATTTTCGTCGAGCAACGCCGGCAGCTCCCGGGGATGCTGCCGGGCCCAGGCTCCGATTGCCTGCAGCGAGACCTCTTCCGGCGCGAGCGCGCCGCGCTCGACCAGGATCCGACCGAGGGACCGATACGGCTGCCCGTTCTGATCGGCGTAGCCCACGCGCAGCGTCCCGCCCTCGGCAAGCCGGATCCGGCCCGAGCCCTGGACCTGCAGGAGGAACGCTTCCAGCGCGTCGTCGACGAACACGAGCTCCTTGCCCGCAACCGCCGCCTTGCCGCCTTCGATGTCGGCGCGCGACCAGTAGGGCACGACGCGCTTGCCCTCGAGGCGCCCGCGCACGCGCTTGCCCTCGAGCTCGGGGTAGAGCCCCGCGAGCTCGACGCTCAGCAGGTCGTCCGGAGGCGCATACAGCGGATAGCGATGCAGCTCGCTGCGATTGCGGCTGCCGTCGAGCAGGGGCTCGTAATAGCCCGTGACCAGGCCCGTCGTTGCGCCGTCCGGGCCGAGCGCCCGGTATGCGTTAAGATATCGCTCGAACAACGCCCGCAGCGTTCGCGAATCTGCTGAACCGGCGCTGCGGGCAGCGTCGCAGGGCTCGCGCCAGATCGCGGCGGTCTGCGGTCGGGCGAGGAGCGCCGCGCAGCCGGCTATGAACGCGGGCCAGGCCTCGGCGAGGGCATCGTCCGCCCAGCCGGGGAGCTGCGCGAAGGCGACGGGCTGGAAGAGCGTGCGCGGAGGCTGCGGGGGTGGCTGGGGCGCGGGGGCGGGTGGAACGGCGGCACAGGCCGCCACGCCCGCGGTGAGCACCGCCAGGGAGAAGCGGTGGAAGAATAGGCCATGGTGTGGTTTTTCATCGAAGCCGGCGTCGCGCTCGCGCTCGCCATCTTCATCGTCTGGTTCACCATGGGCGGCCGGCGCAGGCCGCCGCCGGGTGCCGACGACCGGGACGAGCACTAGTGCAGCACGCGCGGCACCGAGAGCGTGAACGACGGGATCGGCGCGTCGAAGTGCCTCCCGTCCTCGGCCACCATCTGGTAGGTGCCGCGCATCGTCCCCACCGCCGTCTCGAGGTGCGTCCCGCTCGTGTACTCGTAGCTCTCACCGGGCTTGAGCAGGGGCTGCTCGCCGACGACGCCCGAGCCCTTCACTTCGATCACCTTGCCGTTCGAGTCGGTGATGATCCAGTGCCGGCTCAGGAGCTGCGCGGGAACGGTGCCCGTGTTGCTAATCGTGATGGTGTAGGCGAAGACGTACTGGTTCTTCGAGGGGTCGGACTGGTCCTCGACGAAGCTCGCCTTGGGCACCACGGTGATCTCGTAGCGCGCGCCTTCCGTCATTCCTAGATCCTGCCTGGACCCACTCCAGCAATTATAGCCCGTGGCCTCCTGCTACATCGCCCCGTCCATTCTCTCGGCCGACTTCTCGCGGCTCGGCGAGGAGATCCGCGCGGTCGTCGCCGCCGGCGCGGATCTCATCCACTTCGACGTGATGGACAATCATTACGTTCCGAACCTCACCGTCGGGCCGTCGGTCTGCCAGGCCGTCAAGCCGCATACGAGCGTTCCGATCGACGTCCACCTGATGGTCAAGCCGGTCGACCGCATCGTGCCCGACTTCGCGAAAGCCGGCGCATCGATCATCAGCTTTCATCCCGAAGCCTCGGAGCACATCGACCGGACGATCGGACTGATCCACGACTGCGGCTGCAAGGCGGGGCTCGCGTTCAATCCCGCCACGCCGCTCGTGTGGCTCGAGCACGTGCTCGACAAGCTCGATCTGGTGCTCATCATGTCGGTCAATCCGGGCTTCGGCGGCCAGTCGTTCATCAGCGAGGCGCTCGCGAAATTGAAGCTCGCGCGGACGCGCATCGACGCGGTTCGCGCACGCACGGGCCGCGAAATCCGGCTGGAGATCGACGGCGGGGTCAAGGTCGACAATATCGCCACCATCGCCAAGGCGGGCGCGGATACTTTCGTCGCCGGTTCGGCGATCTTCGGTTCACCGGACTACGCCGCGACCATCGCAGCGATGCGCACCGCGGCCTGTGCGGTTGCGGGCGGAAGTCCGGGTTGACGCGCTCGGTACGGGTCCGGGACCACCGGCTGACGCCGGGTAGTGCGTTCGACGTGAGGCAGCGCCTGAGGCCGATCGCGCTGGGCAAGGCCGCGGCGCGGTGCTATAGTCACCAAGCTTCGATCCGCTCGGCACGCCTTCAATCGCGCGAATGAGCTTCGACCTTCTCGACCGCAACGAGCGGGCCCCGGTTCCCCGGGCGCCTGCGAATCGCTGGCGCCGCTGGCGCCCCAGCTAGCCGCCGCGCTCGCGTCGCGCGCGTTCAAGCGACGCTCCCCGTAATCCGCTGCAGCACGTCGAGAAAGCCGTTGACGCGTCATGACCGAAGCCGAATTCCGCGCGCTTGCCGCGCAAGGATTTAACCGCATCCCGCTCATCCTCGAGTCGTTCGCCGACCTCGACACGCCGCTCTCGCTCTACGTCAAGCTCGCCAACCGCCCATTCTCGTTCCTGCTCGAGTCCGTGGTCGGCGGGGAGCGCTTCGGGCGCTACTCCTTCATCGGCCTGCCGGCGACGACGCGCATCGCGGCGCGCGGCGACCAGCTCGAAGTATTCGAGGGTGCCGCCGTCGCCGAGCGTCACCGCGGCGATCCCCTCGATTTCCTGGCCCGGTTCCAGCGCCGCTACCGCGCGGCCCCGGTGCCCGGCGGCCCCCGCTTCTGCGGCGGCCTCGCGGGCTGCTTCTCCTACGACACCGTGCGCTACATCGAGCCCAAGCTCGCCGCCTCGGCCCCGCCGGCGACGCCTGCGCTCGCCGCGGTGCCCGATATCCTGCTGCTGCTCACCGAGGAGCTCGCGGTCGTCGATAACCTCTCGGGGAAGATTTCGCTCATCGTCTACGCCGACCCGGCGTGGCCGCGCTCGTACGAGGACGCGCTCGAGCGGTTGCAGGCCCTTAGGCGCAGGCTGCGCGAGCCGGTGGACATTCCCTTCCAGACGGCCACGAAGGCGAGCGAGGCGACGAGCGAGTTCGGCGTCGAGGCTTTCCAGGCGGCGGTGGCGCGGGCGCGCGAGTACATCGCGGCCGGCGACATCATGCAGGTCGTGCTCTCGCAGCGCATGGCGATGCCGTTCGCGGCGTCGCCGCTTTCGCTCTACCGGGCGCTGCGCTCGCTCAACCCTTCGCCCTACATGTTCTACTACGACTTCGGCGACCTCCACGTCGTCGGAGCGTCGCCGGAGATCCTCGTGCGCAAGGAGGGCGGCGTCGTCACCCTCCGGCCGATCGCCGGGACGCGCGCGCGGGGGGCGAGCCGCGACGCGGACGAAGCGCTCGCCGCCGAGATGCTCGCCGATCCGAAGGAGATCGCCGAGCACGTGATGCTGCTGGACCTCGGCCGCAACGACGTTGGGCGCGTCGCCTCGATCGGCACCGTCAAGGTGACCGAGCGGATGGCGGTCGAGCGCTATTCGCACGTGATGCACATGGTGTCGAACGTCGAAGGGCGCCTCAAGCCGGGGCTGACCGCGCTCGACGTGCTGCGGGCGTCGTTTCCGGCGGGCACCGTGAGCGGGGCGCCGAAGGTGCGCGCGATGGAGATCATCGACGAGCTGGAGCCCTCACGCCGCGGCATCTACGCCGGCGCGGTCGGCTACATCTCCTTCCACGGCGACATGGACCTCGCCATCGCGATCCGCACGGCGGTGGTCAGGGAAGGGATGCTCTACGCCCAGGTGGGCGCGGGGATCGTTCACGACTCGGTGCCGGAGACCGAGTGGCGCGAGACGATCTCCAAGGCCCGCGCGGTCCTGCGCGCGGCCGAAATGGCGCAGTCCGGCCTCGACGACGAAGGCTGAGGTGAGGCCATGCTGCTGATGATCGACAACTACGACAGCTTCACCTACAACCTCGTGCAGTACCTGGGCGAGCTCGGCGAGGACGTGCGGGTGTATCGCAACGACGCATTGACGCTCCCGGAAATCGCCGCCTGGAAGCCGGAGAAGATCGTCCTTTCGCCCGGGCCGTGCACGCCGTCCGAAGCGGGGATCTGCGTGGCGCTGATCCAGCGCTTCGCCGGCGAAATACCGATCCTCGGCGTCTGTCTGGGCCATCAGGCGATCGGCCAGGCGTTCGGAGGCAGGATCGTGAGAGCCGGCCGCGTGATGCACGGCAAGCTCTCGAGCGTGGCGCATCGCGGCGAAGGCGTCTTCCGGGGGCTCGCGAATCCCCTGACCGCGACACGCTATCATTCGCTGGTGATCGAGCGCGCGAGCCTGCCGTCGTGCCTCGAGGTGACCGCCGAGAGCGAGGACGGCGAGATCATGGGCGTGCGCCACCGCGAGCTGGCCGTCGAGGGCGTGCAGTTCCACCCGGAAGCCATCCTGACCGAGCAGGGGCGCGAGCTGCTCGCCAATTTCGTCGAAGCCCGATAGAGCGAGACCGTCATGTCGATCACGATGCAGGAAGCGCTCCAGCGCACCATCGAGCACCGCGAGATCTTCCACGACGAGATGCTCGCGCTCATGCGCAAGATCATGAGCGGCGAGGCCACGCCGGTGATGATCGCCGCGCTCACGGTGGGCCTGCGCGTGAAGAAGGAAACGGTGGGCGAGATCGCCGCCGCGGCGCAGGTGATGCGCGAGTTCGCGACGAAGGTCGACGTGCCCGACCGCGAGACGCTGCTCGACGTCGTGGGCACGGGGGGCGACGCGGCGCAGACGTTCAACATCTCGACCGCCGCCATGTTCGTCGCGGCGGCCGCGGGAGCGCGGGTCGCCAAGCACGGCAATCGCTCGGTGTCCTCCCGCTCGGGCAGCGCCGACGTCCTCGAGGCGCTCGGCGCGAACATCATGCTGTCTCCGGCCCAGGTCGCTCAGTGCATCGCCGAGACCGGCGTGGGCTTCATGTTCGCCCCGAACCACCACGGCGCGATGAAGCACGCCGCCCCGGTGCGCAAGGAGCTCGGCGTGCGCACCATCTTCAACATCCTCGGCCCGCTCACCAATCCGGCGGGCGCGGCCAACCAGCTGGTCGGCGTGTTCCATCCCGATCTCGTCGGCATTCACGTGCGCGTGCTGCAACGGCTCGGCGGCCGGCATGTGCTGGTGGTCTACGGCAAGGACGGCATGGACGAGGTCTCGCTCGGGGCCGCGACGATGGTCGGAGAGCTGAAGGACGGCGAGGTGCGCGAGTACGAGATCCATCCGGAGGATTTCGGCCTGCACATGAAGTCGAACCGCGGGCTGAAGGTCTCCGACGCCGCGCAATCGAAGGAGATGGTGCTCGAGGCGCTCTCCAACGTCGAGGGCACGCCGCGAGAGATCGTCGTGCTCAACGCCGGTACCGCGATCTACACTGCGGGCGGCGCCCCGTCGATCGCGGAAGGCATCGCGCGGGCGCGGGAGGCGGTGGCATCGGGGGCCGCCAAGCGGAAGCTCGACGCCTTCGTCGCGACGACCCGGAAGCTCGGCAGGCCGGCCCCGTGAGCGAAAGACCGGACGCCGACGTCCTCATCCCGATCCTCGCCACCAAGGCGAAGGAGGTCGCGGCGGCCCGTGCGGCGAGGCCACTCGCTGCCGTGCGGGAGGAAGCGGGCGCCGCGCCGCCGGTGCGCGATTTCGTCGGCGCGCTGCGCGCGCGCATCGGCTCCGGCGGCACGGCGGTGATCGCCGAGATCAAGAAGGCGAGCCCGAGCCGCGGAGTGCTGCGGCCGATCTTCGATCCGGCGGGCATCGCCACGCGCTACGAGGCGGGAGGCGCGACGTGCATCTCGGTGCTCACCGATCGGGAGTACTTCCAGGGGGCCCCCGAGCATCTGGCGGCGGCGCGCGCGGCCTGCACGCTCCCCACGCTGCGCAAGGACTTCTTCGTCGACGACTACCAGGTCTTCGAGGCGCGCGCCTGCGGCGCCGACTGCATCCTGCTCATCGTCGCCGCGCTCGAAGATGCGCGGCTCGCCGCGCTCGAAGCCTGCGCCGCCTCGCTGGGCATGGCCACGCTCGTGGAGGTGCACGACGCCGCCGAGCTCGACCGGGCGCTCAAGCTCTCCACCCCGCTCGTCGGGGTGAACAATCGCAACCTACGAAGCTTCGCAGTCAGCCTGGACACCACGCTCGCGCTCCTCCCGAAGATCCCCCGGGATCGGATCGTCGTGACCGAGAGCGGCATCCTCGTCCCGGCCGACGTGGCGCGGATGCGCGGCGCGGGCGTCGAGGCGTTCCTGGTCGGCGAGGCCCTCATGCGCGCCGCCGACCCGGGCGCCGCGCTGTGCGCGCTTTTTTCGTAGGCGGGGATTGCCAGCGAACCCGGCGCATCGCCGATGCGCCTGCTCTTGCGCCGTGCCTCGCCCTTGAGCCCGGGGTGGCGGCCGCGTGGGCGCGGTCCGGTTTGTTATCATTGCGGGCCGTAGTTCGCCACGGGCATTCGCCCGTGCGTCCGAGGGATCAAGCGTGTCGGCGATCGCCGTCGAGAACGTAGCCAAGCACTGGACGACCGCCGAGGGGCAGGTGAGGGCGGTGGACGGGCTGTCGTTCTCGCTGGATGCAGGGACGCTCAACGTCCTCCTCGGGCCGTCCGGATGCGGCAAGTCCACGACGCTGCGCCTGATCGCCGGACTCGAGGTCGCGGACGCCGGCCGCATCCTGATCGGCGGTCGCGACGTTACCCGTCTGCCGCCCGCTCAGCGCAACATCGCGATGGTGTTCCAGTCCTACGCGCTGTTTCCGCACCTCTCGGCGGCCGAAAACATCGTGTTCGGCCTGAAGGTCCGCAACGTGCCGGAGACCGACTGCGCGCGACGGCTCGAGCGCGTCGCGGGCCTGCTGGGCCTGTCGAAGCTGCTCGACCGCAAGCCCTCGCAGCTCTCCGGCGGGCAGCAGCAGCGCGTCGCGCTGGGCCGGGCGATCATCGCCGAGGCGCCCGTCTGTCTCATGGACGAGCCGCTGTCGAACCTCGACGCGCAGTTGCGTGCGGAAATGCGGGTGGAGATCCGCCACCTGCAGCGCGAGCTCGGCATCACCATGGTGTACGTGACGCACGATCAGGTCGAAGCGATGACCATGGCCGATCGCGTGATCCTGCTCAACGCGGGACGGATCGAGCAGAACGGCGCGCCCGTGGATCTCTACGAGGCGCCGGCCGACGTGTTCGCGGCCCGCTTCATCGGCACGCCGCCGATGAACCTGCTCGCGCTCGCCCCGGCCCATGCGGGCGCGGTGATCGCGGGAACGGCGGGGCCGGTCGTCGCACCGGCGCAATACGCGGGCGGCACGCTGGGCGTGCGGCCGGAGCACGTCGTGCCGGGACGCGAGACCGGGATCGAGGCGCGGATAGCGGGCATCGAGTATCTCGGCGCGGACTCGCTCCTGAGCTGCACCGTCGGCACGCAGTCGATGGTCGTGCGCGTCGCGGGCCGCGTCGGATGGTCGCGCGGCGACACGACGCGGCTCGGCTGGGCGCGCGGCGCGCAGCATTTTTTCGACGCTGCGACCGGGCATCGCCTCGAGGCGCGGGAGTCGCAGGACCAGGCGACGATGGTCGCGTAAAGCGGGCGGCCGGGTCCGGGTTATCGAACGACGTTCACAGGGGGAAGATCGATGAAGCGATTTGCGAATTGGCTCGGAGGCTCGATCGTCGCGGTGCTCTCGGCGCTCGCCTGCGCTCAGGCGCCGGTCGAGATCTCGTTCTACTATCCGGTCGCCGTCGGCGGGCCGATCACCAAGATCATCGACGGCTTCGCCGCGGACTTCGAGAAGGAGAATCCCGGCGTCAAGGTGAAGCCCATCTACGCCGGCTCATATCAGGAATCGATCACCAAGGCGCTGACCGCGGTCAAGGGCGGCGATGCGCCGACCACCGCCGTGCTGCTGTCGACCGACATGTTCACGCTGATCGACGAGGACGCGATCGTACCCTTCGACGGCTACATCAAGAGCGCCGAAGACCAGGCGTGGCTCAAGGGTTTCTATCCGGCGTTCATGGAGAACAGCCAGACCGGCGGGAAGACCTGGGGCATCCCGTTCCAGCGCTCGACCATCGTGCTCTACTGGAACAAGGAAATGTTCAAGGAGGCCGGGCTCGATCCGAACAAGCCGCCGGCGACCTGGGCGGAGATGACGGCGGACGCGGAGAAGCTCACCAGACGCGACGCTTCGGGCAAGGTGACGCAATGGGGCGTGCAGATCCCGTCGTCGGGCTTTCCCTACTGGCTGTTCCAGGGCCTCACCACCGAGAACGACGCGATCCTGATGAACAGCGCCGGGACCGAAACCTACTACGACAGGCAGGGCGTGATCGACGCGCTCCAGTACTGGATCGATCTGGTCAAGAAGTACAAGGTGCATCCCGAAGGCATCGTCGAATGGGGCACGACGCCGAAGGACTTTTTCGAGCGCAAGATCGCGATGATGTGGACGACGACGGGCAACCTCACCAACGTGCGCAACAACGCCAAGTTCGATTTCGGCGTGGCGATGCTGCCGGCGAACAAGCGGCGCGGGAGCCCGACGGGAGGCGGCAACTTCTACCTCTTCAAGCAGGCGAGCCCCGCGCAGCAGGCCGCCGCGGTCAAGTTCATCCGCTGGATCACCTCGCCGGCCCGCGCCGCGCAGTGGGGCATCGACACCGGCTATGTCGCGGTCCGTCCCGACGCCTGGGACACACCGCCGATGAAGAAGTACGTCGCCGACTTTCCGGCCGCCGCCGTGGCACGCGACCAGCTGCAGTACGCGGTCGCCGAGCTTTCGACGCACGACAATCAGCGGGTCACCAAGGCGCTCAACGACGGTTTGCAGGCGGCGCTCACCGGCTCGAAGCCCGCGGACCAGGCGATGAAGGACGCGCAGCGGGAAGCGGAGCGGCTGCTGAAGCCTTATCAGAAGTAATCTTATCGTTGTCATTCCGGCGCCAGCGGGGACTCCAGCGTCCTTTCTGAACGACACTGGG
Organism: Casimicrobiaceae bacterium; assembly: GCA_035501595.1. Classification (GTDB taxonomy): domain Bacteria; phylum Pseudomonadota; class Gammaproteobacteria; order Burkholderiales; family Casimicrobiaceae; genus PALSA-1003. The sequence continues at coordinate 17,783 of DATJVX010000066.1, read as the reverse complement.
TCCCCACTTCCGCGGGGACGACCCGACTCGGATGACACGCACCACACAATGGCTCTACGGCTGGCTGCTGCTCCTGCCGGCCGCGGCGCTGCTCGCGCTCTTCACGCACTATCCAGCCGCCGCGACGCTGTGGCAGAGCTTCCACTCCACCCCGCGCGCCGGACGCGGCAGCGCCTTCGTCGGCGCGGAGAACTACCGCCAGCTGTTCGAAGACCCGATCTTCTGGCAGGCGCTCGTCAACAACCTGTGGTACGCGGCCGGAACGATCCCGCTGTCCATCGCGCTCGCGTTGCTCATGGCGGTCTGGGTCAACGGCAGGCTCGCCGGGCGCGGCTTCCTGCGGCTCGCCTACTTCACTCCCACGGTGCTGCCGATGATCGCGGTGGCGAACATCTGGCTGTTCTTCTATACGCCGGAATACGGGCTGCTCGAGAAGCTCACCGGAGCGTTCGGCCTGCCGACGCACAACTGGCTGGGGAGCCGGAACACAGCGCTGGGCTGCCTGATGGCGGTGACCGTGTGGAAGGAGGCCGGCTTCTTCATGATTTTCTACCTCGCCGCCCTGCAGCAGATGTCGCCCAACCTGGCCGAAGCGGCGGCGATCGAAGGGGCGTCGCGCTGGTGCTTCTTCCGGCGCGTGACGTTCCCCCTCCTCATGCCCACGACGCTCTTCGTGCTCGTCAACGCGGTGATCAACGCGTTCCGGATCGTCGACCACGTCGTGGTGATGACGCGCGGCGGCCCCAACAACGCCACCGAGCTGCTGCTCTACTACATCTACGAGATCGGCTTCCGTTTCCAGGATCCGGCTTACGCGGCGACGCTCACGATGGTGCTTCTCGCCGTGCTGGCGCTGGCCGCTCTCGGGCAGTTCGGCTTTCTCGAGCGCCGCGTGCACTACCGATGAGTGCCGTCTTTCGTCCCGGGCCGCTCGCCCGGGGCTTCGAGACCGCGGGAGCCTGGCTGCTTGGGGCCCTGTGGATCCTGCCGCTCGCCTACGCGTTCTGGACCGCCTTTCACGCGAGCGAATTCTCCACGCGCTTCATGCTGAGCGCCCCGCTGACGCTGGAGAACTTCGCCAGCGCCTGGGCCGCGGCGCCCTTCGCGCGGTACTTCGTGAACACCGTCGTGCTGTGCGCGCTGATCCTCGCCGCCCAGCTCGTGCTCTGTACGCTCGCGGCCTACGCGTTCGCGCGCTTCGCGTTTCCGGGCCGGGCGCTGATCTTCGCGCTGGTGCTGCTGCAGCTCATGGTCACGCCCGACGTGCTGATCGTCGAGAACTACCGCACGATGAGCGCGCTGGGTCTTCGCGACACGATCGTGGCGATCGGGCTGCCGTACATGGCCAGCGCGTTCGGGATCTTTCTCCTGCGGCAGACGTTCAAGACCGTCCCGGCGGAGCTCGACGAGGCTGCCCGGATCGAGGGCTGCTCGCCCCTGCAGATCTTGTGGAAGGTCTACGTGCCGCTGGCGCGCCCGGTATACCTCGCCTACGCGCTGGTCAGTGTGAGCTACCATTGGAACAATTTCCTCTGGCCGCTGATCATAACGAACTCGGTCGAATCGCGACCGTTGACGGTCGGGCTGCAGGTATTCTCCGCGACCGACCAGGGCATCGACTGGTCGATCGTCACCGCCGCGACGCTGCTCACCACGGCGCCGCTGCTGGTCGGCTTTCTGCTGTTTCAGCGCCAGTTCGTGCAGTCGTTCATGCGGGCCGGCATCAAGTAGCGAAGGCGGACGGGAAGCCCATGAAGCTCATCACCTGGAACGTGCAATGGTGCCGCGGCGTCGACGGCAGGGTCGACCCGGCACGCATCGTCCAGCACGCGGCGGCGATCGCCGACTTCGACGTGCTTTGCCTGCAGGAGGTCGCGAGCAACTTCCCCGATCCGACGCTCGCCGGCAGCCGCGGCGAGAACCAGTTCGCCGAGATCGCCGCGCGGCTGCCGAACCACCAGCCGGTCGCCGGGTCGATCATCGACGTTCCCGACGACAAGGGCGGACGGCGCCACTTCGGCAACATGATCCTTTCGCGCTACCCCGTCGGTCAGGTCTTCCGCCATCTGCTGCCCTATCCGGTCGACCCCGGCGTCAACGGCATGCCGCGCATCGCCCTGGAAGCGGTCATCGGGGCGCCCGCGGGGCCGGTGCGCGTGATCACCACGCACCTCGAGTACTACGGCACGGCGAAGCGCACGGCACAGGTCGAGGCGCTGCGCGGCATCTACGCGGAAGGCAGCGGCCACGCCCGACGGGGGACGATCGTCGATACGACCGGAGGCCCATTCCACACGCGACCGCGACCCGCGGAGACGATCATCACCGGCGACTTCAACCTGGAGCCGACGGATCCGCTGCACGCGCGCCTGCTCGCGCCCTTCGACGATGGCACGCCGCCACTCGCCGACGCGTGGCAGGTCGCGCATCCCGGTGAGCCGCATGCCGCGACGTTCAAGATCTACGAAAAGGAAACGCCCGACGAACCCGAGCTGCACTGCGACTTCATCTTCGTCTCGGCGGATCTCGCGCCGCGGGTCAAGGCGCTGCGGGTCGACCAGGCGACGCAGGCCTCCGACCATCAGCCGGTGCTGATCGAGTTCGAATAGGCGGCCATGTCTGCGGTGGGCGGCAACGCGGGCGAGCGACGGGGGCGGGAGCTCGACGCGACCGTGGACGTCGTCGTTCCCGCCTATCGCGGAATCGAATCCCTCAAGCGCTGCATCGCGGGCCTGCTCGCGCACCCGCAGCGCACGCCCTACGAGCTTGTAGTCGTCGACGATGCCTCGCCCGAACCGGAGCTCGCCCGCTGGCTGCGCGCGCAGCGCGACGAGGGTCGGCTCAAGCTGCTGCAGGGCTCCGCGCACGCGGGGTTCGCGGCGGCGGTCAACCGCGCGCTGGTGCTGCACCCCGATCGCGACGCGGTCGTGCTTCACGCCGACGTCGAGGTCGCCAACGATTGGCTCGACCGCCTCGCGGCCCACGCGGCGAGCGCCGCCGACGTGGGAACCGTGGCGCCGTTCGCGAGCAGCGCGGGCGTGGCGGGCTACCCGAAGAGCGGCGTTCGCAACACGCCGCCGGGCGCGCTCGGCGTCGCCGAGCTCGACGCGCTGTTCGCTCGGGCGAGCCCCGGCGCCGCGGTGCAGGTGCCCGTGACGCGCGGCCCCTGCATCTACCTGCGCCGGGCGTGCATCGCCGCGACCGGTGCCTTCGACGCGGGACCGCTGGGCGGTGACTACGGCGTCGAGCAGGACTTCGCCCTGCGCGCGGCGGCCGCGGGCTTCCGGCATCTGCTGGCGGCCGATGTCTTCGTCGCTCACCGCGGCGCGGAGTCCTTCGGCGAAGCGCAGGCACAGGAACTCTCCGCGCACGCCGAGCAGGCGCTCGACAAGCTCTTCCCGCACTACGCGGCGGCCCGCGCGGAGCGCGCGCAGCGCGATCCCGCCCGTCCGTACCAGCGCCGGGTCGACCTCCTGCGGCTCGCGGAGTCGCGCAAGCCGCTGCTTCTGTTCGTCGCCCATGCGTGGGGAGGCGGGGTGCGCCGGCACATGACCGAGCTCGCGGCGATGGTCGGCGAGCGCTGCAATGTGCTCTTTCTGGAGCCGCAGACCGCCGACACCGTGAAGCTCCACTGGCCTGCGGACGGCGAGGGTTTCGCGACCTGGTTCTCGCTGCCGCAGGATCTTCAGGCGCTGGCGTCCGTGCTGCGATCGGCGGGCCTCGACCGGTTGCACTTCCATCACGTCCACGGCCTGCCGCGATCGGTGCTCGATCTGCCGGCAGCCCTCGGCGTGGCCTACGACTGCACGCTGCACGACTACTACGCGATCTGTCCGCAGTACCACCTCGTCACGGAGGACGCTCGCTACTGCGGTGAGCCGGACGCGGCCGGGTGCGCGGCGTGCCTCGCGCGCCGGCCGCATGCGTGGGGGCTGGACATCACCGAGTGGCGCAGCGCGTTCGGGCGGCTGCTGCGCGGCGCCGATCGCGTCTTCGCGCCTTCGGGCGACGTCGCGCGGCGCATGGCGCGGTATTTTCCCGACCTGAAGGTCACGATCCTCGCGCACCCCGAGCAGCCACCGATCGTTTCGCCGCGCGTCACGCGGGTCGTCACGCTGGGCAATCTGTCGCCGGAGAAGGGTCTGCGTACGCTCTCAGACTGCGCGCGCGACGCGATGGCTCGCAGCCTGCCGCTCGCCTTCCGCGTGCTCGGGCCGACGACTTCCCCGCTGCCCGTGTGGCCGCAGGCGCACGTATCGATCCATGGCCAGTACGCAGAAGGCGAGCTGCCGACGCTGCTCGCGGCCGAGCGCCCCGACGTGATCTGGTTCCCAGCGCAGGTGCCGGAGACCTATTCGTACACGCTTTCGGTCGCCATCGCCTCGGGCATTCCCATCGTCGCCGCGGCCCTGGGTGCCCTGCCCGAGCGTCTTGCCGGCAATGCCTCAGCGCTGCTCGTGCCATGGGATGCCGAGCCGCCGGCGTGGAACGAGGCGCTGCTGCGCGCCGGCTCCGGCGCTCGCGCCGAAGCGCAGCGGCCGCCGGCTTCGCGATTGAAAGTGTCGTGACCGACCTCGAGACCTATCGCGAGAGCTACCTCGCACCGCTGTCCGGGCGCGATCGGGCCCGGGATCCGCGCGCGCCCGCGCCGGCCATCGAGGCGCGGTATTGCTATGCGCCCGAGGCTGCGACCGAGCCCGCCGAGCTTTCCCTCGAGCAGCTCTACGCCGCCGGCGTTGACTGCGGTCATGGCGAGGCGCGCGCCGAGTTGAAGCGGCGGATCGTCGCCGCCGAGCGCGAGCTCGACGAATCGCGCGCCATCCGGGAGCGCGCCCGCGACGACCGCGGGGATCTGGCGGCGCAGCTCCTGGGCGCGCAACGCGAGCAGCGCGTCACGCAGATCCGCCTCGGGCAGCTTCAGACCGCGCTCGCCGCCACGCAGGCGCGCATCGATGCGCTGGAATCGAGCACGACGTGGCGAGTCACCGGCCCGGTTCGCGACGCCGTGCACGGCGCGAAGATCGGCGTCGCGAGGCTCCGCGGCCTCTCCGCGACCGCACGCCAGGCACCGCGCTACGTTTCGCTGGCCGCGACAATACTCAAGAACGAAGGGCCGGTCGCGCTGTCGCGCCGCGTGTGGCGGCGGCTCGCGCGCCGCAGCCGCTTCAAGCCGGCGGCGAAGACGGCATTCGCGCTCGAACACGAGATCCGGCCTCTCGCGTTCGCAGAAAGCGCGAATCCGGCGGCGACGATCGTGATCCCGATGTACGCAAAACCGCTCCTCACGTTCACGTGCCTCACGAGCATCCACGACGCCACGGCGCCGGGCTCCTACGAGGTCATCGTCGTCGACGACGGCTCGCCCGAGATCGCCGCGGATTCGCTGCGAGCGGTCACCGGGGTGCGCTTCGTCCGCAACGAGGCCAACGCGGGCTTCGTGCTGAGCTGCAACCGGGCGGCGGCGCTCGCGCGCGCCCCGACGCTCGTGTTCCTCAACAACGACACCATCGTGCTGCCGGGCTGGCTCGAGGCGTTGACCGGCACGCTCCGCGAGCGCCCCGAAGCGGGACTCGTCGGTGCGAAACTCGTCTATCCCCACGGGCGCCTGCAGGAAGCGGGCGCCATCGTGTGGCGCGACGGATCGGCGTGGAACTACGGTCGCTTCGACGATCCCGACAAACCCGAATACAACTACCTGCGCGAGGTCGACTACTGCTCCGGCGCATGCATCGCGGTCGACCGGGCGCTGTTCGAATCGCTCGGCGGCTTCGATACGCGCTTCGCCCCCGCCTATTGCGAAGACTCCGATCTCGCCTTCGCGGTGCGCCGGGCCGGCCGCAAGGTCTTCTATCAGCCGCGGGCAACCGTCGTGCACTTCGAGGGCGTGACTTCGGGCACCGACCTCGCGACCGGCGTCAAACGCTATCAAAGCCTGCACCAGGGGGTGTTCCTGGACAAGTGGGCCGACGAGCTGGCTGGACATCGCCGCAACGGGCTTGCGCCCGAGCTCGAGCGGGACCGCTGGGCGAAGCGGCGCGTCCTCGCGATCGACGCGTGCATGCTGACGCCCGACCAGGACTCCGGATCGCAGCGCACGCAGCGCTTGCTCGCGCTCCTGGTCGAACTCGGCTGCAAGGTAAGCTTCATCGCCGACAACCTCGAGTATCGCCAGCCGTACGTCAGCGATCTCCAGCAGGCCGGCATCGAAGTGCAGTTCCATCCCTATGTACGCTCGATCGGAGACTTTCTGAGCCGTCACGGCAGCGAGTTCGATGTCGTCCTGATCGCCCGTCACTACATCGCCGCCAAGCACATCGATGAAATACGCGCCTGCGCACCGCACGCGCTGATCGTGTTCGATACCCACGACCTGCATTTCCTGCGCGAGGAACGGCTGGCGGCGCTCGAAGGGAGCCGGACCGTCGCGGCGAGCGCGGCGAGCTCCCGGGAGACCGAGCTCGCGCTGATCCGCAAGGTCGACGTCACGCTGGTGGTGAGCCCGGTCGAGAAGAAGCTCCTCGGAGACCTCGCCCCGGAGTCGAACGTCATGGTGCTGTCCAACATCCACCCCGTGCATCCGCGGGGCAAGCCGTTCGCCGGGCGCGAGGGGTTGCTGTTCATCGGCGGGTTCCGTCATCCGCCGAACACCGACGGCGTGCTGTGGTACGCGCGCGAGATCCTGCCCCGGCTGCGCGAGAAGCTGCCCGGGGTGAGGACGACGATCATCGGCAGCGAGGTCCCGCCGAGCATCAGGAAGCTCGCGGCGGACGATTTCGTCGTCACCGGCTACGTCCCCGACGTCGAGCCGTATTTCGGCGCCTGCCGGATATCGATCTCGCCGCTGCGCTACGGAGCAGGCGTCAAGGGCAAAATCAACCTCGCGATGAGCTACGGCGTCCCGGTCGTCGCCACGCCGTCGTCGATCGAGGGCATGCATCTCACCCCGGGGGTCGACGTGATGGTCGGCGCCGATCCGGAAGCGTTCGCCGACGCCGTCGCCCGGCTCTATCGCGACGAGCCGCTGTGGAATGCGCTCTCGGAGGGCGGGCGCGAGAATGTCCGCACGCACTTTTCTGCCGAGGTCGCGCGCGGCACGATCACGCGGCTCCTCGCTTTGCACGGCGGCGCGGTCGCGGGCTAGAGCGGTCTTGCCGCCCGCAGCGCGGCCACGCCCCGGGGGCGAAAGACGGGGTGCGGGTAGATCTGCTCGGGCAGCAGGCGGCGCTCCCGCAGCAGGTGCTCCGCCATCGCATCGAACGCGCCGATGCAGGAGCTGAACAGCGGATCGTCGAGCACGAGATAGCCGCCGGCCTCGTAGTGAGCTTCGCAGGCGGCGAGCAGATACGCGATCGGCTCGTAGAGGTCGCAGTCGATGTGAACCATGGCCATCGATGGCCTCGACGACAGAACCGAGGGCAGGACCTGCTCGAAGAGCCCCTGCACCGGGACGAGCCGGCCTTCGAGCCCTTCCGCTCGGATGAACTCGCGAAACCCGGCAAGATCGGCGTCGCGAAAATCTCCCGCGCGGTGCAGATCGCGCGCCTCGTTCGCCTGCGGCAATCCCTCGAAAGTGTCGCAGGCGTAGACCCTGGTGTGCCTGCCCAGGGCACGCACGACGCCGGCGATGAAGGCCGCGGACCCGCCGCGATAGCTGCCGAACTCGAAGATGTCGCCGTCGAGGTCGCTCCAGCCGTACTTGAGGATGAGAAAGATGTTCGCGAGCTTGTGCCGGGTGACCAGCGTCCCGCGCCGTGTCGCGTATTCGAGCGCTTCGCGAAAGACGGGGTCCCGTTCAACGCGCTTCTCGAACATCCCGCCGAACTCGAGCCCCCAGCCGCGCAGGTAGCCCGCGCCGATGTCGCGCCCGTGATCGACGCCGATCGGATAGCTCGAGGGATCGAACAGGCGCTCGACGTTCACGGAAGCCATTCCGATCGCGCTCCCAAGCGGCGGCCGCGCCGGCCGCCGCCAGGGGCTCATCGATCGAGCGTGCAGTAAGCGACCATGGGAATCGACCAGGGCTCGGGCCAGACGATGCCGCAGGCGGCGTGAGGCTCCTCGGCGATGCGCACGCCGGCGAAGCCCGCGTCGGCGAATTCGCGGATCAGGCTGCTGCGCGAGAAGAGCCGCATCTCGAGCGTCGATCCGGGGCCGCCGTGAAAGACGAGGTTGGTGAACACCTGGGTCCTGCCGTCCACGGTCGTGTTCTCGAGGCGCCATTCGCTTCCCGCTTCGAGGATCCGGTAGTCGTGCAGCTCCGGATAGTGCTCGCGGGTCTCGGGATCGAGCGTGTACGGCACGGAGAAGATGAAAACGCCGTGAGGCTTGAGCAGCCGCCGCGCATTGACGAACGCGCGCGACACCGGAGGGGCGACGTGCTCGAACACGTCGCTTGCGACGATGAAGTCGAAGCGGCCCGCGAAGCTCTCGGGCGCCTGCGCGATGTCGAGTCGCGGCTCCATGTGAAAAAAGGTATTGGTGTAGCCCAGCTTCTCCGCGAGCCGGCCGGCGTAGTTCTGGGAGTCCGAGAGGCCGACGCCGACGATATCGCGCCGCAGCGGCAGCTCCGGCAGAGCGATGCTGCGCCCGAAGAGCTCGGTGGTCAGGAGGTGCGCGATCGTGCGTGTTCTCACCGTGGAGCCGCAGCGGCGGCAGGACGGCACTTCCCGCTGCAGGGCTCGCATCGGCACCACGCAGTTCGACCCGCAGATGTTGCATCGAAACTCGGCCTTTTCGCCGGGAACCGCTTCCTGGCCGCGGCGAGCGAGGTGAGCGAAGCGCTGCAGCGCGCCGGTGAGCCGCGCCGAGAGCCTGGAGTGGGTCGTGCCGGTGGTCATGGAATCGAGCGACGGCTCGCGGGGTCAGTGTATCTCGCGCTCCAGTCCGGGTCCGGAGTCACCGCCGCCGAAACACTATATCCCACACGCGGTGCCCCAGCGCGTGTCCCCGCCGCTCGAACTTGGTCACGGGGCGGTACGCCGGCCGCTCGGCATAGGCGGTCGCGGTGTTGGCAAGCAGCGGCTCGGCCCCGAGGGCCGAGAGGATGGCAGTGGCGTAGTCCTGCCAGTCGGTGGCGACGTGCAGACGGCCGCCGGACTCGAGCCGCAGCGCGAGCTCGTGGACGAACGCCGGCTGCAGCAGGCGGCGCTTGTGGTGACGCTTCTTGGGCCACGGGTCCGGAAAGAAGACGTGGATCGCGGCGAGCGAGCCCGGCGCGATCATGCGGGAGACGACCGCCACCGCGTCGTGCTGCACGACCCTCACGTTCCCGAGGCCCTGCTCGTCGATCAGCCGGAGGAGGCTGCCCACCCCCGGGCCGTGCACGTCGACCGCGAGAAAATCGCACTCGGGCATCGCCTGCGCGATCGCGGCGGTGGTCTCACCCATGCCGAAGCCGATCTCGAGGATGGTCGGCGCCTGGCGCCCGAAAGCGGCTTCGCAATCCAGCAGAGCCGGCGCGAACTCGATCCCGAATCGAGGCAAGAGCCGGTCGCGCGCCCGCTGTTGCGCGGGGGTGAAGCGCCCCTGGCGGAGCACGTAGCTTCGAATCGGCCGCCGCATCGCCGCGCGATCCTGAGGTGCTCCGGACGAAGCGTGCCCGCGCGCGGCGCCGCCGGCGTGCTGCCCGTCCCCATCCGGCGACAGAGAGCTCACGGCACGCGCTTCCAGGCCGGATCGTTGAGCTTCTTCTCCGCGGTTCCCGGGCCCCCGGGGCCGACGTAGTCGAAGCTCAGCGTGGCGCCATCCTTCCACTTGGCGGAAGCGTCGGTCCAGGCCGGGCCCGGCGACCACGCGAGCTCCTTGCGGATCCCGTCGCGCGAAACCCGCCAGACCGCGACCTCGTTGCTGCATCGCTCCGCGCAGATATCCGCCGTCACGAGGTGCTGGCGATCGGGTGCGAGCTGCGGCTCGGTAGGCAGCTCGATCCTTCGATTCGTCGTCCGCTGCAGCAGCGTGAAGGTCGTCGTTTCGCCGACCGTGGTGTAGAGCAGCACGGCGTTCAGCCCGTCGAGATAGTCCCAGAGGCTGTACGAGCGCCCGCTGACCTCGTCGTCGGTGAAGCTCGCCGTTCCCGCCGGGTACAGCGTCACGCTGAGCACGTTGCCGTCGCGACGCGCGAGATTGGGCAGGCGCTTCAGCTGGGCGCCCTCCACGAGCCGTCCGCACTGGGCGGGATCCTCGGCCTGCGCGCAGAGCTCGGTGATCTCGCTGTTCGACAGCGAAGCACCGCGCGCGAAGGGAGCGACGCAGCACGCGACCGCGACGATCGCCCAGGCACGAAGCATCGTCGTCAGCCGATCCGACCGGTCGCCGGCGAGCTGGGGCTCGCGGCGTAGAGCTTGCGCGGCATGCGCCCGGCGCGGAACGCTTCCCGCCCGGCCTCGACCGCCTTCTTCATCGCGCCGGCCATGAGCACGGGATCCTCGGCGAGCGCGATGCCCGTGTTCATGAGAACCCCGGCGCAGCCGAGCTCCATCGCGATCGCCGCGTCGGAGGCCGTGCCCACGCCGGCGTCGACCAGCACCGGAACCTTCGCCTGCTCGACGATGAGCCTGAGGTTCCATGGATTCAGGATCCCCATGCCCGAGCCGATCAGCGAGGCGAGAGGCATGACCGCGACGCAGCCGAGCGCCTCGAGCTCGCGCGCGGCGATGGGATCGTCCGAGGTGTAGACCATGACCTCGAAGCCGTCCTTGACCAGAATCTCGGCGGCGCGGAGCGTCTCGCGCACGTTGGGAAACAGCGTATGCGGATCGCCCAGCACCTCGAGCTTGACCAGGCTGCGTCCATCGAGAAGCTCGCGTGCGAGCCTGAGCGTGCGTATCGCGTCCTCGGCGGAATAGCAGCCCGCGGTGTTGGGCAGCAGCGTGAACTCGCCCGGCGGCAAGTGATCGAGCAGCGAAGGCTCGTCGGGATGCTGGCCGATGTTGGTGCGGCGGATCGCCACGGTCACGATCTCGGCGCCGGAAGCGTCGATCGCGGCACGCGTCTGCCGGAAGTCCCGGTACTTGCCGGTGCCGACGAGGAGCCGCGACCGATACGCGCGCCCCGCGATCACCAGCGGATCCTGGCAGGCGAGGACGGCGTCGTTGGGTGCGTTCATAGCGGGTCCTCAACCGCCGCCTACGGCCCGGACGACCTCGATGCGGTCTCCGCGCTCGAGGCGGGTGTCGCCGTGGCGGCTGGCGGGGACGATCTCGCCGTTGCGTTCGACCGCGATCCGCTTGCCCTCAAGCGCGAGGTCGCGGATCAGGTCGGCGACGGTTGCCCCGTCTCCGCAGGTGCGCGCGGAGCCGTTGACGACGATGGAGAGCACGGCGACTCGACGACAGGCCACGGATAAGCGGCGATCATTCTAGCACCGCGGGACCCTGCCGGGGCGCGCGGGGTCGGCGCGCTACTCCCGGTAGCGGCGCATCGCGCTGTGCATGAAGCGCATCTGCTCGAGGAAGCGCCGGCACGCCTCGCACCACAGCAGGTGCAAGCGGATGCGCAGGTGCAGGGGCAGCGGAACGCTCCCGTCCTGCATCTGCGAGAGCAACCTGCTCGCTTCCCTGCACGAAATCAGTGGGCTCAATCGGCGCACCATGAAGTTCAGGGCCTCGCTGCGCCCGCGGCAAACCAGTTCTGCTCCAGGCACCGGCGAAGCGCCATCCTGGCCCGGTATAGGATGACCCACAGATTGGTCGACGTGATCCGGAGCTCCTTACAGATCTCGTCGCTCTCGAGCTCCATCACCTCGCGCATCACGAAGACCCTCGCCGTGTTGGGAGGGAGCTTCTCCAGGCAGAGCTGCAGGATATCCATGAACTGCACCCGGGAGAGCGAGGACTCGGGGTCGCCCCAGTCGGCGGGGGGAGCTTCCCAGTGGCCGCTCTCGTCGAAGAACGCGTCCATGTCCTCGAGCTGAATCTCGTCCTCCAGCGGCGCCACGACCGGTTCCCTCGCCCGGCGCCGGATCGCGTCGACGATCTTGTGCTTGAGGATGCCCGTGAGCCAGGTGCGCAGGTTGGCGCGTCCCGCGAAGCCGGCTTCACCCGCGAGCGCGGCGACGAGCGCCTCCTGGACCGCGTCCTCCGCGGCGGCCGCGTCGCGAAGCTGGAGCGACGCATAGCGCAGCAGGTAGGGCCGCAAGGCCTCGATCTGGGCGCGGAATTCGGCAGGGGCTCGCAGGGGGCTTGAAGTCGGGGTCCGGGCCCCCATTTTAGTCGCACCGACTTTGATAGGAGGCACCATGGCCAACATCGCAAGATTCGATCCGTTCCACAGCATCGTGGACGACCTGTTCAAGGGCTTCTTCGTCCGTCCGGTGGGCTACGACGCGGCCGGCGCGTACGAATCGCCGGGCGTCACGGTGGACGTTGCCGAGAAGGACGGCGCCTATGTGGTCAGCGCCGAGCTGCCCGGGGTGAAGAAGGAAGACATCCGCGTCGACATCGACGGCGCGCAGGTGACGCTGACGGCCGAAGTGAAGCGCGAGAAGGAGGCCCGCGAGGGCGAGCGCGTGCTGCACAGCGAACGCACCTACGGCAAGGTCACGCGCAGCTTCACGCTGCCGCAGGAGCTGGACGAGGCGAAAGCCGAGGCGAAGTTCCGCGACGGCGTGCTCGAGCTGACGCTGCCGAAAAAGGCCGCGGCCGCGCGCAAGGCGATCACGATCCAGTAGGTTTTTCTGTAGTATGGGGGGCGCGATGAACGCCCCCCACCAGCACCACGCCCAGGCTGCCGACAAGGCGCGCGTGCTCGCCGAGGCGCTGCCCTACATCCAGCGCTTCCACGGCAAGACGATCGTCGTCAAGTTCGGCGGCAATGCGATGTCGGACGAGCTGCTGAAGGCGAGCTTTGCGCACGACGTGGTGCTGCTCAAGCTGGTGGGCATGAACCCGGTGGTGGTGCACGGCGGCGGACCTCAGATCGAGGCCGCGCTCGGCAAGCACGGCAAGAAGGGCGAGTTCGTGCAGGGCATGCGCGTCACCGACGCGGAGACCATGGACATCGTCGAGATGGTGCTCGGCGGCCAGGTCAACAAGGAAGTGGTCGAGCTCGTCAACCACGCGGGCGGCAAGGCGGTCGGCCTCACCGGGCAGGATGGCGGCTTCATCCGCGCGAAGAAGCTGCTCGTCGAGACCAGGGACAACGGCAAGGTCGACATCGGCCAGGTCGGCGAGATCGAGGCGATCGACCCGGCGGTGATCTCGACGCTCGAGCAGGGCGGCTTCATCCCGGTGGTGGCGCCGATCGGCACCGGCGCCGACGGCATGACCTACAACATCAACGCCGATCTCGTCGCGGGCAAGCTCGCCGAGATCCTGCGCGCCGAGAAGCTCGTCGTGCTCACCAATACGCCGGGCGTGCTCGACAAGTCGGGCAAGCTGCTGACCGGCCTCACGCCGCGCAAGATCGACGACCTCGTCGCGAAGGGCGTGATCTCCGGCGGCATGCTGCCCAAGATCGAATCGGTGCTCGACGCCGCGCGCGCCGGCGTCAAGTCCTGCCACATCATCGACGGCCGAGTGCCGCACGCGCTGCTGCTCGAAGTGCTCACGGACGAAGGCGTGGGCACGGTCATCCGCTCGAAGTAGATCGTGAAGATCCTGAAGGTTCCGCCGTCCCGGCGGGTGTGGATCTTCGACCTCGACAACACGCTGCACGACGCGCGGCCGCACATCTTCCCGTCGATGCACGGCCAGATGAACGCCTGGCTCATGCGCCGCTTCGGCCTCGACGAGGAGGGCGCGAACGCGATGCGGCGCTTCTTCTGGGAGCGCTACGGCACCACGCTGAAGGGCCTGGTGCGCCATTACGGCGAGGACCCGAAGAGGTTCATCCGCGAGACGCACCAGTTTCCCGGGCTCGACGCGATGGTGGTGGGCGAAGCCGCGCTCGGGCACGCGCTCGCGCGCCTGGGCGGACGGCGCCTGCTGTTCTCGAACGCGCCGCGCCACTACGTCGAGCAGGTGCTGCGCGCGCTCGGCGTGGGGCGCTGGTTCGACGCGGTCTACACCATCGAGAGCACGCGCTACCGCCCGAAGCCCGCCTTCAACGGCTTCCGGACGCTGCTGCGGGCGCACAACTTGGAAGCGCACCGCTGCGCCCTCGTCGACGACATGCCGGAGAATTTGCGCGCTGCGAAACGCCTCGGCATGTCCACGGTGTGGGTCAGCGGCGACGCGCGCCGCCCGCCGTTCGCCGATCTGCGCGTCAACTCCGTCACGCAGCTGCCCCGGATCGTGTTCCGGCACTCGCACTGAGCGTAGAATCTTCGCCATGCCGCGCGTGAAGGGAGAGCGGCGGCTCGAGATTCTCAAGGCCCTGGCCCAGATGCTCGAGCAGCCGAAGTGGGGGAAGATCACGACCGCAGCGCTCGCCGAGAAGCTCGACGTCTCGGAAGCCGCGCTCTATCGGCATTTCGCCTCCAAGGCGCAGATGTACGAGGGACTCATCGAGTTCGTCGAGAGCTCAGTGTTCACGCTCGCCAACAAGATCACGGCCGACGAGCCCGACGGCCGCAGCCAGGTCGCCAAGCTCGTCGAAATGCTGCTCGCCTTCGCCGAGAAGAATCCCGGCATGGTCAGAGTCATGACCGGGGATGCGCTGGTGGGCGAGCACGAGCGCCTGCAGGCGCGCATGAACCAGTTCTACGATCGCTTCGAGGCGACGCTGAAGCAGGCACTGCGGCAGGCGCCCCGCTCGCCCGGCGAAGGCGGCGGCAAGCCCGCGGACGCGGAAGTCGTGGCGCAGGCGGGGCTGCTCGTGCGATACCTCGTCGGCTGCCTGCACCAGTACGCGAAATCGGGCTTCGCGAAGAAGCCCACCGAGAGTTTCGCCGCGCAGCGGCGGTATCTTTTCGACTAGCGCGCCGAGCAGACGGCGCAGGCGGAGTCGCGCTTCACGCGCACGGTCCGCCAGCCGGACAGCTTCGCGTCGATCAGCAGCAGCCGGCCGTCGAGCGTCTCGCCCGCGCGCGCGAGGAGCTTCGCCGCCTCCATCGCCTGCAGCGCGCCGACCACGCCGGTGAGCGGCGCGAACACGCCCATTGTCGAGCACTGCACTTCCTCCACCTGGCCCTGTTCCGGGTAGAGGCAGGCGTAGCAGGGCGCATCCTTCCGCCGCAGGTCGAAGACCGCGACCTGCGCGTCGAAGCGGATCGCGGCGCCAGAGACGAGGGGCTTCCTCGCCGCGACGCAGGCGCGGTTGAGCGCGTGGCGGGTGGCGAAATTGTCCGAGCAATCCAGGATGACGTCGGACGCCTCGACGAGGGGCCTCAAGTTCTTCTCGTCCAGGCGCTGCGCGAGCGGAACGACCGCGACCTCGGGATTCAAGGCGTTCAGGGCCGAGCGCGCGGCATCGACCTTGCTCGCGCCGACGGAATCCGTGCGGTAGAGGATCTGGCGCTGCAGGTTGGTGAGGTCCACCTTGTCAGGGTCGGCGAGCGTGAGGCGGCCGACGCCGCTCGCGGCGAGGTAGAGCGCCGCCGGGCAGCCGAGGCCGCCGGCGCCGACCACGAGCGCGTGCGCGGCGCGCAGGCGCTCCTGGCCCTCGATGCCGAGCTCGGCGAGCAGGATGTGCCGGCTGTAGCGGAGAAGCTGCTGGTCGTTCAGGGAGAGAACGCCGGCGCGGCGCCGGCGGGCGGGCTCAGTTCGATTTCTCGGCAGGCTTGGTCTGCGCGATCGAGGGCGCGGTCTTGACCGGCTCGCCCTTGAGGAACGCGAGCGCCTGCTGCAGCTGGAAGTCGTCCTTGGTGCCGAGCTCGACCGGCTTCAGCGCCTCGGCGGGCGCCGCCGGGGCGGCCGGCTTCACGGCGCCGTGCTTCTCGGCCTCCTTGTCCTGGATGTTGCCGAGATGCCGCGTGAGGTCGGCCTCGCGAACGCGCGTGAGCGCCGAAGCGCCGGGCTCCTCGACGATCACGTCCGGCGTGATGCCCTTCGCCTGGATCGAGCGCCCGCTCGGCGTGTAGTAGCGCGCCGTGGTGAGCTTGATCGCGGTGTTGTTGCCCAGCGGCATGATGGTCTGCACCGAGCCCTTGCCGAAGGTCTGCGTGCCGATCACCGTCGCGCGCTTGTGGTCCTGCAGCGCGCCCGCGACGATTTCGGAGGCCGAGGCCGAGCCCGCGTTGACGAGCACCACCATCGGCACGGTCTTCACCGCCGGCGGCAGGTTCTTCAGCAGGTCGTCCTTCGCGCCGCGCAGGTAGTCCTCGTTGGTCGCGTAGAACTTCTTGCGCGCGTCCTCGGTGCGGCCGTCGGTCGAGACCACGAGCGCCTTGGCCGGCAGGAACGCCGACGAGACCGCCACCGCGCCGTAGAGCAGGCCGCCCGGGTCGTTGCGCAGGTCGAGCACCAGCCCCTTCAGCGGGCCCTGCTTGTAAAGGTTGCCGACCTGCCGCGCGAGGTCGTCCGCGGATTTCTCCTGGAACTGCGAGATGCGCACCCAGCCGTAGCCCGGCTCGACGACCTTCGACTTCACGCTCTGCACCTGGATCTCGGCGCGCGTGAGCGTGACCACGAGGGGCTGCGGCTCGCCCTTGCGCACGATCGTGAGCGTGATCTGCGTGTTCGGCCGGCCGCGCATCTTCTTCACGGCGTCGTTGAGCGTCATGCCCTTCACCTGCAGTTCGTCGAGCTTGACGATCAGGTCGCCGGGCTTGATGCCGGCGCGGTAGGCGGGCGTGTCCTCGATCGGCGAGATCACCTTCACGAGACCGTCTTCCATGCCGACCTCGATGCCGAGGCCGCCGAATTTGCCCTGCGTGCCGACCTGCAGCTCCTTGAACGCCTCGGCGTCCAGGTAGGCCGAGTGCGGATCGAGGCCCGCGAGCATGCCGTTGATCGCCTCGGTGATGAGCTTCTTGTCCTCGACCGGCTCGACGTAGTTCTGCTTGATCGCGCCGAACACCTCGGTGAAGGAGCGCAGCTCTTCCACGGGCAGCGGCGAGCGCACGGCGAGCTGGCCGATCGCCTGGAAGTTGAGGCTGACGAGGATGCCGGCGATCGCGCCGACCAGAACCAGCCCGAAGTTCTTGAATCTGCCCATCATTTCAGTGTCACCCAGCTCAAGGGGTCGAAAGGCCTGCCCAGATGCCGCAATTCGAAGTATAGACCCGTTTCCTCGTTGCCCCCGCTCTGTCCGACGGTGGCGACAGTCTCGCCCAGCGCAACCGCGTCTCCCGTCTGCTTCAGCAAGGATTCGTTGTTGCCGTAGATCGACAGGAAGGCGTCGCCGTGGTCGACGATCAGCAGGTTGCCGAAGCCGCGCATCCAGTCGGCGTAGACCACGCGGCCGGGCGCGACCGCGCGCACCGGTTCGCCGCCTGGCGCGCGGATGAACACGCCTTTCGCCGAAGCGGTCCCTACCGTGCGTTGGGCCCCGTAATGGCCGACGAGTTCCCCGCGCACGGGCAGCCGGAGGCGACCTTTCATCTGCGCGAAAGGTCCGGTCACGTTGCCGGCGATGGGCACCGCGGTCACCCTCGTGTAACCGGCGCCCGGGCGGGCGGCGAGCAGCTTGCCGATCTCCTCCACGACGCGCGCGAGCCGCGCTTCGTCGGCTTCCAATACCTTCATCTGCCGGCGCGCGCTGCGCAGCTCCGCCGAGACGCGCTCGAATACGCGCCGCTGCTCGCGCCGCTCGCGCAGCAGCTCGTCGCGCGTGGACCGGCCCTCGGCCTCGAGCGCGGCCAGGTCGCGCGCGCGCGCCTCCGAGGCCTCGCGCAGCCGCGCGAGCTCGGCGAGACCCGCGCGCTGCGCCTCGATCACGGCCGCCGACTCGCGCGAAACGTAGGC
>DATJVX010000065.1:0-187487 GCA_035501595.1 Casimicrobiaceae bacterium | reverse complement strand
GGCCAGCGCGGATTATAGCCAATGGCGCCGCAGGCGCCGCCGCAAGCCGGGGCCCCGGAGCGGATGTGCTAATGTTCGGCACGCTTTATCGTCCGACCGATGTCGACGCGAAGAACTCTGGGTATGCTCGCCAGGACGGCCTCGCGCATGCCGCAGGCCGCTTGCATCGCCGCGGTCGCGCTCTGCATCGCGTCCGGGGCCTCGGCGCAACTCTCCGACATCCGGCCCGGTTCCCTGCCGGACGCGACCTTCAGGCATGCCTATGAGGTGACGCTCAAGCCGGTGAACCCGGCCGGCGGCTCCGCCGTTCTGTGGAGCATCAGCCCCGGCTGCCTGGACGGCTCGGGGCTCAGCTTCTCGCCCGACGGCGGAACGGCCGCGACCGCCGAGATCTCGGGCGTGGCCGCGCTGCGCGGCACCTATGTCTGCACGATCTCCGCGCAGGACGCCGAAGAGAACGTGGTCAGCAAGCTCTACAAGCTCAGCGTCGTCACCGGCTGCAAGCCGCCCAGGATCACGAGCCTGCCGCCCACGGCTCCGGTCGAGCCCGGCGTGCCCTACCAGTACGTCGTCGCGGTCCCGCCCGATTCGGCGCAGAGCTTCAGCGCCCTGGGCCTTCCGCCGGGACTCAGCATCAATCCCGCCAACGGCGTCATCTCGGGAACGACGGAGGCCGCGGGTTCGTTCCCGGTGACGATCAGCGTCGCCGGCTGCGGACGGACCGTCATACAGAACTTCATCCTCGTCGTGAGCGCGGCCCCCGTCGCGCTCGCGCTCGCGAGCAACCCCAACCCGGCGGTGTTCGGCCAGGACATCGCGGTCGACGTGCACGCTGCCGGCGGCGGGACGCACGCGACCGGCGCGGTTCTGCTCTGCACGCTCGCGCCGGGGCAGTTCTGCGCTCCGCCCGCGGGTACGCCTCCGCCCGGAACCGATCCGGAGCAGATCGTGACGCCGGCGAGCGCGCCGCTCGACGCGGACGGCAACGCGAGCTTCACGCTGCACGATCTCGCGATCCAGAACTACGTGCTGCAGGCCTACTACGGCGGCGATGCGACGCACGCGGCCGCGCTCTCGCTGCCGGTGGACCAGTTCGTCATCAAGGGCGTCGTGCTTCCCCCGCAGGCGATGCGGGCTCGCCAGGGGCCGGTCCGCGGAGCGTCGATCCCGGCGCTTTCCCGGCCGATGCTCCTCGTGCTCTCGCTCGCGCTCGCGTTGGCCGCCTTCGGCTGGGTACGCCGGCGCGGCTGATCGTGCCGGCCCTCCGATCGAGCAAGCTCTTCGTCCGGGCCTCGCGCGCATGGCGCTGGGCGGCCTCAATCGCGAGGCGCTCCACCGGCGCGCCGCGCGCGCTCGTCGGGCTGGCGATCATCGCGCTGTTCCTCCTGCATCCGCTCACCGATTTCGGCAAGAGCGCGTTTCCGCTCCTGCCGCGGCTCGAAGGCTTCGCCTACGACATGCGGCTCAAGCTGACGCTGCCGCAGACGACGGACCCGCAGGTCGTCGTCATCGACATCGACGAAGGCAGCCTGCAGCGCCTCGGACGCTGGCCCTGGTCGCGCGACAAGGTCGCGAGCCTCACCCGACAGCTCTTCGAGCTCTACAGCGTGCGGGCCGTCGGCTTCGACATCCTCTTCGCCGAGCGCGACCTGTCGTCGGGCATCGGCGTGCTCGACGGCCTGCGCGAGGGTGAGCTCAGGTCGGATGCCGCGTTCAAGGCGGCGCTCACCCGCCTGCGGCCGGAGCTCGACTACGACGCGCGCTTCGCCGCCGCGATGCGCGGTCACCCGGTCGTGCTGGCACTCGCCTTCCCGCTCGAAGCCGAGACGCGAGGGGCCCTGCCGCCCCCCGTGTTCACCCAGGCCGACCTGGGCGGGAGGACGATCCCGATCGTTCCGGAGCACGGATACGTCGCGAGCCTTCCCGAGCTTGCCGAAGCAGCTGCGGCGAGCGGCCACGTCGATCCTGCCTTCGATGCCGACAACCAGGTCCGGCGCGTGCCGATGGTGAAGCGCTACGGCGACGGCTACTTTCCGGCGCTCTCGCTGGCGATGGTCAAGACGGTGGTGGAGGCGAAGAAGGTCGTGCCGCATTTCGACAGCGGCGGATCGCTCGATGCGCTCGACGTGGGCGGCTTGAGCGTGCCGGTCGACGAGTACGGCACGGCGTTGATCCCGTTCCGCGGCAAGTCGAAAACCTTCCGCTTCATCTCCGCCGCGGACGTGCTCGACGGCACTGCGCCCCGCGACTTCGCGGGCGCTATCGCGCTCGTCGGCACGAGCGCGAAGGGGCTCAAGGATCTGCGGCCCACGCCGCTCGATCCCGACTTCGCCGGCGTCGAGATCCACGCGAATCTGATCGCCGGCATGCTCGACGGGGACATCAAGTCGGTGCCCGCGCGCGCGGACGCGATCGAGGCGATCGTGATGTTCGTCGCGGGCCTGCTCGCGCTGTTCGCGCTGCCGTACCGCCGGCCGCTCCTCAATGCGCTCGGGCTGGTCGTCATCGCCGGCCTGGTCACCGCGCTCAACATGGCCCTGTGGACGCGCGCGAGCTACGTCGTCCCGCTGGCCACCACGCTGTTCATGCTCGCGGCGCTCTTCGCCTGGAACATGCTGGCCGGCTTCCTGCGCGAGGGGGCCGCGATCCGCAGGCTCTCGACCATGTTCGGCGAGTACGTGCCGCCGGAGCGCGTGGCGCAGATGCGCGACTCGGGCGAGCGCTTCAGCATGGAGGGCGAGAGCCGAGAGCTGACGGTGATGTTCTGCGACGTTCGCGATTTCACGGCGCACTCCGAGCATCTCTCGCCGCGGCAGCTCTCCGCGATGCTCAACGCCTACCTAACGACGATGACCGCGATCATCCACGAGCGCCGCGGGACCATCGACAAGTATGTCGGCGACTCGATCATGGCGTTCTGGGGTGCCCCGGAGCCGAACCCGGAGCACGCCCGGGGCGCCGTCGAGGCCGCGCTGGCGATGCAGGCCCGGATGCCCGCCCTCGCCAAGGAGTTCGCGCGCCGCGGCTGGCCGTCGTTCAAGATCGGCATCGGTATCAACACGGGCGCGATGAACATCGGCGACATGGGCTCGAAGTTCCGCAAGGCGTATACGGTGCTCGGCGACTCGGTCAACCTCGCCTCGAGGCTAGAGGGCCTCACCAAGGAGTACGGAACGGGGATCATTGTCGGCGAGAACACCGCGCGCGGGGTGCCGGACTTCGCCTGGCGCGAGATCGATCGCGTGCGCGTCGTCGGCAGGGCGACCGCGGTCACGATCTACGAGCCGCTCGGGCGGGCGACCGATCCCGAAGTCGACGCCGAGCTCGCGCTGCACCGCCAGGCGCTGGCGAGCTATCGAGGGCGAAACTTCGAGGCCGCGGAGGCGGGCTTCGCGGCGCTGGCTGCGGCGCACCCGGCTACGGGCATTTATACCCTGTTCCGTGCCCGCTGCGCCGCGTTCCGCTCGAGCCCTCCGCCTGCGGCGTGGGAAGGCTCGACCGTGTTCGCGACGAAGTGAATCGCTTTCGTTCGCGCAGCGGTGCTCAGCACTTGCCGCCAGGGCACTGCTTGTAGCCGGCGACGCCCTCGATCACGCCGCCCGTCCGGGTGTTGAAGTAGTAGTCGAGCCCGATCCCGGCGCCGCCCGGTCCCGCGAGGAAGCCGGTGAAGTTGCTTGCGATCAGCGGCTGACAGCCCGCGCCGCTGCACGCTCCGGTCGCGCCGATGCCCGCTGTCGCGAACGCGCCGTTGGCGATGCTCGCGGTTCCGCCCATGGTATAGGTCGCATTGGCAAAGCCGACGCTCAGGCCCGACAGCGCGAGTTGCGCGGTCGTGAAATTGACGCTGATCGTTCCTCCCGAGAGCAGCGTTCCGACCTGGCCCGTGCCGGAATCGGTCGGCCGCGTGCCGCCGAGCGCCGCGTATTGCACCTGCCCCGAGGTTGGCAGCGCGGTCGCCGTCGTGCCGTAGATGTAGTGCAGGTTACCGCCGTCGTTGTGCACGATGTCGTTGCCGAGGCGCTGCGCGATGGTCGAGCCGCTCCCCTGCCAGCGCCCCCAGTTGAGGCCGGTCGACGAATCGTCGTGGCCGCTGTCGACGATCGACGCGCTGCCGAGCGAAGCCGTCAGGCTGGCGTTCTCGAAGCCGGTGAGCCGACCCTGCGCGTCGATCGTGAGCTTCAGGTTGGGATCCGTCGTACGATCGAGCTCGAGCGTGTCGCGATCGGATCCGACGAGCGCGGTCACGCCGTTGGTCAGCGATATCCGGTCTAAGTCCTCGGTCGCGAGGTATGTGAAGCCCGGTGCCGGGATCGCGGCATTGACTTCGCTGTCGGGGACCTTGCCGAAGCGCAGGTCGCCGCCTTCCGATTTGGCGCTCGACGTCCTCGGCGTGAGCTTGTCGGACAGGAACAGCGGCGGCGCCAGCCACCTCAACGGCGCCTCGCCGTCGGGTACGTAGAAGAGCTCGTCGATCCCGAACTCCTCGGCGCCGAAGGCATTGGCCACCGCGATCCGTCCTTCGTAGACCGCGCCGTACATCCCCGACTTCGCGGCCTGCCCGTTATCCATGCACTGCCGGGGCCCGCAGATCTGCACCTGGTAATGCGTGCCGCGGATGCCGATCGTCGCCTGCGTGGTCAACAGCTGATAGCGATCGCCGGAGAGCTTGCCTATCTGCCCGGTGAGCGTGCGAAAGCCGCCCTTGACGAGGCGGAAGACCGCGACTTCGGTGCCGTCGTCGTGCCCGGAGAAGCTGTAGCGCTCGATGCGGAACTCCGAGTCCGGCTTGAGCGCGACGAGCGCGTCGTCGCTGAAGCGAAGCTGCGCATGGCTCTGGGCAGCGGTGACGATCGTGTCGCCCACCTCGAGCGGCGATCCCGCCGAGAGGGGCACGCGCGAAGCGCCGCGGACCGCGACGACGTCGCCCACCGCGAATACGACTTTGCCCGCCTGCGCCAGCGCGGCGCCCGCGGCGAGACCGAAGAGCGGGAACGAGGCGATCAGGATCAGGTGGCGCAGGCATCGATTCATGAGGAGTCTCCCGCCGAGGGCGTCGCGGCTACCGGAAATCGTAACGCAGCTTCACCGCGCCGACGTGGCGCGAATACTCGAAGAGCTCGAGGTTGGACGCGTTGTGCGCGTACTGGTATTCGACGCGCACGGTCCAGTGCGAGTCGATCAGGTACAGCGCGCTCAGGTTGAGCGTGAGGTTGCGGTCGTGCCGCGCGACGTCGAGGATCGGAATCGGCGCCTGGTAGCTGCTGTCGACGTAGCCGAAGCCGGCGTTCAGCGCCCAGAACGGCGCCGGAGAAACCGTCACGTCCGCCGCGCCGCCCCACAGCCACCGGCCGAGGTCGTCCCGGTTCTCGCGGTTGTGCTCGTCGCCGTAGAAGGCCTGCGCGTTGAGCACCGGATGCCAGGGCTTGAGCCAAGCCTGGCGATACGCGGCGGTGATCGCGTAGAGATCGGAGTTCCGCGCGGCGTTCTCGCCAGAGTACCCGAGCCGCGCGTACTGCGGGATGAGCGCGAAGGAGGCGAGCTCGGAGAGCTGCCTGCGCCACTCGAGGCCCAGCCCATCGGTCCAGCGATACCGCGAGCCGTCCAGGATGATCTCGGTGTGGGCATAGTTGAGGCTGTAGATATTCGCGGCTGCGGCGCGCGAGACTCCGAGCGAAGCGCCCAGGGAGCCCAGGTTGAATTCGGAGGCGTCGGTGTAGAACGTGCCGTTGGCGTAGCCGCTCGCGTTCAAGCTCCATCCGGGAGCGACGGGGTGATCGACGCGGCCCGACGCGGCGAGCCAGCCGAAGGCGGAGGCTTTCTGCACGCCCACCTGATCGACCGTCACCGGTCCGAGCACCGGCAAGCCGATGTCCGCCTGGGCGACGCCGGCGTTGGCGTTGCTGTCGTAGCCCGCGCCCGCCTCGAGGTAGGCCGAGGTCCGCGTGCGATAGCGCCCTTCCCGCGCTTCCAGCGCCGCGAGATAGCGGTCGATGCCCGCCTGCACGTCGGGCGGCGGCGATGCTTTGACGACGGCTTCGAATTCCTCGCGCGCGCGGACGTTGTCACCGGCGTAGAAGTAGGCGCGCGCGAGCTCGAGGCGCCCCCGCAGATCGTCCGGAAACGACAGCACGTAGCGCTCGAGCGAGAGCACGCCTTCGCCGGCGCGGCCGAGATCCACCGCGGCAACGCCACACCACAGATCGAAGCTGCGCGGGCGGGTACTGATATCCGGATCGGCGCAGAACGATGCGTACGCCTCCTCCGAACGGCCGCTCTCGACGAGCCCGCGCAGATCGTCCAGCGGTGCGGCGCTCGCCCAGGTCGCAACGGCGACCGCTGCGGCCGCGATGCCGCGAAGCCTCGAGGGCCGGCGGGCTCCGGTCGGTTGCTGCGGCGTCGCGCGAGCGGCGGGCATGGGCGGCGGCGAAGGGCGGCTGATCATAGCACGCGCCCCGCGCCGGACCTGCGCGGCTACTGGACGACCTGATCGATCGTGATGTTGACGCCCGACGCGCCGGGCTTCACCGGAACGCTCCTGCCCGACAGGTCGCCCGGCTGTGGAATGGCGTTGCCGGATTTCGATATGCGCGCCTCGATGATCACCGACGACGCCGCGGAGAGCTTCGCGCCCGCCATTCCCATGCTGTCGTCGAGACGGTACTCCGTCGGCAGCTGCTTGGCAGGGAAGCGCAGCACCGCCAGCGGCATCCGCGGCCCTTCGCTCGCGCGCGCGTAGATGAACACTGTGTCGGTGAGGGTAACCCGCGAGGCGAGCGCGGCACTGACGTCGACACGACCCGCGACCGCGCCCCCGGAAGCCGCAGGGGTGGATGAGGGCGGCGCCGCGGCGATCGCCGTCCGAGGCGCCCCGCCTTTCATCCCTTCCACTTCCGCGATGATGGCGCTGACCTGCCTGGCGTCGTCGGAGCCTTCCGGAAACTGCGCGCGCAGTCGCTGCCAGAGAGCGAGCGCGCCGTCGAGGTCGCGCGCTTCCATCGCGGCGGTCGCTGAGAGCGCGAGCGCCTTCTTCTGGTTCGGGTCGAGCGCCAGCGCTCGCGCTGCGAGCGCTGCAGGCTTTCCGCTGAGGCGGCGGCCTTGCGTCATCGCCAGGACGTCGGCGTAGTCGGCCAGGAGACCGGGATCCTCGGGAACCAGGGTCGTCGCACGATCGTAGGCCTCCGCCGCCTCGGGATAGCGGCCGAGCGCGTGATAGGAGCGGGCGAGCAGAACCCAGCCTTGGGCATCGTCCGGCCGCGTCTTGAGCCTGTCGGCGAGGGTGTCGACCAGCCCGCTGACTTCGCGCTGCGACATGTCGTGCGCGCTTCGCTCGCTTGCCGCGGAAGCGACGGCCTCGGGTCTGCCCAGGCGCGCGTAGAGCACCACGGCGATCGCCGGAATGAGCACCAGGAGCGCGGCGACCAGGATCCAGGGCACGCGCCCGGCCGCCTGCGCGGCCTTGCCGCCCGGCAGGCCGATCTCGCTACCCAAGCGCTGCGAGAGCTCCGTCACGGCCTCGTCGTGCTCGTCGCGCCCGATGACGCCGTCGGCGAATTCGGCGTCGAGGGCCTGCTTCTGGTCGCGATAGACCGCGGCGGCCGCGGCGTCAGGATCCGGCGTCTCGATCGCGCGGCGAGTGCGCAGCAACGGGAAGAGCAGCAGCGCGAGTGTTGCCGCGACCAGCAGGGAGGCGAATGACCAGAAGAGGAGCATGGGCACGGAGGCTACGGGTATCTCGCGCCAGCACGGCGCGGTTCCCCGCCGCGGGGCGCCATTATAGCGGTCCGCTCCGAAGGCTTGGGCGAGTCCATTCCAAAACCTTCCCGCGGCCGATAAACTAGCCTTCGGCATCGGTCGTTGGACCGTGGAAGCGAGCGCCGATCCCACGATCGGCCGCGGCCGGTCGCGAACTCGAGAACGAGGACCCCATGCCTGACGACGATCTCAGCCGAAGCTCGCTCGAATACCACCGCGCGCCGCCGCCGGGCAAGATCTCCATCCTGCCGACGAAGCAGCTCGAGACGCAGCGCGATCTCGCGCTCGCCTATTCGCCAGGCGTCGCGGCCGCCTGCAACGAGATCGTCCGCGACGCGGGCGAAGCCCGCAACCTCACCGCGCGCGGCAACCTGATCGGCGTCATCACCAACGGCACCGCGGTGCTCGGACTCGGCGCGATCGGCCCGCTCGCCGGCAAGCCGGTGATGGAAGGCAAGGCGGTGCTGTTCAAGAAGTTCGCGGGCATCGACTGCTTCGACATAGAGATCGACGAGCGCGATCCGGAGAAGCTCGTCGACATCATCGCGTCGCTCGAGCCGACGTTCGGCGGCGTCAACCTCGAGGACATCAAGGCGCCCGAGTGCTTCTACGTCGAGCGCAAGTGCCGCGAGCGGATGAAGATCCCGGTATTCCACGACGACCAGCACGGCACGGCGATCATCGTCGGCGCGGCGGTACGCAACGGATTGCGCGTCGTCGGCAAGGAGATCGGGAAGGTGAAGCTCGTCTGCTCGGGCGCGGGCGCGGCCGCGCTCGCCTGCCTCGACATCCTCACGAGCCTGGGCATCAGCCGCGAGAACATCTGGGTGTCCGACATCGCCGGCGTCGTCTACTCGGGGCGCAAGGAGGAGATGGACGAGAACAAGGCGCGCTACGCGCAGCAGACCGCCGCGCGCAAGCTCGGCGACATCATCGAGGGGGCCGACATCTTTCTCGGTCTTTCGGCGGGCGGCGTGCTCAAGCCCGAGATGGTCAAGCGCATGGCCAAGGCCCCTCTGATCCTGGCGCTCGCGAACCCCGTCCCCGAGATCATGCCCGACGCCGCGAAAGCGGCGCGCCCCGACGCGATCATCGCCACCGGCCGCTCGGACTTCCCCAACCAGGTGAACAACGTGCTCTGCTTCCCCTTTATCTTCCGCGGCGCGCTCGACGTCGGCGCGACGACGATCAACGAGGCGATGAAGCTCGCTGCCGTGAACGCGCTCGCGGACCTCGCGATGGCCGAGCAGTCGGACATCGTCGCCGCGGCCTACGGTGTCGACGACATCACCTTCGGTGCGGAGTACCTGATCCCGAAGCCCTTCGATCCCAGGCTGATCATCAAGATCGCACCCGCGGTCGCGCGCGCGGCGATGGACTCCGGCGTCGCGACGCGGCCGATCGCGGACTTCGACGCTTATCACCAGCGGCTGCTGCAGTTCGTCTATCACTCCGGGCTGCTGATGAAGCCGATCTTCGAGTCGGCGAAGAAGTCGCCCAGGCGGATCGTGTACGCGGAAGGCGAGGACGAGCGCGTCCTGCGCGCGGTGCAGGTGGTCGTCGACGAGGGGCTGGCGAAGCCCATACTCGTCGGGCGTCCGACGGTCATCCGCCAGCGCATCGAGCGCTACGGGCTGAGGCTCAAGCCCGACGTCCACTTCGAGATGACCGACCCCGAGGACGACCCGCGCTACCGCGCCTACTGGACCGAGTACCTTCGCCTCACCGAGCGGCGCGGAGTCACCGAGCAGCTCGCCAGGACGGAAATGCGGCAGCGCCCGACGCTCATCGGCGCGATGATGATCCACATGGGCGACGCGGACGGAATGCTGTGTGGAACCTATGGTTCGCACGAGTCCCACCGCCTGTATGTCGAGCAGGTGCTGGGCCTGCGCCGCGGGGTGAAGACGCTGGCGGCGATGAATGCCGTGTTCCTGCCCGACCGAACGGTCTTCATCGCGGATACCTACGTCAACGCCGATCCCACGCCCGAGCAGCTCGCCGAGATCACGCTGCTCGCCGCGGACGAGATCCGTCGCTTCGGAATCACCCCCAAGGTTGCGCTGCTTTCGCACTCGAGCTTCGGATCGAGCGCTCACCCGCAGGCGCGCAAGATGCGCTCCGCGCTGGCGCTCGTGAACTCGATGGAGCCCGAGCTCGAGATCGATGGCGAGATGCACGGCGACGCCGCGCTATCCGTCGAGGTGCGCAAGCGGGTGTTCCCGAACTCGCGCCTCGAGGGCGAGGCGAACCTGCTCATCATGCCGACGCTCGACGCCGCCAACATCGCCTTCAATCTGCTCAAGGCGGCGGGGGGAAGCGGCGTGACACTGGGCCCGATCCTGCTCGGCATCGCCAAGGCGGCCCACATCCTGACGCCCTCCGCCACCGTGCGCCGCCTAGTCAACATGACGGCGCTCACGACGGTCGACGCCGGCGTCGAGCGCCAGCGCGCGCTCCTCTAGCGCCGCGGAACGCTCGCGGACTCGAGCTCCCGCCCCTGGCGCGGTAGGACCCGCTCGGACATTGCCCGCGCTGCGCTCCGACAGCAGAAACGGCTCCCTGCCGATAGCCGCGGCCCACCCCGTGGCGCAGACTCCGCTTGAGACGGGAAGGGACCTTGTTGAGGAGTGCGACATGAAGATGAAGCCGGCATTGCTCGCGCTCGCCGCAGCCGCCATAACCATGGCGGGTTGCGAGCAGCGCAGTGCGACCGACACGACGAACAGATCCGCCGCGACAACCATGCCGCCGAGCAGCGCGACCACGCCTCAGGCGAGCACCTCGTCCGACAAGATGGCGAGCACCGATGCAATGAAGCCGAACTCCGCCGCCGACGCCATCGGCAACGCCGCGAGCGACGCGGCCATCACCGCCAAGGTGAAGGCGGCGATCCTGGCCGAACCGGGCCTGAAGTCGCTGGCGATCAACGTCGACACGAAGGATGCGACCGTGACGCTTTCCGGCAGCGTCGCCTCGGACAGCCTGCGGGACCGCGCGAAGCAGATCGCGATGTCGACCGAAGGCGTCAGGAACGTCGTCGACAACCTGAACGTGAAGTCGTCGTAGCCGAAGGTCAGGGTCTCATCGCTTCCCGCGCCGGAGCCTTGGCGGCAGGTTCCGGCGGCGCGCGCTTGGCGCGCGGTATCGAGATGACGACGGTCGTCCCGGCGCCGGCGCTACCCGACACGGACACGTCGCCGCCGAGCTGCTGGGCGCGCTCGCGCATGCCGCGGATGCCGTGGGAGGTCGGCTTGCGCAGGTCCTCCTCGGACAGCCCGACGCCGTTGTCGCGAATCTGCAGCACGAGCGCCGCGTCGGTCACGGAGAGCGCGACCGCCACCTCGGTGGCGCGCGCGTGACGCGCGACATTGGTCAGGGTCTCCTGGAATATGCGGAAGAGCGCGAGCGCTGCGTCGCGGCTGACGCCGTGATCGGAGGCGGGCGTCTCGACGGCGACCCGCGTCCCGGTGTGCTTGCGGAATTCCGCCGCCTGCCAGCGCAGGGCTGCCGAGATCCCGAGGTCGTCGAGGATGCTGGGCCGCAGATCGGTGACGATCCGGCGCGTCGCCGCGACCGCGGTCTCGAGGAGCTTGCCGATCTCGGCGCGCTTCTGCGCCACCGGCGCCGGCGCCCCAGCCAGGTGCTCCGCCAGCCAGTCGAGGTCCATCTTGAGCGCGGTCAGCGTCGAGCCGAGCTCGTCGTGCACCTCGCGGGCGATCCGCGCCTTCTCCTCCTCGCGCACCGTCTGCAGGTGTCTCGAGAGCGAGCGCAGCTCCTCGCGTGAGCGCTCGATCTCGAGCTGCGCGAGGCGCGCCTGCGTGTCGTCGAAGACCAGGCCGTCCCATACGACGCCGCCGTTGAGCCGCCGCGGTCGGGCGCGGATGTTGATCCACTTTTCGTTGCTCTCGTGCGCCGGCAGGAGCCGTCCCGACCAGTACCAGTTCGTGAGCTGCGCTGCCGAGGCGTCGAGCGTGGCGTCGAGGTGCGTGCGCTCGCTCGAGGAGATGAGATCGAAGAACGCGCCGGCGTCGGCGCGCAGCGCGGACTCGGGCAGCCCCGTGAGCGGCTCGCCGCCCTGGCTCACGTAGGTGAACGACAGCCGGCCGTCGGCATCGCGAACCAGCTCGAACACCATCCCGGGCACGTTCGCCGTCATCCCTTCGTAGCGCGCTTCGCTCTCCTTGAGCGCAAGCTCCATGGCCCGGCGCGCAGTGTTGTCGTAGCAGGAGCAGAGGTAGCCCGAGAAGCGCCCTTCCATGTCGTGATAGGGACGGCCGGTGCAGATCATCGACCCGAAGCTGCCGTCGGCCTTGCGCAGCCGAAACTCGATTTCGAACGGCTGCCGCGCGGCGAACGCGGGCTCGAAGGCCTCGCGCCAGCGCGCCCGGTCGTCCGGATGGACGCCGTCGAGCCAGCCGTCGCCGAGCTGGGCGTCGCGGGGCCGCCCCGTGTAGTCGAGCCATGCCTGATTGAGGTAATCGCAGGCTCCCTTCCCATCGGCACGCCAAACGAGGGTGGGGAACCCCGAGAACAGCGCGAAGTAGAAGTCGCGCGAGCGCTCGGTCTGCGCGCGCAGGGCGATCCGCGGCGTGGCGTCGCGCGTGACGACGGTGAAGCCCTGCAGCGCGCCGTCCTCGCTGCGAATCGCCGAGATGATGTCGTCGCCGCAATAGCGCGTCCCGTCCTTGCGTTGGTGCCAGCACTCCTCCTCGAAGGAGCCGTAGCGGGCGGCGAGCGTGAGTTCGGCCTCGGGGGGCTCCTCGCGATCGGGGGCATAGAGCACCGAGAAATGCCTGCCGATGATCTCCTCGCGCGTGTAGCCGTTGAGCGCCTCCGCGCCGGGGTTCCAGCTCCCGACGCGGCCCTGCGGATCGAGCATGTAAATGGCGCAATCCTTGATGGCATCGATGATGAGGCGCGTGCGCTCCTCGGTTTCGCGCAGCGCCTGCTCGACCTGGCGTCGCGCCTGGATGTCCTCAAGCAGGCGCGCGTTGCTCGAAGCGAGCGCACGGGCCCGCCGGCGCGCGGTCTGGAACAGGAACGTGCAGAGGCCAAGCAGGGTGGCGAGCGCGGTGCCGAGCGCGAGCGAGGCCTCGGGTAGGACCGAATCCGTTCGGCGGAGGTAGTCGCGCGTCGGCGCGACGCGCAGGGTCCAGTGCACCGTACCGATGTCCACGGTCTGCTCCTGGGTCCACTCGGAGCCGGCGGCGTTTTCGCTGCGGCCGATCACGTTGGTGAGCTCGCCATTCTCGAGCAGCGCCACCTGGAAGTCGGAGAAACGATCGCCGAGGACCGCGGCCAGCCAGTTGCCGCCCACGCCCGCGGAGACCATCCCGCGCAGCGTGTCGCCGGAGAACACGGGGACGTAGATGATGAAGCCGCGGCGGCCCGAAGCGTGCAAGTCGACGGTGCGCGATACGACGACGTGCCGGGTGCGCAGCGCCTCCTCGATGGACCGCGAGCGCTCTGCGTCGGAGCGCAGGCTCTGGCCGACGCGCATCGCCTGCGTGTCGGGGACTACCCAGCGGACGACGAGGTTCGCATCCGCCCAGCCGATGCCCTGGAACGCGGGCGTCTCGCCCACGAGCGTCGCGGCGTCGCGCTCCCAGCGGTCTTCGGTGAATTCGTAGATCTGGGATCGCTCGGCAAGCCTCTCGAGTTGCCGGATCCGCACGCCGATGTCGCGCTCGATGCGGTTCTTGACGTCGGATGCGACGAGGAGCGTGCCAATATCGATGTAGTGCGCCTGCTGCACGCTGATCGCGCGCCAGAGCACGAGCGTGCAGACGAAAGCGGCGAACCACACGATGCCGGGCGTCCAGCGCCGGATCGCGCGCTGCTCGTCCTGGCTGCGGAGCAGGACCTGGGCGAGTAGCCCTCCTGCGAGGAGCACCGCCAGCATTCCGCCGACGCGCTCGCCGCCGGTCAGGTTGAGCCATTGCGAGGCGGTCATTCCGCCGGTCCACGCCGCCACGATCAGCAGCGACGCCAGCGCCAGCGCGATCGCCGCGAGCATCGTGGTGAGCACCGAGCGCGCGGGGCTCGGCGCCCTCGCCTCCAGCGCGATGAGCGTCAGCCCCAGCGGAACCAGCACGAGCGCCATGAGCAAGCTCATATCGTTGTAGTTCCCTGCGCCGTAGGGCAGCCAAGGACCGGCGACGATCGGATGCACGTCGATCACGCCCGGCAAGGCATAGGCCAGCAGCCTCAGCAGGCCGAGCGCGAGCGGCACGGCGCCGAGCACGCTGCCGACCAGGCGCCAGCGCAGGGCCTGCGCAGCGAGCGACAACCCGCCGAAGACAAACGCGAGGGCCGCGTCGTATTGCACGCGCTCGACGCCTTGCGGCGGCGCCAGGAGCTCGTGCCACGAGACCAGATACCAGCCGCCCGTGAAAGCGACGACCAGCCCTAGGAGAACGACGACGCCCGCCGCCCACGGCAGCGAGCGCACCCAGTCGAGGCGGTAGATCACGCTAGGGATCTGCAGCGGAAAGGGGCGAAGCTCCCCATCTTACCTCATGGCGCCGGCAGCGATCGCGCGCGGCAGCTTCGAATCGGCAAGCGAACAGTCGATCATCGTGGCGCCGCGTCGGCCCGTGGCGCGGGTTCGGTCTGGCAACGCGGCGCAGGCTCGCATCGTCGGTGGCATGGCGGTCGGTTGTTGCGTAACGGTCACGCACTCGGCCAGCGATTCGACAAACGCTGGCTGCTTTCCGTCCGCCGCGATGCCCGCGGACGCGCGGCAGTGTCTGCAGGCGATCCGCAACATCCATGCCATGGCGTTGCAGGATCAAGGGTGAAAGAAGCGAGCGCGCACCGGGCAGTGCGCTCGCTCCCGTTTGTACAAATCGCGGCGAAAATCTTGCAAGATCGCCGTTGCGATGACCTGTCCGTGCGGCTTTCACGCCCTTGGGGCTCCGGTGGCACGCCGCTTGCACGATGCCGCTGGCAGCGGGGCCAGCCTCCAGCGAAGCGTTTCCCTTCTCGCGCCCGCGCTGGGCCGAATGCTGGGCCCCCGCTGCCCCACCGCGCCGCGTTGTCGCCGGCCACGGATTCGGCTGTAGCTCTCGAAGCGCCTCCTTGTAGGATTTCGTCCTACAGATCAGCGTGACCCGCTGACAGAAGAAACGGACGCTCACCGATACTCTCGGCCCCGCTGCGCAAGCGAACATGGCGTCGTCGAAAACGACCCCCGGAGACCCAACCCATGTTCGAGCCCACGCCTTCCTTCAGCGCGGAACCTCTGTCGCCGGGCATTGCGTCGGGATCGGATGCGCCGCGTCCGAAGCGACGCCTCCACGGCCGGCTGCAGCGCCTGTGCGACCTCTACGGTGGCTGCGATTCGATGCGCTCGCTCTTCGATACGCTCGATCGCGTGGCCGGGGCGAGCGCTACAGTGATCATTCTCGGCGAGTCCGGCTCGGGCAAGGAGCTCGTCGCCAACGCGATCCATCAGCTCTCGGACCGGCGCCAGCGACCGTTCATCGCGGTCAACTGCGGTGCTCTGCCCGAGACGCTGATCGAGAGCGAGCTCTTCGGCCACGAGCGCGGCAGCTTCACCGGCGCCGCGAGGACGCACCGCGGTTGCTTCGAGCGCGCCAACGGCGGCACGCTGTTTCTCGACGAGATCACCGAGATGCCGGTCGACATGCAGGTGCGCCTTCTGCGCGTGCTCGAGTCGGGCCGCTTCTCGCGCATCGGCGGCGACCAGGAAATCGCGGCGGACGTGCGGGTCATCGCCGCGAGTAACCGCGACCTGCGCGCGGCCGTGGCGGGCGGCAAGCTGCGCGAGGACCTTATGTACCGGCTGTGCGTGATTCCGGTCTCGGTTCCGTCGCTGCGGGAGCGCGGCGACGATGCGATCCTGCTCGCGGAGATGTTCCTCGAGCGGCTGAACGGCGACCATGGCAGCGCGAAGACCTTCACCGCCGAGGCGCGGGAATCGATCGCGACCTATCGCTGGCCGGGCAACGTGCGCGAGCTCAAGAACGTTATTCATCGGGCGTACGTGCTCTCCGATGCGGACGTCGACGTCGACACCGGCTCGGAATTCATCGCGCCGGCCGCCTCCGCTGCCTCGACGCCGCGCGCCGACGCCGCTTCGGGCAACGAGGTCCGTATCCGCGTCGGAACGTCGCTCGACAACGCCGAGCGCGCGCTGATCATGGCGACGCTGCGCGCCCTCGACGGCAGCAAGTCGAAGGCAGCGCACGTCCTCGGCATCAGCCTGAAGACGCTCTACAACCGGCTGCACGCCTACGGTGCCGGAGCGGCGCTCGACGGATTGCACGACGAAGCAGCCGAGGTGCGAAACGAAGTGCGGCTTGCGGCATAGCTTTCCGCCGCCGCCAGGTTTGGTCCAACCGCTGGGGAGGTCTAGAATGCTGACAACCAATCCCTTGGGCGCATCGCGTCAGGAGCAGCACGTGGAAGCCGTCGTCACCCGCAAGAAGCGCGTGCTGATCGTGGACGACCATGCGCTCGTCCGCGCCGGCTTCAAGCAGCTCATCGATCGCACGGAGGATCTCGAGGTCGGCGGCGAAGCCGGCACGGCGGCCACGGCGCTCGAGCTGGCCATGGGCGAGGGATTCGACATCGTAATGCTCGACATTTCCCTGCCGGACGCGTCGGTCGTCGAGACCGTGGCTACGCTCCGCCGCCGGCGCCCCGAGCTCCCGATCCTCATCGTGAGCATGCACGCGGAGGAGCAGTACGCCGTCAACCTTCTGCGCGCGGGCGCGAGCGGATTCTTTCCCAAGGCCGGCGAAGCGAAGGACCTGCTCGAGGCGATCCGCACCGTGGCCTCCGGCCGCAAGTACATCAGCCCGTCGCTCGCCGAGGCGCTGGCGCTGGAGGCATCGGGGAATGCGCCGGAGCCGCCGCACCGCAAGCTCTCCAACCGCGAGTTCCAGATATTCGTGCAGCTCGCGTGCGGCAAGACGGTAACGCAGATCGCCAACGAGGTGCACCTGTCGGTCAAGACCATCAGCACCTACCGGACACGCATCCTGCAGAAGATGGAATGCTCGCGCAACGCCGACCTCACCGCCTATGCTTTGAAGCACAACCTGATGGGTTGATCCGCGTGCAGCTCGACACGGCGCTCGTTCGCGTTTTCCTCGTCGAGGATTCGCCGCTGATCAGGAGGCGGATCATCGACAACCTGCTTTCGATCGGGGGGTTCGTCGTGGTGGGCTTCGCCGAATCGGAGGACGACGCGGTCGCGGCCATCGCGCAGACCAAGCCCGACGTGATCGTCACCGACATCCGGCTCCGCGAGGGCAACGGCATCGAGGTCGTTCGTCAAGTGCGCCAGGCGCCAGTCGCCTCGCCGCCGAAAATCTACGTGCTTTCCAACTATGCGAGCGCCGAGTACCGCCGCGAATGCGAGCTCGTCGGCGCCGATGCGTTCTTCGACAAGTCCGGCGAGTACGACCGCTTCCTCGACGCGCTGCAGCACGTCGCGCACTGAAGGCGCCCACGGGTCCCGCCCGCCCCAGCGAGGCGGCAGGCGCTCTGGCACAGGGATTGCGTAATTCATGCCGCTGCGGGGCGCGGTCATGCACCGATCGACTCTGCAGATCCGCCTGGTCCTCGAGAACCACTGCTAGGGAGCCGATATGCTGCACTACGCCGTCGTATTCTTCGTGATCGCGCTCATCGCCGCGCTCTTCGGCTTCGGAGGCATCGCCGCCGGCGCGGCGAGCATCGCCCAGGTCCTGTTCTTCATCTTCCTGGTGCTGTTCGTCGTCTCGCTGGTCGCGGGACTGCTCAGGCGCAAGACCTGATCGTCCCGGGAGTCCACCTTTCCCACGCGCCTCCCTCGAGCGCGTGGCGGAGCTTCGCGACACGCTTTCTTCTCCGGTCAGCTTCGCCCGCGTTCCTTTTTTAAGGAGTAGCCGCGTCCTCGCCGCCACGCGAGTTGTACGCTTCGCCGGCAGAAATTACCGCCGCTTCCCGCCGCGGCGCGCCCAGGCCGCAGCCGTGCCCCTCGCGGAGCGACGGCCATTCATTTGGCATGAGCGTTGCAAACATGACGAGCGATCGGCGGAATTTCCCGCCGGGCTCTTCGGTCAAACGAATGTCGACGTGAGCTTGGCTCGCGTCCCTTGTCAAAGGCGGGTCAGGAATGACAGAGATTGCCAGCAGCGACACCGATGACGTTTCCCGCGAGCTGGAGCCCCGCGACGCGGCGGCCCGGTTGCGTTCCCTGATCGGAAAGGGCTCC
The DNA here is from genome assembly GCA_035501595.1 of Casimicrobiaceae bacterium. Classification (GTDB taxonomy): domain Bacteria; phylum Pseudomonadota; class Gammaproteobacteria; order Burkholderiales; family Casimicrobiaceae; genus PALSA-1003. The sequence goes on along the minus strand of DATJVX010000065.1, from coordinate 169,504 downwards.
GTGGCGATGGTGACGGCGACCGATCGCCGCTTCATGCCCGCGAGCCGTCCGCTGCTCACCCAGCAGCTCGACGACGACGGAGTCCTTTGGTTCTTCGCGCCGAGCGACGGCAGCCTCGCCCTCGACATCGACTGCAATCCGCGGGTGAGCGCGACCTACGGCGATGCGCATCGCGGCATCTACGTTTCGCTGTCGGGCTACGCCCGCCTCGTCTACGACCCGGACCGGATTTTCTCGCTCTGGGACGAACGCATCGAGACCTGGTTCACGCAAGGCCCGCTCGATCCGCGGCTCGCGCTCCTGCGCGTGGACGTCGATCACGCCGAATACTGGGACGAGAGCGCGCGCCGGCGAGTCCGCCTGCTCGCGCTGGCGCAGGCGGCGCTGAAGCGCGAGCCGCGCGTCGCCGAGCATGGCCGGATGAAGCTGCGCACAGGCGCCGCGACGCACGCTTGAAACAGGCGCCCGGGGCCGCCACCTAGCGGCCCATGGCCCCGTACGATCGCCTTCCGGGGGCGCAGCCGAAGCTCGTGCTCGACGGCTCGGGAGCCCGGTCGCCCGGCCCGAGCCCGGCCGAAGCTTCGCGCGACTCCGACCCCGCGCTGCTCGACGCGTATTCGCGCGCGGTCACCGCGGCGGTTGCGCGGATTCGCCCGTCGGTCGTGCACATCCAGGTGCAGCGTCCGGCGCGGCGCGGGCAGCCGCGCGAGGGTACCGGATCCGGCTTCGTCATCACCCCCGACGGCTACCTCATCACCAACAGCCACGTGGCTGGAGGCGCGAGCGCCCTCCAGGCCACGCTTCCCGACGGGCGCACGGTCGAAGGCACGCTCGTCGGCGACGACCCCGATTCCGACCTCGCCGTCGTGAAGATCGGCGCCGATTCGCTGCCTTACGGCGAGCTTGCCGATTCGACGCGGGTTCGCGTCGGGCAGCTAGCGATCGCGATCGGGAGTCCGTACGGCTTCCAGCACACCGTGACCGCGGGCATCGTGAGCGCGCTCGGGCGCTCGATGCGCGGCGCGAGCGGCCGACTCCTCGACAACATCATTCAGACCGATGCCGCGCTCAACCCCGGAAACTCCGGCGGCCCGCTGGTCGATTCGACGGGCGCGATCATCGGCGTCAACACCGCGATCATCCTGCCCGCGCAGGGGATCTGCTTCGCCATCGCGTCGAACACAGCCGAGCGCGTGGCGATTGCACTGATTCGCGAAGGCCGCGTGCGACGCGCCTATCTCGGCGTGACCGCACAGGATCTGCCGCTGCCGCGGCGCGTGGTGCGCCACTTCGATCTGCCGCGCGACAGCGGTGCCCGCATCGAGTCGGTCGCCCGCGACTCGCCGGCTGCGCTCGCGGGCATGCGCTCGGGTGACGTAATCGTCGCCGTCGGGGGAACGGCGGTGGCAGGCGTGGACGATCTGCAACGCGTGCTGACCGGGGGCCGTATCGGCGACGCGGTCGAAGTCGTCGTGCTGCGCCGCGATCAGCGCCTCGCGCTCTCGGTGACGCCGCGCGAGCAGCCGCCGCGCTGAGGCTTCGCCGGTCGGTGCCGCGATGCCGGCGGGCGGGCCGCGCTTGGCAGCGGCGGGCGAGTTGTGGAAGAATTCAGCTAACTTGCTGAATTGAAGGTGGTCGCGATGCTGGACCGTGACGGCTATCGCCCGAACGTCGCCATCGTCATCGCCAACTCGAAGAACCAGGTGTTCTGGGGCAAACGGGTCCGCGAGCACGCGTGGCAGTTTCCACAGGGCGGCATCCAGGCCGGCGAGACGCCCGAGCAGGCTATGTTCCGGGAACTCAAAGAGGAGGTCGGCCTCGACGGGCGGCACGTGAAGATCCTGGGCCGCACGCGCGAGTGGTTGCGCTACGAAGTCCCGGCGCACTGGATCAAACGCGAATACCGCGGAAGCTATCGCGGGCAGAAGCAGATCTGGTATCTGCTGCGCCTCATGGGCCGCGACAGCGACGTCTCGCTGCGCGCCACCGATCATCCGGAGTTCGACGCCTGGCGCTGGCACGAGTACTGGATCCCGCTCGAGGCGGTCATCGACTTCAAGCGCGAGGTGTATCGGCGCGCGCTGGTCGAGCTCGAGCGCTTCCTGCATCAGCGTCCGCAATCGCGCCGCGCGCGACTCTACGGCTGGGCGCACGGCGTGATGCCCTCGCCCTACGCCAACCCCTCCCGCGACGCCTGAGGCGAGAGCCGGACCGCAGCACCACTCTCCGGCTTCAGAGCAGAACCAGGTTGTCCCGGTGGATGAGCTCGGGCTCGTCGACGTAGCCGAGGATCGCCTCGATTTCCGACGAAGGTTTGCGCAGGATGCGCAGCGTCTCCGCGGCGCTGTAGTTCGCCAGCCCGCGCGCGATCTCGCGCCCGCCGGGGTCGCAGCAGCCGACGACCTCGCCGCGCTCGAACGCTCCGTCGCAGCGAACGACCCCGATCGGCAACAGGCTCTTGCCGTCGCGAACCAGCGCCCGCACCGCGCCCGCGTCGAGCGTGAGCGTGCCCGCGAGCCGCAGGTGATCGGCGAGCCACTGCTTGCGCGCGGCGAGCGAGCTGGTGTCGGCGACGAGCTCCGTGCCGAGGATCTCGCCCGCGGCGAGCCGTTCCAGCACGCGCTCCTCGCGCCCGTTCGCGATCACGGTCGAGGCTCCGCTGCGGGCGGCGCGCTTCGCCGCGAGCACCTTGGTCAGCATCCCGCCGCGGCCGATGAGCGAACCGGCGCCGCCGGCCATCGCCTCGAGCGCGGGATCGCCCGCGCTTGCGCTCCCGACCAGCGTGGCGGACGGGTGCTTGCGGGGATCCGCGCTGAAAAGGCCGTCGCGATCAGTGAGCAGCACGAGCGCGTCGGCCTCGATCAGATTGGTCACCAGCGCGCCGAGCGTGTCGTTGTCCCCGAGTCGGATCTCCTCGGTGGTGACCGTGTCGTTCTCGTTGATGATGGGAATGACGTTCAGACCTAGCAGCGTCAGCAGCGTCGACCGGGCATTGAGATAGCGCCTGCGGTCGGCCAGGTCTTCGTGCGTGAGCAGGATCTGCGCGGTGTGCAGGTCGAAGCGTGCGAATGCGGCTTCGTAGGCCTGGACCAGTCCCATCTGCCCGACGGCAGCGGCCGCCTGGAGCGCGTGCATCGCCGCCGGGCGCTTGCTCCAGCCGAGGCGCTGCATGCCCTCGGCGATCGCGCCCGAGGAAACGAGCACGACTTCGCGCCCGGCGCGCTTGAGCGCGGCGATCTCTTCCGCCCAGCGACCGACCGCGGCGTGGTCGATTCCTCGCCCCTCGTTCGTGACGAGGCTCGATCCGACCTTCACGACCAGGCGGCGGGCGCCCGCGACGACCCGCGTGGCGCCTTCGCTCATGACGCCGCCGCCGCGAGATCGCTCGCGGAATGCTTCCCGAGCCAATCCGCCATGGCGTGCACGAGCGGGCGGCAACCCTCGCCATTGACGGCGGCGATCGCGAACACCGGGCCCTTCCAGCGATAGGCGCGCACGAAGGCGGCGACGCGCGCCTTCCTTTCATCCTGCGGGACCAGGTCGATCTTGTTGAGCACCAGCCAGCGAGGCTTCTCGTAGAGCGCCGGGTCGTAGCGCCTGAGCTCCTTCACGATCGCCCGGGCGTCGGCGACCGGATCGGCCGAGGGGTCGGTGGGCGCGACGTCGATCACGTGCAGCAGCAGGCGCGTGCGTTGCAGGTGGCGCAGGAAGCGGTGACCCAGCCCGGCCCCCTCCGCCGCACCCTCGATCAGCCCCGGGATGTCGGCGACGACGAAGCTCCGGCTCGCGTCGGCGCGAACGACGCCGAGATGCGGCGCGAGCGTGGTGAACGGATAGTCGGCGACGCGTGGGCGGGCGGCGGAGATCGCGCGGATCAGCGTCGACTTGCCCGCGTTCGGCAGCCCGAGCAGGCCGACGTCCGCGAGCACCTTGAGCTCGAGCCTGAGCCGCCGCCGTTCGCCCGCTTCGCCGGGGGTCGACTGGCGCGGGGCCCGATTGGTGCTCGACTTGAAGTGCAGGTTGCCCAGCCCGCCCTTGCCGCCGGCCGCGATCAGCGCGCGCTGCCGGTCGCTCGCGAGATCGGCGACGAGCTCGCCGCTTTCCGCGTCGGTGACGACGGTGCCCACGGGCACGCGCAGCGTCACGTCTTCCGCGCCGCGCCCGTACTGGTCCGCGCCGCGGCCGTTCTCGCCGCGCTCGGCGCGGTGGATGCGCGCATAGCGATAGTCGATGAGCGTGTTGACGTTGCGGTCGGCGATCGCGTAGACACTGCCGCCGCGGCCGCCGTCGCCGCCGTCCGGCCCGCCGCGGGGAACGTACTTCTCGCGACGGAACGAGACCGCACCGTTCCCGCCGTCCCCGGCGACCACTTCGATCAGCGCTTCGTCGAAGAATTTCATTTCGGCCGCCGAAACAGCACGAAGCGCTCGGTGTCGTCCCCGCGCCGCCTGCCCTCCCAGAGCTTCTCCCAGGCCGAGTCGGGAGGATCGTCCGGCTCGTCCTGGCCGAGCTGGACGAGGAGCAACGGGCAGCGCGCGGCGGCCGGCGCATCGTCGTGGATCGTGATCGTGTCCGAGAAGTATTCGAGCAAGGCGCGCTGCGGCTCACCGAGGTTGCGCCCGGCGACGCAGGCGCCGGCGGGAAGCTGGGCCGCAAGCGACTCCGCCACGGGCCGGTAGGAGCGTCGCGAGTCCACATACGGCAGCCAGATGGTCGCGGACAGGCCCCAGACGAGCGTCATCCCCGCGGCCCAGTTGAGCACTGCGCGGCGATTGGAGCGGCGCGCCGGGCGGACCAGCGCAAGCCACAGCAGGGTGAGGAACACCGATGCGAGAAAGGGCAGCCAGGTCCACGGCGGCTGGAAGCCCGGCTGCGTGTCGCGAAAGACCCGTGCGACGGGCTCGGGCAATCCGCGCAGCAGCGATTGCAGCCACAGGCCCCAGAGCAACACCGCGAGCAGGCCGAAGGTAAGGATGCCGAACCAGTCGAGAGCGCCCGAGGAGCCTCGCCTGAGCGTGTCGACCTCGGCCGCACCCAGCAGCGACATCGGGAGCAGCAGGGGCAGCGCGAGGTTCGCGCGCGGCTCGGCGGCCGCCGACAGGACGATCAGCGCCACGGCGAGCATCGTCGCCGGCAGCGCTGTCCCCGCCTGCGTGAGGCGGCCGTGGTAGCCGCGGGCGCGCAGCCAGAGCGTCCACAGCGCGAGCGGCAGCGCCGGCCATGCGAACCACAGCAGGTTCTTCACGTAGTACAGGGGCTCGGCCGGCGGCGAGCCGGGGGCGAGACCCAGGAAGCGCGCGAGGCTGTGGCCCTGTTCCCACTGGACGAAGAGTTCCGGGGCGCGGAGATACAGCGCGAGCGGCCACGCCGCGACCAGCGGCAAGGCGATGACCACGGCGATGCCGCAGGCCTGCGCGTAGCTCGCCCTGCGCCAGGCTGCGAACAGCGGCAACAGCAGCGCAGTGAGCGCGATCAGGGCGGCGCCCAGCGGCCCCCGGCAGAGGAACGCGAGACCCGTCGCCAGTCCTAGCAGGGTGCCGCCGGCGCCAGGGCGCCGCGACACGAGCGCCAGGGCGTAGAGGCCCAGAGCGTCGGCGGCCAGCACTCCGACGTCGGGCGAAAGCTGGTGTCCTCGGTCCCACAGGCCGACACAGCCGATGAACACCAGCACCGGCAGCCATCGGAATGCGCGTCCGTAGAGCTCCCTCGCCGCGAGCGACAGGAGCCAGAGCGTCGCCCCGAGGCAGAGGCCGACCGCGGCCCGCGCTCCGTCGTGCAGCGGAAGGAAGCTCTGCAGGGCGCGGGCGCTGGCCGCGGCGAAGGCGTAGAACAGCGGCGGGCGCTCGGGCTGGGCGACCTCGGCAACGTGCGCCAAGACCCAGTCGCCGTCGCGGAGCATGTCGTAGGCGACTCCGAACGACACGGCGTCGTCCGGCTTCCAGGGATCGTGACCAAAGAGGCCGAGAACGATCCACGCCGTGCATAGGAGCACGAGCCCGGCCTGCTTGAGCGCGCGGTACGGCCCCGAAGGCGAGAGCTGCGTCGCGTCTTCCAGGCGTTCCGTGTCGGAGAGTGGCATCGGGCTTCGAATCCGGGTGGCTTCGCCGGTGATCGCGACGATCCGGCCGCTGAAGCGCGGCCGGCGCGCCTGCGGCTTTAGGGCCAATGGTTACACAATTCGCGCGGGCGCGAGCCGCCGATGGACAGGACCCACGCAACAAACCCCGCGCTTACCGCCCCCGGAGACGCAAAAAAGGCAGCCGAAGCTGCCTTTTCGTGAAAGCGGCGTGCCGCTCAGGCCGCCTTGGACTTGGTCGCGTAGCGCTGGCGGAACTTCTCGACCCGGCCGGCCGTGTCGACGATCTTCTGCTTGCCCGTGTAGAACGGGTGGCAAGCGGAGCAGACTTCGACATGCAGGGGCTTGTTGACCGTCGATCGGGTGGTGAACGTGTTGCCGCAGCTGCACGTCACTTGGATCTCGCTGTATTGCGGATGAATGCCCGTTTTCATCGAACACCTGTACGTTGAATCGTCCCCCGAGCGCGCGGTCTGGTTCTGAAAATTAATAAACATATTCAATTAGTTACGTCGAACCAACTCACGCGGCCGGCAAATTATGCGCCGGTTTGCGCTGCATTGCAACAGCGTTACCGTTTAACGAGTTGGGGGCGTTGCGCGGTTGACACAAGCCTTGGATCAACCGGCTTCGCGCAAGGGGCGGAGCGCCGCTCGCGGGCGGCGCGGAAGGGGACGCTAGCCGCGGCGCATCGAGTCGAAGAACTCGGCGTTGTTCTTCGTCTGCTTGATCTTGTCGACCAGGAAATCGGTGGCCTCCAGGTCGTCCATCGGGTAGAGGAGCTTGCGCAGCACCCAGACCTTCTGGAGGACCTCCTGCTTGAGCAGGAGCTCTTCCTTGCGCGTCCCGGAGCGATTGACGTTGATCGCGGGATAGGTGCGCTTCTCGGCCATGCGCCGGTCGAGATGGATTTCCATGTTGCCGGTGCCCTTGAATTCCTCGTAGATCACGTCGTCCATCCGCGAGCCGGTATCGATGAGCGCGGTGGCGATGATCGTGAGCGAGCCGCCTTCCTCGATGTTGCGCGCCGCGCCGAAGAAGCGCTTCGGCCGCTGCAGCGCGTTGGCGTCCACGCCGCCGGTGAGCACCTTGCCCGAGGCAGGAACGACGGTGTTGTAGGCCCGGGCGAGGCGGGTGATCGAATCGAGCAGGATCACGACGTCCTTCTTGTGCTCGACCAGCCGCTTCGCCTTCTCGATCACCATCTCCGCCACCTGCACGTGGCGCGTCGCGGGCTCGTCGAAGGTGCTGGCGACGACCTCGCCGCGCACCGTGCGCGTCATCTCGGTGACTTCCTCGGGCCGCTCGTCGATCAGCAGCACGATCAGGACCACCTCGGGGTAGTTGGCCGCGATCGAGTGCGCGATGTGCTGTAGCATCACCGTCTTGCCGGACTTGGGCGAGGAGACGAGAAGCCCGCGCTGGCCCTTGCCGATCGGCGCGATGATGTCGATGACGCGCCCGGTGATGTTCTCCTCGGCCTTGATGTCGCGCTCGAGAATCAGCGGCTCGTCGGGAAAGAGCGGCGTCAGGTTCTCGAAGAGGATCTTGGTCTTGGCGTTCTCGGGAGGCTCGCTGTTGACCTTGTCGACCTTGACCAGCGCGAAATAGCGCTCGCCGTCCTTGGGCGTGCGGATCTCGCCCTCGATCGTGTCGCCCGTGTGCAGGTTGAAGCGCCGGATCTGCGAGGGCGAGATGTAGATGTCGTCCGTGCCGGCGAGGTAGCTCGTATCCGGCGAGCGCAGGAAGCCGAAGCCGTCGGGCAGGACTTCGAGCGTGCCATCGCCGAAAATGCTCTCGCCCTTCTTCGCCTGGTTCTTCAAGAGCGCGAAGATCAGGTCGTGCTTGCGCATGCGGTTGGCGCCGTCGATCTCGTTCGCGTTGGCGATCTCGACCAGCTCGGTGACCGGCTTGGCCTTCAGGTCGGACAGGTGCATGGATGTACGTGTGGAGGTAACGGGCGCGGCGGCTATCCAGCTACCGCGTTATTCGAGTCGGGGTTTGGCGCCGGAGACGGGACGGCGCCGGTGATGGCAACCCGCGGTTCCGGACGGCGGCTTTCGACGCCGCCGTTCTCGCGCCCGCGAGGCGCGTCTCAATCAGGCAAAAAGGGTAGCGAGTTCGGCCCGGGCTGTCAAATCCGGCGGTGGGAGACGAAACCGGTTCAGAGCTGGCTGTCGAGGAACGCCGTCAGCTGGGACTTGGAGAGCGCGCCGACTTTCTGCGCCGCGACCTGTCCGCCCTTGAAGAGGATCAGCGTGGGAATGCCCCGGATGCCGTACTTGGCGGGCGTCCCGGGGTTGGCATCGACGTCGAGCTTGGCGACCGTCACGCGACCCGCGTAGTCCTTGGCGACCTCGTCGAGGATGGGTGCGATCATCTTGCAGGGGCCGCACCACTCCGCCCAGTAGTCGACGAGCACCGGCGTGCCGGCCTTGAGCACTTCGCTGTCGAAACTGGCGTCGGTGACGTGCTTGATGTGTTCGCTCATGCGAGCCTCGGGTGGGACGCAATCAGCTCTGTCAACGTTGGGACCGGCAGCGCCGGATTCAAGTTCTACGTTAGCCCAAAAGCTCGCGCCGGCGCAAGCCAGCGCTGCCGCAGGACCCGCGGCGGACGGCGCGAGGCGGGCAGCGCGCGGCGATTTGATAGAATCATCGGGTTTCACTGCCTGATTTCCCTGATTTCGCCGCGATGACTTACGTCGTTACCGAGAGCTGCATTCGCTGCAAGTACACCGACTGCGTGGACGTCTGTCCGGTCGACTGCTTCCGCGAGGGGCCCAATTTCCTGGTCATCGATCCCGACGAGTGCATCGACTGCACCCTGTGCGTGGCCGAGTGCCCCGTGGAGGCGATCTTCGCCGAGGACGACGTGCCGCCGGATCAGCAGGGGTTCAAGGCGCTCAATGCGGAGCTCTCCAAGCTGTGGAAGCCGATCATCGAACGCAAGCCAGCGCCGCCCGATGCCGACGACTGGAAGACGGTGAAGTCCAAGCTGAACCTGCTCGAACGTTGACCCGCGGTGAGGCAAGCCCGTAGAATGCGCGGGCTCGACCGCCGCCCGATGCGGGCCCCAACGGCTCGATCTCCTTCTCCGAATGCCAGGATCCGGAACCGTCCAAGCCCTCGCCGCGCTCCTGCTCGCGGCGCCGCTGCTCGCCGCGGCTCAGAACGCGCCCAAGGGCGATCCCTCCGCAGGGGCGCTCAAGAACCGGATGTGCACGGGCTGCCACGGGATCGACGGCTGGCGGACGGCGTATCCCGAGGTTTACAGCGTGCCCAAGATCGGGGGCCAGCACCCGGAATACATCGTTAAGGCACTGCAGGAATACAAGGCCGGCGAGCGCACGCATCCGTCGATGCGGGCGATCGCGGCCAGCCTGTCCGACCAGGACATGGCGGACCTGGCCGCCTACTATGGTGGCAGCGCGCCCAAGACGGCGAACAAGTGAGCGAGCCGAGGAAGCGTCCGACTCTCGTGCTTGCCTGCGCCGCGCTCGCCGCCGCGCTGTGGGCGGGTGCAGCCGCCGCCGCCGACCCGACCGCGGGCGAGGCGAAGGTCAAGGAAGTGTGCCAGGCGTGCCACGGCATGGACGGCAACAGCCAGGCACCGGACTATCCCAAGCTCGGCGGCCAGCATCGCGACTATCTCGCCAAGGCGCTGCGCGACTACAAGTCCGGCGCGCGCAAGAACCCGATCATGGCGGGATTCGCCGCTTCGCTCTCCGCCGCGGACATCGACAACGTCTCGGCCTACTACGCGGGGCAGCCCGCGGTGCTCGCCGTCAAGCACTGAAAGCGGCCGGCCGCGGCTCGAAGCAAGGGCGCCTTGGGCGCCCTTGCGCATTTCAGGGCTTCGTCTTGTGGCGGTATTCGCAGAGGTCGCGGATCACGCACTCCGGGCACCTGGGCTTGCGGGCGACGCAGACGTAGCGCCCATGCAGGATCAGCCAGTGATGGGCGTCGTGAACGAACTCCGCCGGGGTGAACTTCACGAGCCTGGCCTCGACTTCCTCGGGAGTCTTCCCCGGCGCGAGGCCGGTCCGGTTCGCGACGCGGAAGATGTGCGTGTCGACCGCGATGGTGGGCTGCCCGAACGCGACATTGAGAACGACGTTCGCCGTCTTCCGCCCGACGCCGGGCAGCTCCATGAGCGCCTCGCGGTCGGCGGGCACTTTGCCGCGGTGCTCGTCGACAAGAAGGCGGCACAGCGCGATCACGTTCTTCGCCTTGGTGCGGAAGAGACCGATGGTCTGGATATACGGAATCAGCCCGGCTTCGCCCAGCGCGAGCATCGCCGCGGGCGTGCGCGCCACTGGAAACAGCCGGGCGGTGGCGAGGTTCACGCTGCGATCGGTCGCCTGCGCCGAAAGCACTACCGCGATCAGCAGCTCGAACGGCGAGCCGTATTCGAGCTCGCTGCGCGGATGCGGCATGCGCTCGCGCAGGCGGCGGTAGATCTCGCGCCGCTTCGCGGGATTCATTCGACGCCGCCGAGGCGCTTGAGCCGCGCCAGGCGTTCGGGCGCGCCGGCTTGCAGGCCTTTGTCCTGTCCGAGCAGCACGTGGGCCTGCGCGAAATTGCGCCGGGCACCGGTCGAGTCGCCCTTCGCGAGCATGATCTCGCCGAGCTCTTCGTAGACATAGCCGTCGGGCTCGCCCGCGGCGGCGCACTCCCGCTCGAGACGCTCCTGAATCGCGAGCGCCTCGTCGAGGCGGCCGAGCGAGCGCTCGGCGCGCGCGATCGACCAGTACGCGATTCGCACGCCGCGCGCGTCGGCCCGCGCCTGCCATGCCGGCAGCGCCTTCTCGAAGTAGGCGAGCGCGATCGCGTACTCGCCGCGGTCGTGGTAGGTCCAGCCGATGTTGTTGTACAGCGATGCGAGCCAGCGCTTGGCACGCGCGTCGCGCGTGGCTTCGGTCATCGCCACGGCCGCGAGATTCCACTGCAGGCGCTCCTCCGGCGGCGCGGCGATGCCAAGCATGTGCGCGGCGTCGATCGCGAGGAAGTCCTCGCCCGCGTCGCGAGCCTGGTCGAGCGCCTCGCGAAACAGCGGCAGCGAGCGCTCGGGCTGACCCGAAGAGTTGAACACGCGCCCGCGCTCGAGGAGACAGCGGACCGCAACCCGCGGCGGCGTGCCGGCAAGCTCGCGAGCCACGCCGTCGAGCATCGCCTGCGCCGCGGCGAACTCGCGCTGCAGGCCTTGGGCGCGCGCGATCTGCGTCAGCAGCTCGAGCCGGGGTGCGCCCTGGAGCGAATCGAGTTTTTCGCGGAAGCGCGCCTCGGACTCGGCGGGCCGATCGAAGTCCCAGGCCCGGTCGAGCCATGCGGTGTCGAGCGGGCCCTCGCCGCTGCGCGCGCCGGCCGGCAGCGCAAAGGCGCCCGCGAGCATGATCATCGATGCGACTCCCCAGCGCACGGGACCGGCGCCGTCAGGCCGATGGCGAGGCGCGCCGTCTTGCCGCGGCGCGCCTGGCGCGCGCCCGCGCGAGGGCGGCCGCCACTGCTGCCTGCCGTTGCGAACGCTGCTCCTCGTCGCGCGCGGCGGCGGATGGGGCCGGTCGGCTTCGCGCCGCGAGGCGCGCGCTGCGAAGCCCGGCATGGATCCGCGCGCGCTGCGCGTCAGCCGGCGTCCATGGCCTCTCGCCCGCGAGCAGCGCAATGCAGTCGACGGGGCAGGGCGGCACGCAGAGCTCGCAACCGGTGCAGCGCTCCGCGACCACGGTGTGCATGAGCTTGGCGGCGCCGACGATCGCGTCGACCGGGCAGGCGGCGATGCACAGCGTGCAGCCGATGCACGCGCCTTCGTCGATGCGGGCGACGACGAGACCTTCGACCGGATCGCGGTCCATGCCGCCATTCTACCGGCGCCGCCCGCCGGTGCGGCTCCCCCGATCGTCCGGGCTTGCGCCGAGAGCGTCAGCGCTTGTGCGCCCGGTCGCCGCGTAGCTGGTAGTCGGCCGGGACGCGGAAGAGCTCCGCGGAGGGCTCGCCGCGCTTGATGTCCGTCAATCGATAGACCGTCTCGCCGCTCCGCGGATCGAGGTTGCGGCTCATCAGCACCACGTCCAGATCCGGCGAGAACCATCGCTCGGAAACGATCGCTATCGGTTTCTCGTTGCCGATCGCGCCTGCCGGAATGGTACGCGTCGTGCGCCTGCCGTCGGCGCGGATTCCATCGAAGTCGCGGCTGCCCAGCGATTCGCTGACGCCGCGGTCCGAGTGCCCGTAGGGGAGCGCGAGCGCGTGGCCGTGCAGCGTGAGCGGGGGCATCGGCGGCAGCGGGGGAATCGGAGCCACCGGGGAGTCCGCGCTTCCAGTCTCGTCGCTCCCGACGCGGATCACCTCGACGTGAATGTCGTCGCCGCCGCCGGCCTCGTCCTTGCGCACGATCACGCGCCCGGGCTGTACAGCGAGCGCCGGTGCATCGAGACGCGGCGGCGTCGGGGCGGTAGGAGCGCTGAGCGGCGGAACGGCCGGGAGCGCGGGCGCCGAGGACGTCTGCGGCAGAGGCACTGCGGTCTTGCCGTCGGTGTGCAGCACGTAGCTGCGGTTCTCGACCGGATCGAAGATGTAGGCCGTCGCGCCGCGATCGGTCTGCTTCTCCTGGCGCGTGCGCCCCGCCGAGTCGCGGGCCAGCAGCGTGACCGAGCGGTGCACGATGCGGTTGCCGTCCATGAGGATCTGCGTCGTCTCGGTCACGGCTCGCGCGGTGTAGGGGGCGTCCTTGACGATCTCCCGCGGGCTTCCGAGCTCGTGCGCCATGAATCCCTGCGCTGCGATGTCGGCGTCGATCCGGGCGATCGCCTCCTCGGCCTGGCGCATCGCCGCATCGCCCGCGCGCTGCGCCTGGTCGGCGGCCTGCTGGGCGCGCTGGATCGCCTTGTCGTAAGTCGAGCGCGCGTCTCCCTGGGCGAGAGCCGGCAGCGCAACGAGCAGGCCGCTCGCGAGCAGCGGACCGGCGAGCAGGCGGGAGGCGCGAAGAGCGCGGGTCATGGAAGGACCTTTCGTCGCTGGAGCATTCATTCGAGAAAGCGCACCGCGAGAACCGTGCCGTCGGCGCGCACCAGAAGCTCGCTGTCGACCGGCTCGGCGGCTCGCGCCGGGTTCACTGGCAGGCCGAAGTCGGCGAGCATGGTGCGCGGCATCTGCGTCGAGACGACGTATGCGCCGCGCGTGCGCGCGATGTCGGCGACCGGGACCACGGGGATGAACTCGGTGGCGGCCGGCGACGCGGCGAGCGGACGCTCCGGGAGGGGTCGCGTGGGCTGCGTGGGCGGCGCGCGCAGGGTCCACACGATGATCGGGAGCGACGCGGCGAGCGCGAGCCCGGCGGGCAGCCAGCGGTCGGAGAGTTTGAAGAGTCTGCGCGCGAGCACGCGCGCCGGCGCAGAGGTTCGCCGCTCGGCGCGCGCGATCGCGGCCGCCAGCGCCCGATCGACCGAAACGGGCGGGCGAAGGCCCGCGAGCTCGGCCTTGAGCGCGGCGAGGCGGCGATCGAGGGGGCGAGATTCCATGGTTCAGCGTCGGGCGGTTGCAGCGAGCGGCTCGTCGCGCTCGGCGCCGAGCTGCCCGGCGAGGAGCGCCCGGGCACGCGCGAGGCGCGAGCGAATCGTCCCCAGCGCGCAGCCGCACTGCGCGGCGGCTTCGGCGTACGAGCATTCCTGCAGCTCGACGAGGATCAGCACCTCGCGGTAGGGCGGTGGGAGAACGGCAATGGCGCGCCGCAGGCTGTCCAGGTCGCGGTCGCGCAGCAGCCGCTCGAGCGGCGCATCGTCGAGCGTGGCGAGGTCGACCGCGCGGTCATCGTCGTCGTCGTCGGGCAGCGGATCGTGCACGGGCAGCGCTTGCTGCCGCCTCACGAAGTTGCGCGCGACGCCGCAGAGGTAGGCCGCGAGGCGGCCGCGGCCGGGGTCGAAATCGCCCGGGTGCGCAAGAAGGTGCACGAATACGTCCTGGGTGACGTCGGCGGCGATCGCCGGCGAACCGGACCAGAGCAGCGCGAAACGGTAGACCGCCCCGCCGTGGCGCTCGTAGAGCGGCCGGAGCGCCGCCGGAGCGCCGCCGCGCACGCGGTGCAGCAGGTCGGCGTCGCTGGCGTCCTCGGCAGCGGGGGCGTTTGGCGGCATCGCGCTCTCGTCCTGGCCTTATTCAGCGATCGGGGCCGAAAAGTTCCCGGCTTTCCGACTGGAACGCTGCGGTCCTCCGGCGGAGTGGAGGCGAATCCCGGGGCTCACGGGGCATCCAACCCCTGCGCGTTGCGAGGGGCCCGGGCATGGCCGAGAATGTGGCGGCTTGGAAAGCCTCGCTCGCGTCGCCCATGCACAGCCATTCCCATTCGCACGATCCCGGCCCGCGGCCTGCCGGGCGCGAGCGCCGCGTCCTCGCCGGCGCTCTCGCGCTGACCGCGATCTTCGCGATCGTCGAGGCCGTCGGCGGCTGGTGGTCGGGATCGCTCGCGCTTCTTTCCGACGCGGGGCACATGGTCACCGACGTCGCGGCGCTTTCGATTGCGCTCATCGCCCAGCGCCTCGCGCAGCGGCCGCCGTCGGGCCGCGCGAGCTACGGCTACGCCCGCGCCGAGGTGCTGGCGGCGTTCACCAACGCCTTGCTGATGATCGCCGCCGTGATCTGGATCGCGATCGAGGCGGTCCGGCGCCTGCTCTCGCCGGGACCGGTCGCGGGCGGCGCCGTCATCGTGGTGGCGCTCGCCGGCCTCGCGGTCAACCTGATCTGCGCGTGGATGCTTTCGAGCGGCCGAGGCTTGAACAGCCGCGCCGCGCTCCTGCACGTGCTCTCCGATCTCGCAGCTTCGTTCGCCGCCCTGCTGGCCGGCGTCGTCATCACCGCGACCGGCTGGCTGCCGATCGACCCGCTGCTCTCGCTGCTGGTCGCCGCGCTGATCCTGCGCTCGACCTGGCGGCTTCTGAGGAGCTCGGTCGAAGTCCTGATGGAGGGCGTTCCGGCGCACCTTTCGTACGACGAGATCGGGCGGGCACTCACCCGGCTGCCCGGCGTGTCGGCCGTACACGATCTTCACGTCTGGCACATGACCAGCGAGCGCGCGGCGCTCTCCGCCCATCTGGTCATCCGGGATCCCGGCGACTGGCCCGCCACGCTCGAAGCCGCGCAGCAGCTGCTCTCCGAGCGCTTCGGCATCGACCACGTGACGCTGCAGCCGGCCTGGCGGCGAGGTGCTCCGGGCAAGCGGATCATCCCGGTTACCCCGGTGTCCGCCGACAAGCCGCGGCTCCACTAGCCCCGGGTGCGGGCCCCCGAGTCAGAGCCAGCGGATCCTTCTGAACCAGAGGTAGAGCAGAATGTCGACGCCGACCATCGCCGCGATGGCGACCGGATAGCCGTAGATGAAATCGTACTCGGGCATGTTCTTGAAGTTCATACCGTAGATGCCCGCGATGAGCGTCGGGATGGCGATGATGGCGGCCCAGCCGGCGAGCTTCTTGGTCACCTCGGTCTCGTTCAGGTTGATCATGCCGAGATTGACCTGGATCGCCGTGGTGAGCATGTCGCGGATGCCCTCGATCGACGCGTGCAGGCGCAGCAGGTGATCGAGCACGTCGCGGAAGTAGTCGCGCATCCCCGTGCACAGCTGGGGGACCCGGCCCCCGGAGAGCTTGCCGACGCTCTCCATCAGCGGATCCACGGCGTGCTTCAGCGTCATCAGCTTCTGCTTCATCGAGTACAGCGCCTCGATGTTCGAGCGCGCCATGTTCTTGCCGAAGATCTTCTCCTCGATCGATTCGAGCTCGGTCTCCAGCGCGTCGAGAACGGGGAAGTAGCGATCGACGATCGCGTCGAGGAGCGCGTAGAGGACGTAGCCCGAGCCGTTTCGCAGCAGGTCGGGCTCGCGCTCGCAGCGCGCCCGGACGTCGGCGAAGCCGCGCTCGGTCTTCCGGCGCGCCGAGAGGATGTAGTTGGGGCCGACGAAGATGTCGACCTCGCCCACCACGAATTCGTCGTCCTTGACCTCGATCGTGTGCACGACCGCGAACAGCGAATCGCCGTATTCCTCGATCTTCGGGCGTTGGTGCCCGTGACGGGCGTCCTCGACGGCGAGCTCGTGCAGGCCGAATTCCTCCTGCATCTCTTCGAGATCGGAGGGCTCGGGATCCTTGATCGCCACCCAGACGAAGCAGTTCGGGCGCTTGACGTACTCGCTGATCTCCTCCTTCGGGATGTCGGCGAGCTTGCGCCCCTCGCTGTACGCGACGCAGTTGACGAGCATGGCGCTGATCATAGCCGCGGCCGCAGCCGGCTGCCAGCGCGGCGCAGCCGCCCCGCGCGGTGTCGCCCCGGGATGTGTTAAACCTGCAACTCCGTCCCCGCGCCCCCGGGGGACGACCGGTCGCATTGCCGCTGCCGCGTGCCCGAGCCCATCCGCGCGCCGTCCGCGGGGGAGCGCCGCACCTGCGCACTGGCCGGGCGGCAGCGCCGCGCGTAACATGGACGGCCCGACGATTCGGAGCTTCCGCGCCGCATGATCATCGAGTCGCTGCTCGACACCGACCTCTACAAGTTCACGATGATGCAGGTCGTGCTGCATCATTTCCCTGCGGCCGAGGTCGAGTACCGCTTCAAGTGCCGGACCCCTGGCGTCGACTTGACGCCCTACATCGGCCAGATCGAGCGCGAGATCACGGCGCTCTGCGAGCTTCGGTTCACGCAGGAGGAGCTCGAGTACCTGCGCTCGTGGCGCTTCGTGAAGAGCGATTTCGTCGACCTGCTCGGCCTGTTCCGCCTGGAGCAGCGCTTCGTCACCGTGCGGCCGTCGCCGGCGGCACCGGGCGAGATCGACATCTGGATCAGGGGCCCCTGGCTGCACACGATCCTGTTCGAGGTGCCGCTGCTCGCGATCGTGAGCGAGATCTACTTCCGTAACACGCGGCCGAAACCCGCCTTCGAGGAGGGGCGCCGGCGGCTGCGCGCCAAGATCGAGCGCATCAACGCCGTGCCCGACCCTGCATTCCGCATCGCCGACTACGGGACGCGGCGGCGCTTCTCGGGCCGCTGGCAGGAGGAGATCGTCCTCTCGCTCAAGGAGAGCATCGGCCCGAAGTTCGTCGGCACGAGCAATGTGTACTTCGCGCTGAAGCACGGGCTCACGCCGCTGGGAACGATGGCGCACGAGTATCTCCAGGCCTGCCAGGCCGTCGGACCGCGGCTTCGCGACTCGCAGGTGTTCGCCTTCAACACCTGGGCGCGCGAGTACCGCGGCGACCTGGGCATCGCGCTCTCCGACGTCTGCGGGATGGACGCCTTCCTGCGCGATTTCGACCTGTTCTTCTGCAAGCTGTTCGATGGCGTGCGCCACGATTCGGGCGACCCGTTCGAGTGGGGCGAGAAGCTGATCGCGCACTACCGCAAGATGCGGATCGACCCCTTGAGCAAGGTGATGGTGTTCTCGGACTCTCTCAACGTGCCGCTCGCGATACGGCTGTTCGAGCACTTCAAGGGGCGCAGCCAGACGGCGTTCGGCATCGGCACGAACCTCACCAACGACCTCGGCTACGACGCGCTGCAGATCGTCATCAAGATGACCCGCTGCAACGGCCAGCCCGTGGCGAAGATCAGCGACGAGCCCTCGAAGTCGATGGACTACGATCCGTCGTACGTGAAGTACCTGCGGGAGGTCTTCGAGGTCCCGGACGTGCCGGCCGCGGCCGAAGCCGAAGACGTCGGCGCGGACTAGACCCCGCGCAGCGCCATATGGTACGCGTCGACGACCTCGACGCTCGCGCAGGCGAACAGCACGCGCCCGAGCGCGTTGAGCCGCTCGAAGCTGCGCACCGCGCCGACGGCGACGCCGACGGCGCGCTCCAGCGGGTAGCCGTACGCGCCGCAGCTGATCGCGGGAAACGCGATCGATGCGATGCCGTGCTCGACCGCGAGCTCGAGCGATCGCCGGTAGCACGAGGCGAGAAGCTCCGCCTCCCCGCGATGGCCGCCGTGCCAGACGGGACCTACGGTGTGGATGACATGCCGCGCGCGGAGGCGATAGCCGCGGGTGATCTTCGCCTCCCCAGTGGCGCAGCCATGCAGCGTGCTGCACTCGGCCCTGAGCTCCGGGCCCGCCGCGCGGTGGATCGCACCGTCGACGCCTCCGCCGCCGAGCAGTGTCGCGTTGGCGGCGTTGACGATCGCATCGACCGCGAGCGTGGTGATGTCGGCGTGCACGACCGCGAGCGAGGCTGTCATCGACAGCCACGCCGGCGCGGCGAAACGTGGAGCGCCGAAGGGTAGCGCATAGGGCAGTGGCGTATAGTAGCGCGATGGCTACGCCGCATCCGATCAACGCTCCGCCCGCCCCTCCGGCGGCGGACGGCAAGCCTCGCGCCGCGCGCACGACCGACCGCCGCTTGCGGCTCGAGGACGTGCTCAAGCTGATGGTCGCCGACGGGCTGATCGGCACGGCGGACGCGGAGCGGCTCGCCCGGTCGCGCACGCAGCGCTTCGACCATCCGCTCGAGCTGATCGCCGACCAGAAGTGGCGCTCGCCGACGGCGACGCGCCCGCTGATGACGCTCGAGTGGCTGGTCGAGTGGCTGGCGGGCAAGCTCGACATTCCCTACCACCACATCGACCCGCTGAAGATCGACCTGGTGGCCGTGACGAATACGATGTCGAACGCCTACGCCGAACGCTACCGGATCCTGCCGGTCGCGGTCGCCAACGGCGAGCTGACCGTGGCGACCGGCGAGCCGTTCGTTCGCGCCTGGGCCGACGAGCTCGAGAAGATCCTGCACATGAGGATCAGGCTCGTCTTCGCCAACCCGCAGGACATCAAGCGCTTCGTAGGCGAGTTCTTCCCCCTGGCGCGCTCGATCAAGAAAGCCCAGGAGACGACCCGGGGCGAAGTCTCGCTCGCGCGCAACTTCGAGCAGCTGGTCGAGCTCGGCCGGCACGGCGCGCTCGACGCCAACGACCAGCACGTCGTTCACATTGTCGACTGGCTGTGGCAGTACGCCTTCGAGCAGCGCGCCTCCGACATCCACATCGAGCCGCGGCGCGACGCGGGAATGGTGCGCTTCCGCATCGACGGCGTCCTGCACCAGGTCTACGCGATCCCGAACCCCGTGCTGCTCGCGATGACCAGCCGCATCAAGCTCCTTGCCCGCATGGAGATCGTGGAGAAGCGGCGGCCGCAGGACGGGCGGATCAAGACGGTGTCGCCTAACGGCCAGGAGATCGAGCTGCGCATCTCCACGATGCCCACCGCGTTCGGCGAGAAGATCGTGATGCGCATCTTCACGCCCGAGGTCCTCATCCGGGACTTCGGAGAGCTGGGCTTCGCCGGCGAGGATCTCGCGCGCTGGGACAAGATGATCCACGAGCCGAACGGGATCATCCTGGTCACAGGCCCGACGGGCTCGGGCAAGACGACGACGCTGTATTCGACCATGAAGCAGCTCGCCACGCCGGAAGTCAACGTCTGCTCGATCGAGGACCCGATCGAGATGATCGCGCCGGAGTTCAACCAGATGCAGGTCCAGCCGGTGATCAACGTCGATTTCGCGAGCGGCGTGCGCACGCTGATGCGCCAGGATCCCGACATCATCATGGTGGGCGAGATCCGCGACCGCGACACGGCCGACATGGCGGTGCAGGCGGCGCTCACCGGGCACCTGGTGCTCTCCACACTGCATACCAACGACGCGCCGACCGCTATCACGCGGCTGCTCGACCTCGGTGTCCCGTCGTATCTCATCAGCTCGACCGTGCTGGGCGTCATGGCGCAGCGGCTGGTGCGTACGCTCTGTCCGCATTGCAGGAAGCCCGGCGACCCGCCGGACGAGGACACCTGGCGCATGCTCACCGCGCCGTTCCGCGCGGAGCTGCCGGCGCATTCGCACATGGCGGTCGGCTGCCTCGAATGCCGGATGACCGGCTATTTCGGCCGCATCGGCCTGTACGAGATCATGACGCTCACGCCGAACCTGCGGAAGCTGATCCACGCCGAGGCGGAGGACGGCAAGATCCGCGAGCAGGCGTTCAAGGAAGGCATGAAACCGTTGCGGGTGTCGGGCGCGATGAAGGTCGCCGCCGGCACGACTACGGTCGACGAGGTCGTGAAGGTGGCCCCGCTGGCCTAGCGGTCGAGTGGCAACGTCGCTTGGCGACGACAGTAGCGCGCGGCGCGAGAAAGTGGGAAGCTTACAAGCGTCTGACGCGCCAGTCCCAAGGGAGGGCGACGATGTCCACGATCGCGGTCATGATCCCGTGCCGCAACGAAGAGCAGACGGTCGGCAAGGTCATCGCCGATTTCCGCCGCGCCCTCCCGCAGGCCTCCATCCACGTTTTCGACAACGCGAGCACCGATCGCACCGCGGAGCGCTCGCGCGCCGCCGGCGCGATCGTGCATGAGGTGCCGCGCCCGGGCAAGGGCCATGTCGTGCGCGCGATGTTCCGCGAGATCGACGCCGACGTGGCGTTGATGGTCGACGGCGACGACACCTATCCCGCAGATCGAGCGATGGAGCTGCTGGCTCCCGTCGCCATGCGCCAGGCCGACATGGTGGTCGGCGTTCGCCTCGCGCGCTCCGGCGAAAAGAGCTTCCCGTCGTTCCACCGGCTCGGCAACGGCGTGGTGCGCGAGGCCGTCAACTGGGCCTTTGGAGCGAGACTCACGGACGTCCTCTCGGGCTATCGCTCGTTCTCGCGCGAGTTCAGGGAATCGA
This sequence comes from Casimicrobiaceae bacterium, assembly GCA_035501595.1. GTDB lineage: Bacteria > Pseudomonadota > Gammaproteobacteria > Burkholderiales > Casimicrobiaceae > PALSA-1003. The sequence continues at coordinate 148,730 of DATJVX010000065.1, read as the reverse complement.
TGCCCGTCCTGAGCCGCGGCTTCGAGATCGAGACCGAGATGACGGCCTACGCGCTCGCGCACGACATGATGATCCGGGAAGTCGAGGTGCAGTACGGCGCGCGGCAGGAGGGCAGCCATTCCAAGCTGCGCACGTTCCGCGACGGCTATCGCGTGCTCAAGACGATTCTGTGGCTGTTCAAGGACTATCGGCCGCTGCTTTTCTTCGGCTCGATCGGCGCCCTCGCCATGCTGCTCGGCGTCGCCGCGGGCGTGGCCGTGGTCGACGAGTTTCTCGCCTACGGCCGGGTCGTCGGTGCGGCGCGCGCCGTGTTCGCCGCGGGCTGCTTCGGGGTCGGCCTGCTCGCGACCATGACGGGATTCATCCTCGACACGGTCAACCGCCGCAGCCGCGAGCTCAACGTGCTGCTGGTCGATCGGCTGCTCTATCCCGGGCGCATCGGGCTGCGCGACCAGCCCGCGCCTGGCTCCTTCGGGTTCCGGCCGATCCCCAGCGTCAAGCTGAGGCGGTCCCGCGTCGCGGTCGGCGAAGCTTCGACCAAGAATTGATCTCCGACTCGCTCGCCGGGGCGACGGCGCTGCCCGGCAGCGACCGGCGGCCGGCTGCGGCATCGCTCTCGAGCCGCGCGGCCTGGCTCATCGCCGCGGCGGTGCTGCTCGCCTACGCGCTGACGCTGGCGCGCTACGGCGTCAATTTCCCCGGTGCCGACGACTACGCCCAGATTCTCAACATTCCGTTCAACTTCGCGCACGCCTCGACGCTGCGCGCGAAGGCGGCGAATCTGGTCGCGCTCGCCGTCGAGCATCGCATCGCGACGCTGCGTCTCGCCACGCTCGCTCAGGCATACCTCTTCGGCGGCGTCGACTTCCGGGGGCTGATGGTCTTCGGCAGCGCGCTGCTGCTCGTGGCGGGCTGGCTGCTGGTCTCGACCGTCGATCGCGACTCTCGCCCGCGGTTCGCGGCCGTCGCCGCGGCGCTGCTGCTCTCGCCCGCCAACTTCGAGGGAAGCCTGTGGGCGACGGGCGCGTTGCAGCACTTCGGCGTGACCTGCTACGCCTTCGCTTCCCTGTACTGCCTGAGCCGGCCGGGGCTCGGCCGGCAGCTCGGTGCGCTCGCGCTCGCGCTGGCCGCCATCGGGACCTCCGCGGGCGGGCTGATGGCATTCCCCGCTGCCGTGCTGCTGCTGTGCCTCGAGCGCCGGTGGCGTGGCGCGCTCGCCTGGGGTCTGGTCGGCGTGGCGCTCTTCGCCGTGTACTTCATCGGCTACGAAGCGCCGCCGTACCAGGGTTCGCTGGCGACGTACTTTCGCGATCCGCTGGGTCTGCTGCGCTTCTTCTTCATGACGATCGGCGCGATCGGCATCGAGCCGCCGCTTGCTCTCGTCGTCGGTGTCGTCGTGTGCCTGTTCTGGGCCGGGATGATCGGCACGCGGCGCATCGCGTCGCTGCCGCCGGTCTGGATCGCATGGGCCGCTTTCCTGGCGCTCTCGCTCGCGGCCATCGCCTGGGGCAGGGCCGGGTTCGGCCCGATCGGCGCCGTGCTGAGCCGGTACCGGGTCTATTCGGAGATGGCCCTGCTCGTTTCGCTCGCGGCGGCGCTGTCGCAGCTTCCGACGCCGACGCGACTTCGATGGTTATGGGTCGCGCTGCTTGCGGCGCTGGCCTGCTTCTTCCTGAGCTGGAGGCACGAGCTTCCAGGCATCGAGCGACTGTTCATCGCGCGGCAGGCTCAGCTCGACTACTACGTCGCGGAGGGCCACAGCGTCCCGAACGATTCGCCGCCGCCGGCATACCGCGATCCTTCTCTGCTCGCGGCGAAAGAGCTCGGGGTCTACGACGCGAGCCGCGTCGCGCGCGAGCCGCGCGAGCTCGTCGCAGAACCGCGCGCGCTCCAGGCCGAGAGCTCGCCGGTCGTGCGCATCGATCGCCCGGTCGCCGGCAGGCGCGCGCTGATGCTGAGCGGCAACGGACCGGAGCAGGGGAGCGACGCTGCCGTGTGGCTCGACAATGGCGGGACGAAGTATCGCGCCGCGCTCGAGGCCGCGCCACTTGCGCCGCTCGCGCTCGGTCGTCGCACTGGATTCCTGTGGGGCGTGTACGCGCTCAAGGGCCTCCCGCGCGGACACTATCGCGTGGGCGCCGGCGTGGACGATCCCGCCCGACCGAGCGTGTGGTGGACCGACTACTGGATCGACGTCGAGTGAATGCGCCGCGGCGACTCGTCGCGCGTCCGCCCTCAGCGCCAGCGAGCTACGGCGCAGCGGGTTTGCCCGTCTCGACGTAGCGCACCAGCCGCTCGAACTGCTCGCCCAGCACGCGGTCGACCCCCGCCGCGCTCTGATCGAGCGCGCTGGCGCTCGCGCCATTGACGACGTAGGAGAGGGTGAGCTGCGTCGCCTTGCCGGTCGCATCGTCGGGCTTGAGCTGGAACGTGAGCACGCCGTTGACCCCGCGCCCCTGCAGCGGCCCGAGCGCCGCCTGCAGTCGCAGCACCTGGTCGCGCAGCGCCATGACGACGCGGCCGTGCTCGACCTCGCCGCCCTGCCAACGTTCGCAGAAGCACCCTCCGGCTTCCGCTTTGAGGCTTAAGTTGGCGGCGTTGCCGGAGTAGCTGTGCTCGGCGTTCCACCAGTGGTCGATCGCCGGCAACGCGGCATAGACCTTGGCGGGCGCGGCGTCGACGCGCCGGCTGTGCACGATGATGAAGCCGTCGGCCGCCGCGCCCTTCACTTCGGCCGCCAGGTCGAGCGGAAGCGCGGCAGCCAGCGCCAGCAGCGCAGCCAAGACGGGGTGGGATCGCATCATCGACGGCTCCTCCGAGGTGACGCGGCGCGAGCTGTGCCCGGCGCGCGACGCGGGCGATTGTCGCCTTGGCGCGGCGAGAGCGCAACGCATTGAAAGACACGCGGTGGAAGGTCCGCGCGACAAGAAGGCGCAGCCTTGGCCCGGGCTGTACGCCCGGAAGGTAGGATTTGCCGACCCGTGCAACAGTTACAGCGGCCGGGCTCGCGTTCCGCGGCCTGCTCCGTCGTCACGCCGTGCGGAGGCTGCCCTCTCCTGCCGCGGCGAAGGCTCCGGGAGTGCGGCATGGAACCTGCTTAATGACGGGCGGAAGGCAAACGGGTGGGCCAGGCACGCTGCCCGGCCCACCCACGCCTTCGCCGATCGAGGTTGGATTGCTATGCCTCCGCGCGATCACGGACGAACGCAAAGCACGAACCGCCCTCTGCACGCACAGGGCCGCATGGAGCGCGGCGCGCGCAGCTGGCACGCTCTCGATCGCCTGCCCGTCATAGCGCCGGAAATCCTCGTGCCCGAAGGCTACCGCGCGGTGATCGTCACGCCGCGGGCGGACGATGAGACGCTGGGACTCACCGGGCTCGTCGCGCGCCTGATCACGATCCGTAGGCCGATCCTGCTCGTCGCGGCAACCGATCGGATCCCGAGCGCCGCCACGCCCAGTCGCTGGGGCCCGCAGCACAAAGCGACCGAGTGGCTGCCCGAGCCGTTGCGCGCGCTGCGCGGATTCAGCGGCGCGCGGGCCACGATCCTGCGCGCCGGATTGCAGGAGGGCGAGCTGCCCGTCGTCGAAGACGACCTCGAGTGGCGGCTGCGCGGACTGATCCTGCCTTCGGACATCGTCGTCGCGAGCTGGCGCTACGACGGGCATCCCGACTACGAAGCGACAGGGCGCATCGCCGCGCGCGTCTGCGCCGCGCTCTTCGCGCCGCTGGTCGAAGTGCCCGTCTGGACGTGGCTGTGGAGCGTTCCCGGAGATCGGAGCATTCCGTGGCTGCGCGCGCGTCGCATCTTCCTCGATCGCGCCGCGTTGGCGCGGCAGCGACGCGCGCTCGCCGAATATCGCAACCGCGCCAGGGGCGACGAAGGCCGAGCCAGGTCCGCGTCGATGACGGGGGGCGAGAGCCGGCCGCAGGAGATCGTCCTCGTCTAGCCCGCGTCGGCGCCCGGCCGACACCTGCCGAGCGCAGTCTTACAGCGGAATCAGCGCCGCACCTCTTCTGGCGTCCGCCACGGCGCGCTATAAAGGCACCGTGTGCAGCATCGCGCGTCGGCCCGGCCGTCCCGCGGCTCGACAACGGAGATAACAAGGAAAACCATGTCCATCAACCTCGCTCTCGGTCCCGTGGTCTCGCTGTTCGCCGGCATACTGATCCTGATCGTCCCCAGGCTGCTGAACTACATCGTGGCGATCTACCTGATCCTCATCGGGCTCATCGGCATCTTCGGCTGGGGCGCCTTTCAGACGCGAACGACGGGCATGCTCGATGCGCATCCGCCGGTCTCCACACAGCCGGCATACGCACCGGCCGTCCCGGCCACGAGCTCCGCGTGACCGGCGATGCGCCTGGGAGGGCAGGCGATGACGCTTCATCTGCAGGAAAAGCCGGCGGTCCGACGCCGCGATTTGACGCTCGAAGCCTTGCGTACGCTGGTCAACCGCGCGCTCGCGACGCGCACCGAGTGCGAGGGAATCCACATCCGGCGGATCATCGTCACCGAGCCTGACGCCTCGGGCTGCAACTGGGAGGTGGAATGGCCGGTGTTCCGCCCCGCGAACACCGACCCGTGCCACTCGCAGATGCGCGAGCTTATCGCGCACCTGCGACTGCGCTTCAACGTCGGGCGGTAGGGCGGTCAGCGGGCGCTCCAGCCGATCGGCCATGGGGACGGCCGCGTGATCGTTCGGCAAATGCTCTGAGATCGGCGCCTCGCCGTCCGGAGGGATATGCCGTGATGCGCCCCGCGCTGCTCGCCGTCCTCGCCTCGTCGATCGTCGCCGGCATCGCTTCCGCGGAATCGGAAGGCGTGAATCTGCCCCGCGGCTTGGTCGTAGGGAATCGAGCAGGTCTTCGGGGCTGGTTCGTCGATCCGGCGTGGAGACGCAGGTGTGTCCTGCCGCCGCGCTGGTGCCGGCTGGAGATCGTGCGGGCCGCTCTTAGGCGAGGACCGGCAGCCAGGCGTCGGCGATGCCGCGAACGCTCACATTCCGGACGAACGGGTCGGAAAGCGGGTCACTGGCGGATGGGGTGGGATTCGAACCCACGAGGGACTTGCGCCCCTGCCGGTTTTCAAGACCGGTGCCTTCAACCGCTCGGCCACCCATCCCGGCGTACAAGCGGCGCAAATCATAGCAGGCCCTGCCGACCCATTGAAACCTGGGGTATTTCTGCTAGTCTAAAGGTCCCGAGAGACGGACCCTGTCGTCCGTAAAGGAAGAACCATGGCAAGCGAACTCGAACCCGTCCGCGTCGATCCGCAATCGCGCTGGACCATGCCCGGGCCCAAGCGATCGACCGATCAGGTCGCCGTCGCGGTGCCGAACGCCGTATTGCGCAACACCTACTGGCTGCTCGCGCTGTCGATGCTGCCGGCGATCGCCGGTGCCTACGTCGGCATGGCGATCAACTTCGCGGGATTCTTCCGCAGCTCGCCGGTCATGGCGCCGCTCCTGATGCTGGCCGCGATGATCGGGTCGCTGTTCATCGTGGCCGCGCTGCGCAACAGCGGCTGGGGCGTTCTGGCGGTCTTCGGCTTCACCTTCATCGCCGGCGTCTCGCTCGCGCCGACGCTCGCCTACGCGGCGGGCCTCAGGAACGGGGGCCAGCTGATCGCGCTGGCGGCCGGCATGACGGCGGCGGTGTTCTTCGTCATGGCGACGATCGCCACGGTGAGCAAGCGGGACTTCAGCTTCCTCGGCAAGTTCCTGTTCGTCGGGCTCGTCCTGATCATCATCGCTTCGCTCGCCAACCTGTTCTTCCAGGTGCCCGCGCTCGCGGTGACGATCTCGGCCATCGCGGTCTTCATCTTCTCGCTCTATCTGCTCTACCACGTGAGCGAGATCGTCCGCGGCGGCGAGACCAATTACATCATGGCGACGGTGAGCCTGTTCCTGGACCTCCTGAACCTGTTCCTGAGCCTTCTGAACCTGCTCATGATCTTCGCGGGCCAGCGCGACTGACGCGCGGCGCGTGGGCGCGAAGGGCGGCTTCGGCCGCCCTTTTTCTTTGGGAGCGACGCTCGGGGCCGCCGGAGCTCACTCCAGGCTGCTTTGCGGCTTCGCGTGGCCTCGCGGCGCGGATCCCGGGGAATCCAGTGCCAGACCCGCGTTACTCGCGCGTGAAGAGCGCGATCGACTCGATGTGAGCGGTGTGCGGGAACATGTTGGCCACACCGGCGGCCGCAAGGGCGAATCCCCGCTCGCGGACGAGCACGGAGGCGTCGCGGGCCAGGGTCGCAGGGTTGCACGAGACATAAACGACGCGCTGCAGCCGATCCGGCAGCGCCTTGACGAGCGCGATGGCGCCCTCGCGCGGGGGGTCGAGGAGCGCCCTGTCGAGCGGGCCGAGTGCGTCGATGCTGGCGGTCGTCGCTGCGTACAGATCGGCGACCGCGAAGCGCGCGCGGTCGGCGAGACCGTTGGCGGCGGCATTGGCTTCGGCGCGCCGGACGAGGTCGCGGTTGCCTTCGACGCCGGCCACGCGGGCGCCGCGCCGCGCGATCGGCAGCGTGAAATTGCCGACGCCGCAGAAAAAGTCGGCGATCGTCTCTCCTGCTTGCGGCGCGAGCAGCGCGATCGCCCGCCGCACCAGCACCCGGTTCATGCTCGCATTCACCTGAGTGAAGTCGGTCGGCGCGAACTCGAGCGTCACGGCGAACTCGGGCAGGACGTAGGCGAGCCGCCGCGCCGGCGCGCGCAGCGGCCGCACGCTCGCGGGGCCGCCCGGCTGGAGGTACAGCTCGACTGCGTGAGTTGCCGCGAATTCGTGCAACAGACGTTCGTCCTCGGCGGTGAGCGGCGCGAGGTTGCGGAGCACGAGCGTGTCGACCGGCTGGCCGTCCTCGGAGCCGTCGCCGATCGCGAGCTCGATCTGCGGCAGCCGATCGCGGATTGAGAGGGCGCCCACGAGCGCGCGCAGCGCGGGCAGCAGGGCCGAGATCCTCGGCGGCAGCACGAGGCAGCTCGTCATGTCCGCGACGAAGCTCGACTTGCGCTCGTGGAAGCCGACCAGTACGCCGCCCTTGCGCTCGACGTGGCGTACGGAGAGCCGCGCCCGCTGCCGGTAGCCCCAGGCCACGCCATGGATCGGCGGCAGCAACTCGTCGGCCCGGACCCGGCCGATGTGCCACAGCGCGTCCTCGAGCACGCGCTGCTTCACGGCCACCTGCGCGGCCGGATGCAGGTGCTGCAGGCTGCAGCCGCCGCACACGCCGAAGTGCGGGCACGCCGGCTGCGTCCGCGCGGGGCTCGCCGCGACGATCTCGGTCGCTCGCGCGAGCGCGTAGCTCGGCTTGCTGCGAAGCACCTCGACGACGACCCGCTCGCCGATCAACGCGCCTTCGACGAACATCGCCTTTCCGCCGACGCGCGCCACGCCGCGGCCTTCCTGGTCGAGCGCGCTGATGACGACGGTATCCTGCATCGGGCGACGGAATCCGGAGCGGATTGTATCGCGCGGCACCAGGTCGCCGCGTGTAGAATCGACCGATGCGGATCCTGGCGTTCGACACGTCGACCGAAGCCTGCGCGGCAGCGCTGGGCGACGGCACGCAGTGGACGGAGCGCTCGGTGCACGCTGGATCGCGTCACTCCGAGCTGCTGCTGCCGATGATCGGCGATCTGCTCGCCGAGGGCGGGCTCGCGCTTCGCGATCTCGACGGCATCGCGTTCGGCGCGGGCCCGGGGTCGTTCACCGGATTGCGGATCGCCTGCGGCGTCGCTCAGGGGCTGGCCTTCGGGGCCGGGCTCCCGGTGCTCGGCGTTGCTTCGCTCGAGGCGATGGCCGAGGCCGCGCGCGCAAAGCACGGCTGGACTCGCGTTGTCGCGGCGCTCGACGCGCGCATGCGCGAGGTCTATCTCGCGGCCTACGATCTGGAGCACGGCGATTGGCGCGCCCGCATCGAGCCCTGCGTGCTGCCGCCGGACGAAGCGCCGCCGCTCGAGGGGCGCTGGCACGGCGCGGGCAACGGGTTCGCCGCGTATCCTGCCTTGCGCGAGCGTCTCGCGAGCGCGCTGCTCTCCTGCGACGAGTGCACGCTGCCCGCAGCCTCGGCCGTCGGCAGGCTCGCGCTGCCGCGATTCGCCGCCGGCGAAGGGCTCGCCGCGGACCACGCCGCGCCCCTGTACGTGCGTCATCGCGTAGCGCTCACGACTGCCGAGAGAGACGCCGGGGAAAGGCTGTGAACGCGACGCTCGCGCGCGACGTTCATCCCGCGACGATGCTCTGGCGCCCGCTCGCGGAGGACGACATCCGCGAAGTCGCGTTGCTCGAGCGTGAATCGCACGCCGCGCCCTGGACCGCAGGCAACTTTCTCGATGCGCTCGCCGCGGGCTATGGCATGACGGTCGGCGTGGCCGGCGACGTGATCGTCGCCTACGGCGTGCTGCTGTTCGCGCCGGGCGAAGCGCAGATCCTCAACCTCACCGTCGCGCCCGAGGCGCGTCGCCGGCGCCTCGGTCGAACGCTGCTTCGGCGCCTGGTCGCCGAAGCGAGCGGCCGGGGAGCGACGCAATGCTTCCTCGAGGTGCGCGAGTCGAACGTGCCGGCGATCGCGCTCTACGCCGGCGAGGGATTCGCGGCGATCGCGCGGCGGATCGGCTACTACCCTGCGGGCGGCGACGCGCGCGAGGACGCGCTGGTGATGCGCAAGTCGCTCGAGCAAGCGTGAGATGACGGCCCGCGTCGAGATCCTTCGCGAGCTCGGACTGCTTCCCCTGTGGCGCCTTCGCCGCGGGCCGGAGAACGCCGCGGCCGACGAGGCTGCGCCTGGCGCGTTGAAGGCGTCGGAGCCGCCTGCGGCGCTCGAGCGTGGCGACGCGCTCGTCGACGATCGCGGGCGGCGCATCGCGATGCTCGACTGGCGAAGCTTTGCGGCCGACGTCGATGCCTGCACCGCCTGCGGGCTGTGCCGGACGCGCAACCGGTCCGTGCCGGGCGTCGGCGACGAGAGCGCGCAGTGGCTCTTCATCGGCGAGGCGCCGGGCGCCGAGGAAGACGCGAAAGGCGAGCCCTTCGTCGGGCAGGCCGGAAGGCTCCTCGACAGCATGCTCGCTGCGTTGGGCATGCGACGGGGCGAGAACGTCTACATCGCGAACGTGCTCAAATGCCGGCCTCCGGGCAACCGTACGCCCGAGCCGCGCGAGGCAGAGGCCTGCCGCCCGTATCTCGACCGCCAGATCGCGCTGATCGGTCCCCGCATCATCGTCGCGCTGGGGAAGAGCGCGGCGACGACGCTGCTCAACGTGGAAGCTTCGATCGCGAGCCTGCGCGGCCGCGTCCACCGCTACCAGGGCGTGCCGCTCATCGTGACCTATCACCCTGCGTACCTGCTGCGCAACTTGCCCGACAAAGCAAAGGCGTGGGAAGATTTGTGCCTCGCGCGGGCGACGATGCGGCGCCTGAGCGACGGGGGCGAGGAGACTTCCCGCTTGCAATCCGCCGGCACCGGTCCCAACTGAGGGCCGGGAGGCGGTCGTCGCCCGCAGGCCTCTACGAAGGGAGAACGCTATGCGCAAGCTCTTGGCTCTCATGGCGGCCGCGCTCGCTGCGGCCGCGCTTTCCGGTTGCGGCTACAACGATCTGCAGCGTCAGGACGAGCAGGTGAAATCGGCGTGGTCGGAAGTCCTGAACCAGTATCAGCGTCGCGCCGACCTGGTCCCGAACCTGGTGAATACCGTCAAGGGCTACGCGGCCCAGGAAGAGCGGGTGCTCACCGAAGTCACCAATGCGCGCGCCAGCGTCGGCAGCATCAAGGCGACGCCCGAGCTGATCAACGATCCGGAAGCCTTCGCCAAGTTCACCGCGGCGCAGAACCAGCTGCAGTCGGCCCTGTCGCGGCTGCTCGTGGTCTCGGAGAACTATCCGCAGCTCAAGTCGGACCAGAATTTCCGCGATCTCCAGTCGCAGCTGGAAGGCACCGAGAACCGCATCACCGTCGCGCGCAACCGCTACATCAAGTCTGTGCAGGAGTACAACACGACGGTGCGCTCGTTCCCTACCAACCTGACCGCGATGCTGTTCAAGATGAACATCAAGCCGAACTTCTCGGTCGAGAACGAGAAATCGATCAGCGTGCCGCCGACCGTCGACTTCAGCAAGCCCGCGCCGTCGCCAGCGCCGGCCGCGCCGGCGAACAAGTAGGCGACCGGGCGGCATCTTGAGGAGGGCGTTCGCAATGGGCCCTTCGCCAAGACTCGCGACCGGCTCGGCGGACATTCGGCGACCGGCCGAGCCGGGCCGGCTCGTCGTCCTCGCGCTGGTGCTGCTCGCGTTGTCGAGCCTCGCGTCCGCCGTCACCTGGGACCCGCAGAGCGACGGCCAGCAGCCGATCCCCGCACTGTCCGCTCACGTCACGGACCTCACCAACACGCTCTCCGCGCAGGAACGCCAGGCGCTCGAAGCGAAGCTCGCCGACTGGGAAGCGAAGACCACGAATCAGCTCGCTGTGCTGATCGTGCCGACCACCAAGCCGGAGACGATCGAGGAGTATTCGATCCGCGTCGCCGACGCGTGGAAGATCGGGCAGAAGGGCAAGGACAACGGCGCGATCTTCCTTATCGCCAAGAACGACAAGCAGATGCGCATCGAGGTGGGCTACGGCCTGGAGGGCGAGCTCACCGACGTGGCCTCGAGACGCATCATCGGCGACACCGTCGCGCCGCTCTTCAGCAAGGGCCAGTTCGCCGCGGGCATCGACGCGGGGGTCGACCGCATCATCGCGGTGGTGGGCGGAACCGAGACGGTCGCGCCGGCTCCGCCTCGTCGCGCCCGGCAGGCTCCGGGCTTCGACTTCGGCACGCTTGCGCTCATCGCCCTCGTCGTCGTGCCCGCGATCGGCGCGATCCTGCGCTCGATCTTCGGTAACGTCGGCGGCTCGCTCGCAGGCGGCGCGATCGTCGGCGGCGTCGCATGGCTGATCGCGGGATCGATTCTCATCGGGGTCGTGGCGGCGATCGTCGGGCTGATCGTGATCAGCTTCGCATCCTTCGGCGGACGCGGCGGGCCCGGCGTCTTCTTCCCTGGCGGTGGCGGCGGCTTCGGCGGCGGTGGCTTCGGCGGTGGTGGTGGCGGGTTCAGCGGCGGTGGCGGCGGCTTCGGCGGCGGCGGCGCTTCCGGGGGCTGGCAATGAACGGAACCGGCGTCAGCAAGCCTCGCCGTCTGGGGCGGCACTTCCTCACGGATCACCTGAGCGGCCGGCGCAAATTCTCGGCCTACACGCTCAAGCGCGTCGAGGACGCGATCGCCGCCGGCGAACGGCAGCACGAGGGACAGGTCCGCTTCTGCGTCGAAGCCTCGCTGCCGCTGGCGCAGGTCTTCCGCGGCCTCGAGCCGCGCGCGCGGGCCGTTCAGCTCTTCGGCCAGCTCGGTGTGTGGGACACCGAGCACAACAACGGCGTGCTCGTCTACGTGCTGCTCGCCGACCGCGACGTCGAGATCGTCGCCGACCGCGGAATCAACCGCCGCGTCCCGCAGGAGGCATGGGACGCGATCTGCAGGGCGATGGAGCACGCCTTCAGCGAAGGGCGCTTCGAAGACGGGACGATCGACGGCGTGAACGCGATCGGCGAGCTGCTCTCGCAGCACTTTCCGCGCAGCTCCCCGGGCAGCAACGAGCTGCCCGATACGCCGGTCGTGCTGTAGATGATGCCGCGGCTGGCGGAGCCGCAGCCGGCGAGTCCGACGAGCTAGCCCGGGCTGCGCCCGACCACCTTCGCCGGGGCCTTCGCCTCGGCTCGCTCGACGGCGATCAAGTGCCGCAGGTCGCTCGTGGCGAGATTGTGGCGATGCCTCCACATCACGAGCACCATGGAGGCGGCGACGAACAGCCCGAAGAGCACGATCGCGGCGTTGGTCGAGAGTCCGGCATGGACAACCACGGCGTACAGCGCCAGCATCACCAGCACGCCGATGTTCTCGTTGAAGTTCTGCACCGCGATCGAGTGACCCGCGCCCATCAGCACGTGCCCGCGATGCTGCAGGAGCGCATTCATCGGCACGACGAAGAAGCCGGCGAAGCCGCCGACGATCGTCAACAGGACGATGGCGGCTTCGAGCTTGTTCACGCCGACCATCGCGGTCACGACGATTCCCATCAGCACGCCGAGTGGCAGCACCCTCACCGCGCCGCGCAGCGGAACGAACCGCGCGGCGAGCCCGGCGCCCAGCGCGATGCCGATCGCGACCACGCCCTGCAGAGCCGAAGCCCGCGAGAGGTTGTAGCAGAGGTGCGTGGCCGCCCAGTCGATGACGATGAACTGCAGCGTCGCGCCCGCGCCCCAGAACAGCGTCGTCGTCGCGAGAGAGATCTGGCCGAGCTTGTCGCGCCACAGCAGCGCGTTGCAGTGGGCGAACTCGCGCATGAGGAAGATCGGGTTCTTGCTAGCGACGCGCCGCTCGACGCCGGTATCCGGGATGTACCAGTTGAAGACGGCGGCGATCGCGTAGCAACCCATGATCACCGCGATCGCGGCCTGGGGCGGCGTGTTGATCCCGGTGTCGATCTTGGGAATGTCGATCGCCAGCAACCAGCTCGACACCGGCCCGCTTATCAGGACGCCGCCGAGAATCACGCCGATGATGATCGAGCCGACCGTCGTGCCTTCGATCCAGCCGTTGGCCACGACGAGCTGCCGCGCGGGCAGGAGCTCGGTGAGGATGCCGTACTTCGCCGGCGAGTACGCCGCCGCGCCGAGGCCCACGAGCGCGTAGGCGATGAGCGGATGCACCATGAAGAGCATCAGTCCGCAGCCGAGGATCTTCACCGTGTTGGTGATGAGCATCACGCGGCCCTTGGGCATCGAGTCTGCGAACGCGCCGACCAGCGGGGCCAGCAGCACGTAGGAGATGACGAACACTTGCTTCAGCGACGGCGTCATCCAGGCCGGAGATTCCAGGTCGCGCAACAGCTGGATGGCGGCGACCAGCAGCGCGTTGTCGGCGAGCGACGAGAAAAACTGCGCCGCCATGATGGTGTAGAACCCGGCTTGCATTGTCCTCCGACGGTCGCGTGCGCCCGGGCTTCGCGGCCGGTGCCGCGGGACAGCCGGGCGGCGCTCGCGCGTATGGTTGTATAATAATGCGGCCGGCGCACGCGGCTCGCGCCTTATACCACGGTTTTACTGCCCACACCAAACCCGAGCGGGCCGGGTTCATCTCTCGCCGCAACGCAACAACGCGCCCGCGTTTCTCATGTCCCGCCCGATCATCGCGCAGGTGAATCTCTCCGCGTTGCGTGCGAATCTGGCGAGCGCGCGCGAGCGCACACCGGGCGCGCAATTGCTCGCTGTCGTGAAGGCCAACGCCTACGGTCACGGGCTCAAGCGCGTGCTTTCCGCGCTCGGAGAAGCCGACGGCCTGGCACTGATCGAGCTCGACGCAGCGATCGGCTTGCGCGAGCGGCACTACGCGCGGCGAATCCTGCTGCTCGAGGGATTTTTCGAGGCGAACGAACTGCCGGAGATCGCCGCTCGCCGAATCGGCGTTGTAGTGCACCATGTGGACCAAGTCAGGATGCTCGAGGCTGCGCCGGCGCTTTCGCGGCCAATCGAGGTGTTCGTCAAGATCAACACCGGGATGAATCGACTCGGCTTCCGGCCGAGCGAGGTCCACGCGATCGTCGACCGGCTGTCGCAGACGCCCAGCGTCGCGGTGCTGCGCCTGATGACGCATCTCGCGCGCGCCGACGAGGAAGACGGGCTGCACGAGCAGCTGGACGCGTTCGAGGACGCGTGCCGCGGATTGCCGTATCCGCGCTCGATCGCCAACTCCGCCGGCACCATCCGCTATCGCGAGGTGGGCGGCGAATACGTGCGGCCCGGCATCATGCTCTATGGCTCATCGCCGTTTCCGTACGACACGGCGGAGATGCTGGGGCTGAAACCCGTGATGACGCTCAAGAGCGTGCTGGTCGGCATCCAGGAGCTCAAGCCCAATCAGAGCGTCGGCTACGGCGGCATGTACACCGCGTCGCGCCCGCACCGGATTGGCGTCGTAGCCTGCGGCTACGCCGACGGCTATCCGCGACACGCGCCCAACGGAACGCCGGTGCTCGTCTGCGGCCGGAAGGCGCGCACCGCCGGGCGCGTGTCGATGGACCTGATGACGGTGGATCTCACCGAGGTGCCCGAGGCGACGATCGGCAGCCCGGTCGTGCTCTGGGGTGAAGGCCTTCCGGTCGACGACGTCGCCGCTGCGGCGAGCACCGTCGGCTATCAACTGCTGTGCTCGATCTCCGCGCGAGTGCCGTTCGTGACGACGGAGATCGGCGCGGTCGACATCGAGCTCTAGCGACATGTACACCGTCGTCACCGGCGCTGCCGGATTCATCGGTTCCAGCCTCGTCAAGGCGCTCAATGCGCGCGGCGAGAAGGAAATAATCGCCGTCGACGATCTCACCAACGGCGAGAAGTTCCGCAACCTCGCCGACTGCGAGATCGCGGATTATCTCGACAGGGACGAGTTCATCACCGACCTCGCCGACGGCGACTTCGACGACGACATCGCCGCGGTGCTGCACCAGGGCGCGACCACGGACACGCTCGCCACCGACGGCCGGGCGATGCTCGCCAACAACTATCGCTATTCGGTGCGGCTGCTCGAGCACTGCCAGGACAACGACATCCCGTTCGTCTATGCCTCATCCGCCGCGGTGTACGGCGCGGGCCCAGCGTTCCGCGAGGAGCGCGCCTGCGAGCTGCCGCTCAACGTCTACGGCTATTCGAAGCTCCTGTTCGACCAGTACGTGCGGCGGCTCCTGCCCGAGCGCACGGCGCAGATCGCGGGACTGCGCTACTTCAACGTCTACGGTCCGCGCGAGGGCCACAAGGGGCGCATGGCGTCGGTCGTGTGGCACTTCTTCAATCAATATCGCGCGAAGGGCAACGTGCGTCTCTTCGAAGGCTCGGGAGGCTACGCCGCCGGAGAGCAGCGGCGCGACTTCGTAAGCGTGGAGGACGTCGTCAGGGTGAACCTCGATCTTCTCGACCATCCCCAGCGCTCGGGCATCTGGAACCTCGGCACCGGCAAGGCCAGCAGCTTCAACGAAGTGGCGGCGGCGACGATCAACGCCTGCAGGGTTGCCGACGGGCAGCCCGCGCTTGGCTTCGCGGAGCTGCACCGCGCGGGCGCGGTGGAGTACATCCCCTTTCCGCCCGATCTCGCCGGCAAGTACCAGAGCTTCACCGAAGCCGACTTGTCGCGCCTGCGCGCTTCGGGCTACGAGGCGCCGATGCTCGCCGTCGACGAGGGCGTCGCGCGCGCCGTGCGGGCGCTGCTCGGCAACGCGCGCTAGCCCGATCGCGGCTCGGCCGACCGCGACGCCGGGCTGCGCGGGTGCAACGCCCGCGATCGACGGGCCTGCCGGGGCGTGCGATCGCTACGCTTTCCGCGTCGGCCCCGTTTATTCCGCCGCGATCAGGGGGTCGTGTCGACGATGTAACCTACGATCGTCAGTTTGTTTCTGCTGTCCTGAAAAATCGAATTGCCGGCAGACGTACCAACCTCCAGCACGGGGGTCTGGCCCGCCTCGAAATAGTAGTCGACTTCCTGCGAGAAGCTGACCACATTCCCATAATAAGCCGCTCCGAAGGACTCGGCGGGGAATATCACCAGCGGGCTATTGTTCAGATTCAGCGCAAAGAAGAAAGGGAAAGCCTGTGTGAAGAAGAAAATCCCCTGCAGCCGCGTCACGCGAAGGCGCTTGCCAGCCGGGACCACCGTACCGGACAGCAGACACTGGTTCGAGAATCCACAGGTGGGCGCCCCCGTGGCCAGGTAGGGCACGCGCGCTGGCTCATCGACGCTGCGCACCATGGCCGGCTTGACCTGCGCCTGGGCTCCCGCGGACGGGACTAAGCAAAACGCCAGCAGCGATCCAGCCGCGACCAGCCACGCACCGGTCCTTCCCGCACTTGCACGCTTGAACATGAGTCCTCCCCCTTGGCTACGTGTTTACCCACCGGAAACCCGACCAGCCGCAAACGCAAGAACGATACCGTGGCGGTCAAGGCATTGAAAGCACGACGATACGGCTGCGAAGGTTCTCGGCTGCTGTAAACCATTTCGACACTGCCGGGGGTCTGAAACCACGCCGCACGGCGCATTTTTGTCCGGCGGTACAATAGGAAAGCGCCGCGCTATCGAAGCACTCATGTATCGAACGATCGAAGACACCGTCGGCAACACCCCGCTCGTCCGACTCCAGAGGCTGCCGGGGCAGACGTCCAACACGCTGCTCGCCAAGCTGGAGGGCAACAACCCGGCCGGCTCGGTCAAGGACCGCCCGGCGCTGTCGATGGTTGTGGAGGCCGAGAAGCGGGGAACGATCGAGCCTGGCGACACGCTCATCGAAGCGACCTCCGGCAACACCGGGATCGCGCTGGCGATGGCCGCGGCGATGCGCGGCTACAAGATGGTGCTGGTCATGCCCGAACATCTGTCGCTCGAGCGCCGCCAGACCATGCGGGCGTTCGGCGCGGACATCGTGCTCACGCCGAAGGCCGGCGGCATGGAGACCGCGCGGGACGTCGCGGAGCGGATGCGCGAGGAGGGCAAGGGCATCATCCTGGATCAGTTCGCGAATCCCGACAATCCGCTTGCCCACTACAAGGGCACGGGGCCGGAGATCTGGCGCGACACCGATGGGAAGATCACTCATTTCGTGTCGAGCATGGGAACCACCGGCACGATCATGGGCGCCGGCCGGTACTTGAAGGAGCGCAACCCCGCGATCCAGATCGTCGGCTGCCAGCCCGAGGAAGGCTCGCAGATCCCCGGCATCCGCAAGTGGCCCGAGGCGTACCTGCCGAAGATCTACGATCCGAAGCGCGTCGATCGGCTGATCTACGTGTCGCAGGCGGACGCCGAGGACACGGCGCGCAGGCTTGCGAGCGAGGAGGGCATGTTCGTCGGCATCTCCTCGGGCGGCGCCTGCGCGGTGGCGCTGCGCGTCGCCCGCGAGGTCGAGAATGCGGTCATCGTGTTCATCGTCTGCGATCGCGGCGATCGCTACCTGTCGACGGGCGTCTTTCCGGGTTGAGCCCGACCCTCGTCTTCGACATCGAAACGGTGCCGGACGTCGCGGGCCTGCGGCGCGTGTACGCGCTGCCGCCCGAGCTCCGCGATGCCGACGTCCTCGACTGGGCGCTGCAGCAGCGACGCGCGGCGACGGGCGGCGAATTCGTGCCGCCCTACCTGCAGCGCGTCGTCTCGATCGCATGCGCGCTGCGCGAGGACGACAGCCTGCGCATCGCCTCGGTCGGTACGCCCGACGACCCGGAAGCGGAGCTGATCCGCCGCTTCTTCGACCTGATCGACCGTCACACCCCCCAGCTCGTGTCCTGGAACGGCGGCGGCTTCGACCTGCCGGTGCTCTGCCACCGTGCGCTGGCGCACGGCCTCACCGCGGCCAGGTTCTGGGACTGGGGCGACGACGATCGCGAGTTCAAGTTCAACAGCTACCTGGGCCGGTATCACACGCGGCACCTCGACCTGATGGACGTGCTCGCGCTGTACCAGCCGCGCAACTACGCTGGACTCGACGCGATGGCTCGCATCGCCGGTTTTCCCGGCAAGCTGGGTCTCGCCGGCGCGGAGGTGCAGGCCGCCTTCGCGGCGGGGCGCATCGAAGACATCCGGCGCTACTGCGAGACCGACGTCCTCAACACCTACCTGTTGTACCTGCGCTTCCAGCTGCTGCGCGGAACGCTCTCGCCCGAAGCGCACGCGAACGAGGTCGCGCTGGTGCGCGAGAAGCTCGTCGCCTCGAAGGAACCGCACTGGCGCGAGTTCCTTGACGCCTGGGACGGGAACCGCACCGGGCCATAGGGCCGCAGCCCGGTAGGAGCGGCCGCGGATGCCGGGACCGTCCCTCGCAGCAAAATCGCGTTGACCGCTCAGGCGCGAACGATCGGCAAAGTGGCGAAGCGTTCGCCGAGCGTCACGGCGGACGGAACGCCCCACCAGCGCTCGAGCGCCGTCGCGTAGACGCTCCGGAAATCGATCGCGTACGCGGGATTGCCGTCGCCGGAAAGCCGGTCGAGCGCGGGCTGCTGGCCGTAGAGACCGCCGGCGACCCGGCCGCCGAACGCGAGGTGGACGCTGCTCGTGCCGTGATCGGTGCCGCCGGAGAGGTTCTCCTTCGGCCGCCGCCCGAACTCGGCATAGGTGACGACGAGCGTGTCGTTCCAGCGGCCGAGCTCCACCAGCGCGCTCCTGAGCGCCGTCACGCCGCGCGCGAGCTCGCCCAAGAGCCGCGCCTGCGTCCCGGCCTGGCCGCTGTGCGTGTCGAAGCCGGTGAGCGTCACGCGGACGACCGCGACGCCGGCCTTGTTGGCCACGACCTGCGAAGCGGTCCTGATCGCGTTGCCGAACGCGCCGTCCGGAAACACCGTCGAGAACGCGCGGTCGGCTGTGAGATGCGATGCGGCCTGCACGACGTCGCCTTCGACCTTGAGGATGTGCTCGAGAGCCTTGTTCTGCGCGCTGCCTTCGGGGACGGCGAGCCGCGCCTCGCGCAGGAACTGCGCGGTGTTGCCGAGCGCGATCGCGCGCGTGCCGCCGCCCGCGAGCGGGCCGAGGTCGGGCGAGCCGACGATCACGCCGTCGGCAGCGAACTCCTTCGGCGTCGGAGCGGCGGCGAAGGTCCGCGTGAGCCAGCCGTCCTGCAGGTACTCGTCGCTCTTCGACGCGGTGTCCCAGATCTCGATCGAGCGAAAGTGCGACAGGTTCGGCTCGGGGTAGCCCACGCCCTGCAGCACCGCGAGCTCGCGGCTCTTCCACAGCGGCAGCAGCGGCGCGAGCTCCGGGTGAAAGCCGACCGCGTCGGAAAGCTGCACGACCTGGTCACGGGCGACCGCGAGCTTCGGACGCAGCGCGTAGTAGTTCGAATCGGCGTAGGGAACGAGCGTATTGAGCCCGTCGTTGCCGCCCTTGAGCTCGATCAGGATCAGCAGATTGCGGTATTGCACGGCGGCGGGAGCGAGCGCGAACGCGACGTTCGGCGTCAGGGCGGCGGCCGGCAGAGCGGCGGCGAGCTTCACGAATCGGCGGCGGTCCACGGTCTTCGGCTCCCTCACTTCAACTGGTAAGCGGCGTCGAGCACGATCTGCCGCACCATCGCGAGCGGCTCGGCGGTCGCGTCGATCTCCGACTGCGGCGCATAGGCGAGGAGCAGGCGCTCCGCCGCCGGCGCGCGCGCCTCCGGGGGCGTCTTCAGCGTGGCGAACCAGGCTTCGCTGTCGAAATGGACGCTCTTGAGGCCCCGGTCCATCGCGCGCATGAACTTGATCTTGCGCGCGAGCTCCGCCCCCGGGTCGGCCGCGGGCGCATCGACGGCGAGCACCTCGGTCATCTGCGCCGCGCCGGCGCTCATCGGCGGCGCGAGCGCGGAATCCATCCGCCCGGTCGCGGCGTCGGCGCGGAACAGGCGGTCGAGAAAAGTCTTGCGCGCGAGCAGCGTGTTGCTGTTGATCCACGCCTCGCCACCGGGCCAGCCCTTGACGTTCGGCGGGCCGAAGAGGTTCTGCCCCATCGCGGCTGTCGCCACGGCGAAGGGAATGGTCTCGCCGGGACGCATGCCTAACTGGCGCATGGTGCCGACGACCAGGTCGACCGGCGACTTCACCAGCGTCCCGCGGTTCGCCGCGGCGTAGAACGCGTCCGAGGTGATGAGCGCCCGCAACGCGACCTTGATGTCGTAGCGCGACTCGCGGAAGCGCGCGGCGATGCGCTTCACCTCGCCTTCGTCGGGATCGGCGGAGACGAATTCGCGCCAGAGCTTACGGGTGACGAACTCGGCGGTCGCGGGCTGCGCGAGCAGGACGTCGAGCACGTCGTCGCCGTCGAGGTTGCCGCTGCGGCCGAGCACGGTCTTGTGGCCGTAGTCGTGGAGGAACGGGCGGAACCTGAACTGTCCCGTGTCCCGATCGAGGCTCCAACCGGTGAAGGCGCGGGCGGCTTCCTTGATGTCCGACTCGCCGTAGTGGCCTTCGCCCAGAGTGAAGAGCTCCATCGCCTCGCGGGCGAAGTTTTCGTTCGGTGTGCCCTTGCGGTTCCGGGCGTTGTCCAGGTAGATCACCATCGCCGGATCGCGGGCGATCGCGTGGAGCATCGTGCCGAAATTGCCCAGGGCATTGGCGCGCAGCGTGACGTTCTGCCGGTACATGAGCACGGCGAGCTTCACCTTCTGCTGCGCGGAGACGAAGTGGTTGTGCCAGAAGAGCGTCATCCGCTCGGTCAGCGGCGAGGGTGTGACGATCATCTCCTCGATCCACCACCCGCGCAGCTCGAGTCCGTCGCGAACCTGCTCCTGCCGGAACTGCATCTTCTCGTCGGCCGAGGCGTCCTCGCCCGCGCGCGGGTAGCGCAGCGGTCCTGCGGCGGCGGTGAACGCCGGCGCAGGCGTCACGGCGGTCGTGCGCGTCTCGGCGAGCAGCGTATCGGCCGCGCGCTCGCGCGTCATCCCCGTGAAGCGGCGAATCTGCGCATCGGTCGCGCCGAAGCCGGTGCGGTTCAGCAGGTGCCGGGCGTCGTCGTAGGACAGCGTGGCGGCTCCCGACGGGAATGCCGCCAGGGCCCACAGCGCGACGGGGAATGTGCTCGCGAAACGCATGCGCGGTCCTCGGTGCTCGCGACGGTACTAACGCGCGAGTCTAGCCGGATGTTGACCGCTGCGCGGTTTCAAGTTGTTACCGCGCGTTGCGCCTCGCTTCGGTCAGGAACACTACAGCTGCGCTACAGCTCGATCGTCCCCCGGCCGAGCTCGACCACGCGGCCGGAGACGAAGATGCGATCCTGCGCGTCGACTTCGAGGCCGAGCCGGCAGGGCCGGCGCACCGCCTCGCCCTGCGAAAGCGTGAGCCTCCGCGGTCGGGCCGCACCGGTGGCGATGAGCCAGCCGCCGAGATTCGCGCACGCGGAACCGGTGCCCGGATCCTCGACGACCGCGCCCTGCTTCATGAAGAAGAAGCGAACGAGCGCGGCGTCCGCGGCGAGCTCGGCCCACACGTACGCCATCGACCTCGATCCATCTCCGGCAGGGCCGGCCGTCGCGTGCTCGAGCATGAGCTCGGGCTTCGGGCGGCAGCGGCGCACCGCTGCCGCGCCCGCGAGCGGAATCACCAGCTGCTCGCTGCCCGTGTCCACCCACAGCGGCTTCGCGCCGATGTCGGATGCGTCCAGGCCGAGCATCGCCGCGAGCTGCTCGCGCGACGCCGCGACCGGGCGCGCGCGGGGCGCGTTAGCGTGCAGGGTCCAGCGATCGGCGCTCGCGCTCACGGGAATGACGCCGGCGCGCATCTCGAGGCTGAGCTCGTCGCCGCCGCGAAGCGAGCGCAGGACGTGCGCCGTGCCGAGCGTCGGATGGCCGGCGAACGGCATCTCGAAGGTCGGCGTGAAGATGCGCACCTGCGCCGTGGCGGCGGTCGACGGGAGGATGAACGTCGTCTCCGAAAGGTTGAACTGCAGTGCCAGCGCCTGCATGATGGCGTCGTCGATACCGCGGGCATCTTCGAACACGGCCAGAGGATTGCCGCCGAGCCGCTCCTCCGCGAAGACGTTGACGATACGGAACGCATAGCTCTTCATCGGCCCTCCACCATGACGTCGTCCTCGATCGAGGCGCGCAGCTCGTGGGCGAGCGCCTCGAGCGCCGCGGGCGCGACCGAAGCCGCGTCGATCACCCTCGAGCCGCGTCCCGTGAAGTGCCGCTCGAGCGAGCGGGCGTAGATCGGGTCGTAGTGCTGCTCGAGCAGCTCGCCGATGAGGGCGTCCCAGTCGCCGCCCATCGCCATCGCCTCCCAGCGCGCGATCCTGGCCTTGCCGTGCAGCTCCGTGAGCGGCGCGAGACAGCTCGCGAGCTCGGCGGGCGTGGCGAAGAAGTGCGCGTATTCGTCCTTGAGGAGCGCGACGCGCTGATCGCGCGGAGTGACGAGCGTGAGCGCGACCCCGCGGCGCATGCCGTCGAGCAGCGCGTCGGGCATCTGCACCGCGCCGATCCGCCGGCTCTCGGACTCGACGAACACCGGGCGCGACGCATCGAGGCGCGACAGCGCGTCGAGCAGCCCGCTCTCGAACGCTTTCTGCGACGGCTGGTTCCCACCGGGCAGGCCGCCGAGCACAGAGCCCCGATGCCGCGCCAGCCCCTCGAGGTCGAGCGTCTGCGCGCCCGACGCGGCCAGCGCGGCGAGCAGGCGGCTCTTCCCCGACCCGGTGAGCCCGCAGATCACGACATAGCGAAAGCGCTGCGGGACGCGCGCGAGCTCGGCGGCGACGTGACGGCGGTAGGCGCGATAGCCGCCCTCGAGCTGCACCGCGCGCCAGCCCACCTCGTGCAGCACGAGCGTGAGCGCCCGGCTGCGCTGTCCTCCTCGCCAGCAGTACACGACCGGGCACCATTCGCGCGGCTTGTCCACGAACGCCGATTCGAGCATCGCGGCGATGTTGCGCGCGGCGACGGCCGCGCCGAGCCTGCGCGCGGCGAACGGCGAGCTCGCGTAGAGCGTGCCGATGCGCGAGCGCTCCGCGTCGTCGAGCACGGGGTGGCTCTCCGCGCGTGGAACGTGATCGAGGGCGAACTCGGCCGGGCTGCGAACGTCGATGCGCTCGGCGTAGTCCGCGAGATCGGCCGCCGCGACGCGGCGGACGCCCGAGTAAGGCACGGAGCTCCCGCTCATCGGGCTTTCGCGGGCGAGGCGAGCAGGGGCCGGAGCTCGCGCCAGACGTTGTCGAGGAGCTGGTCCTGCGCCGCGGCGACCGGATGGATGCCGTCGGCCTGGAACATGTCGTTGCGCTCGGCGAAGCCCTCGAACAGGAACGGCACCAGCGCGGCCTTGCGCGCCTTCGCGACGTCGGCGAAGGTGGCGGCGAAGCGCTGCACGTAGGCCGGACCGTAGTTGGGCGGCAGACGGATTCCGACGAGGAGCACGCGCGAGCCCGCCTTCTGCGCCGCCGCGACCATCGCGTCGAGGTTCTCGCGCATGGCGTCGAGGCTGCCGCCGCGCAGGCCGTCGTTGCCGCCGAGCTCGATCACGGTGACCGCGGGCCGGTGCTGCTCGAGCAGCGCGCCGAGGCGTGCGCGGCCGCCGGCGGTGGTGTCGCCGCTGATGCTCGCGTTGACGACGCGACCGGGAAGGCGCTCGGCCTCGAGCCTCTTCTGCAGCAGCGCGACCCAGCCGGCGCCGGAAGGCAAGCCATAGCCCGCCGAGATGCTGTCGCCCACGATCAGGAGCACCGGCGCAGGCTTCGCCGCGGCGCCCGCGCACAGGAGCAGCGCGAAGCACAGCGCCGCGAAGCCGGCCGCGTGCGCGCGCGGATGGCCGCGGAACGAAGCGGCGAGGCGTCTGTCCACACTGCATTCTAGCGTGCCGAGGCTTGCGGGCAGGGCCGCGGGTTACAATGCAGCGCCGCAGCGAAATCGACGCGCGTCGCCCAGGTCTCCACCTCCCGCATGCCCGATCCCGTCGTCTCCCGCTCCGCGCCCGAGCGGAGCGCGTCGAGCTCCGCCTCGCAGCGATCCTACGAAGCGGATCCGGCCGCGCGCCGGCCTGTCATCCGCGCCCGGAACCTCTGCAAGAGCGTGCGCAGCGGCGACACGCCGCTCACGATCCTCGACGGCGTGAGCTTCGAAGTCGGCGCTGCCGAGACGGTGGCGATCGTCGGCCCGTCGGGGTCCGGCAAGACGACGCTGCTGGGCCTTCTCGCGGGGCTCGATCGGCCGACCAGCGGCGAGGTGTGGCTGGGCGACACGGCGCTGAACGGGCTCTCCGAGGATGCGCGCGCGGCCCTGCGCCGGCGCTGGCTCGGCTTCGTTTTTCAATCCTTTCAGCTCCTCCCCGCGCTCACCGCCCTCGAGAACGTGATGCTTCCGCTCGAGCTCGCGGGTGCGAGCGATGCCGCCGCGCGGGCGCGCGAATGGCTCGGGCGCGTCGGCCTTTCCGCGCGGGTCACGCACTACCCGAAGCAGCTCTCCGGCGGCGAGCAGCAGCGTGTCGCGATCGCCCGCGCGTTTTCCGGCGAGCCGCGCGTTCTGATGGCCGACGAGCCGACCGGCAACCTCGACGAGGCGACCGGGCTGGAGGTCGCCGAGGTGATGTTCCGCCTCAATCGCGACCGCGGCACGACGCTCCTGCTCGTCACCCACGACGCGCAGCTCGCATCGCGCTGCACGCGTCGCCTCGCGCTCGAGGCGGGACGGCTGGTCGGCGACGAGAGCGCGGTGCTCACGTGAACACGCTGCGGCTCGCGCTGCGCATGCTTCGCCGCGACGCGCGAGCGGGCGAGCTCACGGTGCTGATCGCCGCGCTGGTGCTGGCCGCCGCGAGCGTCGGAACGGTCGGCTTCTTCACCGATCGCGTGCGGGGAGCGCTCACCGGCGAGGCGAATCTCCTGCTCGGCGCCGATCTCATGCTCTCCGGCGATCGCGAGCTGCCCACCGAGTTCGCGCGCGAGGCCGAGCGGCGCGGCCTCGCGACGGTGCAGGCGATCCGCTTCAACAGCATGGTGCAGACGGCGGGCGGGAGCGACGCGGTGCTCACCGACGTCAAGGCCGTCGGGGCGGGGTACCCGCTGCGCGGCGCGGTGCTGCTGGAAGGGCAGGGCACGTCCGAGACGCGCCCCGCGAGCGGCTCGCCGGGGCGCGGCGAAGCGTGGATCGACACGCGGCTCGCGGCGCGCCTCGACGTCGCGCGCGGCGCGAAGCTCGCGGTCGGCGAATCGACCTTGACCGTGACAGCCATCGTGGCGCAGGACCCCGAGATGACGGGAGGGCTCCTCTCGCTCGGTCCGCGGCTCCTCATGAACATCGACGACGTACCGGCGACGAACCTGCTGCAGCCGGGAAACCGCGCCACCTATAGACTGATGGTCGCGGGCTCTACGGTCTCCGCCTATCGCGACTGGGCTTCCGCGCGGCTCGCCCGCGGGCAGCGGCTGGAGTCGATCCGCGACGTCCGCCCGGAAGTCCGCCAGGTGCTCGAAGGGGCCGAGAAGTTCCTCGCGCTCTCCGCGCTCGTGGCGGTGATGCTCGCCGCGGTCGCCGTGGCACTAGCCGCGTCGCGCTATCTGCGCCGCCACCTCGACGCTGCCGCCATGATGCGCTGCTTCGGCGCGCCGCAGCGACAGACGCTCGCGTTGTTCTTCGTACAGTTCCTGATCCTCGGCCTCGCGGCGAGCGCCGCGGGGACGCTGATCGCGGCTGCCGGCCAGCAGCTGCTCGTCGTCTTCGTGCGGGGGGTGATCCACAGCGACCTGCCGCTGCCCGGATGGGCTCCGATCGCGACCCCGATGGTGACCGGCCTCGCGCTGCTGCTCGGGTTCGCGCTGCCGCCGCTCATTGCGCTCTCGCGTGTGCCGACGTTGCGCGTGCTGCGCCGCGACCTCGGGCTGCCTCGCGCCGACGGGCTGCTCGCCTACGGGGCGGCCGCCGTCACCATCGCCGTGCTCGTCTTCTGGCAGGCGCAGGATGCGCGCACGGGAGCGATCGTGATCGGCGGCATCGTCGCAGTGCTGTTCGCGGCAGCCGGCGCGGCATGGCTGCTGATCGTCGCTTTGCGGCTGCTGCCGCAGCGCGGCTACAGCTGGCGCTACGGGCTTGCGAACTTGCGCCGGCGTCCGCTGGGATCGAGCCTGCAGATCGGCGCGCTCGCTCTGGGCATCATGGCGCTCCTGCTGCTCACGCTGGTGCGCGGCGATCTCATGCGCAACTGGCGCGCCAAGCTGCCGGCCGACGCGCCCAACAGCTTTCTCATCAACGTGCTCCCCGATCAGGTCGAAGGCGTGACGGCGCTGATCAAGCGCGAGCTCGGCCTCGACGCGGCGCTCAAGCCCATGGTGCGCGGCCGGCTGGTCGAGATCAACGGCGCGGCCTTCGATGCGACGAAGCTCGCCGACGATCGCGCGCGGCGGCTCGGCGAGCGCGAGTTCAATCTGTCGTGGACCGAGAGCCTTCCGGCGGGCAATCGCGTGGTCGCGGGCCACTGGTGGGCGCCCGGGGCGACCGGCGCAGGCGCCGGCGCATCGCTCGAGGAGGGCATCGCCAAGTCGCTCGACATCAAGCTGGGCGACACGCTCACCTACGACGTCGCCGGCACGCGCGTCGCCGCGACGGTGACGAGCCTGCGCAAGGTCGACTGGGACAGCTTCCGCGTGAACTTCTTCGCGCTGTTCGCGCCGGGCGCGCTCGACGCCGCGCCGCGCACCTACATCAGCGCGGTGCGTGTGGACCCGGCCAGGGCCGGCTGGCTGACGACGCTGGTGCGCACGTATCCGAACGTGCTAGTGATCGACGTCGGCGAGCTGCTCGGGCAAATCCAGGCGATCATGGACCAGGTCGCGCGGGCGGTGGAGTTCGTCTTCCTGTTCACGCTCGCGGGCGGCGTGCTCGTGCTGGAGGCGGCGATCGCGGCCACGCAGGACGAGCGCCGCTACGATGCCGCCGTCCTGCGCACCCTGGGAGCGAGCGAGAGGCAGCTTTCGGCGGCGCAGGTGTCCGAGTTCCTCGCGCTCGGCGCACTCGCCGGGCTCATCGCCGCGGCAGGAGCGACCTTCACCGGCTTCTTCCTCGCCGACCGTGTATTCCAGATCCCGTTCAGCTTCAATCCGCTGCTCTGGGCGGTCGGAGTGGGCGCGGCCGCCGCCTGCGTGACGGTCGCCGGCTGGCTGGGGACGCGCCGCAGCCTCCGCCAGCCGCCGCTCGCCGTCCTGCGCCAGCTCGCCCAGGGCTGAGCCGGCCGGGGCGGAACCCGGCGGGATCTTTCTTCTCCAATGAGAACGATTCGCGTTATTATCTCGATTGTCGAAACGGACCGGGGAGTTGGCAGTGGGCTCGCTGCGAACGGCATGGGTGGTGGGGTGTTCCGCGCTGCTGTGGGCCGCGGCGGCAGCCGCGCTGGAGACGCCGATCGGCAAGCCCGAGCACCGGTCGGGCATGGAGATCGGGGCGGTCTATCTGCAGCCCGTGCCCATGGAGCCTGCCGGGATGATGAAGGCGGTGTCGGCGTCCGACATCCACCTGGAAGCGGACATCCACGCCACCAGCGACAACGCCAACGGTTTCGCCGACGGAACCTGGATTCCCTACCTCGGCGTCCACTACGAGATCACCCGGGAGGGGCAGTCGGCGAAGCTCACCGGCGAATTGATGCCGATGGTGGCGAACGACGGACCGCACTACGGCGATAACGTCAAGCTGCTGGGCCCCGGAAAGTACCACCTGCGGCTGACGGTCTCGCCACCCGGCTCGTCCCCGCACGCGATGTTCGGCCGGCACACCGACAAGGAAACCGGGGTTGGGCCGTGGTTCAAGCCGTTCAGCGTCGACTACGACTTCAACTTCGTTGGCGTCGGCAAGAAGGGGGGCTATTGAGCCTCGCTTCTCCGGGGATCGCGCGCGCGCCGGGGCTGCCGCGCTCGCTCGGCGTCGCGCTGCTGCTGCTCGCCTGCTCGACCGCCGCCGAGGAGCTGCCCGTGTACACGCTCGTCGCTCGCGACGGCAAGTTCGAGCCGCCGAATCTCGAGGTGCCGGCGGGGAAGCGCTTCAAGATCGCCATCCGCAACGAGGGCAAGGGCCCGATGGAATTCGAGAGCCGGGACCTGAAGCAGGAGAAGGTCCTCGCCGCCGGCGCGCAATCCTCGGTCGCCATCAACGGCCTCAAGCCCGGCACGTACATCTTCTTCGACGACTACCATCCCGACACGTCGAAGGGCACGATCGTCGCCAAGTGAAGCCCTTCGTCTCATCTCCGGCGATCGTCCATGGCTAGCGCGCTGTTCATCATCTGGCGCGAGTCGGCCGAAGCCCTGCTGGTGGTCGGCATCCTCTACGCTTGGCTTCGCAAGCAGCCCGACGCCGCGCGGGGCATGCGCTACCTCTGGGGCGGCGTGGCCGCGGGCGTCGGCCTCGCGATCGCGCTGGCGCTGGTCATGCTCGGCATCGCTCACGCGCTGTCGGACCAGGCGCTCGACTACTTCCAGCTCGCGATGATGCTGTTCGCCTCGGCGCTCATCGTCCAGATGGTGTTCTGGATGCGCCGGCACGGGCGCACGTTCAAGCGCGACCTCGAGCAGGGGATGCAGAGGAGCGCCGAGACCGCCAACTGGTGGGGCCTGCTGATCGTCGTGGCGCTCGCGGTCGGGCGCGAGAGCTCGGAAGCCGTCGTGTTCCTCTACGGCCTCGGCGTCCAGGACCAGAGCGTCGGCGGCTTCGTTGCGATCCTCGCGCTCGGCCTCGCCGCGGCGATCGCGACCTTCTGGCTGCTGCAGCAGGGCGGGAAGATCCTTTCCTGGCGCAGCTTCTTCCGGTTGACCGAAGTGCTGCTGCTGCTGCTCGCCGGAGCGCTGCTCGTATCCGCGATCGACAAGCTGATCGCCCTCGATCTGGTGCCGGCGCTGGTCGACCCGCTGTGGGACACCTCGAAGCTGCTCGACGATTCGGGCCGCTTCGGCGGGCTCGTCGCGTCGCTCACCGGCTATCGAGCCCGCCCTGCGCTGCTGCCGGTGCTGCTCCTCGGCCTGTACTGGGCCTGCGTCGCCTTCGCGCTGCGGCGCGGGGGGCGCTGACCGAAGCGCGATGAGCGCCGCGCGCGACGCTGCGAGCATTACCGCCTCGGCGCGATTCGCCGCGAGCCTCGCCGCGCTCGGCGAGATGCTGCGCAGCCACGCGCGGACGGTCCGTCTCGTGCAGTGGATCGTGGTGGCCGCCTATCTCTTCTTCGTGATCGTGCCGGCGCTGCTGCCTCTGCCGAGCGACGACGCGCACTGGTACAACAACCTCGCCGTCCTCGCCCAGTGGCTGTTCTGGGGGCTGTGGTGGCCGTTCGTGATCCTGTCGATGCTCGTCTTCGGGCGCGCGTGGTGCGGATTCCTGTGTCCGGAAGGCACGCTCACCGAGGCCGTGAGCGGCATCGGGCTCGGTCGCGCGGTGCCGCAGTGGATGAAATGGGGCGGCTGGCCGTTCGTCGCGTTCGCCCTCACGACGGTCGTCGGTCAGCTCGTGAGCGTCTACCAGTACGCCCCCGCGACGCTCCTGATCCTCGGCGGCTCGACGGTGGCGGCGGTCGGCGTCGGCTTGGTCTACGGACGCGGCAAGCGCGTATGGTGCCGCTACCTCTGTCCCGTGAACGGTGTGTTCGCGGTACTCGCGAAGCTCTCGCCCGTGCATTTTCGCGTTGACACCGAGGCTTGGACCGCGAACGCCTCGCGCATCCCCGCGCATCCGGTCAACTGCGCGCCGCTCGTGCGCATTCGCCGCATGACCGGACCGTCCGAATGCCACATGTGCGCGCGATGCAGCGGGCTGCACGGCGCGATCGCGCTGTCGGCGCGCTCGCCCGAGTCGCAGATCGCGGCGCTCGACGGGCGCAGCGCGCGCCCCTGGGACGCCGCGCTGATCGTCTTCGGGATGATCGGGCTCGCGATCGGCGCCTTCGAGTGGAGCGCGAGCTCGAGCTTCGTCGCGCTGCGCAGCGCGGTCGCCGGCTGGGTGATCGATCACGGACCGGCGTGGCTGCTCCTCGACAACGCGCCGTGGTGGCTGCTCACGCATTATCCCGAAGCGAACGACGTCTTCACCTGGCTCGACGGCGCGCTGATCGCGAGCTGGATCGTCGTGACC
Organism: Casimicrobiaceae bacterium; assembly: GCA_035501595.1. Lineage (GTDB taxonomy): Bacteria > Pseudomonadota > Gammaproteobacteria > Burkholderiales > Casimicrobiaceae > PALSA-1003. The sequence goes on along the minus strand of DATJVX010000065.1, from coordinate 119,106 downwards.
GCGCTCGTCGTCGGCGCGTGGGTGAGCGCCTGGCTCGCGATCGCGGCTCGCAGCGTCGGCCGCGGCGCGGGTCTCAGCGCCGTCTCGCTCGCGCACGCGCTGACGCCGCTCGCCGCAATGGGGCTCTTCGTCGGGCTCTCGAGCCTCACCGTGGCCCTCGCCCGTGGCGAAGGCTGGCACGTCCCGGCCTTGACGGCGTTGCGGATCACGCTGCTGCTCGCCGGCGCGGCGTGGGCGCTGCGCCTCGCGTCGCGGCAGATCGGCGCGCGGGGGGGCGGAGCGCGGCACCTCGGCGCGCTGGGCGCGATGGCGATGGCGGTCGCCGGCATCCTCGCCGCCTGGGCGCCTTTCGTCTTCCACATCGCCTAGCTTCCGCATGGCCCAGGAACGACTCGAGCCGGGCATCGTCACGGACTTCCGCGATCGCCTGACCTACGCCGGCTACCTGCGCCTCGATCGCCTGCTCGCTGCGCAGGAGCCGCTCTCGGGTACCGCCGGGCATCCGCCGCGGCACGACGAGATGCTGTTCATCGTCCAGCACCAGGTCGCCGAGCTCTGGATGAAGCTGATGATCCACGAGCTCAAGGCGGCGATCCGGAACGTGCAGGACGATCGCCTCGAGCCGAGCTTCAAGATACTCGCCCGCGTAAAGCTGATCCAGAAGCAGCTCTTCGAGCAGTGGGCCGTGCTGGAGACGCTGACCCCCTCCGAGTACGACGCGTTCCGGCCGGTGCTCGGCAGCTCGTCGGGGTTCCAGTCTCCGCAGTACCGGGCGCTCGAGTTCCTGCTGGGGAACAAGGACGCCGCGCTGCTCGAGGTCTTCCGCCACGATCCCGCCACCTTTGCCGCGCTCGACGCGCTGCTGCGCGCGCCCTCGCTCTACGACGAATTCCTGCGCCACCTGGCGCGCCGCGGCCTGCCAGTTCCGCGTGCGTGCCTCGAGCGCGACTTCACGCTCCCCTACGCCCGCAACCCCGAACTCGTCGCCGTCTTCAAGACGATCTACGAGGCTCCACGCGCGTGGTGGGACGCCTACGACATGTGCGAGAAGCTCGTCGACATCGACGAGAGCTTCCAGCTGTGGCGCTTCCGCCATTTGAAGACGGTCGAGCGTATCATCGGGTACAAGACCGGCACGGGCGGCTCCTCCGGCGTGGCGTTCCTCAAGCGGGCACTCGAGCGCGTGTTCTTTCCCGAGTTGATCGACGTGCGCACGACGATCGGTTCGCAGACGGCCGGCTCGCCGCCTGGCCGGTGATCTCCGTCATCATCTGCAGCATCGACGCGGACAAGTTCGCCGCGGTGCGCGAGACCTACGCCCGCCACATGGGCGGCGCGCCCTACGAGATCGTCGGCATCCACGACGCCCGCTCGCTGTGCGAGGGCTACAACCGCGCGCTCAGGCAGGCAAGGGGCGGCATCTGCGTGTTCTCGCACGACGACATCGAGCTCCTGTCCGACGACCTGGGGCCGACGCTCGAGCGGCATCTCGAGACCTGGGACGTGGTCGGCGTCGCGGGCACCACGCGCCTGCATGCAATGAGCTGGGCGGACTCGGGCATCCGCTACGCGCGCGGCGTCGTGACGCAGCGCGTGCCCGGCGGCTACGACGTCAAGTTCCTCGGCGCTCCCGAGCTCGTCAACGGCGCGATCCAGGGCATGGACGGCGTATTCTTCGCGGCACGCCGCGAGGTCGTTGAAAAGGTGGGCTTCGACGAGGTCACCTTCGACGGCTGGCACGGCTACGACACCGACTTCACGTTCCGCTGCCACCTCACGGGCTATCGTCTCGCCGTCTGCCTCGACATCCGGCTCATCCATTTCTCGGAAGGGACCGTCGACGACGAGTGGCTTCGCTACGCCGAGCGCTTCCAGCAGAAGCACGGCTCGCAGCTGGCGCCGGAGGAGGAGGACTGGTTCGAAGTTCGCAAGCGCGTGGCCACGCGCGAAGAGATTCTCGCCGCCTACGACATGACGCGCCTGCGGCGGCTGACCGATGAGATCCTGCGCCGGGCCTGAGGCGATCGAGTCGGCGCTTGCCGCGCTGGGCCCGGGCCCTCTCGACGAAGCAGGCGTCGCAGCGCAGGTCGCACCGCTCTTTTCCCGCGCGCTCGCCCGCCGCGCGCGCTGGATCGATCTCGCCAATCACTCGCTGGGCCGGCCGCTCGACGCGACCGCCGCCGACGTGGCGGAAGCGCTCTCGCTATGGGAGACGCAGATGGGCGACGCCTGGGACGGCTGGCTCGCGGAGCGTGACGCCTACCGTGCGCGGCTCGCGCGGCTGTGCGGAGCGCCGCGCCCCGATTGCATCGTCCCCAAGACCAGCGCCGGGCAGGGCCTGCGCGCCATTCTCAACAGCTATCCCCGGGAGAGCCTGCCGCGAGTCATCGCCACGCGCGGCGAGTTCGATTCCGTGGACGTGATCCTGCGTCACTACGCCCACCACGGGCGCATCGCGCTCGCGCTGGTCGAGCCGCGCGCCGACGGGCTCTTCGCGGCCGAGGATCTTCTCGGTGCCGTGCGCGCCGGCGCCGACCTGGTCGTCGTCTCTCAGGTGCTGTTCAACACGGGGCAGATCCTGCCCGACCTCCCGGCGGTGGTCGCGGCGGCGCACGTCCGTGGTGCGAGGCTGCTGCTCGATGTCTATCACTCGCTCGGCGTGTTTCCGGTCGACTTGGCCGCGCTCGACGTCGATTTCGCGATCGGCGGCAGCTACAAGTACCTGCGCGGCGGCCCGGGCGCGTGCTATCTCTACCTGCACCCGCGTCATCTCGACGGCTCGCTCTCCACGCTCGACGTCGGCTGGTTCGCCAAGGAGGAGCCGTTCGCCTACGAGCGTCCCGATCCTCCCCGGTTCGCGCCGGGCGGCGATGCCTTCTTCGAGTCCACGCCGCCGATCCTGCCGCTCTACCAGGCGCGGGCGGGCCAGCTGTTCACGCTGGCGATCGGCGTCGCGCGGCTGCGTGCGCATTCGCTCGCGCAGCAGCGGCGACTGGTCGAGCTGCTGGCGGAGCGTGGTGTGGCCGCAACCGGCGGCGGCGAGGATCGCGGCGCGTTTGCCGTGGTCCGGCTCCCCGGCGGCGAGGCCGAGCGCTGCTCGGAACGGCTCGCCGAGCGCGGCGTCGTGACCGATGCCCGCGGGCCGTGGCTGCGGCTGTGCCCCGACGTGCTCACCACCGACGACGAGCTCGTCCGGGCCGCCGAGCAGGTTGCCCGGGCGCTGCGCGGCTAAGGCTCTCCCCCGCGCGGTCACCGCGCGATGAAGTGCACCAGGGTGGCGATCGCCAGCACCAGGAGCGCGGCGCCGAGCAGACCCGCCAGGACGACGTGCACCGGCTTGATGCTGCCGAGGTCCCGCTCGCCGGATGCGCGCTTGCGCACGCCGAAGAAGCTCCAGAAGACGGCGCCCATGACCTGCAGGAAGCCCGCCGTGGGTCGCTCCGGGCGGTCGGGTTCTAGCTCCGTCATCGTCCGAGCTTAGCACGCGGCAGACGCCCGCCCGGTCCGCGCATCCGCGGACGGGCGTTCCCCGTATATGCGAGTACGGCGCCGGCGAAGGCCCGGTACCGATTTCAGTCCCCAAGGAGAGGAGAACCCAATGCATACGAAGCTTCGACGGCTGGCGCTTCCCGCGGCGCTCGCGGCAGCCCTGCTGCTCACGGCCTGTCAGGACATGAGCATGAAGCCAATGGCGGACAAGAGTCTCTACGACCGTTTGGGCGGGAAGGGCGCGATCACCGCCGTGGTCGACGACTTCGTGGGCAACGTCGCGTCGGACAGCCGGATCAACGGCTTCTTCGCCAGGGCCGACATCCCGAGGCTCAAGATGAACCTCGTCGACCAGATCTGCCAGGCCACCGGAGGGCCGTGCGTCTACAAGGGCAAGGACATGAGGACCGCGCACAAGGGCATGGGCATCACGGACGCCGACTTCGATGCGCTCGTGCAGGACCTGGTCAAGTCGCTCAACAAGTTCAATGTTCCCTCCAAGGAGCAAGGCGAGCTCCTCGGCATTCTCGGACCGCTGAAGCCTCAGATCGTGAACCAGTAGGCTGGCGGGGCGGCGGCGCGCCTGCTCCTCACGCGCCGCCCTTTTTCGCGTTTGCCCGCGAGAGACCGGAGCCAGCCGCCGCCGGACGCGGTTTGCGCTTGAAATTCCTCCCGGATTCCCAATCTAGCGGTAGTCTTTGGGTACCGGGGATCTCATGCGTCTGGACAAGCTGACCACCAAATTCCAGCAGGCGCTCGCCGACGCGCAGAGCCTGGCGCTGGGCAACGACAACGGCTTCATCGAGCCGCAGCACCTTCTGTCCGCGCTGCTCGCGCAGGAGGACGGCGGGACGGCGTCGCTCCTGTCGCGGGCGGGGGTCAACGTTCCCCCGCTCAAGTCTGCGCTCACGAAGGCGATCGGGCGGCTCCCCAAGGTCGAGGGGCAGGGCGGCGAGATCAGCATCTCGCGCGAGCTCAACAACCTCCTCAATCTCACCGACAAGGAAGCGACCAAGCGCGGCGACCAGTTCGTCGCGAGCGAGCTCCTCCTGCTCGCGCTCGCCGACGACAAGAGCGAGACCGGGCGGCTCGCCAAGGAATACGGGCTGACCCGCAAGGCGCTCGAGAAGGCGATCGAGGCCGTCCGCGGCGGTGCAGGCGTCGACTCGCAGGAAGCCGAGGGGCAGCGCCAGGCGCTCCAGAAGTACACCATCGACCTCACCGAGCAGGCGCGCTCGGGCAAGCTCGACCCGGTCATCGGCCGGGACGACGAGATCCGCCGCGTGGTGCAGGTGCTGCAGCGGCGCACCAAGAACAACCCGGTGCTGATCGGGGAGCCCGGGGTGGGCAAGACCGCGATCGTCGAGGGTCTCGCGCAGCGCATCGTCAACGGCGAAGTGCCCGAGGGGCTCAAGAACAAGCGCGTGCTCTCGCTCGACATGGCGGCGCTGCTCGCGGGCGCGAAGTACCGCGGCGAGTTCGAGGAGCGGCTCAAGGCCGTGCTCAAGGACATCGCCGCCGACGAGGGCCGCACGATCGTCTTCATCGACGAGCTGCATACCATGGTGGGCGCGGGCAAGGCCGAAGGTGCCATCGACGCCGGCAACATGCTCAAGCCCGCGCTCGCCCGCGGCGAGCTGCACTGCGTCGGCGCGACGACGCTCGACGAATACCGCAAGTACGTCGAGAAGGACGCGGCGCTTGAGCGGCGCTTCCAGAAGGTGCTGGTCGACGAGCCTTCGGTGGAGGCCACGATCGCCATTCTCCGCGGCCTGCAGGAACGCTACGAGATCCACCACGGCGTGGAGATCACCGATCCGGCGATCGTCGCCGCGGCCGAGCTCTCGCATCGCTACATCACCGACCGCTTCCTTCCCGACAAGGCGATCGACCTGATCGACGAGGCCGCCGCGCGAATCAAGATGGAGATCGATTCCAAGCCGGAGGCGATGGACAAGCTCGATCGCAGGCTGATCCAGCTCAAGATCGAGCGCGAGGCGGTCAAGAAGGAGAAGGACGAGGCCTCGAAGAAACGGCTGACCGCGATCGAGGAAGAGATCAAGCGGCTCGAGCGCGAGTACGCCGATCTCGACGAGATCTGGCAGGCCGAGAAGGCGCAGGTGCAGGGCGCTCAGCACATCAAGGAGGAGATCGACAAGCTCAAGCTCCAGATGGAAGACGCGCGCCGGAAGGGCGACTGGCAGAAGATGTCCGAGCTCCAGTACGGGAAGCTGCCGCAGCTCGAGGCGCAGCTCAAGAAGGCCGACAGCAAGCTCGCCAAGGAAGCGGCCAAGAAGCCTTCGCTCCTGCGCACGCAGGTCGGCGCGGAGGAGATCGCCGAGGTCGTGTCCCGCGCGACGGGCATCCCGGTGTCCAAGATGATGCAGGGCGAGCGCGACAAGCTCCTGCATATGGAAGAGGCACTGCACAAGCGCGTCGTCGGCCAGGACGAGGCGGTGCAGCTCGTCTCCGACGCGATCCGGCGCTCGCGCTCGGGGCTCGCCGACCCGAACCGTCCCTACGGATCGTTCCTCTTCCTCGGACCGACGGGCGTGGGGAAGACCGAGCTCTGCAAGGCGCTCGCGGAGTTCCTGTTCGACTCCGAGCAGCACCTGATCCGCATCGACATGTCGGAGTTCATGGAGAGGCACTCCGTCGCGCGGCTGATCGGCGCGCCCCCGGGCTACGTGGGCTACGAGGAAGGCGGCTATCTGACCGAGGCCGTGCGGCGCAAACCCTACAGCGTGATCCTGCTCGACGAGGTCGAGAAGGCGCATCCGGACGTGTTCAACGTGCTGCTGCAGGTGCTCGACGACGGGCGCATGACCGACGGCCAGGGGCGCACGGTCGACTTCAAGAACACCGTCATCGTGATGACCTCGAACCTGGGCTCGCAGATGATCCAGCAGATGGCGGGCGACGACTACGGCGTGATCAAGCTCGCGGTGATGGCCGAGGTGAAGACGACGTTCCGGCCGGAGTTCATCAATCGCATCGACGAGATCGTCGTGTTCCACGCGCTCAGCGAGAAGAACATCGAGTCGATCGCGAAGATCCAGCTGAAGGCGCTGGAGGCGAGGCTCGCGAAGCTCGAGATCAAGCTCGACGTCGCGCCGGCGGCGCTTGCCGAGGTGGCGAAGGCGGGCTTCGATCCGGTGTACGGCGCCCGACCGCTCAAGCGCGCGATCCAGCAGGAGATCGAGAACCCGCTCGCGAAGGAGCTCCTCACCGGCAAATTCGCCGCCGGCGACACGGTACGCGTGAGCGAGAAAGCCGGCAGGATCGCGTTCTCGCGCGCCGGCGCCTGACGCCGTTTCGGCCGGCCGCCACGCCGCCGCCCGGCTTCCCGGCGCCGGGCAAACCGGCCGCCCACTCGCTTCCTAGTAGTAAGGCGCCATCCGCCGGAGGACCGCGTGGGGACCTTGGTTCGCGTGGCGTCCGAACGCCCGGCGCAGCGCCGCGCCGAGGCGCTCGAGGGCGCTCGGCGGGCGCTTCACGCGCAGCCGAGAGTTCTCCTCGGCGACGACGACCGTGCGTCCGCGGCGGTCGATCTCGAAGCGCATGCCGTCGGTCAGAATGATGTCGCGCAGGTCGCCGTCCTGGGTGATCCAGAGGCAGCCGTAGTCGACCGCGATGGCGGTGCCGCGGGCGTTGTCCAGCACGATGGTGTCCCGGGCGTGCAGGACGGAGCGGCGGTCGGCGGCGGTGACGGGCGGATCGAAGGGCATGGTGGATCTCCTGTCGAATGCGTACAATGCATGCATGGCCTCGCTCCTTCGTCTCGTCCGGCGCGCGCGATGCATGCCAGGAGTATCGGGGCCGGAGGCGGTGGTCACAAACGAAATCGCCGCATCAGTTGCATGAGAAAAGGGAATGGCTGAGCCCAACGCAGGAAAGCCCGGCGATGCCGCCCGGCCGCGGCGGCTACCCTCTCTCGACCTGCTGAAGGGCTTCGAAGCTGCCGCGCGGCACCTGTCCTTCACCCGCGCGGCCGAGGAGCTCTTTCTCACCCAGTCGGCGCTGTCGCGGCAGATGCAGGCGCTCGAGGAACAGCTCGGGCTGGCGCTCTTCGAGCGCCGGCACCGCCAGCTGCTGCTCACCGACGCCGGTCAGGTCCTCCATGCCACGGCGAAGTCGGTGCTCGAGGAGATCGCGCAGACCGTCGCCGTGATCCGCCGCGAGCAGGCCAGGCAGCCGCTGACGGTGTCGACGAATCAGCCGTTCGCGTCGCTGTGGCTCATCCCGCGGCTCGCGCATTTCCGCGAGCGCTACCCCGACATCGACGTCTACATCTCCGCCGACAACCGCGTGGTCGACCTCGAGCGCGAAGGCATCGATCTGGCAGTGCGCTATTGCGGCGAAGCGAGCGTTCCGCCCGGCTCGCTGCGGCTCTTCGGCGAGCGCCTCGTGCCCGTGTGCAGCCCCGCGCTCGCGAGCGACCGCTCGCGCCCGCTCAAGCGCCCGGAGGACCTCGCGCATCACGTCCTGCTGCACATCGACGACGAGCGCGGTCGGTTGCCGTGGCTCAACTGGTCGGCCTGGCTGGCGGCGAACGGCGTCGGGCCCTTCTCGTCCGCCGGGTCGCTGCGCTTTAACCATTTCGACCAGGTGATCCAGGCGGCCATCGACGGGCAGGGTGTCGCTCTCGGTCGCGAGCCGCTGGTCGATCGCCTTCTGCGGCAGCGGAAGCTCGTCGCCCCTTTCCGCGACCGCTACGCCACCCCGCGCGCCTACTACATCGTGCGCTCGGCGCACGCGGCGCTGCGGCCGGAAGCGCAGGCGTTCAGCGACTGGCTGCAGGAAGAGGCGCGCGCCGACGCCGTCGATGCGGCCGCGTCGACTCCCAGGCGCTCCGCCCGTCCGCGCGTGCGCAGGGACCGGTGAGCGCCGACAGAGACTCGTCAGCGAAGACCGCCGCCCACGGTCGCGGCCACGCGGGCCTCGCGCCGTCCCCGTGGATCGTCCGCTTCGCCCCGCTGGTGGCGCCGGGCGGGCGAGTGCTCGATCTCGCCGCCGGTTACGGGCGGCATGCACGGTTCTTCGCGGGGCGGGGCGCGCAGGTCGTGGCGGTCGATCGCGACGCCGCGGCGCTCGCCACGCTCGCAGGGTCGCCGCGGATCGAGACCCGAGTGGCCGATGTCGAGGATGGCGCGTGGCCGTTTCCCGGCGAGCGCTTCGACGCAATCGTCGTCGTGAACTATCTGCACCGCGCGCTCTTCACGCATCTCCTCGCCGCGCTCGCGGGCGACGGCGTGCTGCTCTACGAGACCTTCGCGCTCGGCAATGCGGCTTACGGCAAGCCGTCGAATCCGGCATTTCTGCTCGAGCCGGGCGAATTGCTCGAGATCGCACGCCAGCGCCTCGTCGTCGTCGCATTCGAGCAGGGCCACGTCGACGGCGAGCGGGCGGCGGTCATCCAGCGATTGGCGGCGGTCGCCGCGGGAAGGAGCTGGCCGCCGCGCCTGCCCGGCGATGGATTGGGGTAGAATGCCGCATTTTTCGGGCAGTCGAGGATGCTGAAGGGAAGTCTGGTCGCGATCGTCACGCCGATGCAGGACGGCGGGGCGCTCGATCTGCCCGCGTTCGGCCGCCTGATCGATCGCCATGTCGCGAGCGGCACCGCGGCCATCGTCGCCGTCGGGACGACGGGTGAATCGCCGACCGTCAACGTCGAGGAGCACTGCGCGCTCATCCGCGCCGCGGTGGAAAGCGCCGCCGGCCGCATCCCGGTGATCGCCGGCACGGGCGCCAACGCCACGACCGAAGCCATCGAGCTGACGGCCTACGCCCAGAAAGTGGGCGCGGCCGCCGGCCTGTCGGTCGTGCCGTACTACAACAAGCCGTCGCAGGAAGGTCTCTACCGACACTTCCGCACGATCGCCGAAAAGGTCGACCTGCCGCTCATCGTCTACAACGTCCCCTCGCGGACCGTGGCGGATCTCGCGAACGAAACGGTGCTGCGCCTCGCGCAGGTCCCAGGTGTCGTCGGCATCAAGGATGCGACTGCCGATCTCGCGCGCGGCAGCGAGCTGCTGCGCTCGCTCGCGGCGGCCGGCAAGACGGACTTCGCGGTGTACAGCGGCGACGACTTGAGCGGACTGCCGCTGATGTTCATGGGCGGGCACGGCGTGGTCTCGGTCACCGCCAACGTCGCGCCGCGGCTTATGGCCGAGATGTGCGCGGCCGCGCTGTCCGGCGATCTCGGCAGGGCGCGCTCGCTCAACGACCGGATGCTGCCGCTGCATCGGCGACTGTTCCTGGAGGCGAATCCCATTCCCGTGAAATGGGCGCTGGCCGAGATGGGGTGGATCAAGGGCGAGCTGCGCCTGCCGCTCACGCCGCTCGCCGCTCAACATCACGAAGCCGTGCGCGCTGCGTTGCGCGAAGCCGGCTGCATCTGAAGGAGGTTTCAGCATGTCGCATGCTCCGAATCCCTGCCCGCCGGGCCGCCTCGCGGCCTGGCTCGGCGCGGCTGCGCTCTCGCTCGCTCTCGCCGGCTGCGAATCGACGACGTTCTCGGTAGGCAAGAAGATCGAATACAAGTCGGCGAGCTCCGCCCCGGCGCTGGAAATCCCGCCGGATCTCACCACGCCGGCGTACGACGACCGGTACCTCGCATCTACCGCGTCGGGAGCGGCCGCCGCGAAGGCGACCGGCAAGCCGAGCGAGGTCCTGCCGATCAACGGCGAGGCGAAGGTGATGCGCGCCGGCACGGAACGCTGGCTGGTGGTGAAGACGACGCCCGACGCGGCATGGAGCGTGCTGCGCGATTTCTGGGCGCAGAACGGCTTCGCCATCGCGATCGACCAGCCCACGCTGGGGATCATGGAAACCGACTGGGCGGAGAACAAGGCCGACGCGCCCATGAGCTGGCTCACCAAGTACACCAGCCAGTACCTCGATTTCCTCAGCGATACCTATCGGCGCGACAAGTTCCGCACGCGCATCGAGCGCGGCAGCGAGCCAGGCACCGTCGAGATCTACATCACGCACTACGGCGCGGCGCAGATGCCGACGAAGACCAAGCAAGCCTCGCCGGAAGACTGGCAGTGGCAGGCGACGCCGCCGAACCCCGAGCTGGAGGCGGAGTTCCTGTCGCGGCTGATGGTGAAATTCGGAACGCCGGCCAATGCCGCGACGACGGCGGTGGCTTCGGCGGCGTCCAGCGCGCCGAGGGCGCACATCGAGAAGGACAAGGACGGTGCGAGCCGGCTGGTCGTCGACGACGCCTTCGATCGCGCCTGGCGGCGCGTGGGCCTCGCGCTCGATCGCACCGGGTTCACAGTGGTCGACCGGGACCGCTCGCAGGGACTGTACTACGTGCGCTACGCCAACCCGGACACCGAGGCCGGCAAGCAGAAGGGCCTGCTCGACAAGCTCAAGTTCTGGAAGCCCGACGACAAGGACAAGCCCGAGCAGTATCGCGTGGTCGTGACTCAGGCCGATCCGAACAGCGTCGTCACCGTGCAGGACCCGAAGGGCGCGGCCGACCGGTCGGCCAACGGCGACAAGATTCTCGCGCTTCTGCAGGACCAGCTGAAGTGATCGCGGGCGGCGCGCGCGCTTCGACTCCGGTCTAGGCTCGCCATGCGCTTCGCGTCGCTCGGCAGCGGGAGCGAGGGCAACGGCTTGCTGGTCGAGGCCGGGCGCACGCGGGTCCTGATCGACTGCGGCTTCGGGCTGCGCGACGCGATCGAGAGGCTCGAGCGCCTCGACGTCGAGCCCGAGAGCATCACCGCGATCCTGGTGACCCACGAGCACGGCGATCACATCGGCGGCGTGGCGGCCTTCGCGCTGCGCTTCGAGACTCCGGTGTGGCTCACCTTCGGCACGCTCTCGGTGGTTTCCGAGCGCTTCGCCGAGCTGCCCTGCGTCCGCGGCTTCGACAGCCACGACCGGTTCGCGATCGACGGGGTCGAGGTGCATCCGTTCCCCGTGCCGCACGACGCCCGCGAGCCGGTACAGTTCGTGTGTTCCGACGGGCAGCGGCGGCTGGGCGTGCTGACCGATCTCGGAGCGTCCACCGCGCACGTCGAGGCGAGCCTCTCGGGCTGCGATGCGCTGGTGCTCGAATGCAACCACGATCGCGATCTGCTCGCGAGCGGCGACTACCCCGAGCCGCTCAAGCGCCGGATCGCGAGCAAGTTCGGCCACCTGGACAACGCCACGGCGGCGGGCTTGCTGTCGCGCATCGACGCCTCCCGCCTGAAGCACCTGATCGCCGCGCACCTTTCGCGCGAGAACAATCGCCCCGAGCTCGCGCGTACCGCGCTCGCGAGCGCGCTCAACTGCGAGAGCCACTGGATCGGAGTGGCGGACCAGGAGCGGGGCTTCGGCTGGCGGGAATTCGTCTGACAGAGGAAACCATGGAGAAGCGCAAGGAGCTCTACCGCGGCAAGGCCAAGACGGTGTACGCCACCGACGATCCCAACGTGCTGGTGATGCACTACCGCGACGACGTGTCGGCGTTCGACGGAGCGAAGCTCGCCCAGCTCGCGCTCAAGGGCGAGACCAACAACAAGTTCAACGCCTTCATCATGGGCAGGCTCGCGGCCGCCGGCGTGCCGACGCACTTCCTCAAAGTGCTGAACGAGCGCGAATCGCTGGTCAAGGCGATGCGCATGATTCCCATCGAGTGCGTCGTGCGCAACATCTGCGCCGGCTCGATGGCCAAGCGCTACGGCATAGAGGAGGGAACGCGGCTGCCGGAGCCGATCTTCGAGTTCTTCCTGAAGAGCGATCCGCTGCACGATCCGCTGGTCAACGACGACCACATCCGCGTGCTGGGCTGGGGCACCGCGAAGGAGATCGACGAGATGCGCTCGCTCACGCACAAGGTGAACGGCGTGCTCAAGCCGCTCTTCGCGAAGGGCGGGATGGACCTCGTGGATTACAAGCTGGAGTTCGGGCACCCGAAGGACGATCCGAACGGCGCGCTCGTCCTGGGCGACGAGTTCACGCCTGACGGCTGCCGCCTCTGGGACCACTCGACCCACGACAAGATGGACAAGGATCGCTTCCGCCGAGATCTCGGGGACGTGATCGAGAAGTACCGCGAGGTTGCGCAGCGGATCGGCGCGCCGATGTAGCGGGACGCCGCGTCCGGCAACAAAAAGCCGGCCCGCGGGCCGGCTTTTTGTTCGTATCGAGCCGCTTACTTCTTGGTGGTGTCCGGCGCCGCCGCCTTCATCGAGTCGCCGGGGCTCTTCATCGCGTCACCGGAGGACTTCATCGCGTCGCTCGTCGTCGCCTTCGTCGCGTCGACGGCTGCCGATCCGGCGGCCTTGGCCGCGTCGGTGGCCGACGCGCCGGCCTGCATGGCCGCCGTCCCTGCATCCTTCGCCGCGGTCGCGGCCTTGTCCGCCGCATCTTTCGCCGCCGCGGCGGCCTTGTCTGCGGCCGCCTTGGCCGCGTCCGCCGCCTGCTTGTTGTCGCTGCACCCCACGACCGCGAGGCCGAGGGCGGCGACCAAAAAGAGAGACCTGTTCATCATCATCGTTTCCCTTGATCGATTATGGAATGAAAACCTCGTCCGGAAGACTTGAATCCGTTGCTCGGCCCGTACATTGCGAGCGCTGGTCGGCAAATCGCGGTAACCGTGCGACGATGCTCTGCGCGTATGCTCCCCACCCCCGTCCGCCGACTCGGCAATTGTACGCTACGCGAGGCGGCGGCGCGACCGCGCGCCCGCGAAGGCTTGCGCTCCGGGGCGCTACGTCGAGTCAAAGCCCGAGAACGGTCGCGTTGACGCCAGGCTCGCCGGTCGCCCAGATCTCCTCGTAGCGCAGCGCGAGCGGCCGCGTGTGTTCCGGCTGATTGATCCCCATCGCCGCACGCGGCTGTTCGAAGTGGAAGCGGTGCAGATAATGGAGATCGTCGACGAGGAGGAGCGGATCGGAGGCATGCCTCGCTTCGGGACCGGTGCGATAGATCGTGACGGCCTCGCTGTAGCTGCGCAGCAGGCCGAGGAGCCGCGGGCACGACGACTCGAGGTAGTCGGTCTCGTGCACGATGACGTCGAGCCTGCGCCCCCGCGCTCCGCGCAGGAACGAGCCGAGCCGCTCCGCGCGCTGCGGGCGGTTCCAGCCCATCTGCGAAAGGTCCTGGTCGAACACGCGGATGCGGCGCTGCGCGAGCCCGATCAGCTCGTCGATCGCGGCGGCCTGGGCCGCGATCGAGTCGAGCGCGACCGTTCGCGGCTCGGGTGCGGCGGCAGGGACGGCGTTATCGGAACTGGACGAAGCCATCGCGGTACCATCGATAGAGGATCCTCGCGGCGACGGGCTCGATCCGGCCCGGCGCCAGCGCGCGCGCATTCGCGAGACGCCGCAGCGTGGGCCGCGCTTTCGGGGGCGCTGCGAGCGCCTCGCCGTTGACGTACAGGCGGCTCGCGTCGTAGAGCAGCTGCGTGCGGCCGTCCAGGCGGAGGCCGGCTCGCGCCGCGCGGCGGGCGAAGCCAGTCGCCGACAGCGCGCGCTGCGGGCGCGCGAACGCGACCGACGGCTTGGGCTCCGTCAGATACGCGCCGAGAAAGCGCCCGACTGCGCGCTCGTTCCAGGCGAGCCGCGACAGCGTATCGGCCGCGTAGTCGCGTAGCTCCCGGCCGATGCGCGCCGGCGTCGTCGAACGCACGAGATCCGGATCGTGGTAGCGACCCTCCAGTGCCGTGCGGTCGCGAAGCCAGTCGAGAAAGCCGGTGGCGAGCTCCTGCGCGGACGGCGCGCGGAAGCCGATCGAATAGGTCGTGCAGGCGTCCAGCGCGACACCGTCGTGGGCGACGTCGGGCGGAAGATAGAGCATGTCGCCGGGCGCGAGCACGCATTCGTGCTCCGGCCTGAAGCGCGCGAGGACCTTGAGCGGCAGGCCGGGCTTGAGCGCGCGATCGCGCTGCCGGCCGATGCGCCAGCGCCGGCGGCCCTCGCCCTGCAGCAAGAACACGTCGTAGGAATCGAAATGCGGACCAACCCCGCCGCCGGGGGCCGCGTAGCTCACCATGAGATCGTCGAGGCGCGCATAGGGAAGGAACGAGAACCGCCGCAGCAGCGCGTCGGCCGCGGCGACGTGGAGGTTGACGCCCTGCACGAGCAGCGTCCAGTTCCTTCCGGGAAGCCCGCGCAGCTCGGCGCGCCGGAACGGACCGTGCGCGAGCGTCCAGCGGCCGCGCTCGCGCAACACCAGCCGCGACTCCACGTCGTCGCGCGCCGCGAGGGCGGCGAGCTCGTCCCAGGATAGGAGCCCGCTGAAGCCCGGAAGCGCGCGGCGGATGAGCAGCGGGCGCTTCTGCCAGTACCGGGAGATGAACCGCGTCGCGGTGCCGCCGTCGAGGAGCGCTCGTGGCATCGGCCGATTATAGCCGGCGCGCTGCGGGGCGATCGTCGCTCTGGCCGGGAGTACAATGCAATGCCCCGTCGCCGAACGAAGACCAAACGAAGCGGCGCCGCCAGGCCAACCGGAGTCCGAACGTGCGGATCGCAGACGACACCGTCGTGACGCTCAGCTACAAGCTTTACGCTGCGACGGGCGAGCTGATCGAGGAAGCCCCCGAGATCACCTACCTTCACGGCGGCCATCACGGCATCTTTCCCAAGATCGAGAGCGCGCTCCAGGAGAAGAATCCCGGAGACTCGTGCTCGGTCACACTCGAGCCGGAGGATGCCTTCGGCGAGTACGACGCGGAGCTCGTTCGCGTCGAGGCGCAGGACCGCTTCCCGGAGAGCGTCAAGATCGGCATGCAATTCGAGGAAGCGACGGACCAGGAAGACGAAACCCGCGTGTTCACCGTCACCGATATCGCCTCGGGGAAAGTCGTCGTCGACGGCAACCATCCGCTGGCCGGACAGCGGCTGCGCTTCGACTGCACCATCGTCGGCGTGCGCGCAGCGACCCCCGAAGAGCTCGCCCACGGCCACGTCCACGGCGCCGGCGGGCACCACCATCACTGAACGCGGCCTCGATCGCGCGGAACGCGCGGCCCGGGGAAGCGAGCGCGCAGCCCGGGTTGACGCGCGTCGCACGATGCCCGGAGGAAACGAGTCGTCGGCTGGATCTTCGCGCGCTACGGCGTGCCGTTGCCTTCGCGCTCGAGAAGCCGCTTGAGCTCGTAGAGCGCCGCGTGCGCCTCGCGCGGGCTGAGTGCATCGGGATCGAGCGCCGCGAGCCGCTCCAGGGCCTGAGACGCGCCCGGCGGCGCGGCGGGCGCATCCCCGCCCGCGAACAGGTCCCCGTGTGCGTCGCGCCGCGCGCTGAACCGGTCGAGGCGCGCGAGATAGGCGCGCGCCTGGCGAATCGCCTCGCCCGGCACCCCCGCGAGCTTCGCCACCTGCAGGCCGTAGCTGCGGTCGGCCGGCCCCTCGGCGACCTCGTGCAGGAACGCGATGCCGTCCTTGTGCTCGACCGCGTCGAAGTGCACGTTGGCGCAGCCGTCGAGCTCGGAGGCGAGCGCGGTCAGCTCGAAATAGTGGGTCGCGAAGAGCGTCAGGCTGCGATTGGCGAGCGCCAGCGCGCGCGCGATCGCCCAGGCCAGCGCCAGCCCGTCGAACGTCGACGTGCCGCGCCCGATCTCGTCGATGAGCACGAGGCTCTCCGGCGTCGCGCGGTTGAGAATCGTCGCCGCCTCGGTCATCTCCACCATGAAGGTCGAGCGGCCGCCCGCGAGGTCGTCCGCGGCGCCGATCCGGGTGTAGATCGCGTCGAGCGGTCCGATCTCGGCGCTCTTCGCCGGCACGAAGAAGCCGCAGCTCGCGAGCAGCGCGATCATCGCTACCTGGCGCATGTAGGTCGACTTGCCGCCCATGTTCGGTCCCGTCACGATCAGGAGCCTGCGCGTCGGGTCGAGGCTCAGGTCGTTGGGAATGAACGCGCCCACCTGCGTCTCGACGACGGGATGCCGGCCGCCGCGCACGCGGAGGCCGGGCGCGGCGGCGAAGCTGGGCCGCGCCCAGCCGAGCGCGTCGGCCTGCTGGGCATGCGCGCAGAGGACATCGAGGCTCGCGAGCGCAAGAGCGGCGCGCTGCAGTGCCGGGATCGCGTCCGAGAGCTCCACGAGCAGCGCTTCGTAGAGGCGCTTCTCGCGCGCGAGCGCGCGCTCCTGCGCCGAGAGCGCCTTGTCCTCGAACGCCTTGAGCTCGGGCGTGATGTAACGCTCGGCGTTCTTGAGCGTCTGGCGCCTGCGGTAGTCGTCGGGGATCCGGGCGGCGTACGCGTGCGTGACCTCGATGTAGAAGCCGTGCACGCGGTTGTATTCGACCTTGAGGCTCGGTATGCCCGTGCGCGCTCGCTCGCGTCCCTCGAGCTCGATCAGGAACGCGCCGCAGTTGTCGTGGATCGCGCGCAGCTCGTCGAGCTCGGCATCGTAGCCCGCCGCGACGACGTTCCCGTCGCGGAGCACCGCCGCGGGCTCCGCGGCGATCGCGCGCGCGAGGAGCGCGTGCCAGCGGGGATCGACCGCGAGCGCTTCGGTTGCATCCTGCAGAAGCGCGGAGCGGAATCCCGCGAGGAGGCCGCGGATCTCGGGCAGCCGCGCCAGCGTGTCGCGCAGCCCGGACAGGTCACGCGGGCGGGCGCTCGCGAGCGCGATGCGCGAGGCGATGCGCTCCGCGTCGACCGTGCGCTTCAGCGCCTCGGCGAAGCGGCGACGAGCGGCTGGAGCGGGAAGGAGTTCCTGCACGCCGTCGTGGCGGGCGATCGCGATTGCCCGATCGCGCAGCGGACGAGTCAGCCATTGCCGCAGCAGACGGCTGCCCGCGGCCGTGGCGCACTGGTCGAGCAGCGACAGCAGCGTGGGCGCCGCCTCGCCGCGAAGCGTTTCCACGATCTCGAGATTGCGGCGGGTCGCGGCGTCGAGCCCGAGATGCTCGCCGGCATGCTCGACGTCGAGCGCGCGGACGTGCGCGAGCGAAGCCGCCTGCTGCGTGGCCTGGGCGTAGTGCAGCAGCGCACCCGCGGCGCCGACCGCGAGCGGCGCGTCGCCGACGCCGAAAGCGGCGAGGTCGAGCGTGCCGAGCTGCGCGGCGAGCCGGCGCGCCGCCGCTTCGGCCTCGAACTGCCACGGCGGCAGCGCATGCGCAGGCACGCCGTCGAGCGCGATCGCCGGCATGTCGTCGGGGTAGACGAGCTCGCTCGGAGCGAGGCGCTCGAGCTCCTGGCGAAGCTCGTCGGCCGGCAGGTCGCGAAGGCGCATCCGGCCGGCGGACAGGTCGAGCGACGCCAGGCCCGCGCGCTGCCGCTCGCGATGGATCGCGACGAGCAGGCACTCGCGCTTCGCTTCGAGCAGCCCCGCGTCGGTCACGGTGCCGGGCGTGACGATGCGCGTGACCTTGCGCTCGACCGGTCCCTTGGCCGTGGCGGGGTCGCCGATCTGCTCGCAGATCGCCACCGACTCGCCGAGCCGGATCAGTCGCGCGAGATACTGCTCGACCGCGTGGTAGGGAACACCGGCCATCGGGATCGGCGCGCCGGCGGAGGCGCCGCGCGCGGTGAGCGTGATGTCGAGGAGCCTCGCGCCGCGCTCGGCGTCCTCGTAGAACAGCTCGTAGAAATCTCCCATCCGGTAGAGCACCAGCTTGTCGGGATGCTCCGCCTTGACGCGCAGGTACTGCTGCATCATCGGCGTGTGCGACGACACGTCCGTCGCAGGAGCGTCCTGTTTCGACTGCGATGTCAAAGGGGATTCCTGTCTTCTACCGACCAACGCTCCAGGCGGACGCAAGGCTTCGAGCGGCAGGTCATCGGCAGCTGAGGCATACTACGAGTTGTCCGGCCGGACCGAAGAATACGCCATACGGCCGGACTCAAGTCATCGCCAATCACAGAACTGGAACCACGTGAGATCGAAGCGTGGCCTGCGGCCCGTCATGCCGCGCATAGTTTGCCACTTCTGCGCGCGGCTGGTCGGTTCTCTCGCCTGCCTCGCCGTCAGCGGAGCGGCGGCCGACGAGCTGTCGCTGCTCGGAGGCGCGATCCAGGAAGCGGACACGCATCGGCGCTCCGGCACGGTCGAATTCGAGTATTCGCACGACCTAGGAGGGCCGTTCGCGGTCAGCGCCGCGTACCTCAACCAGGGACATCAGCTCAATCACGATCGCGACGGCGTGGCGCTGCAGCTCTGGGCGAGCGCCGAAGTCCTGCCGCGTTGCAGCGTGGCGATAGGCATCGGGCCGTTCTTCTATTCCGACACGACGCGCCTCGACAACTCCGTGTCTTCGGTGATCCTGTACAACGTCCTCGAGCAGGACGCGCACGGCCTCGCCTGGCTGTATTCGGCCGCCGTGCGCTGGCGAATCGACAGCCGCTGGCTGGCCGAGCTTCGCGTCGAGGAGACGCGGGCCCGCACCAGCATCGACACCGGCGCGCTCACGCTCGGGCTGCGCTACCAACTCGACAGCGCGCCCTCGACGGCCGATATCGGCGCATTCCAGTCGTCCCCCAACGAGTTGACCTTGCTCGCGGGCGAAGGCGTCGTCGTCAACAACGACTTCAAGGCGCATGGCGTGGCGGCGACCGTCGAGTACCGCCGCATGCTCCGTCCGAACGTCGAGTGGGACGTGGCCTGGATCCATGAAGGCGTGCCCGAGGGCGCGCGGCGCAACGGCGTGGCGACCGAGCTCTGGCTCGTGCGGTCGATCGTCGACGACCGCTTCGTGCTGGGCGCCGGCATCGGTCCGTACTTCATCTTCGATTTCTACCCGGACGCCCCGAATGCCAACCACGCCGATCGCTCGCAGGAACGCTTCGCGGGCCTGGTCAGCATCGGCGGCTCGTACCGGTTCGATCCGCGGTGGAGCGCGCGCCTGACCTGGCACCAGGTCATCGCCAAGGAGCCGTACGACTCCGGGCTTCTCGTGTTCGGGCTGGGGTATCGATACTGAGCCGCCCTGCGCAAGGCCGAGCGACGCGGAAAACGCTACCGGTTCGCAGCAAGATTTACAGCCCGCAGGGCGCGCGGACCACGGCCTGCCCCTGACCGCCCCGGGCACGAATCCTGCACCACCGGCGGCGAAGCCATGAGCCTCGAGCGGTATCGCCAGAAGCGCGATTTCGGCAAGACCTCCGAGCCCCGCGGACGCAAGCCTCGGTCGGGAGAGTCGCGCCTGCGCTTCGTGGTCCAGAAGCACGCGGCGCGCAGCCTCCACTACGACTTTCGCCTCGAATGGGACGGCGTGCTCAAGAGCTGGGCCGTGCCCAAGGGACCGAGCCTCGATCCGGCGGACAAGCGGCTCGCCGTCGAAGTGGAGGATCATCCGATCGAGTACGGCGATTTCGAAGGCGTGATCCCCGAGCACGAGTATGGGGCCGGGACCGTCGAGATCTGGGACCGCGGCACCTGGATGCCCGACGGCGACGCGGGCCGCGGGCTCGCGCGCGGTCATCTCGCGTTCGCGCTGTCGGGCAAGCGCTTGTCGGGCCGCTGGGTGCTGATCCGGATGAAGCGGCCCGAGAAGGGTCCTCAGCCGTGGCTCTTGATCAAGGAATGCGACCGGGCATCGCCAGAAGGCGCGAAGCCGCGGCAATCCGCCCGCAAACGCGCCTGATCCGCGATCGCTGCCGCGCTTCGGGTGTAGACTGGAAACGGAACGCTGCAACCTGCAGGAGCACCAGCCCCAGGAGAAATTCATGGACCAGAAGCACGTAGGCCTCGGCGCGTTGGCGAGCGCCTTGAGCATCCTGCTCGCTCTGCCGGTGGTCGCGACTCAGGCGCAGGAAGTCGTGAAGATCGGCTTCGCCTCGCCGCTGACCGGGCCGCAGGCGAACTACGGCAAGGACAACCAGAACGGCGCGCAGCTCGCGATCGACGAGCTGAACGCCCGGGGCACGACGATCGGCGGCAAGGCGGTCAAGTTCCAGCTCCAGTCGGAGGATGACCAGGCCGATCCGAAGCAGGGGCCGCTGATCGCCCAGAAGCTGGTCGACGCCAAAGTCGCGGGCGTCGTCGGTCACTTCAATTCGGGAGTGACCATCCCCGCGTCGCGCATCTACAACGAAGCCGGCATCCCCGAGCTCTCCGTGTCGACCAACGTCAAGTACACCCACCAGGGATTCCGGACCGCGTTCCGGCTGATGGCCGACGACGACAAGCAGGGGACCGCGCTCGGTAACTACGCGGTGAAGAATCTCAAGCTGAAGCGGCTTGCCGTGATCGACGACGCGACCGCCTACGGGCAAGGCCTGGCGGATTCCTTCGATGCGGCGGTGAAGGCCTCCGGCGGCCAGGTGGTCAAGCACGAGCACACCAACGACAAGGCGGTGGACTTCAATGCCCTCCTGACTTCGATCAAGGCCACCAAGCCCGACGCGATCTTCTTCGGCGGCTACGACGCTCAGGCGGGGCCGATGGCCAGGCAGATGAAGCTCCTGGGCATGAACATCCCCTTGATGGGCGGAGAAACGATGAACTCGACGAAGTTCATCGAGCTGGCGGGGCCAGCGGCCGAAGGCTGCATCGCATCGACGCCCGGCGCCGCGCTCGAATCGCGGCCCGGTGGCAAGGACTTCGCGGCCCGATACAAGAGCCGCTTCAACCAGGACCCCGGGCTCTATACGCCGTACTTCTACGACGGGGTCATGCTGATCGCCGCGGCGATGAAAGCCGCGAACTCGACCGACCCGGCCAAGTACCTCCCTGCGCTGGCGAAGATCAGGTATCCGGGCGTCACCGCCGACATCGAGTTCGACAGGAACGGCGACCTGACCAAGGGACTGCTTACGATTTTCGAAGTGAAAAATGGCAAGTGGGAGGTCGTCAGCAAGTAGCGCTCGCCGCAAGACGCGCGGAGCCGATCCGCGCGAGGCGCCGCGCCGGCCGGTGATCGACGGCGTCGCGATCACGCACCCGGAACGCGTGGTCTATCCCGGCCTCTCCGTGACCAAGCTCATGGTCGCGGAATACTACGCGCGCGTCTCGGAGCGGCTTCTGCCTTTCATCGCCGGCCGGCCGCTCGCGATCCTGCGCTGTCCCGAAGGCCTCGCGGGCGAGTGCTTCTTCCAGAAGCACGTCGGCCGGCGGTCGATTCCGGGCATCGATGTCGTCATGATCGACGAGAGCACCGGCCGCAATCCCTACGCGCTCGTCGACAACGCCGAGGCGCTCGTCGGCCTCGCACAGTGGAACGCGCTCGAGCTGCACGCGTGGGGATCGACCGCGCCCGAGATCGATCGCCCCGACACGCTGGTGTTCGACCTCGATCCGGACGCCGCGCTGCCCTGGGGCACGGTCGTCGACGCGGCCCGCGCCACGCGCGCGCTGCTCGACACGGCCGGGCTCGCGTCGTTCGTCAAGACCACCGGAGGCAAGGGTCTTCACGTCGTCGTGCCTCTGGAGCGGCGGCAGTCCTGGGACGAAGCGAGGGAATTCGCGCGCGGGGTGGCGCTCGCGCTCGTGGCGAAGTCGCCCGAGCGGTTCACGGCGACCTCGGGCGAATCGAACCGGCGCGGGAGGATCTTCGTCGACTACCTGCGCAACGCCCGCGGCGCGACCGCGGTCGCGCCGTACTCGCTGCGTGCCCGTCCGGGCGCGACCGTCGCGACGCCGCTCTCGTGGGACGAGCTCTCGGCGCGGGTCCCGCCGGCGAGCTTCACGATCGGCACCGTGCCCGAGCGCATCCGGCGCAAGCGCGATCCCTGGACGGGCTACGCTGCGCGGCGACAGCGTCTCACCGCGAGCGCATGGCGGGTGCTGCGCGGGCGCTGAAGGGCTTTGGGCGCTTTCTGGCACAATCCGCCGAACTCTCGCGCGAGGCTTGCGAACAGGCAATGAGCGTTCAGTTATCGCCG
The DNA here is from genome assembly GCA_035501595.1 of Casimicrobiaceae bacterium. GTDB lineage: Bacteria > Pseudomonadota > Gammaproteobacteria > Burkholderiales > Casimicrobiaceae > PALSA-1003. The sequence goes on along the minus strand of DATJVX010000065.1, from coordinate 96,849 downwards.
GGCCGTCTCACGCTCGGCTTGTTGCGCGACGCATGGACTGCGCCGCGAGCGCTCGCGCTCGACGGCGAGGTGCGAGGGCGCGTCGACGCGGCCGCCAGGCTCGTCTCCGACATCGTCGCCGACGGGCGGATCGTGTACGGCGTCAACACCGGTTTCGGCCTGCTAGCGCGCACCCGCATCGACTCGGCCCGGGTCGCCGAGCTGCAGCGCTCGCTCGTCCTCTCGCACTCCGCCGGCACCGGCGCACCGCTCGACGACCGCGTCGTCCGCCTTACGCTGTTGCTCAAGATCGCCTCGCTGGCGCGCGGCTATTCCGGCGTGCGCTACGAAGTCGTCGAAGCGCTCCTGCGCCTCTACAACGCCGGCGTGCTGCCGGTGATCCCGAGCCAGGGCTCGGTGGGAGCGTCGGGCGATCTCGCGCCGCTCGCCCATCTCGCCGGCGTGCTCATCGGCGAAGGCGAGGCGCGCAGCCACGGCGAGACGCTTGCCGCCGCGGCGGCGCTCGCCCGCGCGGGTCTCGATCCGCTCGCGCTCGGGCCGAAGGAAGGGCTCGCGCTCCTGAACGGCACGCAGGTGTCGACGGCGCTCGCCCTCTGCGCGCTGTTCGCGGCGGAACGGCTGTTCGCCGCCGCGCTGGTCGCCGGAGCGCTCTCGGTCGACGCCTGCCTCGGCAGCGACACGCCCTTCGACGCGCGCGTCCAGGCGCTGCGCGCGAGCCGCGGGCAGTCCGACGTGGCGCAAGCCCTGCGGGACCTGCTCGCCGGCAGCGCGATCCGCGCCTCGCATCGCGACTGCCCGCGCGTCCAGGATCCCTACAGCCTACGCTGCCAGCCGCAGGTGATGGGCGCGTGCCTCGATCAGATGCGGCACGCCGCGGCGATGCTCCTGGACGAGGCTAACGCGGTATCCGACAACCCGCTCGTGTTCGCGGACGAGGGCGAGGTGCTCTCGGGCGGAAACTTCCACGCCGAAGCCGTCGCTTTCGCCGCCGACGGTCTCGCGCTGGCGCTCGCGGAGATCGGCGCGCTCAGCGAGCGGCGCGTCGCCCTGCTGATGGACGCCAATCTCACGGGGCTGCCGCCGTTCCTCGTGCGCGACGGCGGCGTCAATTCCGGGTTCATGATCGCGCAGGTCACCGCCGCGGCGCTCGCCTCCGAGAACAAGGCGCTCAGCACGCCGCGCAGCGTCGACTCGCTGCCCACGTCGGCGAACCAGGAAGATCACGTCAGCATGGCGACCAACGCCGCGCTGCGCCTTGCGCCGATGGCGTCGAACGGCGCCGCGATCGTGGCCGTCGAGCTCCTCGCCGCGGCGCAGGGCGTCGAGCTGCGCGCACCGGTTCCGACGTCCGCGCCGTTGCGGCAGGCGCTCGCCAGGATCCGGCGCGAGGCCGCGTTCTGGGAGCGCGACCGCGCCTTCGCGCCCGATCTCGAGCGCGTGAAGATGCTGGTGGAGAGCGGGGAGCTGGGCGCGCCGATCGGTGCGCTCCTCTCGACCGATGGCGCGACGCCGTCGGCGGAGTGAAAGACGGGCGGGCACGGGAGGAAGACGATGCATCGCGACGATCCGAAGACGCTTTCCGCGACGGGCGGACAGGAGCGCGTGATCCGCGCCCCGCGCGGCACGACGCTCACGGCGAAGAGCTGGACGACCGAGGCGGCGCTGCGCATGCTGATGAACAACCTCGACCCGGAGGTCGCGGAGCGGCCGCAGGACCTCGTCGTCTACGGCGGCATCGGCAAGGCCGCGCGCGACTGGGCTTGCTTCGACGCGATCGTCGCCGCGCTGACGGACCTGAACGGTGACGAGTCGCTGCTCATCCAGTCGGGGAAGCCGGTCGGCGTATTCAGGACGCACCCCGACGCGCCGCGCGTGCTCATCGCCAACTCCAACCTCGTGCCCCGGTGGGCGACCTGGGAGCACTTCAACGAGCTCGACCGCAAGGGGCTGATGATGTTCGGCCAGATGACCGCCGGCTCGTGGATCTACATCGCGAGCCAGGGCATCGTGCAGGGCACCTACGAGACCTTCGCCGAGGCGGGGCGCCGGCACTACCGCGGAGATCTCGCCGACAAGTGGTTCGTGACCGCGGGGCTCGGCGGCATGGGCGGCGCGCAGCCGCTCGCGGCAACGATGGCGGGAGCCTCGCTGCTCGCGATCGAATGCCAGCCCTCGCGCATCGCGATGCGGTTGAAGACGCGCTATCTCGATCGGGAGGCGCGCGACCTCGACCACGCGCTCGAGATGATCTCCGAGGCCTGCGCCGCCCGACTCCCCGTGTCGGTGGGCCTGCTCGGCAACGCCGCGGAGCTCCTCCCCGAGCTCGTCCGCCGCGGGGCCGAGCCGAATCTCGTTACCGACCAGACCTCGGCGCACGATCTCGTGTACGGCTACCTGCCGGCGGGCTGGACGCTCGACGAATGGCGCGCGGCGCAGGCCGACCCGGGCAGGCACGCGGCGCTCGCCGCCGCGGCGCGCGACTCGATCAGGACCCACGTCGAGGCGATGCTGGCCTTCCACGCCCGCGGCATTCCGACGGTCGACTACGGCAACAACATCCGCCAGGTGGCGCTCGACGCAGGCCTCGAGAACGCGTTCGCGTTTCCCGGCTTCGTGCCGGCGTACATCCGGCCGCTGTTCTGCCAGGGCAAGGGGCCGTTCCGCTGGGTCGCGCTCTCGGGCGATCCCGAGGACATCCGCAGGACCGACCGCAAGGTGAAGGAGCTGTTCCCCGACGATCGCCACCTTCATCGCTGGCTCGACCTCGCCGGCGAGAGGATCGCGTTCCAGGGCCTGCCGGCGCGGATCTGCTGGCTCGGCCTCGGCCAACGCCATCGGGCGGGGCTCGCGTTCAACGCGATGGTGGCGAGCGGCGAGTTGAAGGCGCCGATCGTGATCGGCCGCGACCATCTCGACGCCGGCTCGGTCGCGAGCCCCAACCGCGAAACGGAAGCCATGGCCGACGGCTCCGACGCGGTGTCCGACTGGCCGCTCCTCAATGCGCTCCTCAACACGGCGAGCGGCGCGACCTGGGTTTCGATCCACCACGGGGGCGGCGTCGGGATGGGCTACTCGCAGCACGCCGGCGTCGTCATCGTCTGCGACGGCACGCCGGCGGCGGCGAAACGCATCGGGCGCGTGCTCTGGAACGATCCTGCATCGGGCGTGATGCGGCACGCCGACGCGGGTTATGCGCAGGCCATCGACGCGGCCAGCGCTTTCGGATTGCACCTACCGATGATCGGACGCTGAGCGCCCGAACGCGGGGCGGTCCGGAAGAAAGGAGCCGCCATCAGCCCAGCGCAAGCGTGCTTGCGCGACCGCATGAAGCTCGGCGACGCGGCGCGGCGCCGGCGCCGCCTCGAGTGCTGAGAGCGCGGCTGCGACGTGGCCTTGAGCCGCCCAGTCCTGGTGGCCGTTCACCGGCGGAACCCGCAACAGATCGATTCGCGTCCGCGCCGCTTCGAATGCGGCTCCGCAGTCGGCCAGGGTTGCGAGCGCGGCACCAAGTCGTGATGCCGCTTCCTGCCAATTCCTCTCGGCGAGGGCGATCCGACCCAGGGCTCGCTCCGCCAGGCCGACATTGAACTTCATCTCGTAGGTCTGCCCGATCTTCAGCCCGCGCGATGCCGCTTCCCGCGCGGTTGGAAGATCGCCGGCCAGCAGTCGTGCCTCGGCGAGCAGAACCATGTGGCGCACATCTCCGCTGCGCGCCGGGCTCTCGTGCGGCTGCTCGACGACCTTCGTCAGGATGCCGACCGCGGCCGCACCGTCGCCCTTCTCGATATAGGCAAGGCCGAGCGCCCCCGAGACAAGACTTGCCGCCGTCGGATCGCGCGACAGGCTGAGGCTGCGCTCCGCCGTCGTGATCGCGGCCTCGATGTCGCCGCGCAAGGCATGCGCCCAGGCCGAAACGTAGCCGGCGAGCGCCTGAACGCGCGGGAATGCGGCAGAGCCGCCCACCAAGTCGGCTTGGCCCGCGGCGTCGAGCGCCGACGCCAGAGCGCCGGCGACCACGGAATTGAGCGCGAGGTCGAAATATGCGAGACCGAGCCAGATGTGCGCCGAGGGTAGCCCCCGAAGCAGCGCGACTGCCCGCGAGGCGTGCGCGATCCCGTCGTCCGGCTTGCCGGCGTCGTAGGCAGTCAGCGACAGAACGTGGAGCGCCTTGCCGATTCGCTCCGGCTCTCCCAGGCGCTCTGCGGTGAGCAATGCCTGCTCCGCCGCGATCCGGCTCGCCGCGCGCTCGCCGAGGTAGAACGACGTCAATCCGAGGCGGAAATGGTATTCAGAAGCCAGCGAAGGATCGGCGAGGCGCGCCACCTTGTCGGCGTGCGTCCGCAGGAGGTCGCGCACCTCGAGCGGTCGCGCCAGGCTCGACAGCACGAAAGCCTGGCGGAGCGCGATGTCGAGCGCCGTGCGGTCGCGCTCGTCGGCGGACAGGGCCTCAACCGCCGCGGCGGCCTGGCGAAGCGCCTTCAGCGCGTCGTCGAGCGCGTAGCTCTGCACCGCCAGCTCGGAGAAGCGGACCAGATGGGCGATCGCCTTTTGCGGTTCGCTCGCGCGCGCATAGTGGTGGCCGAGCTGGTCCGCGACCTCGTCCAGTCGGCCGTTGTGAAGGCGCTCGAGCGCCGACCCGACCGCGGCATGGAGGAGCTGGCGGCGTTGCGGCAACACGCGGTCATAGGTGACTCGACGGATCCAGTCATGGGCGAAATCGAGTCGGTCGCCGACCGAAACGAGGATGCGTCGCCGAACCAGTTCCTCGATCGCCGCTGCGCCGTCGCGATCACTGAGCTCTGCGGCCGCCGTGAGCAAGGGGAACGAAAACTCGCGGCCGATCACGGCGGCCGCGGCGACAGCGCCCAGCGGAGCGTCGCCGAGACGAGCGAGCCGCCGGGCGACGAAGTCCTCGATGCGACCCGGCATGTGCACTCCGTCGAGCGTCGTCTCGAAGGACGGGTCACGGGCCGCGCGCAGAGATTCGACGATGATGAACGGATTGCCCTCGCTCACCGCCAGGACCGCGCTGATGATCCGTTGCCAATTGCGTTGGGAGGCGAGTGGCTTCAACGCCGCCGCGAGGTGCTGCGCCTCAGCCCGCAGGAGCGGACCGAGCATGATCTCCTCGATCAGGTTTTCGGCTCGCATCTCGTCGAGGGCACGCCCGAGGATGGGGGCATCGAGGAGATCCTCCGGGCGCAGGCTCCCGACGATCAGAACCGGCAAGCGTGCGATGCGGCGTGCGAGAAAGGCTACGAAACGCGCACTTAGGGAATCCGCCCAATGCAAATCCTCGAGGATGAGAACGAGCGGGCCCTCGCGGGTCAGGGTTGCGAGGAGTTGGACGAGCGCCTCGAAGAGAAGGCCAAGCTGCTCGCCTGCCGGGCTGGGAACCTCCCCCGGCGGCAACAGCTCGGGGAAGATCCGGCCGAGCTGAGCGACGGCGCCGGCGCTCAGCGTCTCGCGAATGACGGCATCCCCGAGCCTCTGACGCAGAGCGTCGGCCCAAGGCCGCAGGGGCAGGATCTGCTCGGATTCGTGGCAAACGCCGACAGCCACGCTCAGCCCGCGGGCCGCCGCATCTCTGGCGAATTCGTGAAGCAGCCGCGTTTTGCCGATTCCCGCCTCACCGGCAACCAGGACAACACGCCCGCCATCGTCGAGTAGCACGCCAAGCTGCTGACGCAGTCGCTCTGACTCGGCGTCGCGTCCGACCATCGGTGCCTCGTCGCCCGAGGCCCAGAGCACGCCGGGAGCAAATGCCGGGACAACGGCGCGATGCGGCGCCGCCGTGGAACGCAGTATCTCGCGATAGAGCGCGCGCGTCTGCTCCTCGGGCTCAATGCCGAGCTCGCGGTCGAGCCAACCGACGCAGATTTGGTACTGCCGCAGCGCTGCAGCTCGCCGGCCCTCCCGCAGCAAGAGCTGCATGACCTTGCGGTGGATATCCTCGCGCAGCGGATCCATCGCCAGGAGGCGGGATGCTGTGTCCAGTTCCGCATCGGCAGAGCTCCCCTCGGCGGACTGGCGGTCCAAAAGCAGCGTCAGCGCCTTGAGCGCCAACCCTTGAAGCCTTTCGCGCTCGATGGCGCGCCAATCCTCGAAAGCTTGCTCGCCGATTCGCAGCCCGGCGAGGAACTCGCCCTTGTAGCAGACAGCAATGCGTTCGAGGGCGCGGGTATCGCAAGTCGCGGCGGCGGCTTCGACGTGGCTGACGTCGACGGTGACCGATGCGGGATCGAGGGCGACCGCATCCGCGCGGATGATCAGCACTCCGTCATTCGCGACGGAGAGGGCGCGGCGCAGGCCGGCGAGCGCCTGCCGAAAGCTCTGCCGCGCCCGCGCTTCCGGGGCTTCGCCCCAAAGCAGCGCGGCGAGCTTATCCCGGGAATGGAAGCGCCCCGGTGGCATCGCGAGATACGCCAGCAGCGCCTGCGACTTGCGGGTCGGCAGAATGCACGGTTCCGCAGCGCCGCGCCTGACCGAGAATCCGCCGAGCAATTCGACGTCAAGTCGGGCCATGCAGTCTTGAGGCAAGCATCGAGCAAGGCCGGCAATGGTCGCAGGTTTCTCGGCCTCCCGCCACTTTTCACGTTTTTTTCACGGTGTCCTGCTGCACTGCTCCCGGGCAAGAAGAAGAACGCCGCGCTGGGATAGGTACAACCTTGGGGAGGGTCATGAACGGGTCGACCTTTTGGTGGCGGAGTGCCCGCGCATCCTGCGCCGGCTTGCTGTGGGCGTCACTCGCCTGGCCGGCACAAGCGGCCGAACATCGCTTCCAGGTCCTTCTCGACGCCGACAAGAACGCTGCCACCGGTTGCACGGTCGCCACATCGAAGGGTCCGGCGGCAGGCATCGAGCAGGTATGGACCACGGTCGTCACGACCACCACCTCGGGGGCGACGGTCAGCCGCATCGAGCGGCAGACGTGCAGCGGCGCGAGCCTGACGGCGCCGAACGTGTTCGCAAGCGCCGGCTGGTCCGCGGGCATCGGCAACGGCACGTCCGGGACCGCGGCGATCGAAACCTATCTTCCGCTGTCCGCCCTCACGAACGCGACCCTGCGGGCGCTCGTCGCCAGCACCAACGCGAGCGGCGGACAGGATTCAACGGCTTCGTTTCCGATCGTGGTCGCCCGCGCGCCGGCGCCGCAGCCCGGGCAGGGTGCGCAAGCGATTCCCCTGTCGCCGTGGCTGGTGCCGCTGCTCGGCATCGTCCTGCTCGGCGTCGCGGGATGGTGCCGGAAGCGACTTCCCGGCCAAGGCCCGCTCCTGCTATGCATCGGCCTCGTCGCCGTATCGGGTCTCGCCTGGGCCGCGACCGTCATCCTTGACGGCAACGTCGGCGATTGGAGCGGCGTTGCGCCGGATGCCGTGAACAGCAAGGGCTCCGCTCCGATCGATGCGAACATCGTGGCAGTGTTCCATCAATCCGATGCGAACAATCTCTACTTCCGCATCGACGCGGACGTGCGACCGGATGCGGTGGCCAACCAGCCGCCCAACGTCGACGCGGGCAGCGACCAGACGATCACCCTGCCGACCAGCGCGTCGTTGAGCGGCAGCGCGAGCGACGACGGGCTGCCGAATCCCCCGGGCACGCTGACCACGACCTGGAGCAAGTCGAGCGGCCCGGGCACGGTGAGCTTCGGCGACATCAACGCGCTCGGCACTACGGCGAGCTTCTCGGCTCCCGGCGTGTACGTGCTGCGGCTCACCGCTTCCGACGGGGCGCTGAGCGCGAGCGACGACGTGCAGGTCACAGTCAATCCCGCCGCGAATCAGCCGCCGGTGACCCACGACGATTCCGTGGCAACCACCGTCGGCGTCGCAGTCTCGAGCAACGTCCTGGCCAACGACAGCGATCCGAACGGCGACACGCTCACGGTGTCCGCCTTCACGCAAGGCGCGAATGGAAGCGTGAGCTGCCTCGCGAACGGGCAGTGCACGTACACGCCGAACGCCGGATTCAGCGGGCAGGACGCCTTCACCTATACGGCGGACGATGGCCATGGCGCACAGACGCCGGGGCAGGTGACGGTGACGGTCGCACCCGGCGATCTGGTCGCAGCGCCCGTCGATCCATCGGTGACAACGACCGTCGCCAACTCGACCCAATTCCTCTACAGCGGGCCGAACGCGGTCCAGAGCGGCGTTGCGCCGGGGACGATCGCACCCGTACGCGCCGCCGTGCTCCGAGGCGCGGTCACTCGGCACGACGGCAGCGCGCTGGCAGGCGCGACGATCACGATTCTCGGCCATCCGGAGTTCGGGCAGACGGCCAGCCGCGGCGACGGTCGCTATGACATGGCGGTCAACGGCGGCGGAACACTGACGATGAATTACGCCGCAGCGGGATTCCTGCCGGCGCAACGCCAGGTGAACGTCCCCTGGCAGGACTATGTCGTATTGCCCGATGTCGCTCTGCAGGCGCTCGACGGCCAGGCGACCACGATCGTGGCAAACGCGCCAACGATGCAGGTGCATCGCGGAAGCCTCAGCAGCGATGCCGATGGCAATCGTCGGGCCACCGTCCTCTTCCCGGCCGGCATGAGCGCGACCATGGTCATGCCGGACGGCTCGATGCAACCGCTCCCGAGCTTCACCGTCCGGGCGACCGAGTTCACCGTCGGACCCGGCGGCAAGAGGGCGATGCCCGCCCAGCTTCCGCCGACAAGCGCGTACACCTATGCGGTGAGCTTCAGCGCCGACGAAGCGGTCGCGGCAGGGGCGACGAGCGTCGTCTTCAGCCAGCCGGTGATCCAGTACTCCGAGAACTTCTTGAACTTCCCGGTCGGCGTTCCGGTGCCCACCGGCGTCTACGACCTGGCAAAATCCGCGTGGCTCGCGATACCGGACGGGCGGGTCATCAAGATCCTGAGCGTCACCGCCGGGCTCGCCGACGTTGACAGTGATGGCGACGGCATCGCCGACGACGCGCTCGGGTTGAGCAGCGACGAGCGCCATAGCCTCGCGACGCTGTACACGCCGGGGCAGACGCTCTGGCGCACGCCGCTCCCGCACTTCAGCTACGTCGACAACAACTGGGGGTTCATCCCGGCCGACTCCACGCCGCCGACCGACGCCGGGCCGGTCAACGACGATCCGCTGCAGGACCCGGAAACGTGTCACGGCTGCATCGTGGAGATCGAGAACCAGGCGCTGGGCGAGAGCGTGCCGATCGTAGGGACGCCGTTCACGCTGAACTATCGCAGCGATCGCGAGCCGGGCCACGCTCGCGCGCGGACGATTCAATTGAGTGGCGAGACTCTCCCGCCGCAGCTCGCCTCGATCGGTCTCAGCCTTTCGGTCGCGGGCCAAACCTTCGAGCAGACGTTTCAGCCGACTCCCGACCAGAGCTACCGGTTCGTCTGGGACGGCAAGGATGCGTACGGACGCACGCTGCAGGGCGGCCAGGCGCTCACCGGCAGCATCGACTATCACTATCCCGCGATCTATGCCGCCAATCCGGCATCGGGTACGCCGTCGTTCGGCGCTCCGCCCGGGCCGAACGCCGTGCTGCTCGAAGGCTTCCGCGACGGGACGTACGCCACGTCCCGTACGTTCTCGACTACGATCGGCGAAGGACTCACCGACGCGCGAGCGCTGGGATTGGGAGGATGGACGCTGAGCGTGCAGCATTTCTTCGATCCGATCGCCCGCGTGCTCCACATGGGCGACGGAACGCGGCGGCGTGCGGACTCGTTGAGCCGCGTCATCAACACCTTCCTGTCGGGGCCGGCAAATGGCTCGGCCGGCTCGCTCGTCGGAACGAGCATCGCCGTTGCGCCCGATGGAAGCACCTACTTCCTCCGGCAGAAGCCCAACTTCACCTACACGGTGAATAGACTGTCGCCGGACGGCACCGAGGCCGTCGTGGCAGGCAACGGCAATAGCTTGACGCCGCCGTTCGGTGACGATGGTCCGGCGATCAACGCGAGCGACATCGGACCCCCACTCGCGGTCGGCCTGGACGGCAGCATCTATGTCCAAAGCCAGTTCGTGATCCGCCGGATCGGTCCCGACGGCATCATCCACCGATTCGCCGGGCGATATCCGGCTCAGGTCGGGGGAAGCTTGCTTTCCGCGTGCGACCTCCTCGTCGGCACCGACGGCGTGCCGGCAACCGACACCGACCTCTGCCCGATATTTTTCTCAGTCGCTCCGGACGGCAGCGCCTACATCTCCGAGCACCATCAAGGCGGATGCGACGTCAACGGCTGCTCGCCTGAATTCGCTCGGGTGCGTCGTGTCGGAGCCGACGGCATCATCACCACGGTGGCGGGTACGACCGCGGGTGTCTGCGACGACTTTTTCGATCCGGCAGACTGCGACGACGGCGCGCCGGCGATCGCTGCTCGTCTCGGAAGCGTTGGGCCGGTACAGGTCTCCGCGGATGGAACGCTGTACCTTGTCGACTTCGACCGCATCAAGCGGATCGGACCGGACGGAACCATCCATACGATGGCACAGGGCGTGACCAACTGCTTCAACTTCACCGGTGCGAACGCGATCGCTCTCGGACCGAATGGCTCGGTATACGCCGCAAACTTCTGCGGGCAGATCGTGCAAGCCGCACCGGACGGTACGGTGACGGTCTTCGCGGGGACGCTGACCAATCCAAACAACGGTGCCTTCGTTCGCAAAGGGGACGGCGGTCCCGCGCTTACGGCAGGGCTCGGCACCGTTGACGCCTTGGCGGGCGCACCCGACGGCACGATCGTTCTGGCGTCGAGCGGTTCCCTGGTCGCCTCCGACGGCACGTTGATCCCCGGATCGCTGGCCACCGCCATTCGCCGCATCGGCACGTTCCTTCCCGGCATCTCGGCCGGAGAATTCAGCATCGCTTCGGACGGCGGCACCGAGCTGTATGTCTTCGGCGCGACGGGCCTGCATTTGCGGACTCTCGATGCGCTGACCGGCGCGATGCTGTACGAGTTCGCCTACAACGCGAACGGGCTTCTGTCGCAAGTCACGCAGAAGACGGGTGGCACCGACAACGTGACGACCATCGAGCATGACGCGAGCGGCAATCCCACCGCGATCGTCGGTCCCTTCGGACAGCGCACGCTGTTCGGTGTCGATGCCAACGGCTTTCTCGCGAGCATAGCCAATCCGGCGGGCGAGACCCTGCGCATGGCATCCGACGCGAACGGTCTCATGACCGCGTACACCGACGCTCGCGGCAAGGCGAGCAGGTACGTCTATGATGCAGAAGGCCACCTGATTCAAACGAACGATCCGGTGGGCGGAGGCTGGACGCTTGGGCACAGCCTCACGCCACCCGGGACGGTGGTCGTCGGCGCGACGAGCGCGCTCGGCCGCGCTTCGACCTACGAGGTCGACAATCTGGCCGGCAACGTCCAGAGACGTCTGATTACCGCGCCCGACGGAACGACCACCCAGAGCAACGAGGCGATCGACGCGGCTTCATCGAGCATCACGGTCGCCGATGGGAGTGCAACCTTCATCCAGCAAGGTCCCGATCCGCAGTTCTTCATGAATTCACCGATCGAGGCTTCGTTCAGCGTCACCTTGCCGAGCGCCCTCGCGCTCGCGGGCTCGAGCACGCGGACGGCCGTGCGGAGCAATGCGTCCGACCCTTTGAGCCTGGTCAGCCTGACGTCGACGTCGACCGTCGACAGCCGTACGGCCACGAGCTCGTATCTCGCGGCTACGCGGACCTTCTCCGCGACCACCCCGACGGGCCGCACGTCGTCGACGACGCTCGATGGGCTCGGGCGGCTCGCCTCCGGCCAATTCGGCAGTCTCGCGCCGTTCACGGTCGGCTACGACAACCGCGGCCGCGTGGCCAGCGTTACGCGCGCTGGCGGCCCCGAAACGCGCACCGTCTCCTTGGCCTACAACGCCGACGGATACCTGCAGTCGATCACCGACCCGCTCGGCCGCACCGCGCAATACGCCTACGACGCGGCGGGACGCGTGGTCAGCAAGACGCTGCCCGATGGCCGAATCGTCGCGTTCGGCTACGACGCCGCGGGCAACATGACGAGCTTCACCCCGCCGGGCCGGCCGGCCTACGGATTCACCTACTCGGACCGCGGAGAGCTCACCGGCGTGACGCCGCCGCTCGTGCCGGGCGGAGGTCCGATCGGCTACGCCTACGATCTCGATCGCATGCCTACGGTGATGACCCGGCCCGACGCGCGCACCGTCACCTTCGGCTACGACGCGGCCGGTCGCATCGCCACTCGCACTTTCGCCACCGGGGGCGTTGCCGCAGGCACCGACGTGGTCGCCTACGACGGCGCCGGGAGGCTCGCGAACGCCGTGGCCGCGAGCGGAGAATCGACGAGCTACGCATACGACGGATCGCTATTGACGTCCAAGAGCTGGTCGGGGCCCGTCACGGGCAGCGTGAGTCGCAGCTTCGATACCGGATTCCGCGTTGCCACCGAGTCGATCAACGCGGCCAGCACCATCGCCTTTGCATACGACGACGACAACCTCCTGATCGGAGCAGGCGATGCCTCTCTGACGCACGACCAGAACGGGCTGGCGACCGGAACCGGCCTCGGGAACGTCACGACGTCGAGCGTCTACAACCCCTTCGGCGAGGTGACGGGCTACAGCGCCAGCAGCGCGGGAGCTCCGATCTTCTCCGAGAGCTTCACCCGCGACGCGCTGGGCCGTATCGTCCAGAAAGTCGAGACGATCGGCGGCGCGAGCGACACCTACGCCTACGCTTACGACCTTGCGGGGCAGCTCACGTCGGTGGCCAGGAACGGCGCCACGGTGGAGAGCTACGTCTACGATGCCAACGGCAACCGGACAGGCGGCTCGGTGGGCGGAAGCCCGGTCACCGCAACCTACGACGAGCAGGACCGCCTCACGCAGTACGGGGCTTCGACGTTCGCGTACAGCGCCGCGGGCGACCTACTGTCGAAGACGGTTGGGGCACAGACCACGAGCTATCAGTACGACGCCGTGGGGAATCTGCAAGGCGTGGTGTTGCCGTCCGGCACCACAGTCGGCTACGTCGTCGACGCCAACAACCGGCGGGTTGGCAAGCGAGTCGATGGAACCCTCGTCAAGGGCTTTCTCTACGGCGACGCGCTGCGCATCGCCGCCGAGCTGGATGGCGCCGGCGGGATCGTGAGCCGCTTCGTCTACGCCGGCAGCAGAGTCCCGCTCTACATGACGAAGTCCGGGACGAGCTTTCGAATCATCCCGGACGCGGTGGGCAGCGTCCGTCTGGTCGTGAATGCGCAGAGCGGCGCGATCGTGCAGCGCATGGATTATGATGCGTTCGGCAATGTCGTTCTGGACACCAACCCGGGGTTCCAGCCCTTCGGCTTCGCGGGCGGGCTGTACGATCCCGACACCGGGCTGCTGCGGTTCGGCGCGCGCGACTACGACGCGACGATCGGGCGGTGGACGACCAAGGATCCATTGCTCCTCGGCGGGGCGGATTCGAACCTGTACCGCTATGTGCAGAACGACCCGGTCAATCGCACGGATCCGCACGGCCTCGGCTCGGCGCTCGACACCCTCGGGGGATACCTGGACGCCTTGCTGGACAGCTACGCGATGATGTCGCCGGTCGACGCCTACCTTCTGAGAAAGCTCGACCCAGGTCGACTCGACACGGATTACCACGCCGTCGGCATCGACTCCACGAGCTCGACGTTCTTCTGGTCCAAGTTCATTTCGGAGCTCATCGGCGGCTCGCTCGGTTGCCCGGTGGCTGTTGCGGCCGAAAAAACAGGAAACATCCGAGGGCTGTTGAGGCTGTTCTCGAGGGATAAGCGTCTCGTGGACGAACCCTTGGACTTGTTCGTCGACTCGACCGAACAGATGCTCAAGCAATACCGCGGGCAGTCCCTGAAGGAAGCCCTGAAGGATGTCGAGTATGCCGACGGATGGAGGACCGGCGGCGGAGGGCCGATGGGCGATCTGCTCGGGGGCGGCGGTCACTGAAAAAGGCCGCCCTGAGCTGGCCAACTGCGGCCTGGTGGCGCTGGGCCGGCACCGCGACTCACCGGTTCACGAGCGCACCCTGGCCCCGGGAAAGCTGAAGCTGCCGATGCAGGGGTCCTGAGGCGGCTCAGCCGTATAATCGAACCGCGGGGTCGGGAAGGGGTCCTACGAGAGCGGCGCTTGGCGCTGCCTAGACCCAAAAAAAGGAGGAAACATGAACCAGTCTGGTCGGACCGGGTCCCGGTCCTTGCTCATCGCGGCCGCGGTCCTCTGCCTCGCAGCCGGTCCCGCGTTCGCCGCGGACGACGACACGCTCACCATCGGCTTCACGGTATCGCAGACCGGGGCGCTCAACCTCGACTCGATCGCCCAGCTCCACGGCTTCGAGATGTGGCGAGACGACGTCAACGCTGCCGGCGGCATCAAGGCCGGCAACAAGCACTACAAGGTCCGCTTCGTGAGCTACGACGATCAATCCCAGCCGGGGCGCGTGCAGCAGCTCTACACGCGGCTCATCACGGAGGACAAGGCGCAGTTTCTCTTCAGCCCGTACTCCTCGGGCCTGGTCGCCACCGCGACGGTCATCTCCGAGCAGTACGGCAAGCTGATGATGAGCATCGGCGGCGCCGAGCCCAAGACCTACCAGCTCGGCAACAAGTACCTGTTCCAGACCTACACCTCGGCCGACCACTATCTCACCGGCGCGATCGATCTCGTCAAGGCGAAGAATGCCGCCGCCAGGATAGCGCTGGTCTACTCGGACGATCCGTTCTCTAAGGCGGTCGCGACCGCCACCCGCGATCAGGCGAAGCAGCTCGGGCTGTCCATCGTGCTCGACGAATCGTATCCGCCGGCGCAGACCGACTTCAGCGCCATCATCAACAAGATCGTCTCCTCGGGCGCCGACACGCTGCTCGGCGGCGGCCACTATCCCGACGGCGCGACGCTCGCGCGCCAGCTCTACGATCAGAAGGCGAACCTGAAGTGGGTTACGCTGCTGGTCGCGCCCGACAGCCCGCAGTTCTCGAGCCTGGGCGCCGCCGCCGAGGGCATCTCGGTGCCGTCGCAATGGGCGCCGCAGGTGACCTACAAGCCGGACTTCGGGCCGACGCCCGCGGAATTCACGCAGCGCTTCCAGGCGAAATACAACATCGCGCCCGGCTACCACGCCGCGGGCGGCTACGCGGGCGGGCTCCTGTTCCAGCACGCGATCGAGCTGGCGGGCTCGATCGACCCGGACAAGGTCGCCGCGGAGCTGAACAAGATGAACGTGACTACGCTATGGGGCGCGACCCGGTTCTCGATCGATCCGAAGAGCCACGGCCTGCAGCTCGCGCACGAGATGGTGCTCACGCAGTGGCAGATGAAGAACGGCAAGCTGGTGAAAGAAGTCATCTGGCCGCTTGCCGCGGCGACCGCACCGATCGAGTATCCCTATCACTGATCCGAGATCGAATGCCAGCCGGGGCCGCGCGAGCGGCCCCTCTTTTTGCCGCGGATAGGCCATGTTCGGGATCGTCGCCTCTATCGTCGACGGCGTCCTGGTGGGCTCGGTCTACGGGCTGGCCGCGATGGGCCTCACGCTCATCTGGGGCGTGATGAACGTCATCAACCTGAGCCACGGCGCGATGATCGTCGCCGGCATGTTCGGGTTGTTCTACCTTGCCGTCGCGTTCGCCGTGCCAGCCTATGCCGCGATCCCGCCGCTGATCCTCGTCGGCTTCGGCGTCGGCATCGGGCTGTACTGGATCGCGGTCCACCGGATGATCGGCCGGCCGCCGCTCATGAGCCTGCTCGCCACCTTCGCCGTGAACATGGTGCTGATCGGCCTCGGGACGACGGTCTGGGGCACGGTGCTGTTCAACGTGCCAGTGACGCTTCCCGGGATCACGCTGCACGGCTACACCTTCACCGGCACGCACATCATGGCCGCGATCCTGACCGCCGCGATCGCGGGCGGGCTCTATCTCTTTCTCTATCGCACCCGCATCGGGAAGGCGATCCGCGCGGTGGCAAGCAACCGCGAGGCGGCCGAGTTGAACGGCATCCCGACGCGGCAGGTGCTGGCCTGCGCCTTCGGCCTCGGCATCGCGCTCGCCTGGGCGTCGGGCGCGCTGATCGCGACGCTGTTCCCCTTCACGGTGCTCTCGGGAACGGCGTACCAGCTCAAGAGCTTCGTCGTGACGGTGCTGGGGGGCTTGGGCAATCCCGCGGGCGCCCTCTTCGGCGGCGTGGCGCTCGGACTCCTCGAGGGGCTCGTCACGCCGTTCATGCCGGTGAGCTGGACCTCGGTCATCGAGTTCGTCGTCTTCGTGGTCGTGCTGATCGCCTTTCCCCGCGGGCTGTTCAATGTCCATCGCCGCCGCTGACCCGTCGCGGCGGCTCGCGGGCGTCGCCGCGATCCTCACGCGTCCGACTTTCTGGCTGATCGTCGCGGCGACGGCGGTCTTCGCCTTGCTTCCGCTCAAGGGCAACAACGTGGGTCTGCGCGAGGACCTGCTGCTCGCCGCGGTCTACATCATCCTCGCGACCAATCTCAACCTGATGATCGGCTACGCGGGCTACGTGAACTTCGGCAACGTCGTGTTCTACGGGCTGGGCGGCTACCTGTGCGTGTGGCTCGTGAACGCCTTCGCTTGGCCGCTCGTGGCCGCGGCGCTCACCGCGGGCCTGGCCGTGAGCGCGGCGGCGCTGCTCTTCGGACTGGGCATCCTGCGCCTGCGCGGCGCGTACTTCGCGCTCGCCACGATCGGCGTCAACGAAGGCGTGAAGGCCTTCGTCGTCAACTTCACGCCCTGGGGCGGCTCGACAGGCATCTACCTCTCGATCACCGCATATCAGCCGCTCGGCGGTCCGGCGCAGGCGCTCTGGACGATCTACTTCCTGATCGTCGCGGTCATGGGGCTCTCGCTGCTCTTGAGCTTCGGGATCAAGCGCTCCAAGTTCGGGCTCGGGTTGCGCGCGATCGGCCAGAACGAGAACGCGGCGCTCGTGCTGGGCGTTCCCACTCGGCGCTACAAGGCCCTGGTCTACAGTGCGTCGGCGTTCCTGCCCGCGGTCGCCGGCGCGCTCTTCTTCTTCAAGAGCGCGTTCATCCAGCCGGACGACGCCTTCGATCTGGTGCTCTCGACGGAAGCGATCGTGACCGTGATGCTCGGCGGGCAGGGCACCGTCGTCGGACCGGCGCTGGGAGCGTTTCTCTACGAAGAGCTGCGCAGCACGCTGCTGACCTCGCAGACCTTCTCCAGCTTCCAGCTCGTGGTCGCCGGCGTGCTGCTGCTGGTCATCGTGCTGTTCGTCCCCGGCGGGCTGATCGGCTGGATTCATCGCCGCTGGCCGCGTTCGAAGGCCGTGCTCGAATGACGGCGCTGCTCGAGCTTCAGGGCGTGGGCAAGCGCTTCGGCGGACTGGAGGCGGTCGCCGACCTGAGCTTCGCGCTCGGCGAAGGCGAGATCCTGGGGCTGATCGGCCCCAACGGCGCGGGCAAGTCGACCGCGTTCAACCTGATCAACGGCGTGTTTCGCCCGGACCGCGGCCGGATCCTGTTCCGAGGTGAAGACATCACGGGCCTCGCGCCCGACCGCGTCGTGCGCCGGGGCCTCGCGCGCACGCACCAGATCGTGCAGCCGCTGGCTACGATGAGCGTGCTCGAGAACTGCGTCGTCGGCGCGTGCTTCGGGCGCGAGAACCTGCCGCTCAAGGCGGCCGAGGACGTCGCGCGCGAGGTCGCGGATTTCGTCGGGCTGGCCGCGCGCCTCGGAGATCCGGCGGCCGCGCTCACCATCGCGGGCAAGAAGCGCCTCGAGCTCGCGCGGGCGCTCTGCGCACGTCCCGTGCTGCTGCTGCTCGACGAAGTGCTCGCGGGTCTCAATCCGGCCGAGATCGAGCGCATGATCGGCGTGTTGAGGAGGATCCGCGAGCGCGGCGTATCGATCCTCATGATCGAGCACCTGATGCAGGCGATCATGGGGCTCTCCGACCGTATCGTCGTGCTGAGCCACGGCCGCAAGCTGGCCGAAGGGACACCCGGCGCCGTCGCCGCCGATCCCGCCGTGATCGAGGCCTATCTCGGCGACGCGTCGCTCGCGGGCAGGCTGCAGCGGAAGGTCTCGGGATGAGCGACGCGCTGCTGCGCATCGAAGGCCTCGAAGCCGGCTACGGCGAGGTGCAGGTGCTTTGGGGCATCACGCTCGGCGTGGCGCCGGCCGCGCTCACGACCATCATCGGCGCGAACGGCGTGGGCAAGACGACGACGCTGCGCGCGGCCGTCGGCAGCATCCGCCCATGGGGCGGACGCGTCGTCTTCAAGGGCGAAGACGTCACAGGGCTCGAGCCGCACGCCAAGGCGGCGCGCGGGCTCGTCCTTGTGCCGGAAGGGCGCCAGCTCTACAGCGACATGACCGTGGAAGAGAACCTCGAGATGGGCGCCTTCTCGCGGCGCGCCGCCAGGAGCTTCGCCGGGAGCCTCGACCGCGTGTACGCGCTTTTCCCCCGCTTGAAGGAGCGCCGGCGCCAGCCGGCGGGGACGTTCTCCGGAGGCGAGCAGCAGATGCTCGCGATCGCGCGCGGGCTGATGTCGGACCCGGAGGTCCTGATCATCGACGAGCTCTCGCTCGGCCTCGCGCCGGTGGTCGTCTACCAGCTCTTCGAGACGCTCAAGGCGCTCAAGGAGCGCGGCCTCACGATCCTGCTGGTCGAGCAGAACGTCCACCTCGCTTTCGCGCTCAGCGACTACGCCTACGTGATCGCTGAGGGAAGGCTCTTCGCGGAAGGCAAGCCCGCGGAGCTCGAGACCCGCTCGGACATCCGGCAGGCCTATCTCGGCCTGTAGCGCGAGCGGCTCCGGCTCGAATCCCCGGTCGGGCTAAGGCTTCCTCGCCCACGCGCCGACGTGGCCGAGGTGAAAATAGCCGGCGACGCCGCCCGGCGGCGCGTCCGCGATCAATCGCGCCTCCAGCGTATCGATGTCGATTTCCGCCTCGGTGGCCGCGCCGCTCGCGACGATCGACGGGAGCTGCGAGCGCACGACCGCGGCCAGGATGCGGAAGAGCGCCCCGCCGGGACCGTGCTGGATCGGGAGCAGCACGTCGAGGTCCGGAGACGGCTCCAGTCCAGCCGCGCGCAGCAGCCCGAAGAGCCGAAGGCCCATCCGCGGCTGGACGCCGGAATGCCGGAAGCCGGCGCGGAACCATTCGCAGGCTTTCGCGGCGAGGCAGCCCGGGGGCTCGATCAGCACCGGCCCCTCGTAGTCGACGATCGACTCCTGCAGGGCGATCGTGCCTCCCCGCCGGAGGTGGCGCAGAACGCGCACCAGCGAGTCGAGCGGGTCGGTCGCGTACATGAGCACGAGCCGTCCGACGATCGCGTCGACCGGGCCCTCGAGCTCGAGCGCCCGATAGTCGGCGACGAGAAAGCGCGTATGACCGAACCCCGCCGCTACGGCGCGCCGCTCGGCGAAGGCCACCTGGTCGGGATCGCGATCGACGCCGATGACGCTTCCGCCGGGCCCGACGAGCTCCGCGGCCGTGAGTGCCACGTCACCCGCGCCCGAGCCGATGTCGAGCACGCGCATCCGCGGGCCGATGCCGGCGCGCTCGAGCAGGCGCCGCGTGAGCGGCGCGAAGAGCTCCGCTTGCGCGACGAGCCGCCGGCGCTCGGCGTCGGAGCTCGCGAAGGGGTAGCGCTCGGCGGTCATCGGTGTCTCGAGACCGGCAGGCAGGTCCCGCGGCGAAGGTCAGGCGTCCACAAGCGCAAGCAGTTCCTGACCGTCGGCCTTGCCGCTCGCAAGCCGTGGTATTGCGCGCAGGACATGGATGCGAGAAGGCACCATGTAGGCCGGAAGCGCGCTGCGCAGATGTGTCTCCAGGCTCTCCACCCACCCGGGTGCCGCCTCGGGACGAGGAACCACGAAGGCGATCAATCGCGTCGTCTCCCCGCGCCGGTGCGGCAGAACCTCCGCTTCCGCGATTTCCGGGAACCGCCGCAACGCGAGTTCGACCTCCGCGGGCTCGGCGCGCTGTCCGTTGATTTTCACCATCCGGTCCTTGCGGCCGAGCACGACGAACACACCTTCGGAATGGAAGCGCGCGATGTCGCCGGTGCGATAGACCCGCACCGAGCCATCGGAGGACTCCGCCTCGAACGTCCCGGGGACGATCTTACCGTCCTTCCATTCACCGAGGGCGTTGTACCGGCTTCGGATGAGCAGCTCGCCGGGTTCGCCCGGGCCGCACGGGCGGCCGGCCTCGTCAACGATGAGCGCACTGGTGTCGGGCATCAGAACCCCCGTGGCTGACAGCAGAGGATCGAAGTCGTCCGGCGCCCCTGCGAACCAGCTCAAGCCACTCGCCTCGGTGGCTCCGTAGGTCGACCGTATCAGGCAAGCGGAAGGCAGCATCTTGCGAAGCTCCCCGACATCAGCCTTCAACACCGGTTCGCCATAGAGCTGCACGAGGCGCAGCCGCGCCAGCGCCGACGATGCCCCGGGAACGCGTACCAGGGCGCGGAGGAACGACGGCGCGGCGCGGAGAATCGTGATCGGCCGTGTCGCCAGAAGCTGGAGAAAATCGCCGAAGCCGCCGGGCCGGATGTCGAGCATCTGCATCGAGGCACCCGTCAGGGCGCAGGCCAACAGCGCCACGAATCCGCCCAGCGTCGCCGGCGGCGAGACCGATAGCACCCGGTCGTCGGCGGTCAGATGCAGGGCGTCGGCTACCGTCCTGACCCAATGCAGCATCGTCCGTTGACTGTGCGCGATCGGTTTCGGCTGCCCGGTGCTGCCTGAGGTGCAAAGGATGAATGCCGGCTGATCGAGCCCCAGCGGTTGGCGGTCGCCTGAGTCGGCGACGGCGGTTCGTTCGAAAACCTCGGCGACGCCGATCGTCACGCTGTCCGCCCACGCGAGCTTGCCATCGGGATCGGGCGCGACCAGCACCAACCTCGCCCCGGCGGCGCTCGCCAGCGCAGCGTTGCGATCGTCGGGGGAATTCCGATCGAGGAGCAGTCCGATGCGTCGCGCTGCAAGAACGGCGAACACCGCCACCACGTATGCGGCACCGGTCGGCAGGAGAATGGCAACCGGACCCTGGGTTTGCGCCGCGAATTCGATTTTGGCCTGCAGCGTACGGACCGCCTGCCAAAGCGCCCGATAGCCGAGACAAGCGTCGCGGGAGTCCACGGCGATCGCGTCCGGCGTCCCGATTGCGAAGCGCTCCAGCGTCGCCACGATCGGCAGACTCGCCGCTGGATCCGGGAAGGGAGTGTAGGCGCGGTCCACCGGCCCGCGGTAGTCGGGCCGAAGGTGCGGCGTTGCGATCCAGGGATCACCGAGCGTCATCGATGCCACCCGGACGACGTCGCGCGTCTGCCTGCCCGCGCGCCGCGGGTCTGTTCACTGGTCGGGGTGAGAGGATTTGAACCTCCGGCCTCTACGTCCCGAACGTAGCGCTCTACCAGGCTAAGCTACACCCCGACGTTTTTCGCGCGGGTCGGGCGCGGTGCGCGCGCTCTTCGGCGCTTTGCGCTCAATACGTCCGCTCGACCGCGAAAGCGGCCAATTTTAGCAGAGTTTGCTTGGCCGGCGAATCCGCAAGCCCCGCGAGGGCGCCGGCGGCTTCCTTGCTCTCTTCCTCGGCGCGATGCCGCGCGTAGTCGAGCGCGTCGGTGCGTCCCAGCGCATCGAGCACCGGCTGGAAGTCGTCCAGGCGCCCGTGCTCGAGCGCGTCGCGGATCAGCGCGGCGTCGGCCGCTTCGCCCACCTGCATGGCGCGGATCAGCGGCAGCGTCGGCTTGCCGTCGGCGAGATCGTCGCCCAGGTTCTTGCCGATCGCCTCGCAATCGCCCGAATAATCGAGCACGTCGTCGACGAGCTGGAAGGCCGTGCCGAGGCGCATGCCGTAGCGGGCGAAGGCACCCTCGATGGCCGCGTCGGCGCCGCCGATCACGGCCCCGAGCTGCGTGGCCGCCTCGAAGAGCTTCGCGGTCTTGCGTCGGATGACGTCGAGGTACGCTCGCTCGCCCACCTCGGGGTTGCCGGCGTTCAGGAGCTGCAGCACCTCGCCCTCGGCGATCACGTTGGTCGCGTCGGAGAGGATGCGCAACACCCGCATGTTGTCGACCGACACCATGAGCTGGAACGAGCGCGAGTAGAGGAAATCGCCGACCAGCACGCTGGCCGCGTTGCCGAACATCGCGTTTGCGGTCGCGTGGCCGCGCCGCAGCGAGGACTCGTCGACCACGTCGTCGTGCAGCAGCGTGGCGGTATGGATCATCTCCACGGTCGCGGCGAGCGTATGGTGGTGCGACCCGCGGTAGCCGCAGGCGCGCGCCGCGAGGAGGACCAGCGCCGGCCGGATGCGCTTGCCGCCGCTGCCGACGATGTACTCGGCGACCTGGCGGATCAGGACGACGTCGGAGGAGAGACTCTCCCGCAGGACCCGGTCGACGGCCGCGAGGTCGTCGTGCAGGAGCGGCTCGAAAAGCGGAATGGGCACGGAAAAGCGATCGAATTCGCTGCGCCGGAAGGGCGGGCGCTTTGCGGGGGAAACACCCGCGGGAGGCCGCGTATTCTACCCGAGCGCCGCCTCGGGCCTCGCGGATTCGGCCGCACTTTGACATGTGGGCCGCAAAGCCCTAAAATCACGCGTTTTTCTCGGCGGATCCCCGCCCGCGCGGCCAGCCGCGCCGGCAGAAAAGCGAAAAGTCCATGTACGCGGTCATCCGGACCGGCGGCAAGCAATATCGCGTTGCCCCTGGCGAAAAACTCAAGGTCGAGCAGCTTCCGGCGGATGTCGGAGCGCAGGTCGTGCTCGACCAGGTGCTCATGGTCGGCGACGGCGACTCGGTGCGCGTCGGGCGGCCGATCGTTGCCGGCGCAACCGTGCAGGCGACCGTCGTCGCTCACGGGCGCGGCGAAAAGCTCCAGATCTTCAAGATGCGCCGGCGCAAGAACTACCGCCGCCACCAGGGCCACCGCCAGGGCTTCACCGAGCTCAAGATCGAAGGCATCGTCGGCTAGGGGCAACCATGGCACACAAAAAAGCAGGCGGCAGCTCCCGCAACGGCCGCGACTCGCAGGCCAAACGCCTGGGGGTCAAGGCTTTCGGCGGCGAGCCGATCACCGCCGGCGCTATCATCGTCCGGCAGCGCGGGACCCGCGTGCATCCCGGCGTCAACGTGGGGATCGGCAAGGATCACACGCTGTTCGCGCTAGTCGACGGCAAGGTCGAGTTCCGCGTCAAGGGCGCGAAGCAGAAGACGGTCGTGAGTGTCGTCCCGGTCGCCTCCTAGCGCCGCAAGGCGAACCCCGAAGAATCCCGCTGCGGCGGGATTTTTTTCGCGCCGCGCCGGCGCAGCCTGCGCGTCAGCGCCGCTCCAGCCACCACAGCATGCCGGCGGCCACCGTCACGAAGGCGCACACCGGGAACGCGGCGGAAAACAGCGGCGGCCAGTCGTTGATGACGCCGATGTAGGCGAAGAGCCGCCCGACCAGGAAGAACACCAGCCCGAGGATCGTGCCGACGAAGATGCGGAATCCCATGCCGCCGGCACGCCGCTGAAAATAGGCGAACGGAATCGCCAGCACCATCATGACGATCACCGCCGCCGGGTAGAAGAGCTTGTTCCAGAGCGCGATCTCGAAGCGCGACGTCTTCTGCTGGTTTCGACCCAGCACGCGGATGTTGTCGTAGAGCGTGCCGAGCTCCAGCTTCTCGGGCGCGACCTGGTAGACGGTCAGGATCGAGGGCTTGAGGACGGTCTCCCAGTCGAGCTGGTCGTCGCGGGTGACCCGTGCGCCACCCGCGTCGAGGAAGGTGGTCTGAACGTTCTTGAGCCGCCACAGGCCGTCGCTCACGAAGGTCCCCGAGTCGGCGACGCGCAGCGATTTCAGGCGCAGATCCTTGTCGAACTCGTACATCCGGATGCCGAGGAGCTTGGTCTCTCCGGAGTCCGCGACCAGGCTCCTGATGTTGACGAAGGTCGACATCGGCCGGTCCTGCCGGAACCAAAACCCGGATTCGAACTGCTGCGCCACGATGCGATTGACCTGGCCCTGCGTCTGCACCCGCACCTGCTGCGCCAGCCGCTCCGCCGGCGGCGCGATGAACTCGCCGACGATGAACGTCGCGATCGCGAGCGGGATGCCGACGCGCACGATCGCCAGCGTGATCTGGGTGAGCGAGGCGCCCGAGGCGCGCATCACGGTGTACTCGGAATTCGCGACCATCTGCGAGATCGCGAAAAGCGTGCCGATCAGCGCCGCCGTCGGCACCAGCTCGTAGACGTGCCCGGGAATCGACAGCCCGACGAAGAGCAGCGCGCGCCCCAGCGGATAGCCGTCCTTGCCGACGTTGCCGAGCTCGTGGATCAGGTCGAAGAACGCGAACAGGCTGACGAGCCCGACGAAGATCAGCAGCGTCCCATAGAGGACCTCGACGGCGATGTAGCGGGAGAGCGTCTTCATGCGCGCGCCAGCCGGCGATGAAAGAGGCCGCGCACCGAGAGGCGGTTCCAGAACAGCAGCACTACGCCCGCGATGGCGATCGAGTGGATGAGGACCAGGCCGGCGAGCATCGACAACCGCCCCTGGGCGATGACGCTCTGCACGAGGTTGAGGCAGTTGCTGTACACCATGTACAGGAACGCGCCGGAGATGAGGTTGAACGAGCGGCCCATGCGGGGATTGACGTACGACAGCGGGATCGCCAGCAGCAGGAGCACGAACGCGCTGATCGGAACGGAGATCCGCCAGAAGAGCTCCGCGCGCTCGACCGCGCCGCTGCCGGCGAGCAGCGCCTCGGTCGGCGTCGCCTTCAGCGACAGCGGCAGCGAGCGCACTTCCGCGGGCTCGATGCGGCGGCCCAGGCGCTCGAACTCCGCGCTGCGGAACTCGGCGGTGCCGGGCGTGCCTTCGTAGCGCCGCCCTTCCTTGAGCACGATGAAGCGATCGCCGTTCGGGGCATCCTCGAGAAAGCCGGAGCGGGCGACGGTGGTCACGTCCTTGCCGTTGTCGATCGAGTGCAGGAAGACGTTGCGGATCGTGTTATCGAAGCTGTTGACGCTCTCGATGAACACGACCAGCCGGGCCGACTTGAACTCGCGGAACAGGCCGGGCGCGAGCAGCGACATCTCGTTGCGGGATTCGAGCTGCCGCTCGTATTCGAGGCGGCGTTGTTCAGCCCAGGGTGAAAGCCACAACGAGAGCACCACGATGGCCGCGAGAAACGGCGTGGCGAAGAGCAGGATGGGCCTGAGCCAGGCGGTGAGCCCCTGGCCGGAGGTGAACCACACGATCATCTCGCTGTCGCGGTACCAGCGCGAGAGCGTCAGGAGCACCGTGACGAACAGCGCCACGGACAGCAGGATGTTGAAATAGAAGAGCGCGTTGAAGCCGAGCAGCGCGACGATGCCCTCCGCCGGGATCGTTCCGCCAGCGGCGCGGGCCAGCAGCCGCAGCGCCAGGTTGGTGAAGAGAATGCCCAGCAGGACGACGAAGAGCGCGACTGCCGTCGCCGTCAGCTCACGCACCAGGCTGCGGCGGAAGACCATGACGGAGGAAAAATTTTGACTTTTTGAGGCCGATTTGCCAATAATGCCGCTTACCGTGCTTAAAGGCTACGTTACAGTCAACCGAAGAGGCGACGGAGCGGCAATGGAATTTACCATAAAAAGCGGGAGCCCCGAGAAGCAGCGCAGCGCCTGCGTCGTGGTCGGCGTCTTCGACAATCGCAAGCCGAGCCTGTCCGCGGAACTGATCGACCGCGCCTCCGGAGGCTACATCAGCGAAATCATCCGCCGCGGGGACATGGAAGGCAAACTGGGCAGCACGCTGCTGCTGCACAACGTTCGCGGCACGTTGGCGGATCGCGTGCTCCTCGTCGGATTGGGCAAAGAGCGCGATTTCCGCGAGCGCGAGTTCCGGGCGGCGATGCGCGCAACCGTGCAGCTGTTGAACGAGACCGGCTCCTACGAAGCAGTCATCTACCTCACGGAGGAGAAGGTCAAGCGCCGGGAAGTCGCCTGGCGGGTGGAGCATGCGGTGGTCGTCGCGATGGAGGCGGTCTATCGCTTCGACGAGATGAAGAGCCAGCCCGCGGAGGTCCGCCGGCCGCTGCGCAAGCTCACCCTTTCGGTCCCCCAGCGCAGCGACCTCGCCGCCGGGGAGACTGCGGCGGCGCGCGGGCTCGCGATCGCGCACGGGATGAACCTGACGCGCGACCTGGGGAACCTGCCGGGCAACATCTGCACCCCGACCTACCTCGGGGAGCGCGCGCAGGCGCTCGCGAAGGAGCTCGGTTTCGGCTGCCAGGTGCTGGATCGGTCGCAGATCGAAGAGCTCAAGATGGGGTCGTTCCTGGCCGTCACCGCGGGCAGCGAGGAGCAGCCGAAGTTCATCGTTCTCGAGTACAACGGCGCGGGCAAGAAGCAGAAACCGCTGGTTCTGGTCGGCAAGGGCATCACTTTCGACAGCGGCGGGATTTCGCTCAAGCCCGGGCTCGACATGGACCACATGAAGTACGACATGTGCGGGGCGGGAAGCGTGCTCGGCACGTTTCGCGCGATCGCCGAGCTCAAAGCGAAAGTCAACCTGGTCGGCCTGATCGCCGCCTGCGAGAACATGCCCAGCGGGCGCGCGGTCAAGCCCGGGGACATCGTGCGCAGCATGTCGGGCCAGACGGTCGAGATCCTCAACACCGACGCCGAAGGCCGTCTGATCCTCTGCGACGCGCTCACCTACGCCGAGCGCTACGAGCCCGCGGCGGTGGTCGACATCGCGACGCTCACCGGCGCAATGGTCGTCTCGCTCGGGCACATCGCCCTGGGCGTGTTCAGCAACAGCGACGGCCTGGGCCGCGCGCTGGTCGCGGCCGGCGAGGAGTCCTTCGACCGCGCGTGGCAGCTGCCCCTCTGGGACGACTACCACGAGGCGCTCAACAGCAACTTCGCCGATTTCGCCAACATAGGCAATCGGGCGGGCGGCAGTATCACGGCGGCATGCTTCCTGTCCAAGTTCACCAAGAAATATGACTGGGCGCATCTCGACATCGCCGGCGTGGCCTGGAAGGAAGGCAAGGAGAAAGGGGCGACGGGCCGGCCGGTCCCGCTGCTCTCGACTTGGGTGCTCGCGCAGGAGGCGGGTTCCTGAGGCATCCGCGACGATGACCTCGATCGACTTCTACACGCACGTTGCCGACCGCCTGGAGGTCGCCGCCCGCCTGGTGGCCAAGGCTTTTTCCCAGCACGGCAGCGTGCGCGTGCTCACCTCCGATCCCGCGACGACCGCGACGCTGGATCGCGCGCTCTGGTTGAGACCCCCGACCGCTTTCCTGCCGCACTGCCGGCTGGACAGCGCGCTGGCCGCCGAGACGCCCATCCTGGTCGACCACGCGCCCGAGCATGCCGGCCCGGCCGTCGTGCTGATCAACCTGCATCCGCAGCCGCCGTCCTTCTTCTCCCGCTTCGAGCGGCTGGCCGAGATCGTCGGCCTCGACGCTGCCGATGTCGAGGCGGGACGCGAACGCTACCGTTACTACCGCGAGCGCGGCTACGAGCTGCGCAGCCACCGTCTCGACGAGCGCTGAGGCGCAGCCATGCCGACCGCACGCGAGCTTCTCGAGCAGGCCGACGCGCTGATGCGTCGCAACCGCGGCGGCGAAGCCGTCCCGATGCTGACCGACAGCGTGCGCGAGGCGCTGGGCGAGCCCGCGCAGGACCTGCGCGCCGCCGACGCGGCTCACGCGCCACCACCCGGGGAGGATCTGGACCTGGCGCTCGATCGCTCGGTCGAGCAGAGCGTCGAGCCGCCGCTGCTGACCGACGTCGTCGAAGAGGTCGCCGTCGACGTCCTCCCGCTGCCGGGCGGTAAGCCGGAGGAAGATGCCGCGCCCTGGCTCGGTCCCGACACGATCGATCCGGCGCTGCACAGCATTACCGGCTCTTCGCCGGACTCGCTGGCCGTCGTACCCGCGGTCCTGCGCGCGGAGCGCGCTCAAGTCGAAGAGCGCGTCGCCGAAGCGGTCGGGGCCCAGCCATCCGAGGTCCTCGCCCCGGAGGTTCGCGTCGAGGCGCGCGCAGAGGAAACGATCGAGTCGGCGGAGCCGGCGGCCCACGCGGCGCGCAGCTACGTCGAAGAGGAGCTACCGGAGGCCGTCGAGGCGCCGGATCCGACCGCAACCCGGACGCTGCGCGCGCAGGGTTCCGCGTCCACGCCGGCGCCGGCCGGGTCCCTGTCCGCCGAGGCGATTCCGCTCGCCGAGATCCCCGACGAAGACCGCTGGCAGGCGCTCGCCGAGCAGATCTCGATGCAGGTTCTGCAGCGGCTGGACCTCTTCGTCGACACCGGCCTCAAGACTCGGCTCGCCGCGCACCTGCAGCCCATCGTCGAGCGCGCCGGCGCCGAGCTGGTCGAGGCGATCAACGAGCACGTCGGCCAGCTCGTCCGCAGCTACGTGGCCGAGGCCATCGAACGCGAGATCGCCCAGTGGCGGCAGGACCAGCGCTAGCGCGCGCGGCAGGCGCCCCTCCGCGCGCGCGGATCGTATGCTAGACTTGACGTCATGACTTTCGAGCCTCTGCGTCTCCGCATCGTCGAAGCCGGCGTGAAGAAGCCGTGTGAGGTCGCCGCTTCCGGCGCGTACTTCGACTTCTACTGTGGGCCAATCGCCCGGGGCCGCGTTCACCGATAGCACGAGAAGCAGGGACAGACAGCATCGGGCGGCCCAGGGGCCGCCCGATTTTTTTGGAGATCCGCCCATGATCATCGTCATGCAACGCGAAGCGACCGAAGAAGCGATCCAGGCCGTCGAAGCGAAGATCCTTGCCCACGGCCTGCAGGTTCACATCTCCCGCGGCACCGAGCGCACGCTGATCGGTGCCGTCGGCGACGAGCGCAAGCTCGATCCGGAGATGTTCGATCCGATGCCCGGCGTCGAGAAATCGATGCACATCCTCAAGCAGTACAAGATGGTGGCGCGGGAGTGGCACGAGGCGAACACGGTGATCGACGTGTCCGGCGTGCCGATCGGCGGACCGACCGTGCAGGTGATCGCCGGTCCCTGCTCGGTGGAGACGGCGCCGCAGATGGAAGCCGCGGCCGCCGGCGTGAAGGCGGCCGGCGCGCGTCTCATGCGCGGCGGGGCGTTCAAGCCGCGCAGCAGCCCGTACGCCTTCCAGGGCAAGGGCGTCGAAGGGCTGGAGCTCCTGCGCACGGCCGCCGACGCGCAGGGGCTGCCGATCGTCACCGAACTCATGGACGCGCGCATGCTGGAGACGTTCCTGCAGTACGACGTCGACGTGATCCAGATCGGCACACGCAACATGCAGAACTTCGATCTCCTGAAGGAGGTAGGCCGCACCAGCAAGCCCGTCATCCTGAAGCGCGGCATGTCGGCCACGATCGCGGAGTGGCTGATGGCCGCGGAGTACATCGCCTCCACCGGCAACCACAACATCATCTTCTGCGAGCGCGGCATCCGCACCTTCGAGACCGCGTATCGCAACGTGCTCGACGTCACCGCCGTGCCGGTGCTCAAGCGCGAAACCCACCTGCCGGTGATCGTGGATCCCTCGCACGCGGGCGGCAAGGCCTGGATGGTGCCGGCGCTGTCGTGCGCCGCGGTCGCTGCGGGCGCCGACGGCTTGCTCATCGAAGTGCATCCGAATCCCTGCGAGGCCTGGTGCGATGCCGATCAGGCGCTCACCCCCGCGGAGTTCGGGAAGCTGATGGGCCAGCTCGACGGGATCGCCCGGGTGGTCGGGCGCGCGCTCTGATCTCGCGTAGAGGTAGAGGAAGAGCACGCGAAGCCGAGCGCCAGCGAGAGCACGATGCCGACGGCCACGTCGCGGCCGCGCAGCCGATCGCCGAGGATCCCCATCGCGATGGCTGCCGCGACCCTGAAGGCGAGCAGCCCCATGCGGATTCAAGCCCACGAGCAGCGAGCCGGTAGCGCCCGCGAATCCGACGCAGCGTGGTCTTGCCCGCGCCGTTGGGCCCGAAGACGCCGATGAACTCGCCCTCGCGTACGGCCGCCGACACCTCCGCGAGAACGATCCGCCCGTCGCGCGCGAGCGTGACCCGATCGAGCTCGATCGCGACGGCGCTCATCGGCCGCCGAGCGCGCCGTCGAGCGCGTCGAGCTGGGCGAGCATCCACTCGACGTAGCTCCGGCCCGGCGGCAGCGTCTCGGTGATGGTCACCACGGGAACCCCGGCTTCGAGGGCGATCTCGCGCATGCGCAGCGCGAGGGCCTGCTGGGTCTGGCTGTTGTAGGGCAGTGCCTTGACGGCTCGCCCGCGCAAGTCTTGCTCGAAGGCCGCGATCGTCCTGGGCCCCGGCTCGGTTCCGTTCATCACCGCCAGCTGCAACCGCTCGTGGCGCATCGAAAGGCCGAGCGCGTCCGCCATGTACTGGAAGACCGGCTCGGTCGCGGCCACCGATCGAGACCGGTTCCGCGCGCACCGCCGCGGTCGCGAGGCAGGCGCCCAGCGCGGCGCATGCGGCGAGGCGCGCTCTGGCCGAGGTGATCATCGGCGGGAGCTTTGGGCCGAAATCGATAATGATAAACCATACTCATATTCACCTTGGATCGAGCCGGCGCCGCGCGGGGAGCGCGAGGCTCTTCGGCTATAATTCGTTGTTTATCCGAGAGTAAGCAGCGAATGGAACTCGCCAAGAGCTTCGAGCCGCGCGCGATCGAGGCCAAGTGGTACGCATTCTGGGAATCTAACGGCCTGTTCAAGCCGTCGATGAGCCCGGGGGCGAAGGTATTCTGCATCCAGCTGCCGCCGCCGAACGTCACCGGCACGCTGCACATGGGCCACGCGTTCCAGCAGACGCTGATGGACGTGCTGGTGCGCTGGCATCGCATGCTCGGCGACAACACGCTCTGGCAGGTGGGCACCGACCACGCCGGCATCGCCACCCAGATCGTGGTGGAGAACCAGCTCCGCGCGGAGGGCGTGTCTCGGCGCGACCTCGGCCGCGAGAAGTTCGTCGAGCGCGTGTGGCGGTGGAAGACGGAGTCCGGCTCGATCATCACCCGGCAGATGCGCCGCCTGGGCGCGTCGGGCGACTGGTCGCGCGAGCGCTTCACGATGGACGAGCGGCTGTCCAACGCGGTGATCGAGACTTTCGTCCGTCTCTACGACGACGGCTTGATCTACCGCGGCAAGCGCCTCGTGAACTGGGACCCGGTGCTCGGCACGGCCGTGTCGGACCTCGAGGTGGAGAAGGACGAGGAGACCGGCACGCTGTGGGAGATCCGCTATCCGCTCGTCGACGGATCGGGCCACCTCACGGTCGCGACCACGAGGCCGGAGACGATGCTGGGCGACGTCGCCGTCGCGGTGCATCCCGACGACGAGCGCTATGCCCGTCTCGTGGGCAAGCGTCTCGAGCTGCCGCTCACCGGCCGGACCATTCCGGTGATCGCGGATGCCTCGGTCGATCGCGCCTTCGGCACGGGTTGCGTCAAGATCACGCCGGCACACGACTTCAACGACTACGAGGTCGGGCAGCGCCACGGCCTCGCGCCGCTCGAGATCTTCACCCTCGAAGCGAAGATCAACGACAACGCCCCGCCGAAGTATCGCGGGCTCGACCGCTATGCCGCGCGCAAGGCGGTGCTCGCGGACCTGCGCGCCGCCGGCCTCGTCGCCGCGGAGAAGCCGCATCGCATGGTCGTGCCGCGCTGCGGGCGCACGGGCGAGGTCGTCGAGCCCATGCTCACCGACCAGTGGTTCGTGGCGATGACCAAGCCGGCACCTTCGAGCCATGCCTACTTTCCGGGCAGATCGTTCCAGGACATCTGCCTCGCCGCGGTGAATGCGAGCCTGTCGGACGTCGATCGGCCGGGCGCGGAAGTGCGAATCCGCTTCGTGCCCGAGCACTGGACCGCCTGGTACAACAACTGGCTCGGCAACGTCCACGACTGGTGCATCTCGCGCCAGCTCTGGTGGGGCCATCGCATCCCCGCGTGGTACGACGATGCCGGCAACGTGTTCGTCGCCCGCAACGCCGAGGAGGCGGCGAGGAAGGCCGGAAAGGACGCGAGCGCCCTCAGGCGCGACGAGGACGTGCTCGACACCTGGTTCTCCTCGGCGCTGTGGTGCCATTCGACGCTCGGCTGGCCCGAGGACACGAAGGAGCTGCGCACGTTCCTCCCGTCGTCGGTCCTGATCACCGGCTTCGACATCATCTTCTTCTGGGTCGTGCGCATGGTGATGACCACGACCTACTTCACCGGCAAGATCCCGTTCCGCGACGTGTACATCAACTCGATCGTCCGCGACGACGAGGGCCAGAAGATGTCGAAGTCGAAGGGCAACATCCTCGACCCGCTGGACCTGATCGACGGCGCGGATCTCGCGAGCCTCCTCGTCAAGCAGACTTCCGGCCTCATGCTGGAAAAGCAGCGCGACGCGATCGAGAAGCGCACGCACCGGCAGTTTCCCGATGGCATCGCGGCCTACGGCGCCGACGCGTTGCGCTTCACCTTCGCGAGCCTCGCTACCTTCGGCGACACGCTCAATTTCGACCTGAGCCGCTGCGAGGGCTATCGCAACTTCTGCAACAAGCTGTGGAACGCGACGCGCTTCGTGCTGATGAACGTCGAAGGCAAGGACGTCGGAATCGATCCGTCGAAGCCGGCGAACCTCTCGTTCCCCGACAAGTGGATCGCATCGGCATTGCAAGAGGCGGTCGATGAGGTCAATGAGCAACTGGCCGGCTATCGCTTCGACCTCGCCGCTCGAGCGCTCTACGAGTTCGTCTGGAACGACTACTGCGACTGGTACCTCGAGCTCGCCAAGGTCTCGCTCGCGATCGGCGACGAGAGCGGCCAGCGCGGGACGCGCCGGACGCTCCTCGGGGTGCTCGAGACGGTGCTGCGGCTTGCGCACCCCTTCATCCCCTTCATCAGCGAGGAGCTGTGGCAGTCGGTCGCGCCGCTCGCCGGCAAGACTGGCAGGTCGGTTTCGGTCGAGCCCTACCCCAAGCTAGAGCGCTTCGAGCGCGCACAGGGCGAAACCCGGCAGGTGGACAGGCTCAAGGCCCTGGTCGAGTCCTGCCGCTCGCTCCGCGGCGAGATGAACGTCTCGCCCGCGACGCGGGTCGCCGCGCTCGTCGACGGCGACACGTCCGCCATCGGCATGCCGGCGCTCGTCGAGTACCTCAAGGCGCTGGCGAGGCTCTCCGAGGTCGCGATCGTGGATCGGCTTCCCGCGTCGCCGGCGCCGGTGTCGGTCGTCGACCCGGTGCGGATCATGCTCGACGTGAAGGTCGACCCGACGGCGGAGCGGCAGCGGCTCGGCAGGGAGATAGCCCGGCTCGAAGGGGAGATCGCCAAGGTCAACGCCAAGCTCGCCAACGAATCGTTCGTCGCGCGCGCACCCGCGCATGTGGTCAAGCAGGAGCGCGACCGTCTCGCGGGCTTTCATGCGACGCTGGACAAGCTCAAGCCGCAGCTCGGCCGGCTGTCGGGCTGAGCGCCACGCGCGGCGCGCATGACGCATCGGCGGGCCATCGTCGTCGACGACGTCGTGCCCCGGGCCGGCTGGGGCGCGGGCTATCCGCGCAGCGCTCAGATCGTGCAGGCGCTCTCGCGCTGCAGCGACGACGTCACGCTGTGTCCGATGATGGAGCGCTCGCTGCCGCCGGCGCCGGCCGAGTCGTTCGCGGGCAACGTGGCCTTGAGCGGCGACGTCGGCCAGCTGGCGCTGCGCTCGGCGCTGGCGACCCGTCGCGGCGAGCCCGGACTGCTGTGGATCGGCCGGCCGCACAACCTGGCATGGGTCGTCGGCATGCATCGCACGCTGCCGGCACTGTTCTCGAAGCTGCGCATGGTCTACGACGCCGAGGCGGTGTTCGCCTGCCGCGACATCAGCGCGCTCAAGCTCGCCGGCACGCCGCTGAGCGAGGTCCAGTCGCGACGCCTCCTGCGCAAGGAGCTGCAGCCGGCGGAGCTCGCGCATGCGATCGTCACCGTCTCGGCCATCGAGCAGAAGCTCGTCCGCGACGTGATCGGGCGTGCGGCGGCGCTGATCGGCCTGGCGGCGCAGCCCGAGCCGACAACGACGCCGTTCGCGGAACGGCGGGGTCTGCTCTTCTTCGGCGCGCTGTGGGACGAGGCGGCGCCGAACGCGGACAGCGTGCGCTTCTTCGTCGAGCGCGTGCTCCCCCGGGTCGCGCAACGGATCGACGCGCGCCTGCGCATCGCCGGCTCCGGGAGCGACCGCGCGGCCTGGCTCGCAGCGATCGCCGGCGCAGGCGTCGACATCGAGGGTCCGGTCGCCGATCTCGCGGCGCTGTTCGGCCAGGCCCGCGTCTTCGTCGCGCCGACGCGCTACGGCGCCGGCATTCCGTTGAAGGTGGTCGATGCGGCGAGGCACGGCGTCCCGGTGGTCGCGACGACCCTGATCGCGGAGCAGCTCCGCTGGCAGCATGGACGAGAGCTGCTCGTCGCGGACGATGCCGACGCGATGGCGCAGGCCTGCGTGGACCTGCATCAGGACGAGCGGTTGTGGGAGCGCCTGCGCTCGGCAGCGCTCGACGCGGTGAAGCGCGACTTCGATCCCGCAGCCTTCGATGCCGCCGTGGCGGGCGTCGCCTGGGGCCAGGCCCCGGCGCTCGCCGCACCGTCGTCAGCGCCGTCGCCCTAGACCTCCGCGCAGCGCACCGAAGCGTGCGGCGCGCTCCGCTCCGGTATCGCGGGCGAAGCGATCCTGGTTGAGCTGATCGAAGCGGCCCTCCTCGCCTTTCGCGGCCTCGCCGCCCTGGCCCTGTAGCCGATCCCGGAACGAAGCGCCGCGCTCGGTGTCGCCGGAGAGATTCTGTCCGCCGGAGCTCTGCCGCGTCTCGCCGGACAGGTTCTGTCCCGCAGCCTGGCGCGTCTCGCCGGAAAGATTCGACGAACGGTTCTGGGCGGCGCTCTTCGCGTTCGTCGGCGGCTGGACAGGTTGCCACGAACCGTCGTCCCATTTCGACCAGCCGTCCGAAGTGTGCTTGTAGACATTGCCGTCGGCGCCCGCATAGACGTTCCCGCCCGCGCCCTTCGCGATCCCGGCGCTGTTGCCGCCTGCGCCCTTCACGCCGGCAGCTTCGGCGCCCGTGCTCGACCTCCGGCGGTTCCCTGCGCGTTGGACTGATGCTGCGTCGTCACGGTCTTGTTCGCGCCGCTGAACGTGCTCGAGTCCCAGCTCCCGTACTGGTTGTAATTCTGATTGGTCGAGCCCGAGATGCCGGTCCGGCCGTTGTACCAGTTCGCGTTGGCCGTGCCGCTGTCGGGTCCCCATGACGCGCTGCCGTGCATGTATCCGCCGGTCGAAGGGTGACCACGCGCCCGCACCGCCGTTCGGCCCGTAGAGCGCCGCGCCGTGGGCCCAGGCTCCCGTATTGGGGTTGTACGCCGATCCGCCGGAGATCGCGCCCCCGTAGGGCCCGTAGATCGTTCCACCGCGCGCCCAGGCGCCCGTCGCCGGGTTGTACCAGGTGTTCCCGGAGTACGAATAAGGATAAGGGTAGTAGATCGGGATCGGCCCGGGCCAGATCAGCGGCGGGTAGTAGTAGCCGGTGCCGTACACGACGACGCCGTAGGAGACGTAGCTCATCGTGTAGCCCGACGTGTAGCCGCAGGTGACCGTCGTCGTCGTGTCGCCGTAAACGCGCACGAACGTCACGCGATAGAGCGGACTGGCGGGCGGAATCGTGTAGATCGCCACCGGCACGCTGTCGGCGAGAATCCACGCGCCGGTCGGCATCGGCGCGACGAACCAGACCCCTCGATAGCAGAGGTAGTACTTCTCGCCGACGCGGATCACGTCGTAGGTGGTGTTGACCGCGTAAAGCAGCTGCGTCTGGACGATCGGCTCGAACTTGGGCTCGCCGGTGTAGATCACCGCGACCTTGGTCGTGCCGCGATCGAGCGTGGCCTGCGTCGGCACCTGCGCCTGGAGCAACGCTTCCCGCGCCGCCGGTGTCCCGGGCACCGACGCGAGCACGTAGCCGCGTGGGCTCGACGCCGGGATCCGCGCGAAATCGGGCGGCAGATCGGGTGTCGCGAAGGCCCACGGCCCGTCGAGCGATCCCGCCGAGAACCATCGGCCCGAGACCAGGTAGTAGTAGCGGTTGCCCCCATCGACGAAGAGCGGCGAATCGGTGTTCGACACGTAGCGCAGCGATGTGCCGGGAATGGCGACGGGCCGCGGCGGCCCATCGGTGACGATGATCTCCGCCGGCGCCGTGCTCACGAAAATCCGGGGCATCGCGGCCGCCGCGATTCGCCGTCCGGGTATCTGCTTCTTCACGGCCGCGAAGTTGTCGTTCGGCAGCGACGAGAACGCGGGCGGCAGCCTGGGGGCAGGAGACCACGGTCCCCTGAAATCGGATGCGCTGAGCCAGGCGTCGTTGTCGAGCCAGTAACACGTCCGGGTCGCCGGGTCCTGAAAGACGTCCCAGTTCGTGTTGACCGCGACCACGAGCTTCGTGCCCGCAACGGGAACGAGAACGGGCTCGCCGTCGAAGACGAGGAGGCTCGCAGGGCGCGAGCTGTAGAAGATCTTCGGCGGATCGTTGTTCATCGGCGGCGACGCCGGCGGCGCGCCCGCCTCCTCGTTGAGGCTGAGCAGCACCGTATCGAGAGGGACGCGCTTCGGACCGATCGTCGCGAGCGAGCCTGCGAACGCCTGCTCGAAGCGCTGCGCCTGTTCGGGCGAAGCCCCGGGAAAGCGCGACGATGTGAGACGCGGCGAGGTGAGCGTCACCATGCGCATCGCGAGATCCGAGTCGGTCGCGAACGCGACCTCGATCGTGCCGAAGGAGGTCTTGTTCGTGCGCGCGGGCGTGAGGTCGATCGCGATCCGCGTGTTGAGCGTGCGCCGATCGGGCCACGAGATCACTTGCGGCTGATAGATGGTCGCCTTGCCGCGCTCGTCGCTGATCGTGTGCGGCCACCTGTCTTCGGCAGACGGCGCGCTCGCGGGCGCGGAAGAGCGCGCGGGGGTCGTCGCGCGGGTGCCTGCGGCGGCCGGTGCCGCTGCGCTCGCGGCCGGCCGCTGCGCGCTCGCGCCGCCGATCGCGCGCAACGCCTCCTGGCACGGGGCAGAGGCCTGGGCGGCGTGCTCCTGCAGGCAGGCGAGCGATGCCTGGCCGCGGGCGGCACGCTCGAGCAGTGCGCCACATAGTCGGATCGGCAGCTCTGGCGCACGGCATCGACCTGCGCCTGCGTCGGCTGCTGCGCGCCCGCGCCCCATGCGGCGAACGCCGCCGCGATGAGAAGCGGGACACGAGCGGCGCACCTGCTTCCGGCAAGAGCTTCCATCCCTTCTCCGTTTCAGTCCTCGACGACGGCATGGCGCCTGGACGCGAGGCTGCAGCCGGATGCATGCGTCCTGAGTTGGACTTCGGAATGCGCGCCGCGAGCGTACCCCGGCACGCGCTGAGGCGCCAGCAGACAGGGGATGGCAGCGGTCTCCGGGTTCTCGGAGACCGGGATCTCAGGCGCTCTCCGGCTCGGGAAGGCGCCGCTTCATCAGCAGCGCGGGAATCGGCCTGGGCTTGCGGAGCGCAGGCCGGGCCGGCGGCTGGGCGCCGGAGGTCGTCAGCGCCGCCGGCGAGTGCGCGCGCGGCGCGTGATGCGTCCGCGGCTGGTCGGGATTGCGATCGGCGTCGACGCGGTGTGCGGGGCGCGGTGCGTGCCGCGGCGAGTCGACGCGGTGCCCGGCACGCGCGGGCTGCGGCGAGTGGGCACGGGACCGCGGATGATCCGAACGTGCTTCGCGGCTGCGCGACGAGGTGACCGGCAGGCCGTCGGCTCTCGCCACCGATATCTTGTGCTTGAGCAGCCGCTCGATTTCGGCGAGGAGTTTTTCCTCCTCCGGCGCGCAGAACGAGATCGCTTCGCCCTCAGCGCCCGCGCGGCCGGTGCGGCCGATGCGGTGGATGTAGTCCTCCGGCACGTGCGGGATCTCGTAGTTCACGACCAAGGGAAGATCGTCGATGTCGAGGCCCCGCGCGGCGACGTCGGTCGCGACCATCACCTGCACCTTGGCCTCCTTGAACGCGGCCAGCGCGTCCAGCCGCGCCTGCTGGCTCTTGTCGCCGTGGATGGCAGTGGTCTTGAGCCCGTCCTTCTCCAGGGCCCGGGCGAGCCTGGACGCGCCGTGCTTGGTGCGCACGAAGCACAGCACCTGCCAGAGGTTGCGCGATGTGACGATCTCCGCCAGCAGCGCGCGCTTGTCCTCCGCGCGAATCTTGTACACGGTCTGGCTCACGGTCTCGGCGGCCGTGTTGCGGCGGGCCACTTCGATGAGCTGCGGCTGGTTCAGCAGCGCGTCGGCGAGCTTCTTGATCTCGTTCGAGAACGTCGCCGAAAAGAGCAGGTTCTGGCGCTTCGCCGCGGCGGGCAGCAAGGCCATGATCCGCTTGATGTCGGGAATGAAGCCCATGTCGAGCATGCGATCGGCCTCGTCGAGCACGAAGATCTCCACCTGGCCCAGGTAGAGCGATTTCTGCTCGATGTGGTCGAGCAGCCGCCCGGGCGTCGCCACGAGGATCTCCACGCCGCCGCGAACGATCGGCAGCTGCTGCTTGATGTCGACGCCGCCGAACACGACCGTCGATCGGAGCCCCGTGTACTTGCCGTAGGTCCGGATCGACTCCTCGACCTGGATCGCGAGCTCGCGCGTCGGCGTGAGGATCAGGGCGCGCACCGGATGCCGCGCGGGCGAAGGGCTGGTGTTGGCCGTGGGGAGAAGCTTCTGCAGGATCGGCAGCGCGAACCCAGCGGTCTTGCCGGTGCCGGTCTGTGCGCCGCCCATGACGTCGCTGCCGGCGAGAATCAGAGGAATCGCCTGCGCCTGGATCGGCGTAGGCGTGGTGTATCCGGCCTCGGCGACGGCACGGAGCAACTCCGGCCGAAGCCCAAGCTCGGCAAAGCTCGAGGGACTGCTCATCGAATGAAAGCTCCTGGACGCGGCCCGCTCTTTCGAGCTCCAGTCCAGGCGCGACACTCAAGGGTGCTTCGTTGGCGGACAGCCCGACCCGGCGTGGGTCTGCTGGCGGATCGGGCTCCGAAGGATCGGCGGTGACCGGAATGGCCGCCGATGAATTGAAATTCTAACGATAAATATCGGATTTTGCAACTTATTTTTGCTCCCGACTGCGCTTGGCTGGTAAAATCGATCGATTTTGCTCTCGCCAACCCAGCCATGGCATCCGCGCGCGCTTTGCGCAACATCGCGATCATCGCCCACGTCGATCACGGCAAGACGACGCTGGTCGACAAGCTGCTCGTCCAGGCAGGGACCTTCGCCGCGCACCAGCACGTCGCGGAGCGCGTCATGGACAGCAACGACCTCGAGCGCGAGCGCGGCATCACCATCTTCGCCAAGAATTGCGCGATCGACTACGCCGGCACCCACATCAACATCGTCGACACCCCCGGGCATGCGGACTTCGGTGGCGAGGTCGAGCGCGTGCTCTCGATGGTCGACGGCGTGCTGCTGCTGGTCGACGCGGTCGAGGGTCCGATGCCGCAGACGCGCTTCGTCACCCGCAAGGCGCTCGCTCTGGGGCTGCTGCCGATCGTGGTGGTGAACAAGATCGACCGGCCCGGCGCGCGGCCGCAGTGGGTCGTCAACCAGACCTTCGAGCTCTTCGACAAGTTGAACGCCACCGAGAAGCAGCTCGACTTCCCGGTCGTCTACGCCTCCGCGCTGCACGGCGACGCATCGCTCGACCCGAAGGTCCGCGGCACGGACATGCGGCCGCTGTTCGAGACGATGCTCGCCCGGATTCCGGCGCCCGCCGGCGACGCCGAGGCGCCGCTGCAGCTCCAGATCGCCGCGCTCGACTACTCGAGCTACGTCGGCCGGCTGGGCATCGGCCGCATCCGCAGGGGGCGGCTCGTTCCCGGCCAGGAGGTCGCCGTCGCGCACGGCGCCGGGGAGCCCCTGCGCGGCAAGGTCGGTCAGGTGCTCGGCTTCTCGGGCCTGACGCGCGTGCCCGTCGACGCCGCGGCCGCGGGCGATATCGTGCTCGTCACGGGCATCGAGGAGCTGCACATCGGGACCACGATCTGCGCGGTCGACGCGCCGGAAGCCCTTCCGCTGATCGCGGTCGACGAGCCGACGCTGTCGATGCAGTTCCAGGTCAACACCTCGCCGCTCGCCGGGCGCGACGGCAAGTACGTGACCAGCCGCAACCTGCGCGAACGGCTCTACCGGGAGCTGCTCACCAACGTCGCGCTCCGCGTCGAGGACACCCCCGATACCGATGTCTTCACGGTCTACGGACGCGGCGAGCTGCATCTCACGATCCTGCTCGAGAACATGCGGCGCGAGGGTTACGAGCTCGCGGTGTCGCGGCCACGCGTGGTGTACCGCGATCGCGACGGCGAGCGCTGCGAGCCCTTCGAGCAGCTCGCCGTCGACGTCGACGACGCGAACCAGGGCGCGGTGATGGAAGCGCTCGGCGCGCGCCGCGGCGAGCTGCAGAACATGGAGTCCGACGCGCGCGGCCGCACCCGCCTCGACTATCGCGTGCCGGCGCGCGGGCTGATCGGTTTCCAGGGCGAGTTCATGAACCTCACGCGCGGGACCGGGCTCTTCTCCCACGTGTTCGACGGCTACGCTCCGGTCAAGGGCGAGATCCCCGATCGGCGCAACGGCGTGCTCATCTCAGCGGAAGACGGCGAGGCCGTGGCGTACGCGCTGTGGAAGCTGCAGGAGCGGGGCCGGATGTTCGTGAGCCCCGGGGACAAGGTCTACGAAGGCATGGTGATCGGCATCCACAGCCGCGACAACGATCTCGTCGTGAACCCGATCAAGACCAAGCAGCTCACCAACATCCGGGCCGCAGGCAAG
Organism: Casimicrobiaceae bacterium; assembly: GCA_035501595.1. Lineage (GTDB taxonomy): Bacteria > Pseudomonadota > Gammaproteobacteria > Burkholderiales > Casimicrobiaceae > PALSA-1003. The sequence continues at coordinate 56,050 of DATJVX010000065.1, read as the reverse complement.
GACGAGGCGATCATGCTGACCCCGCCGATTCCGCTCACCCTGGAGTACGCCGTGGAATTCATCGCCGACGACGAGCTCGTCGAGATCACGCCGAAATCGATCCGGATCCGCAAGCGCCACCTCGTCGCGCACGAGCGCAAGAAGGCGAGCCGCGAAGCCGCGTGACGGCGTGCGCCACGCCCGGGGTGCCCGCCGCCTGCTAAACTTGCCCGCGTGGATTCGTCGCTCTCGCCGATCGCCATCGTAGCGCTGGTGGTGGCCGCAGCGCTCGCGGTCCTGCTGGTCGCCGTCCTGCTGCGCCTGCGCAGCCCGGCGCAGGACGCCGGCGACGACGGCGATCTCAGGCGCCGCCTCGAGGCGCTCGGGGAGCAGAACGAGCGGCTCGGACGGGAGCTGCGCGCCGAGCTCGCGCAGGCACGCGGCGAGAGCGCGCAGGCGGCGAGCGCCGCCCGCGGCGAGCTCTCCGCCAATCTCACGCATTTCACGCAGGCGCTGCAGAACCAGCTCGCGGCGAACGCCGGGGTGCAGAACGATCGCCTCGCCACGCTCACCTCGAGCAACGAGCAGCGCCTCGAAGCGGTGCGCGCGAGCGTGGAGCAGCGGCTGGAGGCGCTGCGCAGCGACAACGCCCAGAAGCTCGAGCAGATGCGCGCGACGGTCGACGAGCGGCTCCAGACCACGCTGGAGCAGCGCCTCGGCGAGTCGTTCAAGCTCGTCTCCGACCGGCTCGATCAGGTGCACCAGGGACTGGGCGAGATGCACTCTCTCGCCGCCGGTGTCGGCGACTTGAAGCGCGTGCTCGTCAACGTCAAGTCGCGCGGCGGCTGGGGCGAGGTCCAACTCGGCACGCTGCTCGACGAGATGCTCGCCCCCGGCCAGTACGCGAGGAACGTGGCCACGCGCCCCGGCGACGACGCGCGGGTCGAGTACGCGATCCGGTTCCCCGGCCGGGGCGACGACGGGACTCCGTGCTGGCTGCCGATCGACGCCAAGTTTCCGCTCGAGGACTACCAGCGGCTGCAGGAGGCGATCGACCGGGCCGACATCGTTGCGGTCGAGTCGAGCCGCAAGAGCCTGGAGGATTTCTTCAAGGCCGAGGCGAAGAAGATCCGCGACAAGTACGTCGAGCCGCCGCATACGACCGACTTCGCGATCCTGTTCGTCCCGACCGAGGGGCTGTACGCGGAGGCGCTGTCGCGGCCGGGCCTCGCGGATTGCCTGCAGCGCGACTTCCGGGTGATGCTCGCGGGCCCCAGCAACCTGATGGCGTTCCTGAACAGCCTGCAGCTCGGATTCCGGACGCTGGCGATCGAGCAGCGCTCGACCGAAGTGTGGCGCGTGCTCGGCGCGGTCAAGACCGAGTTCAGCAAGTTCGGCGAGCTGCTCGCCAAGACCAAGGAGCGCCTCGACGCGGTCGGCAAGACCCTCGACGAGGCGGGGCGCAAGAGCACGACGATCGCGAAGAAGCTGCGCGACGTCGAGGCGCTGCCGCAGCTCGAAGCCGAGCAGATCCTGAGCGGCGAGGCGGAGACGCTCGACGAGGAGGACGAGCCGGACCTCCTGGCGCGGCTCGACGCCGGCGCGTCGCCGCGCCGGTAGCCTCGGGGCGAGACCCGCGCTCCCGCCATGTTCGATGCGATCCGCAAGTGGAGGCGCAAGCGGATACTCGCGGGCTCGGCGATCCCGGACGAGCTGTGGCGCGAGGCGCTCGAAGCGCTGCCTTTCCTCGCGATCTACACCGAAACCGAGCTCGCGCGGCTGCGCGAGCGCGTGGTCCTCTTCCTCTCCGACAAGAGCATCGTGCCGGCGAAGGGCTTCCACGTCACGCCGCTGATGCGGGTCATGATCGCGATCCAGGCCTGCGTGCTCACGCTCAACCTCGACCCGGGGACGTACGACGGCTGGGAGAACGTCATCGTCTACCCGGACGAGTTCGTGACCGAGCTCGAATACGAGGACGAGATCGGGGTCGTGCATCGTCGCAACGAGCCGCTCGCCGGCGAGGCGATGCCCGGCGGCCCGGTGATCCTGTCGTGGCCCGATGTCGAGGCGAGCGCCGACTGGTCCGCGTCCGGCATGAATCTCGTGCTGCACGAATTCGCCCACAAGATCGACATGAAGAGCGGCGAGGCGAACGGCTGCCCGCCGCTGCCCGCGGACATCCCGGCGCACGCATGGCAGCAGACGATGGGGGCGGCGTACGAGCATTTCCGCAGGCGGGCGGAGGCCGCGGAGGACACCGCGCTCGACCCCTACGCCGCCGACAGCCCGGCGGAGTTCTTCGCGGTGCTCTCCGAGGTGTTCTTCGCCGAGCCCACGCTGCTGCAGGCGGAATACCCGGCCGTGTATCGGCTTTTTGCGCAGTTCTACCGCCAGGACCCGGCGAGCCGGACGGAGCTGCTCCTCGAGCACTGAGCCGCCGCGCCGGCGCCTCGGGCGGGACTTGCAAATGCAGGGCCGCGCGCTATCCTAGCCGCCGTCGGCCAGGGAGCCGCCATTCGAGACGCCGGAAAAGGAGAAGGACAACCATGAACGTTCGCACCGCTCTGTTCGCCGCCGCGCTGCTGTTCGCGGGAAGCGCCTTCGCGTTCCACTGCCCGCAGGACATGAAGAAGATCGACGACGCGCTCGCCAAGAACCCGAAGCTGACCGACGCGCAGATGGCCGACGTGAAGAAGTACCGCGCCGAGGGCGAAGCGCTGCACAAGGCCGGCAAGCACCAGGAATCGCTCGACACGCTCGCGAAGGCCGAGAAGATCCTCGGCATCCAGTAAGAAGGAAGCGGGAAGTCCGGGCGGGCGCGGGCGACCGCGTCGGCCCTTTGTTTCACGAAGCCAGCGAGCGCTCGATCCGCCGCTCGATCACCGCGAGCAGGTCGACCTGCGAGGGCAGGGTGCCGAGCCCCGCAAGCGCGGCGTCGGCCAGGCGCGTCGCGCAGAAGGCGTCGGCCATTGCCCGCGGTGCGTGCCGCACGAGAATCGCGCCGGCCAGCGCCAGCGCGATGTCGGCCGCGATCCGCCGCCCGTCGCGCTCGTCCAGGTTTCGCGCGCGAAGCGTCGTCCCGAGGGCGCCGACGTGCCGGTCGAGTCGTGCGTCGCCGCCGCGCGCGAGCTCGAGCTCGGCGACGAGCGCTTCCACGGCGCCGGGCTCGCGCTTCGCCGCGCGCAGCACGTCGAGGCACATGACGTTGCCGGAGCCTTCCCAGATCGAGTTGAGCGGCGCCTCGCGATACAAGCGCGGCAGCTCGGAGTCCTCCACGTAGCCGTTGCCGCCGAGGACCTCCATCGCTTCGGCGACGATCGTGGCGGCGCGCTTGCACAGCCAGTACTTGATCGCCGGCGTGGCGAGGCGCGCCAGCGCCGTGTCGCCCGGCGGGGCGTCCGACTCGAACGCGCGCGCGAGCCGCAGCGCGAGCGCGGTTGCGGCTTCGGTCTCGAGCGTCAGATCTGCCAGCACGTTCTGCATGAGCGGCTGCTCGGCGAGGCGCAGCCCGAACGCGCGGCGGTGCGCAGCGTGGTGCAGCGCTCGCGCGGTCGCGCCGCGCACGATGCCCGCGCTGCCGATCGCGCAGTCGAGCCGCGTGTGCTGGACCATCTCGATGATGACCTGGATGCCGCGGCCTTCTTCGCCGACGCGGCATGCCCAGGCCCCGTCGAACTCGACCTCCGCCGAGGCGTTCGAGCGGTTGCCGAGCTTGTCCTTGAGCCGCACGAGGCGCACCGCGTTGCGCGCGCCGTCGGCCAGTAGCCGCGGCAGCAGGAAGCAGCTGAGGCCGCCGGGGGCCTGCGCGAGGACTAGATGCGCGTCGCACATCGGCGCGGAGAAGAACCACTTGTGGCCGGTGAGCCGATAGCCGCCGTCGGCGGCCGCCTCGGCCCGTGTGGTGTTGGCGCGCACGTCCGAGCCGCCCTGGCGCTCGGTCATGCCCATGCCGATCAGCGCCGAGCGCTTGGCAGCGATGGGCAGCGTGCGCGGATCGTACTCGCGCTCGAGCGCGCGGCGCAGGCATTCCGCGACCGGCGGCCCGGCCTCGACTTGATGCCGCAGCACGGGCACCGCCGCGTAGGTCATCGTCAGCGGACACTGCGTGCCGTTCTCGACCTCGGCATGCATGAGGTAGGACGCGGCGCGCGCGACCTGCGCGCCCGGCCGCGGCTCGGCCCAGGGCTGGCAGTGCTCGCCGGCGCGCATCGCGAGGCCCATCAGCTCGTGCCACGCCGGATCGAACGCGACCTCGTCGATGCGCTCGCCGAACCGGTCGTGGGTGCGAAGCTCCGGCGCGAAGCGATTCGCCCGCGCCGCCAGCGCGAGCGTCGCGGCGCTGCCGAGCCGCTCGCCCCAGGTCGCGAGGAGATCGTCGGCCCACGCCGCGCCTTCTCGGGCTGCCGCCGCGCGCAGGCCGGGATCGGTCAGGTAGAGGTTGCGGCCCTCGAACGGCGGGGGCTGGTTCGCGTCCGTCGACCGCATGGCACGACTCGTCAACCCGCGCCGGGAGGCCGCTGCGCGGACTTCGGCCGGAACGCCTTGCAGACGTCCTCGTGAGTCTCGACGTACGGACCGCCGATCAGGTCGAGGCAATACGGCACCGCCGGGAATACGCCGTCCAGCGTCTCCTTGATCGCTTTCGGCTGACCGGGCAGGTTGAGGATCAGCGCGCGGCCGCGGACGACGCCGACCTGGCGCGACAGGATGGCGGTCGGGACATACCTGAGGCTCACCTGGCGCATCTGCTCGCCGAATCCAGGCAGCAGCTTGTGCGCGACGGCCAGCGTCGCCTCCGGCGTGACGTCGCGCGGCGCCGGGCCGGTCCCGCCGGTGGTCAGCACGAGGTCGCAGCCCGCCGTGTCGACCAGCTCGATGAGCGTGCGCTCGATCAGGGGCTGCTCGTCGGGGATCAGCCTCGTTTCCATCCGCCACGGCGTTCGCAGGGCGGCGCCGAACCACTCCTTCAGCCCGGGGATGCCCTTGTCCTCGTAGACGCCCGCCGAGGCGCGATCGCTGACCGAGACCAGTCCGATGAGGAGCGAGCGGGTTGCGGTCATGTCGAGGCGCTCAAGGGCGGGGAGCGAAAAGTCGATTGAGGGCGCGATAGAGCTCGCGATAGGCGCGCGGTGGCTGGGCGCGCGCGCGCTCCGCGTGCGCGGCCTCGATCAGGGCAGCCAGCCGGTCGCGATCGGCGGTGGGCTGCTCCGCGCACAACCCATCGAGCGCATCGCGCTCCGCGAGCAGCCGCTCCCGCCAGCGCTCGACCGCGTGCAGACGAGCCTTCTCCGCGTTGGGCGCGGCGGCCCACTGCGCGAGCCGCTCCCGGATGGGCGCGGGATCGACGTCGCGCATCAACCGGCCGATGAACTGGAGCTGCCGCCGGCGCGCTTCGTGGCGGGTGATCCGCCCGGCGGCCTCGAGCGCGTCGAGCAGCCGCTCGGGAAGCCCGAGCTCGGCGCGCCGCGCCGGGCTCAGCTCGAGCAGCGCTTCGCCGAGGCTCTGCAGCGCGCCCATCTCGGCCTTGCGGCGCGTTTTCGATGGCGGTACGGCCTCCTGGCCGGTTCGCGGGGGTCGTTCGTCGGATCGTCGCACGTCGGGCGGTCGGGGAGGAACGCCTTTGCTATCATACTAGTAACCTCGGAACGAGCTTGCGCATCCGTCGCTCGACGCCGCAGCCGATTCCTGCGACGGCCAGCGCGCTCTCGAGCACGCCAAGAGAGTCCGCATGAGCGATCCCGCCGCCGTGGCGCTTGCCGCGCCCGCCACGCGCTTTCCCCTGACCAGCGATGGGCTGGCTTCGATAGCCGCCCAGGTGCTCGACGCCGCCCGCGATCGCGGCGCGACCGCCGCCGAGACCGAAGTCTCCCAGGCCTTCGGCTTGTCGGTGACGGTCCGCAAGGGCGACACCGAGACGATCGCCTACAACCGTGACAAGGGGATCGGCGTCACCGTCTACGTCGGCACGCGGCGCGGGCATGCCAGCACGGCGGATTTCTCCCGAGACGCCATCGACGATACGGTCGCCAAGGCGCTCGCCATCGCCCGCTACACGGCCGAAGACAGCTGCGCCGGTCTCGCCGATCCCAAGCTCCTCGCGCACGGCTGGCAGGACCTCGATCTCTACCACCCCTGGGAGCTTTCGGTCGACGAGGCGATCGCGCTGGGCCGGGAGTCCGAGTCCGCCGCGCTCGCCGTCGATCGGCGTCTCACCAACTCGGACGGCGCGACGGTGTCGCTCCACGAGGGGCAGTTCGTGTACGCCAACAGCCTCGGGTTCTCCGGCGGCTACGCCACGTCGCGCCACGGCATCTACTGCTCCGTGATCGGCGAAGACGAGAGCGGGATGCAGCGCGAGGACTGGTACAGCGCCGCGCGCTCCGCCGACGATCTGCAAGCCGCCGCGACCGTGGGCCGCACCGCCGGCGAGCGGACAGTCCGGCGACTGGGGGCGAGGCAGCTCGCCACCGTCGAGTGCCCGGTGATCTACGAGGCGCCGGTCGCGACCGGACTCATCGGCCACTACGTCAATGCCACGAGCGGGGGCAGCCTGTATCGCAAGACCTCGTTCCTGCTCGACAGCCGCGGCAAGCGGGTCTTCGCTCCGCACGTGACGATCCGCGAAGAGCCGCACCTGGTGCGCGGGCAGGCCTCCGCGCCGTTCGACGACGAGGGCGTGGCCACCCAGCCGCGCGACGTCGTGCGCGACGGCGTGGTGCAGGGCTATTTCCTCGGCAGCTACAGCGCGCGCAAGCTCGGGCTCGTGTCGACGGGCAATGCCGGCGGGAACCACAACCTGGTGGTCTCGCACGGGTCCGAGGACCTGCCACAGCTTCTGCGTCGCATGGGCCGGGGCGTGCTCGTGACCGAGCTGCTCGGGCAGGGCGTCAACCCCGTGAGCGGGGACTATTCGCGGGGCGCGGCCGGCTACTGGATCGAGGGCGGCGAGGTCGCGTACCCCGTCGAGGAGATCACCGTCGCGGGCAACCTGACCCGGATGTACCGCGACATCGTCGCGATCGGCGCCGACGTCGATGCGCGCGGGTCGCGTCACTGCGGCTCCGTCCTGATCGGAGCGATGACCGTTGCAGGCAACTAACGCCCGCGCCGGCCCCGTCCTGCCCAAGCGGCCGCTGCGCGAGCGCTTGCGCACCTGGCAGCGGACGCTGCGCGATCCGCTGCGCGGGAGCAGTGCCGCGACGCGCTGGCTCTCGGTGCTGCCGGCCGGGGATCCGCTGGACCTGCAGAAGGAGGTGCTCGAGCTCGTCACCGCGTTCCCGGGCGCCCGCCGGCGCATCGGCCCGGGCCAGGCCGAAGCGCTGCTGCACATCGACGCCCGCTGCGAGCCGATCGTTTCGCAGCTGACCGCGCAGTACACGGCCAACTACCAGCGGTCCAGCAGCATCGAGACGCGGTTGTGGCACGGCGTGTTCGATCTCGTGAAGGCCTTCACCGCGGCGTACCAGGCGACGCTCAAGGCGGGCTATGCGGCGGGCGAGCAGAAGCGCTGGAAGACCGTGCTGCCGCGCGTGCTGGTCCGCCTCGCGCACTACAAGGGCGTCGACGGCAAGTTCCGCCTGTTCCGCTACGGGCACTGGATTCCGGCGCAGTGGCGCGAGCTGCACGAGCTCTACGAGTTCGCGCGCATGCGAGGCTGGCAGCGCGAGCCGCTGGCCGACGGCGCCGGCGCGTTCAGCCAGCCCGACCGCTCGCTCGAGCAGGAATACATCCGGGCGCTTCTTCTCATGCGCCTCGACAGCGGCAACTTCACGCCCGATCAGGTCGAGTGGGTGGCGCGATCGCTCGAGGAATGGACGCCTTCCGTCGCGCTCATGCCGCCGCCCGGAACGGGCGCGAACTTCTTCGTCGACCTGTCCGGGACGCAGGGGCTCAAGCGCCAGGAGCGGCCGCAGCCCGGCGGGCGTCTCATGTTTCTCGACGCGACGCCGGTCTACTCGCGCGTGGTCGAGAAGATGCGCGTGCTGCCGACGCAGGATACCGAGCGCGAGCTTCCCGGATCGCTCCCGCCGCGGGAGCAGAAGCTCCTGCTGATGCGGCTCGCGGCGCTCTACGGGCCGGACGCGCTCGCGTTTTCGCCGCGCGCGCCGCGCAAGTCGAGCGAGTCCGAGGTGCGCGTGGTCATCGGCCTCCAGGCGCTGACCCGCGCGATCGCCGAGGTCGAGCACCTCGATTCCGGGGCGAAGAGCGCCGGCGGGGTGCACAGTTACGACGAAGTCACGCAGCTCGGCACTCCGACGAGCAATCCCGACTCGATCGCCCGGCGCGTCCGCGGATCGCAGTGGAGGGTCGTCAACCGCAGCGAGAGCGGCTGCCGGATGATCGCACCGGCCAGCGAGGCGCCGTCGAAGCTCGGGGAGGTGATCGCGATCCGCGACGGCGATCGCTGGGAGCTGGCGGTCGTGCGGCGCATGCAGCGGCAGCAGGCCGACGAGGTCGTGTGCGGCGTCGAGGTCATCGCCCGTCGCATCGTGCGGGTGCTGCTCCGCAGCTGGGTCGCGCCACTCGACGCGCAGCGCGCGGGCGTCGACCGGCCGTTCTTCGGCGTGTATCTCCCAGCGCATGCCGACAATCGCCAGTCCGCGCAGCGCAGCCTGATCGGGCCGGACGATCGTTTCCTGCCCGGCGGCATGGTCGAGCTCGACACGGGCAACGCGCGCTATCTGATCCGCTTCACACAGACGCTCGAGCGCCAGGTCGGCTGGGCGTGGTCGCTGTTCAGCGCGGTGCGCAAGCTCGCCGGCTGAGCCGCCCCGCTCGGGCCCGAGAGCGGAATGCGTTAGAATCGCCCGCGAACCAAAGGCTCCGCTGCGGCGAGCGAGGGCAAAGACTCTTGCGGCGCAACGGGCGCGTGGGTGGTCGTGCCGTGCCGTAGTTCATCAACTGGAGGATCATGCAATGCAACGTCGCTCATTCCTGAGAAAAGCCGGCGCCGGGCTGGCCGCGGGCGCGGTAGCCGCGCCGGCGATCGGTCAGGGCACGCAGCCGGAAGTGAAATGGCGCATGGCAGCGAGCTGGCCGAAGAGCCTCGACACGCTGTTCGGCGGCTGCGAGCTCATCTCCAAGCGCGTCGCCGAGGCGACCAACGGCAAGTTCCAGATCCAGGCCTTCGCTGCCGGCGAGATCGTTCCCGGGCTGCAGGTGCTGGACGCCGTGCAGAACGCCACCGTGCAGTGCGCCCACACCGCGCCGTACTACTTTTTCGGCAAGGACCCAACCTTCGCTCTCGCCTGCGCGATTCCCTTCGGGCTGAACTGCCGCCAGCAGAACGCCTGGATGTATCACGGCGGCGGCCTGGAGCTGATGCGCGAGTTCATGAAGGACTACAACGTCTACAGCATCCCGGCGGGCAACACGGGCGCGCAGATGGGCGGCTTCTTCCGCAAGGAGCTCAAGACGGTCGCCGACATGAAGGGCCTCAAGATGCGCATCGGCGGCTCAGCGGGCGTGGTGATGCAGAAGCTGGGCCTCGTGCCGCAGCAGCTCGCGGCCGGCGACATCTATCCGGCGCTGGAGAAAGGCACGATCGACGCGGCGGAATGGGTCGGACCCTACGACGACGAGAAGCTCGGCCTGTACAAGGTGGCGAAGTACTATTACTACCCTGGCTGGTGGGAAGGCGGCCCCGAGCTCGACCTCTTCGTCAACACCAAGGCGTGGTCGGAGCTCCCGAAGGACTACCAGGCGGTCCTCGAGTCGGCCTGCGCGGAAGCCAATGTCGACATGATGGCGAAGTACGACACGCTCAATCCGCCGGCGCTGCGCCGCCTCGTTGCGGCGGGCGTGCAGCTGCGGCCGTTCCCGCGCGAGATCATGCAGGCCTGCTACAAGGCCGCGGTCGAGGTCTACGACGGCTTCGCCGAAACCAATCCGAAATTCAAGAAGATCTACGAGCCCTGGAAGAAGTTCCGGGACGAGGACATCCTGTGGTTCCGCGTCGCCGAGCAGAACTTCGACCAGTTCATGGCGACGGCCAGCCAGCAGGCCGCGGCTCCGAAGAAGGGCTGACGCTTCCGTGCGGCGAGAAAAGCCCCGCGCAGGCGGGGCTTTTCGTTTCTGCGGGGCGGCCGTCGCGACGCTATTTCTTCGCCGGCGGCTTCTCGGGTGAGAGCTGCTTGAAAGCGTTCTCGAGCGACTCGGCGCTTTCGTCTTCCTGTTTCTGTTCCTGCTGCTCGGTCGGCGCAGGTGGGCGCTCGAGGTCGGAGGGCGGGAGCTCGATCTCGATCTTCGTCGGGTCGACCTTGCTCTCGCCGGCCTTGTACACCATCACCATCTGGGGCACGGCGATGACCAGCGCCACCATGATGAGCTGGATCAGCACGAACGGCACCGCGCCCCAGTAGATCTGACCCGTCGTCACCCGCGGCGTGAGCTTCCTGGTGACCCGGTCGACGTAGTCCTTGGCGGGCGCGACGCTGCGCAGATAGAACAGCGCGAAGCCGAACGGCGGATGCATGAAGGACGTCTGCATGTTCACGCCGAGGAGCACGCCGAACCAGATCAGGTCGATGCCGAGCTTGTCCGCCACCGGCCCGACGAGGGGGATCACGATGAAGGAGAGCTCGAAGAAGTCGAGGAAGAACGCCAGCACGAAGATGACCAGGTTCACCACGATCAGGAAGCCGAGCTGCCCCCCGGGGAGGCTCGAGAGCAGGTGCTCGACCCAGACGTGGCCGTTCACCGCGTAGAACGTGAGGCTGAACACGCGCGCGCCGATGAGGATGAACACGACGAAGGTCGAGAGCTTCGCCGTCGTGTCCATCGCCTGCTTCAGGAGCTTCCACGACAGACGCTTGCGCGCCACGGCCATGATCAGCGCGCCGCTGGCGCCCATGGCCCCACCCTCGGTCGGGGTGGCCACGCCGAGGAAGATCGTCCCGAGAACGAGGAAGATGAGCGCGAGCGGAGGGATGAGAACGAAGGTCACGCGCTCGGCGAGGCGCGAGAGCATGCCGAACTTGAGCGCGCGGTTGAGCACCGCGGCGAGGAAGGCCACGCCGGTGCCGAAGCTCGTTGCCTCGACGATCATCTCGTCGGTCGGCGTCCGCGCGGGCAGGTACCACTTGGCGAATGCGACCGCGGCGAGCACCGAGACGATCGCGAGCACCAGCAGCGAGCGCGTGCCCGTGCTGCCGTCGGCCTCGCGCAGCGTTCTCGCCTCGAGAGGCAGCGCCGGCGCCCATTTTGGCTTCACGCTGCTCACGCCGAGCGCGTAGAGCGCGTAGAGCGCGGCCAGCGTGATCCCGGGAATGAACGCGCCGGCGTACATGTCGCCGACCGACTTGCCCAGCTGATCGGCCATGATGATCAGCACCAGCGACGGCGGAATGATCTGGGCAAGCGTACCCGAGGCGGCGATCACGCCGGAAGCGAACCTGCGGTCGTAGCCGTAGCGAAGCATGATCGGCAGCGAGATGAGTCCCATCGAGATCACCGAGGCCGCCACCACTCCAGTCGTCGCCGCGAGCAGCGCGCCGACGAAGATGACCGCGTAGGCGAGACCGCCGCGCACGGGCCCGAAAACCTGGCCGATCGTGTCGAGCAGGTCCTCGGCCATGCCGCTGCGCTCGAGGATGAGTCCCATGAAGGTGAAGAACGGGACGCAGAGCAGCGTGTCGTTCGACATAACGCCCCACAGCCGTTCCGGGAGCGCCTGGACCAGCTCCGGCCCGAGGAGCCCGAGCTTGATGCCGAGCGCGGCATAGGCGACGCCGACCGCGGCGAGCGAGAACGCGACCGGGTAGCCCAGCAGCAGGATGATCACCAGCGACCCGAACATCAGCGGCGCGATGTTCCCGACGAGGAAGGCGCTCATGGCCGCTCGTCCTTCGCCTGCTTGACGAAGCTCTCCGCAAGGTCGCCCTCGCCGCGCGCGTGGAGGATCTCTGCCGCGAGCTCTTCCTCGGCGGTCCTGTCGACTTGCTTCTCGGAAGGGTCGGGGATGAGGCCGCGCAGGAAGGCAATGCGCTTGATCAGCTCCGAGACGCCCTGCACGATCAGCAGCGCGAAGCCGATCGGCACGAGGAGCCGCGCTGGCCAGATGACGAGCCCGCCGGCATTCGTGGAGACCTCGTGCCGCGCCCAGGCGTCAACGAACACCGGCCACGACAGCCACATGATCAGGAAGGCCATCGGGAACAGGAAGAACAGCGTGCCAACGATGTCGATCCAGGCCTGCGTGCGCTTCGACAGTCGGTGGGCGACCACGTCGATGCGCACGTGCTCGTTGCGCAGCAGCGTGTATCCGGCGAGCAGCAGGAAGATCGCCGAGAAGATGTACCACTGGATCTCGAGCAGCGAGTTGGAGCTGTAGTTGAACGCCTTCCGGACGACAGCGTTGGCGGCGCTGATGAGAACGGTGGCCAGCACCAGCCAGTTGAAGCTGCGGCCGATGCGCTCGCTCAGCCCGTCGATCAGCCTGGACAGCGAAAGCAGGAACGACACGGCTCCCCCGGGGTTTTTTGGCAGCGAATGGCCGCGATTATATGCATATCTCCCGCGGCCGCAGCCGTCCGGCGACCGCGACGGCGCAGAATGCTAGAATCCTCGTCTTTCCCGACGTTCCCCGACCCATGCCTCACCGCGAACTCACGCTCGCCCAGGCGGACCCCGAGCTGTGGCGCGCGATCAGCGACGAGAACGCGCGCCAGGAGGCGCACGTCGAGCTGATCGCATCCGAGAACTACGTGAGCCGGGCGGTGCTCGCCGCGCAGGGCTCGCAGCTCACCAACAAGTACGCCGAAGGCTACCCCGGCAAACGCTATTACGGCGGCTGCGAGTTCGTCGACGTCGCCGAGAGGCTCGCCATCGATCGGGCGAAGAAGCTCTTCGACGCCGAGTTCGCCAACGTGCAGCCGCACTCCGGGGCGCAGGCCAACCAGGCGGTGTTCTTCGCGGCGCTCAAGCCGGGCGACACGGTGCTCGGCATGGCGCTGCCGCACGGCGGCCATCTCACGCACGGCTCGCCGGTCAACCTCTCGGGCAAGTGGTTCCACGTCGTGAGCTACGGGCTGGACGCCGAGACGGAGCTCATCGACTACGCCGCGGCGGAGAAGCTCGCGCAGGAGCACAAGCCGAAGCTCATCGTGGCCGGGGCGTCGGCCTATTCGCGGGTGATCGACTGGGCGCGCTTCCGCGCCATCGCGGACTCGGTCGGCGCCTACCTGATGGCCGACATGGCGCATTACGCGGGGCTGGTCGCGGCCGGCCTCTATCCGAGCCCGGTGGGCGCGGCTCACTTCGTCACGACGACGACGCACAAGACGCTGCGCGGTCCGCGCGGCGGGCTCATCCTCGCCGGCGAGGAGCACGAGAAGCTCGTGAACTCGGCCGTCTTCCCGGGGCTCCAGGGCGGCCCGCTGATGCACGTCATCGCGGCCAAGGCGGTCGCGCTCAAGGAGGCGCAGACGCACGAATTCCGCGTCTACCAGCAGCGCGTCCTCGAGAATGCGCGCGTGCTGGCGACCGTGCTGCGCGAGCGGGGCCTGCGCATTGTCTCCGGCGGCACCGATTCGCACATGTTCCTGGTCGATCTGCGCGCGAAGAAGATCACGGGCAAGGACGCCGAAGCTGCGCTCGGCCGCGCCCACATCACGGTCAACAAGAACGCGATTCCCAACGACCCCGAGAAGCCCTTCGTGACCAGCGGCATCCGGATCGGCAGCCCGGCGATCACCACCCGCGGCTTCAGCGAGATCGAATGCGAGCAGCTCGCGCACCTCATGGCCGACCTGCTGGAGTCGCCACAGGACGAGCGCACCGTGAAGCGCGTCGCCGGGCAGATCGCCGCGCTCACCGCGAAGTTCCCGGTCTATCGGCCGGCGGAAGCTAAGCAGTAGGCTCTTCCCCAGGTCATGAAGTGCCCGTTCTGCGGCAGCCCCGACACGCAGGTCGTCGACTCCCGGGTCTCGGAGCCCGGTGACTCGATCCGCCGCCGCCGCCGCTGCGTCGCCTGCCAGAAGCGCTTCACGACCTACGAGAACGCGGAGCTGCGGCTGCCGCAGGTCGTCAAGCAGAACGGGACGCGCGCGGACTTCGACGTCGCGCGCATCCGCAACGGTTTCCAGCGCGCGCTGCACAAGCGGCCGGTCCCGACCGAGTACGTCGACCAGGCGGTCGAGCGCATCGTTCAGCAGGTGCTGAGCCTGGGAGAGCGCGAGATCGCATCGCGCCAGATCGGCGAGATGGTGATGCGCGAGCTCTACAAGCTCGACAAGGTGGGCTACATCCGCTTCGCCTCGGTATACCGCAGCTTTCAGGACGCCGCCGATTTTCGCGACGCGCTGAAGGAAGTCGAGCCGGCCGCGGCCCGACGCAAGTCGCGCGCGTAGCCAGGGGTGAGGGGCGGCCAACCCTGGGCGATGACGGTCCCGCGATGAGGTCCCGGGCATCGCTTCGTTCAACCCGGGCCACGGCCCCGTTCCGGGCCACGTGTCATCCCACGATCGACCCTGCCGCGTGAACGCGTTCGACGACCGCGATCGCGAGCACATGCGCTGTGCGCTCGAGCTTGCGGCGCGCGGGCTGTTCACGACGACGCCCAACCCGCGCGTGGGCTGCGTGATCGTGCGCGACGGCCGGGTGGTCGGGGAAGGATGGCACGAGCGCGCGGGCGGAGATCACGCCGAAGTACGCGCCCTCGCCGACGCCGTCTCGCGCGGCGAGACGGCGCGCGGCGCCACGCTCTACGTCACGCTCGAGCCGTGCAATCACTTCGGCCGGACGCCGCCGTGCACCGAAGCCCTGATCGGCGCCGGCATCGCCCGTGTCGTATTCGCGATGCAGGATCCCGATTCGGTCGCGGGAGGGGGGGCGGCGCGCCTGGGCGCGGCGGGCATCGCGGTCGCGGCGGGGCTTCTCGAGGAGGAAGCGCGCGAGCTCAACCCGGGCTGGATCAAGCGCGTGCGCGAAGCGCGTCCCTGGGTTCGCGTCAAGGTCGCGGCCAGCATGGACGGAAGGACCGCGCTCGAGGACGGTGCGAGCCAGTGGATCACCGGTGCCGCGGCCCGTGCCGACGGACACCGCTGGCGCGCTCGAGCCTGCGCGATCCTGACCGGGATCGGCACGGTGCGCCAGGACGATCCGCAGCTCAGCGTCCGCGCCGTCGAAACCCCGCGCCAGCCGCTCAAGATCGTGATCGATCGCCGCGGCGAGCTGCCGCCGGGCGCGCGGCTGCTCGCGAGCGGCAGGGTGCTCGTCTTCTCCGCGGAGACGGCGCGGGCGACGTGGCCTTCGAACGTGGAGCACGTTTCGCTGCCAGGCTCCGACGGCCGCGTCGATCTCGCCGCCATGATGCGGTTTCTCGGCGATCGGGAGGTGAACGAGGTCCAGGTCGAGGCGGGCGCCAAGCTCAACGGCGCGCTGCTGGCCGCGGGGCTCGTCGACGAGCTGCTGCTCTACGTCGCGCCGTGTCTGCTGGGCGATCCGGCGCGCGGTATGTTCGCGCTGCCCTCGCCGCTCGGGCAGCTCGCCGCGCGCATTCCACTCGCGATCCGCGAGCACGAGCGCGTCGGCGACGACTGGCGCATCGTGGCGCGCGTCGGCGCGCCGCCTTCCTGATGTTCTCCGGCATCGTCCAGGGCATCGGCCGCATCGCCCGGGCCCGGGCGCACGGCGACGGCAGGCGCATCGAGGTGGACGCCGGGAACCTCGACCTCTCCGACGTCGCCGCGGGCGACAGCATCGCCGTCGCCGGCTGCTGCCTCACCGTCGTCGGCGTGTCCGGGCAGTTGCTCGCCTTCGACGTGTCCGCCGAGACGCTGCGCTGCACGGCGGGTCTCGACCGGCTCGGCGAGGTCAACCTGGAGAAGGCGCTCCGCCTCTCGGATCGGCTCGGCGGACACCTGGTGACCGGGCACGTCGACGGGGTCGGCACGGTCGCTCGCGTCGAGCCGCTCGGCGGCGAGGGAGCCAGCACGCAGATCGAGATCGAGGCACCGGAGGCGCTGGCACGCTTCATCGCTGCCAAGGGCTCGATCGCGGTCGACGGCGTCAGCCTCACGGTCAACGCCGTCGCCGCTCGCCGCTTTGCGGTCAACCTGATCCCGCATACACTGGCGGCGACGACGCTGCGCGAACTCGAGCCCGGCGCATCGGTCAACCTGGAGATCGACCTCGTGGCGCGCTACGTCGCGCGCCTGCAGGAGCGATCCTGAAGCCGGGAAATGAGACTGGAGGGGAAGCCATGGACTTGACCACGCTGGAGCGCCTGCCGCTGTGGATCGGCGGACGCGCGGTGACTGCGCGCACCCGGCGCTACGGAGAAGTCACCAACCCGGCCACCGGCGAGGTCCTGCGCCACGTCCCGTTCGCCACGGCGGAGGACGTCGCTGATGCGGTGACCGCGGCCAGCGCCGCGCTGCCGGCATGGAGGGCGGCGCCGGCGCTTCGCCGCGCGCGCGTGCTCATGCGCTTCCGCGAGCTGCTCGAAGCGCACCGGAAGGACCTGGCGCGCCTGATCTCGCAGGAGCACGGCAAGACGGTCGCCGACGCCGAGGGCTCGATCACGCGGGGCATCGAAGTCGTGGAGTTCGCGACCGGCATCCCGCATCTCGTGAAGGGCGAGTTCAGCGACAACGTCGGGACCGACGTCGACTCGTTCTCCCTGCGCCAGCCGGTCGGCGTCTGCGCCGGCATCACGCCGTTCAATTTTCCCGCGATGGTGCCGATGTGGATGTTCCCCATCGCGATTGCCTGCGGCAACACGTTCGTGCTCAAGCCCTCGGAGCGCGATCCCAGCATGGGACTGCGCATGGCGGAGCTCGCGACCGAGGCCGGGCTGCCCGACGGCGTGCTGAACGTCGTTCACGGCGACAGGGAAGCCGTCGACGCGATCCTCGCGCATCCGGACATCAAGGCCGTGTCGTTCGTCGGCTCGACGCCGATCGCGCGCTACATCTACGAGACGGGCACCGCGCGCGGCAAGCGGGTGCAGGCGCTGGGCGGCGCGAAGAACCACGCGGTCGTGCTGCCCGATGCCGATCTCGACTTCGCCGCCGAGGCGCTGATCGGCGCGGCCTACGGCTCCGCCGGCGAGCGCTGCATGGCAGTGTCGGTCGTCGTCGCGGTGGGCGAGGCGGGCGACGCGCTCCGCGATCGCCTCGCCGCGCGGGCGCGGCGCATCAGCGTGGGCCCCGGGGACAGGCCGGAGTCCGAGATGGGGCCGGTGATCAACTGTGCCGCCCGCGACCGCATCATGGGCTTGATCGACCGCGGCGTCGCGGAGGGCGCCACGCTGGTGGTCGACGGGCGCAAGCCGCAGATTCCGGGCCACGAGAACGGCTTCTTCGTCGGACCGACGCTTTTCGACGACACGCAGTCCGACATGACCATCTATCGCGAGGAGATCTTCGGGCCGGTGCTGGTCATGGTGCGGACGCAGTCCCTCGAAGAGGCGATCGCGCTGATTAACGCCAACCCCTACGCGAACGGTGCGGCGCTGTTCACGCGCTCCGGGTTCGCGGCGCGGCGCTTCCAGCTCGACGTCGAGGTGGGCATGGTCGGCATCAACGTGCCGATTCCCGTGCCGATGGCGTTCTTCTCATTCGGTGGCTGGCGCAACTCGCTGTTCGGCGACCTGCACGTGCACGGCATGGACGGCGTGCGCTTCTACACCCGCGGCAAGGCGGTCACCGCGCGCTGGCCGAATGATGGCAGCGCGGCGCCCGGCTTTCATCTGCCGACGCTGGGCTGAGGCGACAGGATCAGGCCTCGTCGCGGCGCCACGCGCTGCGCGACCGGGGCTCTCGGCCTGCCCAGCGAGAAGACGACCTCGACGATCGCCCAGTAGGGGACGGGCTTGCCGTCGATCTCGGCCGGCGCGAAGCGCAGGGTCTTGATCGCATCCAGCACCGGCGGTCCGAACAGCGGATCGTCGTGCACGAGCTGCGTCTCGGCGATCGACCCGTCCGCCCCCAGCGTCAGCAGCACCTCGACGCGCCGCTCGAGTCCGGAGGACAGCGCCTCGGGCGGATACGCGATGATCGGCGAGCCGAGCAGCACCGGCGGCCTCGCAACCCGCTGCGGAAAGCGCTGCACGAGCATGGCGACCTGCTCCGCGCCGAGCCGTGACGGATCATCGATCATGCCCACTGCGATGCTGACCTCCGGCGTATCGGCGCCGGCGCGCGCGGGGTTGCCGCCCGATGGCGGTCCGGTGGGCGGAGAAGGCGGCGGTTTGGGCAGCTCGATCGCATGCTCCGCGGGAGGCTGCTCGATCTCCGGCTCGAGCATGGTCACGGGCTCGGAAGGCTCGGCGGGCGCAGGCTCGGTCTTCGGCCCCTCGAGCACGGCCCGAAGCACAGGAAGGCTGCTGGGCCCGGGCTGCGGGAAGCCGTAGACGGCAGGCAGGCCGCGCATGGCGGCGATCGTGAGCGCATGGATCACGAGCGACGCGCCGACCGCGATCGACAGCCGCCGATCGTAGGCGCGCTTGAGCTCGCCATCGTCGAGGCGGGAGGAGATGCCGTTCATGCGGACCAAGGCTGCGCCGCGCATCGTGCTCGCGTCAATGGCGCCTTCGCCCACGCGAAAGCGCCATCGACCTCCGAGCGTCTCGATCGGCGCCTACTGGCCCAGCAAGCGCCACGACATCCGGTGGGCGGCCAGGAACGCCGGCGGATTGATGTGCTGGAACACCACGTCGCCGGTCGTACCCGCCGTGACGGCCACGCGAATGTCGATGCCGGCGGCGGACTGCGAGCCGCTGGAGTCGCTGAAGATCGTGATGTCCAGACCGACCGCACCCTGTGGCGCGGGGAGGCTCAGGATGGGGTTGCCGCCGGCATCGTCGAGCAGCGACTGACCGGTGGAGAAGCCGCGGACGTAGAGCGTCGCCGGCTCGCCTGTCAGGCAGGGATTGTCCTGAGGGGAGGTACCGGCGTACGCGACGACCGATACGGCAGCCTGCACCGGCGTGATGATGCGCTGGCCGGCCGGCAGGTCGTCGTACCAGCCCTTGGCGGGCTTGCTGGTCAGCCCGAGCAGCTCGCCGTTGCTCACGCTCGACAGCGGCACGAGGTCGCTGCGCTGCAGCGGCGTGGTGATCGGGTTGGGCGTCGTCGTCGTGCCGTCGCGCATGGCGTAGAACGTCTGCTGCTGGTTGGCGATCGTCGGATCGGACAGGTCGCTGTCGTCCAGCAGGCGGCCGGTGCCGATGAAGACCCAGCGGTCGACGCTGTTCGAGAGATCGACCTCGATCTGCGGCGGCGTCGTGACCGGCTGCGCTACGCCGCCTGCGTCGGTGAGCTGCGCCATCAGCGCCACGGTCCAGTTGTTGGGGTCCGGGTCCGAGACGTCGAAGCGCCAGAAATTGCCCGCGAGGTCGCCGCCGTAGATCTGGTCGATCAGCTGGTTGCGGAAATCCTGCGTGTAGCCGGCGATCTGGGCCAGCGCGTTGGTCGCGCCGCCGGCACCCGTCGTCATCTCCTTGAGCTTCTTGCCGGTCGCGGCGTCGACGAAGAAGATGCGCTCCTTGCCGTCGCCCGTGCCGGGGTTGCACACCGACGGGTCGGTACCGTCGTTGTTGTAACCCGCCGCCACTACCATCAGCCACTTGCCGCCGAACGCGCGCGTCTTCGCGAGCATGGGCCGGCCGTAGCTGCAGCCCATGTTGTCGTCGGTGAACGTCCACAGGTATTGCGAGGCGGCAGTAGTTTCGTCTGTGACGGCACCCGGGTTCGTCACGTCGAGCGCGTAGTAGGACCGGCCGCCCTTGCCGAGGCCGCCGACCAGGATCGTGTGCCAGTCTCCGCCGAGGTTCACGTCGACGACGCGCGGCGTCGAGTCGACGTAGAAGTGATGGCGGAACGGCGGCAGCGCGCCGTCCTGGTAGGCCAGTGCGCCGAGGCCCGTGCTGTCGGGTCGATACAGGTCGTGCGGGACGAAGGCCCAGGCTTCGTCGCCGGTCGCGTCGTCGAAAGCGTGCAGCATGCCGTCGTTGGCGCCCACGTAGACGCGGGCCGGGCGGCTCGCCTGGGCGGAGGCGAACGCGGAGTAGCCCGCGTCGTTGCCGTCGAGGTACGGCGAGTTCGGAGGCCCTATGTAGAGGGCCTGCGAGTCGACGATGTCGCCCAGGAAGTTCTCGCCGAACGACGCCGTCGCGCGCACCCGGAACTGGTCGAGCGATACGCCTTCGTTGGCCGCATTCCCTCGCAGGTATTCGAGCACGGCCTGGCCGACGGCCGGCTGCCCCGGTGCGAGCGAGTCCTGCTGCGGCGAGGAGAGGTTGTTCCAGAGGAACGGGACGCTCGTGCCGGTATCGTCGGTCGTAAAGATCCTGCGATTGGTGAACCACGGGCACGAGCCGGAGATCGAGCAGGTTGGATCGACTGCGGTCGGGGTGAGTGCGGTATGGAGTTGCGTCGCGGCCTCCCAGAGGTTGCCGACCTCCGCGCCCGTGACGACGTTGATGTCGATCTTGGTGAGGGTGCCGGCCCAGCCGGGCTGGAACGTTACGCGGTACACGGCGTGGTTCAGCAGCGAGATCGAGCTGCTCGCGAGCCCCACGCCTGCGCGCGATCCGGCCTGGTTGGTGATGTCCTGCAGGATCTGGCCCATGCCGAGCTTGAGCTCCGCCGCGTTGCCGGCATTGATGAAGCGTCCGCGGCCGTTGGTCGCCGCGTGCCACAGATCGTCGACGCCGGAGTTGTCCGGCCTGTAGACCGTCGGGTACGGCTGCGGCCACTGCAGCGCGCCCGAAGCGAGCATGTTCTCGGTGAGCGACTGGTTCGACGTCGGCAGCTTGCCCTGCGTGCCGAGCGACATCGCGGCGAAGTTCAGGTGCTGCCAGGTCGCCGGATCCTTGCTCGTGGCCGGAACGTTGTCGGTGCTGACCGCGCCCGTTGGCCGCAGGTCCGTCACCCAATAGTTCATCGCGTAGTCGGATGCGGCATTGGAAGCGCCGGCCGTCGGATCCTCGCGGAACGGCGGTGGCCACGGCGAACCGGGGACGATGCCGGTGGCGACCGGGTCGAGCGTCTCCGGCAACGTCGGCACGATATTGTCCTGGTCGGCGACGAGCGTCGTGGGCAGCTTCGCCTGGTTGGTGAAGCCGTCGGTGAACAGCATGTGCCAGTTCTTCTGGCAGGAGAGCGTGATCGGGTCGCTCGCGCCGGTGAAGTCGGAGCTGCCGCCGTTCAGGAAGTACTGCCCGACGCGGACCATCGAATCGAGCGTCGGCGTCTCGAGCTGCAGCGGGATCGCGATCGCGAAGAGCTGCTTGAACCACGCGGTCTTCTGCGCCGGCGTGAAGTCCTGGATATCGACGAATGTGGCCGGATCGAATTGCGACGCGTTTGTCGTCAGCCCGTTCGACATGGTCGCGAAGCCGACGCGGTACTGATCGTCGAGCGCCGTGAAGGAGAGCGAGGTGACCGTTTTCACCGCCAGGATCCGCGTGCGGTAGTACGCGAACCAGTTGGCGTAGTTGGTCATCTCCTCGTCGAAGTTGCGCGTGATCGTCTGCGTCTGCGCGGAGGCGTCGATCCAGGTGTGCGTGAACGTCGCGGTCGCGCGCTGGGCGATGTCGAGGTCGACGCGCTGGAACGCGGGCGTGTTGTAGTTGTCGACGAAGCTCGTCGTGCCGAACTGGAAGAAGCGCGGATAGACGTGGGTGGCGTCCTTGCTGGCCTGGCAGGTGCCGCCGGCGTCGGTGCCGAAGCCAAGCCACTTGTCGCCGGCGACCGCGATCTTCTTGTCGCACCACTCGACTTCGCTCTTCCAGTAGTGGCGCGGGACGGCCACGTAGTGATCGGTCACCGTGCAGGCGTCGGCGCCCGTGCCGCCGATGATCGGCGTCAGGTACTTGCCCGAGGGATAGTCGAGCGCCCCGGAGGTGTAGGTGCCGGAGCTCTTGTTGTTCCGGCGGCACACGACGCCCGCGTTCTCGGCATCGTTGCGCAGTGTCGCGGCGGCCACGCCTCCGACGCCGCCGGTGCTGCAGACCGCCGCGCTCGGCGGCAGCGGGCCGGTCAGCGACGGGCAGTCGGTGCCGGCGGTCGCGGGCGTGCAGGCGGCGCCGGTGACGCTGCACACGCCGATGAACGGACAGTGAACCGGATCGATGCCCGCAGTCGGGCACGCCGCGCCGGTGATCGAGCAGGTGCCGGCGACCGACGGACACTGGCCGTCGCTGGTGCAGGCCTGCGCGTTGGTGTTGCACGTCCCTCCGGTCTGCGGGCACTGTCCGCTCGAGCTGCACGCCGTCACGCCGTCGGTGCACAGCCCCTGGCCGCAGTCGGTGCTGACGGTGCAGCTGTTCGCACCGTTGTTGCTGCACGTGCCGGGCGTCAGGCAGTCGGCGTTGCTGCCGCAGAGGTTGCCGTTCTTCGAGCCGGCGTTGCTGCAGGTCGCCGGCTGGCCCGGGCACTGGGCGTTGGCCGTGCACGCGCCGCCGCCCACCTGGCAGGTGCCCGCGGTCGCCGGGCACTGGCCGCTGCTCGTGCACGTCGTGGAGCCGTCAGTGCACGTCCCGTTGCACACCGCGGCGGAGAAGCACGCCAGGCCCGCCGGATTGGCGCAGGTTCCCGGGCAGTTGGCGTCGCTCGTGCACACCGCCCCGCCGACCTGGCAGGTGCCGGCCTGGGGACAGGTGGTGGCATCGTTGCACGATTGCCCCGTCCTGCTGCAGGTGCCGGGCAGGGTTCCGCATTGGCCATCCGAGGTACAGGCAGCTCCGGTGATGCTGCAGGTGCCGATGGCGGGGCAGGCTCCCGCGGACATGCAGCTCGCGCCGCTGACGCTGCACTGGCCCGGCTGCGCCGGACAGGCGGTCGCGGCGTTGGCCGGCGTGCACGTCGCGCCGGTGATGCTGCACCTGCCCGGATCGGGCGTGCACACCGGCGGCGCGCAGGTCGTGACCGCATTGCAGGGATTCTCCGGGTCGGGCGGGAGCAGGTTGCAATTCGGCGGATCGTAGGTGACCGAGCACACCGGCGGCTGGCAGGTCTGCGTGCCGGGCACGTTGCAGGTCTGGGCGAACGGTCCGCTGCAGGTCTGCGGCGACGTCGGACAGGTCTGGGTCCGGGCGCCGTTGCAGGTCTGGTCGGACTTGCTGCCGCAACTGCCCGTGCTGCACACGCCTCCGGGCTTGTTGCACACGCCGGGCGTCAGGTTGCAGAGCTGCGGCTGGGCTCCGCCGCAGGTGCCGGCGATGGCGCCGTTGCAGGTCGGCGCGTTCAGGCACGCTCCCGGATTTCTCACGCACTTGCCCGCGACCGGCGATCCGAGGCAGTGCTGGAGCTGGTAGTTGGTGCAGGTCTGCGTCGTCACCGGCCCGGTCTGCGGCCACGAGGGGCTGGTCGGGTCGCACCACAGGACGTTCTCGTTCTCGTAGAAGTACTTCGGGTCCTTGGCGTTGGCCCACGAGGCGCTGACCGCTTTGCCGAACAGCGCGCCGTACTTGACATAGTTGGGATCGGTCGGATTCGCCGACGAGGTGAGCGTCACCTTCTGCGCGGCGTAGGTCTGCGCCGTGGTCGATCCGGCGGAGGCGCTGACCGTGAAGCCCGGCGGCGCCCAGGGATAGGTGTAGTCCTGCCCGTCGGCGGTGGAAACCGTGGCGAACGACGGGCCGCCCTCGCCGTTGTAGCGGCAGGTGCTCGGGTCGGTCCCCGCGCCAAGCGACCAGTCGGAGTTGCACCACAGGCCGTCGTAGACCGGGGTCGCGCCGTTCTTGTTGACGAGGTCGACGTAGACGACGGTCCCGGCCCAGGTGTCCGCCGGCACCGCGCTCCAGTTCGACGTCGTGCCGGCATCCATCGTGGGATAGCTCGCGCCCGTGGCGTCGACCGGCGGATCGTAGGTGAGGCGCGGATCGTAGTAGAGCGCGTTCAGCCCCGCGCTGTGCGGCGGCGCGGGCCAGAACAGCCAGTATTCGTAGGGCTGCAGGCTGTTGGGCCACGTCGGTTGCGGTCCTGCCGGATAGCTCGCGATGCCCGGCAGGGGACCGGGATTCACCGCGGCCGAGCAGGTCGGCGGCGGCGCCGGCGTAGGAAGCGGCGTGGGCGGCGGATAGCAGCCCGCGCCGGGACCGGCCGGGTCGTAGCCGGTCGCGTATTGATCGTAGGGATAGTTGTACTGCTCGAAGACGTAGCCCGGCGAGGAGTACTTGCCGCCGCCCACGAGGGTGAAGTCGCTCGACGCACCGACGCTGCCGCAGGCCGCCGTCATCGCCCCCGTGCCGCCGCGGCAGTACGTGCCCGCGACGTAGTCGGGCAGGAAGTCGAACAGCATCGACGTCGAATCGTCGACGGTCAGGATGATATTCGGGTGCGCGGAATTCTTGACGTTGAGCGGCTGGTCGGCCAGCGGAACCAGCTGCGCATACGCGGGGGTCGCGAGCGGACCGAGCCCGATCAGGGCGGCGAGCACGCCGGCGAGGCAGCGGCGCAGTTTCGGAGGCAGGTTGCGGGCCATGGTCGGTCGTCGAGGTGGGTCGTCGCTCAGCGGAGCATCGCCTGCACGAACGACACCGCGTTGGTGCCCTTGGGGCCGTCGACGCGCACGGTGACGCGGTAGAAGACCTGCTTGAAGTCGGCGCCCGGGCACGGGTCGTTGATCGTGCAGCCGGGAGGCTGGTGCGGCGGCATCATGTCGCACCAGCCGCGGTTGGACGAATTGTCCGCCGGGACCGTCTGTCCGGGCGCCTTCGGGTTGCACATGCGCTCGATCACGTAGGTGATGGTGTTGCCCGCGCCGTCCTGCGGCAGCTGGTGACCGAGCGCCTGCGCCGCGGCGGCGGTCTGCAGCGGCAGCGGCACGCCGAACTTGTCGTCCCAGCCGGCGGACGTCGGATCGTGAGTCGCGTAGTAGTTCTGGGTCGGATCGTCGGCGGTCACGTTCGCGATCCGCGCGACGGCGGGCGGCGTGTTGGTGTCCGTGAACAGCGCCGTGGCCGCGTCCTCGATCGCGTAGTTGGCCGGCAGTATCGAGGCCTGGCGGAAGCCGAGATTGCCGATCACGGCGGTGGTCGTGTCGACCGAGCGCAAGAGCGCGATGGCCGCGAGGCTCATCGCCACCATGACGATCAGCGCGATGAACAGCACCACGCCGCGCTGTCGCGCGAGCGGCGCCCGCCTAGGTGGCGAAGGGTGGTGTCCGGATTTCACGAGGCCTTGTTCCATATCTCGTTGCGCAGCGGAATGATCGTTTCGTACTTGCGGTAGCGCCAGTTGCCCGTCGGGGCCTGCGCGGCGATGGTGCCCGTCAGCCGCCCGGGGCAGGTGTTGTCGTGCGCCGGGCAATCGAATAGCACCCAGTTGTAGTCGCCGAGCGTCTTGTCGAACTGCTCGCTCTGCACGATCAGCCCGACGCGGATCGCCTTGACCTGGTTGATCTTCGCGAGCGTGCCGGTGAGCATCGAGGCGGGGTCCCAGGGCGCGGTCGCCTGAACCCAGGTGTCGAGCAGGCCGAGCTGGTCGAGGTCCGTGTCGACGCCGTATTCGACCTTCATGTTCACGATGTTCGAGGCGAGCGGATTGCCGACGGGAGCGGCCAGAAGCTGGCCGTTCGAGTCGAGCAGGGGCACGCTCTCCAGCGAGCAGGGCGTGGTCGGCGCGCAGGCGGGTGGTTGCGGGCAGCCGGCCCGGCCGTCGCACAGCCGGTACGCCACCTTCTGCGCGCGGTCGGCCGGTCCCATGTTGAACAGCGTCGACGAGCCGACCAGCCCGTTGCCGTTGTAGGCGATGCCGGTGCCGGTGTGCGTGATGGTCACGCTGGCGATGCAGTTGCCGGACTTGTTCGGGTCCGCCGGGTCGCAGGTCGGCGGAACCGTCACGGCGCCGGGATCGAGCGTGATCTTGGAGCTCGCGCAGGCCGCGTTCGTGCCGGCGGGATTGCTGATGCCGACGATCAGGTCGCCCTTGTGGAAGCCTCCGCTCGACTGGATCTGGTACGTCGCGTCGCCCGGCAGCGCGTTGGCGTTGAACATCGCGGTGGAGGCGAGCGTCGAGGAAAGGCTGTAGCTGACCGCGAACGCGTCGGGCGAGGAGGCTCCGCCTCCGTCGTAGATGATCACCGGAACCGGCCGGAACGTTTCGCCGAAGTGCCGCGGGTCGGTCGCGGGATAGGTGACCGGGTCGGCGCAGGACGCGAGGTCCGGGGCGGAGACCGCCATCGCCGCGCCGCCATTGCCGACTTCCATGCCCAGCACGAACGTCGAGAACAGCCCGTTCATCTGCGCTTCGCCGGCCGCGGTGGTGTTGCGCTTGAAGCCTTCGGCGACGGTATAGACCTGGTAGATCACGAGCACCGCGATCAGGCCGATCACCAGCCCGACCATGATCTCGACCAGACCGAAGCCGCGCGGCCGTGCGCCCGATCGCGCGCTGCCGATGCGGCTCATCCGTTCACCCCGATCACGCCCGAGGTCGTGTAGCTGTGGCACTTGACGCCGCCCGCGCAGACGGGATCGCCCGTCTCGCTGCGCCAGAAGATCTGGATCGTGACCGCATGGCTGCTCAGCGACGGCGCGGCGTTGCCGGCGGTGAAGTTGTCGATCAGGACCGTCGGGTCCTGCACCCAGGCCGCGCCCTGCGCCAGCTTGAGGTCGGACGCGAAGTCCCTGTACGGCTGGCCCGCGAAGGTGCTGCTGTACGGGGAGAGGTTATTGACGTTGTCGGTCCACATCTGGCCCAGCAGCTGATTCGCGGCGAACACCGCTTCGGCCCGCAGCGACGAGTCGGTGGTCGTGCGCAGCGACGCCGCCTGCAGGCCGACGATGCCCAGCACGCCCAGCGCGAAGATCAGGATGCCGATCAGCGCCTCGAGGAGGTACGCTCCGCTCTGGCTCTGCATCGAGCTCATGAGCCGCACCCCGCGGGGCAGGCCTGCGGCTCGGTCGACGCGACCGCCGGATCGCAGAGCTTGGTGCCGATGCCCGTGCCGGTGTTGCTGATCGCGACGTTGAGCGGACGCGTGCCGCTGGTCAGAACCGAGTGCGCGACCTTGATGCAGGTCAGCGTCGCCGTCGTGTCGACGTTGGCCACGATGCGGCCGAAGCCGTCGAAGGTGATCTCGGTCGCGCCCTGCGGGAGCGCCGAGATCGCCGCCTGCTGCGCACCTTCGCTCAGGGTGTAGAGCTGCACGGGCGTGGCCTGCTCGGCGCCGTCGATGGTCTGCAGAACCTTCCAGCCGCCGGTCCCGGTCGTGGGATCGAGCAGAAGCCGGGTGATCGCGTTGTTGCGCACCGCCGTCGCCTGCGCCTGCTGAACGCCGTTCAGGATCGATTCGGTGGCGTTGCGGATCTGGTGGTTGGCCATGAACTGCCCGTACATGGGTCCGGCGAGCATGATCAGGAAGACGAAGATCGCCACCGCGACCAGCAGCTCGATGAGGGTGAAACCGGGCAATCGGGAGACCATCGCATCGGGCCCTCTAGCTGCACTCGCCGCTCTTGCGCACCGCCCAGCACGTGGTGTTGCCCGCCCAGCCGGCGGGACCGGTGCTCGTCTTCGCGCCCGTGTTGTCGATCGTGTACACGAACCCGGTGTCCATGCCTTCGGCGGGGTTGCCCTTGGCTTGCAGCTTGTAGTCCGTCGGGTTCTCCGTAGGGCATGTCAGCGTGAACGCCCTCACGTTCGGCTGCACCCGCGTGAGGCCGACGGTGCTGGCGCAATAGCCGGAATAGGTTCGGTTGTCGAGGAACCACTGCTCCATCCCCTGTCGCAGGTCGGAGAGCCCGGAGGTGGCCTCGATGATCTTGCTGCGCTTCACGTAGTCGGAGTAGTTCGGCAGGGCGATCGCGGCCAGGACCGCTACGATCACGCAGACGATCATCAGCTCGAGCAACGTAAAGCCGGATGGCGCGTATCGGGTGCCGGCGCCCGGCCCGCGCCGCGTTGAGTTGCGCACGGTAAAGCTCCCTCTTCGACGCGGGGATGTTATGTCGCCGGAATGGCGCGGGCAAAGGGGGTCCGATATGAGGTATCGGTGGCCGAACAAACGGTTAGGACACGACAAGGCATGTTCCGGACAGAGCCGACAGGCGGCGTCCGGGGGGTCATCGGCGGCGCTTTTCGCCCCGGTCGCTATGGACAAGGTCGACGGGTCCGGCTCAACCGCACGCGGCCGCTGTTCGCCAGCACGACGTCGATCGCTTGCTGACCCGGCTTGCAGACGACGAACGTGCCCATCTGCAGCGCGCCGTTGAGGAGGCGTGCGTAGCCGAAATTGGTGTAGGAGACGTAGCTCTCGAGCGGGTGGTTGGCGGTGACGGTGATCCCGTTCCCGGCCGGACCTGCGAGGCGGATGATGCGCTCGGCGGCGTCGATGTTGCCGTCGTGGTCGTCGTCCTCGAACATGATCCAGCCTGCGCTCCACGAGCCGGCCGCCGCGCACTGCCTGCCGTCGATGCTCTTGCACAGGTTCACCCGCGACTGCCGCTTGACCGCTTCGCTGCGCGCCTGGTTGAGCGTTTCGACGAGGTACTCGGCGTGGTTCGCGAGCTGCCGCGCCGCGATCCAGTCGCGGTAGCTCGGCACGCCGAAACCGAGCACGAGCGAGAAGATCGCGATCGCGGCCAGCAGCTCGAGCAGCGAGAGTCCGGTGCAGCGCATGGGTCGGCCTTTCGTCGCGGCCCTGGTCGAGCCGCTCGCAACCGATCGTAGGAGGACGCGACGCTCGCTGGCTTCGACCGAGGACCTAGGTCGTCGGACGGATGCGGTGGACGCTGCCTCGGCGCGAGGGCGATAATCGGCGACGCGGAGGGACCATGAACGCACCCGAACGGATCAAGGCGTCGAAGCCGGCTTTCAACTGGGCCGATCCGCTGCTGCTCGACGACCAGCTGCGCGAAGACGAGCGGATGGTCCGCGACGCGGCCCGCGCCTACGCGCAGGAGAAGCTCATGCCGCGCGTGACCGAGGCGTTTCGTCGCGAGAAGAGCGACCCCGCGATCTTCCGCGAGATGGGCGCGCTGGGGCTCCTGGGCGCCACGCTGCCGGAGACCTACGGCGGTGCGGGACTGTCCTACGTGTGCTACGGCCTCATCGCGCGGGAGGTCGAGCGCGTCGATTCCGGCTATCGCTCGATGATGAGCGTGCAGAGCTCGCTCGTGATGCACCCGATCCACGCCTACGGGACGGAGGCGCAGCGCCGGAAGTACCTGCCGAAGCTCGCAACCGGCGAATGGATCGGCTGCTTCGGCCTGACCGAGCCCGATCACGGCTCCGATCCCGGCAGCATGGTCACCCGCGCGCACGCCGCCGACGGCGGCTACCGCCTGACGGGCGCGAAGATGTGGATCTCCAACGCGCCGATCGCCGACGTGTTCGTGGTCTGGGCGAAGACCGACGATGGCGTGATCCGCGGATTCATCCTGGAGAAGGGCATGAAGGGCCTGTCCGCGCCGAAGATCGAGGGCAAGTTCAGCCTGCGCACGTCGGTGACCGGAGAGATCGTGCTCGACGACGTGTTCGTCGCCGAGGAGCAGCGGCTGCCCGGGGTCCAGGGACTCAAGGGCCCCTTCGGCTGCCTGGACAGCGCCCGCTACGGCATCGCCTGGGGCGCGCTCGGCGCCGCGGAATTCTGCTGGCAGGCCGCGCGGCAGTACACGCTCGACCGCAGCCAGTTCGGCCGGCCGCTCGCGGCCAACCAGCTCGTCCAGAAGAAGCTCGCCGACATGCAGACCGAGATCACGCTGGGTCTGCAAGGCTGCCTGCGCCTGGGCCGCCTCAAGGACGAAGGCAAGGCGGCGCCGGAGATCACGTCGATCATGAAGCGCAATTCCTGCGGCAAGGCGCTCGAGATCGCGAGGGTCGCGCGCGACATGCACGGCGGCAACGGCATCGTCGACGAGTTCCATGTCATCCGCCACGTGCTGAACCTGGAAACGGTCAACACCTACGAAGGCACCCACGACGTGCACGCGCTCATCCTCGGGCGCGCGCAAACGGGCATCTCGGCGTTTTGAAGCTCTACGGCTATTTCCGCTCCTCGGCCGCGTATCGCGTGCGCATCGCGCTGGGCCTGAAGGGCCTGCCCTGCGAGTACGCCGCGGTGCACCTGCGCAGGGGAGAGCAGGGCGCGGCGGCGTATCGGACGCTGAACCCGGCGGGGCTCGTGCCGGCGCTCGCCGACGACCGCGGCACCTTCACCCAGTCGCTCGCGATCGTCGAATATCTCGACGAGCGCCACCCGGAGCCGCCGCTCCTGCCGGCGAAGCCCGAGGAGCGCGCCCGGGTGCGGGCGATCGCGCTGGCGATCGCCTGCGACATCCATCCGCTCGACAATCTGCGCGTGCTGCGCTACCTGGTCCACACGGTCGGCGCGACCGAGGCGATGAAGGACGCGTGGTATCGGCACTGGATCGACCTCGGGCTGGCGGCGCTCGAAGAGCAGCTTTCGCGCGAATCCGCGACCGGCGAGTTCTGTCACGGCAGCGCTCCCACCCTGGCCGACTGCTGCCTGGTGCCGCAGCTCGCGAACGCGCGCCGGGCGGCGATCCCCCTCGATCGGTACCCGACGCTCAGCCGCATCGAGGCTCGATGCAACGCGCTGCCCGCGTTCGCCGCGGCGGCACCCGAAAGACAACCCGACGCAGAATAGCCAACCGCAAGGCGGCCCATGAGCTACGTGATCCCTGTCTGGAACGTTCCCTCCGTCCCCGTAGCCGGCCGCAACGAGCGCTTCCCCGTGCGCCACGTGTACTGCGTCGGCCGCAACTACGCCGAGCACGCCAAGGAGATGGGCGGTGACGCGGCCAAGGAGCCGCCGTTCTTCTTTACCAAGTCGGCCGACGCG
Source organism: Casimicrobiaceae bacterium (assembly GCA_035501595.1). Lineage (GTDB taxonomy): Bacteria > Pseudomonadota > Gammaproteobacteria > Burkholderiales > Casimicrobiaceae > PALSA-1003. The sequence goes on along the minus strand of DATJVX010000065.1, from coordinate 25,312 downwards.
ATCGTGCCGGTGGTCGCCCCCGAGGTCGGCGACGTGCGCTATCCGCCGGCGACGAAGAACTACCAGCACGAGCTCGAGCTCGTCGTCGCGATCGGCAGCGCCGGGACGAAGCTCGCGCCGGAAAACGCCCGCGAAGTGATCTACGGCTACGCCGTTGGCCTCGACATGACGCGGCGCGATCTGCAGAACGCGATGCGCGAGATCAAGCGGCCCTGGGACATCGGCAAGTCCTTCGCGGAGGCCGCGCCCATCGGCCCGGTGCATCCGGTGACGCAGGTGGGGCATCTCAGCCGCGGCCGGATCGCGCTCGACGTGAACGGGCAGCCGCGGCAGCGAGGCGACCTCGCCGACATGATCTGGGACGTGCCGCACGTGCTGCACTTCCTCTCGCAGTACTACGAGCTGCTGCCCGGCGACCTCGTCTTCACCGGCACCCCCGCAGGCGTGTCCGCGGTGGTCCCGGGCGACGAGCTCGTGGGACGCATCGAGGGGTTGGGAACCTTGAGCATTCGCATCGTGCCGCCGCGATGAGCGTCGAGCGCGCCGGCTTAGGGAGCCGCGCAGCCTCGCGCGCCGCGGGCGGCGAGGGCGATCCGTGAGCGTGCTGCCGGTCGAGTTCGTCGAGCGCGAATACAATCTTCGGGCGGCGTTTCCGGATCATCCGCAATGGCTGGCGCGCTGGGCCGTCGACAGCGCCGCAGCCCGGGCGCGCCTGGAAGCGCGGCTCGACGTCCGCTACGGCGACGGGCCGAAGCAGACGATGGACCTGTTCCTCGCGCCGCGCGCCCGCGGCACCCTGCTGTTCATCCACGGCGGCTACTGGCGGGCGCTCGACAAGTCCGAGCACTCGTTCGTCGCGCCGCCCTTCGTCACCCGCGACGTCGCGGTGGCGGTGATCAACTACGATCTGTGTCCGCAGGTCGATATCGCGCGCATCGTCGAGCAGTGCCGCGAGGCGGTCGCGTGGCTCTTCCGCGAAGGCGAGCGCCACGGCGTGCCGGTCCGCCCGCTGGTCGTCGCGGGTCATTCGGCCGGGGCTCATCTGGCCGCGATGCTGGTGGCGACCGATTGGCGCGCGCGCGGTCTCCCCGCGGACGCGATCGGCGGAGCGCTCGCGCTCTCGGGCGTGTTCGACCTCGAGCCGCTCGTGCAGGTGTCGTTCAACACCGATCTGCGCCTCGATGCCGCGCACGCGTACTTGGTGAGCCCGATCCACCTGCAGCCGCGTGTGCCGACACCCGTGCTCATCGCCGCGGGCGCCGACGAGACGGGCGAGTTCATCCGTCAGTCCTGGCTGCTCTGGGAGCGCTGGCCGGAGTGCCACCCGCGGGGGCGGCGCGGACCGCTGCTGATCGCCGCGCGACACCACTTCAGCGTACCGGCCGATCTCGGCGATCCGGCGAGCGAGCTCGTGCGCGAGACGCTGGCGTTCTTCTGACAAGCCCGCGCGAGCGGGGCGATGCGCTGGCCCGGGCGCGGCGGGGCGAACCTATATAATGACGGCTCCCCTCAGACCATCTCGAAAGACGCCTCCGTGACCGCATCCCGCCTGCACGCCGTCGACACCCGCGACTCGCTGGCCGCCGCTCTCGCCGCGGGCGCGAGCGCCGTGAGCTCGGTCGAGGAGATCGTCGCCGAGCTCACGGCGGGACGCATGGCGGTCCTGATCGACGAGGAGGATCGCGAGAACGAAGGCGATCTGATCATCGCCGCGGATTGCGTCACGGCAGAGTCGGTCAATTTCATGGCCAAGTACGGGCGCGGGCTCATCTGCATGCCGATCACCGAAGCGCACGCCCGGCAGCTCAACCTCGCGCCGATGACGCCGGTGAACCGCTCGGTGCACGGCACCAACTTCACCGTGTCGATCGAGGCCGCGCGTGGGGTGACGACCGGAATCTCCGCGGCCGACCGCGCGCAGACGATCCGCGCGGCCTGCGCCCCGGACGCGAAGCCCTCGGACATCGTGCATCCGGGGCACGTGTTTCCGCTGGTGGCGCAGGAGGGGGGCGTGCTGGTCCGAGCCGGGCATACGGAGGCCTGCTGCGATCTCGCGCGGCTGGCGGGGCACTCCCCGGCGGCGGTGCTGTGCGAGATCCTCAAGGACGACGGGACGATGGCGCGGCTGCCCGATCTCGTCGAGTTCGCGCGCCTGCACGGCCTGAAGATCGGGGCCATTGCCGATCTCATCCACTATCGCAGCCGCACCGAGCGGCTGATCGAGCGGGTCGGCGAGCGATCGATCCGGACGATCGAAGGCGAGTTTCGCCTCGTGACCTACCGCGACAAGCTCACCGGCGCGACGCATCTCGCGCTCTGTCGCGGATCGATCGTGCCCGAGCTCGAGACGCTGGTGCGCGTGCACGAGCCCGTATCGGTGGTCGATCTTCTGGATTGCGGGAGCCGCACGCACTCCTGGACGATCGCCGCCGCGCTCGCCGCCATCGCGCGCACCGGCCGCGGCGTGCTCGTGCTCCTGCATCGGCCGGAGTCCGCGGCCGAGCTGCGCGAGCGTGCCTTGAACGACCAGCCGCCCGCGGAGCCGCGGGTGGACCTGCGCAACTACGGGATCGGTGCGCAGATCCTGCGCGACCTGAAGGTCGGCAAGATGCGGCTCCTCGCCCGGCCGCGCAAGATGCCGAGCATGACGGGCTTCGGGCTCGAGGTCACCGGTCACGCCGATCCCGAGCTCTCCGACGCCGCCGCGCGCTGACGCGGGCGCTTTGAGCGCCGCGATCGTCGATCTTCCACGTCTCCACCGCTCTCGACCGTCATGAGCCTTCGACGACTCACCGCCGGCGCCCGCGCCGACAACCTGCGCGTGGGCATCGTCCTGTCGCGGTTCAATCCGGAGATCGGCGAGCTGCTGCTCGAAGGGGCCACGCGGGCGCTGCAGGACGCGGGCGCGGACGAGAAGTCGGTGACCGTCGTCACCGTGCCGGGGGCGCTGGAATCGCCTCTCGCGCTGCAGCGCCTGGCGCAGAGCGGCGACTACGACGCGCTGGTCGCCCTGGGTGCGGTCATCCGCGGCGAGACCTATCACTTCGAGATCGTCGCCAACGAGTCCGCGGCGGGGGTGTCCAGCGTGCAGCTCGAGTTCGGCATCCCGATCGGCAACGGCATCCTCACGACGGACACCGACGAGCAGGCGAGGGAGCGGGCGTCGGGCAAGGGGCGCGAGGCCGTCGTGGCGGCGCTGGAGATGGCGCACCTCCTCGCCGCGATCGACGAGGATTGATGAAGGCCCAGCGCGCGGCCGGCAGGGGCGGGCGGCGGCGCGCCCGCGAGCTCGTACTCCAGGGCCTCTACCAGTGGCTGATCGCGGGCGAGGCCCCGCGGGTCATCCGGGCGCAGCTCGCCGAGTCGCCCGGCTTCGCGAAGTGCGACGAGGCGTTCTTCGCGGCGCTGTGGGACGGCGTCAGCGCCGAGTTCGACGCGCTGATCGCGTCGCTCGCGCCTTTTCTCGATCGAGCCCCCGGACAGCTTTCGCCGATCGAGAAGGCCATCCTGGCGATCGGCGCCTGGGAATTGGAGCGCTGCGCGGAAACCCCTTATCGCGTCGCGATCAACGAAGCCGTCGAGCTCGCCAAGGCCTACGGGGGCACGGACGGCCACAAGTACGTCAACGGCGTGCTCGACAAGCTCGCGCTCGCGACGCGCACGGCGGAAATCGGCGCGGCCCGGGCGGCGAGCTGATCGCCGCCGCGACGTCGGCGGAAGCTGCGGTCCGATGGCGCTCTCCGAGTTCGAGCTGATCGATCGCTATTTCCGCCGCCCCGCGCGCGCCGCGATCCTCGGCGTCGGCGACGACGCGGCGCTCGTCGCGCCGACACCGGGCTGCGAGCTCGCCGTCTCGACCGACATGCTCGTCGCCGGGCGGCACTTCTTCCCGGAAGCCGATCCGCAGTCGCTCGGGCACAAGGCGCTGGCGGTCAACCTCTCCGACCTTGCGGCGATGGGCGCGCGCCCGCGCTGGGCGCTGCTCGCCGTCGCGCTCGAGCAAGCCGAGCCCGCGTGGCTCGAGGCGTTCGCGCGCGGCTTTTTCGCGCTCGCCGACGAGCACGGCGTCGAGCTGATCGGCGGGGACACGACCCGGGGCCCGCTCAACCTCTGCGTGACGATCCTAGGCGAGCTGCCCTCGGGACAGGCGCTGCGGCGAAGCGGGGCAAAGGCCGGCGACGACGTCTACGTCTCGGGCCGCCTGGGCGACGCGGCGCTCGCGGTCGCGCACCGCCGCGGGCGAGTCGCGCTCGCGCGGGAGGAGCTGGAGCATTGCGACGCTGCGCTCGCCCGGCCGACACCGCGAGTTCGCCTGGGAGAGCGCCTGCGCGGCACCGCGACGGCGGCGATCGATCTCTCCGACGGACTGCTCGGCGATCTCGGCCACGTTCTCGAAGCCTCGCGGGTCGGCGCGACGATCGAGCTTGCCGCGCTGCCCAGGTCGCCGGCCATCGATCACCGGCTCCGTGGCCCTGGGCGCTCGCTCGCGCTCGAATGCCTGCTCGCGGGCGGCGACGACTACGAGCTCTGCTTCACCGCGCCCGCATGCGCCGCGTCGGCGCTGCAGAGCATCTCCGCCGCGGCGGGCCTCGCTCTCTCCCGCGTGGGACGCATCGAAGCCCGCTCCGGGATCGTCGTGCGCGACGAGGACGGCCATTCCCTCGCGGCGCTCCCGCTGGCGTTCGACCATTTCCGCTGAGAGCCCGATGCGCCGCACGCTCTCGCCTGCGTTCCTGGTGTCGCACCCGGCGCACTTCGTCGCCCTCGGGTTCGGCGCCGGCCTGTCGCCGATCGCGCCGGGGACCGTGGGAACGCTGGTCGCGCTGCCCATCGCTGCGGCGCTGCGGGCGTACGCCGGCGACGCGGGCTTTCTGCTGGCGATCGCCGTCGCGCTCGGCGTCGGCGTCTGGGCCGTCGACCGGACCGGCCGCGATCTCGGCGCGGCCGATCACGCCGCGATCGTCTGGGACGAGATCGCCGCGTTCCTGCTCGTGCTGTTCCTGGTGGGCGCCGAGCCGCTGCGCCAGGTCTTCGCGTTCGTGCTCTTCCGGGCCTTCGACATCCTCAAGCCGCCGCCCGCAGACTACATCGACCGCGAGTGGCACGACGGCTTCGGCGTGATGGCCGACGATCTCGTCGCCGCGTTCTACGCGCTGCTCATGCTGGCGCTCTGGCAGCGGATCTTCCAGTGAAAGCCGCAGCGAGCGAGGCGGACGTTCTCGAGGCGCGCCGGCTGGAGGAGCGTTCGCTCAACGCCTCCGGCGCCTTCCAGTCGCTCCTCTACGACGGCTGGCTCCTGGGCTACCGGCCGGGCCCGGCCAAGCGGCTGCGCTGCGTGAATCCCTTCTATCCGTCGACGCTGCCCCTCTCCGAGAAGCTCGCCCACTGCGTCGAGTTCTATGCGCGGGCGAAGCTGCCGACGATCTTCCGGCTGCTGCCGTTTTCCGAGCCGGCGACGCTCGACGGCTGGCTCGAGGTAGAGGGCTGGAAGGCGTTCGACCGCACGCGCGTGCTGCACGCCGAGCTCGCGGACCGGGCCGCCGCCGCGTTGCCCGACGTCGTGGTCGAGCTGCTCGAACCGCCGGCGTGGGAGCCCGTGGTCGCTCCGCTGCTGGGCATTTCGGAGGCGGCGCTGCCGCGCTTCGTCGAGCGCGCGGCGAGCTACCCGCTCCCGCATGCCGGCGCGCTCATCCGCAAGGACGGCGACGTCGTCGCCTGCGGGCTCCTCAAGCTCGAGGGCGATCACGCGGGGCTCTTCGCGGTGCAAACCGCCAGGCCGTGGCGCGGCCGCGGTCTCGGGCGGGCCATCGTCGGGGCGCTCCTCGCCGAAGCGAGGCGGCGCGGCGCCGTGCGCGCCTATCTGCAGGTCACGGAGGAAAACGTACCCGCGCTGGCGGTCTATGCGCACTTCGGCTTCACCACCGCCTACACCTACTGGTATCGTGCCCGCCGAGAGGAGCGCGAATCGGCATGATCGACGACGCTCTCGTCGCCTTGGCGGAGGCCCTGGGGCGCGCCGCGCTCGCCCGCGACGTCCGGATCGCGACGGCCGAATCGTGCACGGGAGGGCTCATCGCCGGAGCGATCACCGCGGTGGCCGGCAGCTCCGACTGGTTCGAATGCGGCTTCGTGACCTACTCCAACGAAGCGAAGCGGCGCGACCTCGGCGTGCCGGAGGCCACGCTCGAGCGCTTCGGTGCCGTCAGCGAGGAGGTCGCCCGGGCGATGGCGGAGGGCGCCTGCCGGGTCAGCGGGTGCCGGTGGGCCGTCGCGATCACCGGAATCGCCGGACCCTCGGGCGGCAGCCCCGAGAAGCCCGTCGGGACGGTGTGCTTCGCCTGGGCCGGACCGGCCGGCGCGGAGGCTCTCCGCAGGCTGCTGGCGGGGGACCGCCGCGACGTCCGGCGCGAGTCGGTTCGGATCGCTCTCCAGGGGCTGATCGACCGCCTGGCCTAGGCCATCAGGCCCCTGTATCGAACGATCGTTCTATGCCATAATCGGCTCACCCTTTGACGACCGAGCCCATCATGAGCACCGCGACCTCGAGCAGTGGCAACATCGGCAAATCCAACGGAATGAGCACCATGGACGACAACAAAACCAAGGCGCTGGCCGCAGCGCTGGCCCAGATCGAGAAGCAGTTCGGCAAGGGCTCGATCATGAAGATGGGCGAGGCGCAGGTGCAGGGCGACCTGCAGGTGATCTCGACGGGATCGCTGGGCCTCGACATCGCCCTGGGCGTGGGAGGGCTGCCGCGCGGGCGAGTCGTCGAGGTCTACGGGCCGGAATCTTCGGGCAAGACCACGCTCGCGCTCCAGGTCGTCGCGCAGGTGCAGAAGGCCGGCGGCACCGCAGCGTACATCGATGCCGAAAACGCGCTCGATCCGGTCTACGCCGGCAAGCTCGGCGTGAACGTCGGCGAGATGCTCATCTCGCAGCCCGACACCGGCGAGCAGGCGCTCGAGATCGCCGACATGCTGGTGCGCTCCGGCGGCGTGGACGTCATCATCATCGATTCGGTCGCGGCCCTGGTGCCCAAGGCCGAGATCGAGGGCGAGATGGGCGATCAGCTTCCCGGCCTGCAGGCGCGCCTCATGAGTCAGGCGCTGCGCAAGCTCACCTCGAACATCAAGCGCGCGAACGTGCTGGTCATTTTCATCAACCAGATCCGGATGAAGATCGGCGTCATGTTCGGCAATCCCGAGACGACCACGGGCGGCAACGCGCTCAAGTTCTACGCCTCGGTGCGCCTCGACATCCGCCGCATCGGCGCGATCAAGCGCGGCGAGGAGGTGGTCGGCAACGAGACGCGCGTGAAGGTGGTGAAGAACAAGGTTGCGCCGCCCTTCCGCGAAGCCCTGTTCGACATCCTGTACGGCGAGGGCATCTCGCGCGAGGGCGAGATCGTCGAGCTGGGCGTGGCTCACGACATCGTCGAGAAGTCCGGCGCCTGGTACGCCTACCGCGGCGAGAAGATCGGGCAGGGCAAGGACAACACCCGCGACTACCTGAGGGAGCATCCCGAGATGGCCTCCGAGATCGAGGGCAGGATCCGGGCGGCGGTCGGGGTGCCTTCCCCGGGGCCGGCGCGCGGCGCGGCAGCGGAAGCCTAGCGAGCACCGCGGAGCGCTTGGCGGCGACCACGCTTCGCGGCAGGGCGATCGCGCTTCTCGCGCGCCGCGACTACGCCCGTTCCGAGATCGAGCGGCGCCTGCTGGCGCGAGGCGGGGCGCGCGCCGAGATCCGAGCGCTGCTCGATGGGCTCGCCGCCGAGGGGCTGCTGTCGGATGCGCGCTACGCGCGCGCCGTCGTCGCCCGCAGCGCCGGGAGCGTGAGCCGGAGGCGGATCGTCGAAACGCTCAAGGCCGCGGGCGTGTCTCACGACGACATCGATGCTGCGCTCGCCGAGACGGACATCGACGACGAAGCCGCGCTGGCTGCGCTGTGGCGGCGGCGCTTCGGCCGTGCGCCTGCGGACGAGCGCGACAAGGCGCGGCAGGTGCGCTTTCTGCAATCGCGGGGCTTCGGCCTCGCGTCGATCCTCAAGCTCTTGAGGGAGCAGGGGGTCGATCATGATCGATCGGGTTAAAATCGGGCGATGAAAGCCAGCGACATCCGCCGCACCTTTCTCGAGTACTTCGCCGCGAAGGGGCATACGATCGTCCCCTCGGCGCCCCTCGTCCCGGCCAACGATCCGACGCTGCTCTTCACCAACAGCGGCATGGTGCAGTTCAAGGACGTATTCCTCGGCACCGACAAGCGCAGCTACGTGCGCGCCGCCGACGTGCAGCGTTGCCTGCGGGCGGGCGGCAAGCACAACGATCTGGAGAACGTGGGCTACACCGCGCGCCACCACACGTTCTTCGAGATGCTCGGCAACTGGTCGTTCGGGGACTATTTCAAGCGCGAAGCGATCCGCTGGGCGTGGGAGCTTCTCACCGGGGTCTACAAGCTGCCGGCCGAGCGGCTCTGGGTGACGGTCTACCAGACCGACGACGAGGCCTACGATGCCTGGGCGCAGGACATCGGCATGCCGCACGCGCGCATCGTGCGCATCGGCGACAACAAGGGCGCGCCCTACGCTTCGGACAACTTCTGGCAGATGGCCGACACAGGCCCCTGCGGTCCGTGCAGCGAGATCTTCTACGACCACGGCCCGGATGTCCCCGGCGGACCGCCCGGCTCGGCCGACGCCGAAGGCGATCGCTACATCGAGATCTGGAACCTCGTGTTCATGCAGTTCGACCGCGACGCGAGCGGCGAGCTCACGCCGCTGCCCAAGCCCTGCGTCGACACTGGGATGGGGCTCGAGCGCCTCGCCGCGGTCCTGCAGGGTGTCCACAGCAACTACGAGATCGACCTGTTCCGGGAGCTGATCGCTGCCGCGGCAAAGCTCACCGGCGCGAAGGACCTCGCCTCGCCATCGCTCAACGTCATCGCCGACCATATCCGGGCCTGCGCCTTTCTCGTCGTCGACGGCGTCATTCCCAGCAACGAGGGACGCGGCTACGTCCTACGGCGGATCATCCGGCGCGCGATACGGCACGGCTACCAGCTGGGCGAGACCAGGCCCTTCTTTGCCGCGCTCGTTCCCGATCTGTCGCGGGTGATGGGCGAGGCATATCCGGAGCTGCCGCTCAAGCAGGACTACGTCATGCGCGTGCTGCTCGCCGAGGAGGAGCGCTTCGCCGAGACGCTCGAGCACGGCATGAAGATCCTCGAAGCCACGCTCAAGAGCGACGCGCAGGCCGGCGCCAGGACCATCCGGGGCAAGGTCGCCTTCACGCTCTACGACACCTACGGCTTCCCGATCGATCTCACCGCCGACGTCGCGCGCGAGCGCGGCTGGTCGGTGGACATCAGCGGATTCGACGCCGAGATGGAGCGGCAGCGCGAGCGCGCACGGGCGGCTTCGACCTTCAAGATGGCGGAGACCCTCGACTATCGGGGCGCGAAGACGAAGTTCGACGGCTACGACACGCTTTCCGAGGACGCGAGAGTCGTGGCGCTCTATCGCGACGGCAGCCCGGTCGACGCGCTTTCGACGGGGCAGAGCGGCGTGGTCGTGCTCGATCGCACGCCCTTCTACGCCGAGTCGGGCGGGCAGGTGGGCGATCGGGGCGAGCTCACGAGGAGCGGCGCGTGCCTCACGCTGTTCTCGGTGCACGACACGCAGAAGATCCAGCCGGATGTCTTCGGCCACCACGGAGAGCTCAAGACCGGAGAGCTCAAGCTCGGCGACACGGTGGCGGCGAGGGTCGACGGGCGGGCGCGGGCGCGCGCCGCGTGGAACCATTCGGCGACGCACCTCATGCACGCGGCGCTGCGCAAGTTGCTCGGGGAGCACGTGACGCAGAAGGGCTCGCTGGTCGATCCCGAGCGCACGCGCTTCGACTTCTCGCATCCGAAACCGATGACCGACGAGGAGATCCACACCGTCGAGTCGCTCGTGAATGCCGCGATCCGCGCGAACTACCCCGTCGAGGCCCGGATCATGCCCTACGACGAAGCGATCAAGTCCGGCGCGATGGCGCTGTTCGGCGAGAAGTACGGCGACGAGGTGCGCGTGCTCTCGATGGGCGACTTCTCCACCGAGCTGTGCGGCGGCACGCACGTCGATCGCACCGGCGACATCGGCTTCTTCAAGATCGTGTCGGAATCGGGTGTCGCGGCGGGCATCCGGCGCGTGGAGGCCGTCACGGCCGACGGAGCGCTCGCCTACACCCACGAGATGGAAGCGCGGCTCAACGATGCGGCCCGGGCGCTCAAGGCGCCGTCCGCCGAGGTGGCGACCAAGATTGCGCAGATCCTCGACAACGTAAAGGCGCTGGAGAAAGAGCTCTCGCGGCTCAAGGCCAAACTCGCCTCGGGCCAGGGCGGCGATATTGCCGCGCAGGCGGTCGAGGTGAACGGCGCCCAGGTGCTGGCGACGACGATCGATGGCGCGGATGCGAAGCTGCTGCGCGAGACGATCGACAAGCTCAAGGGTCGCTTCCGATCGGCCGCCATCGTGCTGGGCTCGACCGAAGGCGGCAAGGTTACGCTGATCGCCGGAGTGACGTCCGACCTCACGGGAAAGATCAAGGCTGGCGACCTCGTCAACCACGTCGCCATGCAGGTAGGCGGCAAAGGCGGGGGGCGTCCCGACATGGCGCAGGCGGGCGGCAACAATCCGGAAGCGCTCCCGGCCGCGCTGCAATCGGTTCGGTCGTGGGTCGCCGAGCGCCTGCTGTAGGCCGAGCTTCGGATCGACGATGCCGCTTCGTCCCGGAGTGACGCTCGAGCGCTTCCGCGAGCGCGGCATCGGACGACTGCCCGCGCTGATCGGCGTGCGCTTCACCGGTGTGACGGAGCACCGCGTCGACGCCGAGCTCGACATCCGCCCGGAGCTGCTGGCGCCGAACGGCTACCTGCACGCGGCGACCGTGATCGCGCTCGCCGACACCGCTTGCGGCTACGGTTGCCTCGCCCATCTTCCGGAAGGCGCGGAGAACTTCACCACGATCGAGCTCAAGACCAATTTCCTGGGCACCATGCGCGAAGGCAGGCTCGCCTGCGTGGCCAGCGCGGTGCACCTTGGCAAGACGACCCAGGTGTGGGACGCGGTGGTGAGCGATCCCGCGCGCGTCCGCAAGCTCGCGTTGTTCCGCTGCACCCAGATGGTCTTGTGGCCGTCCGGCAAGCGCTCCGCCTGAGCTGCGGTCCTTCGCCAGGAGCTCCGCTAACCGTTTGTTCCGTCGCGCCAACCTCCAATCGGACCGCGTCTTGCGATCCCCTCGGATGCACCTATGATGCGCCCCGTGCACGCGGGACCGACCCGCGCCGACTCCCCGGCCGCGCTGCGGCGCCCGTACCGGGGCGATCAACAACCACGGAAGCGAGCCCGCGCGGCTCGCGCTGGGAAAGGAAGACAGGCCGATGAGTGCGACAAGCTCCATGGGCGCGAAGCTCGCGTCCGCGCTGACGCTGGCATTGCTGGCGGCCGCGCCCTGCGCCCGCGCCGACGGAATCAGCTCCGAGCAGGCGCAGGAAATCATCAACGAGTTGAAGCAGATCCGGCAGACGCTGGAGAAGATGCAGTCGCCGCAGGCCGCGCCGGCGCCCGACGACAAGGTGAGCTACAAGCTCTCGCCCGGAGGCTTCTCGATGGGCGACCCGAAGGCGCCGCTGGTCATGGTGGAGTACACCGACTTCCAGTGTCCTTTCTGCCAGCAGTTCCACAACACCGCGTTCGCGCAGATCAAGGCGAACTACATCGACACCGGCAAGATCCGCTTCGTGAGCCGCGACTTTCCGCTCGACTTCCACGAGAACGCGCGCCGCGCCGCGACGGCGAGCCGCTGTGCGGCCGAGCAGGGCAAGTACTGGGAGATGCGTCACGTGATGATCGTGAACGCGGAGCAGCTCAAGGCCGACAACCTCGTGGCCTACGCGGGCCAGGTCAAGATGGATGTGCCGAAGTTCAAGAGCTGCCTCGAAAATCCCGACAAGTTCAAGGCGCAGATCGACCAGGACATCGCCGAGGGCGGCGTGGCGGGCGTGCAGGGAACGCCTTCGTTCGTACTCGGCAAGGTCGAGAACGACAAGCTCGAAGGCGTGCGCCTCGTCGGGGCGATGCCCTACGCGCAGTTCGACGCCAAGATCCAGGAGATGCTCGGCAAGGTCGGCAAGAACTAGCCTTCGGTCCGAGGTTTCCGCGGCCTGCAGGCCCGCGCGAGCGGGGTGCGGGCCGCGCTGCTTTCCGCGCGTGGCCTGCGCGTCGGTCGCTTCGCCCGGGCGCAGTCTGATTCGACTTCCCGATGCGCCTGCTGCTCGCCGCGTTCGCGCTCGGTGTCCTCGCGCTGCAGCAGCAGGCGGAGCTGCCCAGCGCGACGGGGCTCGCGTGGGCGGCGCTGCCCGTCGGCGTCGCCCTTGTCGCGCTCGGATGGGGGCGGCGTCGCCGCGGCCCGCTGCGGCACTCGAGCCGCCGCATGGCGCAGTTCGCGCTGGCCGCCGCGGTCGCGTTGGTCGCCTTCCACTACGCGGCATGGCGGGCCCAGGCGCGCCTCGCCGACGAGCTGCCGCATGCCTGGGAAGGACGGGACGTGGAGCTCGTCGGCGTCGTCGACGAGCTTCCGCAGCCGACTGATCGCGGACCGCGCTTCGCCTTCGCCGTCGAGCGCATCGACACGCCCGAGGCCGTCGTCCCCTCGAGGCTCTCGCTCACCTGGTACCGCGTCGCGCGCGCGGCGGAGGCGACGGCGAGCGAGCTTCACGCGGGCGAGCGCTGGCGACTGACGGTCCGGCTCAAGCGGCCGCACGGGACGATCAACCCGCACGGCTTCGACGTCGAGGCGTGGCTCATCGAGAACGAGCTGCGCGCGACCGGTTACGTCCGAGAGAGCGAAGCGAACCGGAGGCTCGACGCGTTCGCGGGCCGCCCTGACGACTACGTCGCGCGTGCGCGCGAGACGATACGCGACCGCATCCTGGAAGTGCTTGCCGGACGGCCCTATGCCGGCGTGATCGCTGCGCTCGCGATCGGCGACGAGCGTGCGATTCCCGAAGAGCAATGGCGCGTTTTCAACCGCACGGGGATCGGCCACCTCATCAGCATCTCGGGACTGCACGTCACGTTCTTCGCCACGCTGGTCGGCGCAGCGGTCTTCTGGCTGTGGCGCCGCAGCCACCGGTTGACGCTGGCGCTTCCCGCGCGAAAGGCGGCGGCGATCGCCGGCGTCGTCGCGGCGTTCGGCTACGTGCTCCTCGCCGGCTTCCAGGTGCCCGCACAGCGAACGCTCTACATGCTCGCCACAGCCGCGGTCGGGCTGTGGCTCGGCCGTCCCGGGACCGCGTCGACCGTGTGGCTGTGGGCGCTCGCCGTCGTTCTCGCCTGGGATCCCTGGGCCGGGGTCGCTCCGGGATTCTGGCTCTCGTTCGGTGCCGTCGGGCTGCTCCTGTACACCGGCGTCGGGCGCGTCGGAGCGGGCTCGGCGATCGGCACCGCGGCGCGGGCGCAATGGGCCATCACGCTCGGGCTCGTTCCCCTGATGCTGATGCTGTTCCAGCAGCTCTCCCTCGTCTCGCCGCTCGCCAACGCGGTGGCGATTCCGACGGTGACCTTTCTGGTCGTGCCGCTGACGCTCGCCTGGATCGCCCTGCCGTGGGACCTGCTGCTCGTCGCGGCGCACCAGCTGTTCGCCTGGCTCGCGATCCTGCTCGACGTCTTGAGCGCGACCCCGGGCGCGGTGTGGCAGCAGCACGCGCCGCCGGCGTGGTCGATTGCCTGCGGCGTCATCGGCGTGCTGTGGCTCCTCGCGCCGCGCGGCGTCCCGGGGCGCCCCGTCGGAGCCGCCTGGCTCGTGCCGCTCTTCGTCGTCGTGCCCCAGGTCCCGCCGCAGGGCGCGTTCCGGCTCACCGTGCTCGACGTGGGCCAGGGCCTCGCGGTGCTGGTGCAGACCCACGCCCACGCGCTGCTCTACGACACCGGCCCGCGCTTCAACGAGACGGCCAACGCCGGCGACCGGATCATCGCGCCGGTGCTGCGCGCGAACGCGGTCGCGCGGCTCGACGGCATGATCGTCACCCACCAGGACAGCGATCACAGCGGCGGCGCGCTCTCGCTCCTGCAGACGGTGCCGGTTGGCTGGTTCGCGTCCTCCCTGCCGGCCGACCATCCGATCCTCCGCGCGCGCCGGCAGGAGAAGCTCGACGCGGAGCGCTGCGGCGCGGGCCGGCGCTGGCGCTGGGACGGCGTGGACTTCACGCTGCTGCACCCGGCCGCCGCCAGCTATCTCGATCCGAAGCTCAAGGCCAACGACCTCTCCTGCGTGCTGCGGATCAGCGCGCCGGGCGGCAGCGCGCTGCTCACCGGCGACATCGAGGCGCGAACCGAAGCCGAGCTGGTGCGGCGCGAGGGCACCGCGCTGCGATCGAACGTCCTCGTCGTCCCTCACCACGGCAGCCGCACCTCCTCGACGCCGGCGTTCATCGCCGCGGTGGCGCCCGACGCGGCAGTCTTCACGCCGGGCTATCGCAATCGCTTCGGTCATCCCCGGCCCGAAGTCGTCGCACGCTACGTCGAGGCCGGGATCGAGACCTACCGCACCGACTACGACGGCGCGCTCACGTTCGACGTCGAGCCGGCGATGTCGCGGGTGCCGCGACGCGAGCGCGAAGCGGACCGCAGGTACTGGTGGGACGCGCCGCAGCGCGACTAGACGACCGCGGATCCGACGGACGAGCGGTCGGCCCGCGCCGGCGCCGCGCCGCCTTCAGTGCACGTACCGGCCGAGACGGACCGCGGTCTCTCCGCGCTTGGGGCGCCGCGTCGGCATGATGAGCACGCAATCGTCGTGCGGCGTGCGGATCGGCGTGCCGCCGTCGACGGCGTAGGTCGTCCCGCGGACAGGGATCGTCTGGAGGCCGCTGACCGGGAACGCGAACGCGAACTCCTCGCTCCGGATCGTCACCGTGGTGGTCACCTCGATCAGCTTCTGCGCGGTCGCCGGCTCTTTCTCGAGCATCGCGTCGAGGAGCCGCTGCTCGGCCATGGCGAAGCGGCGCAGGAAGCGCAGGACCGACTGGATGGCGACCCTGGGCGCGCTCGGTTCCCAGTGCTGGCCGCATTCGACGAGCAGCGCGGCGCGCGGATCGTCCTCGTCGTCGAAGAACGCGTAATCGCGAAGGCGGCGCCCGGAGACATGGCCGCCGTCGATCACGACGTGCTCCGGCGCGCCCAGGTCGCGGGCGAGCGCGAGCCCCTTGCGCCGCAGTCCCGCCATCGCGAGCGGCGGGCAGGGCTCCGACATCGAATGCAGATCGAGCAAATAGTCGACGCGGTCGTAGAGCGGCCTCAGCTCCCGGGCGCGGCGCAGCTCGGCGCTGTCCCTCGGGCCGTCGAGCACTCCGGCCGACCAGAGGCGGTTGAAATCCTCGTCGACGCAGCGCGACGCGAACGGATCGGCGGCGTCGAAGCGGCGGTACGCGGCGACGTTCGCGAACACGAGCGTCAGCGTCCCCTTTGTCGGTCGCAATCCCTCGCGCAGTGCCCAGTCGAGCGCGATCGCGCCGCAGACCTCGTTGCCGTGCGTCAGAGCCTGCACCAGCACGTGGGGGCCGGGGCGGCTCGCGCGAAAGGTCCAGACGAAGGGGACGCCCTCGTTTCCCGGCGCGTGAGCCTCGATATCGGGGAACCGGACGTCGATCGGCGGAGACGCGGCGGGCGCTGACACCGGATCGCTCGAATCTCGTGGCCGGCGCGCGCTACGCGGCGCAGAGATGATCGACGACGCGACGCATGAATGCCTCGCACTGCGCCAGCTGCTCCAGGGCCACCCACTCGTTGGGTTGATGCGCCTGGGCGATGTGTCCCGGGCCGCAGATGACCGTGGCCACGCCGGCGTTGTGGAACAGCGCCGCCTCGCTGCCGAACGAGACCTTGCCGACGTCGCGCGTGCCGCTCCAGGTCTTCGCGAGCTCGGCGATGCCGCCCGCGTGCGGGCCCTCGAAGCCGGGAGTGGCCGACAGCGGATCGAACTCGATGTGCGTTGTCGCGTCGACGGCGTGCATCTCCGGCAGCAGCGTGGCGGCGAAACGCCTGAGCTCCGCGAACAGGACGTCCGGATCCTCGGAGGGCAGGTGCCTGAACTCGAAGTCGAAGCGACAGTCCCGGGGCACGATGTTGAGCGCCGTGCCGCCGCGGATCACGCCCGTATGGACGGTCGTGTACGGGACCTCGTAGGCGGCGTCGAACGGGCCGCGGTCGCGAAACTGCCGGCCCATCCGCGAGAGGTAGGTTACCAGCTCGCTCGCGACTTGGACCGCGTTCACGCCGAGCGGCGTGAGCGCGGAGTGCGCCTCGTGGCCGCGCACGCGGCAGCGATAGCTCCTCTTGCCCTTGTGGGCGACCACGACCTGCATGCCCGACGGCTCTCCGATCACGCAGCTCGCGGGACGGATGCCACGGGCGGCGATGTCGGCGATCAGTCGCCGCACGCCGATGCAGCCCACTTCCTCGTCGTAGGAGAGCGCGAAGTGCAGCGGACGGCCGACGCCTCGCCGCGCGAGCTCCGGAACCTGAGCCAGGCCGATCGCGCAGAAGCTCTTCATGTCGGTCACGCCGCGTCCCTGGAGCCGGTCGCCGACGATCGTGGCCTCGAAAGGCTTGGTGTCCCACGGCTGGTCGTCGACCGGGACCACGTCGGTGTGCCCCGAAAGAACGATGCCGCCGGTGCTCGCGTTGCCGTCCCTGGCAGGCAGCGTGGCGAACAGGTTGGCCTTGCGCCGGTCGTCGTCGTAGGTAAGCTGCGACTGGATGCCGTAGCCGGCGAGGTAGTCGCGCACCCAGTGGATCAGCCCGAGGTTCGAGTCGCGGCTGGTCGTGTCGTAGCCGACCAGCGTGCGGATCAGCTCCATGCTGGCGACTCGGGGGATGGTTGCGGCGGAGGCGTTCATGGGCGACTTCGCGGGGCGAGCAGGGCGGCGCCTGCCCGGGAAGGATAGAAACCGCTCCGACCGCTGTCAATCGAATACGGCATTCCAAACAAGGGCGAGTGCGCGATTCGCGCGCCTGGAGGTAGCGATGATGCATCGGCTCTGGCTCACGTCTCTCGCGCTGGCGCTCGCCTTCGCGGCGCCGGCGCGCGGCGACGAGCTTCCTCTGGACAGGATCAAGCTGCCTCCGGGATTCGCGATCGAGGTTCTCGCACGCGTGCCGCAGGCGCGCGAGATGGCGCTGGGCGCGCGCGGCACGCTGTTCGCGGGCTCGCTGGGCGGAAAGGTCTATGCGGTCGTACCGGCGAAGCCAGGCGCGGCCCCTGCGGTCCGGACGATCGCCTCGGGGCTCGATCGGCCGGTTGGCGTAGCGTTCCGCGACGGCAGCCTGTACGTTTCTGCCGTGAGCCGCATCCTGCGCTTCGACGATATCGAGAATCGCCTCGATCATCCGCCCGCGCCGGTCGTCGTGACCGACCGCTTCCCGACCGACGAGCACCACGGCTGGAAGTTCATCGCCTTCGGACCCGATGGGAAGCTCTACGTGCCGGTCGGGGCGCCGTGCAATGTCTGCGAAGCCGATCCCGATCGCTACGCCCTCATCGCGCGGATGAATCCCGACGGCACAGGCCTGGAGGTCTACGCGCGGGGCCTGCGGAACTCGGTCGGCTTCGACTGGGATCCCCGAACCCGCGAGCTGTGGTTCACGAACAACGGCCGCGACTACCTCGGCGACGATTCGCCGCCGGACACCCTCAACCACGCGCCGAGGCCGGGACTGAATTTCGGCTTCCCGTATTGCCACGCCGGCGCGATCGCCGATCCCGAGTACAGAGCGAAACGCCCCTGCCGCGATTTCTCCCCATCCGCGCAGAATCTCGGGCCGCACGTGGCCTCGCTCGGCATGCGCTTCTACACCGGCACGCAGTTCCCGCCGGCGTACCGCGGCCAGATCTTCATCGCCGAGCACGGCTCGTGGAACCGCTCGCACAAGATCGGCTATCGCGTGACGCTGGTTCGCATCGAAGGCAGTCGGGCCGCGAGCTACGAACCCTTCGCCAGCGGCTGGCTGCAGGGCGAGAGCGCGTGGGGCCGGCCGACGTGCTGGTCGCGGCCGACGGGGCGTTGCTCGTCTCCGACGACTACGCCGGGGCGATCTACCGCATCAGCTACCGGGGGTCCTGATCCGCGGGCGCGACCGCGGGCTCGCGCGGGCGCTGCGCGTCGTCGGCGACGAAGCGGTCGAGGTGGGTGACGCGATTCCCGGCGACCAGCCTCCGGAATTCGGCATGGCCCGCCTTGTCGTGCGCGAGGACGCCGCCGAGGTCCGATCCGTAGTTCGGAGAGCGCGCGAGCGCGAAAAGCTTCTCCAGGGCCTGCGCCGGTGCGGTGAGCGGCGCGGCAGCGTCCTGATCGTAGTGCTTGAGCAGAAGCTGCAGCGCTACCTCGATGCTCGGCTGGCGATCGCAGAGATCGAACGACAGGTGCAGGGAGCAGGGCGTGAGCGTCTCGACCTTGTGCGGCGTGAAGCTCCGGAGGAAGAGCACGTCGCCGGGGCGCATGACGATCTCGGTCTCCAGCAGCCCCATCTGGGCGTCGGTCAGGTCGCTCAGCGTCGCCCGCCGCGGCGCCTGCGGCCGGTACAGGCGCCAGCGCTTCTCGCCGGCGATGTGAATCACGAGGACGTCGTCGGTGTCGACATGCCCGCGATAGGCTTCGTGGCCGTGCTGCGAGAAGAACACCGTCGCATTGCAGAAGGTCGCGGCGTGCGCACGATCGAGCGCTGCTGCCAGCGCGTTGACCTCGGGCTCGAGGATGTCGACGCCCTCGAGGACGCAGGCCGCGCCCTTGGCGAGATGCTGCTGCAGCACGCGGCGGTCGACGAACTCGATCCGCCGCCGCTGCACGACCTTGTAGAGGCGCGCCTCCGACAGGTCGACGGGCTTCCCCGCCTCGAAGAGATTCAGGTAGTTGAGATCGAGCAGCGGATTGTTGAGGTGACGCCGCAGATCGGCGATCGAGAACAGGCGCTGATCGCGAGCGAGCCCCGGCTTGTGCACGTGGCTCAGCGTCGGCGGCGCGGCCAGCGCCTCCTTCAGGTAGAAGTCGCGGATGCGCCGGTGGGCAGGGGACAGTTCCATCGGAACCGGGGACACGTGCGAGGCTGTGGGCGCCACTCGCGCGTGGCGCAGGCGCGATTCTCGGCGACGCCGGCGCGCGCTGTCAAACCATCGTGCCGCCTGCGCGCATGAGGATCGTTCCAGGGATCGTTCGCCGGATGAAACGCCGACGAACCACGAGAGAAACCGCCGGCCGGCCGGAGCGCCGGCCCGGCGGTGATCGCGATGGCGGCGCGCGGGACGTCGAGCCCTCAGGCAATCGACGCTCTTCGCCTCGCTCCGCTCGGGAGGCTGCCCGTCAGTCGGTCGGCCCGTGTCTACCTGTGCGACTGCTGCCGGGCCTACCAGTGGCGAATGTAGCGATAGTGATAGTACGGAGCGTGGTACGGGCGGTACACGACCGGAGGTCCGTAGTACGCCGGAGCGTAGTAGTACGGATACGGTGCCGGCGCGGGCGCCGGCGCGTAATACGGCACCGGCGCGTAGCCATAGTTCGAATAGCCGAACGCGACACCCGGCACGCCGACCGAAACCGAGAACGAATCCCGTGCCGACGCGGTAGTTGCATACGTGGCAGCGCCTACCGCGAACATCGTGGCCGCGGCAAGGGCGGCAATGCGACGAGTCATATGCGTCTCCTCATCCAAAAGTCGCGAATGGCGCGACACCATCCACAACATAAGTACGACAGCGGGCGTTTACAAGGAGTTTCCCCGGGAAAACAGCCGGTTACAATTCGTTACCGTTGCGCTATGCTGCGCCGAAGCAGACGTCGTCCATCATCGCCCACGTGCCGGAGAGAATCATGCATGGCCTGAGCCCGCTCGTTGCCCGTATCGTGCGAGGCAGCCTGGCGCTGACGCTCGCGCTGGTGTCGAGCCTGAGCGGCGCCGCCGACCTCGCGATCGGCATCGGCGCCGACGTCACCGCGATCGATCCGCACTATCACAACGTCACTCCCAACAGCAACGTCGCTGCGCACATCTTCGATTACCTCGTGCTCCGCGACGAGCGGCAGAAGCCGATTCCGGGTCTCGCGGAATCCTGGCGGACGATCGACCCGGTCACTTGGGAGTTCAAGCTGCGCCGCGGCGTGAAGTTCCACGACGGCAGCGAATTCACCGCCGCCGATGTCGTAGCTTCCATCGAACGCGTGCCGACCGTGCCGAACAGCCCGTCGCCGTTCACCGTCTACACCAAGCAGATCAAGGAGATGATCGTCGTCGACCCGTACACGATCCGCTTTCGCACGGCCACGCCCTACCCGCTGATGCCCACCGACATGACGCAGGTTGCGATCATCTCCCGGTCGGCCGCGAAGGCATCGACGGAAGACTTCAACAGCGGCAAGGCGGCGATCGGCACCGGGCCTTATAAGCTCGTGCGCTATGCCAAGGGCGATCGCATCGAGCTCAAGCGCTTCGACGGCTACTGGGGCGGCAGGACGCCGTGGGAGAACGTGACGTTGCGGCTGCTGCCCGCCGACGCTCCGCGGGTCGCGGCGCTCCTCGCCGGCGACGTGCAGGCGATCGAGAACGTTCCGACCGAGGACGTCGCCAGGCTCTCCACCGACAAGCGGGTGTCGTTGTTTCGCACGGTGGCCGACCGGCTCATCTATCTTCACATGGATTCGGAGCGCGACGTCTCGCCGTTCGTGACCGATCGCGAGGGACGCCCGCTCGCGAAGAACCCTCTGAAGGACGCCCGGGTGCGCAAGGCGATCTCCAAGGCGATCAACCGCCAAGCGCTCGTCGAGCGCGTGATGGAGGGCCAGGCGGTGGCCACGGGTCAGCTGCTGCCGGAAGGATTCTTCGGCTACACGAAGAACCTCAAGCCGGAGCCCTACGATCCGGAAGGCGCGAAGAAGCTGCTCGCGGACGCCGGCTATCCCGACGGCTTCGGTCTCACCATTCATTCGCCGAACAACCGCTACGTGAACGACGCCAAGGTGGCGCAGGCCGTCGCGCAGATGCTCGCGCGCGTCGGCATCGCGACCCGGGTCGAGGCGATGCCTTCGGCGACGTTCTTCCCGCAGGCTACCGAATTCAAGTTCAGCTTCGTCCTGGTCGGCTGGAGCTCCGGGACCGGCGAGGCGTCGAGCCCGCTCAAGGCCCTGATCGCGACGCCGAGCAGGGACAAGGGGTTCGGAACCGCCAACCGCGGGCATTATTCCAACGCCAAGGTCGACCTGATGCTCGAGGACGCGCTGGTGACCGTCGACGATGCCAAGCGCGAAGCGCTGCTGCAACGCGCGACCGAGCTGGCGATCAACGACACCGCGATCGTCCCGCTCTATCACCAGGTGAGCCTCTGGGGCACGCGCAACGGCATCGCCTACGCCCCGCGCACGGACGAGAACACGCTCGCGCACAAGTTCCGTCCGGGGATGTGAGGCCGGCGCCCATCGCTGCGGGGACGGATTCCGGCCGCATCCGGGGAACGCCGGCCGACGCCGAGGGCGGAGCCTGATCGTGCTGCGCCGCGACCAGACGGCGATGACGGTCCTGCTGGGTGCGCTCATCGCCGTCGCGCCGCTCGCGATGGACATTTACCTGGCATCGATGCCGTCGATGACGCGGGCGCTTTCCGCGAGCAGCGAGCAGGTCCAGCTTACGCTCTCGCTGTACATGTACGGCTGGGGACTGTCGCAGATCGTTGTCGGGCCGCTCACCGACCGCTTCGGGCGGCGGCCGCTCCTGCTCGCCGGGCTCGCGCTGTTCGTCGCGGCGTCGATCGCCTGCGCGGCGGCGCGCGACGTTCACATGCTGATCGCCTCGCGGGTAGCCCAGGCGCTGGGCATGGCGGCGGTCGCGGTGGTCCCGCGCGCGGTCGTGCGCGACCTCTACACCGGAGACCGCGCGGCGCAGATCCTTTCGCTGATGGGCGTGATCCTCGGCATCGCGCCGGTCATCGCGCCGATCATCGGCAGCCACCTGCACGTCTGGTTCGGATGGCGCGCGAACTTCGTGTTCGTCGCCGCTTACGGTGCGATCGCGCTCGCCTGCGTCGCCTTCGCGTTCCCGGAGACGATCCGCGCGCGCGACCGCCGCGCCACTCTCCCGAGCGTGATCTACGCCAACTACCTGCGGCTCGTGCGCTCGCGCGCCTACGTCGGCTACGTGCTCGTCGCCGCGTTCTCCTCGAGCGGCCTGTTCGCCTTCCTTGCCGGCAGCGCGTTCGTGTTCGTGAGCGTGATGGGGACCGGCGAGACCGGCTTCGGTTTCCTGTTCGGGGCTGTCATGCTGGGCAACATCCTCGGCGCGTCGATCGGGAGCCGGCTGGTGATGCGGCTCGGCATCGACCGCATGCTCGGCTACTCGACCTGGCTGATGCTCCTGTCCGGCGTCGCGCTGGCCGCGCTCGCCTGGATGCGCGTGGGGCATCCGCTCGCCATCGTGGCGCCGATGTTCCTGTTCATGGTGGCGCTCATGACGACGATGCCGCAGGCGACGGCCGGCGCGCTCACGCTCTTCCCGGAGGCTGCGGGCAGCGCGGCGTCGCTGCTGCTCTTCTGCCAGTTCGGACTCGCGTCCACGGCGGCACTGATCGTCGGCACGACGTTCGACGGCACGCAGCGCCCGATGGCGACCGTGATCGCCGCGGCGACCGTCCTGGCTTTCGTCGCGCAGCGCGCGGCCGTCAGGCGGCGGGCGTGACGCGGCGCGACCGACGCCTCAGGCGGGGCCGATCAGCTGCTCGAGCTCGGCGACGATAGGTGTGGCCGACTCGACCCCGATGCGCTTGACCAGCGCCTTGGCGACGTCCGGCAGGAGATCGTGCAGGTCGCGCAGGTTGGATGCGCGCTCGAGCCGCATGATGAGCAGGTAGCCGCGCAGGCCCAGGTGCTCGTTGATGAGGTCCGAGAGGCGACGCTGCGCCGCGACGAAGCGCTGTGCCTCGTCCTCGCTTCGGGGGGCTGCCGTCGCTTCCGTCTCGACGACCGACGGCACGCTGAAGCGCTTGGCGATGAGCCCCGAGCGCTCGAGCGCGGCGATCGCCTCCTGGTCGACGCGCAGCGCGCGAGCCCGGTCGAGGACCTCCGCGATCGTCAGCTTGCCATCGATCATGATCAGCAGGCTGCGGAGCGCGATCGGAAGCGAGAGCTTGCGCTCCTTGACTTCCCGAACACCCTCCTCGGTCTTGGCGTAGATCTCGCCGGGATGCATGCACCGCTCCTCTCGCCCGCGCGGCCCGCGTGGACGCGGGGCGGATTATAAACCGCGGCCCTGCCGCGGTGGCGTGCGACAATCCCCGGCGCTTCCAGAATGTAGAGAACAACGCGCCATGCTGCATCGCTTCGATCGCGCGCTCCTGGCCATCAACCGCTGGCTGCTGATCGCGATCCTCGCCGCGACGGCGAGCATGGTCTTCGTCAACGTCGTGCTCCGCTTCGCGACCGACCATTCGATCCTGTGGGTCGAGGAAGCCTCGCGCTACCTGATGATCTGGCTGACGTTCATCGGCGTCGGGCCGGTGCTGCGCTACGGCGGACATCTCGGCATAGACACGCTGCAGGAGGCGCTGCCGCGGCGCGCCTCGGCCGTTCGCGCGACGATCTTCGCGGTCCTGCTCGGCTTCTTCGCGTTCATGGTCTGGGTCGGCCTGCGCTACGCCGCGTTCGCCTGGCAGCAGACGACTCCGGTCCTGGGGATTCCGATTGGCGCGGTCTACCTCGCGATGCCGGCCGGATTCGCGCTCGCGACGATCCACCTCTTCTTGATGGCCCGAGGCTACGTCCGCGGCCGGGCGCTGCTGGCCGACGGCGAATTCGACGCCGACGCGGCGCAGCTCTGACGATGGTCGCGACGCTGTTCCTGTCCTGCTGCCTGCTGCTCGCGCTGGGCGTGCCGGTGGCGTTCTCGCTCGGTCTCGGCACGCTGGCGGCGATGCTCGTCAACGGCGATCTCTCGCTGCTGGCGCTGCCCAAAGCCATGTTCTCCGGCATCGACGTGTTCGCGCTGCTCGCGGTGCCGTTCTTCATCCTCGCTGCGGAGCTGATGACCGGCGGAGCGCTGTCCGAGGTGCTGCTCGTCTTCGCCTCGCAGTTCGTGGGCCGCTTCCGCGGCGGGATGGGCCACACGAACATTCTCGCGCTCACGTTCTTCTCCGGGATTTCCGGCTCGGCGCTCGCGGACGCCGCGGGGCCGGGGGCGATCATGATCCGGATGATGCGCGACGACGGCTACAAGCCGGAGTACGCCGCGGCGCTGACCGCGGCGACCTCGATCCTCGGCCCCATCATTCCGCCGTCGATCAGCATGATCATCTATGCGCTCGCCTATCCCGAGGTCAATCTGGTCGGGCTGCTGATCGCCGGCGTGCTGCCCGGGATCGCGCTCGCCTTGGCGATGGCGCTCATCAACCACGTAATCTCGGTGCGGCGGGATTACCGCGGCTCGCCGGCCCGCTACCGCTGGGCCGATTACGCGCGCAACACCTGGCGCGCGCTGCCCGCGGTCGCATTGCCCGCGCTGATCCTCGGCGGGATTGCCTCCGGCGCGTTCACTCCGACGGAAGCTTCGGTGGTCGCGGTGTTCTACGCGCTCTTCGCGGGCCGCGTGATCTATCGCTCGCTCGAATGGCGCACGCTGCCCTCGATTCTCGCCCGCTCGGCGCTGATGACCGCCGCCGTGCTGATCATCGTCGCCATGTCCGCCGCGCTCGCGTGGGTGCTCACGATCTCGCGGGTGCCGCAGGATCTGACCGCGGCGATCGTGTCGATGCAGCTTTCGCCAATGGCGTTTCTGTTCGCGGTGAACGTTTTCCTGCTCGTGTTCGGCATATTCATCGAGCCGTTGCCCGGCATCGTCGTGCTGGTGCCGATCCTGGCGCCGATCGCCCACGCGCTCGGCATTTCCGATCTGCAATTCGGCATCATCGTGATCGTCAACCTCACGATGGGCATGCTCACCCCGCCGGTCGGCGGCTTGCTGTTCGTCACCTCGGTGGTCGCGCGCGTGCCGCTCGCGAAGCTGATCGGCGAGCTGTGGCCGTTCCTATGGGCGCAGATCGGCGTGCTCGCGCTGCTGACCTTGGTGCCCGCGATCAGCACGACGCTGCCGAAGCTTTTCGGGTATTCGTAGGGCCGGACCGTTCGAGGGAACGAATTCGTCCCGCCGCGGGGCGCGACTCAGCGGTAATTGCGGATGCGGTCGATGTTCGCCTGTCCGAAGCGCTTGCCGAGGTCGGCGTAGACCGGAGCGAGGACGGCCTGGAAC
>DATJVX010000064.1:0-11899 GCA_035501595.1 Casimicrobiaceae bacterium | reverse complement strand
ATCGTTCTGGACGAACCCTCGGTCGTTTCGATTCGCCAGGAAGGCGGCCCCAACGGCAAGAAGACCATTCAGGCAGTCGGCAAGGAAGCCAAGCAGATGCTCGGCAAGGTGCCCGGCAACATCGAGGCGATCCGCCCGATGAAGGACGGCGTGATCGCCGACTTCACCGTCACCGAGCAGATGCTCAAGCAGTTCATCAAGACCGCGCACGAGTCGCGCATGTTCTCGCCGTCGCCACGCATCATCATCTGCGTGCCGTGCGGCTCGACCCAGGTCGAGCGCCGCGCGATCAAGGAAGCCGCGCATGGCGCGGGCGCCTCGCAGGTCTACCTGATCGAAGAGCCAATGGCCGCAGCGATCGGCGCGGGCCTGCCGGTTTCGGAAGCCACGGGCTCGATGGTCGTCGACATCGGCGGCGGCACGACGGAAGTCGGCGTGATCTCGCTTGGCGGGATGGTGTACTCGGGCAGCGTGCGCGTGGGCGGCGACAAGTTCGACGAGGCGATCGTCAACTACATCCGCCGCAACTACGGCATGCTGATCGGCGAGACGACCGCCGAGCAGATCAAGAAGACCATTGGCTCGGCGTTTCCCGGCTCGGAGGTGAAGGAGATGGAGGTGAAGGGCCGCAACCTCGCCGAAGGCATCCCGCGCAGCTTCACGGTGTCCTCGAACGAGATCCTCGAGGCGCTGACCGACCCGCTCAACAGCATCGTTTCCGCGGTGAAGAGCGCGCTGGAGCGCACGCCCCCGGAGCTCGGCGCCGACATCGCCGAGCGCGGCATGGTGCTCACCGGCGGCGGCGCGCTGCTGCGCGACCTCGACCGGCTGCTCATGGAGGAGACGGGCCTGCCGGTGATCGTCGCCGACGATCCGCTGACCTGCGTGGTTCGCGGCTGCGGCAAGGCGCTCGAGAACATGGAAAAGCTGTCGACCATCTTCACGTCGGATTGAGGGGTCCGAGCCGCACACGCAGGATGCGACGCGATCACGGCTTCCGACGGTTCAGGGGCAATCGGGGCCCGCCTAAGTGAACCATGCGCCATCTTCCGGTCGAGCCGCCCCCGTTCTTTCACCGCGGACCCTCTCCGCTCGCCCGACTCGCGTTCTTCGCCCTGATGTCGCTGGGGCTGCTCTTTGCCGATACCCGTTACCGCTACCTCGAGAGCGTGCGCCACGCGGTGGGCTCGGTGATCTTCCCGGTGCAGCGCGCGCTGCAGATGCCCGCCGAGGGCATCGCCTACGTCGCGACCTATTTCGAGTCGAACCGGGCGCTCGCCGTGGACAACCGCGAGCTCAAGGAGCGGCTCCTCGCGGACGCGCCGACGGTCCAGGGATACAAGGCCCTCGAGCAGGAGAACGCGCGGCTGCGCTCGCTGATCGGCATCGCCGGGCGCTTCGCCGGTGCCGCGACGCCCGCCGACGTGCTCTATTCCGGCCGCGATCCCTTCACCCAGAAGCTCTTCGTCGACAAGGGCGAGTCGGATGGCGTGCAGCCCGGGCAGGCGGTGATCGACGAAGCGGGCGTCGTGGGCCAGGTGACGCGGGTGTTTCCGTCGATGGCCGAAGTCACGCTCGTCACCGACAAGGACCACGCCGTGCCGGTGAAAGTCGAGCGCAGCGGCGTGCGCAGCGTGATGTACGGAGCCGGGACGGGGCGGCTTCCGGAGCTGCGCTTCCTCTCGCCGAACGCGGAGATCCAGGCAGGGGACAAGCTCGTGACTTCCGGCATCGACGGAACCTATCCGGCGGGGCTCGCGGTCGCGCAGGTCGTCTCGGTCGAACGCGAGACCGGGCAGATCTTCGCGCGCGTGATCTGCAAGCCGCTCGCCGGCGTCGACCGCAGCCCGCAGGTGCTGATCCTCGGGCCGGCCGCCGCCGCTGCGACGCCGCGCCCGGAGGAGCCCGCGGAAGCCGACTCGCCGCGCAAGGGCCGGGGCCGGAGGCGCCCGTGAGCGCCGCGCGCCCGCTCCCCGCGAGGAGGGCCTAAGGCCGTGCTCGGGCTCAGGCGCACGCGCATGCCGCAGTTCTCCACCTTCGTGCCGGCGCGGCCCGAGGAGATCCTGCTTCCGGTCCAGCCGTGGTTCGTCGTGCTGACGCTGCTGATCGGGCTTATCCTCAACATCGTGCCCGCGAGCGGGCTCGCGCAGACGCTCAAGCCGGACTTCCTCGCGCTCGTCCTGCTCTACTGGTGCATCCGCGAGCCGCGCATGATCAGCGTGGGCATCGCGTGGTGCCTGGGGCTGGTCATGGATGTCGCCGATGCCACGGTGTTCGGACAGCACGCGCTCGCCTACGCGGTGCTCGCCTACGCGGCGGAGTATTTTCGCCGGCGCGTGCTGCGCTTTCCGCTCTGGCAGCAGGCCGCGCAGGTGGCGGTGCTGCTGCTCATCTGCAGCGCGCTGGTGCTGCTCGTGCGCCTGGTCGGCGGCGCGCCCCTGCCCCGCTGGACCTACGTCGTGGGCCCGCTCGTGGGCGCGCTGCTCTGGCCCGTGGTGACCGTGCTGCTGCAGTCGCCGCAGCGGCCGCGGCGCTCGAAGGACCGGGCGGTCATCCCGTAGGACCATGCGCCGACTGTTCACCCGCCGCCAGACCTCGTTCTCGCCGCTCGGCGCGCAGGAGCTGAGGAACCCCGAGCGGGAGCTGTTCCTGTTCCGCCGACGGCTGCTGATCGCCGCGGCGCTCGTCGTCGTGGGCTTCGGCGGGCTGCTGGGGCGCTTCGTCTACCTGCAGGTCTACCAGCACCAGCACTACCAGACGCTCGCGGAGAGCAATCGCATCGCCATCGTTCCAATCGTGCCCAATCGCGGCGTCATCACCGACCGCAACGGCATCGTGCTCGCGCAGAGCTACTCGGCGTACACCCTCGAGCTGACCCCGTCGCGCATCAAGAACCTCGACGCGACCATCGACGAGCTCGCCAGCTTGGTCGACGTCCAGCCGCGCGACCGCAAGCGCTTCAAGCGGCTGCTCGAGGAGACGCGAAACCTCGAAAGCCTGCCGCTCCGGACCAAGCTGACCGACGAGGAGGTGGCGCGCTTCGCCGTCAACCGCTATCGCTTCCCGGGCGTCGAGATCAAGGCTCGGCTCTTCCGCAGCTACCCCTTCGCGGAGCTCGCCTCGCACGTGATCGGCTACATCGGCCGGATCAACGACAAGGACGTCGAGCGCATCGAGGACTGGGGCGAGACCGCCAACTACAAGGGCTCGGACTACATCGGCAAGGTCGGGCTCGAAGCCTCCTACGAGCGCGAGCTACACGGCACGACCGGAGTGGAGGAGGTCGAGGTCGACGCCAACGGGCGCGCCGTGCGCACACTCTCGCGCACTCCGCCGATCTCGGGCAACAACCTGAAGCTCTCGCTCGACATCAGGCTGCAGCAGGCCGCGGAGGCGGCGTTCGGCGAGCATCGGGGCGCGCTGGTGGCGATCGACCCCGCCAACGGCGAGGTGCTCGCCTTCGTCTCCAAGCCCGGGTTCGATCCCAATCTCTTCGTCGACGGCATCGACCCCGCCAACTGGGACGCGCTCAACAACTCGCCCGACAAGCCGCTCTTGAACCGGCCCCTGCGCGGCGCCTACCCGCCCGGATCGACGATCAAGCCGTTTCTCGCGATGTCCGCGCTCAACTCCGGCAAGCGCACGACGACGCAGGCGATCTTCGACCCGGGCTTCTACCAGATCGCAGGAAGCCCGCACAAGTTCCGCGACGACAAGCCGGGCGGGCACGGCTACGTCGACATGATGAAGTCGATCATCGTCTCCTGCGACACCTACTACTACATGCTCGCGGGCGAGACCGACATCGACGTGACCCACGATTTTCTGGCGCAGTTCGGCTTCGGCGAGGAGACGGGCATCGACATCGACGGCGAGTTGAAGGGCGTGCTGCCCTCGCGCGACTGGAAGCGCAGGCGCTTTGCCGGCGCGAACTACCGCGAGGAGCACCGCAAGTGGTACCTCGGCGACTCGATCTCCGCCGGCATCGGCCAGGGCTACAACGCGTTCACGCCGGTACAGCAGGCGGTGGCGATCGCCACCATCGCCAACGACGGCCACGCGTTCTGGCCGCACCTGGTCGAGTCGATCGAGAACGTCCGCAACGGCACGACGCGGGCGATCGAGCCGCGCGAGACGCACGTGGTCGCGGTCAAGCCCGAGTACATGGCGTTCATCCGGAGCGCACTGGTCGGCGTCGCGCGCGAGGGCACCAGCGCCAAGGCTTTCGTCGGTACGCCGTACGTCTCCGCGGGCAAGACCGGCACCGCGCAGCTCTTCACCATCAAGCAGGGCGAGAAGTACCACGCGGGCCAGGTCGAGGAGCGGCTGCGCGACCACGCGTGGTACATCGCCTACGCACCCGCCGACCACCCGCGCATCGCGGTGGCGGTGCTGGTGGAGAACGGCGGCTTCGGCGCGCAGGCCGCGGCTCCGGTAGCGCGCGCGGTGTTCGACTACCACCTGCTCGGGCGTGCGCCGGGCAAGGAAGGCGCGCTCGACGTCCCGCGCACCGGCGACGACGAGTCCGACTGATGCCCGGGACGGCGCACTGATGCAGCGCTTCCTCGCCCTGTGCCGCCAGGTCGGAGAGCTGCTCTCCCGGCGCGTCGACAGCTTCCTCATGACCGGCGCGCTGGCGATCGTGGGCGTGGGGCTGGTGACGCTGTTCTCGGCCGCCGACCAGAACCTCGGCCGGGTGCTGAGCCAGGCGACCGCGCTCGGCCTCGCGCTCGTGCTGATGTGGCTGGTCGCCAACGTGGCGCCGCAGCAGCTCTCCCGGGCGGCCGTCCCGCTGTACGCGCTTTCCGTCCTGCTCCTCGTGGCGGTCGCCCTCGGCGGCACCGTGGTCAACGGCTCGCGGCGCTGGCTCAACCTCGGCATCGGCCGCTTCCAGCCCTCCGAGCTCATGAAGATCGCGCTGCCCCTGATGCTCGCCTGGTACTTCCAGAAGCACGAGGGGCGCATCCGCTTCGTCGACTTCGTCGTGGCCGCGGTCCTGATCGCGATCCCGGTATATCTCATCAAGCGGCAGCCGGACCTCGGGACCGCGCTGATGATCGGCGCGTCGGGATTCTTCGTGCTCTATCTCGCGGGCCTGTCGTGGAAGATCATGGCGGGGCTGGCGGCCCTCACGGCGCTCGCCGCGCCGCTCGTCTGGCCGCACCTGCACCACTTCCAGCAGGAGCGCATTCTCACCTTCCTCGATCCGGAGCGCGATCCGCTCGGCGCCGGCTACCACAGCACGCAGGCGTCGATCGCGCTGGGCTCAGGCGGGGTCATCGGCAAGGGCTGGCTCAACGGCACGCAGACCCACCTCGACTTCCTGCCCGAGCGGCACACCGACTTCATCTTCGCGGTGTTCGGCGAGGAGTTCGGGCTGATCGGCGCGATCGTGCTGCTGGTGCTCTACCTGCTGCTGATCGCCCGCGCGCTGGTCATCACCGCCAACGCCTCGACGCTGTTCACGCGGCTCCTCGCGGGCTCGATCACGCTCATGTTCTTCACCTACGCATTCGTCAACATGGCGATGGTGAGCGGGCTTCTTCCCATCGTAGGCGTGCCGCTGCCCCTCGTCTCCTACGGCGGTACCGCGCTGGTGAGCCTGTTCGTGGGCCTGGGCATCCTGATGAACGTGCAGTCCAACCGCAAGCTCGTCAAGACGTGAGGCCGCCCCTCCGAGGGGCAATCGCGGCCGCGTTCCTGGGCGCACTCGCGGCCTGCACCAGCGCGCCGAAGCAGGAGCAGGGCGCGGCGCCGGTCGTCTCCGAGGCGCCGTCGCCCGCGCCGGAGCGGCGCGGCGGCTACTACAAGGACGACGGACCGGGCGAGCATCCGCCGGCGAATCTCGACAGCATGCCCGACGCGGTCCCGCGCCTCGAGCCCTTGAGCCGGGTGGCCAACCGCCCCTACTCGGTGTTCGGCCGCGACTACGTACCGGCGACGAGCCTGCGCCCGTACAAGGAGCGCGGGGTGGCCTCGTGGTACGGGCGCAAGTTCCATAGCCAGAAGACCTCGACCGGCGAGACCTACGACATGTACGCGATGACCGCCGCGCATCCGACGCTGCCGCTGCCTTCGTACGCGCGGGTGACGAGCCTCGCGACGGGCAGGAGCGTGGTCGTGCGGGTCAACGACCGCGGGCCCTTCCTGGGCGGGCGGATCATCGACCTCTCCTACGCCGCCGCGTACCGCATCGGCATCGCGCAGGCGGGCAGCGGCGAGGTCGAGGTCGAGAGCGTGTTTCCGAGCGGCGCCCCGCCGCAGCCGGTGCTCCCGCTGCCCACGCTCGCGGCCACCGAGAGCGCTCCCGCCGCGCCGATGCCGGTCGGGGCGGCGCCGGGCGGCTTCGTCGTGCAGCTCGGCGCGTTCGCCAACAACGTCAACGCCCAGGCCTTCGTCGAGCGCGTCGCGAACCAAATCGCGCCGCTGGGCGTCGAAGCGAAGGTGCACGAGCAGGGGGGGCTGTACCGCGTGAGCGTAGGACCGTATCCCACGCGCGACGACGCCAGGCAGACCGCGGAGCGCCTGCGCTCGGCGCTCGGGCTCGACACGACCGTCAAGGCGCGATGAGCGTGACCGTGACCCGGACTGGCGGGCTCGTTCGTTATAATTCAAGCCGCCGAGATCCGATGATCGTTCTGCATCGCTTCGCCTCCCTGCTGCTCGCCGCCTTCGCGCTCACCTTCGCGGCGGGCGCGCGCGCCCAGCTCACCATCGAGATCATCGGCGGCGGCGGCACGGCCATTCCCATCGCCATCGTGCCCTTCGCCGGGGAAGCGACCTACCCGTATCCGCTGACGGAGATCGTCGCGGCGGACCTGAACCGCAGCGGGCTCTTCAGGCTCGTCGATCCCTCCGGCGTCAATCCGCGGCCGGCGCGTGCCGAGGACGTGCGCGCCGGCGACTGGACCGCGCGCGGCGCGGACGCGGTGGTGGTCGGCAACATCACGCCGCAATCCGAGGGCCGGGTCGAGGTGCGCTTCTTCCTGGTCGACGCCGTCAAGTCCACGCAGCTCGCGGGCCTCTCCTACGTCGTCGCCCCCTCGCAATTCCGCGCGACCGCGCACCAGATCGCCGACGTGATCTACGAGAAGCTCACCGGCGACCGCGGTGTCTTCTCCACGCGCATCGCCTACATCACCAAGCAGGGGCCGCGCTACGAGCTCGTGGTCGCCGACGCCGACGGGTACAACCCGCAGTCGATCGTCACCTCGAACGAGCCGCTGCTCTCGCCGTCGTGGTCGCCCGACGGCACGCGCATCGCCTACGTCTCGCTCGAAAACCGCAAGCCGGTCATCTACATCCAGTCGCTCACCACGGGCAAGCGCCAGCTGCTGGCCAACTTCCGCGGCAGCAACAGCGCCCCGAACTGGTCCCCCGACGGCCGGCGGCTCGCGGTCACCCTCTCGCTCGACGGCGGATCGCACATCTTCCTCATCAATCCCGACGGCAGCGGCGCGCAGCGCATCATGACCGCGCCGGGCATCGACACCGAGCCCAACTTCTCGCCCGACGGCAAGTCGATCCTCTTCACCTCCGACCGCGGCGGCAGCCCGCAGATCTACCGTTACACGCTCGCGAGCGGCACGGTCGAGCGGATGACCTTCGACGGCAACTACAACGTGTCGCCGCGGCACCTGCCCGACGGCAAGGGATTCGTGTTCGTCCGCCAAGACGGCCGCCGCTTCAACCTGGCGATCGAGGATTTCGCGACGCGGCAGGTGCAGGTGCTCACGCAGGGCGATCTCGACGAATCGCCGTCGATCGCCCCCAACGGCAAGCTGATCCTGTACGCGTCGGAGAACGGGGGGCGTGGTATATTGGCCGCGGTCTCCAGCGACGGTCGCGTGAAGCAGCGGCTCACCGCCGCGGCGAGCGATGTGCGCGAGCCCGCATGGGGCCCGCTCACGAAATAGCGAGCCGCATCCAGCAGCAAACAAGAACAGGAGATCGATCATGAGCAAACAGCATCTCGCAACGTCCCGGTTCGGCCTGTGGACCGGCATCGCGCTCGCGGCCTTGCTCGCCGCATGCCAGCAGAATCCTCCGGCCGAGAAGGCCGCGACGGTCGAGGAGCGCAGCGTCACGCCGGGTGGCGGCACGGGAGCCACCACGTCCGGCACGACGGGGGCGAACGTCGCGGGCACGAACACCGGCCAGGGTAACCCGCTGCACGATCCGCGCAGCATCCTGTCCAAGCGCAGCGTGTTCTTCGACTTCGACAGCTACGCCGTGAAGGACGACTACCGGCCGCTCATCGACGCGCACGGCAAGTACCTGCAAGCCAATCGCTCCGCCCGCATGACGATCCAGGGCAACTGCGACGAGCGCGGCAGCCGCGAATACAACATCGCGCTCGGCCAGCGCCGCGCCGACGCCGTGAAGCGCATGATGCTGCTCGACGGCGCGACCGACGCGCAGATCGAGACGGTGAGCTTCGGCAAGGAGAAGCCGCGCAATGCGGGTCACGACGAAGGCGCCTGGGCCGAGAACCGGCGCGACGACTTCGTCTACGCCGGCGAGTAGCGGTGCGAGCAGCAGCGAGCGGGGGTCGAACGTCCGCGAGTCGCCGCGGCGCATCGTCATGAGCCGAGGCATCCGGCCGCTTCTCGCGCCGCTCGCCCTGGCGCTCGCGGTGGCCGCGCAGCTCGCCGCCGCGCCCGCGCGGGCCGCGTTCTTCGAGGACGACGAGGCGCGCCAGCGCATCGAGCAGCTGCGCGGGCGCATCGACCGTCTCGAAGGCTCGCTGCAGGAGCGGCTGCGCTCGCTCGAGGAGACGGTCAAGGGCGAAGGACTGGGCGATCTGCTGCGCGACGTCGAGCAGATCAAGAGCGATCTCGCCAAGCTGCGCGGCCAGTACGAGGTGCTCGCCTACGAGCTCGAGCAGGCGCAGAAGCGCCAGCGGGATCTGTATCTCGATCTCGACGGCCGCGTGCGCAAGCTCGAGACCGCGGCCGGCGGCGCGCCGCCGGCAAGCGCGCCCGGCGGGCCGCCCGGCGCCGGAGACAACAGCCAGCTTCCGGGGAGCCCCGTCGCGCCCGGCGCTCCCGCCGCGCCCGGCGCCGCTCCCCCCGCTTCCGCCATGCGGCCGCCGCTTTCCTCGGCGGCCGACATCGTCACCGAGCAGCGCAACTACGACGCCGCGCTCGACCAGTTCAAGAGCGGCAACTACGCGGTCGCGGTGACGAGCTTCCAGAATTTCGCCCGCGCGAATCCGAAGAGCGCGCTTGCGCCGTCCGCGCTGTACTGGGCCGGCAACGCGCAGTACGCGCTCAAGGACTACCGCGCCGCGATCGCCACCCAGCGGCAGATGATCGCGACCTATCCCGACAGCCAGAAGGTCCCGGACGCGCTGCTCAACATCGCGAGCTGCTACGGCGAGATGCGCGACAGCGCCGGCGCGCGCCGCGCGCTGGAGGAGATCGTCGCCAAGTATCCCGGCACCGAAGCCGCCGGCAAGGCACGCCAGCGTCTTTCGGCGCGGTAGGCGCCTCCGACCGCGCTTCCGTGCCGCGCCCGTTCGCATCGCGGCTCGTCGCCTGGCAGCAGCGGCACGGGCGGCGCGACCTTCCCTGGCAGGGCACGCGCGACGCCTACCGCATCTGGATCTCCGAGATCATGCTGCAGCAGACGCAGGTTTCGACGGTGATCCCGTACTACCAGCGCTTCCTCGCCGCGTTTCCCGATGTGGCGAGCCTCGCTGCGGCGCCGGTGGAGCGCGTGCTCGAGCGCTGGAGCGGGCTGGGCTACTACCGTCGCGCGCATCTCGCGCATCGCGCGGCCCGGGCGATCGTCGCGGAGCACGGCGGAGCGTTTCCGCGCGAGGTCGAGACGATCGCCGCGCTCCCCGGCATCGGCCGCTCGACCGCGGCCGCGATCGCCGCCTTCGCCTTCGGAACCCGCGGCGCGATCCTCGACGGCAACGTGAAGCGCGTGCTCGCGAGGCACGAAGCCATCGGCGGCTTTCCCGGCGATGCGCGGGTGGAGCGCGAGCTCTGGCGGCGGGCGGAGGTGCTCCTGCCCGAGCGCGACATCGAGACCTACACCCAGGCGATGATGGACCTGGGCGCGACGGTTTGCCTGCGACAGCGCCCGCGCTGCGATGTCTGTCCGGTCGCCGACGACTGCGTCGCGCGGCGGGAGCAGCGCATCGACCAGCTCCCCGCGCCGCGGCCCAGGCGCACGCTGCCGCGGCGCGCGGTATCGGTGCTGCTTCTCGAGCGGCAGGGCGAAGTGCTGCTCGAGAAGCGGCCGTCGACGGGCATCTGGGCCGGCCTGTGGAGCCTGCCCGAGCTCGCGCCCGAGGCCGACGTCGTCGCGCATTGCCAGGCGCGTTTCGCGGCCGACGTCGCGCCGCAGGCGCCGCTGCCCGCAATCGAGCACGGCTTCACGCATTTCCGGCTGACCTTGCATCCGCAGCCCTGCGCGGTGCGCGCCTGGCCGCGCCGCGCCGAGGAGCCGGGATTGCTGTGGCTGCCGCTCGCCGAGATCGGCGCGGCGGCGCTCCCCGCGCCGATCAAGAGGCTCTTGCGCGAGAGGGCCTCGGCATGACGCGACGCTCGTGCGTGCTCGCCGTCGGCGCGCTGCTCGCGTTCGGTGCCGCGGCCGGGCACGCTGAAGACTATCCCGCCCGCCCGATCCGCGTCGTCGTGCCGTTCTCGCCGGGGGGCGCGGTCGACGGGCCGATGCGCATCATCGCCGAGGAGATGGGCAAGTCGATGAACGCGCAGTTCATCGTCGACAACAAGCCCGGCGCGGGCGCAACGATCGGCGCCGACGCGGTCGCGAAGTCGCCGCCCGACGGCTACACGCTGCTGCTCGCGTCGCAGACCAACGCGATCAGCGCGACGCTGTACTCGAAGCTGCCGTACGATCCGGTCGAGGACTTCGCGCCCATCTCGCTCATCGGCCGCGAGCCCGGCGTTCTGGTGGTCAATCCCGCGCTCCCGGTGAAGACGTTCCAGGCATTCGTCGCCTACGTGAAGGAGCGTCCAGGCCAGGTGGACTACGCATCGTCGGGCAACGGCAGCGGGCAGCACCTGTTCATGGCGCTCCTCGCCTCGACCATGGGGCTCAGGATGAACCACGTTGCGTATCGCGGGAGCGGACAGGCGACCACCGACATGATCGCCGGCATCGTGCAGGCATCGATTCCCGGCACCGCGGGGATGGTGGGCCACATCCGGTCGGGGAAGCTGCGCGCGCTGGCGGTGACGGGTGCGAAGCGCTCGCCGCAGCTTCCCCACGTGCCGACGCTGATCGAATCGGGCGTGCCGGGCTACGAGGCCTACGTGTGGATGGGCCTGATGGCGCCCAAGGGCACGCCCGCGGCGGTCGTCGAGAAGCTGCAGCGCGCGGTCGCGAAAGCGCTCGCGACCGACGCGGTGAAGGCCTACATGGCCAATGCCGGGATCGAGATCGTCGGCTCGACGCCGGCCGAGTTCGGCGCATTCTTCCGCGAAGAGAAGGATCGCTGGGCGAAGGTGATCAGGGAGACCGGCGCCAAGGTGGATTAGTGCGTCGCACGAGACGCGACGCGCCAATTTGCCGCGCTCTGCTCGGCGCCGACACGCCGGTTAGCGCGGCGGGGGGATCACGATGGACGAATCGGCTCAAGTCACAGGCGTCGAACACTGGACCAGCAAGCGCGCGCCCGACGGCGACGTACGGCTCTTCCTCTGGGAGAAGTACGTCGATTCCCCGGAGGGGAAGCCCGCGATCCTGTTCGTCCACGGCTCGTCGATGGCCTCGCAGCCGGCGTTCGATCTCAGCGTGCCCGGGCGGCCGGACTCCTCCGCGATGGACTGGTTCGCGCGGCGCGGCTTCGTCTGCTGGAGCGTCGACATGGAGGGCTACGGCCGCTCGGACAAGCGCCGCGACATCACCTGCGACATCGCCA
>DATJVX010000063.1:0-206171 GCA_035501595.1 Casimicrobiaceae bacterium | reverse complement strand
TACGGTGCTCACAAGTTCAGCGAACACGTTGCCGTTGTCGATCACGGCCTGCTTCAGTTTCGCGAGCGCTGCCGGGGCCTCGTCTGCATGCCGCTTGTGGAATGCCTCGAGCCGCGCGAGCTGAGACTCCTTCTCCTCGGCGGTCGAGCGGGCGAGCACGACGGTGTGCGGCGCGTCGTCCGGGTGCGCGCTGCGGAACGTGTTGACGCCGACGATCGGATAGCTGCCGTCGTGCTTCTTGTGCTCGTAGTAGAGCGATTCTTCCTGGATCTTGCTGCGCTGGTACCCGGTCTCCATCGCGCCCAGCACGCCGCCGCGTTCGCTGATCGCGGCGAACTCCTTGAGCACCGCTTCCTCGACGAGATCGGTCAGCTCCTCGATGATGAAGCTGCCCTGGTTCGGGTTCTCGTTCTTGCTTAAGCCCCATTCGCGGTTGATGATGAGCTGGATCGCCATCGCGCGGCGCACGCTCTCCTCGGTCGGCGTGGTGATCGCCTCGTCGTAGGCGTTGGTGTGCAGCGAGTTGGTGTTGTCGTAGCTCGAGATCAGCGCCTGGAGCGTGGTGCGGATGTCGTTGAACGCGATCTCCTGCGCGTGCAGGCTGCGGCCGCTCGTTTGCGAGTGGAACTTGAGCTTCTGGCTGCGCTCGTTGGCGCCGTAGCGCTCGCGCATCGCAACCGCCCAGATGCGCCGCGCCACGCGGCCGATGACCGCGTACTCCGGGTCCATGCCGTAACTGAAGAAGAACGACAGGTTCGGGGCGAAGTCGTCGACGCGCATACCGCGCGCGAGATACGCCTCGACGAAGGTGAAGCCGTTGGAGAGCGTGAACGCGAGCTGGCTGATCGGGTTCGCGCCGGCCTCGGCGATGTGGTAGCCCGAGATCGACACCGAGTAGAAGTTCTTCACGTCGTGCTGGACGAAGTACTCCTGGATGTCGCCCATCACCTTCAGGCTGAACTCGGTGGAGAAGATGCAGGTGTTCTGGCCCTGATCCTCTTTCAGGATGTCCGCCTGCACCGTGCCGCGCACGGTGGAGAGCGTCCACGCCCGGATCTTCCCGGCCTCGTCGTCGGTCGGCTCGCGCTTGTTGTCGGCGCGGAACTTGTCCATCTGCTGGTCGATCGCGGTGTTCATGAAGAACGCCAGGATCGCCGGCGCCGGGCCGTTGATCGTCATCGACACCGAGTTGTTCGACGCGCACAGATCGAAGCCCGAGTAGAGCACCTTCATGTCGTCGAGCGTGGCGATCGACACCCCCGAGTTGCCGACCTTGCCGTAGATGTCGGGGCGCCGATCGGGATCGTTGCCGTAGAGGGTGACCGAGTCGAATGCGGTCGAGAGCCGCTTCGCGGGCATGCCGTCGGCGACCATGTGGAAGCGCTTGTTGGTGCGAGACGCATCGCCCTCGCCCGCGAACATGCGCGTGGGATCCTCGTTCTCGCGCTTGAACGCGAAGACGCCGGCCGTGAACGGAAACGATCCGGGGACGTTCTCGCGGAGCTGCCAGCGCAGGATCTCGCCGTCGTCCTCGAACTTCGGTAAAGCGACCTTCGGCACGTGCGTGCCCGAAAGGGAGACGGTGGTGAGCTGGGTGCGGATCTCCTTGTTGCGGATTCTGACGACGTATTCGTCGCCGGTGTAGGCGGCCTTGGTCTGCGGCCACATATCGAGGAGCTTCTTCGACCGGGGATCGAGCGCGGCCTCGCGGTCGTCGAGCAGCGTGTTGAGCGCGGTGAGCTCCATCTTGCAGTCGAGCGCCGCCTGGGTCTTGCCTTCGGCGGCGCGCGCCGCGACGGACTTGCACTCCTCGGTGAGCATGCGCTTCGACTCGCGGAGCTGCTGCCGCTCGCGGGCGACCTTCGACTGCTCCTTCGCCCACTTGTGATAGCCGCGCACGGTGTCGGCGATCTCGGCCAGATAGCGCACCCGCTTCGGCGGGACGATGACGTTGGTGCCGGTGGAGAATTTCGTCTTCGCCTCCGGGAGCCTGCCCTCCCCGAGCTTCAGTCCTTCCTGCGTCAGCCGCGCGCAGAACGCCTGGTAGAGCGCCGTCACGCCGTCGTCGTTGAAGCGCGAGGCGATCGTGCCGTACACCGGCATCTCGTCGGGCGAGGTGGTGAACAGCTCGCGGTTGCGCTGGTACTGCTTGCGCACGTCACGCAGCGCGTCCTGCGCGCCCTTGCGGTCGAACTTGTTGATCGCGACGAAGTCGGCGAAGTCGAGCATGTCGATCTTCTCGAGCTGCGACGCCGCGCCGAATTCCGGAGTCATCACGTACAGCGTGCAGTCGGCGAGCGGCACGATCGCCGCATCGCCCTGGCCGATGCCGGAGGTCTCGACGACGACGAGATCGAAGCCGGCGACCTTGCACGCTGCGATCGCGTCGGGGAGCGCCTTGCTCACTTCCTTGCCCGCCTCGCGCGTGGCCATCGAGCGCATGTAGATGTTCGGGTGCTGGATCGCGTTCATGCGAATGCGGTCGCCCAGCAGCGCGCCACCCGACTTCCGCCGCGACGGGTCGATGGAGATGATCGCGATCCTGAGCGTGTCGTCCTGGTCGAGACGGAAGCGCCGGATCAGCTCGTCGGTGAGCGACGATTTGCCGGCGCCTCCCGTACCAGTGATGCCGAGCACGGGCGCTTTCGAGGTTTCCGCCGCGCGCAGCAGCTCGTCGCGGAGCTTGGCCGGGACGGCCTCGGCCTCGAGTCCCGTGATGAAGCGCGCGAGCGCCCGTGTACGCAACTGAGTGTCGCCGGCGCGCAGCGCGGATAGATCTTTCGGCAGGTCGTGCGCGAGATCGACGTCGCAGGCGGTGACGATCTCGTTGATCATCCCCTGCAGCCCAAGCCGCGCGCCGTCCTCGGGGGAGAAGATGCGCGCGACGCCGTACTTCTGCAGCTCGTCGATCTCCGAGGCGATGATCACGCCGCCGCCGCCGCCGAAGACCTTGATGTTCGCGCCGCCGCGCTCGCGCAGCAGGTCGAGCATGTATTCGAAGAACTCGACGTGGCCGCCCTGGTAGGAGGAGATCGCGATGCCATGCGCGTCTTCCTGCAGCGCGGCGGTGACGATCTCGTCGACCGAGCGGTTGTGGCCCAGGTGGATCACCTCGCAGCCGGTCGCCTGCAGGATGCGGCGCATGATGTTGATCGACGCGTCGTGGCCGTCGAAGAGGCTCGCGGCGGTGACGAACCGCACCTTGTGCGTGAGCCTGGCGATCGGCGGCTTCTTGGCGACTGCGACGTCGTTCATGGCGATCCTTCGTGTGCGGGTCGCGGGGTTCGCGAAGCTAGCCCGGCCCACGACGGGTCCGCGCGGGACGCGGGCCGAA
This sequence comes from Casimicrobiaceae bacterium, assembly GCA_035501595.1. Taxonomy (GTDB): domain Bacteria; phylum Pseudomonadota; class Gammaproteobacteria; order Burkholderiales; family Casimicrobiaceae; genus PALSA-1003. The sequence goes on along the minus strand of DATJVX010000063.1, from coordinate 202,837 downwards.
AAGCTTACTCCTCGGCCCGGCGCCGGCTCCATATGCCCGGCTATTTCCCTGGCCATAATCTTACGTTTACGTAAACGTCAGTCAAGGCCCGGCGCTATACTCGAACCGGGCATCGAGGGCGCCCGCGGGCCGGCTTTCGGGCCGGACGACACACCCGACACACCATCCACGGGAAGGAGCGAACCATGAACCCCAAGCTGCGCTGGCTGGCTGTCGTCGCGGCCCTCATCTGCCTGAGCGGGTGCTACGCCTACGCGCCCTACCCCTACGCCGTGTCCCCCTCGCCGCAGGAGCGCTTCGATCGCGCGTGGGCGGCGGCCTCCGGCGCCATGTACGACCAGGGCCTCACCATCACCTCGACCGATCGCGGCGCCGGCATGCTTCGCGGCGAGCGCAACGGGGTCGTCATCACCGCCCTGATCCAGAACATGCCCGACGGCAGCCTCCAGACCAAGTTCAATTCCAGCAACGACGCGGCGGACCCGAACCTCGTCAACCGCGTGTCGGAGGCCTACGTCCGGCGCGTCGGCAACTAGCGCCGAACGCGCGCCGACCCGGCGCCGGCGCCTTAGGTGGGCGCCCACTCCGGGCGCGACGCCCGCCCGGCGCAGGGCAAAAATAGGGCTTCCCGGGGCCGGAACCAAAGCGTCCTGCGAGGCTCCATTCGTAGCATTCTTGCCGCGGCCGGGCGGCGAGCCGGCTAGACTTCCGGCCAGGTTTTCGGCCGCCGCACCGGTCTAACTTCCCGTTCTTTGCTTTTGCTGTTCCCGACCCCAGATCCTACGAATGTTCTCTCCCCGCTCGCTCGTCCGTCTCGCCCTTCCCCTCGCGCTGGTCTCGACCACGGCCGGCGCCGCGCTGCCGGCCGGCGTCGCCGAAGGCCCGACCATCGAGGGCGTCACGCAGTACACGCTCGCCAACGGGCTCACCGTGCTGCTCTTTCCCGATGCGACCCAGCCCAAGACGACGGTGAACGTGACCTACCGCGTCGGCTCGCACCAGGAGAACTACGGCGAGACCGGGATGGCGCACCTGCTCGAGCACATGATGTTCAAGGGCACCCGCGCGCGCGCCAACATCATGACCGAGCTGGGCAGGCGCGGCATGGACTTCAACGGCTCGACCTGGTTCGACCGTACCAACTACCACGAGACCTTCCCCGCCTCGCCCGACAACCTCGACTGGGCGCTGGCGATGGAAGCCGACCGGATGGTGAACTCGCGCATCGCGCGCAGCGATCTCGACAGCGAGATGACCGTCGTCCGGAACGAGATGGAAAGCGGCGAGAACAACCCGCATTCGATCCTCGTGCAGCGCATGCTCTCGAGCGCGTTCGAGTGGCACAACTACGGCAAGGAGCCGATCGGCGCGCGCACCGACGTCGAGCGGGTGAACATCGAGCGGCTGCAGGCGTTCTACCGCATGTACTACCAGCCGGACAACGCGGTGCTGATCGTCGCCGGCGCGTTCGACGCGGACGCGACGCTGCGCGCGATCGCGAAGTACTTCGGCCCGATCCCGCGGCCGACGCGCACGCTGCCGCCGCAATACACTGACGAGCCGGTGCAGGACGGCGAGCGGCGCGTGGTGCTGCGCCGCGTGGGCGATGCGCAGCTCGTGGGCGCGATGTACCACACCGTGCCGGAGGCGAGCGCCGATTATGTGGCGCTCGACGCGCTCACCGAGATCATGACCATCCGCCCGGCGGGCCGGCTCTACCGGTCGCTCGTCGACACCAAGCTCTCGACCGCGGTCGAAGGCGACAACTGGGGCTTGAAGGATCCCGGCGTGATGATGTTCTTCGCGAGCGTCGCCAGCGACGACTCGCTCGTCAAGGCGCGCGAAGCGCTGCTCGCCACGCTCGAGAACGTGAAGGCGCAGCCGATCACGCAGGCCGAGCTCGATCGCGTGCGCGCCCGGGCCCAGAACGAGTACGACCGCGTGCTCGCGAGCCCGCAGCAGTCCGCCACGGCGCTGTCGGAGTCGATCGCGAGCGGCGACTGGCGGCTCTTCTTCCTCGAGCGCGACCGCTGGCGCAACGTGACGGTCGCCGACGTGCAGCGCGTGGCGGAGGCATATCTCAAGCCGTCGAACCGCACGGTGGGCGAGTTCATCCCCGACGCGAGACCCGACCGCGCCCCGGCGCAGGGGCCGATCGACCTCGAGGCGATGCTCAAGGACTACAAGGGCGACGCGCCGATCGCCGCGGGCGAATCCTTCGACCCGACGCCGGCGAATCTCGAGGCGCGTACCCAGCGCTTCACTCTGGCGAACGGCATGAAGGTCGCGCTGCTGCCGAAGAAGACGCGCGGCGCGACGGTGCAGTTCGCGCTGCGCATGCATCACGGCGACGAGCGCGCGCTCCTCGGCAAGGACGTCGAGGCCTCGCTCGCCGCGTCGCTGCTTCAGCGCGGCACGGCGAAGCGCAACCGGCAGGAGATCCAGGACGCGCTCGACCTCGATCGCGCGAGCCTGTCGATCTCCGGCGACGCGACCCGCACCGACGCGCGCGGCCACACCGTGCGCGAGAAGCTGCCCGACACGCTCGCGCTCCTCGCTGAGGTGCTGCGCCAGCCCTCGTTCCCGGCGGAGGAGTTCGCCAAGCTCCAGCGCGAGCGCGTGACCGACATCGAAGGCCGCCGCAGCGACCCCGACGACGTCGCCTCGCGGGCGCTCGCGCGCTACGACAATCCCTACCCCGAGGGCGACGTGCGCTACATGCCCACCGCGGACGAGGAGATGAAGGAGATCGAGGGAGCGACGCTCGCGGCGGCGAAGGATTTCTACGCGCGCTTCGCCGGCGGCAACTACGCGGAGCTCGCCGTGGTCGGCGACTTCGACCCGACGGCGATCCGGCCGCAGCTCGAAGCGCTCTTCGGCGACTGGCGGACGGCCGAGCCGTACACGCGCGTGCCCAATCCGCTGGTGGTCAAGCGCGCGATGGAGATCCGCGAGGAGACGCCCGACAAGGCCAACGCGGTGCTAGCCGGCGAGCTCGCGCTTCCGATCAACGACACGAGCGACGACTATCCGGCGCTGAGGATCGCCAACTACATCCTCGGCGGCTCGCCGAACTCGCGGCTCTGGGAGCGCATCCGCCAGCGCGAAGGCCTGAGCTACGGCGTGTACTCTTCGCTCGAGCCGAGCAGCTTCGAGCCCAATACGACGCTCGCGGTCGAGGCGATCTTCGCCCCGGAGAACCTGGGAAGGCTGCGCACGGCGCTCACCGAGGAGCTCGCTCGCGCGGTCAAGGACGGCTTCACCGCGCAGGAAGTCGGCGACGCGAAGAAGGCGATCCTGCAGGAGCGCACGCTCGCCCGCACGCAGGACAGCAATCTCGCGCGCGAACTCACGCGCCAGGCGCACCTCGGGCGCAGCTTCGCCAACGACGCCGACGTCGATGCCAGGATCGCCGCGGCTTCCACCGACGACGTCAATCGGGCGCTGCGCAAGTACGTCATCCCCGACGCGTTCGTCGCGGTCTACGCCGGGGATTTCGCGAAGAAGCCGTAGATCGTCGTCCCCAGCGATGACGGTCGTCCCCGCGGAAGCGGGGACCCGGTGGCGCTCGCAGTCACAACGGCGCTGGATTGCCGCTTGCGGGGGTATGACGAAGTCTCGCGCCGGCGAATGGCGCAGCTGAACTCGGGCCCGGCCTGCGCCTGGGCGACAGCGGATTCACGCTCCGAGCCTGAGGAACCTCCCGGCGCGATTCGCCGTCGCGCCGTTCGGGTCTTTGGCGATCGTACCCGCGACCATGACGTAGTCGATGCCCTCGGCGGCCCGCGTCGGATGCTCGAACGTCGCGCGATCGATGATGCGCGCCGGGTCGAATACGACGAGGTCGGCGTGCTTGCCGAGCGCGATCTCGCCGCGGTCCTCGAGCTTGAAACGGTTCGCCGGCAGACCGGTCATGCGGTGGACGGCCTCCTCCAGTGGAAACAAGCCGACCTCCCGCGCGTAGTGGCCGAGCACGCGCGGAAACGTGCCCCACAGGCGCGGGTGCGGATGCCTGTCGTGCGGGAGCCCGTCGGAGCCGATCATCGTGGCGCCATACTTGAGCACGCGCTGCACGTCGTCCTCGCGCATGCTGAAGTAAATCGCGCCGCCGGGCTGCAGCCGCTCGCAGGCTTCCCCCTGGCTGCATCCCCAGCGGGCCGCGATGTCCGCGAGCATGCGGCCGCTCATCTCCGGGTGCGGCTCCGACCAGGTCACCATCACGTCGATCCGCCCGTCGGCCATGTCGGCGCGCAGCACCGTCGACGACGCTGCGTACGGGTACGCGTCGAGCCCGATCGCCTGTCTCCGTCGCGCGGCGTCGATGTGCACGAGGGTCTCGGTCGTGCGTCCCCAGTTCTCGGGCCCGGCGCACTTGTGATGCGAGATGATGACCGGCAGGCCGGCGTCGCGTGCTGCGGCGAACGCCTCGTCCAGCGAAGCGATCACCGCCTTGCCCTCGTCGCGGATGTGCGTCGAGTACACCCCGCCGGCCTCGGCGGCCACGCGCGCGAGCATCGTCACTTCGGCGACGTCGGCCGCCGCGTTCGGCGCGTAGAACAGTCCCGTGCTCAATCCGGTCGCCCCGGCGGCCATCGCCTCGCGCGCGAGCTCGAGCATCGCGGCCTGCTCGCGCCCGGTCGCCTTGCGATAGGGATCGTCCATGGTCGCGACGCGCAGCGTCGCATGCCCGACGAGGGCGGCGACGTTGACGGCGGGACGCGCAGCCTCGATCGCGGCCGCGTACGCCCGCATCGTTGGGAACACGTGCTTGCCCGAGCCGCCGAGCAGGTTCAGCGGCGGAGGCACGTTCGGATGCACCAGCGGCGCGAGGCTGATGCCGCAGTTGCCGACGACGACCGTGGTCACGCCCTGCGTGATCTTCGGGAGCGCGTCCGGCGAGGACAGGACGTACTGGTCGTCGTGGGTGTGCACGTCGATGAAGCCCGGCGCGACGACGCGCCCGGAGGCGTCGATGCACCAGGCCTCGCGCGGGTCGAGCCCGCGACCGATCTCGACGATGCGGCCGTCCTCCACGCGCACATCGGCCCGGTAGCCGCTCGCGCCGGTGCCGTCGACGATCGTGCCGCCCCGGAGCAGGCAGTGCGCGTTTCCTGCTGCGTCGCTCGCCACCTCGAGATCTCCTCGACCGTCAGAAGTACGTGCGCAGGCCGTCGACGACCGTGTAGTCGTCGTCGACTTCCAGCAGCAGCTGCCACTTGTCGAACGTCGTGCACGGATGCGAGATGCCGCAGCCGACGAGGTCGCCCACCTCGAGCTTCGCGCCCGCGGGGAGCTGCAGGTAGCCGTGCTGGTCGTTGAGGTTGACGATTCGCCACTCGGCGGGTGCGGGCTGCGGCGCGTCGTGCGCGCCCTGGCGGAACCATTGGAGCGGCCGCGGCAGGTCGCGATCGTACGAGACGTCGCGCCGCCCCATCGTCAGGATCGCGAGCCCGGTCTCCGGCCGCGACTGGACCTGCGCCCAGACCTCCAGCGCCGCGGTCAATCCGGGACCGCTCTTCCAGGGCTCGCCGCTGCGTGCCCGCACGCGCTCGAAGAAGCGCTCGTAGGTGCCGGAGTCGTGCGTCACGTAGCAGCCGCTGCGCAGGATCGTGGTCACGGGCTTCTGGAGCTCGAGCGGCAGACCGCGGGCGACGATGTCGAACACGGCCGATCCTCCGGCGGACAGGATCACCTGGGACGCCGCGAACAGGCCTTCCGCGTCGCAGCGCTTCGCCACGTCGCGCACGCCTGCGAGCAGGCGCTCGACCTGCGGCGCGTCGTCCTCCGAGCCGCTGACGGCGAGCCCCTCGTAGCATTCGATGCCCGCGAGCGCGACGCTGCGCGTGCCGGCGATCGCCCGCGCCAGCGTCATCGCGTCGGCGCTCGAGCGCGCGCCCGTGCGCCCGCCCTCGTAGCCGATCTCCAACAGGGTCCGGAGCGGCGCGTCGAGCGGATGCCGGCGCGCCTCGGCGTCCACGAGGGCGAGCTGCGCGAGCGAGTCGACCAGGAAGAAGACCTGGAGCGAGCGACGCTCGCGGGCGAGCTCGATCAGCCGCGCGATGTCCGCGCCCGCGAGCACTTGGTTCGCGATGATCGCGCGCTCGACGCCGACGCTCGCGCAGATCTCGAGCTGGCGCAGGTCGGCGACCGTGATGCCCCAGGCGCCGTCGTCGATCTGGCGGGCGAAGATCTGCGGGCACATCGTCGTCTTGCCGTGGGGCGCGATGCGCACGCCGGTGGCTCGCGTGAAGTCGCGCATCCACGCCGAGTTGCGATGCATCGCGCTGCGCCTGACGACCGCGACCGGAAACGGCACGTCGCCGCGCAGCAGGTTCCAGCCCTGCCGGCCGACGTCGCGCAGGGGCATCGCGCGCGCCGCACGCGGGAATCCCTTGAAGCGGCCGTCGACCGGCTCGGCGAGGATGCGCGAGAGATCCAGCGTCATCGCGCTCCCCACGCGCCGACGACCTTCGACAGCGCCTCGCCGATGCCGCGCGCGCAGCCGAGCACCGGCGCCGGCACGTTGACGCCCTTGGGACCCGGGAACGGCGCGACGTAGCCGCCCGCCTCCTCGATCAGCAGCAGGCCGGCCATCGCATCCCAGGCGTTGAGCGAGTATTCGACGAAGCCGTCGAAGCGGCCGGCCGCCACGTGCGCGAGCTGCAGGGCGCCCGCGCCCATGTTGCGCGTCGCCGTGCCGGCGTCCATCAGCGCGTGGCGCAGCGCGAGCACGCGCGGCTCGGGCGCCCGGTCGTGGTGCCCGATGCACACGAACGCGTCGGACAGCTCGCTGCAGTCGCTGGTCTGCAGTCGGATGTCGCCGCCGGTCCGCTCGACGAACGCGCCCAGGCCGCGCTGCGCGTGGAAGAGCTCGTCGTGCTCCGGGTCGTAGACCACGCCGATCTCGCGCACGCCCTGCTCGGCGTAGGCGATCGACACGCAGTAGTAGCGCACGCCGCGGAGGAAATTGTGCGTCCCGTCGATCGGGTCGACGATCCAGAGATGGTCGGGATCGCCGGCGAAGGCGGCGGCCGTCTCCTCGCCGAGGAAGCCGTCGCCGGGAAAGGCAGCGGCGAGCCGGCTGCGGATCAGCTCCTCGACCGCGCGGTCGGCGCGGCTCACCAGGTTCTGCGCGCCCTTGTGCTCCACCTCGAGGACCTCGCGCTGCGAGAAGAAATGACGCGCGAGCGCTCCGGCGGCGCGAGCGAGCTCCAGTGCGGCGACATAGCGGGCGGATATGGGCATCGGATCCTCGAGCGTCGGTTCAACGGCGGGAGCGCGACCGCCCTTCGCGGCGGCCGTGATCGGGAAAGAGCTCGCGCAGCGCGCCGATCATCGCGGCAATCGGGACGAAGCGGCGCAGCGACGCATGGTAGGTCGCGCCGGAGTGGAAGCTCCAGATCTCGCGCCGGAACGGCACGATGGCGACATCGGGCTCCGGCCGCGCGGAGAGGTACGCATCCGCGAGACACGCGAGATACGGACCGGCCTTGAGGAGCTGCATCACCGCGTGCAGCGACGTCGTCACGACGCGCACGTCGGGGGCCGCCTGTCCGGCCGCGTGCAGCATCTGCGTGAGCTTCTCCAGCGTGTCGAGATCGTGCTGGTAGAGCACCCACGGATGCCGCGCGAGGTCGGCCACCGTCACCCGCCGCTTGCGCTGCAGGGGATGGTGCCGCCCGGCGAGCACCCGCAGGTGGAACTCGCCGAAGTCTTCCGCCTCGATGCCCGGCGGCAGCGCGTGCGCGGCGGGCAGCGCGCACATCACGAGGTCGAGGTCGCCGGCGAAGAGCTTCGGGAGCACGACCGTGTTCACGCCCACTTCGAGATCGATCTGCAGCTTCGGGAAGCGCTCGTGGAGGCGCGCGATCGCAAGCGGCACCAGCGTGCGTCCCCAGTAGGGGCCCGCGCCCACGCGGATCGACCCGACCTCGCCGCGCACGATCGACTCGATCTCCGCGTCGGCGAAGCGGCACTGGGCTTCGATCAGCCGCGCATGGGCGAGGAGCGCCGAGCCGCTGGAGGTGAGCGCCATGCCGCGCGCGCGCCGGTCGAAGAGCGCCGCGCCCACGAGCTGCTCGAGCCTGCGCACGCTCTTGGTGAGCGCCGGCTGGCTCAGGGAAAGCTCGCGCGCCGCGGCGCTCAGGTTGCCGGTCCGCGCCACCGCCAGGAACGGGCGCAGCAGGTCGGCATTGCGCAGCAGAGGCATTACCCGCGGTTATAGCTCGATGATCAGATTGAATTTTACAGCATTCCTCGCCCGCTCTAGGCTACGGGCTTCCGCCCGGATCCGAGGATCCCGATGAAGGCCGTGTTCGTGCTGTTCGATTCGCTGTGCCGCAATGCGCTGGGCTGCTACGGTTCGCCGTGGGTCGGCACGCCCAACTTCGACCGCTTTGCGCGCTCGGGCGTGACCTTCGAGAGCCACTTCGTCGGGAGCCTGCCCTGCATGCCCGCGCGGCGCGACCTGCACACGGGCCGGCTCAACTTCATGCACCGGAGCTGGGGACCGCTCGAGCCCTTCGACAACTCCTTCCCGCAGTCGATGTGGGAGGCGGGCATCCACACGCACCTCGTGAGCGACCACCTCCACTACTTCGAGGACGGCGGGGCGACCTACCACAGCCGCTTCCGCACCTGGGACTTCGTGCGCGGCCAGGAGTACGACGCGTGGAAGGCGATGGTCCAGCCACCGGTGGAGCGGCTGCGCGAGAAGTACGCGGCCAAGCATTACAACTTCGACTCTAGCTGGCGGCGTCCCAAGGACCGCTACGACGGAAGCTGGAAGCGCATCCAGCACGCGATCAACAGCGAGTTCATGGTCGAGGAGAAGGACCTGCCGCTCGCGCGCTGCTTCGCCTCGGCTTTCGAGTTCCTGGACCTGAACCGGACGGCCGACCCCTGGTTCCTGATGCTCGAATGCTTCGACCCGCACGAGCCCTTCCAGGCGCCGGCGCGCTTCAAGGAGCGCTACGCGACCGGCTGGAAAGGCGGCATCCTCGACTGGCCGATCTACGAGAAGTCGACCGGCAGCACACCGGAGGAGATCGCCGAGATCCGCGCCAACTACGCCGCGCTGGTCGCCGCCTGCGACCACTACTTCGGGCGGCTCCTCGACTACTTCGACCGCCACGACCTCTGGCGCGATACCGCGCTCGTCCTGTCCACCGATCACGGCTTCCTCCTCGCCGAGCACGACTGGTGGGGCAAGAACCTGCAGCCCTACTACACGGAGATCTCGCACATTCCGCTGATCGTGCATCATCCGCATGCGCGGCGCTACACCGGCGAGCGCCGCCGCGCGCTGACCCAGACGATGGACCTGATGCCGACGTTCCTCGACCTCTTCGGCCTGCCGGCGCCGCAGGAAGTGCGCGCGCGCTCGGTGCTCCCGCTGCTCGAAGCCGACATTCTCCAGCGCGACATCGGCATCTTCGGCATGTTCGGCGGCCCGATCGGCGCCACCGACGGACGCTATACGTACTACCTCTATCCCGAGGACCTTTACGCGCCGGGACTGCACGAGTACACGCTCATGCCGATGCACCTGTCATCGCTTTTCAGCGAATCCGAGATGAAGACCGCCGTGCTCGCGAAGCCCTTCGATTTCACCAAGGGCATGCCGATCCTGCGCGTGGACGCGCTCAAGGACGCCCGCCGCATCCCGATCCACGACGACAAGCGCTTCGACCCGGATTTCGGCACGACGCTGTACGATCTGGCCGTCGATCCTAAGCAGATGAAGCCTTTCCGGGACGCCGCGCTCGAGCAGCGCTTCCATGCGGGGATCGTGCGCGAGCTGCGGGCGCACGACGCGCCGCAGGAGATCTACGGCCGCTACAGGCTTCAGACCGAAGAGGCGGAGGTCGAGGCCGAGTGAAGCGCGCTCGCCCTCCCGGCGAAAGCGGGGAGTCGGCGACTTCTTTGCGAACGACACTGGATTCCCGCTCGCGGGAATGACGGACCAACGGAGGAGGCCCTCATGCACATCATCAAAACAGCCGGAGTCGGGTTCGCCATCGCGCTTTTCGCTGTCGCGACCGCCTTCGCCCAGAAGCCCTTCGCCGACGTCGGCAAGCAGCCATCGATCACGATCCTCGCCGCATCGACGCCGTGGTACCCCGCGTTCGAGAAGGTCGTCGGCCTCTACGAGCAGCAGACCGGCAACAAGATCAAGCTCGACGTCGTCCCCTTCGGCGGCGTCCTCGAGAAGGCGCGCAACGCGGTGCGCGGCGGCGAGAGCCCGTACGATCTCGTGATGCTCGACACGCAGTGGACGATCGAGTTCTACGAGGGCGGCTTCGTCGCACCGCTCAAGGAGATCGATCCGGCCTTCGAGCTGCCGAAGGAGGTCCTGAGCTACGGCGACTCCGGCTACTGGAACGCGCAGAAGCGCTGGCGCACCTCCGAGGGCGGCAAGCTCATGGCCTACACCGTGCTCGGCAACGTGCAGCTTCTGTACTATCGCGCCGACCTGCTGAAGCAGGCGGGGCTCTCTCCGCCGAAGAGCTGGGACGACGTGCTCGCGGCCTGCGCGAAGCTCGCCGACCCGCCGAAGAGCTACGGCTTCGTCGCTCGCGGCGAGAAGGGCAACGGCATCCGCTACGACTGGATGAGCCTCATGCTCGCGCACGGGGCTTCGGTGGTGAAGGACCCGGCCGCCGGGGACTACGCCGTGACGATCAACAGCCCGCAGGCCAAGGCGGCGCTCGACCAGTACATCGGGCTGCTCAAGCGCTGCGGCCCCGCGAACTACGGCTCGCTCGGTCAGGGCGACGTGATCCAGCTTCTCGCCACGGGCAAGGCGGCGATGGGCGACGTCGTCACCGCCGCGTTCGCGAGCTTCGAGGACCCGAGCAAGTCCGCCGTGGTGGGCAAGCTCGAGACCGAGGCCCTGCCGAGCGGCGCCGGTGGAGCGCGCGGCGCGGTCATCGGCAACTGGAACGCGGTCGTGCCGAAGAACGCGCCCGACGCGCAGAAGAAGGCGGCGCTCGCATTCACGCGCTGGTTCGTCACCTACGATGCGCAGCGCGCCTTCGCGGAAGCGGGCGGCATTCCCAGCCGCAGCGACGTCTACACCTCCGACCTCGCGAAGCAGCCGCGCTTCCGCTGGATGCCGGCGTATCTCGAGACGATGAAGTCCGCGCAGCAGGAGCTCGGCTACGCCGAGGGTGCGCAGGTCGAGCAGGTGCTGGGCCTGCGGCTCAACCAGGCGCTGATCGGCGAGGCGAGCTCGGGCAAGGCGCTCAACGCCGCGGCGAAGGAGATCGAGGAGCTGTTCCGGAAGAGCGGACGCAAGACGGGGAGCTTGCCGCCGCTGCCGGAATAGCGGGTCCTAGCCCGGCGCACGGCTCGGACGGCTGTCATCCCGGCGGAGGCCGGGATCCAATCTGCGTCACAGTGCAATAACGAACCAAACTTGGGCCCCGGCCTGCGCCGGGGCGACCCACGCATGGACTTCCTCAACCGCCACTTCCGCCACTGGAGCCTGCTGCCGGCCGTGGCGCTCTTCGTTCTCCTCACGCTCTATCCGGTCGCGAATCTCTTCCGGATGAGCGTGTCGACGATCGCGTTCACCGAAGGCCATGAGGTCTGGACGTTCACCCCGCTCGCCAACCTCGCGCTGCTGCGCGCCGACGAGGTGATCGCGCCGGCGGTCGCCAACACGCTCCTGTTCGTGATCGCCGCGGTGACCCTCGAGATCGTGCTCGGCGTCGCCCTCGCGATCCTCGTGGCCGGAGTCGCACGCGGCAAGGGCTTCGTGCGGACGGTGATGATCCTGCCGATCCTGGTGCCGCCGGTCGCGATCGGCAGCATGTGGAAGCTGCTCTACAACTACGACTTCGGCATCTTCAACCAGGCGCTGACGGCGATCGGCCTGCCTTCGGTCAACTGGCTCGGCTCGACCTCGCTCGCGCTTTGGTCGGTCGTGGTCGTCGACGTCTGGCACTGGGTGCCGTTCGTGTTCCTGATCTTGTTCGCCGCGGTCGCGGCGCTGCCGGTCGAGGTGCTCGAGGCGGCACGCGTCGACGGCGCCACGCGCTGGCAGCTCGTGCGCCGGGTGATGCTGCCGCTGCTCAAGCCCGCGATCGTCGTCGCGCTGGTCTTCCGCGCAATCCTCGCCTTCAAGGTCTTCGACGAGGTGTACCTGCTCACCTCCGGCGGACCGGGCACGTCGACCGAGCTGGTGACGCTGCACCTCTACAAGGTGTTCTTCGAGCAGAACCAGCTCGGCTACGGAGCGCTGCTCTCGCTCGCATTGATCGCGGCGATCGTCGCCTTCCTCCTGGTCGGCCGGCGCGCGATGCGCGCCGCGCGCGTCTGATGGCGACGCTTCCTGCGGCGCTCCGCAAGCCGCGCGCCGGGGCCCTGCCGACGCCTCCCGCTCTCGGCAGCGGGTGGGGCGGCGCGGCCGCGCTCGCGTTGGCGGTGCTCGCGATCCTCGGGCCGTTCGCATGGATCCTGACCGCCTCGTTCAAGTACCAGATCGCGATCTATTCCGGCGAATGGCCGTTCACGCCGACCTGGTCCAACTACGCCGAGGTGCTGTTCGGCCGGCGCTCGGACTTCGCCGCCAACGTGGTCAACAGCCTGATCGTGGCGTCCGCCAGCACCGCGCTCGTGCTCGTCGTCGGCGCGCTCGCGGCGTATTCGCTGCAGCGCTTCCGGTGGCCCGCGTGGGTAAGCGGCACGTTCCTCGGCTGGACGCTCGTCTTCCACATGATCCCGGTGATGACGCTGATCGGCCCCTGGTACGTGGCGTTCCGCGAGCTCGGTCTCTACGATACGCGGCTCGCGCTCGTCCTCACCCACGTAACCATCAACCTGCCGATGACCGTATGGCTGATGCGCGCGTTCTTCCGCGAAGTCCCGCACGAGATCGAGGAAGCCGCGATCATCGACGGCTGCCGGCCGTTCCAGGCGTTCTGCAAGGTGACGCTGCCGCTGGTCGTCCCGGGGCTCATTGCCGCGGGCATCCTCGCGTTCATCTTCAGCTGGAACGAGTTCCCCGTCGCCCTGAGCCTCACGTCGCGCGACCTCGCGACCGTGCCGGTGGCGATCGCGCGGTTCGCGCAGCAGTACGAGATCCAGCACGGGCAGATGGCCGCCGCGTCGATCGTCGCGACGATCCCGGCGCTCGTTCTGATGGCGCTCGGGCAGCGCTTCATCGTCCGCGGCCTCACGCTGGGCGCGGTCAAATGACGGGGGCGGGGCGAGGCAATCCGGGCCGATTCATGCTTTAATGACGCTGCCGCGAAAGCTCGAGCCGTTGCCTTCGCGCCGTACCGCCGCCCGCGTCGATCCATGCGCAACACCACCCGCTTCGCCACCGGTCGTGCCCTCGACGTCGTTTGCCTCGGCCGGTTCGCGGTCGACTTCTACGCCCAGCAGATCGGCGCCCGGCTCGAGGACGTGACGAGCTTCGCCAAGTACCTGGGCGGCTCGTCGGCCAACACCGCCTTCGGCTGCGCGCGGCTGGGCCTGAAGGCCGGCCTCATCTCGCGCATCGGCGACGACGCGCTCGGCCACTTCTTGGTCGAGACGATCGCGAAGGAAGGCTGCGACGTCTCGCACGTGAGCGTCGATCCCGCCCGGCTCACCGGCGCGGTCGTGCTCGGCATCAAGGACCGCGACAGCTTCCCGCTCATCTTCCTGCGCGAGAACTGCGCCGACATGGCGATCGCTGAAGGCGACGTCGAGGCGTCGTACATCGCGAGCAGCAAGGCGCTGCTCATCACCGGCACGCACCTGTCCACCGAGTACATCAACCGCATCAGCAGCCTCGCGCTCGACCGCGCGCGGGCGCACGACGTGCGCACGGTGCTCGACATCGACTACCGGCCGGTGCTCTGGGGGCTCACCAAGCGCGGCGATGGCGAGACGCGCTACGTCCGCTCGGACAACGTCACCGCACACCTGCAGCGCATGCTGCCGAAGTTCGACCTCGTCATCGGCACGATCGAGGAGTTCAACATCGCCGGCGGCAGCGGCGACATTATCGCGTCGCTCGAGGCGATCCGCGGCGTCACTCCGGCGACGCTGGTGGTCAAGCGCGGGCCGCTCGGCTGCGCGGTGATCGACGGCGCGATTCCGCGCTCGCTCGACGACGCGTTCAACGGCAAGGGCGTCACGGTCGAGGTGCTCAACGTGCTCGGCGCGGGCGACGCCTTCTCGGCGGGATTCCTCTCCGGCTGGGTGCGCGGCGAGGACTACGACGCCTGCGCCCGCTACGCCAACGCCTGCGGCGCGCTGGTCGTGTCGCGCCACGGCTGCGCCCCGGCGATGCCGACCCGGATCGAGCTCGACTACTACCTCGAGCACGCGAACGAGATCCCCCGGCCCGACCAGGACGCGACGCTCACGCGCCTGCATCGCGTCACCGCGCCGCGCGCGCCGCGACCGGAGCTGTTCGCCTTCGCGTTCGATCACCGCAACCCGTTCTTCGACCTGGCACGCGAGGCCGGCGCCGACGAGAGCCGGGTCGCGAGGCTGAAGCGCCTGTTCGTCGACGCGGTCGCGCAGACCGAGGAGCGCATGGAGCTCGGCGGACGCATCGGCATCCTCTGCGACGACCGCTACGGCCAGGACGCGCTCAACGCCGCCACCGGGCGCGGCTGGTGGATCGGACGGCCGGTCGAGCTGGCCGGCTCGAACCCGCTGGTCTTCGACCGCGGCCGCTCGGTCGGTACCACGCTCGTCTCCTGGCCCGCGGAGCACGTCGTCAAGTGCCTCGTACGCTATCACCCCGACGAGTCGATCGAGACGCGGCTCGAGAACGAAGCGCAGGTGCGCGCGCTCTGCGACGCCGTGCAGGCGACGGGGCACGAGCTCCTGCTCGAGATCGTCCCGCCTTCGACCCTGCCGCGCGCTCCCGACGCCGTCTACCGCGCGCTCAAGCGCTTCTACAACCTCGGCGTCTATCCGGAATGGTGGAAGCTCGAGCCGATGGCGGCGGCCGAGTGGCGCGCGATCGACGCGCTGATCGCGGAGCGCGATCCCTATTGTCGCGGCGTCGTGCTGCTGGGTCTCAACGCGCCCTTCGACAAGCTCGCGGACGGGTTCGCCGCGGCTCGGGCGAGCAGGCTTTGCCGCGGCTTCGCCGTCGGCCGGACGATCTTCCACGTGCCCTCGCGCGCCTGGCTTGCCGGCGAGATCGACGATGCCGCGCTCGTCGAGCAGGCGTGCGCGGGCTTCGAGCGGCTGATTCGCGCCTGGCGCGACGCGCGCAGCCAGGAAGTCGCCGGTGGCGCGCGGGAACGAGCCGCGTGAGTCGACCGCTCACTTTCGTACGTCGTTCCCGCCCAAGCGGGAACCCGGCATCGTTGATGCGATGACCCGCAACGCCTCGACCCGCCTCACGACGGCCCAGGCGCTGGTGCGCTATCTCGCCGCGTTGCGCGCCGAGACAGGGCTCGCCGACGTGGGCTCGGCGCCGCTCTTCGGCGGCGTTTTCGCGATCTTCGGGCACGGCAACGTCGCTGGCCTGGGCGAGGCGCTGTACCGGCACCGGGCGGAGCTGCCGACGTATCGCGCCCACAACGAGCAGGCGATGGCGCACACCGCGATCGCCTACGCCAAGGCGCACATGCGCCGGCGCATGATGGCCTGCACGACCTCGGTCGGCCCCGGCGCGACCAACATGGTCACCGCGGCCGCGCTGGCGCACGTGAACCGGCTGCCGGTGCTGCTGCTTCCCGGCGACATCTTCATCTCCCGCGCGCCCGACCCAGTCCTGCAGCAGGTCGAGGACTTCCACGACGGCGGAGTCTCCGCGAACGATTGCTTCAAGCCGGTCTCGCGCTACTTCGACCGGATCGTGCACCCCGAACAGCTCCTCGCCGCGCTGCCGCGCGCGATCCAGGTGCTCACCGACCCGGCCCTGTGCGGACCGGTCACGCTCGCGTTCCCGCAGGACGTGCAGACGATGGCGTACGATTTTCCGGAGGCGTTTTTCGCGCCGCCGCCGATACTCTTTCGCGCGGCTTCTCCGGACGAGGCCGAGCTCGCGCGCGCGGCCGCCGTGCTGCGTGCCGCGAAGCGTCCGCTGATCGTCGCCGGCGGCGGAGTGCTCTACGCGCTCGCGACGGGCGCGCTGTGCGCCTTCGCCGAAGCGCATGCGGTCCCGGTGGCCGAGACCCAGGCCGGCAAGGGCGCGCTGCCCTGGGACCACCCGCTGCAGCAGGGCGCGATCGGCGTCACCGGGTCGCCGGCGGCCAACGCGCTCGCGCGCGAAGCCGACGTCGTGCTCGCGGTCGGGACGCGGCTCCAGGATTTCATGACCGGCTCGCATTCGCTGTTTGCGCAGGCGACGCTCGTCGGCCTGAACGCGAACGCGTTCGACGCGCTCAAGTGGCGCGCGATCGGCGTCGTCGCCGATGCCGGTCGCGGGCTCGCCGCGCTCTCGCGCGCGCTTCCCGGCTGGCGCTCGGATGCGAAATGGGAGGCGCAGGCGAAGAAGGGCGCGGAGGCCTGGCGCGCGGACGTCGCGCGCATCACCGGGAGGCGCGACGCCAAGCTCCCCTACGAGGGCGAAGTGATCGGTGCGGTGCAGCGCTCGAGCGCCGATTCGCCGGCCAATGACATCGTCGTCTGCGCCGCGGGGACGCTGCCCGCGGACCTCCACAAGCTCTGGCGCACCAGCCTGCCCGGCGGCTACCACATGGAGTACGGCTACTCGTGCATGGGCTACGAGATCGCCGGCGGCCTGGGCGCGAAGATGGCGCATCCGGAGCGCGAGGTGGTCGTCATCCTCGGCGACGGCAGCTACCTCATGCTCAACTCCGAGATCGCGACCTCGGTGCTGCTCGACCACAAGCTCGTGATCGTCGTGCTCGACAATCACGGCTTCGGCTGCATCAACCGGCTGCAGCAGGCCTGCGGCGGCGCGCCGTTCAACAATCTCTTCGCCGACAGCGTGCAGGGCGCTCGCGGCGCGCCGAAGATCGACTTCGCGGCGCACGCGGCTTCGCTTGGTGCGCTCGCGGAGAACGTCAAGACCATTCCCGAGCTCGAAGCCGCGCTCCGGCGCGCGCGCGCCGCGGAGAGAACCTACGTGGTGTGCATCGAGACCGATCCCGACCGCACGACGGAAGACGGCGGCTGGTGGTGGGAAGTCGCCGTGCCCGAGGTCTCCGACCGCGAGCAGGTGCGCAAGGCGCGGGCGGCGTACGAGGAAGGGAAGCGGAAGCAGGCGCCATGAAGGGAAACGCTTCGCGTCGCCATCATCCCGGCGCAGGCCGGGATCGTCCCGCCCCAGCTTGGGTCCCGGCCTTCACCGCGGCGACGATGATCACATCCCCCGCCGATGCCTGACGCCTTTGCCGTCAAGATCGGCATCAATCCGATCTCGTGGACCAACGACGACCTGCCGTGGCTGGGCGGCGAGACGCCGTTCGAAGTCGCGCTCTCGGAAGGCAAGGCGATCGGCTACCAGGGCTTCGAGCTCGGCAACAAATTCCCCCGCGAATCGGCCGCGCTGCGCGCGGTGCTCGCGAAGCACGGGCTGGAGCTCGTCTCGGGCTGGTACTCCGGACGCCTGGCGCGACGCTCGGCGGAGGAGGAGATCGCTGCCGTCGGCCCGCATCTCGAGCTCCTGGCCGGCAACGGCGCGAAGGTGATGGTGTACGGCGAGGTCGCCGACAGCATCCAGGGCGCGCCGGTGCCGCTCTACAAGCGGCCGCGTTTCCGATCCGACGCGGAGTGGCGCAGCTACGCCGACAAGCTGACGCGCTTCGCGCGCCACACGCTCGAGCACGGCGTGCGCCTCGCCTACCATCATCACATGGGCGCCTACGTCCAGGCGCCCGCGGATGTCGATCGGCTGATGGCGCTTGCCGGCGACGAGGTGGGGCTGCTCTTCGACAGCGGGCACATGACTTTCGCCGGCGGCGACGCGGTGGCGATGCTCGCGAAGCACGTGCGGCGCGTCTGTCACGTGCATTGCAAGGACGTGCGACCGGCCGTGCTCGCGCAGGCGTACAACCGCGACTGGAGCTTCCTGGAAGCCGTGATCAACGGCGCGTTCACCGTACCGGGTGACGGCGCGGTCGACTTCGCCGCCATCGTCGCGCTGCTGCGCGGGCACGCCTATCGCGGCTGGCTGGTGGTCGAGGCCGAGCAGGATCCGGTCGTCGCGCCGAGCTACGCGTTCGCCGAGAAGGGCTTTCGCCACCTGCGCGGATTGCTCGACTCGCCGCCGTCGCGCACCGAGAGCGGCATCGAAGGAGCCACCGCATGAGCCTGCTCGTCAAAGCCCGCCGCGACGGGCGCAGCATCGTCGAGGTGACCGCGCGCAGCGCCGGATGGAGCTATGTCGGCTTCGCCGCCTATCGGCTCCGCGCCGGCGAATCGGTGACGCTGCCCGCCGACGGGCTCGAGCGCTGCATCGTGGTCCTCTCCGGCACCGTGACCGTCCGCGCCGGGGACGAGGCGTGGAAGGAGATCGGCGAGCGCGCGAGCGTGTTCGAGGACCGCTCGCCCTACGCGGTGTATCTGCCACGGGGCGTCGCCGCGTCGGTCGCCGCGCACGCCCCTGCCGAGATCGGCGTGGCGAGCGCGCCGGCGTCGAGCGCGCACAGCGCGCGCCTGATCGAGCCCGGCAGCATGAAGCGCTTCTCGCGCGGCAGCGGCGCCAACACCCGCTACGTCTGCGACATCCTCCCGGAGACGGCACCCGCGGATCGTCTGCTCGTCGTCGAGGTGCGCACGCCGAGCGGGCACTCCTCGAGCTATCCGCCGCACAAGCACGACACCGACAACCCGCCGGCGGAGACCTCGCTCGAGGAAACCTACTACCATCGCCTGAATCCGGCGCAGGGCTTCGCCTTCCAGCGCGTCTACACCGACGACCGCTCGCTCGACGAATCGATGGCGGTGGAGGACCACGACGTCGTGATGGTGCCGCGCGGCTATCATCCGGTGGTCGTGCCCTACGGCTACGAGTCGTACTACCTCAACGTGATGGCCGGGCCGAAGCGCGAGTGGCACTTCCACAACGATCCGGTGCACGAGTGGATGCTCAAGAAATGACGGAGAACGCATGACTGACGTCGCTCTTTTCGGCGCCGGGCGCATCGGCAAGATCCACGCGGGCAACCTGGTGCGGCAGCCGGGCGTCCGGCTCGCGTACGTCGTCGACGTGAACGCCGCCGCAGCCGGCGAGCTGGCGCAGAAGTACGGCGCGAAGGCCGCGAGCGCGGACCAGGCGTTCGGCGATGCGAGCGTCAAGGCGGTCGTCATCGGTGCATCGACCGACACCCACGCCGAGCTGATCCGGCGCGCGGCGGCCGCGAAGAAGGCCATCTTCTGCGAGAAGCCGGTCGATCTCGCGCTCGGCCGCGCACGCGAATGCCGCCAGGCCGTGATCGAAGCGGGCGTGCCGTGCCTGATCGGCTTCCAGCGCCGCTACGACCCGACATTCTCGTCGCTCAAGGACCGCCTGAACGCCGGCGAGATCGGCGAGCCGGAGATGCTCGTCGTCACCAGCCGCGACCCCGGCGCGCCGCCCGTGGAGTACATCAAGGTCTCGGGCGGCATCTTCAAGGACATGCTGATCCACGACTTCGACATCTTCCGCTGGATCCTCGGCGACGAGGCCGCGAGCGTCTACGCCACGGGAAGCTGCCTCACCGATCCGGCGGTGGCGAGCGCCGGCGACATCGACTCGACCGCGGTCGCGATCCGCACGAAGAAGGGGCGGCTCGCGCTCATCAACACCTCGCGCCGCGCCGCCTACGGCTACGACCAGCGCTTCGAGGTGCTGGGCAGCAAGGGGATGCTGCAGGCCGGCAACCACCGCCCGACCGAAGTGGTCGCGTCGACCGGGGCGAGCGTGAGCCGCGACAAGCCGGAGCATTTCTTCCTGGAGCGCTACCGCGTCGCCTACGCGAACGAAATGGCGCACTTCTTCGACTCGCTCGCGAAGGGCGCGCCGATGCGCACCTCGATCGACGACGGCGTGAAGGCGCTCGAGCTCGCCGAAGCGGCGACGACCTCGTGGCGCGAGAAGCGGATCGTCGAGCTGTGAGCGCCACCCCGCTCAGGATCGGCATCGCGGGCCTGGGTCGGCTCGGCAAGCGGCACGCCGAGAACCTCGCCCGGCGCGTGCCCGGTGCGAGGCTCGTCGCGGCGTGCAGCCCGGTGGCCGAGGAGCGCGAATGGGCGCGCAGGACCCTGGGCGTCGAGCACGCGGAGGCCGAGCTCTCCGGGCTCCTTGCCCGCGAGGACGTCGACGCGGTGTTCCTCGTCACGCCGACCTCCCTCCATCCGCAGCAGATCGTCGAGGCACTGCAGGCAGGCAAGCACGTGTTCTGCGAGAAGCCGCTCGCGCTCGACCTGGCCGAGTGCCGCCGGGTTGAAGCCGAGGCGGCGAAGCACCCGAAGCTCAAGGTGATGATCGGCTACGGACGGCGCTTCGACTCGAGCTACAGCGACGCGCACGCCAAGGTCGCGGCGGGCGCGATCGGCACGCCGTTCCTCGTGCGCTCGCAGAACCTCGACATGAACGATCCGTCGGGATTCTTCGTGCGCTTCGCGCCGACCAGCGGCGGCATCTTCCTCGACTGCAGCGTCCACGACATCGACCTCGCGCGCTGGTTCCTGGGCTCGCCGAGGCCGCTGCGCGTGTTCGCCACCGGCACGATCGCGATCCATCGCGGCCTCGAGGAATTCGGCGACGTCGACAACGGGATCGCGACCTGCGAGTTCGAAGGCGGCAAGCTCGCCTGCTTCTACGCCTCGCGCACGATGGCGCACGGCCACGAGACCTCGACCGAGGTGTTCGGGACCGCCGGGCGGCTCGCCATCGGGACCAACCCGCGGCTCGACCGCGTCGACATCTCGGATGCGCACGGCGTGCGCAACGAGTGCACGCCGACCTTCTACGAGCGCTTCGAGGAGGCGTTCCTGCGCGAGACGCTGGAATTCGTGCGCGCGGTGGCTGAGGACCGCGTTCCCGCACTCACGCTAAACGACGCGACCGAGGCCACGCGCATCGGCATCGCGCTGCGGGAGTCGCTGCACACGCGCCGCATCGTCGAGCTCTGATGACGCGGCAGCACCTCGCGCCGCGCGACCTCGCGCTGGTGCTCGCCGTCGTCGCGATCCTCGGCTTCGGCTTCGTCGCGATCAAGGTCGGTTTGCGGGAGGTGCCGCCGTTCGCGCTGGCAGGTTTACGCTTTTTCTTCGCGGCGGTGCCGATGGTGTTCTTCGTCAAGCGCCCGCGCATCCCCTGGACGCTGGTGGCGGGCTACGGCTTCGCGATCGGCGTCGCACAGTTCGGGCTCCTGTTCCTCGGGGTGAAGCTCGGCATGCCCGCCGGGCTCTCCTCGCTGGTGATCCAGGTCCAGGTGTTCTTCACCATCGGGCTCGCGATGGTCTTCCTCGGCGACAAGCCGCGGCGCGAGGACCTGCTCGGCGCCGCGATCGCGACCCTCGGCGTCGTGCTGCTGGGCGCGCACAAGCTCATGATCGGGGACGCCTCCACGACGATCGGCTTCCTGCTGGTGATCGTCGCGGCGTTCTGCTGGGCCGTGGGCAACATCGTCGCGAAGCGCGCCGCCGGTCGCTACGACGCCGACATGCTCGCGCTGGTCGTCTGGTCGAGCCTGGTGCCGCCCCTGCCGCTCGCGCTCCTCTCCTTCGCCTTCGAGGGCGGCGCGAGCGTGTGGACCGCGGTCGCGTCGGCGAGCGCGCTCACCTGGGGCTGCGTGCTGCTACTCTCCTGGGGAGCGACGCTGTTCGGCTTCGCGTCCTGGGCGCGGCTGCTGCACCGCTATCCGACCGCGCTCATCACCCCGTTCGGGCTCCTGATCCCCGTCTTCGGGCTCGCGAGCACGGCGCTGCTGCTCGACGAGGCGCTCGCGCCGCTGCAATGGGCGGGCGTGGCGCTCGTCATGCTCGGGCTCGCCGAGAGCGTCTACGGCGCGCGGCTGCGCACGCGGCTGCGCCAGCGGTAGACCCCGCGCCGGCCCGCGCGCTCAAGGCCACCGGACCGCGCTTGCAATCGGCCCGGGCCGCCCGCATCCTACGGTAGCACCACCGACGAGACGACCATGTCCGCTTCCGCCCGCATGCCGGCGATCTTCTTCGGGCACGGCAGCCCGATGAACAGCCTCGAGAGCAACCGCTACACCGAGGCCTGGCGCGAGCTCGGCGCAGCGGTCGGGAAGCCCAAGGCGATCCTCGCGGTCTCGGCCCACTGGTACGTCGATGCAACGGCCGTGACGGCGATGGAGCGCCCGAAGACGATCCACGACTTCTACGGCTTCCCGCAGGCGCTCTTCGACGTGCAGTATCCTGCCCCGGGCGATCCGGAGCTCGCCGCCCGCGTGCGCGATCTGCTCTCGCCGGTCGACGTCGGCCTGGATCATTCCTGGGGACTCGACCACGGCAGCTGGTCGGTGTTCAAGCACGCGTTTCCGGCCGCCGACGTGCCGATCGTCCAGCTCGCGATCGACGCCACCAAGCCGGCCTCGTTCCATCACGCGCTTGGCGCGCGCCTCGCGCCACTGCGCGACGAAGGCGTGCTGATCGCCGGCAGCGGCAACGTCGTGCACAACCTCGGGACCATGGGCCGTGGCGGCGGCGCGCCTTACGACTGGGCCGTGCGCTTCAACGACTACGTCCGCGGCGCGATCGAATCCGGGCAGCACCAGCGGCTGATCGACTACCCGAAGGCCGGTCCGGACGCGCGGCTCGCGGTGCCCACGCCCGAGCACTACCTGCCCCTGCTCTACGTGCTCGGCGCGCAGGGACCGGGCGAGTCGGCGCAGATCGCGATCGACGGCCTCGAGCTCCGGTCCATCGGCATGCTGAGCGTCCGGGTCGACGGCAGGCAGGCGAGCGCCTGATCGCGGGCGTCAGCCCTCGTACTTCTCGACCACGTCGGCCGGCCGGACGTGCGCGCCGGCCGCGGGCTGGCCGATCTCGCGCAGCGCCCGCCGCTGACGCAGCAGGTCCCAGCACTGGTCGAGGTCGACTTCCATCGCGGAGAGGCGCTCCTTCTCGGCCGCGTCGAGCGCCGCCTTGTTGCGCAGCGCGTGCTCCTCGGCGACCAGCCGCTGAATGCGCGCGAGAACGCGCGTGTCCCGGGTCGTGTCTTCCATACTGAGCCTCCCTTCGGTCATGCACCGGACGCCACGGCATCGCGGCGCGCGAGGCCGTCACGACCCGATCCACCTGGTGCTCGGATCCATCGGGGCGTGCCTGGAACCTCCCGGTTTGATCACGCGGCCGGCGAATCGTTGCGTGGGCCGCGGCTTCACGCTCCGCGGGGGCGCCGCTGATCGAATCCCGGTCAATCCAGTTCCGTCAAGGCTCGGCGCAGCTTTCCCCGAAGTCAAGCCCCCAGCTATCCACAGATTCTGTGCATAAAGCTCGGACCCGAACGGCGATGCTGGTATGCTGGCTCCGACGCCCGCACGCCGCCCTCGGATGCTGATCTGCCAGTTGAGCGACCTGCACGTCTGTCCTCCGGGAACGCTCGCCTACCGGCGGGTGGACACGGCGAGCTTCGTGCGGCGCTGCATCGAGCACATCGCCGCGCTGCTCCCGCAGCCCGACGCGGTCGTCATCACGGGCGACGTGGCCGACCGCGGCTCCGCCGCCGAGTACTGCCACGCGCGCGAGCTCCTCGCGCCGCTGCGCGTTCCGGTGTACGCCATCCCGGGCAATCACGACGACCGCGCGCTGCTGCGCGAAGCGTTTCCGCCGCCCGGCGGCGCGAGCGGACCGGCGGAATTCGTCCAGTACACCGCGAGCGTAGGGCCCCTCGCGCTCGTCGCCCTCGATACGATCGTCCCGGGCGACGGAGGGGGCATGCTCTGCGCGAAGCGTCTCGACTGGCTCGCCGCGGAGCTCGATCGGCTTCGCGCTTCTCCGGTGGTGATCCTGATGCACCATCCGCCGTTCGCGACCGGGATCTCCTACATGGACGCGGTCGGGCTGCAATCGGCCTACCCGCTCGAGCCCGTCATCCGCGGCCATCCCGGTGTGGAGCGCATCCTGTGCGGGCACGTCCACCGCACGATCCTGCGCCGGTTCGGCGGCACGGTCGCCGTGACCTGTCCCAGCCCTGCGCACCAGGTCGCGCTCGACTTCGCGACCGGGGCGCAGCCGTGCTTCGTGATGGAGCCTCCGGGCTACCTCATGCACCGCTGGACGGAGACCGAGGGTTTCACCACCTACGCGGCCGTGCTGGGCGACTACGACGGCCCGTACCGTTTTTACGAAGGCGCAGCGCCGCACTGAGCGTGCCGGCCGCGGCGGAGACCGCGCTGGGCAAGGCGGCGAGGCATCGGGGACGATCCACTAAGAGGAGGCGGGGGAGAAGATGGCGAATTTCGGGATTGCGGGGCTGGACTGGCAGCAGCGCGTCAACTGGGAGCGCCTGCGCCAGTACCGGCTCGACCGCGCGCGCGAGCGCATGAAGGCGCACAAGCTCGGCGCGATGCTGTGCATGTACGACGAGAACGTGCGCTACGTCACCAGCACGCTCACGCCGGGCTGGAACCGGCTCAAGCCCGGGCTGCGCTACGCGCTGCTCTGCGGCGACGATCCGCCGGTGCTCTTCGAGCAGGGCGACCTGGGCGCGCACATCGCGCGGCATTCGCCCTGGATCCCGAAGGAGAACATCCGCTGGTCGTACGCCTGGATCAAGGGCGCGGCGGGCCCGGCCTCGCTGCAGCAAGTCAACAAGTTCACCAACGCGATCCTGAAGGAGATGAAGAAGAGCGGAGTTTCGGGCGCGACCCTCGGCGTCGACTTCGTCGACATCAACATCATCGAGGTGTTCAAGGACGCGAAGATCCGCTGGGCCGACGGCATGACACCGATGATGGAGGCGCGCGCGATCAAGAACGTCGACGAGCAGGAGTGCATGCGCATGGTCGGCGCGATCGGCGACGCGGCGCACTGGGAATGCATGAAGTTCCTCAAGCCCGGGCTGACCGAGAACAAGGTCACCGCGCACATCATGGAGTTCCTGTACTCGATCCCGGGCATGGAGGACGTCGAGGACGTGATCGTCTCCTCGGGGCCGAACACCTGGCCCAACTGGCGAAACTTCTCCGACCGCATCATCAAGCCGGGCGATATCGTGTTCATGGACCTGGCGGCGCTCACCTGGAACGGCTACAAGTCCTGCTACTACCGCACCTACTGCGTGGGCAAGGAGCCGACCAAGGAGCAGAAGCAGTACTACGCCATGGCGCTGAAGTGGCTCTACGATTCGATCAAGGCGGTGAAGGTCGGCGCGACCACGCGCGACATCGCGCTCAAGTGGCCGTCGGCGAAGGAGGCGTGGGGCTACAAGGAGGAGGACCAGGCGGCCGCCAACCTCTGGGGCCACGGGCTCGGGCTCGCGCAATACGACCCGCCGGTCATCTCGCGCATCTGGTCGCTCGACCATCCGGTGGAGATCAGGGAGGGAATGGTGTTCGCGCTCGAGACCCAGCACGGCAAGACGCACGAGTGGGGCGTGCGCATCGAGGAGATGCTGATCGTGCACAAGGACCGGATCGAGATCATCTCCAATTTCCCGGTCGAGCAGATCACGGTGGTCGACCCGATGCCGGGGTACTCGAGCTATGGGAAGGCGTGATGGTCGTTCCCGCGGAAGCGGGAACCCCGTGTCGTTCCGACGAAAGTCGCCGGGTCCCCGCGTTCGCGGGGACGACGACAGCTTGCCCGCCGCGCGCTCTGCGCTGATCGTCTCCATCGCCTCTCCCGAAGCCGTCCACGCCGATCGCTTCGGGCCGAAGGCGGCCAATCTCGCACGACTCGGTCACGCCGGATTGCCGATCCCGCACGGCTTCTGCGTCGACGCCGATGCCTATCGCCTGCAGATCGCGGCGGCGGGGCTCGAGATCCATGTGCGCCGGGTCGCGTCGAGCGACGCCGGCGAGGCGCGACGCGCCGCGCTGGCGATGAAGCTCGGACTGCTCGAAGCGCCGATCGCGCCCGCAGTGCTCGAGCCATTGCTCGACGCGTGGCGTGCGCTGTCGGCGAGCGGAGCGCAGACGGTCGTGCGCTCCTCGGCGCTGGTCGAGGACCGTTTCGGCGCGAGCTTCGCCGGCCAGTTTGAAAGCTATCTCGGCCTCGAGAGCCAGGACGAATTCCTGACCGCCGTGCGCTCCTGCTGGGCGGCGCTCTGGGCGACCCGCGTGCTGCGCTACATGGCCACGCACGATGCGAGCCCGGCGGATACCGCGATGGCCGTGCTGGTACAGCCGCTGATCGCGGCGCGGGTCTCGGGCGGCGGGTTGAGCCGCACCGCCGACGGCGACATGGTGCTCACCGCCGCGATGGGGCTCGGCTCGGCGATCGCGCAGGGCGAGGTCGTGCCCGACCGGTTCCTGCTTTCGCGTGCCGGGGCGCTGCGCGCTGCGAGCGCAGGCTACGTCGAGCATCGCCGCGGTTGCGTTCACGCTACTTCGCTCGCAGCAGCCGGGCGAAGCTCGGGCGTCTCGGAGCCGACACTCGGCGTGGCGCGAGTGCGCGAGCTGGGCGTGCTGCTGCGCGAGTGCGAGGAAGCGATGGGCATGCCGGTCGAGATCGAGTGGGCGCTCGACGGCGCGGGCTTCAAGCTTCTCCAGGCGCGCCCGCTGCACGTGCAGGCGCCCGCGGTTCCCGAGGAAATATGGCTGCGCCATCCTGGCTTGAACGGGCATCCCGCCGGTGTCGGCTGGGGCTCGGGGCGGGCCTGCGTCGTGAGCTGCGAGTGCGAGCTCGCGCGCGTCGCACCGGGCGACGTGCTCGTCACCCGCGTCGCCGGTCCGTCGCTCAGCCAGGTGCTCCTGCGGGTCGCCGGCGTCGTGGCCGAGCTCGGCGGCAGCACCTCGCACCTCGCCGCGCTCGCGCGCGAGCGCGGCATTCCCGCGGTGTTCGGCGTGCCGGAGGCAACGACGCGCATTCCCGACGGCGCGCGGATCGCCGTCGACGGCGTGGCCGGCATCGTGCGCTGGCTGCCAACGAACCGTCGCCCCGACGAAGGTCGGGGCCAAGGTTCGGTCAGCGCCGGATCCCGGCCTGCGCCGGGATGACAACGTCTCGATGCGCCCGCGCGTCTTCATCACGCAGCCGATCGCTCGGAGCGCGATCGAGCGCCTGCAGCAGCTCGGCCAGGTGGACTGGAATCGCGACGCTCTGCACGTGCTGACGAAGGACGAGCTCGTCGAAGCGGCCAAGCGCGCCGAGATCCTCTTCTGCCTCTTGTCCGATCGCGTCGACGCCGACCTGATCGCCGCGGGAGCGAATCTGCGCATGATCGCAACCATGAAGATCACGCCCTCCGATATCGACGTCGCGGCGGCGACCGCGCGGCGCATTCCCGTCACCGTCGTCCCTCCGATCGTGACCGAGGCGACCGCGGACCTGCACTTCGCGATCCTGCTCGCGGTCGCGCGCCGCGTGGTCGAGGGCGACCAGCTTCTGCGCCGGGGCATCTTCCCGGGTGCGCAGTCCACGCACCTCGTCGGCGCGGGCGTATGGGGCAAGACCGTCGGCCTCGTCGGCGGCGGCGGCCGCATCGGCCGCGCGGTGGCGCAACGCGCGCGGGGATTCGCGATGCGGACGCTGTACTGGGGTCCGCGGCGAATTCCCGAGCTCGACGAGCGTGAGCTCGGCCTCGCCTACGTAACGCTGGACGCGCTCCTCGCCGAGTCCGATTTCGTCTCGGTGCACGCGCCGCTCAAGCCCGAGACCGTGCACCTGATCGGCGGCCGCGAGCTCGCCCGGATGAAGCCGACGGCGTTTCTCGTCAACACCGCCCGCGGCCCGATCGTTGACGAGAAGGCGCTGACGGAGGCGCTCGCGGCGAAGCGCATCGCGGGGGCGGCGCTGGATGTGTTCGAGCGCGAGCCGCAGGTCGAGGCGGCGCTCCTGTCGATGCCCAACGTGGTGCTGACGCCGCACCTCGGAAGCGCGGTCGCCGAGACGCGGGAGGCGCTCGCCCACGTGGTCGTCGACAACATCGAAGCGTTCGCCGCTGGTCAGCGGCCGCCGAACTGCTGGAATCCGGAGATCTATGCGGGCCGCTGAAGCCCCCGCGGCCTCGCCGGCTCAGCCCGAGCGGTCGTAGCCGGACAGCCAGGCCATGGCGTCCGGCTCGGCGGTGTACACGTCCAGCGTCAGTCCGAAGTCCGCGGCGACCCTGCAGCCGAACTTCTGCGGGTGAATGTGCGTGGCGTGGGCCACGAGCGCGACCACGACCATGCCCTCCGCCTTCTGCGCCCACTCCTCGGCGGCGAGGAAGCGGTCGACGAGCGTGGGGATCGGGACGTCCTCGAGCCCCGTGCAGACGACCATCAGGCGTTCGAGGCTCCGCTCGCGACAGCGCGTGACGATGGCGCTCACGCGGTCGACCGCGTCGACGAGCGACGACTTGCCGCTCAGGCGAGACTCGGCGATGCCGTTGCGGACTTCGAACGATTCCCTCACGGGTATCGGGCCCTTCGCCGAATCCGACGGCTTACTGTTGTTGGAGCGGCGATTCTCGCCCAGTCCGCCTCCGTCCGCAATCTCGCCGCGGGCCTCTACTCCAGCGCGTAAAGGTTGCCGTCCGAGCTGCCGAAGAAGACCACCCCGCCGACGATCAGCGGCGAAGCGAAGATCGAGCCCACCTGGAACTGCCGGTCCGCCGCGACGATCGGCGCTTCGCGCCAGGTCGACCAGAAGAGCATCGCCGCGTTGAAGCGGCGCTCCGCGGTCAGGACCCAGCCGTCGTTGCGCTTCGACGCCTCGGTCTGGTACTCCCACAAGAGCTCCCCGCTCGCGAGATCGCGCGCCTCGAGCGTGCCGTTGAGCACTCCCACCAGGACGACGCTGCCCGCCACGGCCGGCGAGGAAAACACGAAGGCCTTGCCCTGCTTCCGGACGAGCTCCCTGCCGGTCGCCGCGTCGAGCACGAGGTACAGGCTCGAGTCCGACGTGGCGAGCACGACCTTGCCCTGCGCGACCGCGGGCGAGGTAACCACCCAGCTGCCCGCCGCGCCGAAGTGCCACCTCTCCTTGCCGGTCGCCGCGTCGATCGCGTAGAGGTTGGAATCGCGGCAGCCGGTATACACGACGCCGTCGACCACAGCGGGCGACGACTGGAAGCCGACCTGGTTGTGGAACACCGGGTCCTCGCCGCCGTGGAAGCGCCACTTCTCCACGCCCGTCGCGGCGTCGACCGCGTAAAAATAGCTGTCCCAGCTTCCGAAGAACACGACGCCGTCGGCGTAGGCGGGCGAGGCGTGCACGACATCGCCCGTTCGGAACTTCCACCGCAATGCTCCCGACGCCGCGTCGAGCGCATAGACGTTCCCGTCGCCGCTGCCGAAGAACACCGCGCCGCCGGCGACGACCGGGCTGGACAGGAAGACGTCGAAGGGATCGGCGATCGTCTGTGTCTTCGGCTGCAGGCCGTGGATGCCGCGAGCCTCGAAGCGGCGCTCGCCCTGCGTGGCGAATTTCCAGCGCGGCACGCCGCTGCGCGCATCGAGCGCGTAGAGCTTTCCGTCGTAGCTGCCGACGTAGAGCGTCCCGCCCGCGACCGCGGGCGTCGCCGGAACGGGGCCGCCGGTCGCGCGCTTCCAGAGCTGCCGCCCGTCGGTCGCGTCGACGGCATAGACGTTCCCGTCGTCGCCGCCGAAGTAGATCACCCCGTTGGCGTAGACGGGCGACGAGACGATCCGATCGCCGGTCGGGAACCTCCACTTGATCCGATGCAGCTGGCGCGGCGCCTCCGTCGCGTAGACGCCGGAATGCGCAGCGTCGCCGCGAAATGTCGACTGCGCGCCCGCGCCCGCCGAGGCGAGGAAGACCGCGAGCGCGAGCCCTGCGGTCGCGGGCTTCACGAGGCCCGCCCGGCGGCGCGCCGGAGCACCAGCGGCAGCTCGAAGGCGCCCACTTCGATCGTGCCGACGAGCTCGTCGGCGTCTTCGCGCAGGCGTCCCTCGAACACGACGCGGTAGGCCTGCGATTGAACGCGCAGCAGCCGGGCTTCCTCGACTACCAGGTCGACCGGCACGTCGGTCGTCTGCTTGCCGACGATGACGAGCTTCGCGGTCGCCGCCCCGTTCGCGTGATTCTCGAGCGTGAGGCTCACCTGGCGCGGATAGCCGCCGAGCTCGTACTGTCCGGTCCACCGGTCGACGAGGTTGCCGGCGACGGCCGTGCTGCGCGCGGGAGCGTCGACCTGCGCGGCGCCCACCCGCGTGAGCGAAACCGCGGCGGCGTTGCCCGCCTGGCGCAGCTCGCCCGTCATGCGGTCGTCGGCGTCGAGCCGCGCCTTTACGCGCGCGGGACCGTCGCCCGGCGTGCTGAGCACGGTGCCGAGGTCGAAGGCGACTTCGTTGCCGGTCACGACGATGTTCGCGAGCGGCGCGCCTTTCACGCCGAGCCCGGGAAGGATGATCGAACCGCTCCAGGCGCCGGTCGCGTCGCGCGCGAGGTCCACGATCATCGGCGCGTCGCGATCAGGGATCCGGATGTGCCCGTCCCAGCGTCCCTCCAGCCCCTGGGCAGCACCGGACACGGCCGGCAGGAAGAAGAGCAAGGCCAGCATCGTTCGTCGCATGACACCTCCCCGATGTTCGAGCGATCGCGGGCGTTGCAGCCGCCCGCGCGGGCTGCAAGGTCCCGCGGGTCCGATGCTACGAAGGAAACGCGCGCCGGCGGAGATCGCGCGACAGGGCGCGCCGCCGGGCGACGAAACGCGCGTGTGCCCGACGCTGGGGACGGCGGTGGCCGTCGCTCAGCGCCGGGGCTGGGCTTGCGGTATTGCCTGAAGACCCGCAAGGCGCCGGCCCGGGTGTCCACCGACAGCGGGGAACCCCCCCTGGACGGGGGTCGTCGGTCAACCTCCTGAAATTTCGCGAAGCGCGCCGGAGTATGATTTGATGGCGTCACCACGGGCCACTTATGGGAGGCAACATGATAAGAATGCTGACGCTCGCATGCCTGTCGATTTGCTGTGCCCTCGCCGTTGCCGCCGACAAAGCCTCAGCGAAGAAACAAACAAAGCAAGCGGTGTTGGTAGTCGAACATGCTTTTTCAAATCCGACCAGTATCCAGAACTGCTTCAGTCATGTTCATCGTTGTGTCGTGCCGGTGTATGTGCACGCGGCGGATCCGACGGGAATCTACAATACGTGCACGGCCTGGATAGATCCCCACTTGGTGAATGTTCCCCCGCCAACGGGTGGAATCGCCAAGATCAAGATCATCTGGGTTCTCAAGAAAGGGGACCCAAGCACCGACATCAAGAAGTACACGTTCGATCCGAACCGCGGTGTGGAGGCTACTGCGGCGACGAATCAATTCAAGTCGGATGGGCTTGATGGGCCCGACGGCAACAACTCGGATCCCACGGATCCCGCCTCACCGAGCCAGCGATTCCGCTGGGTAAGTACGCCCACGGGAACTCCAGCGAACGTGCAATACAACCTTTACGTGCAAGGACCCGACGGACTATGCGTCTCCGCGGATCCAACGATTACCAACACGAATTAGCGGTCCGCTGGTTCCGAGCTCTGACCGGGATCCACGCGTGCATTTCTGCCGATCACAGAGGAAGAACCTACGAGGTGCTCCGCACGTTCGAGTGCGATGGCCAGTTCCGAGTCGCGTTGGACGGCTGTCTCTTTGCCGAGTGCTTGCGCCTCGGCTAGAGCAGCCCGGGCGGCAACGTCTTGGCCTAGCTCAAGGTCCAAGCGTACGCGCTCGCATAACAACAATGCGCAACTCACACGATCATCGCTTTCCCTTAGCAATGCTTCTCCTCGCCCGAGGCAAGCTGCTGCTTCTTCCAGGCGCTGGAGATGAATGAGGGCACGTGCCAGATAGATCCTGAATTGACCCTCGGCGCGAACATCTCCGAGGGAGCAAGCAAGTTCCACCGCGCTTTTTTGCACGACCACCGCCTTTTGCAGCTGACCTGCGGCAAGGAGCTGGATACCGATATTGCATAGCGTTGTCGCTTCTAGTCGCGAATAGCCTATCTCTCGAGCGATCTGCAAGGCCATCTCCAACTGTCGATTGGCATCCTCTGTCTTGCCCTGTTCGTGGTTAAGCAGGCCCAGATTGCAGCGGATGTTGCCCTCCCACCTACGATGGCCGGCCTCCGAGACGAGGCCAAGTGCCCGCTCGAAATACTCCTTGGCTTCCAGGAGCCTCCCGGAGGCCATCGAAATCTCACCTAGGTTGCCCAGTAGTCCTCCCTCGACATCTGGGTCCTGGGTGCGCTTGGCCACGGCCAGCGCAGCCTCATAGTGCTCTTTTGCCTGCGCCATATTGCCGCGAACCGTGGCGAGCGCCCCCAACGAATTCAAAGCGTCTCGCAGCGACTCTTGATCGCTAGCCTTCCCCGCCTCATCGAGTGCCTGGTTGAGATGCGCGCTGGCGGCGTCAATGTCTCCCGTCGTCGTGAGCTGCTCCCCAAGAGCGCACCGGAAGCGCGACTGCCAATGCAGGTCCTCCAACTCGACCGCCAGCGACAATCCGCTCTGCAGGCTCTCTCGCGATTCTCGCTGGTCGCCGAGAAGATGCCCAGCCCTGCCACTGACCCACAACGCTTTCATCCGAGCCCTGACATCGAGCGAGGCGCATCGC
Source organism: Casimicrobiaceae bacterium (assembly GCA_035501595.1). Lineage (GTDB taxonomy): Bacteria > Pseudomonadota > Gammaproteobacteria > Burkholderiales > Casimicrobiaceae > PALSA-1003. The sequence continues at coordinate 170,245 of DATJVX010000063.1, read as the reverse complement.
AGCACACCCTCTACCAGCCCCGTTACCGCGCGAAATGGCCCGACCATCTTCATCGCGAGCCAAGCACCGACTAGGCAGCTCGCGGCAGCCGATGCATCGAATCCCTCCGACGCCCGTCGGCAAGCAACCACGAGGTTGTCCAACTCGACCAGACAGGCGCGGCTGCCAGCTCTTTCAAAGGAAGAGAAGAATTTCCAGTGACGCTCGGCAGGGATGCCGATTCTTGCGTCAGAACGCGCGAGACGCTCGGCGGCGTATTCCTGGACAGTTTGCAATAGATCGAACCTTGCACCCGCCAATTGCCGAACGAGAGACTTTTCTACTAGAGATTGGACCCCGTCGACAACCCAGCGCGGCTCAGCCAACCCTCCGAGATCGATCACCATTTTGGCCGCTTCGATGCTGAAGCCACCTTGGAACACCGAGAGCTGCAGCAGGGTCGATCGGTCCTGCGAGGACAGCAAATCCCAAGACCAATCGAGTGTCGCTCGCAGCGCAGATCGACGGTCACGGCGTCCCGTCGCAAGGAGTCTGAACCGATCGTGCATCTCTTTCAGAAGCGTACGCGGGGGCATGATCCTCGCCCGCGCCGCCGCGAGTTCCACGGCCAGGGGAAGGCAGTCCAGTAGCCGGACCAGCCGCGGAAGAGCGTCCTCGTCCTCCGGATCAAATCCATGCTGAAAACCTCCGGCCAGCACGCGCGTTCGGAACAGTTCGATCGCCTCGTCGACGACCATTGGTCCCAGAACTACGGCCCGCTCGCCGGCCACGTTCAGCAGTTCCCTGCTAGTGACGAGAAATCTTGCATCCGGCGCTCGATCGAGCCACACCCCCAGCGATTCTTCTGCGAGAGCTGCCACTTGCTCGAAATTGTCGAGCACGACCAAGGAACGTCCTCGAGCAGCGATTGCGCTTCCGAGTTGCTTGATGGGGTCGGACCGGCCGAGCGGCACGTCAAGCGCTTGCGCGACCGCCGAGACGATGCCATCAATTCCACGAGCCGTTGAGAGATCGGCGAACCAGGCACCTCCAGGATAGTCTCCCAACCAGAGCTGGCCATAGCGCAGCGCTACTCGAGTCTTACCGCTTCCACCCAGCCCAAGGACTGTAACTAAGCGAGCGCCCTGAGAGAAATGCGCGGCGATATCCAGCAGCATTCCGCGCCGTCCGACAAATGGATCACGATCACCCGAGAGGTTATTGGGTATCTCTTTGACTGGCATCCAGTCGTCGCCTGTTCGGACAACGCGATAAGCCTTGGGGCTGTCGGCCGGAGGCAGAAATGGGGCTTCATCGTCGCCGACCTCGAATAATTCGATCGGTTCTTCGATCCCTTTGAGCCGCCACCTTCCGTGACATACGGTGTGCCAACGGCCCTCGGGGAGGGCCGCTCGTGCCTCTGCCGTTAGCAGAGTCTGCCCACCACGTGCCAGCGACATGACTCGGGCCGCGGTTGCCTTCGCGATTCCTTCAGCCTGAATTGGCTTTGCTCCTAGCGCGATATCAGCAGGTTTGTTCTCACGTAGTATCAACGGAGCTCGGTGCAACCCAGCACGAGTTGCGACCAGGGGCGTCATTTGTCTTAGTGCGGAATGCCAGCCGATGACATAGCAGACTGCATCTTCGATCCGCTCGAATAGCGCGAAGAATCCGTCGCTTTTGTCGATCTCGCGTCCGCGCCACTGCAGTAGCAGATCCCTGGCGACGCGATCATGTGCCTCCCAGAACGCAGCAGCTGCTGCATCACCCAATCGCTCCGCGAGAAGAGTGCTGTCGACCAGATCCGTCATCAGCATGACATGCTCGTCACGCATACCCAGCCTCAGAACTCGACTCTTGCTATCTCATGGCCGGAGGACCGGCGGATCGGCGTTCGCTCAAGTGCCGAGGCTGATCGGTTTCGGAGTCAAACGGTCGACTAGTTACCCGGGCGGAACGACACGAGCTCGAGCACCGTCGATTCGGTGCGCACCTCGGGGAGGCTCCGGTCGTTCTGGTTGTATTTCGCCTCGTGCTTCTCGCGCACCGGTCCCTTCGCGGCCGCCGCGTACCAGACCGAGTCGGTCCGAAACGTCCGGCTTCGCCAGAACTCGACATCGTCGTAGTTCACGGTGCGGTAGACGAAGACGGTATCGAATCGTCCCGCGGGCACCGTCACCGCGGCCGCCGCGCCGACCTTGCCGTAGATCAGGATCTGGTCCTTGATCCCGGTATCCTTGCGCAGCGTGTTGATCGTCTCCTTCCAGGTCTTGCCTTTCGACAGGGGAAATGCGAGCAGCTGCACGGGAGGATTGAAGGGGCGCACCGGCTCGCCGTAGAGCGACCCCGAGCGCAGGGTCCCGCCCTCGACCTCGTCGATCCACTCGGCCTGGCCGGCCGCGCCGCTGCGCGCGACGCGGATCCGCGCTACCCCGCCCGACACCGCCGTCACCTCGACGTCGAGCTGCGACACCGCGCCGCGCCGCAGGTTGTCGACGAGGCGATACTGCCAGTGATCGCCAACCGCCAGCTGCGGCGCCGCGATCGCCTCCGCGTCCTGCGCAGCCGCGCCGCCCGCAAGCCGGAAGAGCGCGCCCAGGGCTACGGCGGCAACCGCGGCCCTCGCGCGAAGCGTGCAACGGACCATGAAAAGCCTCCCCTGTCTCGAATCGCCGAGCGCGCCCGCTTCCCGCGGCGGGACGGTCACCGCCCGCGCCGCCTTCGCGCTCGGCGCGAAGCCCGCCCGAGCGTCGCCCACTTCTCGAGCACGGCGCACACCGCGGCCGTATCGCTGTCCGCGAAGCCGAGCGCCATCGCGGCATTGTAGACGGGCGTCGTAGCGGCGAACAGCGGCGTGGGGCAATCCATCTCCCGCGCGAACTCGGCGATGATCTTCATGTCCTTCTGCCAAACGCCGACCTTCATCGTCGCGGCGGCGTAGTCGCCGTCGACCATCATCGGGCCGCGAAGCTGCAGCATCCGCGACGCGCCGGCGCCGTCGCCCAGGACCTTGACCATCGTCGCCGGATCGAGGCCGGCCCTCATCCCGAGCACGAGCGCCTCGGCGGCCGAGACGTTGTGGATCGCCACCAGCAGGTTGGCCGCGAACTTCATCTTCGAGCCGGCGCCGAACGCGCCCAGGAAATAGTGCGAGCGCGCGAACGCCTCCAGGACGAAAGTCGAGCGGCGATACGCCGTCCGCTCGCCGCTCGCGTACACGACGAGATCCTTCAGCTTCGCCTGCGCGCCCGTGCCGCTGAGCGGGCAATCGAGCAGCGTCACACCGCGCGGCTCGAGCGCGGCGCGCGCCTCCTGCTTGACCGGGATGGGCAGCGTGCTCGTCTCGATCACGATCTGGCCGCGCCGGCCGGCAGCGGCGATCTCGGCAGCGACGTCGCGCAGCGCCTGATCGCCGGGGAGCGAGGTAATCACGATCGGCGCCGCGCGCGCGACGTCCTTCGCGCTGCGTGCCACCCGTCCTCCCGCGCGCGACAGCACGGAGCGGCGCGCGGCGAGCACGTCGTAGCCGAGCACCGGGAAGCCGGCGGCGGCGATGTTGCCCGCCATCGCCGAGCCCATGATGCCCAGCCCGATGACGCCGATCGTCTCGCGTCTTGCCATGGGTTCGCTTTCGCGACGCCCGGTTACGTTGACACGCGAAAGCCCGAGGCGTCAAATAAAGCGCGATAACGAGAATGCATTGCCGCGAGGGCGCCCGCAGGCATCGAAGCGAAAGCGGCGCTCCCGAGCGCACGAAGCGCCAGCCCCTTGCCCGTCCAGACTCGGCGTCCACAGTGAGGAAACCGACCGGATCCCCGCCTTCGCGCGAGCGGCATCTGCTCGTCGGCGTCGACATCGGCGGCACGTTCACCGACTGCGTCGTGCTCGATCGTCGCGGAAGGATCAGCGCGACCAAGTGCCCGTCGACGCCCGCCGATTTCGCCGACGGGATGCTCGCGGCGCTGGGGCTCGCTGCCGAGCGACTGGGCATGTCGCTCGAGGCGTTCTGCAGGAGCGTCGACGTGCTGACCCATGGAACGACCGTCGGCACCAACGCGCTGCTGCAGCGCAAGGGCGCGCGCGTCGGCATCGTCACCACCCGCGGCCACGAGGACGCGATCCACATCATGCGCGGCTCGCGCGGCGTGACCGCGCGCGACATCCGCAAGGTCGTGCACTTCCCGGAGAGCCGCAAGCCCGATCCCATCGTGCCGAAGCGGCTGGTCGAGGGAGTCTCCGAGCGCGTCGACTGCTTCGGCGAGGTCGTCGTGCCGCTCAACGAGGCCGAGGCGGAAGCCGCGATCCGCCGCCTCGTCGCCCAGGGCGTCGAGGCGATCGGCGTGTGCTTCCTGTGGTCGTTCAAGCACCCGCGCCACGAGGAGCGCGTCAAGGCGATGATCCGCGACATCGCGCCGGCGGTGTTCGTCTCCTGCTCCATCGATCTGGCGCCGAAGTGGGGCGAGTACGAGCGCATTACCGCCACCGCGCTCAACGCCTACATCGGTCCGGTGATGGCGAAGTACCTCGGCAACCTCGACCGCCGGCTCAAGGCGTCGGGCTACGCCAAGCCGCTGCAGATCACGCAATGCGCCGGCGGCTCGATCTCGGTCGACAAGGCGATGGAGTCGCCGCTGCTCACGCTCGATTCGGGACCCGTGTCCGGCGTGACCGGCACCCAGTATCTCGGCCGCGTCATGGACTGCCCCAACATCATCACGACCGACATGGGCGGGACCTCGTTCGACGTCGGCATCGTCTTCGCGAACGAGCCAGCCTACTCGTTCGTGTCCAATGTCGCCCAGTACGAGTACTTCCTGCCGAAGGTCGACATCCACGCGATCGGATCCGGAGGCGGCTCGCTCGCCCGCGTCGATGTCGCGTCCAGGACGTTGCACGTGGGGCCCGAGTCGGCAGGCGCCGACCCGGGCCCGGCCTGCTACGACAAGGGCGGCGATACCGCGACCGTCACCGACGCCGACGTCGTCCTGGGCACGATCAATCCGGACAACTTCCTCGGCGGCAGGATCAGGCTCGATCGCGCCCGCGCCGTGGCCGCGGTCGAACGCGTCGCCCGCGGGCTCAAGCTGCCGCTCATGGAAACCGCGAGCGGCATCGCTCGGATCGCGGAGTTCAAGATGTCTGACATCATCCGCAAGACGACCGTCGAGAAGGGCTTCGATCCGCGCGATTTCGTGCTCTTCGCGTTCGGCGGAGCGGGGCCCACGCACGCCGGCGTCTTCGCGCGCGAACTCGGAGTGCGCAGAGTGATCGTGCCGCAGAAGGAGATCGCGTCCTCGTGGTGCGCATTCGGCGCCGCGTCCGCCGACATCCTGCACGTCTACGAGCAGGTCGACATCCAGCCGAGCCCCTTCGACGCGGCGCGCGTCAACCGCGCGCTCGACGCGCTGCGCGAGAAGGCGCAAGCGCAGATGGAGCGCGACGGCGTCGCTGCCGCACGGCGGCGCCTCGCCTTCTCGCTCGACATGCGCCATCGCGGCCAGATCAACGAAGTCGAAGTGCCGCTGCCCGAGAAGCGCCTGAAGCCGGGATTCGAGCCCGCGCTGCGCCGCCGCTTCGCCGCGCGCTACGAGCAGCTCTACGGACGCGGCTCGTCGTACGGCGAGGCCAGGGTCGAGATTGTGACCCTGCGGCTGCGAGCTTCGGCCGCCACGCCGCGGCCGCGGCTCGCCAGGGTGGCGAAGCGCGCGCGCATCGAGGCGCGCGCCGGCCGGGGAAAGCGTAGCGTCTACTGGTCCGACCTCGGACGCACGGCGGCGACGCCGATCTACGATGGAGCGCTGCTGGTCCCGGGGAACCGGCTCGCGGGGCCCGCGATCGTCGAGACGACCGACACGACGGTGGTCGTGCACCCGGGACGTGCGCTCGCGGTCGATGCGTTCGGCAATTTCGAGCTGCTGTTCGGGACCCGGGGGTGAAGCGCCGTGACTAAGCTGAGCGCACAGGATCGCCGCCTCTTCGACGGCCGCCGGACGGGCTATGTGCCGCCGACGAAGCTCGCCATCTCGCCCAGGCTGCGGCTGCACCGCAGAACCGCGCGCAACGTGGACCCGATCACCTACGAGGTCATCCGACACGCGCTCTGGCACGTGAACGAGGAGCACGGCGCGACCATCCAGCGCCTGTCCGGCTCGCCGGTCGCGATGTACGCGCTGGACCTGAACCCCTCGATCCTCACCGAGGACGCCGAGTTCGTCTACTTCGGTCCGTACATGCAGTACATGTCCGGCGTCACCGACACGCAGGTGAAGTGGATCCTCGAGTACCGCAGCGACAACCCGGGGATTCGCGACGGCGACATGTTCCTCGCCAACGATCCCTGGGTCGGGGCGGCGCACCAGCAGGACGTGATGCTGATCTGCCCGGTGTTCTGGAAGGGCGAGCTCTTCTGCTGGGTCACGAACTGCCTGCACCAGTACGATCTCGGCGGCATCACGCCGTCTTCGTTCTGCGGCTCCGCCGAGAACGCGTTCGAGGAAGGCATCTGTATCCCGCCGGTGAAGATCGTCGAGGACAACGGCATCCGGCGCGACATCGAGGAGCTGTACCTGCGCGCCTCGCGCAAGCCGGAAGCCGTGGCGCTCGACTTCCGCGCGCAGCTCGCCGGAAACATCGCCGCCCGCGATCGCGTCCTGGCGCTGATCCGGCGCTACGGACCCGACGTCGTCAAGGGCGTGATGAAGCGCATCATCGACACCGCGGAGGCCGCGTTCGTCGCCAAGCTCGCGCGCCTGCCCGACGGGGTATGGCGCGAGCGCTCGTACGTCGAGTGCTGCCGTCCCGGAGATCGCCGCAGCCACCGCGTCGCGCTCACGCTCACCAAGAAGGGCACGCGACTCAGCTTCGACAACGAAGGCACGGCGCCGCAGGACGGCGCGATGAACGCGACCTATTCCGGCTGGCGCGGCTCGATCATGGTGGCGTTGAACGAGCTCCTCTGCTGGGACCAGTACTTCTGCATCGGCGGCGCGCTGCGCCACGTCGATTTCGATCCGACCCCCGGAACCTTCAACTGCGCCGACTTTCCCGCGTCGGTCTCCACCGCGCCGATCCAGGCGATGGAGATCTCGCTCTACCCCGCGTACAACGTGCTCTCGAAGATGATCCATCCCGACGCGGAGCTGCGCAAGGACATCATGTGCATCGGCGGGACGAGCCAGTGGCCCGCGACGATCTTCCGCGGGCTCGACCAGTGGGGCGAGCGCTACGGCTACATCCTGGTCGATCCGATCGGCGGCGCGATCGGAGCGTTCGCGACCGGCGACGGAATCTCGACCGGCGGCCAGTCGCGGACGCCGATATGCAAGCTGCCGAACGTCGAGCACACCGAGCAGACGTTCCCGCTGCTCTTCCTCTATCGCAAGGAGGTGGTCGATTCCGGCGGCGCGGGCCGCTGGCGCGGCGGCCTGTCCGCGGAATCGTGCTTCATTCCGCACCGGACCGACGTGATCACGCAGGACACGCTCTCGTCGGGCAACGCGATTCCCACCTCGCCCGGGCTCATGGGCGGATATCCCGCGGCGACCAACGCGTACAAGTTCAAGCGCGACACCGACGTGCTCGCGCGGTTCGCGTCGTGCGAGATCCCGGGGGACATCGCCGAACTCGAAGGCACGGAGGTCACGCTCGGGCTGCGCCAGGAGAACTTCCTCCAGGCGCCCCGCGACGTCTACGCCGTCGTCTGGTCCGCCGCCGGCGGCTTCGGCGATCCGCTCGAGCGCGACCCGGAGAAGGTGCGCGCCGACGTCGTCGACGATCGCTGCGTGTCGATCGCCGCCGCGCGCGAGATCTACGGCGTCGTGATCCGCGACGACGGCAGCGTCGATGCCGAGGGGACGCGCGCGCTGCGCGCCGGCCGGCGCGAGGCGAACCGGCGCAAGGACGGCGCCGTCGCGCGCCTCGACGGAGCCGTCGTCTCCCGCCTCACCGACAGCCTCGACCTGAGGCGCGAGAAGGGCGGCGAGCGCATCGCCTGCGCGCGCTGCGGCGCGGACCTCGGCAGCCCGCGGGAGAACTACAAGGAGCGCTGCGTGCGCCGCGATGCCGACATCACGACGGCCAATCCGAACATCGGCGACTATCGCCGCTACATCGACGACCGGCCCGTCTTCCGGCAGTTCTTCTGCCCGGGCTGCGGATCGCTGATCGAGAACGAGGTCGCGCGCGAGAGCGATCCGGTCCTTCACGACATCGAATTGCACCTCAGGTCGCACCGGCGCAGGGCGGGGCCCAGCTCGCCGACGCACCGGCGCAGGCCGACAACCCTTGATTCCGGCCTCCGCCGGAATGACCAATCATGAGCAGCCCGCGAACGCCCCGCGAGCGCGTCCCCTACTCCGCGATCGTCGATCGTCCCGCGCTCGCGCTGCCGAACGGAGCGCGGGTGGTCGTGTGGACCATCGTCAACGTCGAGGACTGGGGCATCGAGCGGTCGATGCCGCGCACGGTCCTCCCGCCGCCGATGGGACAGCCGCTCCTGCCCGATCTGCCGAACTGGGCCTGGCACGAGTACGGGATGCGCGTGGGCTTCTGGCGCATCTTCGACTGCGTGCGCGAGGCCGGCGTCACGCCGACGCTCGCGCTCAACGGCATCGTCTGCCGCAACTACCCGCGCGTCGCGCAGGCGGCACGCGACGAAGGCTGGGAGTTCCTGGGCCACGGCTGGCTGCAGCAGCCGATGCACGGGCTCGAGGATCAGCGTGCCGCGATCCGCGACACGGTCGAGGCGATCCGCGCCTTCACCGGGCGCCCGCCGCGCGGCTGGGAAAGCCCGGGGCTCACCGAGACTTTCGACACCATCGACTACCTCGCCGAGGCGGGCATCGAGTACGTCGCCGACTGGGTGCTCGACGACCAGCCGGCGACCATCGCGACCGCGCACGGCCCCGTCGTCTCCGTGCCTTACACGGTGGAGGTGAACGACATCGTCATGATGCTCGTGCAGCAGCATCCCGCGGAGGAATTGCTGCGGCGCGGCCGCGACCAGTTCGACCGGCTCTACGAGGAGGGCGCCGGGTCGCCGCGGGTCATGGCGATCAGCGTGCATCCTTACATCTCGGGCGTGCCGCACCGCATCCGGTACCTGGAGGAGCTGTACCGCTACATTCTGTCGAAGCCGGGGGTGCTGCACTGGACCTGCGGCCAGATCGCGGACTGGTATCGGGAACAGGCGCCGGCGAAATGACGAGATGGTCATCCCGGCCGAGGCCGGGATCCAATTTAGCCACGTAGTGGCCTCGATGATCCGGAATTCCGCCCCTGCCTCCGCCGGGGTGACGCGAGCTGCGCTCACGTCAATTGACAGCGCCGAAACCGCTGTGTAAGCATCGTCGTTCCTTAGGAGGAGGACGACAATGAACAGACTCAAGATCTGGCTGTCGGCGGGGTTGACCGCCGTTGCCTTCGCGCTGTCCGCGCAGGCGCAGCAGCCGCTCAAGATCGGCTTCGGCATGAGCCTCACCGGCCCTCTAGCGGGCAACGGCAAGGCGGCGCTGATCTCGATGCAGATCTGGGCGGAGGACGTGAACGCGAGGGGCGGGCTCTTCGGCCGCAAGGTCGAGCTCGTCTACTACGACGATCAGACCAATCCCTCGACGGTCCCGAGCATCTACAACAAGCTGCTCGACGTCGACAAGGTCGACCTGGTGGTCTCCGGCTACGGCACCAACGTCATCGCGCCCGCGATGCCGATCATGATGCAGCGGAACATGGTGTTCATGTCGCTGTTCGGGCTCAACGTCAACTCGAAGTTCAACTACGACCGCTACTTCCAGATCATGCCGGCCGGACCCGATCCGGCGGTTGGCTGGTCGGAGGGTTTCTTCCACGTCGCGATGGCGCTCAACCCCAAGCCGCAGACTGTGGCGCTGGTCGGCGCCGACGCGGAATATCCGTCGCTCGCGCTGGAAGGCGCGCGCACGAACGCGAAGAAGGCGGGACTGAAGGTGGTCTACGACAAGAGCTACCCGCCGAACACGGTCGACTTCTCCCCGATCGTGCGGGCGATCCAGGCGACCAATCCCGATCTCGTCTTCCTCGCGTCGTATCCGCCCGATTCGGCCGGGATGGTGCGCGCCGTGAACGAGGTGGGGCTCAAGACGCGCATGTTCGGCGGCGGCCTCGTCGGCCCGCAGTTCGCCTCGCTCAGGACGCAGCTCGGGCCGCTCCTGAACGGCATCGTCAACTACGAGTCGTACACGCCCGAGGTCGCGGCGAAGTACCCCTTCCTCGAGCAGTTCCTCGCTAAGTACCAGGGACGCGCGGTCAAGGAAGGCGTCGATCCGCTCGGCTTCTACCTGCCGCCCTACGCCTACGCGATGATGCAGGTGCTCGAGCAAGCGATCAAGGCGACCGGCTCGCTCGACCAGACCAAGCTCGCCGACTACATGCACCAGTACGAGTTCGACACCTACGTAGGCAAGGTGCGCTTCGCCAAGAACGGCGAATGGTCCGTTCCGCGGATGCTGACGGTGCAGTACCACGCGGTGGCCGGTAACGACCTCGAGCAGTGGATGAAGCCCGGCCGCGTGACCGTGCTCTATCCCGCCTCGTACAAGACCGGCGACGTGCAGACGCCGTACCAGGACAACAGAAAGTAATCTCCGCCGAGCAGCCGTCGGGAATTCGCGGACGCGACACGCTGTGGAATTCCCGACGGCGCTGGTGCTGAACGCCATTGTCGCCGGCATCCTGCTCGGCGGCTTCTATGCGGCGGTCAGCGTGGGCATCTCGATCTCCTTTGGGATGCTCGACGTCGTCAACATCGCCCACCCGGCCTTCATCATCGTCGGCTCGTACATCGCCTACATCGTCAACGACCGGCTGGGCTTCGACCCGATCCTGGTCTCGATCGCGCTCTCGCCCGCGTTCTTCGCGCTCGGGATGCTCATCTATCGGGTCTACTACCTGTGCTTCGAGCGGCGCGGCCAGGAGTCGCTGCGCGGGCTGGCATTCTTCTTCGGCATCCTCTTCATTACCGAGGTGGCGCTGGTGCTCATCTTCGGCGTCGACTACCGCCTGGTCGAGACGCCGTATTCGTCGGTGACGCTGCGCCTGGGGGCGATCGACTTTCCGCTGCGGCTCGTCGTTCCCTTCGTCGTGTCGATCGTCATGGTGGCGGGGCTCCAGCTCTTCCTCTCGAGGAGCTTCTTCGGCCGTGCGGTCCTGGCGGTCGCGCAGGACCAGCTCGCACTGCGCCTGATGGCGATCGATCCGGTCCGGGTGAAGGAGTTCGCCTTCGCGCTGTCGATCGTGACGGCCGGCGTGGCCGGCGCGTTCCTGATCGTGATCCAGCCGGTGCAGCCCGCTGTCGGGCGCGAGTACATCGGGCTCGTATTCGCCGTGTGCGTGCTGGGCGGCATGGGCTCGCTCTGGGGGACCCTGCTGGGCGCGTTCATCCTCGGGCTCGCGGAGTCGTTCACCTCGACGTTCTTCGGGCCGTCGTGGGCTCCGGCCGTGTCCTTCGGCACGCTGCTCGCAGCGCTCGCCTTCAGGCCGACGGGACTGCTCGGCCGATGAGAACCCGGACGTTCGCCGCGATCACCTTCGCGATCGCCATCGCCGTGATGGCGGCGAGCCGCTGGGTCGCGAACGACTACTTCCTGTCCGCCGCGTACACGGTGCTGCAGTTCATCGTGCTGGCCACCGCCTGGAACCTGCTCGGCGGCTACACGGGCTACGTGAATTTCGGCTCCGCGGCTTTCTTCGCGGCGGGCGCGTACACCACCGTCTTCCTGCACAAGGCGCTGCAGCTCCCGCTGCCCGTGATGATCGTCGCCGGGACCCTCGTGGCGGGGCTCCTCGGGCTCGCGGTGGGCTATCTCACGCTGCGCATGCGGGGAGTGTTCTTCGCGATCGCCACGCTCGCGCTCTCGGTCGTTCTCTACACCTTCGTCGTGAACTGGAACTACGTCGGCGGGGCACGCGGCGCCTATATCATCCTGCCGCGCGAAGTGCCCTTCGGCCTGCCGCGGTACATCCACCTGCTCTACTTCGCGATGGTGCTCATGACCGCGGTCGCGCTCATCGTCGCCAGGGCGATCGAGCGCTCCTTCTTCGGCCGGGGGCTGGCGGCGATCCGCGACGACGAGATCGCCGCCGAATGCGCCGGCGTTCCCACGCTCAGGCTCAAGCTCCTGGCGGCGACGATCAGCGGGGCGCTCATGGGCATGGCCGGGACGACGCTGCCGTATTACCTGTCGTACGTCGAGCCGAGCGCGGCCTTCAACCTCTCCTACGCCGTGAACAGCATCGCCATGCCGCTGATCGGCGGCATGACGAGCTGGCTCGGCCCGCTGATCGGCGCCGTGCTACTGGGCACGGTGCAGCAGGTGGTGCAGGTCACGGTCTCTTCGGCGTGGAACCTGCTCATCGTCGGCGTGCTGCTGGTCGTCTTCGTCACGCTCGCGCCGAACGGCATCATGGGCTGGGTGGAAGCGTGGCGGAGGAGGAAGAGCTGATGGTCGCCGCCATCCCGGCGCAGGCCGAGATCCAATTTCGTTGCGGACGAGCGGAATTGACAGCAACCTGGGCCCCGGTTCACGGGTCAACTGAGGCCGGGGCGACGACTTAGCCGATGACCGAGCCTCTGCTTCGCGTCACGGGTCTAACCAAACGCTTCGGCGGCTTCACCGCGGTCGATCGCGTCGATCTCGAGGTCGCGCCCGGCGAGCGCCTGGGACTGATCGGCCCGAACGGCTCGGGCAAGAGCACGCTGGTGAACTGCCTGTCGGGCACGCTGCGCAACGACGAGGGCGCGATCCTTTTCGGCGGCCGCGAGATCGGCGGGGAGCCTCCCCACCGGCGGGTCCGGCACGGGCTCGCGCGGAGCTTCCAGATCCCGAAGCCTTTCGCCAGCATGTCAGTGCTCGACAACCTGCGCATCCCCCTGCACTACGCCGCCAGGGGGCACGACAGGCTTCCTCTCGACGGCGTCGTCGACGAGGCGATGCGGGTACTCGAGCAAGTAGGGCTTAAGGACAAGGCGACGGCGATGTCCGGCGGGCTCACCCAGGTCGACATGCGCAAGCTCGAGCTCGCGCGCGCGGTCGCCGCGAAGCCATCGCTCCTGATCTCCGACGAGGCGATGGCCGGCCTTTCGACCTCCGAGACCGACGACATCCTGACGCTGCTGCTCGGCCTCAAGGATCAGGGCGTGGCGGTCATCATGATCGAGCACGTCATGCGCGCGGTGATGAAGTTCTCCGACCGGATCGCGGTGCTCGTCGCCGGCCGCAAGATCGCCGACGGCGACCCGAAGGCGGTCATCAACAACCTCGAAGTCGTGACCGCCTACCTTGGCGAATAGCATCCGCGTCGACGAGCTGAGCGCGGGCTACGGCTCGGTCCAGGTGCTCGACCGCATCTCGCTGTCGGTCAACGACGCGGAGACCGTGGCGCTGCTCGGCACCAACGGCAACGGCAAGAGCACGCTCATGAAATGCATCATGGGCATCGTCGTGCCGAAGGCCGGCCGCATCACCGCCACCATCGACGACGTCGAGCACGATCTCGTCGGGCTCAAGCCGGAGGCGATCGTCGATCTCGGCATCTCGCTCGTCCCGGAAGGCCGGCGGCTGTTTCCCCGCCTCGACGTCGAGGAGAACCTGCTCCTCGGCGCGCACCGCCGGATCGCCCGTGCCCAGCTCGCGCGCAATCTCGAGTTCTGCTTCGCGACATTTCCCGTGCTCGCGCAGCGCCGCAGGCAGCTCGCAGGCAGCATGAGCGGCGGAGAGCAGCAGATGCTCACACTCGCTCGCGCGCTGATGACCGCGCCCAGGATCCTGCTGATCGACGAGCCTTCGGTCGGTCTCGCACCCCTGCTCGTGATCCACACCATCGACAAGATCCGCGAGCTGAAGCAGGCCCGGGCGCTCACCGTCCTCATGGCGGAGCAGAACTTCCACCAGGCGATCAAGATCGCGGACCGTGGCTACGTCATCGTCCACGGGAAGCTGGCCTACGAGGGCCGCACGCGCGAAGAGCTTGCCGACAACGAGCTCGTGCGCAAGCTGTATCTGGGGATGTAGGCCAGGTGCTGTCGCCGGTCATACCGGCGCGGGCCGGCATCCAATTTCGGTCGCGAAGGACAACGATGGAACTCGGGCCCCGGCCTGCGCCGGAGCGACGAGCGCCTACAGCGTCGGATTGTCGCTTTCGAGGCCCAGCGCGACGCGACCGAAGGTCGTCGCCTGAGGCTCCCAGATCATCGAGATGTGCGCGGTCGCGGCGTGGATGTCGCGAAACGCCCGCTGCAGCGGATGCTCGTCGAAAAGGGCAGCGCCGCCGCCGCACTTGAACAGCACGTCGACCGCACGCTCGCACAGTCCCGCGGTGAACGCACCGTCGCGCCGCCAGGCGGCCTTGATCGCCATCCTGGGCACCTCGCCGCGCTCGGCGATCGCCTGGGCCTCCTCGCAGCGCCGGCGCATGATCGTCCGCGCGGTGTCGATGCAGGCCGAGGCCTCCGCGATCTTCATCTGGATCGCGCTCATGTCGGCGAGGTTCCTGCCGGAGTAGCGCGCCACGCGCCCTCGCGCCGTCCGCAGAAAATCGTCGCAGGCGCCCTGCGCGATGCCGAGCGCGATGCCGGTGAGCATGTAGGGAAACGTGGCGAAGACCGGAATGCGGTAGAGCGCGCCGGGGTTGATTGCCGCACCGGGATGCTTCGCCCCGCCGCGGGTGGCGTCGACCGCGAGGCTGCGCGCTTCCGGAACGAACACGTCCTTCGCCTCGACGTCGTTGCTTCCCGTGCCGCGCAGGCCCATCACGCGCCAGTTGTCGACGACCGCATAGTCCTCGCGCGGCAGGAGGAAGATGCGGAGCTCGGCAGGCTCGCCCTCGACGATGCCGCCAAGCATGTTCCACCAGCTCGGATCGACCCCGCTCGAGAACGGCCAGCGCCCCGAGAGCCGATAGCCGTCGGGCACGCGGATCGCCCGGCCGGCGGGAAACACCACCGACGAGGCGATCAGCACATCGGGATCCGCGCTCCAGATCTCGTCCTGGGTTTCGGCGGGCCAGAACGCGAGCATCCAGTGGTGCACCGCGTAGTTGGCCCAGTTCCACGCGGTCGACGCGCAGGCTGCGGCCAGCGCCGAGCCGACGTCGATCAGCGACACCCAGGGAAGCTCCGATCCGCCGACGCGGCGCGGCTGCAGTACGCGCATCAGTCCCGTCGCGTGCAGCTCGCGCAAGGTCTCGTCGGGAATCCGCCGGGAGCGGTCGGCCTCCGCGGCCCGCGCCGCGAGCTCCGGCGCGAGCGCGTGCACGCTGGCGAGCGCCTGCTCGTAGCTGATGACCGGCGAGGACGAGCGGGCTTCGCGCGAGGCCAAGCGTCAGCGGAACGCTTCAGTCGTCGCCGCGTCCTTCTCCTTCGGCGCCTCCGACGCGGGGAAATTGAGCTCGATGATCACGCCGTTCGGGTCCTTCAGGAACATCTGGTGCAGGCCGAGGTTGGGAACGGTCCGCTCGAAATAGGCGACGTTGGCGCTCCTGCATCGCGTCACCATGCTTCCCCGGCCGGTGACCGAGAGCGCGATGTGATCGAGCGCGCCGGTGCTGCCCTTGAGAGTGTCGGGGTCGACATAGCCCAGCGTATCGACCAGTCCCTGCGGGGCGTTCGGGTCGACGCCCATGACGTGGACGATGCCGTAGTTGCCCGCCGAGTGCTCGAGATCCGCCGGCGGCTGGCCGTTGTACAGCCAGAGCCCGGGAAACGGGAACTCCGGTCGCGGGCCGACGCTGAGCCCGATCACCTCGGTGTAGAACCTGCGCGAGGCTTCGACGTCGGTGGTGCGGATCGAATAGTGGTCGATGCGCTTGATGTCCATGGATCTCCTCCCCGGCAAGCCGCGAGCAGCGCCGCTTCGCCTACGCTATCCAAGACCGCCGGGTGCTGTCAACGCCGCTCCTTTCGTGCGCCGGAGCCGGCTCGGCTCCGCTACGGCTTCAATCCCGCCGCCGCGACGCCCGCGAGCGCGCACTCCTCGTCGCGATCGGAGGTGTCGCCGCTGATGCCGACGGCCCCGATCAGGTTGCGCTCCTCGTCGTGAAGCAGCACTCCGCCCGCGGCGGGGACCACGCGGCCCTGCGAGACGGAAGCCAAGGCGCCGACGAACGCCGGCGCTTTCTGCGCGCGCTCGGCGATCTCGCGGCTCGCGTAACCCATGCCCAGCGCGCCCCAGGCCTTGGCGCGCGCGATCTCGACGCGCAGGATGCCCGAGCGGTCCTGGCGCTGCACGGCGACCTCGTGCCCGCCTGCATCCAGCACCACGACGGTCAGCGGCACGCAGCCGATGTCGGCCGCCTTCGCGAAGGCGCCTGCGATCACGCGCAGCGCGAGCTCCAGGGTGAGTCTCGTCATCGTCAGGCTCCGTTCGAATGATACCGCCCGCCACCGCGGCGGCCCGGCGCGTCAGTCGCGTCCCGCCCAGTGCACGACCCGTCGCTCGAGCGCGCGAAACAGCTGATCGAGTCCGTAGCCGAGCGCGGCCATGATCAGCACGCCGACGAGCACCACGTCGGTCTGCACGAAGTCCGCCGCCGTAAGCGCCATCCAGGCGATGCCGTCGCTCGTGGCGACCATCTCGGCGCCCACGAGCATGGTGACGCCGATGCCCACCGAGACGCGCATGCCGGTGAAGATGCCAGGCAGGCTCGCGGGCAGCAGCACGCGCCGGAAGATCGTCGCCCGGCTCGCGCCGAGCGACTGCGCCGCCTGGACCTTGCGCACCGACACGGAGCGTACCGCCTGCATGGCTGAGATCGAAATCAGCGGGAAGAGCGCCGTGATGATGACGATCGTCTTCGCGAGCTCGCCAATGCCGAACCAGATGATGAACAGCGGCAGCAGCGCGAGCTTGGGGATCGGGCGCGTCGTCTCGATGGGCGGATCGAGCGCCGCGCGCACGCCGCTGTGCATGCCCATCAGGAGTCCGACCGGCACGCCGAACAGCACGCAGAAGACGAAGGCGACGCCGAAGCGCATCAGGCTCACCAGGAAGTGGTGCGCGAGCGTGTGCCCCTGGTAGCCGGTGTTCGCGAGCTTCACGAAGGTCTTCGCCACGGTGACCGGTGAGGGCAGGAACGCCGGCTGCACCAGCGGCGGCCACAGCCCGCTGCCGGTCAGGGCGAGCCACAGGCCGAGCATGGCGGCGAACGACGCGAGCCCGAGCCAGCGATCGCGCCTCGCCGTGCGCCGCGCCGGCGGGAGATCCTCGGTGATGGCGTCCGCGGCGTCGGTCATCGGTCGGCGCTGGAAACCGAGGCTTCTTGGCGCTGTGCCTCGAGTGATTCCTGGCGCAAGAGCGCGACGATCGCGCGCTTCGCCTCGGCGAAGGGCGCGGTGGTGGCGATCAGCGGATCGGCCTCGCGCGAGAAACCGCAGGCGAACGCGGCCTTGATCCGGCCCGGGCGCGCGGTCATCACCACGACGTGCGTGGCGAGGAACAGCGCCTCCTCGATGCTGTGCGTGATCCACAGGATCGTCTTGCCGGTGCGGCGCCAGATGGCGCGGATCTCCTCCTGCAGGAGCTCGCGGGTCTGCTGGTCGAGCGCCGCGAAGGGCTCGTCCATCAGCAGCACTTCCGGCTCGTTGGCGAGCGCACGGGCGATGCCCACGCGCTGCTGCATGCCGCCGGAGAGCTCGTAGGGGTAGCGCCTGCCGAATCCTCCCAGGCCGACGAGCTCGACATAGCGCGCGGCGATCTCGCGCGCTTCGCTCGCGCTGCGGCCGAGCGCGCGCGGACCGAAGGCGACGTTCTCCTCGACCGACATCCAGGTGAAGAGCGCGCCCTGCTGGAACACCACGCCGCGCTCGGGCCCCGGGCCGGCAATCGGTCGGCGGTCGAGCAGCGCGCGCCCGGTGGTGGGCGTCTCGAACCCGGCGATCAGGTTGAGCAGCGTGCTCTTGCCGCAGCCCGAGGGCCCGACGATCGCCAGGAAATCGCCGGTCGCGATCGCGAGGTCGATCGGCTGCAGCGCCGCCACCGCGTCCCTGCCCGCGCCGAAGCGCTTGGACAGGCCCTCGACGACGAGCTTCGCCGACGCCCGCCGCGCCGGCGCGGCCAGCGCGACCGGTTCGAGCATCGCTCCGCCGGTGGTCACACCATCTTGGCGAGGAACGTCGAGTCGACGAACGGCGCCCAGCTCGGCGGGATGGTATTGAGCTGGTCGGCGGCCTTGAGGAACTCCGCCTGCGATTGGAGCGTGCGCAGCACGCCGGTGTCCTTCGCGCCCGGCAGCCCCATCCACTTGTCGCTCGCGAGCTCCTTGACCGGCACGGGATGGAAGGTGTTGATGTAGTCCATCGTCTTCTCGGGCGTCATCGCGAGGTACGGCGAGAGCACCTTCACCACTTCCTGCGGCTCCTTCTCGTACATCGTGGCGAGCCGGTCGTACTCCTTGAGATACGCAAGCACGAGCTCCGGATGCTCCCGCTTGAACGCGTCGCGCACGACGATGCCGTCGAAGACCAGCGTGCCGCTGGCGGCCAGATCGCCGGTCTTGAGCAGGATCCTGCCGTTGTCCGCGACGCAGTCGCCGAGAATCGGGTACCAGATGTATGCGCCGTCGATGTCCTTGCGCTGCCACGTGGCCAGGATCGAATCGGCCTTGATGTTGATGAGGTTCACGTCCGCGGCGGTGAGCCCCGCGGTCTTCAGGCCGGCGAGCATCGCGAAGTGCACCGAGGTGTTGAACGGCAGCCCGATCTTCCTGCCCTTCAGGTCCTTGAGGGTGTTGATGCCCGAGTCCTTGCGCACGGCGAGGCACTCGCTGTCGGTGATGTACTTCTCGACGTAGACCATCGACATCTTGATGCCCTGTGCGAAGCCGACGACCATCGGCGAGGAGCCGACGTTGCAGAGGTCCATGCTGTTGCCCGCGATCGCGGCGATCACCTGCGGCCCGCCGCTCACGGTCACGTAATCCGTCTTGACGTTGGCGCCGAGCGCCTTCGCGAAGCCGCCATTCGCCTTGCCCAGCGTCTGCGGATTGGCCGAGCCGAAGTGACCGAGCACGGCGCCGACCTGCTGCGCGGAAACGCTGCGCGGGCGCAGCAGCGCGCCGCCGGCGAAGGTCCCCACAGCCATGTTGAGCGCGAGCTTGAGCGCGTCGCGGCGCGAGAACGGTCCGTTCATCTTGGTTTCCTCCCCTGGTGGATTCGAGCGCTAATAGGTTACATCCAGCTTAGCCTCGCCGCGCTGCGAGCGCGCCTCGGCGAGCGAATCGGCCAGGTCGCGCAGGTAGTCGTCCTTCGCCTGAGCGTGCAGCATCGAGAGCATGAGGTGCAGCGCTGGAGGGTGGCGCACCAGTCCCGGAAGCCAGCCGCGCGAGGCCATCGCTTCCGCGACCCGCAGAGTGTCGGCGTCCCGCGCCGCGAAGGCCAGGATCGACAGGTCCGGCTTGCCGAGGACCGCGAAGCCTGTCGCCTCGACGCCGCGGCGATAGGCGGCTGCGAGCTCCATGATGTCGCGCGCCGTCGCGACATAGCCCGCTTCCCCCATCGCGTGCAGCGTGGCCCAGGCGCCGGCAACCGCGCCGCCGGGGCGCGTCCCCACGAGGGTCGCGGTCGCGAACATTCCCCCCGGCCAGTCGTCGGTCGCGAAGGGCTGGCAGGCCGCGCGATCCGCCGTGCGGTAGAACACGGTCGACGCGGGCTTGGGGCAGAAGCCGAACTTGTGCAGGTCCGCCGAGATCGAGGTGACGCCCGGCACGGAAAAATCGAACTCCGGCACGGCGTAGCCGGCGCGCCGCGCGAACGGCGCGAGGTAGCCCCCCACGCAGGCGTCGACGTGCAGCCAGAGCGAGCGCTCCTGCGCGAGGCGTCCCAGCTCCGCGATCGGGTCGACGGTGCCGTAGGAAAAGCACGGCGCCGATCCCACGAGGAGCAGCGTATCCGCGTCGATCGAGCGCGCCATCGCCGCCGCGTCGGCGCGATAGTCCCGCGCGACCGGAACGCGCCGCAGCTCGAGGTCCATCAGCCGCGCCGCCTTGGTGAAGGCCGGATGTGCCGAGTACGGCGCGACGATGTTGCCGCGCCGGTCCGGGCGAGCGCTTTGCGCGCGCGCGAAGTCGCGGCAGGCCTTCACCGCGCCGACGATGCTCTCCGAGCCGCCAGTCGTGAAGTAGCCCTGGGCCCCCTCGGGTGCGCGAAAGAGCGCGAGGCCGATCGCCACGACCTCGTCCTCCATCTTCTTCAATCCGAAGAACGCGCGCTTCCCGCCCAGCGCGTTCTCGGTGAAGAACTCGACGAAGGCGTCGCGGCCGAGCGCGGCGATCTCGTCGTTTGCCTTGAACACGTACAGGGGCGAGCGACCTCGCCGCCAGTCGATATCCCCGGCCGAGAATGCCTTCATCCGCGCGAAGATCTCCTCGCGGGAGAGGCCGAGCGCCGGAAGCATCGCCGCCATGGGTCGGACGCGCCGCAGCCGATGTCGCCTGTTTCCGGTCGTGAGACTACCTGAGCCAGGCGGCCAGCGTCCGGTCGTAGTCGCCGGTCTGCTTGGCGAGGTGCAGCCACTGGTCGACCCAGGCCTTGAACGTGGCGTCGCCGCGCGGAATCAGGTACGCCATCTCGCCGTACTGCAACGGGCGCTCCGGGTTCACCGCGCACAGCCCCGGGTGCGCCTTCGACTGGACGATCGTCTCCACCGACTCCGAGATCATCACGTCGGCGTTGCCCTTCAGGATTTCGTCGAAGATCTTCGTGTTGTCGTCGAAGATCACGATCTTCGCCTGCTTGAAGCTGGCGCGGGCGAAGCGCTCGTTGCTGCCGCCCGGGTTCTCGATCACGGTCACGCCCGGCTTGTCGATGTCGGCGACGGTCTGGAACTTCGCGACGTTCTCGCACCGGGTGATGGGCGCCTTGCCGTTGACCATGTAGGGCGCGGTGAAGAACGCGCGCTTCTGGCGCTCGAGCGTGACCGAGATGCCCCCGACCGCGATGTCGCACTTCTCGACGAAGTCGTCCATGAGCTTGGGCCAGCTCGTCTTGACGAACTTCGCCTCCACGCCGAGCGACTTGGCCATCGCCTGCATCAGGTCGACGTCGATCCCT
Organism: Casimicrobiaceae bacterium; assembly: GCA_035501595.1. Lineage (GTDB taxonomy): Bacteria > Pseudomonadota > Gammaproteobacteria > Burkholderiales > Casimicrobiaceae > PALSA-1003. Next base: position 149,190 of record DATJVX010000063.1, on the reverse strand, counting down.
TCGAAGCTGCCGTCGGCCTTCGCGAGGCTGAAGGGCTTGTAGTCGCCCGGCGTGCACACGCGCAGGCTGCCGCGCTTCGCCACGTCGTCGAGGCGCGAGTCGTCCGCGCAGGCCGCTCCGGCAACACAGAGAAAGACGAGGATCCATGCGGTTCGGGCAAACATCGGGAAGTCTCCTGGAGAAAAGCCGGCAGCACGGCCGATCGGCAGCCCGGAGGGCTTGCGAGCGTCGCGCGGCCGCATCACAGCTTGTCCGCGTACTCCTTCTGCACCTGCTTGATCCGCTCGTGCGAGCCGAGGAACGCATGCTTGGACATGTCGGCCGAATAGCGGCTCGCCGGCGGCCGCTTGCCGACCGCCTCGGCCAGCGCGCGGATGTGATGCGGCCCCGCCCCACAGCACACGCCGAGGTAGCGCACCCCCAGCGCCAGCGCCTCGCGCCCGAACTCGGCGATCTCGAAGCGGTTGCACACGAACGGATCGAGCGCCGTGGGGAACGGCCGCGATCCCCAGTCTCCGTGCCAACGGGGGTCGCGCAGCGACTGGAACGACGGCTGCTCGGGCGTCGTGCGGTACGGCACGGGCAGCGCGGCCAGCGGCGTTCGCACCGCGCCGCGGATCCGCTTGAGGAGCGGAAGCATCGTGGCCGGGCCCCGGATGCAGTTGAGCCCGACAACGTCCGCGCCGGCATCGGCGAGCCGCTTGCACGTCTCGGCGACCCCCCAGCCTTCGCGCGTCACGTCTTCCTGATGCATCGCGAGCGTGATCACCGCGGTCTGCTTCGCCGCCTTGATCACCTCGAGCGCGATCAGCGCTTCTTCGCCCCACGAGAACGTCTCGCCGACGATGTAGTCGACGCCGGCATCGGCCGCCCAGCCCACCTGCTCCTCGAACATGGCCCGGACCGCTCTGCGCGAACCCGCCTCTGCGGGATCGAAGACGTTGGTGTTGCATACGTCCCCGGCGAGGAGCGCCCCGGTCTCCCCGGCCACGGTCTTGGCGATCTGCAGCGCCTTGCGGTTGATCGGCTCGAGGTCGCGCTCGCGACCGATCACGCGCAGCTTTTCGCGATGCGCGTAGTAGGTGAGCGCCTCGACCACGTCGGAGCCGGCGTGCACGAAGTCGCGGTGGAGCTGCGCGACGACCTCCGGGTGCTCGAGCACGACTTCCGGCACGTAGGCGCCGGCCTGCAGGTAGCCGCGGCGCTCGAGCTCGAACACGTAGCCCTCGGCGCAGACAACCGGCCCCTGGTCAAGGCGCTGCAGAAGCGACGATCGCGAAGAGGCGCTCATGGGGATGTCTCGATGACGGGACGAAACGCGAACTATCGCACGTTTTCGCTCGTCCGTGCCGGCGGCATCCGAGCGATTGACCAAGCCGGAGGCATTTGAAACACTCTCGCGCGATGCGGACCGCTTGAGGCTCGGCGGACCGCTGCTTTCGCGCCTCGGAGCGGTCGTGGAAACGCTGGCATTCATCCTGCACAACCTCCCTGCGATCGGCGAGCGCACGCTCGAGCACCTCTCGATCGTGTGCGTGGCGGTGGGCGTGGCGATCATCACCGGCGTGCCGATCGGCATCGCGATCACCCAGAGCCGGCGCACCGCGGACACCGTGCTCTATCTCGGCTCGATCGTGATGACGATCCCGTCGATCGCGCTCTTCGGCGTGCTCATTCCCCTGCTCTCGAAGATCGGCCAGGGGATCGGCTGGCTCCCCGCCGTGATCGCGGCGATGCTCTACGCGCAGCTGCCCATCATTCGCAATACCTACACCGCGATCCGCAACGTCGATCCGGCGCTGCGCTCCGCGGCGATCGGCATGGGGATGTCGGTGCCGCAGCGGCTCGCGCGCGTCGAGATTCCGATCGCGCTGCCGGTGATCATCGCCGGCGTGCGGATCGCGGTCGTCATCAACATCGGCGTGACTGCGATCGCCGCGTACATCGGCGCCGGCGGCCTGGGCACGTTCATCAGCCGCGGCATCTCGCAGTCCGACATCCGTCAGCTCGTCACGGGCGCTCTGGCGCTGGGGCTGCTCGCGATCGCCGCCGACTACGCGCTGCTTCAGCTGCAGAAGCGGCTCACGCCCAAGGGCCTTGCCGCGGGACGGTGACCGGCGATGATCCGCCTCGAAGCGCTCAGCAAGACCTACGCCACGCCGCGCGGCAGCGTGACCGCCGTCGACGCCGTCAGCTTCGAGGTCGCCGGCGGAGAGACCTGCGTGCTGCTCGGTCCGTCGGGCTGCGGCAAGACCACGACGTTGCGCATGATCAATCGGCTGGTCGCACCGACCGCCGGCAAGATCTTTCTCGGCGAGCGCGACACCGACGCGGTGGATCCGGTCGAGCTGCGGCGCGGCATCGGCTACGTGATCCAGCAGATCGGGCTCTTCCCCAACATGACGGTCGCCGATAACATCGGCGTCGTGCCGAGGCTGCTCGGCTGGGATGCGCCGCGGCGGCGGCGCCGAGCCGAGGAGCTGCTCGCGCTCCTCGCGCTGCCGCCTGGAACCTTCGCCGACCGCTATCCTGGCGAGCTGTCCGGCGGACAGGCCCAGCGCGTCGGCGTCGCCCGGGCCCTGGCGGTCGACCCGCCGGTGCTGCTGATGGACGAGCCCTTCGCGGCGCTGGACCCGGTCAACCGCGAGGCGATCCAGGACGAATTCCTGAGGATGCAGCAGAAGCTTCGCAAGACGATCCTCTTCGTGAGCCACGACATCGACGAAGCGGTCAAGATGGCGGATCGCATCGCGATCTTCAACCAGGGCAGGCTGGTGCAGTTCGCCGCGCCCGACGAGCTGCTTGCACATCCGGTCGACGCGTTCGTCGCCGGCTTCGTCGGGCACGACCGCACGCTCAAGCGGCTGCGGCTCACACGGGTGCGGGAGATCATGACCGAAGCCGACGCTGGGGCCGTCGATCCGAAAGCGCCAGGCGTCTCGCCCGACGAAGATCTGCGCCGCGTGGCGACGCTCTTTCTCGAGCGCGACGTGGAGCGCCTGCGCTGCATCGACGAAGCCGGGCGGCTGCTCGGCGTGGTCACCCGGAAGGCGGTCGCGGCGCGGCTCGCGATCGACGACGCGACATGAGCGCGGCGGCCGCCTTGCGTCCGCGGCTTCCGTACGCGGTGCTCGCCGCGATCGTGCTCGCGATCACGTGGGCGCTCGTCGCCTCCGGCCTGGCGGCCGAGATACTGAGCTACAGGAAGGACATCGTCTACCTCACCAGGCAGCACCTCGTGCTGGTGGCGGTCTCCGGTTCCGCGGCGATCGTCTCCGGCGTGGCGATCGGCGTCTGGCTGTCGCGGCCCTGGATGGCGCGCTGGGCCGACGGCGCGATCCAGGCCGTCAACATGGCGACCTCGATCCCCACGCTGGGCAAGCTCGCGCTGATGATGAGCCTGCTCGGCATCGGCGCGCTGCCGGCGATCGTGGGGTTGTGGATCGCCACGCTGCTGCCGATCGTCCGCAACACCTACGAGGGCATCCGCGCGGTGCCGGCGCACGTCGTCGATGCCGCGCGCGGCATGGGGATGGGTCCGCGCGCGATTCTCGCGAGAGTCGAGCTGCCGAACGCGCTGTTCGTCATCTTCGCCGGAGTGCGCACGGCGATGGCGGTGAACGTCGGCACCGCGCCGATCGCCTTCCTGATCGGCGGCGGAGGCCTGGGCGAGCTCATCTTCACCGGCATCGACCTGCAGCAGCACGCGATGATGCTCGCCGGCGCGATCCCGACGGCGCTGCTCGCGGTGGCCGTGGATTTTTTGTTCGGGCAGGCGCAGTATTGGTTCGTGCCGCGCGGCGTGAACCCGCTGCGCAACGGCTAACGGATTCCACGAGGAGGAGACAGCATGAGACAGGCATGCGGCAGGCTGCTGGTCGCGCTCGCAGGCTTCATCTGCGGCGTCGTCCACGCGCAGGCGCAGACGATCGTCGTCGGCGGCAAAGCCTTCACCGAGCAGCAGATCATGACCGCGATGACCGTCGCGGCGCTCAAGGCGAACGGCTTCGCGCCCAAGCGGGAGGCCGGGATGGGCAGCGCCGCGGTCCGCGCCGCGCTCGAGAACGGCCAGGTCGACGTCTACTGGGAGTACACGGGGACGGGCCTCACGGTCTTCAACAAGATCAACGACAAGTTCCCCTCCGCCGGGGACGCTTACAAGAGGATCAAGGAGGTCGATGCGGCCAAGGGCATCGTCTGGCTCAACATGTCCAGCGTGAACAATACCTACGCTTTCGCGATGAACCGCGACGAGGCGCAGAAGCGCGGCATCGTCACGATGAGCGATTTCGCCAAGGCGGTGAACGGGGGGCAGAAGCTAACGTTCGCGTCCAACGCCGAGTTCTACGCCCGCCCCGACGGCCTGCCGGGCTGGCAGACCGCGTACGGCTTCCAGCTCGACCGCGACGACGTCAAGCGTATGGACACCGGGCTCACCTACACCGCGCTCAAGGAGCGGCAGGTCGATTCCGCGGTCGTCTTCGCGACCGACGGCCGGATCCCCGCGTTCAATTTCGTCGTGCTCAAGGACGACAAGCACTACGCGCCGCCGTACAACCTCACCCCGGTCGTGCGCAAGGAAGTGCTCGACAAGAATCCGAAGATCGCCGATGTCCTCAACGCGATCTCGGCCAAGCTCAACGACGAGACGATGGCGCGGCTCAACGCCAGCGTCGACGTCGACAAGAAGACGCCCGAGGAGGTGGCCGAGGGCTTCCTCAAGAGCAACGGCTTGATCTGATCGTGGCGTCGCAGTCGTCCCCGCCCGCCGCTCACGCGCTCGCGGGCAAGCTCCAGCGGGGACCCGGCGACGTGGACCCGAAGACGCCGGATGCCCGCGTCTGCGGGAACGAGGACGCTGCCGCCTTCGCGGATGCGCCGGCGTTCGTGCGAGGGCTGGCGTTCGACCGACTGCCCGACGACGTCGTGGCGTGCGCGAAGCGCAACCTCCTCGACCTGATCGGCATCGCCGCGGGCGGAAGCGCGACGCGCGCCGCGGTGATCGCGAACGCCTACGCCGCCACCCAGCTCTGCGGGACCGACCGCAGCGCGCGCATCCTCTTCGACGGCCGGCGCGCCGGCCTCGCCGGCGCCGCGTTCGCCGGGGCGACGACGATCGACGCGCTCGACGGCCACGACGGCCACGCGCTCACCAAAGGACACGCCGGCGCCGCGCTGCTACCTGCGCTGCTGGCGCTGCTCGACGGCGCCGGTGAAAGCGAGCCTGCCGCGAGCGTCGACGGCCGCGAATTCCTCGCCGCCCTCGTTCTGGGCTACGAGATCGCCACCCGCGCCGGCATGGCGCTCCACGCCACGGTTCCGGACTACCACTGCTCGGGCGCGTGGAATGCGCTGGGCTGCGCCGCGGTCGCCGCGCGGCTCCTCGGATTCGACGCGGCGCGCACGCGGCACGCGCTCGGCATCGCCGAATACTTCGGCCCGCGCGGCCAGATCCTGCGCGCATGCGATTCGCCGACGATGGTCAAGGACGGCTCCGGCTGGGGTGCGCACGCCGGCGTGACGGCGGCGCTGCTCGCGCGCGACGGATTCACCGGCGCGCCCGCCCTCACCGTCGAGCGCGAGGACGCGGCGTCGTTCTGGACCGACCTGGGGACGCGCTGGCGCATCCGCGAACAGTACCTCAAGCCCTATCCCGTCTGCCGCTGGGCGCAGCCGGCGGTCGAAGCCGCGCTGGCGCTGCAGCGCGCGCAGGGATTCGCCGCGAGCGACATCGCGACCGTGGCGATCGAGAGTTTCCGCGAGGCCGTGGCACTGGGCTCGCAGTGCGCGATGCCGCGCACGACCGAGGAGGCGCAATACAGCCTTTCGTTTCCGGTGGCCGCCGCCCTGGTGTTCGGCCGCGTCGGCGCCGCCGAGGTGGACGCGACCGGCCTCGCCGACGCGCGGGTCGCACGCCTCGTCGCTGCGACGATCGCCGTCGAGGATGTCGAGCTCTCGCGCCGCTTCCCGGCCGAGCGCTGGGCGCGCGTGCGCATCGCGCTCGCCGACGGCCGGCAGTTCGCTTCGCAGCCCGCGCAGGCGCGCGGCGGCCCCGAGGACCCGCTGCCGGACGGCGAGCTCAAGGAGAAGTACCGAAGCCTCGCCGATCCGGTGCTCGGCGCGGCACGCAGCGCGCGCATCGAGCAAGCCGTCCGCGCGCTGGCGGAGGACGGCGGCGCGCTCGCAAGCCTGCGTGAAGAGATCCTGCGGCCGGCCGTCTAGAGCTCAGCGATACGGCGCCTGCGCCTGCACTTCGTAGCCGTATTCCTCGGCCGACTCGCACAGCGCGTGCCACACGTCGCGCGCGAAGCTGCGCGCGACCAGCAGCGTGAAGCCGTCGGCGTCGCGCAGGTAGAGCGCGTTGACGTGCCCGAATACGCTCTGCGCGCAGGCCCCGACGGCGAACGCGCGCGGATGGAAGTCGAGCGGACAGGCCTTCGCCAGCACGCTCGCCGCGCTCGCGCCGGAAATCCGCCAGGCCACGCGCGCGTCCGACAGGTCGAACAGCGCGCCGGCGGCGGCGTCGAGCGCCTCGCGCGCCCGGGCCGGGTCGCCGAGCGCCGACGCATCGCCCGCGAGAAGCAGCCACGATCTCGGACCCAGCCACAGCGCGATCGCCTTCGCGCCTCGCCCGATCGTGTTGGGCTCGACCGGCAACGCGACTCCGCAGATTCGTTCCGCTTCGCCGGCGAAGCTTCCGCGCGTCGCGTCGCCCTGAATGTTCCAGGCGGCGCCGATCGCGGCCGGCGCGAAGACGACTCCCGAGCCCGGAGCACCGTAGCGACCGGGAGCAGACGGCGCAATCGCGTGAGGGCGCTCAGGCACGGAGCCGTTCTCCCTGCGGATCGATGAAGCACGGCGGACCGATCCTCACGCGAGCCTTCGCACCCGCGAGCGGCGAAACGGCCCACAGGATCTCCCCGTGCCGGGCGCGGCCGCCGGCGACCAGCGCCAGCGCGATCCACGCCTCCAGATGCGGACTCCAGCACCACGATGTGACGTGTCCCAGCATCGGATTCGGCAGCGCACGGTCGGGATCCGCGACGATCTTGGCGGCGCGCGGCACCATCGCACCGTCGAGCGCGGTGAGCCCGACGAGCTGCCAGCGGTCGGCGCGCTTGAGCGCCGGACGACTCGCGAGCGGCTTGCCGATGCACCACTTGCCCGGGTGCACCAGGCTGCCGAGGCCCAGGTCGTCGGCGGTCGTGCGCCCGTCGGCCTCGGCGCCGACCACGATGTGCCCCTTCTCGATGCGCAGCGTGCCCATCGCTTCGGTCCCGTAGGGCATGATTCCGAAGGGCTCTCCGGCGGCGATCACCGCTTCCCACATCGCCCGCCCTCGTCCCGCGGGCACGTGGATCTCGTAGGCGAGCTCGCCTGAATAGCTCATCCGCAGCAGCCGCGCCGGGATCGTCCCGTCGGGCGCGCGCAGCCCGCAGCGGCGCACGCCGAGGAACGGAAACGCGTCGTTCGCGACGTCGACGTCGGCGAGACGCGCGAGGACCTCGCGCGCCTTCGGTCCCGACAGCGCGGCGGCGGCCCATTGCTCGGTGACCGACGTCGCGTGCACCTCGAGCTCCGGCCAGTCGACCTGCAGCAGCCGCTCGAGATGCTGCATCACCGCGACCGCATTCGCCGTCGTGGTCGTCATCAGGTAGTGGCGCTCCCCGAGGCGCGTGGTCGTGCCGTCGTCGAAGACGATCCCGTCCTCGCGCAGCATGACGCCGTAGCGGCAGCGCCCGACGGCGACGTTGTCCCAGCGGTTGGCGTAGACGCGGTTGAGGAGCTCCGCAACGTCGCGGCCGGAGAGCTCGATCTTGCCGAGCGTCGATACGTCGACGACGCCCACGGCGTTGCGCACGTTCTTCGCTTCGCGGTTGGCAGCGTCTTCCGGCGTCTCGCCGGCGCGCGGATACGAGTGCGGGCGCTTCCACAATCCCGCGTTGACGAAGCCCGCGCCATGCTCGGCGTGCCAGTCGTGCATCGGCGAATAGCGCGTCGGCTCGACGTGCGCGCCGCGGGAGCGTCCCGGGAACGCGCCGAGCGTGACCGGCGTGTACGGCGGGCGGAAGGTGGTCGTGCCGAGTTCGGGCATCGACCGCCCGGTGGCCTCCGCGAGGAGCGCCAGTCCGACCACGTTGCTCGTCTTGCCCTGGTCGGGGCCCATGCCCAGCGTCGTGTAGCGCTTCAGGTGCTCGACGGAGGCGTAGCCCTCGCGCGCGGCGAGCGCGACGTCTTCGGCGGTGACGTCGCCCTGGAGGTCGACGAAGCGCTTGGCGCCGCGCTTGAGCGCGGGCACGCTCCACAGCGTCCGCGGCCGCCCGGTCGACTCGCTCTGCGCTCGCGGCGCCGGCAACGATCCGGGCGGCCCGCCGGCGGCGCGGATTCCCGCCGTGTGTCCCTCGGCGAGCGCCGCCGCGAGATCGAAGCGGGCGTTCGCGGCGCCCGCGGGAATCATGGCCGACGACGCCTGCGGTACGAATGCCGCGAGCGGCTCGTCGTAGCGAAGCGCGCCGCGCGCCTGAGAGTGCAGGTGCACCGCAGGGTTCCAGCCACCCGACACGCAGAGGAGGTCGCAGTCGACCCGGCGAATCCGAGCGCCCGAGGCGACGTCGACCGAAGCGACGCGCTTGCCGCCGCGCGCGGCGACGATCAGCGACTCGGCGAGGATCGGCAGCCCCGCGCGGCGCGCGCGTGCCGGCAGCGCTCCGCCGAGATTCGCCTCGGAACGGGCGTCGACGATCGTGGCGACCGCGACGCCCGCCTCGTGCAGCGCCAGCGCGCTCGCGTAGGCGCTGTCGCCGGTCGTGAAGATCACCGCGCGCGATCCGGGGCGCACCGCGTAGCGCCGCACGTAGCCGCGCGCGGCCCCCGCGAGCATCGTGCCCGGCAGGTCGTTGTTCGCATAGGCGACGCCTCGCTCGTGGGCTCCGCTCGCGAGCACGATCGCTCGGGCGCGGACCTTCCACAGCCGCTGCCGCACGCCATAAACCGGCGGTGCCGGGAGGTGGTCGGCGAGCCGTTCGAGCAGGCCGATCATGTTGCCGTCGTAGCTCCCGAACGCGGTCGTGCGCGGCAGCAGCGTGACCTCCGGGTTTGCGCCGAGCGCGCGCACGGTGGCATCGATCCACGCCTCGGCGTGCTCACCGTCGATCGATGCGCTCTCGCCCACGAGGCCGCCGCCGAAGCGGAAGCCTTCGTCGCAGAGGATCACGCGAGCGCCGCTCGCGGCGGCGGCGCGGGCCGCGGCGAGGCCGGCCGGCCCTGCGCCGATGACCAGCACGTCGCAGTGCGCATACCGATGCTCGTAACGATCGGGGTCGGGCTCCCGTGAGGCGCGCCCCATCCCGGCTGCGGCGCGGATCAGGCGCTCGTAGCCGAGCCAGGCCTGCGGCGTCGCCGGCCACATGAAGGTCTTGTAGTAGAAGCCTGCCGGCAGGAAACGCGAAAGCGATCCGGCGAGCGAGCCCAGATCGAGCGCAAGCGACGGCCAGCGGTTCTGGCTCGCGGCGACGAGGCCTGCATAGAGCTCGGTCGTCGTCGCGCGCACGTTGGGCTCGGTGCGCGCCCCGCGCGCGAGCTGCACCAGCGCGTTGGGCTCCTCGCTTCCGGCGGCGAAGATTCCGCGCGGCCGGTGGTACTTGAAGCTGCGCGCGACCAGGTGCACGCCGTTGGCGAGCAGCGCCGAGGCGAGCGTATCGCCGACGAATCCATCGTAGGGACGGCCGTCGAACTCGAACGAGAGAGGCTGGGCCCGATCGACCGCGCCGCCGTCAGCCAGGCGAAAGGGCTGCGTCACCGCGTGTCCCCCGGCAAGGATTCTCCGGGCTGGGCGCTTCCCAGGATCTCGTGCGTACGCGTGTCGCGCCGCAGCCGGAACCATTGCCGGCAACCCCCGCTGTGCTGCCAGAGCTCGTCGTGCGGACCCGCGGGATTGTCGCGAAGGTAGACGAACTCGATCCACGCCGCTTCGGGTGCGTCGGGAGCGGGACGCCGGACCCGGGCGTCGCCGCCGTAGGTGAATTCGACCTGCGCACGCGGACCGCACCACGGGCAGGGGATCAGGAGCATGGTCCTCGCCGGCTCGATCGCCGCGCTCTCAATGCGCCCACGGCGTTGCGCCCGCGCCTTTTTCGTCGATCGTCTCGCCGCGCGCGAAGCGCTCGAGCGTGAACGCCGCGTTCAGCGCGTGCGGCGCTCCGCGGGCGATCGTGTAGGCGTGCAGCCAGCCCGACGCCGGCGTCGCCTTGAAGCCGCCGTAGCACCAGCCGCCGGTCATCGTGAGCCCGCTGACCGGGAGCTGGCCGATGATCGGGCTGCCGTCCATGGTCATGTCGCACACTCCGCCCCAGGTCCGCATCACCTTGAGCCGGCCGAAGCTGGGAAAAAGCGCGAGGCAGGCGCTGGCCACGTGCTCGATGACCGAGACGCTGCCCCGCTGCGCGTAGGAATTGCAGAAGTCGAGATCGCCGCCCATGACGAGCTCGCCCTTGTCCGACTGGCTCACGTAGAAATGCACCGCGCCCGACGTGACGACCGTGTCGAGAACGGGCTTCACCGGATCGGAGACGAGTGCCTGCAGCGCGTGCGACTCGATCGGGAGCCGCACGCCGGCCATCGCCGCGAGCCGGCTCGAATGTCCCGCGACCGCGAGGCCGACCTTGCTCGTGGCGATGTAGCCGCGCGTCGTTTCTACCCCGGCGACCGTGCCGCCGTCGAGGCGGATCCCGGTGACCTCGCACTGCTGGATCAAGTCCACGCCGAGCGCGTCGGCGGCGCGCGCGTAGCCCCACGCCACCGCGTCGTGGCGCGCCGTGCCACCGCGCGGCTGCAGCAGGCCGCCGAGGATCGGGAAGCGTGCCTCGCGCGAGCAATCGAGGTTCGGAATGCGCCGCGCGATCTCGTTGCGATCGAGGAACTCCGCATCGATGCCGTTCAACCGCATCGCGTTGCCGCGCCGCATCGCCGCATCGATGTCGGACGGCGAATGGCAGAGGTTCAGCACGCCGCGCGGGCTGTACATCACGTTGAAGTTGAGCTCGCGCGACAGCCCTGCCCAGAGCTTGAGCGACATCTCGTAGAAATGCGCGTTCGGGTCGAGATGGTAGTTGGAGCGCACGATCGTCGTGTTGCGGCCGGTATTGCCGCCGCCGAGGTAGCCCTTCTCGAGCACCGCGACGTTGACGATGCCGTGCTCCCTGGCGAGGTAGTAGCCGGTGGCGAGCCCGTGGCCGCCGCCGCCGACGATGACGGCGTCGTAGCGAGGCTTCGGAGCCGGACTGCGCCAGGCGAGCGGCCAGCGCTCGTGGTAGGAGAGCGCGTTGCGCGCGAGCGAGAAGATCGAGTACTTCAAGGCGGGATGCAAGAGGCGGCGCGGCGCTCGAAGCTCCCTGTCGCTTGCACGCCGGATCGCTTATTCTAGCGGCCTTTGGGCGGCGCGGGCGATTCGACCCGACAAGCCGGTCCACAACGAGGAGGAAGCCCAGATGAGATTCGGGAAGGGATGGTCGAGCTTGGCCGCGCTCGCAGCGCTGGTGCTCGCGACGGAGGGGACGGCGCTGGCGCAGAGCGACACCATCGCGAGCGTCAAGCAGAAGGGCAAGATCGCGGTGGGCGTGAAGGCGGACTACAAGCCGTTCGGCTATACCGATCCGTCGGGCAAGATCGTCGGGCTGGAGATCGATCTCGCTAACGACGTCGCCAGGCGGCTGGGCGTGCAGATCGAGCTGGTGCCGGTGATCGCGGCGAACCGGATGGAATTCCTGAAGCAGGGGCGCATCGACCTCATGATCGCGACGATGGCCTACAAGCCCGATCGCGCGGAGGTGATCGGAATCCCGCAGCCGTACTACTACGCGGGCGCCGCCAACGTCTTCGCCAAGAAGAACTCCGGTCTCAAGCAGTGGGCCGACCTCAAGAGCAAGCCGGTCTGCGCGATCCAGGGCGCGTACTACAACCGCCGCACCGGCGAGGAGTTCGGCGCCAACCTCGTGAGCTTCAAGGGCGTGACCGAGGCGATGGCGGCGCTCGAGGCGGGCAACTGCGTCGGAACCGTGTTCGACACGACCTTCTTCGCCGGGATCATGGGCGATCCCAAGTGGGCCGACTACGCGATGGTGCTGCCGTCGATCGATCCAGAGCCCTGGGGTGTGGGCGTGCGCAAGGAGGACGCGAAGTTTGCCGCTTACATGAGCGACGTGATCAAGGATTGGCACAAGACCGGGTTCATTCTCGAACTCGAGAAGAAATGGGGGATTCCGCAGTCGCCCTACCTGGTCGAGCAGCACGACAAGTACAAGTAGCCGTGTCATGCGCAGGCCGGAAACCGGGACCGCGGCATGGATGACGTCGCGTCCTGGTTTCTCGCGCTGTACAAGGCGACCGGCATCAAGCTGACGATCTTCTACGACGGCTACGATCGCGGACGCTTTCTCCTAGGCCTCCTCACCACCCTCAAGCTTTCCGCGTACTGCCTGGCGCTGAGCCTGGTCCTCGGAGCCGCGGTGGCGATGCTGCAGGGCTCGCGCTCGACGATCCTGCGGCGCGCGGCCACGGCTTTCGTCGAGCTGTTCCGCAACACCCCGCCGCTCGTCCAGCTCTACTTCTTCTATTTCGCCGTCGGGCCGTTCCTGCCCAAGGTCGGCGGCGCCCCCCTGCTCGGCTCCTTCGGCTGGGCGGTCGTCTCGCTGACGCTGCTCGAGACCGCGTTCGCCGCCGAGATCTACCGCTCGGGCATCGAGGCCGTGCCGAACGCCATGGCCGAGGCGGCCGCGTCGCTCGGCTTTTCGCGCCTCCTGATCTATCGGCGCGTCGTGCTGCCGCTCGCGCTGCGCGCCACGATGCCGGCCATGACCAACAACCTGGTGAACCTCGTCAAGACGACGACGCTCGCGTACGCGATCGCGGTCCCCGAGCTCGTCTACATGTCCGCGCAGGTGTGGTCGGAGCAGGTCAACGTGCCCGAGATGATGGTCGTGCTGCTCGTCTGCTACGTGGCGATTGTCGGCGTCATCAACCAGGTCATGCAGTGGCTGGAGGCGCGGCTTCGCGTGCCGGGGTTCGGGCAATGAACACGTCGACGGCAAGTCGTGACGCCGCCCCGGGGCTCGCCGCCGCCCGCCCCGCGCCACCGGCCCGGGCCGCGCCGACCAGCGCGCGCTGGAGCCGCGAAACGCTGCTCTCGGGACGGAGCGGCGTGGCGCTGCTTGGCGTCCTGGTCGCCTCGCTCGCCCTCGCCCAGGTCGCGACCCCTGCCGATCGCCCGAGCGTCCTCGATCTGCTCCTCAAGTGGACGCCGCTCCTCGCGACCGGGTTCCTGTACAACCTGCTCATCAGCTTCTGCGCAATGGCGCTCGGAACGGCCGCGGGCTTCGCGCTGGGCCTCGCGCGGATTTCGCCGCGTCCGGTCGTCTCGCGCTCCTCGTGGATCGTCGTGCAGTTCTTTCGCAACGCGCCGTGGCTGGTGCTGTTGTTCTTCGTGATGTACCTGCTGCCCTTCCAGTTCACCGTCGGCGAGATGACGGTCCCGTTTCCCGACTGGGTCAAGGCCACGCTCGGCCTCGCCCTGCCGATCATGGCCAACGTCGCGGAGATCCTGCGCGGTGCGGTGCAGTCGATCCCCACCGCGCAATGGGACGCGGCGCGCTCCCTCGCCTTCTCCCGCCGCGAGACGCTGTGGAAGATCATCCTGCCGCAGTGCCTGAAGCGCATGCTGCCGCCGTGGATGAACTGGTACGCCATCCTGACCATGGCCACGACGCTCGCCTCGATCGTCGGGGTGAGCGAGGTGATGACGATCACGCTGCGCATCACCAACGCCGAATCGCGCACCGATCTGCTGGTGCCGATCTACAGCTACGTGCTGCTGTGGTTCTTCCTCTACTGCTATCCGATCTCGCGCTGGACGCGCCGCCTCGAGGCGCGCTACGAGCTGCGCTGATGGACCTCGAAGCCTTCCTGCGCGAGCACGACATCGGCGCGTCGCGGCATTCGCATCCGCCGGTCATGACCGTCGAGGAGTCCGAGCGGCTCGTACCGAAGCTTCCCGGTGCGAAGACCAAGAACCTCTTCCTGCGCGACAAAAAGGGCGCGCGGCATATCCTGGTGACGGTCCGTCACAATCTCGCCGTGCAGCTCGACGCGCTGGCCGCCGCGCTCGGCGCCCGCGGCCTCGGCTTCGCCTCTCCGGAGCGCCTCATGAAGCACCTGGGCGTGACGCCGGGCTCGGTGAGCCTGCTCGCGCTGGTCAACGATCGCCAGGAGGTCGTCGAATTCGTGATCGATCGGGCGCTCTGGGACGCCCCGGCCGTGCACGCGCACCCGCTCACGAACGATGCGACGATGGTGATTGCGCACGCCGACCTCGAACGCTTCCTCGCCGCCACCGGGCACGTGCCGCGCGTGATCGACGTTCCAGGCGAGATCCGCTGCACCGCGAGATGAGCACGAACCAGCCCCCGCCCGAAGGCTCCGCGCCGATAGTGCGGTTAGCCGACGTCCACAAGTCGTTCGGCGCAGCGGAGGTCCTGCGCGGCATATCGTTCGCGGTCGGCAAGGGCGAGGCCGTCTGCATCATCGGTCCTTCGGGCTCGGGCAAGTCGACGCTGCTCCGCTGCATCAACGGGCTCGTCGCGATCGACCGCGGGGAGATCTTCGTGGGCACGCATGCGGTGCACCGATTGCGCAAGGACTCGGAGATGGTCGCGCTGCGCAAGGACGTCTCGATCGTCTTCCAGCAGTACAACCTCTTCCCGCACAAGACCGCGCTCGAGAACGTCATGATGGCGCCGGTCGACGTGCTAAGGCAGCCGAAGGCCGAGGTCGAGCAGCGCGCCTACGAGCTCTTCAAGAAGGTTCGTCTCGACGGCAAGGAGACGAGCTACCCGGGAGAGCTCTCCGGCGGGCAGCAGCAGCGCGTGGCGATCGCGCGGGCGCTCGCCATGCGGCCGCAGGTGATGCTCTTCGACGAGGTCACCTCCGCGCTCGATCCGGAGATGCGCAAGGAGGTGCTCTCGACCATCCGACAGCTCGTCGAGGAGGGCATGACCTCGATCCTGGTCACGCACGAGATGGCGTTCGCGCGCGAGATCGCCCATCATGTCTACTTCACCGAGCACGGCCTCATCGTCGAAGACGGCCCGCCGCGCGAGCTCTTCAGCGCGCCGAAGAAGGAGCGCACGCGGGCGTTCCTGGAGCAGATCCTGTCATGAAATCGCATACGCGGGTCGCCGTCATCGGCGGTGGCGTGGTCGGCGCGTCCGTGCTCTACCACCTGGCGCGGGCCGGATGGACCGACGCCGTGCTCATCGAGCGCGACGAGCTCACTTCGGGCTCGACCTGGCACGCCGCCGGCGGCATGCACACGCTCAACGGCGATCCCAACGTCGCCAAGCTGCAGAAGTACACCATCGAGCTCTACCGCGAGATCGAGGAAGCCTCCGGCCAGTCGTGCAGCATCCACATCACCGCGGGCGTCGATCTCGCGGGAACACCCGAGCGCATGGACTTCCTCAAGCAGGCCTGCGCGCGCGCCCGCTATCTCGGCCTCGGGATGGAGATGATCTCGGTCGACGAAGCGGCGCGGATCTTTCCGATCATGGACAAGCGGCACTTCGTCGGCGCGCTTTACAACCCGCTCGAAGGCCACGTCGACCCCTCGGGCGTCACGCAGGCCTACGCCGGGGCGGCGCGCAAGCTCGGCGCCGAGGTCCATCGCTTCACGCGCGTCACGGACCTCAAGGCGCGCCCCGACGGCGCCTGGGACGTGATCACCGATCACGGCAACATCGTCGCCGAGCACGTGGTCAACGCCGCGGGGCTCTGGGCACGTGAGGTCGGGCGCTTCGCAGGGCTCGAACTGCCCGTGCTCGCGATGGAGCACCAGTACATCGTCACCGGAGAGATGCCGGAGGTGACCGATTCGCCAAAGGAGATGCTGCACGCGATCGATTTCGAGGGCGAGATCTACATGCGCCAGGAAGGGCGCGGGATGCTGATCGGCACCTACGAGAAGAACGGCGTGCCTTGGTCGGAGCGGCAAACGCCGTGGAACTTCGCGCACGAGCTGCTGCCGCCGGATCTGGATCGCATCGCGGAGAGCCTCGAGGTCGGCTTTCGCCATTTTCCGGCCCTCGAGCACGCCGGCATCAAGCGCGTGGTCAACGGTCCCTTCACCTTCGCGCCGGACGGCAACCCGGTCGTCGGTCCGGTCCGCGGATTGCGCAATTTCTGGGTGGCGTGCGGCGTCATGGCGGGCTTCAGCCAGGGCGGGGGCGTGGGTCTCGCGCTTTCGAACTGGATGGTGCACGGCGATCCCGGTTTCGACGTCTGGGCGATGGACGTCGCGCGCTTCGGCGACTGGGCGACGATGGCTTACACCAACGCCAAGGTCCGCGAGAACTACTCCCGGCGCTTCCGCATCCGGTTTCCGAACGAAGAGCTGCCCGCGGCGCGGCCGCTGCGGATGACGCCGGTCTACGACCGCCTCGCGGCCCGGGGCGCGGTGTTCGGCGCCGCGTTCGGTCTCGAGCACGTGCTGTGGTACGCGCCCGCCGGCGCCGAGGCGCGCGAAGACGTGACCTACCGCCGCTCGAACGCTCACGCGCCCGTCGGCGACGAATGCCGCGCGGTGCGCGAACGCGTGGGCCTGAGCGAGACCTCGAGCTTCGCGAAGTACGCCGTCACGGGGGACGCCGCGGCCGACTGGCTCGCGCGCATCTTCGCCAACCGCCTTCCGCGCGAGGGACGATTGACCCTGTCGCCCCTTCTCAACGATACCGGAAAGCTCATCGGCGACTTCACGATCGCCAACGCCGGCAGCGGCCGCTTCTTCCTCTTCGGCTCCGGCGTCGCCGAGCAGTACCACCTGCGCTGGCTCGAAGCGCACCTGCCCTCGTCCGGGGTCGGCCTTCGCGCGCTTCGCACGGAGCTCCTCGGCCTCGCGATCGCGGGGCCGAAGGCGCGCGAGCTCCTGTCGCGCCTGACGCCGGAGGACGTCTCGAACGAAGCCCTTCCCTTCCTCTCGTTCCGCCCCATGGAAGTGGCGATGCTCCCCGTGCACGCGGGGCGCATCTCGTTCACCGGCGAATCGGGTTACGAGCTGTGGGTGCCCGCGGACTGCCAGCTCGCGCTCTACCAGGCGATCGTCGCCGCCGGCGAAGACTTGGGCCTCAGGCACTTCGGCTCGCGCGCGCTCAATTCGCTGCGACTGGAGAAGAGCTTCGGCAACTGGGCGCGCGAATACCGGCCGATCTACACGCCGTCGGAAGCGGGGCTCGATCGCTTCGTCGATGTCTCGAAGCCGGACTTCGTCGGCCGAGACGCGGTCCTGCGCGATCGCGGGGAAGGTCCCGCCCGGCGCCTCGTCACGTTCACCGTGGATGCCGGCGACGCGGACGCCAATGGCGACGAGCCGGTGTGGCACGACGACGAGGTGGTCGGCTGGATCACCTCCGGCGGCTACGGGCACTGCGTCGGCAAGTCGATCGCGCTCGGCTACGTTCCTGCCGCGCTCGCTTCCGCGAGCGGCGGCTTCGAAATCGAGATTCTCGGCGAGCGCCGCCGCGCAACGATCGCGCGGCAGCCGCTGTACGACCCGGCCGGCGAGCGGATGCGGCGCGGCTGACGCTGCGCTTTTCAACCGCTGGCGCTCGACGCGCGCTCGCGGCGATCGTACATTATCGATCGACGATGGACGCGAGCAGCAAACCGGACGCCGTCGCATCGGAGCGACGTCTGCGCGATCTCCTCGCGCACGCCTGGCGGCACTCGCCGTTCTACCGCGAGCTGTACGCCGCGCACGGCATCCGCGAGCGGGATCTCGCTCATGTTCCGCTCGCCGATCTTCCGGTCGTCTCGAAGGCCGATCTCATGGTGCGCTTCGACGAAGCGGTCACCGATACGCGCCTGCGCCGAGACGACCTCGAGCGCTGGCTGCAGCAGGATACCGATCCGCTGAGCGTCTACCTCGACCGGTACATCTTCGTCCACGGGTCCGGAGGAACGGGGATCCACAGCTACGTTCCTTACACCCCGGAGACGTGGCGCCGGGTGACGACGGCGGCGGCGCCGCTGCTGTTGCCGCTGAAACAGGGGGTGACGCCGCGGCTGCGCAGCGCCTTCTACTTCTGGAGCGAGCGTCACTTCGTCGGTGCGGTCAGCGCGCGGCTCGCCTCCCACGCGGCGCACGAGCTCTTGAGCCTGTCGGTGTTCGATCCCGTGGAAGAGGTCCGCGCGCGGCTCAACGCCTTTAAGCCCGAGCGCCTGCACAGCTATGCGAGCGCGCTCAGCTGGCTCGCGGAATGGACGCTGCAGGGCAAGCTGCGCATCGCACCGCGGACCGTCGTGTCGAGCGGCGATCGGCTGACCCCTGCCGTCCGCGCACAGATCGAGGCCGCGTGGAATGCCGAGATCTACGAGGTCTACGGCGCCTGCGAGTCGCTGTGCATGGCGGTGCAGCGTCCCGGCGCGCATTTCGAGGTGCTCGCCGAAACGAACCTGCTGGAAGTCGTCGACGCCGCCAACCGCATGGTGCAACCCCGCGCGCGCGGTCGGGTGCTGCTCACGAGCCTCGTCAATGCGACGCTGCCCATCATCCGCTTCGACCTCCACGACTACGCGATTCTCGGGAGCGCGGGGCTCGGTGCCGAGACGCTTCTGCGACTGGAGGGAAAGACCTACGAGGCGTTGCCGGTGCGGCGCGCCGACGGCGGGCTCGTTGCACTGGAAGTCTACGAGCTCTCGCAGCTCGAGCTGCCGGGCGTCGTGAAGCTCCAATGCGTTGCGCACAGCCCCGACCACGTCGAGATCCGGTATCAGTCGTCCCGCGACATGGACGCCTCGGTCGGCGCGGCGTTCCGACGGCTGCTCGCGGAGCGCTCCGCGGCGGTCGAGACGCTCACTGTCGGCCGCGTCGAGCATGTCGCGAACAGCATGCCGGCATTCAAGCTCCAGCGTGCAGTGAAGCCGGATCAGGCGCTGTTCGCGCCGGTATCCCTGGCCGACGGCCACTCTCGCGAGGCCGTGCCGATCGCAGGCGCGGAGCCCGGACCGCGCGCGGACGAGACGGATGCGCGGGGTGCGGTCGATCGCTCGTTCGCCGAGATCGCCGCTTTGCTGGCGCAGCGCTGCGCGGTGATCGATCGCGGTCAGCAGCTGAGCTATGGCGAGCTCGACGTCCTCGCTTCCCGGGTTGCCGGCGCGCTGCTGGGCCGCGGGTTCGACGCGTCGCGCCCGGTCGCCGTCGTTTGCGCTCACGGGCTCGAGCTGCTGCCGCTCGTCCTCGGCACGCTGCGCGCCGGCGGATTCTACCTGCCGCTGGACCCGCGCCTGCCGCGCGGCCGGCTGCAGGCGATCCTCGTCGAGATGCGGCCCGAGCTTATCCTTTGCGATCGCGCACAGCGCGACGCCGCTCGCGCGCTCGCCGGCGATGCGATAGCGCTGCTCTGTCTCGACGACATGCGAGCGTCGCCGCCTCAGCGGGGCTCGCCCGCATCGCCCGACGCTCCGGCGTGCGTCCTCTACACCTCCGGCTCGAGCGGCGCGTCCCGGGGAATCGTTCTGAGCCACCGCGCGATGCGACAGCGCGCGGCCCGCTACCGGGCGGACTTCGATTTGCGGCCCGCCGATCGCGTCGCGCTCCTCCACTCGCACGCCGTCAGCGCCGGCGTGCGCGACGTCTTCGGTGCGCTGCTCGCCGGCTCCACGCTCGCGTTCTACGACGTCCGCGAGCGCGGCGTCGCGGGCCTCGCCCGCTGGCTCGAGGACACGCGCATCACCGTGCTCTATGCGGTTCCGACGCTGTTCCGCACGCTGCTGGAAAGCCTGAGCACGGAAAGCTTCACGGCGGTGCGCGTGCTGCGTCTGGGCGGCGAGCCCGTGGAAGCGCGGGACGTGGACGGCTTCCGGCGCCATTTTCCACTGCCCTGCAAGCTGGTCAACGGCTACGCAACCACCGAGACCGACACGATCTGCCAGTACGTCATCGATCGCGAGACGCGCATCGTCGCGGGGCGCATCCCGGTCGGAACGGCGGTCGAAGGCGTCCACGCGACGCTGTGCGACGCGCAGGGCGACGCGCAGGGCGATGCGGACGACGAAGCGCTGGCGGAAGTCCGCGTGGCCGGGAACATGCTTGCCAGCGGCTGCTGGGACGCGCGCACGGGCCGCGTGCAGCCCTTCGACCTTCCCTTCGCCACCGGCGATCTGGGCTATCGGCTGGCCGATGGACGGATGTTCCTCGCGGGGCGGCGCGACCTCATCGTCAAGGTCCACGGCTATCGAGTCGATCTCGGTGAAGTCGAGCGCGCGGCGAGCGCGGTGCCCGGGGTCGTCGAAGCCGCCGCCGTGCTGCGTGCCGGACGCCGAAACGAGCCCCGGCTCGTCGTGTTCTACGTCGCGACCGGCGAGGATTCCCGAGTCGTCGCGGCGCTGCGGCGCGCGGTTGATTCGATCGTGCCGGCGCGCGCGGCCGCGACGGCTTTCGTGCGGCTGCCCGAGCTGCCGCGCCTCGCGAGCGGCAAGGTTCTTCGCGACAGCCTGCCGGCGGTCCCGCGCTCCGCAGCAGAGCCGCGGCGCGATCCCGGCTCTCTGAGCGGGACCGAGGCGACCGTGGCGCACATCTGGCAGGAGGTCCTCGAAGTACCGTGCACGACACGCGGCGCCAACTTCTTCGATCTCGGCGGCGACTCGATCACCGTCTTTCGCGTGCTCAGCCTCATCCGGCGCGAATGCGGCGTCGACCTGCCCGTCGGAGAGTTCTTCGCCCACGTCGAGCTCTCGGCGCTGGCTCGCGCGATCGACGCCCGGCGCGCGAGCGCGCCGTCGGCGGCAACGCCGGCCCGCTGACCGCAACGCCCTTCTCCGATAAGATCGCGCAACACTCCAGGCGGAAACGACTCGTGGACGCCCTCGACGCCCTGACGAAAAGAGTCTCCGGCAGCGGACTGGTGGAACCCGCGCCCAACGAGCTCGAGCTGCATTCCATCCTTGCCGCCGCCGCCCGCGCACCGGACCACGGGCGGCTGCGGCCGTGGCGCTTCTTCGTCCTGCGCGGCGAAGCGCGCAGGAGGCTGGGCTCGCTGATGGCTCGGGCCTACGAGGGCCGTCATCCGGACGCGACGCCGGCGCAGGTCGAGAAGGAAGCGAACAAGCCGCTGCGCGCGCCGCTGGTGCTCGTGGTCGCGGCGAAGGTCAACGAGCAGTCGCACATTCCTCCCATCGAGCAGATTCTGTCCGCAGGCGCCGCGGCCGAGAACGTGATGGTCGCCGCGTTCGCCCTGGGCTTCGGCTGCGCCTGGAAGACCGGCGACGCCGCGTACGATCCCGCGATCAAGGCGGCCTTCGACCTCGGGGCGAGCGACGCGATCGTCGGCTTCATGTACCTCGGAACGAATCCGAGTCCGCTGCCGCCGCCGGAGCCGCTGGACTTCTCACCCCTGGTCGTGGAATGGCCGGAAGAGGGGGCGCGCTAAAGGCGCAATCTCTGCGGGCGAAGCGGGCTCGACAGCACAAAGCGGTTGGCATCCGCCAACGAAAACGGCGACCCGAAGGCCGCCGTCGACGTTGAGCTACGAGACGCCGGGCTAGTTGCCGGGCGCCGCCGCGACCTTCGTGGTGGACGCCTTCGCGTCGGGCCTGGCCACGGTCTGCTTCGTGCTCTTCGGAACGCTCGCCTTCGCGATCGTCGCCGCGGGGAGCTTCGAAGCGGCGGGCTGGGTCGACGCCAGCGCGGCCGGCGGTGTGGTCGTCGCCATCGTTTCGTCGTATGCATCGCAGGCGGACGCGGCCAGCGGCAACATGGCGAATCCAGCGAGCGCAGCGGCTGTCATGAGGCGCTTCATCGTCAGTCTCCTCGACGAGTGGACCGGCACAATTTGCGCGCGTTGGAGCGGCTTGTCAACACGGCCCGCGCCGATGCCTCGGACGCGCGGCGATCGTGCCCTGCGGCCTGCGTTTTTCAGCCCCGACAGCCAAGCGGCCCGTTTTCGCGTAAGTTTGGCGCATGTGCCGGAGCGGCGGTTCGAAGCGTCATCGCTGGGTCCTGGTCGCCGCGCTGGTGTTGCTTGCCGTCGAGATCGCGCGCGCGTCCGATCCCCAGGCCTACACGGTCGCGCTCGCATCGACCGGCAACCACGCGCTCGACGACGCAATGAAGGCGAGCTCGCAGCTCGAGTCGCTGCAGGCGGCGGGACCGATCGCGCCCTTCGCGCTCGTGGGCCGCGCGCAGCAGGACGTAGAGCGGCTGCAGACGGTGCTGCAGGCATTCGGCTACTACGATGGCAAGGTGACGATCACCGTCGATGACCGCCCGCTGGACGATCCCGGACTGCCCGACGCGCTCGACGCGCTGCCGAAGGACAGGAGCGCCGCCGTCGCCGTCTCGGTCGAGCTCGGCCCGCTCTATCACCTGCGCAAGATCGCACTCGAGGGCCAGATGCCCGAGGACGCGTATGCCCGGCTCGGTCTCGTCTCCGGCGAGCCGGCGGTCGCGGCGCAGGTGCTCGACGCGCAGAAGCGACTGCTCACCGCGCTGCAGGAGCAGGGCTACGCGCTCGCGACGGTCAGCGCGCCGGTCGCCTACGAGGACCCCGCCGCCCAGGTGCTCGACGTGAGCTACCAGGTGCATGCGGGCCCGCAGGTCGACATCGGCGAGATCAGCGTCAACGGGCTGCACGACGTCCACGAGAGTCTCGTCCGCGAGCGGCTGCTGGTCCACACGGGCGAGCGCTACAGCCCGAGCCGGATCGAGAAGGCGCGCCAGGACCTGCTCTCGCTCGGCGTCTTCGCCGGCGTGAGCGTGCGCGCGGCCACCGAGCTCGATGCGCAGGGGCGCATCCCGATCACGTTCGACGTGCAGGAGCGCCTGCGCCGCGTCGTCGGCCTGACCGCCGCGTTCTCCACCGACCTGGGGGCGAGCGGCAAGGCGACATGGAGCCACCGCAATCTCTTCGGCAACGCCGAGCAGCTGAATCTCGTCGCGGCCATCGTCGGCATCGGCGGGAGCGCCACGACCGGGCTCGGCTACAACCTGAGCGCGCAATACGTCAAGCCGGAATTCCTGCATCGCGATCAGCAGCTCGAGTTGAGCGTCGGCGCGCTCAAGCAACAACTCGAAGCCTACGACCAGGAGGCGATCGTCGCCGGCACGTCGGTGCGGCGCAAGTTCTCCGACGAATGGAGCGGCAGCGTCGGCGTCTCGGGCATCAAGGAGCGCATCCTGCAGGAAGGCGAGACGCGCTACTACACGCTGCTCTCGCTGCCGGTGAACGCGAAGTACGACAGCACCGGCCTCGTCAATCCGCTCGACGATCCGCTCCACGGCCTGCGCGCTTCGGTGACCGTGACGCCGACCCAGTCCTTCGGCGACAGCAGCGCCACGTTCCTGATCCTGCAGGGCAGCGCGTCCGGCTATATCGATCTCGGTGCGCTCGGCCTCGGGCCGCCCGGAGGAACCGTCATCGCCTGGCGCGGTCTGATCGGTTCGGCGCAGGGCGCGTCGCTGTTCTCGCTCCCGCCCGATCAGCGCTTCTACGCCGGCGGCAGCACGACCGTGCGCGGCTTCAAGTACCAGTCGATCGCCCCGCAGTTCCCGGACCAGACGCCCATCGGCGGAACGTCGATCGACGCCGCGGCCATCGAGCTGCGCCAGCGCCTGCCGGCCAACTTCGGTGCGGCGGTGTTCGTCGATGCCGGCCAGGTGGGCGCGACCAGCACGCCGTTCACCGGCACCTTGCACGTGGGCGTGGGCGCGGGCGTGCGCTATTACACCGCCATCGGGCCGATCCGCTTCGATCTCGCGGTGCCGGTGAACCGCCAACCCGGCGGCGACCGCTACGAGATCTACATCGGCCTGGGCCAGGCGTTCTGATGCGAAGGGCGATGAGGATCACGGCGTGGGTCTCGGGCGCGCTGATCGTGCTCCCCGCCCTCGCGGTCGTCGCCCTGCTCCTCGGCGCCAACACCGATGGCGGACGGCGGTTGATCGAGAGCGCGGTGCGCGAGCTCTCCGGCGGACGCGTCGTCGTGACCGGTCTCGCGGGACACTTTCCCGACGACCTTACCCTCGCCCACGCCGAGATCGCCGACGCGCAGGGCGCGTGGCTGGTTGCCGACGGCCTGACGCTGCAATGGTCGCCGTCGCGGCTCATCGACAGGCATGTGCAGATCCAGCTCCTCGGCGCCGATCGCGTGCAGCTGCAAAGGCGCCCGGAGAGCGGGAGCGGTGGCGAGTCGCACGAGCCTTCGGGCCGGCTCGACCTGGATCGTGTCGACATCCGCAGGCTCGACCTCGGGCAGCCGATTGCGGGTGCGCCCGCCTCGCTCAGCCTCCAAGGCGCCGCCCACGTCGCGTCGCTGCGAGACCTCGAGCTCGACTTGACCGCCGCCCGGATCGACGCACCGGGAAGTTATCGCCTCGCAGGGCGCGTCGACGGCTCGGTGCTCACGGCGGACATCGCAGCCGACGAACCCGCCGGCGGCCTGCTGTCGGGCCTTGCGAAGCTGCCGGATCTCGGCGCGCTTTCGCTGCGGCTCGCGATCGACGGTCCGCGCAACGCGGAGGCCACGCGCTTCACCCTCTCGGCCGGAGCGCTGCGAGCCGAAGGCAAGGGCCTGGTCGACTTGGACGCCAAGACGGTGGACATCGACCTCACCGCGAGCAGCCCGGCGATGGCGCCGCGGCCCGATCTCCGATGGAAGAGCGCGTCGCTGCAGGCGCACGTCCGCGGGCCGTTCAGCGGACCGGGCGCCGACGGCGAGCTGCGCGTCGAAGCGCTGGCGGCGGGAGAGACGCGGCTGCGCAGCGTGCGCGCCGACGTCCGCGGCGATCGCGCGGCGGTGACCCTGCGCGCGACCCTGGAGGGACTGCGCGTGCCCGGTCCGCAGCCGACCGCGTTCGAATCCGCCCCGGTCGAGCTCACCGCGGAGCTGCGCCTCGACGACCCCGAGCGCCCCGTGACGTTCGCCGTTTCGCATCCGCTGCTCTCGCTCCAGGGACGCGGCCAGGCGGCAGGCGAGCTGCGCGGCTCGGCGAGCGTCACCGTGCCCTCGCTCGCGCCGCTGGCGGCGATCGCCGGGGTCGATCTCAAGGGCCGGGCGAGGCTCGATGCGGAGCTGGCGAGACACGGTGCCACGACCGACGTGCGCGTCCGCGGCACCGTGGCGCTGACCGGCGGCGAGGCGCCGCTGCCCGCGCTGGTCGGCAATGCGGCAACGATCGCCCTGGCCGCGACGCTGCAGGCCGACGAGATCACCCTCACGCAGATCCAGCTCGACGGCAAATCCCTGCAGCTCTCGGCACGCGGGGCGAGCCGGCGCGACGCGCTCGATCTGGATTGGCGGGTCGCGCTGCCGGATCTCGGGATGCTCGCGCCGCAGATATCCGGACGCATCGAGGCGCAGGGCCGGGTGCGCGGGGCAGCCCCGAGCCTCGAAGTCACCGCCGACGCCACCGGCGAGCTTGCGACCCACGGCTTTCCGCGCGGACCGGTCAAGGCGGCCGTGCGCCTGCGCGGCCTGGCCGCGGCGCCGACCGGCAACATCGAGGCGACCGCGACCCTCGACGGCTCGCCGCTCGCGCTCGCGCTGACGCTCGAGCGCGCCGGCAACGCGGCGCTGCACGCCACGATCCAGCGCGCGGACTGGAAGAGCGCCCACGCCGAGGGTGAGGTTACGGTTCGCTCCGCAGACCGCGCGCCGCAGGGCCGCGTGAGCTTCCGCATCGCGCAGCTGGGGGACCTGGAGCCGTGGATCGGTGGGCCGGTCGAGGGCGGCCTCAGCGGCAGGATCGACTTCACGAGCGCGGACGGACGCGCGCAGGCGCGGGTCGACGTCGAGGGCCGCGAGCTCGCCGCGAGGGGCGGCCGGATCAGCCGCGCCGCGCTGATCGGAACCCTCGCCGACCCGACGCACCAGCCCAAGCTCGCGCTGCAGCTGGTTGCCGACGGCATCGCCGCCTACGGCATGACCGGCAGCGCACAGCTCCAGGTCAACGGGCCTCAGGATGCCTTGAAGCTGGCGCTTACTTCCGATTTGCACCATGCCATGTACGGGGACGTGCCGCTGGCCGCCTCCGCAACGCTGGATGCGCCCCAGCGGCAGCTCACGCTCGCCACGCTGCAGTCGCGCTACCGGGGCGAGTCCGTGCAGCTCCTCGCGCCGGCGCGCTTCTCGTTGCGCGACGGCGTTGCGGTCGACCGGCTGTGCCTGGGCGTGCAACAGGCGGTGCTGGAAGTCGCGGGACGCGTCGCGCCGACGCTCGATCTAACCGCGTCGCTGCGCAACGCGGCGCCGGCGCTCGCGCGAGCCGTCGACGAGGACCTGCAGGCCGATGGGACGCTGACGATGGACGCGCGGCTCACCGGGACGCTGGCGGGCCCGCATGGGAGCGTCAAGCTCGCGGCGAGCGGACTGCGGATGCGCACCGGCTCGGCGCGATCGCTGCCTCCGGCGAACATCGCCGCCACCGCGGAGCTCGACGGCTCGTCGGCGCAGCTCGACGTGAAGATTACCGCGGGCAGTCAAGTCGGACTCGACGCGACCGGCAGCGTTCCCCTGTCCGCGAGCGGCGCGCTCAACCTGCATGCCCGCGGAACGCTCGATGCGGCCATCGCCAATCCGCTGCTCGAGGTGAACGGTCGCCGGGTGAAGGGCCGGATGGCGGTCGATCTGGCGGCGAGCGGCACCTACGCCGCGCCGCGCGTGGAGGGCAGCCTGCGGCTCAGCGACGGCGAGCTGCAGGACTACGCCCTCGGCACCCAGCTCACGAAGATCGAAGGTGTGATCGACGCCGCGGGCGACAGCATCCGCATCACGAGCCTTACGGCGCAGGCCGGAACGGGGAGCGTTTCCGCGAGCGGGACCATCGGCGTCTTCGTGCCGGGGCGTCCCGTCGAGCTCAAGGTCGCCGCGCGCGGCGCCAAGCTGTTCGCGACCGATCTGCTGACGGCCGACCTCGACGCGGACGTCACGCTGCGGGGCCAGGCGCAGGCGCGCCTCGATGCCGCAGGGACGATCACCGTCCATCGCGCGCAGATCACGATCCCCAAGGCGCTGCCGCCGACGGTGGCGGTGCTCGATGTGCGCAAGCCCGGGCAGAAACCGCCGGCGCCGTCCGCTCCAGGCCTGGTCGTCGGTCTCGACCTCGACGTCTCGGCGCCCAGGGGCGTGTTCGTACGCGGGCGCGGGCTCGACGTGGAGACCGGCGGCGATCTCAAGCTGCGCGGCACCAGCGCCGCGCCGCAGGTCGGCGGCGGCTTCGATCTGCGGCGCGGCAGCTTCGACCTGGGCAGCGCGACGCTGCAGTTCACCTCGGGCCGGGTCAGTTTCGCGGGGACGGGCCTGTCGCAGAAGATCGATCCCACGCTCGACTTCCTGGCGCAGAGCACCTCCAACGGGATCACCGCAACGCTCGCGGTCACCGGTTACGCCGACGCGCCTCGGATCGCGCTCAGCAGCATCCCCGACCTGCCGCAGGACGAGATCCTGTCCCGGCTTCTCTTCGGGGTGAGCGCGAAGCAGCTCACGCCCTTGCAGCTCGCGCAGATCGCTGCGGCGATCGCGGCGATCGCGGGCGTGAGCGGCGATCACAATCCGCTGACGGCCATCCAGAAGGGCCTGGGACTCGACCGGCTTTCCGCAGGCAGCACGGCGACCGGGGGAACGACGGTCGAAGCGGGGCGCTACGTGTCCGAGCGCGTCTACGTCGGCGCGAAGCAGAACACGCAGGGGGGAACGCAGGCGCAGGTGCAGGTCGATCTCACCAAGAATCTGAAGCTCCAGGCCACGCTGGGGATGGGGGGCACCGTGCCGGTCCAGGGCACGACACCGGAGAACGACCCGGGAAGCAGCGTCGGGCTCTCGTATCAGTTCGAATACTGAATCGGCTTGTTGTCGATAACAGCTTCTCGCCGAACCTAGGCGTCAGTGCCTTGCACGACCGGCCTTCGCTCGTCGGTAGAGCACGTGTTTTCATGGCATATCGGCGCTCTCGCCGTCGCCGCCCGCAAGGCCAGCCGAATCCGCGCTTGCTTTCTCAAGGGGGATATTGTCTACTACGTTCGCCAGCCGCACTGGGAGTGACACGCGACCGGCAACCGTCCGCCGACCTCACGGGGAGGGCTCATGGTACGGACACTTCCCAAGACGCGCGCTTGCGCGCGCCCCGGCAACAGCAGTCCACAATTCACCGCCGGGACCTTTTCGCGCCGCGGTGCCGGGCGAGCGCAGGCCGCCCGGCATCGCCTGGCCTCTCCGCACCTGCGCTGAACCGGCGCGACAACCGCGCGCGTCGTTCGTCTTCGCCGCTCCCCGAGGATCGCGGCTTGAAGGTCGACGAGGTCGTCCCCACGCGCCTGGGCGTCCTGCGCTCGAAGTGCCTGCGCCGGCCTGCGCGCGATCCAGGGCGCGATCTCGCGCCCGATCGCCGCCGCTCGAAGGCGAAAATTGCGCAACTTCGCCGGGGAATGCTCCCTGCCGGCCGCGTGTGCACCCTGGCTAGCATCGCGCCACTCGATCCACTGAAGCAGCAGCCTCGCGGAGGACGGCGAAAGCCCGTTGCCGCATGGACGAGACCCGAAAAATCGCAACATGGTGACCATCGAAACGAGTCCCGAGAACGCGCAGAAGCTTCGCGGGCGTTTCGGCGCGAGGCACTTCGTGGAACCGGAGATCCGGCGCAGCCTGCAATGATCGGGCATTCGCGAGCTCGTGGTTGCCGGGCGGGCGCACGGTGAGCTCGGGACGGCGCATCGCGGTCGTCGCGATTCACGGCGTGGCCGACCAGGCGCCGGGCGCGACGGTGCAGGCGCTCGCCGATCTGCTGATCGCGCAGGCGCCGAACGGATGCTCGTACGCGCCGGGGCTGCGCAGCGACGTGACGCTCCAGGTGCCCCCGCTCGCGCCGATCCACGCCGTCGCTCGGGCGCCGGACGATTTCAGGAAGCGGCTCAACCAGTCCACCCGTTCCGATTTCCTGCGCGAGAACTGGGCAAGCCAAGGGGCGCAGCGCTCGCTCGGCCAACGCGCGGGCACGCTGAGCCAGGGCGCCGAATTCACCGACTATCTGCTCGCGAAGGCCGAGCAGAACGCGATGGACCCGGACACCTACACGGCGCGGCAGATCGGGCTTGCGCGCACGCACGATGGAGTCACCGACCGGGTCGACGCGATCGAGATGTACTGGGCGGATCTCTCGCGGCTCTCGGGCCAGGTGCCGCGGATCCTGACCGAGCTCTTCACGCTCCTGTTCCGCCTCTCGGCACTGGGCCGCGACACCGTCCAGACGGCCGCGGCGCATTTCTCGAAGCTGCGCTCGTGGCGCGTCCTCGCGAGCCTGCAGACCGTGCTCGACTGGCTCTATTCGCGCGTGCTCGCGCTGCTCTTCCTCCAGCTCCTGATGCTCGTGCTGATCTTCGTGCCTCTAAACCTGGCGTCGGGGAGCACGGCAGCGCTCCAGACGATCACCGTCGGCGCGGCGGCCGCGGGGCTCGCGCTCGGCATCTTCTATGCGTGGCGCCGCTTCCTGCTCGGCGCCGTCGCGGGCGTCGCGCTCGGCGGCGCGCTCTGGCTCGCCGCGAGGGCATGGCCGCCCGGCGCCGCCTGGGAAGTCGGTGCCACGTGGCTCCTGATCCTGAGCGTCTTCTACGACTGGTGGCTGCGCGTGTGCGAGGAGCGCTTCCGCATGGTGCGCCGAGTGGGCTGGGTGCTCTGGCTGATCACGCTCGCAGCGGTCCTCGTGCCGCCCGCGATCGCGCCGACGCCGGACCTCCGGATGTGGGTCATCGGCGCGCTGCACGCGGTCGAGGTGGTGCTGCTGCTGATCGTCGTGTGGTGGGGGGTGACGGGGCCGCTCCTCGTCGTGTGGCTCATCGCCGGGCACTTCGCGACGCGCTCGGCGCGCAAGACGGGCGAAGACGCGGCGCTGTTCGCGCGCTTCCAGGCGCGCGCCACCGTGGCCACCGGGCGGCTGGGGCTGGTCGTGTCGCTCGGCTTCTTCCTCGTGCTGACGATGGCGGCGTGGGCGCTCATCAGTCGCGGGCTCGAGCTCTCCGTCCAGGATATGCAGGAGTACTCGCCGATCGTCTTCACCGCTCCCGCCTCGGCACAGACCGCGAGCTCCGCCGCCTGCCCGACGAAGGTCGACCCGGGAAAGGGCGCGGCCTGGTTCCTGCACGATCGTTTCGTGAAGAGCACCGAGGCGTTCTCGGCGACCGCGGTGCTGCTGCTGTCGCTGGTGGCCTATCTCCTCGTCGTGCTCACGCCGAGCGCGCTGGCGGAGCTCGAGCTCATCAAGCAGAAGTTCCGCCTGCTCGGCAGGTGGCTCACCGGCGGCTATCGGAGCCTGGACGCGGTGCTCGCCGCCGTCGTCTTCCTCGGCGTGATCGCCGCGCTCGCGACCGGCGTGATCATGGCCGCGTATCGTTTCGGCGGCCAGGCGCTCGTGCAATCGTTCACCGGCTGGGACGAGGGCTTCTCCACGCTCTCCTGCCGACTATTGCAGCCGCTGGTCATCACCGCCGCCACGGCGACGCTCGTGCTGAGCGCGGCCGGCGGCCTGCTCTCGAAGTACGTCCCCTGGCTGCGCGCGCCGCTCGACGCGGCGCTCGACGTCGACAATCATCTGCGCGAGTTTCCGCGCAAGGCGATCCCGCGGGTGCGCATCTTCTCGCGCTTCGTCGCGGTGCTGCGTTACCTCGCGAGCCAGGACTACGAGCGCATCGTGATCGTCAGCCACAGCCAGGGCACGGTGATCTCGACCGAGCTGCTCAAGTACCTCAAGGAGCGGGCCGCCGATCGGCGCGTGCCCGAGAGCGACCCCGCTCGGCAGCTATGGGAGAACCTCGAGGGAAGGGTCCGGCTCCTGACCGCGGGCTGCCCGCTGCGCCAGCTCTATGCGGCGCGGTTCCCGATCCTTTACGACTGGCCGCTCGCGGAATCCGCGGGCCGCATGGGCCCTTCGGCTGCCGTGGTCGGGACGCAGCGCTGGGTCAATGCCTACGCCACCGGCGATTACGTCGGGCGCTGGATCTGGTCGCGGCTTCCCGCGGATGGTGACGTCTCTCCGCCGGAGATCGACCAGGTCGACGCGGCGGGCAAGGATGCCTACGAAACCGACGTCGACCTCGCCGATCCGGGATCGCTCCTGGGGCCCGGACGCGAGCGCGACGTGAGCATCGGCGCCGGCGCGCACACGCACTACTTCGACAAGCCGCAGACGACCATCGCCGCGCTCGTCGATGCGCTGCTCGCAGCCGACACGAAGCACTCCGCGAACGCCGGCAGCGGATAGACCGCTCCAACCGCGTCCGCTGAGGCCATAACAGGGAGAAGGAAACATGCCTCGCAAACCCAGAAGTCGCGCCCCGATCGCCGCGCGCGAACGGCGGCTCACCGTGCGGCCGGATACGGTCGATTTCCGCGACTTGATGTACACGCCGACGCTGGTCGAAGTCCCGACGCATCGCCGCCTCTCGGACTATCGGAAAGCGCAGGCTCCGATTCTCGACCAGGGCCAGGAAGGCGCGTGCACGGGATTCGGCCTCGCCACCGTCGTGCACTACCTCATGCGCGTGCGCAAGACCGTCCCCGACGAGCATCGCATCAGCCCGTACATGCTCTACGACATGGCGCGCCGCTACGACGAATGGGCGGGCGAGCGCTACGAGGGATCGAGCTGCCGCGGCGCCATGAAAGGCTGGCACAAGCACGGCGTATGCGAGCTCGGGCTCTGGCCCCGTTCGGGCGGCCAGCCGCTTTCCGAGACGCAGGCCAACGACGCGGCGAGGCGCCCGCTCGGCGCCTACTTCCGGGTCAATCATCGGGACCTGGTCGCGATGCATGCGGCGATCACGGAGGTCGGAGCGCTGTACGTGAGCAGCAACGTGCACTCCGGCTGGGACCAGGTCGGACGAGACGGCGTCATCCGGCAGGTCGACGACAACGTCGGCGGCCACGCCTTCGCGCTCGTCGCCTACGACGAGAACGGCTTCTGGCTGCAGAATTCCTGGGGCGCCGATTGGGGTCGCTCGGGATTCGCCCACATCGCCTACGAGGATTGGCTCTCGAACGGCACCGACGCCTGGGTCGCGAGGCTGGCCGTGCCCGTGGAGCTGCCCACGCGGCGCTCTTCGCAGCGGGCAGTGTTCGCGGGCGCCGTCCGCGCGCAGGCCTATTCCTATACGGACCTGCGCCCGCACGTCATCAGCATCGGCGATCACGGGCTGCTCGACCCGGCGGGCAACGTCGGCACCACGCCGGAGCTCGTGCAGGAGATCGTCCGGAGCGACATTCCGCGCATCACGAACGGCTGGAAGAAGAAGCGCATCGTGCTGTATGCGCACGGCGGGCTGGTGAACGAGGACTCGGCGCTGCAGCGAGTCTCCGACTACCGCCAGCCGATGCTCGACGCCCAGTGCTATCCGCTCGCCTTCATCTGGCACAGCGACGCCTGGAGCACGATCAAGGACATCCTCCAGGGCGCTGCGGACCATCGCCGGCCCGAAGGCTTCATCGACGGGGCGAAGGACTTCATGCTCGATCGCCTCGACGACGCCCTCGAGCCGCTCGCGCGCACGCTCGGCGGGCTCGCGATGTGGAGCGAGATGAAGGACAACGCCCTGGCGGCGACGGCGTCGGCGCAGGGCGGCGCGAGGCTCGTGCTCGACGAGCTCGCCAAGCTCGCCGCAACCGATTCGGCGTACGAATTCCATCTCGTCGGCCACAGCGCCGGGAGCATCTTCCATGCGCCGATCGTCCAGTACCTCGCCGCGAAGGGGCGGATCGCCGGCGGCCCGATGCAGGGCCAGAACGGCCTGGGCCTCGGCGTCGCCTCGGCCACGCTGTGGGCGCCGGCGATCACCGTCGAGCTCTTCAAGGACGCCTGGCTGCCCGCGCTCGCCGGCGTGTCGCGGTTCGCGGTCTTCACTCTCGACGACCAGACCGAGCAGGACGACGATTGCGCGTCGATCTACCACAAGTCGCTGCTCTACCTCGTTTCCGATGCCTTCGAGAAGACCTTTCGCGTGCCGCTGGTGCACCCCGACGGCGAGCCGATCCTCGGCATGCAGAAGGCCATCAAGGGCGATCCGGTCCTGAGCAGGCTCTTCGGCCCGAACGGATCCGCCGACTGGGTCATCGCCCCGAACAGGGAGGGCGAGGGCTCGCCGTCGGCCTCCCGTGCGAAACATCACGGCGACTTCGACGATGACAAGACCACCGTGCTCGCGACGCTCGCCCGCGTGCTCGGCAGGCGCAGCGCTTCGGTGCCCGTCGAGTTCGAGGCCTCGGCGCAGCGCAAGCGAGCCATGCGCCGGAAGATCGACCAGATGCGCGATTTCGCGCTGACGCGATAGCGCGAGGAACCCCCATGCGCGAGCCCCGATCACCTCCGCTCGCGGCGGCGAGCGTCTGCCTGGTCGCTTCGTGCTGCTTCCTCGCCGCGGCGTGCACCCCGATGGTCTACAAGGACGACATCGCGACGTTCGGCAGGGGCGTCGACGATGCGGCCACCGCGTTCGATGCCCTGCATGCGAAGGCGCTGGCGAAATACCGGAGCTTGCAGTTCGAGGAGTTCGCCGAGAACGAGGATGTGATCACCGTCTCCCGAGACTGCACGAAGTCCGTGACCGAGGGCCAGCTCGCCAAGGACACGAGCTGCCTGGCCGGGTGGGCGGCGTACCGGGCCGCAGCCGAGGCGACGAGAGGCCCGAAGCCCGCCTGCCCCGGCGCGAGCGAGAGCGTCCGCGGAGGCGACTACGTGTTCTACGACCTTGCGGCCCTGGGCGAGAAGGAAGCGCTGACCTGCAGTATCGGCATCCGCAGGCGCGATGGGATCGACACCGCCGCCATCGACGACGCCGAAGTCCTGCTGACCAATGCGCCGAAGCTTCTCCCCGCGCTCAAGGGCTACGCCGCGGCGCTGGCCGGGATCGCCGACGCGGCGGATCGCACCGCGCTGCTCGAATCGGTCGGCAAGGCGAAGGACCAGATCACCCGGCTGGGCACGCGAATCGACGGCCTCGACGGCAAGACCTCGCCCTACGTCTCCACGATCGGCCCGGTCGCCGATCTCGTCGGCACGGCGCTCGTCGCCATCCTCGAGCAGCGCCGCTACCGCGCGCTCGTCGAGGTGACCGCGGGCGCCGATCCCGTCGTCACGCGGGCGGCGATCATCCTGTCGAACGTCGCCATGCCGATGACGGCGCTCGAGCTGCAGGACGCTGGACTCGCCTACCTCGGGTCCTTTCCCGATCCGGGGAAGCCGGCTCGAGACGAAGATGCCTGGGCCGCCGCCTACGGCAAGACGCGCGCCGCGCGAGAGCGCTACCTGTCGCTCTTCGCGACAAGCCCGACGCCGGTGTTCAAGGCGCTGGCCGACGCGCATCACGAGCTCACGCTCGCCCTCGGCGACCCCAGGCGCCAGTACGAGTCGGTGGCGGCGGCGGTCAGCGACTTCGCGGACAAGGCGCGGGCAGCCCACGACGCGGTTGAGAAAGCGCGCGCCGGCGGCGCGAACGCGAAGTGACGCGAGAGAGATTCCGGCGCAGCCGGGCCCGCAACCTGCGGACTTGAAACGACGACGGGAGATTGGCCATGCCGAACACCGATACCCTGGCTCCGTCCGACGTCCTCCACAGCGCGAGCGACGAGCTCGGCGACGCGCTGGCGGCGGTTCGAGCGCAGGCGCTCGGCGCTTCCGGCGACGCACGCGACGAGCTCTTCGCCTTGTACAGGAAGCTCGTGAGCCGGCAGCAGAAGATCATGCTGCGCGACCTGAAGACGATCGACAAGGATCCGGACATCGTCGATTCGGTGCAGGAGCTCGCGATGCTGACGCAGCAGATCGCCAAAGCCACGCGCGAGATGAACACGGCCAGGCAGGCGATCGACGGCGCCGCCAAGGTGCTGGGATTCATCGACCAGGTCCTCGGGATCCTGGGAAAGGTCGGGTTGCTCGCTTGACGAAAGCTCGCGATCCGAAAGCGAAGCAGGCAGGCGCATGGAGAACCGGTGCAGAATAGCGGCGTGGCGCGCCCAGGGAGAGCCCGCACGTGAGCGTGTACCTCGTCATCTTCGGCGCCGCCGTCCGCGCGGACGGCACGGCGAGCGGCAGCCTCGCGCGGCGGGTCGAAGGCGCGCTCGCGATCGCTCGGGAGCTTCGCGATCCGATATTTCTCGCCACCGGCGGGGTCGGGCGGTATCGCCCGGCGGAAGCGGTCATCATCCGCAAGCTGCTGCTCGCCGCCAGGGTAGATCCCGGATCGATCCTCGTCGAGGACCAGGCGGAGGACACGCTGCAATCGGTGCTGCTGTGCGACGCACTCCTGCGCAGCCGGTCCGACGTGGATCTGCTGATCCCGTGCTCGAGCGCCTACCACAACCTGCGCTGCGCCCTGCTCTTCCGGATGCTCGGCTATCGCGTGGAAGTGCGCTCGATGCCGAAGGAGCGTCCGCACCTGCCGCTGTGGAAATGGCTGCTCTACGTGCTCAAGGAAGCGATCGCTCTGCCGTACGACGCCGTGCTGCTCGTGTTTCGAAGGTCGTCGCGGTCAACCTCGTAGGCGTGAGCGGCGCCGATCGTAACCGATAACGTTCAGAAGAGGGAGACGCGATGAAATACGTCCTGGCTGCGGCCGCGGTGTTCCTGGTCGCGCTGCTGGTGGTGTTCTACGTCGGCCGCGACAAACCGGACGACCCGAAGCTCAAGCAGCTCGCGGAGCTCGCCGAGCTGGCCGAGCGAGCGTGCCTGTCGAACACGCAGGACGCGCAAGGCGCCAACCTGCGGATCAGTCTCAAGGGGATCACCCGGCAGCCGGAGGGCGATGCGACCGTGGCACGGACCCGCGACGCGGTGCGCGGCGCGGCCGCCGCGCTGCCCGATGCGGTGAAGAAGATCGAGAACGACGACATCCGCAAATGCATGGAACCCTGGTCGGAGAAGATCCGTGCGCTTGCCACCGGCCTCTAGCGGCGTCCTCCACGGCCTTCTCGCGACGGCGCTGGCCTGCGCCGCGTCGCCCGGCGTCTGCGACCAGACGGAAGCGGCCAAGGCCGCGCAGCGTCAATCGGCCAACTTCGCCGACGCGCTGAAGATCTTCGAGACCGCGGTGGGGCTTGCGGAGCGGGCGTGCCTGTCCAATCTCACGCAGATCCAGAAGACCGGCCTGTCGCTCGACGTGCAGGCCCTCGTCCGTGGCGTCAAATCGGCGGTGGGCATCGAGAGTCAGACCACGGCGCTGCGCGGCGCTTCCGAGAAGCTCACCGGCGCGGTCGCCAAGCTGGAGAACGACGACATCCGCAAGTGCATGAACCAGTACCTCGCGCCGATCTACAGCTACGTGATCGGACCTTACGAAAAGGTCGATCCCAACGCCGCGTGGCCGGATCCGATCGATTTCCGCTTCAACTTCGCGCGCGGGTCGAGCAAGGACACGCGCAAGTATTCCGACAAGCTCGTGATCAACCTGCTGCGAACCAACCGTGCGCCGCTGCAGCGTCGGATCACCAATCAGTTCGACGCGGGCGGCTCTCCCTATTTCCAGTACGACATTTCCTACCCGGTGCCGGGGGAGACGATCAAGGGCACGATCGTGCCGGAGATCAAGGGCGATGCGCGCTTGTCCACCGATGCGCCGGTGATCACCAGCGTGTGCCTGCAGCGGCCGTCGAATCTCCCGCGCACGAGATCCGACTACGACCTCTTCGACTGCGCCGAAGGGAAGATGTGCAAGCCCGGCGCGCTGAGCACCGGCTGGCTCTCGGGTTGTCCTGCCGGCACGACCGGCGAGCTCGGTCCGCCGTGGTTTCCGCCGCTGCGCCCGGTCGCCTACGAGCTGATCTCCAAGGCGTCGGAGACTCGGCGCTGGATCGCGCCGTCGCTCGAGGCGCTGAGCCAGGGGCCGCACGAGGGCGTCGGCTACACGGTCTTCACCGTCGAGACGGACGCGTTCCGCAGGCCCGAGGTCCTCGGCGTCGAGTTCGACGTCCGAGTGAACGGCACGCCGGTGGAGGAAAACGGCCTGCCGCCGGCCATGCGCCCGATCGCCAACGACGCGACGAGACTTTTCAACTACGCCTTCGCGCTGCAGACGCTCGACTTCCAGGGCGCTCGCGGAGGCTGCGACGACGTCGCGATCGGCCTGACGCCGTTGCTCGCGGAGGGCCGCAAGGGAGCGACGACGACGACGCACC
The DNA here is from genome assembly GCA_035501595.1 of Casimicrobiaceae bacterium. Classification (GTDB taxonomy): domain Bacteria; phylum Pseudomonadota; class Gammaproteobacteria; order Burkholderiales; family Casimicrobiaceae; genus PALSA-1003. The sequence goes on along the minus strand of DATJVX010000063.1, from coordinate 112,005 downwards.
TGTCGTATGTCGCGCTTCGCGACGTCGTCGAGCGCAAGGAGTCGTTCGGAAAAACCTTCCTCGCCTGGCGCGCCTCGTACATCACGCCGGCGCGCGAATGGCGCCACATCCCGATCGTGCATTCCTACATCTATCCTGTCATGGACGCCGCGAGGCGTGCGAAGGCGACCGGGGACGCGGAAGCCGACAAGAGCTGGCTGGACAGGCAGCGCTATTCCTACGCCGATCGCCCCGTCGTGGGCGTGGTGCGGCCGCCTCGGACGGTGCAGCCCGACGGTACGGCCGCCTTCGGTCTCGGCGTGGGCCTCGTTCAGGACAACGGGCAGATCCGCTTCATTTTTCCCGAGGACGAAGCGCGCAAGATCTCGCGGTTCCTGATCGCGAAGCGCGAAGGGCGGGACGCAAGCCGGGTGATCGCGCCGGATTCGTACATCTTCCAGGCGGTCGGCGGTGCGCGTACCGCGCCCGGCGTATGCGGCGTGAAGTAGCGCGTCGCTAGGCGGGGCGCCGCAGCCGGCGGCGCGCGAGCACGAGCCCGCTCGCGGCGAGCAGCGCCGTCATCGCGATCGAGCCGAGCGGTGAGAAACCACTCGCCGCCGAGCTTGTCGACGCGCAGGAAGTTGACCGAGGGCTCGACGGTCGCGCCGACGCCGGCGACGGCGGTCCACCAGCTCGCCGGCGGGGCGAGCTTGCCGAGCGAGGTGAAGTTGAGGCCGTCGAACGAGGTCGCATGGGTGATGTCGGACACCTGCATGTCGGCCGGCGTCTGGCTGTCGCCTCCGTTGAGCACCCACAGGTGATACAAGCCGTCGCCGGCGTTGAAGGTCGCGGTGTAGCGGAGCGAATTGAGCGAAGTCGGATGAAGCGCCTGGCCCAGCGCGATCCCGTCGAGCTTGATCGTGAGGGTCTGCTGTGGAAACGGGACCGGCGCGGCGGTCGCGGCCAGGGCCGCGATCCAGAGAAGGACCGTCAGCGCGAGCAGAGCGCCCGCCCACGCCGCGCGGATCCGGAATCGTCGCCCGCGCCGACGGGGCCGCGGGCGCTCGAGGCTACCGTTGCTCAATCGTGCTCTCTCTCTTTGCTGCGCTTGGCGTCTGCCACCGCGGCGGCCATGACGATGTAGAGCTCGGCCCGGTAGCTGCCGCCGTTTCGTTCCACCTCGTAGCGGGCGCGCAAGGCGCGCAGAACCTCTTCGGAGCACGCGGAGCGCTGCGTCGCTCCGTCCTTGACGAGCTCCGCGCGCGCCGCCCGCTGCCCCGCGGCGAAGCTGTCCATCGCCTGCTCGAAGGGGCTCAGCTCGACGTCGAGCACGTACTTGCCGTACTGGTAGTACAGAGCGCTCGTTTCCTCGACCTGCCGTCGCAGCTCGTCGGCCTGGTCGGTCATGCCGCACAGCCGGAAGAGATAGTCCTGGGCACCGCTGTTCCGCGTGAGCTCCGTCACGCGCTCCGCGAGGTGCACGAGATCCTCCCTGGCAACCGCTGCGCCCGCGCGCCCCGCCGATCCGGCACCCGCTGCGGAGCGAAGCGCGATCTGCAGCGATTCGACGCGGCTGCGGTAGGCCATCTCCAGGCAGTCGACCGTGGCGCACGCGTCGCGAACGCGGCGCGTCCACTGCAGCTGGTCGGCCCGCCAATCGTTCGCCGCTCCGGGCTTGCCCGCCAACGACGCGAGCAGTGCGCCGACTTGGCGATCCAGCTCGGCCAGCGATCGATGCTCGCATACCAGCGCTTCGGCGGGATGGGACGCGGTGCGGCAGTCGAACGACGGCTGGATCGCGCCCTCCGGAACCGGCGATGACGCCTCGAGTCCCGCGACCGGCCAGGCACCGCGGGCGATCGTCTCCGGCATCGTGATCACCAGCGCTGCCGCGACGATGCCGAGCATCAGCATCGCGCCCAGTGCGATGTGCGCGCGGAGCGCGGGCACTCTGGACCCGATTCGCCGCTTGACGATGGCCTGACACAGGCTCCAGGCCGAGAAGAAACCGGTCACCGGGAGCATCAGCGCCAGCGTCGGGAAGAACAGCGCGAAAGCTCCGAGCCAGTGCCAGTGCCATGCCGCGATGGCGCCGTAGAGTCCCGGCAGCGCCAGCAACGGCGAAGCGAAGACGAGCATCGCGCCGCCGGCGAGTGCTGCGAGCATCGGATGCAGGCCCAGTTGAATCAGGCCGGCCACCGCCGCGGCGCACTGTGCGAGGCCCAAGGCGGCGACGATCAGGAGGTAAGCCATGGCTGGGGTTGCGGGTCGCTCGTGCAAAGCTCGGCGCGGTGGGCGGGCGGGCCCCGGTTCGGGTGGAGACGGCGGGCGACAAGCAAGGCTCGGGCCGCCGCGCCCGGCGCCGGCCGTCGAGCGTGCGAGCGCGCCACTTTTCGCCTGGGGCGGTGCGGCGCAGGCGTGCCGCGGTCCCCTGCGAGGCGCCGCGTCGCGTTTGCGCGTCACAAACTGACGCCACGCGACAGATCGCGGCAGGCGACAGGGAGACGCCAGGCTCGCCGAGGCGCGACGCAGACGCACCGGGACGTCCGAAGCCTGCGCCCGACCTCAGCATGCCTGCGCCTCGCGCCGTGGAGCACGGCTTTCAATCGAGTCGCGAGCGGCGTAGGATTTTCGACGCAAGGATCGCCTGCCCGCCTGTCCTGGAGCCTCCCCATGCTCAAGCTGACCGTGAATGGCCGCGTGCGCAACGTCGACGTCGAACCGGATATGCCGCTGCTCTGGGTGCTGCGCGACGAGCTCGATCTCCACGGCACCAAGTACGGCTGCGGCGTCGGCCTGTGCGGCGCGTGCACGGTGCTGATCGACGGCGAGGCGAAGCGCTCGTGCGCGACGCCGGCTTCCGAGGCGGCCGGCAGAAAGATCGTCACGATCGAAGGCCTCTCCGAGAAGGGTTTGAGCCGGGTGCAGATGGCCTGGATCGAGAACGAGGTGCCGCAGTGCGGCTACTGCCAGTCGGGGATGATGATGGCGGCCACCGCGCTGCTCGCGAAGAATCCGAAGCCGACCGACACCGACATCGATGCCGCGATGACCAATCTCTGCCGCTGCGGCAGCTACGTGCGGGTGCGCAAGGCGATTCACGCCGTCGCCGAAGGCTCCGCCGCGCCCGCCGCGAAGAAGGCCTAGAGGAGAATCGCCATGACGCACGCTCTCTGCCGTCGCGAATTTCTCAAGGTCTCCGCGGCGCTGGGCGGCGGCCTCGCGCTCGAGCTCCGCTTCCCGCTGGCGACCGCGGCCGGCACGCTCACCGAGGTCAACGCCTGGGTCGTGATCCAGCCGGACGACCGCGTCGTCATCCGCGTCGCGCGCTCCGAGATGGGCCAGGGCAGCTACACCGCGCTCGCGCAGCTCGTCGCCGAAGAGCTCGATTGCGACTGGAACCGGGTGAGCGCGGAGTTCGCCTCGCCCAACGAGCACATCCGACGCAACCGCGTCTGGGGCTCGATGTCGACCGGCGGCAGCCAGGGCATCCGCTCCTCGCAGGAATACCTACGCAAGGCCGGCGCGAGCGCGCGCGGGATGCTCGTCGCCGCGGCCGCGCAGCAGTGGAAGGTTCCCGCCGCGGAGTGCACGGTCGACAAGGGCATCATCACCCACGGGCCCACCCGGCGCAAGCTCCGCTACGGGCAGGTCGCGACGGCAGCCTCGAAGCTCGCTCCGCCCAACGACGTCGTCCTGCGCGATCCGGCCCGGTGGAAGATCGCAGGGCAGCCCGTGCATCGGCTCGACATTCCGGACAAGGTGCGGGGCAAGCCCGTTTTTGGCGTCGACGTCTCGCTCCCCGGCATGCTGCACGCCTCGATCGCCCAGTGCCCCGTGTTCGGCGGCAAGGTCAGCAGCGTCGACGACGGCGCCGCGCTTGCGATGCGCGGGGTGAAGAAGGTGGTGCGCGAGGAAGACTTCGTCGCGGTCGTCGCCGACAACTGGTGGCGCGCCAACCAGGCGCTGAAGCAGGTGAAGGTCGAGTGGGACTACGGCGGCAAGGACAAGCTCGACAACGACACGATCATGACGATGTTCCGCGAGGGCCTCGCCGCCGCGGACCTCCCGCAGGCGCGCAGGATCGGCGACACGCAAGCCGCTTTCGGATCCGCCGCCAAGCTGATCGAAGCGGAATACAGCTCGCCGTACCTCTACCACGCGACGATGGAGCCGCAGACCTGCACGGCGTGGCTCAAGCCCGAGGGTTTCCTCGACGTGTGGACCTCGACGCAGAACGCCGAGTCGTCGATGGCGGTCGCGTCGCAGACCGCCGGATTACCGCTCGAGAAGGTCGAGGTGCACAAGATGATGCTCGGCGGCGGATTCGGCCGGCGCGGTGCGGCGCAGGATTTCGTGCGCCAGGGCGTGCTGATCGCCAAGCAGATGCCCGGCGTGCCGGTGAAGCTGATGTGGTCGCGCGAGGAGGACATGCAGCACGGCTTCTATCGCCCGGCGAGCCTGGTGCGCATCAAGGCGGGGCTCGACGCGCAGGGCAATCTCGTCGCGATGCACACCAGGATCGCCTGTCCGTCGATCCTGCGCGTGCTCCTGCCCGACACGCCGATCAAGGACGGCATCGACTTCAGCGCCGTGCGCTCGTTCAACGACGTGCCCTACACGGTGGCGAACCAGCAGGTCGACTATGCGATGCGCAACGGCCACGTGCCGGTAGGATTCTGGCGCGCGCCGGGTCAGCAGAACGCGTTCTACCGCGAGTGCTTCATCGACGAGCTGGCCGGTGCCGCGGGCAAGGACCCGGTTGAATACCGGTTGGCGATGCTCAAGGCGGGCGACAAGAACCGGGGCGTGCTCGAGGCGGTGGTCAAGGCCGCGAGCTGGGGCTCGCCGCTGCCCACCGGCGTGTACCGCGGTGTGGCCGTCGCCGACGGCTTCGGAAGCTATTCGGCGATGGTGGTCGAGCTCTCGGTGACCGGCGAAGGCGAGCTCAAAGTGCACCGCGTCGTCGTCGCGGTCGACTCGGGCTACGTGGTGAATCCCGATACCTGCCGCGCGCAGGCCGAGAGCAACGTCGTGTACGGGCTCGGCACCATCACCGGCCAGGAGATCAACATCAGGGACGGCCACGTCGTGGAGTCCAACTTCCACGATTTCCCGCTGCCGCACATCGCCGACGCGCCGAAGGTGGAGACCGTGCTCGTGCCGACCGGCGGATTCTGGGGCGGCCACGGCGAGCCGGTGATCCTGCCGCTGCAGCCCGCAGTGTGCAACGCGATCTTCGCCGCGACGGGCAAGCGCGTGCGATCGCTGCCGCTCAAGAGCCAGGACCTGCGCCGCACTTGAGCTCGCCCGGCCGCTCGAGCGCGGTCAGACCAGCTCGCGCTTCGCCCGCAGGCTGAGCGCGGCCACGGCGAGCCCGACGGCGCAGACCGCCAGCGGCACGAACGCGAGCGCGGGAATCCGGCTTGCGTCCCAGGCCGCGCCGCTCAGCACGGCAATCCCCACCGCGCCGCCGTAGCTCAAGGTGAACATGCCCGCGGAGGTGCGCGCGACGTCTTCGGGCCGGCAGAGGAGCGCGGGCAGCGTCAGACCCACGATCAGCGCCGCCGAGTCGGAGAACCCGAGGATCGCCGCCCACACGATCGTGGCCGGACCGACCATGAGCACGATCCCGCCAATCGCGAGGAGCGACACGAGGCCCGACACCACGTAGGGCCAGGCCCGGCGCTCGAGGCGCCGAGCGACGACGAGCAGCAGCAGCGACGCAGGGATCTGCCCGAAGTTGAGCGCGGTCAGCGCGGCGCTGATCAGGTCGGGGCGGCCGGCGCTCGTGAGGTAGATCGGAATGAAGGCGTTGGCGCTGAAGTAGATCGCGTTGATGCACAGGAACAGCGCGCCCAGCCGCCAGACCAGCCCCGCATGCCAGTCCGGGAGCCACTTGCGCGGCATCGCCGCGTGTGCGGAGACGCGCGGCGCGAAAAACCACGTGACCACCGCGATGAGCGCGACCGGCACCGACCAGAACACGAGCGAGCCGCGCCAGCTCCCGGCCAGCATCGGCAGCACGAGCGGAATCGTGAGCAGCGTCGGGAAGACTTCGCCCGCGAGGAGGCCGTTGGTGTAGATCGCCGTGCCGAGGCCGATGCTCCGCGGCAGCCATTGCCGCACGGTGGTCGGCATGATCGGCTGCATGATCGCCACGCCGGCGGACATCACGATCGTGGTCGCGAACAGCACCGCGTAGCCGGTGCTCAGGCCCCGCAGCGCCGAGCCCGCCGCCACCAGGGTCAAGCCGCCGATCAGCGCGCCTTTGACACCCAGCCGGGCGACGAGCAGCGAGCCCAGCAGCGCGGCGATCGCGAACAGCGCCGGCGGGATGCTGCTCAGGAGCCCGACCGCGGTCGCGCTCAGCGCGAACTCGTCGCGGATCATGGCGATGACCGGCGGCACGGCGAGGATCGTGATCCGCAGCGCGTTCCCCGCGAGCCACAAGAGCGCGACCGCAACCCAGGTCGGCGCGCTAGGTGTCGAGTCGGGCTCGGTCATGTCCGAAGGAACGGCAGGCGGTCGCGCGTCCCGGGACGCGGGGCGCTCGCGTCGCGGCGACGGCAACCTAGGCCGATTCGGTGAGGAGCGTGAAATGCTCCACCGCGGGCGGCGAGGCGAAGTGCGAGCCGACGAAGCCGCGCCATTCCTGGAATGCCGGCGACTGCCGGAAGTCCACCGTGTGGTTCTCCACGGTATCCCAGTAGATCATGAGCAGGTAGCGCTCCGGCGAGTCGATCCCCTTCTGGACCTTGTAGCCCCGAAAGCCCTTGGCCCTGGCGATCACGGCTTTGAGGCCCCGCTCGATCGCAACGTCGAACGCCGCCTGGCTCCCCGGCCTGATGCGGATGTCCGCAACCTCGAGAATCATGATTGATATCCTCCGGCGCCGCCTGCGCCGCGGCGCTAATGGTAACCGAGGGCAACGGAAGCCGTGTGCCCGAGGGAACGCAAGGGTTCGAAGTCGGCTGGTTCGCGCAGGGGCGACACGCACCCGGGTTCGCGGACTAGAATGTCGCCGGCGCGATCCGAGCGCCACCTGCGCATCCTGCCCCGGAGGCTCCGTCGATGAAACCGCATTCCCGTCGTTCCGCCGCGATGAAGGTCTTGCTCGCCGCACTGGCCGTCGCCGCGGCGCTCGGCGCGCCCGCCGCGCTCGCCCAGCAGAAGGTCCTCCGGTTCATTCCGCAGGCCGACCTGCGCATCCTGGATCCCATCACCACGACGGCATACATCACCCGCAACCACGGGTACATGATCTACGACACGCTGTTCGCCACGGACGCCCGGTTCCAGGTGCAGCCGCAGATGGTGGACAGCTATACGCTCAGCAACGACAAGCTCACCTACAGCTTCACGCTGCGCGACGGACTCAAGTTCCACGACGGAGCGCCCGTGCGCTCGGCCGACTGCATCGCGTCGATCGAGCGCTGGGCGAAGCGCGACGCCCTGGGCCAGAAGCTCGCCGAAGTGACCGACTCTTGGAATGCCGTCAACGACAAGACCTTCACGCTGAAGCTGAAGCGCCCGTTCCCGCTGACGCTGGAGGCGCTCGCGAAGCCCTCGTCCAACGTGCCGTTCATCATGCCGGAGCGCATCGCGAAGACCGACGCCTCGACCAACATCACCGAGGCGATCGGCTCGGGCCCCTACAAGTTCGTGAAGGAAGAGTGGGTGCCGGGCAGCAAGGTCGTCTACGTGAAGAACACCGACTACGTGCCGCGCAAGGAGCCGCCGTCGTGGGCGGCCGGCGGCAAGGTCGTGAAGGTCGACCGGGTCGAGTGGATCTACATCCCCGACGCCGCGACCGCCGCCGCCGCGCTCAACGCCGGCGAAGTCGACTGGTGGGAGCAGCTGCCGCCCGACCTGATTCCCGTGCTCGCGAAGAACAAGGACATCAAGGTCGAGAACATCGATCCGCTGGGCTCGATGGGGATGATCCGGTTCAACTTCCTGTATCCGCCGTTCAACAACCAGAAGATGCGCGAGGCGCTGCTGTACGCGGTCGATCAGAACGACTACGTCCTGGGCATCGCCGGGGATCCGAAGAACGGCCACTCCTGCTACTCGTACTTCACCTGCGGCACGCCGCTCTCGAGCGAGGTCGGTGCCGCCCCGATGAAAGGCAAGCGCGATTTCGACAAGGCGAGGCAGCTCATCAAGGAGGCGGGCTACAAGGGCGAGAAGATCGTCATCATCGACGCGACCGATCAGCCGATCGTGCATTCGCAGTCGCTGCTCACGGCCGAGACGCTCAAGAAGCTCGGCCTCAACGTCGAGGTGCAGGCGGGCGACTGGGGGACGCTCATCACGCGGCGCACCTCGAAGGAGCCCGTCGACAAGGGCGGCTGGTCGATCTTCCACACCTGGCTCGTCGGGCCGGACCTCACTTCGCCCGCGGTCAACTTCGCGGTCCGCGGCACGGGGCAGAAGGGCTGGTTCGGCTGGGCCGAGGACGCGAAGATCGAGGAGCTGCGCGAAGCCTGGTTCAACGCCACCGACGCCGCCGCGGCGAAGAAGGCGGCCGAAGCGGTGCAGCTGCGCGCCTTCGAGTTCGTGCCCTACATCCCGACGGCGCAGTTCATCCTGCCCACCGCGTATCGGACGAATCTGTCGGGCGTCATCATCGCGCCGATGACTCTCATGTGGAACGTGGAGAAGCGCTAAGGGCAGCGCGTGTTCTCGGCGTCGTCCCCGCTCATCGATTCAGGCGAGCGGGACCCCGGTGGCTTTCGATCGATGGCCCTGGGCTCCGCTTGCGCGGCGACGACAAGCATGGGCGCCGCGGGCGGCACGATCGCCGATAGCCTGAACTATCCGTGATCGCCTACATCGTCCGGCGCGTTTTCTCGACGGTCATCGTGATGGGCGTCGTGGCGTTCGTCGTTTTCGCGCTGCTGTACCTCACGCCGGGCGATCCGGCAGCGGTCATCGCCGGCGACATCGCGACCGACGAGGACATCAGGCGCATCCACGCCAGGCTCGGCCTGGACGAGCCCTTCCTGGTGCAGTTCGGCCGCTGGCTGTGGGCGCTTTTCCATGGCGACCTGGGCACGTCGATCTTCACCAACCTCCCGGTAACGCAGCTCATCGCGCAGCGCGTCGAGCCCACCGTGTCGCTCACGCTGTGCACCCTGGTGGTCGCGATCCTGGTCGCGGTGCCGCTCGGCGTGATGGCGGCAGCGAAAGCGGGCACCTGGCTCGACCGCGCCGTGATGTCGTTCTCGGTGCTCGGCTTCTCGGTGCCGGTGTTCGTCTTCGCCTACGTGCTGATCCTCAGCTTCGCCGTGCAGCTCGACTGGCTGCCGGTGCAGGGCTACCGTGCCTTTCGCGACGGCGTTTGGGAGTGGCTGCGGCATCTCATCCTGCCGAGCATCGCGCTGGGCACGGTGTATGTCGCGCTGATCGCGCGCATGACCCGCGCCAGCATGCTCGACGTGCTTGCCCAGGACTACATCCGTACCGCGGCGGCGAAGGGTCTCGCCCCGAGCGAGGTGCTGGTCGGCCACGCCCTCAGGAACGCCGCGATCCCCGTGGTGACGATCATCGGCGTCGGCGTCGCGCTGCTCATCAGCGGCGCGATCGTCACCGAGACCGTGTTCGCGCTGCCCGGCATCGGACGGCTGACGGTCGACGCGATCCTGAGGCGCGACTATCCCATCATCCAGGGCGTGATTCTCATCTTCTCCGCGATCTACGTGCTGGTGAACCTGCTGGTCGACCTGTCGTACGTGTTCTTCGACCCGCGCATCCGCTACTGAGATGGCCAGCCTCGCCCCACCGCTCGCGCCGGCGCGGTCCGTGTCGCCGACCTGGCAGCGCTTCCGCGAGGCGTTCCGGCGGCACCCGACGGCGCTGATCGGCGGAGCGATCCTGCTCGCGATGATCGCGATGGCGGTCTTCGCGCCGTGGCTCGGCACGATCGATCCGCAGGCGGTGTCGCCGATCAAGAGGCTCAAACCGCCTTCGGCCGCGTACTGGCTCGGCACCGACATGCTCGGCCGCGACGTCTACAGCCGCGTGGTCTACGGCGCTCGCGTGTCGCTCGCCGTCGGACTCGCGGTCGCCGCGCTCTCGACGCTGCTCGGGCTCGCGATCGGGCTCGTCACCGGCTACGTGCGGCGGCTCGACGCGGTGGTGATGCGGGTGATGGACGGGCTCATGTCGATCCCTTCGGTGCTGCTCGCGATCGCCCTGATGGCGCTGACCAAGGCGAGCATCGGCAACGTGATCGCTGCGATCACGCTGGCCGAGGTGCCGCGCGTAGTGCGGCTGGTGCGAAGCCTCGTGCTCACGCTGCGCGAGCAGCCCTACGTCGAGGCGGCGATCGCCTCCGGCACGACGCTGCCGCTCATCCTCGTGCGCCACCTCCTGCCCAACATCGTGGCGCCGCTCCTGGTCCAGGCCACCTACGTCTGCGGCTCGGCGATGATCACCGAGGCGATCCTGTCGTTCATCGGCGCCGGCACGCCGCCCAATATCCCGAGCTGGGGCAACATCATGGCCGAGGGCCGCAGCCTCGTGCAGATCGCGAGCTACCTGATCCTCTTTCCGGGCATCTGCCTGTCGATCACCGTACTGGCGGTGAATCTCCTGGGCGACGGCATGCGCGACGCGCTGGATCCGCGGCTCGCACGGAGAATGTGATGGCGGCGGCCGCGTCCGAGGAATTTGGGTCCCGGCCTGCACCGGGACGACAATCGGCGGCCGTGCCGCTGCTCGAGGTCGAGGATCTCAGGACCTACTTCTTCACCCGCGACGGCGTGGTGCGCGCCGTCGACGGTGTGTCGTTCTCGGTGGCGCGGGGCGAGACGCTCGCGATCGTCGGCGAATCCGGCTGCGGCAAGAGCGTCACGTCGCTTTCGATCCTGCGCCTGATCGCCTCCCCGCCCGGCCGCACCGTCGGCGGGCGGGTCCGCTTCGAGGGCAACGACCTGCTCGCGCTGCCGGAGGCCGACATGCGCAAGATTCGCGGCGACGCGATCTCCATGATCTTCCAGGAGCCGATGACCTCGCTCAACCCGGTGCTGACCATCGGCCGGCAGATCGCCGAGGTGCTGACGCTGCATCGCGGCCTGTCGAGCGAAGAAGCCACGAAGCGCGCGGTCGAGATGCTGCGCCTGGTGCACATCCCGGAGCCGGAGCGCCGCGTCCAGGAGTATCCGCATCAGCTCTCCGGGGGCATGCGGCAGCGGGTGATGATCGCAATGGCGCTCGCCTGCGAGCCGCGGCTCCTGATCGCCGACGAGCCGACCACCGCGCTCGACGTGACGATCCAGGCGCAGATCCTCGAGCTCATGCGCGAGCTCAAGGAACGCACCGGCGCCGCGATCGTCCTCATCACCCACGACCTCGGCGTCGTCGCCGAGATGTCCGAGCGCGTGGTGGTGATGTACGCCGGCCGCAAGGTCGAGGAAGCGCCGGCCACCGAGCTCTTCGCGCGGCCGCGCCATCCGTACACGCGGGGCTTGCTCGACTCCGTGCCGAAGCTCGGCGCGAGCCGGCGCGGCGGCGCGAGCCGCCTGACCGAGATCGCCGGCACGGTGCCCTCGCTCGCCGAAGCGATCGTCGGCTGCGCCTTCGCGCCGCGCTGCGCTTACGCGACCGATCGTTGCCGAAGCGACGCGCCGCCGCTCGAGGAAAAGGCGCCAGGACACGTCGCCGCGTGCTGGGAATCGGAGCGGCTCGCCGGCGGAGCGGCGGCATGACGAACGCGACCGCTGTTCCGGGCATCGCGCATTCGGGCTGGGCCCGCGCTACGCCCCTGCTCGAGGTCGCGGCGCTCACCAAGCACTACCCGGTGCGCGGCGGCGTCTTCGGCCGCGCGCAGGCCGAGGTCCACGCGGTCGACGAGGTCTCGTTCGCGATCGACGAAGGCGAGACGCTGGGCCTCGTCGGCGAGAGCGGCTGCGGCAAGTCGACGCTGGGCAAGACCGTGCTCAAGCTGGTCGAGCCGACCGCGGGAACGATCCGCTGGCGCGGCGAGCGCATCGACGCGCTCGACGGCGGCGCGATGCGCGCGTTCCGGCGCGAGCTGCAAGCGGTTTTCCAGGATCCCTACGCGTCGCTCAATCCGCGCATGCGCGCGGAGGACATCGTCGCCGAGCCCATCCGCAACTTCGAGCGCAGCGATGCGCGCGAGATCCGCGATCGCGTGCTCTCGCTCTTCGAGAAGGTCGGCCTGCGCGGCGACCAAATGCACAAGTACCCGTACGAATTCTCCGGCGGGCAGCGGCAGCGCCTGGGCATCGCTCGCGCGCTTGCGCCGCGGCCGAAGCTGATCGTGTGCGACGAGCCGGTGTCCGCGCTCGACGTCTCGGTGCAGGCGCAGGTGATCAACCTGCTCGGCGACCTGCAGCGCGAGTTCGGACTGTCGTACCTGTTCGTCGCCCATGACCTCGCGGTGGTCGAACATATCAGCCATCGCGTCGCGGTGATGTACCTGGGCCGGATCGTCGAGCTCGCGCCGACGCGCGCGCTGTTCGAGCATCCGCAGCATCCGTACACCCAGGCGCTGCTCGCCGCCGTTCCGATTCCCGATCCGACGGTGCGCCGCAAGCGCATCATCCTCTCGGGCGAGGTGCCCAGCCCGATCAAGCTGCCGACGGGATGCCGCTTCCACACGCGCTGCCCCTACGTCTTCGACCGCTGCCGCGTCGAGGAACCGGTGCTCAAGGAGCCGTTCGCGGGTCATCAGGTCGCGTGTCACCTGCGCGAGGCACCGACCGCATCGCCGAGCGCCTTGCCTCGCCCGGGCGGCGCGCCCGAAGGGAGTGCCTGATATGAGCCGACTCAACCGCCTGAGCGCGTCCGACGCTGCGCGCAAGCTCGCGGCGCGCGAGATCACCGCCGAGGCGCTGCTGCGCGACTGCCTGGAGCGGATCGACGAGCGCGAGAGCGTCGTCCACGCCTGGACACACGTCGCCCGGGACGCTGCGCTCGAGCGTGCTAGGTCGCTCGATGCGGGAGGCTCGACCGGCCTGCTGCACGGCCTGCCGATCGCGGTCAAGGACGTGTTCGACACCGCCGACATGCCGACCGAGTACGGCTCGCCGATCTACGCCAACCATCGACCGGCGTCCGACGCGGCGTGCGTCGCGCTGGCGCGCGCCGCGGGCGCGATCGTCGTCGGCAAGACGGTGACGACCGAGTTCGCGACCTTCCATCCCGGGCCGACGTGCAACCCGCGCAATCCGGGACACACGCCCGGCGGCTCGTCGTCGGGCTCCGCGGCCGCGGTCGCCGACTCGATGGTCCCGCTCGGCTTCGGCACGCAGACCGCCGGCTCGATCGTGCGGCCCGCCGCGTACTGCGGCGTCGTAGGCTTCAAGCCGACCTACGGCACGCTCAACCGCGTCGGCGTCAAGATGATCTCCGATACGCTGGACACGATGGGAGCGCTCGCGCGCACCGTCGCCGATGCCGCGCTCTTCGTCGCGGCGCTGTCCGGTCGGCGCGAGCTTGCCATCGAGCGTGCGCCGGGCGCGGCTCCGCGCGTCGGCGTCTGCCGCACGTACGAGTGGGACCGGGCGCAGCCCGAGACGATCGCGGCGCTCGACGATACGGAGAAGCGCCTGCGCGCCGCGGGCGCGAGCGTTCGCGCGGTGACGCTGCCGCAGGCTTTCGCCGGCCTCGCCGAGGTGCAGCGCTCGATCATGGTGGCCGAAGTGGCGAAGTGCCTGGCGCACGAATGGCATGCCCGTCGCGACGGCTTGAGCGTCGAGATGGTCGCGATGATCGAGGACGGGCTCGGCGTCTCCGCCGAGCGCTACGACGCCGCTCAGGCGCTTGCGGGTCATTGCCGGTCGACGGTGGCGCAAGTCTTCGCCGACGTCGACGTCATCGTCGCACCGAGCGCGATGGGCGAGGCGCCGGCCGGGATCCAGGCGACCGGCGATCCGCTGTTCAATCGCATCTGGACGCTGCTGCGCACGCCGGTCGTCCACGTGCCCTGCGCGCTGGGGCCACGCGGGCTGCCGCTCGGCGTGAGCGTCGTCGGCCCGGTCGGCGCGGATCGCGCGACGCTGCTCGCGGCGGATTGGATGCAGGCGAACATCGGTCTCGACGATTGAGGCTCACGAGGACCGCGTGATGAACACGACATCCAGGGACGCGCCGCTCGCGTCGGTCCGCGTCGACGGCTCCCGCCTCTGGCAATCGCTGATGGATCTTGCGCAGATCGGGGCGACGCCGAAGGGCGGCGTGCGGAGGCTCGCGCTCACCGATCTCGATCGCCAGGGCCGCGACCTGGTCGTCGGCTGGCTGCGTGACGCGGGCACGGCGGTGGAGATCGATGGCGCCGGCAACATCTTCGCCGTGCGGCGCGGGCGCGATGCGAAGGCGGCCGTGGTCTATACCGGCAGCCACGTCGACTCGCAGCCTTCCGGCGGCAAGTTCGACGGGCCGTACGGCGTGCTGGCTGGGCTCGAGGTCCTGCGCACGCTCAACGACGCGCATCTCGAGACGACGAAGCCGGTCGGTGTGGCGATCTGGACCAACGAGGAAGGCACGCGCTTCATCCCGACCATGGGCGGCTCGGGCGTCTTCGCCAAGGTCCACACGCTCGACTACCTGCTCGCTCAGCGCGACATCGACGGCGTCTCTTTCGGCGAAGCGCTGCGCACGATCGGTTACGCCGGCAGCGCGCCGGTCGGCGAGCGCCCGGTCGATGCATACTTCGAGGCGCACATCGAGCAGGGCCCGATACTCGAGGCGGAAGACAAGGTGATCGGCGTGGTGACCGGCGCGCTCGGCCAGCGCTGGTACGACTGCGCCTGGACCGGCCAGGACGCGCATGCCGGACCGACGCCGATGGAAGCGCGGCACGACGCGCTCCGCGGCGCGGCCCGAATGGTAGAAACCGTCAACGCCATCGCCCTCGCGCGCGCGCCCGACGGCCGCGCCACCGTGGGCTTCATGCAGGTCAAGCCCAATTCACGCAACGTCATCCCGGGGCAGGTGGCGATGAGCATCGACTGCCGTCATCCCGACGACGCGGCGCTCGAAGCGATGGATCGCGAGCTGCGCGACGCCGCCGCGCGGATCGCCCGCGAGCTCAAGCTGGAATGCGAGGTCCGCCTGGTGGTAGCGTTTCCCGCGTCGCACTTCAACCCCGAGTGCGTGAGCTCGGTGCAGCGCGCGGCGGAGATGCTGGGGCTGTCGAACCGCAGGATCGTGAGCGGCGCCGCGCACGACGCGGTGTATCTGTCGCGCGTCGCACCGACCTCCATGATCTTCGTGCCCTGCAAGGACGGGATCAGCCACAACGAGCTCGAGGAGGCGAGACCCGAGCACGTCGAGGCGGGCGCCAACGTGCTTCTGCACGCGGTGCTGGCGCGGGCGGGCGTCGCGTAGGACAGCCGCCGCGCTGGCGGCCGGCGTCCGACTGTCCCTAGAATGGCGCATGTCCGCCAGTCAACCGGGCCGGCACGGCATCCTGCAGGCCCTCGGCCCGCGGTTTCGTCGCTATCTCGCCTACCATCACTTCGCGCTTCGCGAGCAGCATGAGGATATCGCTCAGGCCGCGCTCGCCGACACGCTCGACTACCTGAAGGCGCAGCCGGGCTCCGGCGCCGCGGATGAAGACGAAGTCGCTCGCATCGGCTTCACCATTCTCAAGCGCCGGATCGCCGACGCCTTCCGCGACAACGCGAGGCAGTGGGCGCTGCGCCAGGGCGGCGAATCCGACGAGCCGTCGACGCTCGGCGCGGCGGACAGCCTCGACTACACGCGCACGCTGCGGACGGTGGTCGAGCTGATGGCGACGCTAGAGCCGAGAGAGCGCGATCTTCTGGCCGGTGCCGCCCTCGGCGAGCGTTTCGGACGGGCGCGCAGCGACGCGGAACGCAAGGCGCTGAGCCGCGCGCGAGCGATCCTCAAGGAGCGGCTCTGGTCGCGCCATCGCATCGATCTCGATCGCCTGCTGAAGGAGGGATCGCCGTGACGCCGGTCCTGCAGATCGTCCACATCTCGGACCTCCACGTGGTCGCGCCGACCTCGCCGTTCCGGCCGTCGACGCGCGATCACCGCCTGTGGGTGCGCCTGCTGTCGCGCTATATCGAGGGCGCGAGCCCGCTCAAATGGAACGAAGGCACGCCGGTGCATAGCACCGAGGCCTACCGGATGTTCCGCCGGTTCCTCGAGGAAGGACTTCGCGCCGACAAGGACTGGTTCCCCAAGGAGGGGCGCCGGCCGCCGACGTGGCTCGTCGACACGGGTGACGCGACGACGTTCGGCGACGTCGCTGCGATGGCGCAGGCGGAAGGCTACGACGACGAACTGGCCGCCGACCTGGACAAGGCCGATGGGCTGCGGCTCTTCGGCAACCACGACGCCTGGCCGGCGAAGTTTCCGCTGCTCGCGACCTCGCAGGACTTGAGCGAGCAGCGCCGCCGGATCAGCGCGCGACGCGGCTGGAACGTCGGCGACTGGATGCACCGGCCACTGAGCGCCGCGATTCCCGGGACCGATTCGCGCATCGAGCTGTTCGCATTGAACTCGGTCATCTTCGATCGCATCGCCAACACGAATGCGCTGGGCCGGATCTCTCCTCACGCGCTCGCCGCGTTGCGCGACGCGATCGAATGGCGCAGCCGGCCGCACAGCGCGCACGGCGACTTCCGCATCCTCGCCGTGCACCACCCGGTGGACTTTCCCTACCCGCGAGCCGAGAGCAGCGCCTTCGGGCAACCCTACCTGCCGAAGACCAACGTGCTGACCGACGTCAAGAAGACCGTCGACGCGCTCGCCGCGCCGGCGCCCGATCGCCGCGGTCCGCTCGTTCACCTTCTGCTGTCGGGCCACACGCACGTCGGGCATCCGGCGCACGGGAAGCTGCCGCGCGAAATCCCCACGCGAGACAAGGGCACGCTGCATCCCTACCAGCTCCAGCTCGTGACCGGCGCCCTGCTGTGTCCGCCGGAGCGCGATCCGGACGCGCCCGAGCGCGGGATCGGCGGCGCGTTCCAGGCGGAGCTCCTGCGTTTCTACGCGGGCGACGAGCCGGGACAGCTCGTTCTGCGCCGCTACGTGCTCGCGAAGCGTCCCGGCGGAGCCTACGTTCCCGTCGCTCGAGGCGGGCGCGAGTACGAAGAGCTCGCCTTCGAGTTCGGGCGTGGCGCGGGCGACTGACCGCGCTCAGGTGAGCGTCTTCAGATCGGCGATGACCGAGCGCATCAGGTCCTCGGTCGCCGCGGTTCTCGACTTCGCCTTGCGGCCGGTGCACGCCCTCTTCAGCACGACTTTCATCGCTGCCCTGACTTGCTTCGGCTTCGCTTCGGTGATGGCGGCGAAGTGCTCGGTGAAGCGATCGAGCACGGGATCCTCGGGCACGAAGCCGGTGAAAAGATTTCGCGCCACTTGCGGGTGCAAGCTCAGCGCGCCGGTCAGCGCCGCCGAGCAGACTCTCACCCTTTCCAGCGGCGCGGAGGGAAACGCCCGGTTGCCGGACAGCTTCCGGGCCATCCGGGTCATGAGGAACACGTCCTCGCCGATCTCGGCCGGCTCGCGAGGCAGCACGGCGCTCGACGCGAGCTCTTCCCCGACGATCAGCTCCTTCACGGCGGTCCCGAAGCGCAGGTCGATCGGCGCGGGCTCGATCCTGGTGCCCTCGACGACGAGCAGATAGTCCCTCGAGTTCATGTCCTCGAGAATGTAGAGCTCCTCGTTGATGGTGAACCGCTGCTCGCCCGCGACCACGTGACAGATGTAGCCGAAGAGCGCGGCGGCGACGGTCTCCGCCGGCACGCCGAACACCTCGACGCGGCTCAACAGATCGGTCAGCGACTCGTCGGCCGGCATGGCCTCTGCATTGAGGAAGATCCGGTCCTTCTTCGCCGCCTCGAGATGCGCGCGGGTGAGACGCGTCATCCACTCGTCCAGCGCGGCGCGGGCGATGTTCCTGGTCTGCGCGGCGATCTCCCCGGCCGACGGCTTGAGCAGATCGCGGTCGAGCCCCTTCGCGAAGCTCGCCCGGAGGCGGGAGAGCTCCCTGTGGCAATCCGCCTCGCCGCTTCCCGAGCCATCGGGATGCTCGCGCAGCGCATCGAGAACGGCCTTCGCCTCGTCGAGCCAATCGGCGCTCACGGCCTCCGCTTCGGCCTCGAGCGCGTTGCGGACGACGCGCTCCAGCGAGCCGGCGAACGCGTCCACGCGCTTTTCGAACGCCGCCAGCTCGCGACCCAGCGAATCGGCCGGCCGCGCGTACCTGGCGAGAAACCCCTGACCTGCCGCCATCGTGATCTCCTGAGAATCGGGCGCTACAAGCCTGACATCGGAGATCGGGCTCGGGCGTGACGGGAATTTGGGGATGGGCGCTCGCCTGGCGCGCCGGCGGACCGGCGAGGCCGGCTCAAGTCATCGTCCCTGGGTCACGGCCGGCCCGCCCTCGCCGTCATGCGGGCAGCCCCGCCCTGCGCAGCGCCCGCGACCAGCTGCGCCCCGTCTCGTAGGGCGCCGCCGGCGAGCGCGCCAGGTAGCTGCTCGCCGTCAGCGACGGATCGAGCCTGCGCAGCTCCGCGACGCTCTCGCGCGCTTCGTCGAGGTGGCCGAGCTCCGACGACGCGATCGCGATCACGCGCAGCGTCGAGGCGTGCGCCCGGTTCGAGCGCAGCGACCGCCGCCCGAGCCTGATCGCGCGCTCGTAGTCGCGGGCGGCGAGCGCCGCCGTCGCGCGCAGCGAATCGTAGTAGTAGCGCCAGGGATCGAGCGGCGAGAGCTCGATCGCACGCTCGGTCTCCTCGACCGCCTCGCGTCCCCGTCCCTGGAACGCCCACAGCGTGCCGCGATGCAGCCACGCGAGGCCTTCGTTGGCGTTCTTCTCGAGCGCGCGGTCGTAGCTCGTCCTCGCGACGTCGTGCCGGCGCAGCAGGTTCGTGTGCACCAGCCCGTTCACCATCAGCTCGAGCGAATCGGCCGAGTCCATGTCGAGCGCGCGATTGATCCAGTCGAGCGCCGCGGCGGCTTCGTGGTCGAGGTCGGCGAACCAGCCCTGCGTCACCTTGAACACGTGCCACTCGGCGAGGTAGGCGTACGGCGCGGCGTAGCGCGGATAACGCTCGACCAGGTGCTCGAAGGCCTGCCGGCTCCTCCCGAAATCCTGCGGGTCGCTCCGGTGCATAAGCCCGATGCCCCCCAGCAGCAGCGTGTAGGCGTCGAGGGTCGGCAAGGGTCGGGCCTTCGTGCGCCCGATCTCCGCGCCCATGAGCGCCGCGCCGACGCCGGCGACGATGGAAACGATGAGCGGATCGTCCTGCGCGATCAAGCCGTCGAGCTGGCTCCTGAATCCTCGAGCCCAGACGAGCTTCCCGTCGCGCGTATCGGCGAGCTCCGCGGTGACGACCAGCAGCTTGCCCGACACGCGGTACGCGCCCGAGAGCACGTAGGTCGCGCCCAGCATCGCTCCGATGTCCTTGAGGCGCGTCGCGCGCCCCCGAAAAGGCGTCGTCGACAGCCGCGATACGATACGGAGCTCCGCCGCGCGCGAGAGCGCGACGATGATCTCGTCGGCGATGATCTCTCCCACCGCACGGTGCGGCCCGCTGCTCTGCTGCGTGAACGGGATCACCGCCAGGACCGGCCGCGGCGCGGCGTCGGCGCCCGGCGCGGCGCCGCCGTGCCCACCCAGTCGATAGACTCGCAGCGGCACGTCGATGTGCTTCAAGTGGCACAGGCCGAGATCGACGAACCGGTCGCGCCCGCCTGCAAGCTGGTCGCGCACGGCCGCCGACATCACCGTTTCGCCCGGGCCGGCGAGCGCCGCGAGACGCGAGGCCAGGTTGACGCCGTGACCGTAGAACGCGACGTCGTCGGTCAGGATGTCGGCCGCGTGGACGCCGATGCGCAGCAGCACGCGATCGCCGGCGGCGACGTCCCGGGAGCGTTCCGCGGCACGACGATGGAGCGCGCGCGCGCAGTCCGCGGCGTCGAGCGGGCGCGCGAAGGCGATCATCAGCCCGTCGCCCAGGCGCTGGAGGAGATGACCGCGGTGCCGGGGAATCGTCTCGTTCGCGGCCTCGAGCAGCAGATCGCGAATGCGCGCGGCAGCGGTCAGCTCGTCTCGCTGCATCAGCCGAACGGATTCGACGACGTCCGCGAAGACGACCGTCTTGCTCGCGTAGTGCAGGACGTCGGCGGATGGCCGAGTGCGCGCCCGGACCTCCCCTGGCCCCCGACTTGCCGCCCCCATTCCTGCCTCCCCATTCGCTTCGCAGGAACCTGTCAGTAGGCCACAATTTCTCCTTTATGGCGCGGGATTTTTCGACTTAAGTTAGAAGCAATCTGCCTATGTCGGCCGAGGTATCCGAAGAGTGTTTCTACCTTTCACTTTGCTGACGACGATGGGCCGATTCAAGGCGTCTCGAAGCTCGCGCACGGACTATTTGCATGCTTCGCCGTGCATCGGCCGCGAACAGCCGACAAGCTCCCCGGGGCTGGCTGCCGCCGGAAGGGGACGATGACGCCGTGACACGCAAGCGCCAGCTCGGCTTGATCCGGAAGCTCTGCGGCCTCGGCGTTCCCGCCCAGACCCTCGCGCCGTCGCTGCTGCCGGCGCTGCGGACACTGATTCCTTCCCATTCGGCGGCGGTGTTCTGGGTGGACGAGCGCTTCGAGATGACCGGGCTCTACGCCGAGCGCCTGCTCACTCCGGCGTCGATGGCTGCCTACTACAAGAGGCACTATCGCGATGCCGCGACCGGCTTTCCCGCCCAGTTTCGCGCACGGGCCGCGGCCGGCGACCCGGTGTCCGTCCGGAGGCTCTCGAAAGCGGATCAGGCGAGCGACTACTTCAGGGAGGTGCTCTCGCGGCTCGACGCGCACCAGATCCTGTACGGCGTCTTGCGAGACGGATCGCGGCCCCTCGGACAGATCAGCTTCTACCGCGGAGCGCGCGACCCGGAGTTCGGCCGCCGCGATCAGGAAACGCTGCGCGGGCTGCTGCGCTATGTGTCGCTCGGCCTGCGCATGGAGGCCGAGCGGCCTCGCGCCCTGCCGCAGGCGGAGGTGGTCGAGGAGTGGCTCGGGGTCGTCGCGAAGGACGGCACGCCGATCAGCGCGCCGACGCACTGGTCGCGACTGGTCCGGTTGCTCGCGATGGAGAAGGTCGCGCCGCGCACCGCGCACGAGGAGCAGCGCGTCGTGTCCGAATTCCTGCGGCGCGTCTGCGCGAGTCTCGGCGGCGGAGACGGCACCCCTCTCGAGCAGGTCGATTCGCAGCACGATTCTCCATGGGGCCGGTTCCGGATCCGCGCATTCCGCCTGCCGGACGCGGACGGCCGCCAGGATCGGGTCGGCCTGCTTATCGGGCGCCGGGAGCCTCGGGCGCTGTCGCTCGCTCGCGGCACCGGCGCATCGAGCCTCTCTCCGCAGCAGCGGGAGGTCGCGCTGCTCCTGGCCGAGGGGAAGAGTAATCGCGAGATCGCGCAGGCGCTCGCTCTGCGACTCAACACCGCGAGCTATCACGTCAAACAGGTCTTCGCGCGGCTGCGCGTGCACAGCCGAGACGAGGTCGAGGGCGTGCTGCTCGCCCTGGCGCACGGCGGAGCCGGCCAGCTCGGACACGACGACGAGACGCTCTCCGACGAAAGTCCGCGCCAGTCGAATTGAATATCACCTGAACAGGTAGGCTTCTCGCGTTGCATTGCCGAGAGCGCCTCTCTAACTTGGCCGAGGGTGTCCCGTGTCGGGCCACCCCAGCCAGGAAGGGAGTCCGCAATGAACGCATCCGGTCCAGCAGTCGCCCGCAAGGTCAAAGTCGTCCGCCGCGCGAGCACGCGTCCCGTTCGAGTCGAAGTCGGCAACGGCGCGATCGCGCCCAAGGTCGCGCTTCATCGCAGCAGGACGCCGGTCAAGGTCGAAGTCGGCAACGGCGCAATCGCGCCGAAGGTCGCCATCCATCGCGGCAGCCAACGGTAACGAGACCGTCAGAGGACCGTGAATCCTCGCCCCGGTCTCCCCGGGCGCGCGAATCTCCTCCAATTCGACGCGCCCGGGTCTTTCTTCGCCGGACTCGTCCCGGCTTGCAGAATTCCGGCCCGCGCCGCAGCCCGGTCCGAGCTTTTTCTGCGATGCCTGGCGCCGACGCGCCCGGCGCAGCGACACGCGCGATGTTCGGGGCCCGCGCTGCCGTGAACGACGCCGGCTCGCTTGGTTCCGCGCGGGACCCGATCGCGACCTTCTACCGCGCGATCCCGGAGAGCTTCGCGCCCATGCGCGCCGATCGCTCCGCGCTCGGGGTCATCCCCACCGCCGCGTTCCAATACTGCGAGGCGCTCACCTCCGCATCCGCCTTCGGCTGGTACATCTTCTCGCCGATGACGTTCTACCTGCAATGGGACGGCACCGACGTCATCTGGACGCACGACGATGCGGACACCTGGTTTCCGCTGACGATGGAGCACTTCCCTCGGTTCGCGGAATACTTCGACGAGCGGGCACCGGATGACATCAAGGGCTTTGCGCCACCGTTCCTGTCGAGGAGCTTCTTCCCCGGCGTCGTGCAGGTCTGGTCGGGCCTGTTCGTGAAGACCGCGCCCGGATGGAGCCTGCTGCTGCGCCCGCCGGTCAACCTGCCGCGCAGCCAGAGCTACGAGTGCTACGAGGGCATCGTCGAGACCGACCGCTGGTTCGGGCCGCTGTTCATCAATCTCAGGCTGACCGCGACCGACCGGCCGATCGAGATCAATCACAAGAAGCCGCTGTTCCAGGCGCAGCCGCTGCTCAGGGAGACGTATTCCGAATCCAACCTGCGCTCGTCCGCGGTCGTCGACGAGCTGTCGATGCTCTCGGCGACGGACTGGAACGGCTACCGCGATACCATCGTCAAGCCGAATCGCGGTCACTATCGGGATATCGGGCGGTATGCGGCGACGGTGCGGAAGCGCGGAAAGCGTGTCGTGCCGCTCGAAGGCGCGGAAGAGTGACGACCGTCACCGCGACGACGGCGGCGAGCCTTCCGGTCCGTGCCGGCCGCCGCCGCATCGCGCTCGGCTACGCCGCGGCGCTGGCCGCCGTGCTCATCACCGGCGCCTATCCCGCGCTGACGCGGCTGAGCATCACGACGTCGGCGCTCACGCCTGCCGACCTGCTGCTGTTTCGCTTCGGCGTGAGCGGTCTCGTCTTCATGCCGTTTCTCGTCATCCGCGCGCGCCGGATAGCGAAGGCGCAGTGGCTCGCCGCGATCCCGCTCTCGTTCCTGCAGGGCTGGGGCATGGCGGCGTGCGTGATCTACGGGCTGCGGTTCGCCCCGGCCAGCCATGCGGCGGCTCTGGGTCCGGGAGCGATCGCGGCGTGGATCGCAGCGATCGGGTTCGCCACCTATCGCATCCGCGTTCCGCTTCCGAGACTCGTCGGGATCTCGATCATCGGCGGCGGCGTTGTGTTGATGCTTCTCGCATCGTACCGCGGCATGTCGGTGTCGACGGCGCTGATCGGCGACGGGATGTTCCTGCTCGCGTCGGCGCTCGGTGCGACCTACTTCGTCTACATCCAGCGCCACCGGTTCGACCCGGTGGTCGCTGCGGCCCTCGTGTGCGTCGCGTCGGCGATCGTGGTCGTTCCGTGGCATTGCGTCTTCGCAACCGGCACCATCGCCACGACGCCGGCGCGGGAGGTCGCCTGGCAGCTGCTTCTGCAGGGCCTGGTGCTCGGCTGCTGCGCGCTACTCGGGCTGAACTACGCGACGCGTACGCTCGGCAGCCAGCGGGCCGGCGTACTTTCGTCCCTCGTGCCGGCCATCGGGGCGGTCTGCTCGATCGCCACGATGGACGATGCCGTCTCACCACTCGACTGGGGCTCGATCGTCTTGATTTCCGCAGGAGTAGCGGTTGCCTCCATGCCGACGCGGATAGGAATGTTTTTCCTTCGATGCCTGACCTAGACAACCTGGAGAAGAACCCGCATGGCGACCATAGTCCGCATTCCGATCACAAACATCTTCGCCGATGGCGACTATACGGGCATCATCGAAGTCGGCCCGGCGAAGAAGCCGATGAACGTTCTCCTCGACACCGGCAGCAGCGCACTGGCCCTCGATGGAAAGAAGTACAAGCCGAACTTCGCCAAGGGCGATCAGTCCACTGTGCTCGCGCAGACCGACGCTTACGGCGACGGCAGCAGCTGGACCGGCGCGGTCATCAAATCGACCCTGACGGTTGGGGCAGGTGCTGCGACCGCTACGCTGGCGGATGGAAACGTCGCAATTGCCTACGATGCCTCGCGGAACATGTTCGGCAAGACCGACGGCATTCTCGGCCTCGCCTACGCGCCGCTCGACGATGCGTTCCAGATGGCCAAGGACACGTCGAAGAAACACTACTCGGCCGATCAGGTCCGCAGCGGCAAACAGGCAAGCCTGGTTCCCTATCTGACGCAGCTCGCCAAGGCTGGCGTCATCTCGGACATACTTTCGTTCTACACGCGTCGCTCCTGCGTTCATGTCGGCGCCGGTGGCGCGAATGACCCGCTGAACAGGGGCTGGGTGGTGGTCGGCGGTGGGGAGGAAAGCACGGACCTGTACTCCGGATCATTTCAGTCCGTAAAGGTGCTATCCGACGAGTGGTACTGCACGAACCTCAAAGCCGTCATCGTCGGCAGTTCCGCTCCGGTGATGGGTCGCATCAACGGGCCGCAGGGCATGCCCACGAACTCGATCATCGACAGCGGGACGAACAGCCTGGATATCTCGCCGCAGATGCTTGCCGCGATCCTCTCAAAGTTCCCGCCCGCACAGAAGGCGCTGCTCTCGAACGCGATCTACCACGACAAACTCGTGCCGATAGCGAAGTTGCGTCTGGACACCTGGCCGACGCTTACATTCGTTCTGCAGGGCGCCACGGCCGACGTGCGGCTGGAGGTGCCGCCCTCCAACTACTGGCAGGTGAATACGCAAAGAGCCGGCATGGCTGCTGCCGCGATCACTGTGGGGGACCCGGGCCTCGCGATTCTCGGGCTGCCACTGATGAATGGTTACTTCACGATCTTCGATGGCGAAGCGGACGGCGGCAGGGGGGTGGTGAAATTCGCAAAAGCGAAACCCTAATCGCCATGGGCGGGACATCGATGGAGGGATCGGAGCTACACCCATGCCTGGAGCGCGGCGTAGGAAAAAAGGAAGGGCACGAGCAGCGATTGACCTCGTCGGACGCAAGGCAGCAACCAGCCGACGTCACGCCAGAGCCCGATCAGGGATCAAGGCATGGCTTTGCTTGCCGCTGACTCCGGGCTCGTGCCGCGTGCTGCTCAATGCGGTTCGAGCTGCTCTAGGTTGCGTGCGACCGGGTAAACCATCGGAATACCGTACGTAGCAGCCTTGCCGGGAAAGTCATCCATTTGCTCACTTGCCAGCTACGCCTGCGTCCTGTGACGCACCATTGAGAAAAGTGTTCACAGTTATTGCGCAGGATGTCATACATGTTCTCGCCAAGTCGAGAGCGCGCCCGCGCCACGATTTCAGCAGCGGAAAAAGACCGCGAGGCATGCGCGGATGCTACGACCGACTCCCCGTCGGCGAATTGCTCCAGCGACACTTCCTCGACGGAGCCGCTTTCCCATCCAGTGGCAAGGCCGGCGTAATGCACGACTCTTCCGTTGCCCACGTAGATGCCGTGATGCTCGTAGAGAGTCCGGTCGGCGACCACGTGGGTGCCGGGGGTAAATGGTGCGCTCATTTGCATGCTCGAGGTACGTTCTACAAGAGCAGCAGTATGCCCGCCGAAGGTCATCGGCGAATTTCGATCTCGAGCTGTTGTGTTTCTTTTGTATCGCCGCGAACGCAGCCGCCGCGGCTGGTCGAGGCGTTGCGCCCCCGAAGCGGTGCGGGCGACTAGGTGCTCAGGCGGTTTCCAGCTCGACCACCGAGACGATCAGCGAGACATGAACCTGGCGACGATCGTGCGCAGCGCGAAAGGTTCGACCGGCTTGCGCACAGCTCCTTAAACCGCAGCCATCGCCCCCGCGGCATGGTTCCTCTCGACTTGCGTTTGCACCGAGACGCCGTTACGCAGCGTCTGCATGACGACGCAACTGTGCTCGGCGGCGGCAACCAGTCTCTTGATCGTGTCTTCGTCGACGCAATTCTTGGTCTGCAGCCTGACGCTGCAGCGCATGCGCTGGAATCCGACGGCAACCGCGGGCTCCACCAGCAGACAGCCGCGGACGTCGCATTCCGCATCGACCTTCACCTCCAGGGACTCCAGGGGAATGCCAAGATGCTCGGCGATCATCCGCAGCGTCGAATCGAAGCAGGCCGCCAGTGAGGCGCTCAGCAGGTCGCCGGGATTCGGGTAGTCGTGAAACCCGCCCACCGCCCGGTGAATGCCGAATTGCAACGGTGCGTCGACGCTGTTGTCGGGCACGACGACGCCGTGAAACGCGTCACCACCGCACGCGCTGATCGTCTGCGCGGCATCGCTGATCCAGGCCTCCGCCGGTGCGCTGCGGTAACGTGCCCGCAGCGGATCTTGCCGTCGTTGAACAAGGCTTGTTCGTCTCATGCCCATGGTGACCTCCGGTTCGCGTGGACTTGACGCTTCCAGGGTGCCACGGCCCCGAAGGCTGCGTCATGAGGCGACAGCCACAGACGAAGGCAGATTCCCGAAGAGGCGACGGCGATTCGTGGGACTCAGGTCCCGGGTTCCAACCGCGCCCGCTAGTCGCGACCGAGGCCTGCCTTGCGAGCGATGACGATGGCCTGCGAGCGATGCTCGGCGCCGAGCTTGGAGAAGATGCTCGTGACGTGATTGCGGACCGTTTTCTCGGCGATGCACAGGCCGTTCGCGATCTGGGCGTTGGTCTGACCGCGGGCAATGCAGTCCAGAATCTCTCTTTCGCGTGCCGTCAAAGCAGCAAACTCTCCCTCCGCGGACTCGTCGGCCTGTTCATCGGCGCCGAGGAATTCGTTCAGCTCTTTCGTGAAGGCCGGCCACGCCGGTTCATCGGCGCGGAGAATGTGGTTCTTCCCTTCGAGCGGCACGAAGCGGGCATTCGGTATGGCGGCGGCGAGGCGTCGACCCGCCTCGAATGGCACCATAGCGTCGCCTCGAACGTGAAAGACGAGCGTTGGCGCGGTGACCTTCGGCGCTTCGGCGCGAATGTCGAAGTTGTTGAACGCGTTCCAGAGCTGGCAAGCGACTGCCGGTGACGCGCTGCGGCGCTGCAGTTCGCCGATCCATTTGAGCTGATGTCCGGCGGCGTCGGGCATCAGCAGGTTCGCGAACAGTTCGCGAAACGCGCCGACCCTTCTGCCCCATCCAACTTCGATCATTTGCGAGAACGCTTCTGCCTGCCTGGCGAGCTTCTCGCCGGCGTCCTTCACGAAAGCGCCGTAGGGGTAGCTGTCGTATAGCACCAGGCGACTCACACGCTCCGGGTGGCGCGCCGCGTAGGCAACGGCGATCACGCCTCCCTGGCACAGGCCGAGCAGCGGGAAGCGGCGCAGCTTGAGTGCATCGACGACGGACTCAAGGTCCGCCACCATCGCATCGAGGGAAAAATCACTCACGTCTCGATCAGACAGGCCCGAGCCCCGCGGGTCGTAGCGGACGAGCTTCCGTCGTTCGGCGAGAGCCTCGGACCAGTGGCGCCAAACTGGATTGTCCAAATCGAGCTCGAGATGCGTGAACCAGTTGTTCACGCGCACGAGCGCGGGGCCCTCACCCACCGTCGCGAAAGCGATTCGTACGCCGTCGCGTGAAGTGCAGAAGCCTATTCGCTGTTTCATCAGTCGCGGCCTGGAATCAGCGCTTCGGCTCCCTACCCGCTGTTCCTCAGCCCCGCCGCCAGCCCGTTGATCGTGAGATGTATCCCGCGCTTCGTTCGCTCGTCGGTCTCGCCCGCCCGATAGCGGCGCAGCAGCTCCACCTGCAGGTGATTCAGCGGATCGAGATACGGAAAGCGATTGCGGATGCTGCGCTCGAGCGTCGGGTTGTCCTCGAGGAGCGCGCTCTTGCCCGAGATCGCGAGCAGCCAGCGGACCGAGCGCTCGTACTCGGCGGCGAGGCGTTGGAATATCGCCTCGCGCGCCGCGGCGTCGGGCACCAGGTCGGCGTAGCGCGAGGCGATCGCGAAGTCGGTCTTCGCCAGCACCATGCTCATGTTGGAAAGCATGCTCTGGAAGAACGGCCAGCGCGCGTGCATGTCGCGCAAGGTGGCGAGGCGCGCTTCGCGCTGGTCGGACGCTTCGCTCGGTTCGCCTAGCCACGCCTCGACGGCGGTGCCGAAGCCGTACCAGCCCGGCAGGCTCACGCGGTTCTGGCTCCAGCTGAACACCCAGGGGATGGCGCGCAGCTCCTCGATCCGGTCGGACGCTTTCCTCGACGCCGGACGGCTTCCGAGGTTCAACTGCGCGATCTCCGCGATCGGCGTCGAAGCACGGAAGAACGCGACGAACTCCGGCGTCTCGTAGACGAGCGCGCGGTACGCGGCGTAGGCATGGCCCGAGAGCGCGTCCATCGCGGTGTGATGCTCCGCGTTCGCATCTTCCTCCTGCGCGTCGGGCAGGAGCGTCGCCTCGATCGTCGCCGCGACCAGCGTCTCGAGATTGCGCCGGCCGAGCTCCGGATCGGAATACTTGCTGGCGACGATCTCGCCCTGCTCGGTGACGCGGATGGCGCCGTTCACGCTGCCGGCGGGCTGCGCTAGGATCGCCTCGTAGCTCGGGCCGCCTCCGCGTCCGACCGTGCCGCCGCGCCCGTGGAAGAGGCGCAGCTTCAAATCGAACTCCCGGCACACGCCGACCAGCGCGAGCGCCGCGCGGTAGAGCATCCAGTTGGCGGTGACGAAGCCCCCGTCCTTGTTGCTGTCCGAGTAGCCGAGCATCACCTCCTGCCAGCGCCCGCGCGAGGAAAGCCAGCGCTGAACGATCGGCAGCCGGAATGCTGCGCGCATCACCTCCGCGCAGCGCCCGAGATCGTCGATCGTCTCGAACAACGGCACGATGTTCACCATCAGCCGCCGCGGACTCGCCAGTCCGACCTCCTTCAGGAGCAGCGCCACCTCCAGGAGGTCGCTCACCGACTGGCACTTGGAGATGACGTAGTTCGGCAGCGCCGCCGAGCCGAAGCGCCGGTGGATGTCGGCCGCGGAGCGCAGGATCGCGAGCTCCGATTCCAGGAGCTCCGAGCGCACTACGTGCGGCGTGTCGAGGAGCCGCGGGCTTTCGAGATCGCGGACGAGGAGCTCCACGCGCTCGCGCTCGGGGAGCGCGGCGTAGTCGGCGTGCACGCCGGCGCGCGCGAGGAGCTCGGCGACGACCGCCTCGTGCACGTCGGAATTCTGGCGGAGATCGAGCGTCGCGAGATGGAAGCCGAACACCGCGACCGCGCGCCGCAGCGCCTCGAGCCTGCCGTCGGCGAGCAGCTGCGAGCCGTGCGAGGCGAGCGACGCGGCGATGACGTCGAGCTCGGCGATGAGCTCCGCAGGGGTCGCGTACGGCGGCATCTCCGCGTGCGGCGCCCGCGGCGCCTCGAAGCCGACAAGGCTCTTCGCGGTCGCGGCGATCCGTGCGTAGATCCCGCTGAGCGCCTGGCGGTACGGCTCGTCCTGGCGGTGCGGATTGGTGTCGTGCGCGGACGCCGCCAGCGCAAGCAGCGCCGCGGTCGGCGTCACCAGCCGCGTGGAGAGCGAGAGCTCCATGCCGAGCGCGTGCACTTCGTCCAGGTAGTGCGCGAGCGCCACGCTCGCCTGCGCGCGATTGGCGTATTCGAGCGTGGGCGCGCCGACGAAGGGATTGCCGTCGCGATCGCCGCCGATCCACGAGCCCATGACGAAGAACGGCCGAAGCGTCTCGGCGACGTCACTCCCGCGAACGCGGGAATCCAGTGTCTTGAAGTCCGCCAGATGGGCTTCGATGCCCGCGTACAGCCGCGGGATCTCCGCGAGGAACGTGCGCGGGTAGTAGCCGATGCCGTTGTCGATCTCCTCCCTCACGCTCAGCTTGGAGAGCCGCAGCATCGCGGTCTGCCACAGCGCGAGCACCTGGGCGTGAAGACCGTCGCGCATCGCAGCCTGCTCCTCGGGCGTGAGCGTGCTGCGATCGCGCCACTTGAGCAGCCGCACGATCTCGCGCTCGCAGTCGAGGATGCTCTTGCGCTGCACCTCGGTCGGATGTGCGGTCAGCACCGGGACGATCAGTGCGTCGGCGAAGAAGTCGCGGATTCGATCGGCCGGGACGCACCGCGCCGCGAGGCGCTCGAACGCGTGCGCGACGCTCCCCGGCTGCGACGGCGATCCCGCAAGCGCGTGCGCGCGGCGGCGGCGCGTCTGGTGCACGTCCTCGGCCAGGTTGGCGAGATGCGAGAAGTAGCTGAACGCGCGAATGACCTCGAGGACGTGGGCGATCGGCAGCGGATTCAGAAGCGCGGCCAGCTCGTCCTTGACGTGCGCCGCCGCCTCGCCCGGCGCGGCGCGCCGGAGCTTGACCGCGGTCCGGCGGATGGACTCGATGCGCGCGAAGCCCTCCTCACCCGTCTTCGCGCGCAGCACGTCGCCGAGGACGAACCCGAGGAGCCGGGTGTCTTCCCTGAGCGGGAGGTCCTTGTCGGTGGCGGCGTCCATGGCAACGCCCGATTGTAGGCCCTCGTCCGGGGGTTCGGCATCGGGCCGATCCGACCACCGCGAAACTGCAAGCTTAAGCGAGGGCCATCAGCGCGCGACCGGTCAACGCGATCGGCGCCAGGTCGGCGGGGTTGAAGCGCGAGTCGTTGGCGGCGAAATAATCGAGGAGGCGCTGCGACTCCTTCCACCATGGAAACCGCGCTCGCCATTCGGGGCGCACGCGATAACGCAGGCGTCCGAGGAGGGTCGCGTCCCACTTGAAATGGTGAACCTGGACCCAGCCGGTGATCGTTTTGAGGTCCCGGCCGATCGCCTGGTGCTTGCCGCCGCTCAATCTCACCGAGGCTCGCGCGAAAACGACCTTGCGAGGATCCCCCTGCGCCAGCGCCGCGGTGACATTGACGGCATTCGGGAAGGTATCCCAGAGCGGGCTCTGCGCGTCGAACGCGGCAAGGCTGTAGTCGGCGGCCACGCGATCGACGAAGACCCCGCGCAGGAAATCGGTGCGGTGCGCCTCGCACTCCTTCACGATCTCCGGCAGCGACACCGGGTAGACATGGAGTTCGTCGGAATCGCACCACACGATCCAGTCTTCGCTGCGCAGACGCTGCTCGACGATCGTTCTTTGATGCGCCATCGCCGCGGGTCCGCTCCACTCGCCGTCCCAGCGGATGCCTACGCCGATCTCGAGCGAGCCGAGCGCGGCGAGAAATCGTTCGTAGTCGCGATCCCTCGCCTCCGGCGCGCGGTCCGGCTCGAGCTGCAGCGTGAACAGAAAGCGCTCGACGCCGAGATCCCGATAGTGAGCAACGAGCTGCGGCAGCCAGGAGATCCGCGATGGTTCTAGCGTGCAGATCAGCACGATCATCGAATTCGGCACAGCTCGGCGGCAGCGTTCACTGCGAACGGCGACATGCATTTGGAGCGGAGCAGCACGATTGTAGGGCCAAAGGATCCGACCCTCCGAACTGTCTTACGGAAGGCTTACGCTGTCGCGCCTCGCGCGCTCGGGCCCGCTGCCGTGCAGATCAGCCTGTCATGAAGCCGAGGTCGCTCGTGGGGAAGCTCGCGAGATTCGGGAAGACGGCGGAGAGATCCTCCGGCGCGACGCCGAACCAGCGCGCCAGCGTGGCCCCGTACTGATCGACCGAAGCCGAGGGAAGCCAGCGCCCCTCGGACTCCGCGTCGCTCGGTCCGCCGGGAACGAGCTGCGGATACGTCCCGTACATCGCGCCGCCGCCGACCGCATCGCCGATCACGAAGTGGTGGCTGCCCCATGCGTGGTCGGTGCCTCCTCCGGAGGCGGCCTGGAAGGTGCGCCCGAAATCGGAGAGCGTGAACGTCGTCACCTGGCCCGAGACTCCGAGCGCGACCGTCGCGTCGTAGAACGCCTTGAGCGCCGGCGACAGCTCGGCGAACAGCGCCTGCTGGCGGTTGAGCTGGTCGCCATGGGTGTCGAAGCTGCCGAGCTGGACGAAGAAGATCTGTCGCTGCGCCCCCGTCGCGGCGCGCCCCTCGATCATCTTCGCGACCTGGAAGAGCTGGCTCGCCGTGTCGGTGTCGAGGCTCGCGAACAGCGGCGCGACGGCCGAGTTGGCGTTGTTGATGATCGGATTGACGAGCGCGGAGAACGCGAGCGCCTGCGTGCCGATCGCGTTGTCGGCGTCGACGAAAGTGTTGCCGCCGTCCTGGCCGAGCAGCGCCGTCAGCGCGGCGAGGCGGGCATTGGCTGCCGCCCCGCCGTTGTAGCCGGCGAGGGCGAAAGAGCCGGTCGTCGGAATCGCCAGCGGCGCACCTGCGGTTCCGGTGGTGAACAGAACCGTGCCGTCGAGGGAGGTGACGACGGGAAAGCCGCTCGCGGCGTTGTGCGCCGCGACCTGGTCCGCCAGCCGTCCGCCCCAGCCCGTCGGCGAAGCCTCGGTCGAGATCGCGCTCTGCCACTGCGCCTGCTGGTCGGCGTGAGAGTAGAGCGACTCGGGGCGCGTGCCTGCCTGGTACTGCGCCTGGGTCGTCGGCTGCGTGAGCGTGCCGACATTGGCGAGTATCGCCATGCGGTGCGCCGAGAACAGCGTCTGCAGCTCGGGCAGTGCCGGGTGCAGCGCGTAGGGCGTGGCCGTGTTGGCTGGCTGGATCGGCAGCAGCGCCGATTGCGCCAGGTTGATCCCGGAGGCGGCGGTGCGCACCGCCGCGTACTGCCCGTAGCCGGCGGCGTCGAACGGGACGACGGTGTTGTTGCCGTCGTTGCCACCGTACAGGAACACGCAGACGAGCGCCTTGTAGTCCGGGGCGGTCTGTGCATTCGCGCGCGCGACCAGGCTCAGGAGGTCCAGCCGAGAGGCGAGACCGAACGCGGACAGCGCGCCTGCGCGCTGGAAAAAGCGTCGGCGACTTCGATTCGTGTTCGTGCGGGTCATGGTCAGCGCTCCACCTGGTATTGCGGCGAGGAGACGACGAGGTAGAACGCCGTCTTGGCGCGCGTCGCGGGATCGGTCGCGGGAACCGCGGCGACCACGGCGAGGACGGTGCTGCGCATGGCGGCGGGCATCGTCCCGTGCAGCAGCAGCGCATCGAGCTCGTCGAGCAAGGCGTCCGGATCGGCGGCGAGCGCGGTCAGGGCCGTCCAGCTCGGCGTCGTGCCGATCGCACCGGGCAGCGTCGCGAGCGGCGCGATGCTGCCGAACGCGAGCGCGTTGGCGAAGTTGTAGCGCTTGATCGCCGCAGACGAGTTCTGGATGGCGAACTCGGGTCCGAGCGCGCTCGTTTCGGGAACGACGTAGGTCGGCGGGTAATAGTTGAACACCGAGGGTGGATCGAACAGCGGCTGTCCGAGCGCCCCGCTCTGACTCGTGAAGAACACGCCGTCGCTCTGGGTGGCGAGAGCGCGCGCCGCGGCGGTCATGTACAGCACGGGCTCCCGCAGCTTGCCGTAGCCCGGAGCGAGCTTGAGCGCACCTCGCGCTTCCGGGTCAGTGAGGATCGCGCTCACCACTGCTTTCAGGTCGCCGCGCACGCCCTGGCCGTTGTCGGCGAATACCGCGGCGACGCGCGCGACGTACTGCGACGTCGGATTGCCGTTCACGAGCTTCTGGATGAGCTGCCTGCCGATGAACGGTCCCACGTTCGGATGCATGAACACCGTGTGGATGGCGGTCGCGAGGTCCAGTTCGGCGCTCGCACCCGGCGGAGCGACGAAGCCGCCGAGCAGCGTCTTCGCACCCGTATCGTGGTTGCTCTCCACCGCGACCATGGGGCCCAGGTAATTCTTCGGGTTGTGGACGCGCGGCGTGCCGCCGGGGAGCACCGGGTAGGTCCATCCAGTGAAGGCGTGCGCGTAGCCCTCCACCACATCCTGATCGTAGCTCGGGATCGGCGCGCCGCTCGCGTCGAGCGCCTGCGTGCCGTCGGGATTGAGCGTCCACACGCCGATCGAGAACAGCTGCATGAGCTCGCGCGCGTAGTTCTCGTTCGGATCGACGCCGTCGGCGGGCTTGTCGTTGTTCACCATGTTGAGGTAGTCGCCCATGACGGGAGACAGGGTCACCTCGGTGAGCAGGTCCTCGTAATTGCCGAAGGCGTTGTCGAGGAAGATCTGCTGATAGGCGGCCATGCCGTAGACCAGGTGCACGTCGAGGCCCGAAGTCACCAGGATCTGGGACAGCGCGAAGGCGACTCGCTGGCGCAACTGATCGGCGCCCGCCAGCGCGTTGTCGAAGAACGCGTTCTGGAGGAGGAAGAGGCTGTAGTAATCGCGAGCGCACTGCGGATCGGGATCGGTCGCGCAAAAGGTCGATTGTCCGCCCGCCGGCACATACGGAAACGCCGGGTACCGGCTCGCCGGCGCAACGAACTGCTCGCCGAGGAAGCCCTGCACGCCGACGGCCATCACGTGCGCGACCATCGCGTCGGTGGGGCCGAAAGTCGCCTGTTCGAGGAGCCGCGTGGCGTCGGCCTGCACCTCGGCCGTGCTGAGCGGCGAGCACATGGCCACTCCTTCGAGCAGCGAGGCGGGCGCCATCGCTTCGTACAGCGTGAGGTCGACCACGAACCTGTGGTTCGATTGGGAAACGTTCGCGCCGGGATAGAAGCTGCGGTACACGGGCGTCGTTCCAGCCGGGCAAACACCGTTCTGCGGCACCTCGATGTAGAACGCGATGCCCTCGAAAGTCCAGCCCGGGTTCTGCTTGACGAGCGCGCACTCGTTCGCATCGGCGGTGTAGAAGTGGGAGTTCGGCCCGATGCCCGGCGTGCCGAAGAAACGACACACCGGGACCGCCGCCGGGTCGTCGCCCGCGGCCGCCCAAGCGCTCCAGGTTGCGCCGGTGCGCACCCAGCCGGGGACAACCACACCCGCATCGAGCATCGCGGCTTCGTCGGGGGAGGCGGTAATGAAGTAGTGATTGAGCGAGGCGGCGTAGAACTCGACCACCGTCGCGGTAGGTTCGGCTGCCCGCGCGGCGCCCATCGTTCCAGCCAGCGCGAACGCGGCACTTCCCCACAGCACCGGCCAGCAACGTGCCTGAAGCCAAGAGCGCATCGTGCCCTCCCTGATCGCGAGCGGCCGCGCTACCCCTGCGCGACAGCGGAGCACTGAACGAAGTCCTTTTGGCGATTAACGAGGCGTGCGCGCGCCTCGTTGACGCTCGAGATGTAACGGGTTGTAAACCCTGCGGGAAACGCCCTCCAGCGGCAACCGGAGCACCGCAGGCTGGCCGCGAGTTCGGCAAACCGCGGAGGCGGACGCCTAGGCGCTGTCGCGCTTCACGAGCTCGAATCCCGTGTCGACGATCCGCCGCTTCACCGGCCGGCCTTCGAGCCGGTCGCGGATCATCTCGCCTGCGCGCGCGCCGATCGCGTAGCGCGGAATGCGCAGCGTGGTGAGCGCGGGCACGACCTGCGCCGCAATGCCGACGTCGTCGAAGCCCGCGAGCGCGACGCGGCCCGGAACGTGGATGCGCCGCCGCTGGCACTCGAACAGCGCGCCGACCGCGAGCGCATCCGCAGAGCAGAACACCGCGCGCAGCTTCGGATGGCGCTCGATAAGCTCACCCATCGCGCGGGCGCCGGCGTCGATGTCGAGCGCGGTCTCCGCACAGAGGCTTGGATCGATCGTGCGTCCGGCGCGCTCGAGCGCGAGCTCGTAGCCGCGGCGCCGGTCGCGCGCGCGGTCGTTGTCGCGCGGGAATGCGCCGATGTAGCCGATGGGCGCGTAGTCCGACTCGACGAGATAGCGCGTGACTTCGCTCGCCGCCTGCACGTTCGAGTAGCCGACCAGCATGTCGATCGGCTGGCGGGTGAGATTGCCGCCCTCCACCACCGGAATCGCGGCGCGCTCGAGCATCCGTACGGTCTCCTCGCTGTGCACGATCCCGGTCAAGTAGATGCCGTCGATGCGCCGCGACAGGAAGGCGCGCACCAGCACTTCCTCCTCGACCGCGGAGAAGCCGCTCACGCCGAGCAGCAGATGGACGCCCGACGGCGCGAGCGCATCGGTGAGTCCCTGCACGATCTCGGCGATGAGCGAGTTGGTGAGCAGCGGAACGACCGCCGCGACCAGGCCCGAACGGTTCGAGGCGAGCCCGCGCGCCATCAGGTCGGGCGTGTAGCCCGTCTCGTCGATCACGCGCCGGACGCGCGCGAGCGTGGTCTCGGCCACCTTGTCCGGCTGCCGCAGCGCCCGCACCACGGTCATCGTCGAGACGCCCGCCGCCTGCGCCACGTCGCGGAGCCGGGTCCGGCCGGCCCGAGCGGAAGGCCGAGGAGCGACCGAGCGAGAGCGGCGAGCGGGCATGTGCGTGCTCCTCCCTGCTTTCCGGCGTGCTGACGTCTTGACAGCCCGAAAATGGTAACGCTAACATGTAAGCGCTAACAGACGCAAGCGCGCGCAACACGCATCAGGCGCAGGCGGCAAGCGATCGGAGGAATCCTTGTCATGGCCGGCGGCGAGCTCGCCTTTTCCGGATATCGACGCGACGACGGCCGCTACGGCGCGCGCAACGCCGTGCTGGTCCTGGGCTTGAACGGGCTCGTCGCGCGCGCGGCGGCGCGCATCGCGGAGAGCGTCTCCGGCACGGTGCTCTTCGCGAGCAGCTACGGCCGCGGCCAGTACGGAGCGGATCGCGCGAGTCACAGCGCCCAGCTCGCAGGGCTCGGCCGCAACCCCAATGTCGCGGCGACGCTGGTCGTCGGTGCGGACCGTGGCACCACCGACGAATTCGCGCACGCGATCGCCGTCGCGAGGAAGCCGGTCGCGAGCATCGCGCTCGACGACGTCGGCGAGGATGCGCTCGAGCTCAGCCTCCGCGGCATGCGTCTCGCCGCGCAGCTCGTGCGCGATGCCTCGCGCCTGCGCCGCGAGCGCGCCCCGCTCGCTTCGCTGTTCCTCGCCGCGGAATGCGGCCACTCCGATGCGACTTCCGGGCTCGCCTCGAACCCGCTCGTCGGTCGGGTCGTCGACCGCCTCATCGACGCCGGCGGCACGGCCGTGTTCGGCGAGACCATCGAATGGCTCGGCGCGGAGCAGCTCCTCGCGCAGCGCGCGTCGCGGCCCGACGTCGCGCGGGCGATCGCCGCGGCGGTGGAGCGCCGCGAGGCGGCGGTGGCGGCGACCGGCGTCGACCTCACCGGCAGCAATCCGGGCGCGGAGAACATCCGCGGCGGCTTGAGCACGATCGAGGAGAAGTCGCTCGGTGCGATCGCCAAGGGCGGCGCGAGGGCCGTGAGCGGCGTGCTCGCCATCGCGGAGGCACCGGCCGCGCCCGGGCTCTACGTGATGGACGGCCCCGCGTTCTCGCCGGAATCGATGACCGGGTTCGCCGCCGCCGGCGCGCAGGCGATGCTGTTTACGACCGGCGCAGGCAACAGCTATTGCAGTGCGATCGCGCCGACGATCAAGGTGAGCGCCCGGCCCGACACGGCGGTGCGGCTCGCCACCCAGATCGACTTCGACGCGAGCGCGATGTTCGAGGGGCGCGAGGATCTCGACGCGGCCGCCGACCGGCTGCTGGCACTGCTGCTCGAGGTGTGCTCCGGCACGCGCACCTGGGGCGAGGTGCTCGGCGAGACGGGAGAATCGGTGATCCGCATCGGCGGCTCGCTGTGAC
This sequence comes from Casimicrobiaceae bacterium, assembly GCA_035501595.1. Lineage (GTDB taxonomy): Bacteria > Pseudomonadota > Gammaproteobacteria > Burkholderiales > Casimicrobiaceae > PALSA-1003. The sequence continues at coordinate 74,371 of DATJVX010000063.1, read as the reverse complement.
GGCGAGCTCCCGGCGCGATCGCTTCGCTACGGCGCTCGCCTACGTCCGGACCATGGCCGTGTTCGTCGCGCTGTGGTGGGCGCTGGCGGCGTGGATCTCGAATCCTGCGCTGCTGCCCACGCCGCTCGCCGTGCTCAAGGCCCTCGCCGCGCTCGCTGGCGACCTCGAGCTCTTCCTGCACGCAGGCATCAGCCTCGCGCGCATGCTCCTCTCGCTGGCGCTCGCGACGCTGCTGGCCGTTCCGCTCGGGCTGGCGATGGGCTTGAATCGTCTCCTGGACCATATCGTCGACCCGGTGATCGAGATCCTGCGTCCGATCTCCGGCATCGCCTGGATTCCGCTCGCGCTCTTCATCCTGGGCGTGGGCAATGCGTTGCCGGTGTTCATCATGACCTACGCCGCCTTCTTTCCGATCCTGCTGGGCACCGTCGCGGGCGTGCGCAGCGTCGACAAGCGTTTCGTCGACGCTGCGCGCACGATGGGCGTGCCGCGCGCGAGGATCGTCGCGAAGGTCGTCGTGCCCGCCGCGCTGCCCTCGCTGCTGGTGGCGCTTCGCCTGGGGGTTGCGTCGTCGTGGACGGCGGTGGTGGCCGCCGAGCTGATCGGCGCGCCGAGCGGCCTGGGCTACGCGATCGAGTGGTATCGCGAGCTCCTGCTCACGCCGCAGGTAATGACCTTCATCGCCGCGATCGGTCTCCTGGGCTACTTCTTCGACCGCGGTCTCCGTGCGATGGGGCAGCGCTTCGCGCCGTGGGCGGCGGAGGCGAGGATCTCGTGAGCGCCGTTTCGCACGCCTCGCGCGGCCTCGCGCTTCCCGCCGCGCGCAGCATCGCGCTGCCCATCGCGCTCCTCGTCGTGTGGCAGATCGCCGGCACGGCGGGCGGCAATCCGCGCACGCCCGTGCCGACGCGCGTCCTCGCGGCCGCGATGCAGCTCGTCGAGTCGGGCGATCTGCCGCTCGCGCTGCTGCAGAGCCTCGGGCGCGTCTTCGCCGGGTTCGCGATCGCGGCGGGGCTGGCGATCCCGCTCGGCCTCGCCATGGGCGCATTCGCGAGCGTCGAGCGCAACGTCGATCCGCTGATCGAAAGCTTCCGGCCGATCGCCGCGATCGCGATCCTGCCGCTCGCGATCCTATGGCTCGGGACGGGAACGCCGGCCGCCATCCTGATCGTGGCCTACGCGGCGTTCTTTCCCATCGTGGTCAATACGGCCGCGGGCGCGAAACGCATCAATCCGACGCTGCTGCGCGCCGCCGCGACGATGGGTCTCACCAGGCTCAAGATCATCAGCACTGTGATCGTGCCCGGCGCGCTGCCCGCGATCGGCGTGGGACTGCGGATCGCGATGGGCGTCGCATGGACCGCGATCGTCGCCGCGGAGCTCGCGGTCGGCGCCAAGGCGGGAGGCGGCGGCTCGGGCGGCATCGGCCAGATGATGTTTGTGTTCTACGCCTATTCGATCGAGCTCAACCGCATCGTCGTGTGCATGATTGCCGTGGGCCTGGTCGCGCTGGCGCTCGACCGGGCGTTGAGGGCGGGAATGCGCCGGGCCATGCCGTGGATGAGCGCATGAGCAGCCGGACGAAGCTCCGCCTCGACGGCGTCGGCAAGCGCTTCGACGCCGCGGGCGGCACGGTCGCCGTGGAGGACGTCACGCTCGAGGTGACGCAGGGCGAGTTCATGGTGATCGTCGGCCCGTCGGGCTGCGGCAAGACCACGCTGCTCAACGTGCTCGCGGGACTGGACGCGCCGACGACGGGCACGGTGTCGATCGACGAGCGCCCGATCCGCGGGCCGGGCCCGGAGCGCGGCGTCATGTTCCAGGACTACGCGCTCTTCCCCTGGCAAACCGTGTGGGGGAACATCGGCTTCGGCCTGCGCAACGGGCCCGCCGGCGACGGCCTCGACGCGGCCGGCATCGAGCGCCGCGTCCGCGCGACGATCGATCTCGTCGGCCTCGCCGGCTCCGAGCACAAGTACCCGCATCAGCTCTCCGGCGGCATGCGCCAGCGGGTCGCGCTCGCGCGGCTTATCGCCAACGAGCCCGAGGTGCTGCTCATGGACGAGCCGCTCGCCGCTCTCGATGCGCAGACGCGGATCATCCTGCAGGAGGAGCTGCTGCGCATCTGGGGCCAGGACCGGCCTGCCGCTGAGCGCCGCACGGTCGTGTTCATCACGCACGCGATCGACGAGGCGGTGTTCCTCGCCGATCGCATCGCGGTGATGACCTCGCACCCGGGTCGGCTCAAAGCGGTGATCGACGTGCCGCTGCCGCGGCCGCGCACCGACGCGACGCGAGCGCTGCCCGAGACTCAATCCCTGGCCCAGCACATCTGGAGCCTCATCCGTGACGAAGCGTACCGCGCGACCGTCACCTGATATTCACCTGGAGGAAACGATGACACGACGGAAGGATGGAATGCGGGATGCGATGCACGCCGCGCGGCACGAAACCCGGCACTCGTCGCGGCGGCGCTTCATGGGCGCCATCGGTGCGGCGTCGGTCGCGCTCGCCGCGCCCGCGGTGCTGCGTGCTCAAGGGCGCAAGGCGGTGAAGGTTTCCGTCGGACGCCAGCCGTGGGCGGCAGGCAATTCGCCGGTCACGCAGTACATGATCGCCAACAAGACCTTCGAGCGTTTCGCCGGCGATGCGGGCTACGACCTGACCATCGACTACCGCGATTACCCGTCCGCGCTGCCGATGGTCGAGGCCTTCGTCTCGGGCAACCTCGACTTCGGCATGTGGGGCAACACGCCGATCGTGCGGCTCGTCGCGCAGAACCAGGGCCTGCAGATCGTGACCGTCGGCGAGGGCCATTTCCGCTTCGTGCTCGGCGTGCGCAAGGATTCGGCCATCCGCAACGTCGCGGACCTCAGGGGCAAGACGGTCGGTGCGCTCCTCGGCGGCGATCCCTACAACGTGCTCACGCAATGGCTGCGCTTCGAGCTCGGCAACCCCGATCCGCGCGCGTTCGACATCACGGTCGTCAACACGCCCACGCAGGCGCAGGCCGCCACCATTCCCACCGGCATGGACGCCGCGGTGCTCATCTACCCGGCCTTTCTCAAAGCCAACGCGGAGATCGGCACGGTCGGTGTCGTGAACTCGTTCGGCTACACCGAGGGTCATTACAAGGGACCGGCCGGCGAAGGCGCGGGCATCCTGCTGCCTTCGGTCAGGAAGTCGCCGTTCTATCCCGACGGCTACTATCTCCACCGCTCGTTCTGGATCGGCAGCTCGAAGCTGATCGGCAACGACCCGGCGATCGTCACCGCGTTCACACTCGCGCAGCAGGACGCGATCGCGAAGCTCGCGACCATGAATGCCGGCGCCGTGTCCGAGCTTTCGCGCAAGTACTGGGAGCTGCCGCCCGAGCTAGGCGCCAAGGTGGTCGAGGACGAGGTGCTGTTCAAGCGCGGCTGGTGCTGGCCGACCGAGGGCGACGCGCTGGCGCTGCTCGAAACGTCGAAGTTCATGGTCGGCGGGCGGATGATCCCGCAACCGCTCACCTGGGCGCAGGTGCGCGATGCCTTCAGGCCGTCGGCGCCCGCCGTGCAGGCGGCCTACGACAAGAGCGGCAGGAAGCCGACCGAGGCGCAATTCGAGTCCCGCGACGCGAGCGACCTGCGCGGGCCGCCGGTGTGGGAAATGCAGCGCTGGCAGGAGCACTCCTGAAGCAGTCATCGAGGGATTCCTGAAGCGAGGGTCACCATGAACGTGGGTTTCATCGGCCTGGGGACGATGGGCGGCGCCATGGCGCGCAACCTCGTCCGAAAGGGTCATCAACTCGTCATCGCCGACGTCAATCCCGCTGCGGTCGCCGCGTTGATTGCGGCGGGAGTGCGCTCGGCCGCGACGCCGCGCGAGGTCGCGGCCGCCACCGAGATCGTCATCACCATGCTCCCGGACGCGCCCGACGTCGAGGGCGTCGCGCTGGGCGTCGACGGCATCGTCGCGGGCATCCGCAAGGGATCGGTCTACATCGACATGAGCACGATCGATCCCGGGACGACGCGCCGCGTCGGCGCTGCCGTCGCCGGGGCAGGCGCGGCGATGATCGACTGTCCGGTCGGAAAGACCGCGGACGCCGCGGTGTCGGGAACCTTGACGCTGATGGCAGGCGGCGCTCCCGACGTGGTCGTGCGCTGCCGTCCCGTGCTCGACTGCATGGGCACCGACTTCTTCTATTGCGGAGCCCTAGGCGGCGGGCAGACGATGAAGCTCATCAACAACCTGCTCGCAACGGCCGTGTCGGAGGCCTCGATCGAGGCACTCGTCGCGGGCGCCAAGGCGGGCCTCACGCTCGACACCATGATGAGCGTGCTGCGCACGACCATGGCGTGGAACAACGCGCTCGCCATCTCGCTGCCGAAGCGGCCGCTCGCCGGCGATTTCGCGCCCGGATTCATGGTGAAGCTCGCGCACAAGGATTGCCGGCTGGCGCTTGCGATGGTCGAAGGGCTCGGAGTGACGGCGCCCGCCGGGCGCGCGGCGCTCGCGAGCCTGGACGAAGCGCTTCGGCACGGCCTGCAGGATCACGACGTCGGAGCGCTGCTCAAGCTGCGCGAGGAGTCGGCAGGCGTCGAGGTCCGTCTCCCCTCGCCCTGAGCGCGATGGCTACGTCTTCGAAAGAGCGCTGGGCGGCCCTCGCCATTCACCCCGACGACGACGTCGCGGTGGCACTGCGCGATCTCGCCGCGGGCGAGACCGTTGCCGTGCGCCAGGGCGCCGGTGTCGTGTCCGCCGTGGCGCGCGAGGCGATACCGATGGGACACAAGATGGCGCTGCGCGCCATCGCCGCCGGCGCGCCCGTGCGCAAGCACGGCCAGCCGATCGGCGCCGCCACGGCCGACATCGCGCCGGGCGCGCACGTTCACGTGCACAACATGGCGAGCCGGCGCGCTCGCTCGCCCAAGGCGTGAGCTACGATCCCGCGGCCACGCGGCGCATCGGCCGGCGCGAGCTCGCCGTGTCGCTGCTCGGCGTGGGCACGGCGCCATTCGGCAGCCCGGCGGGCGACGCTAGCGACGCCGAAGTCGGCGCGGGGTTCGCCGGGCTCTACGCCGCGGGCTTGCGCTACTTCGATACCGCGCCGTTCTACGGGCTGGGCCTCGCCGAGCACCGTCTGGGCGCCGCCTTGCGCAGCATCGATCGCCGATCCGTGACGATCTCGACCAAGGTCGGACGGCTCATGAAGCCGCTCGGCGGAGGTGCAGCTCCGGGTCCCTCGAGCGGCGCGCACGCCTTCGAGGTCGCCTTCGACTACAGCTACGACGGGACGCTGCGCTCGCTCGAGCACAGCCTGCAGCGCCTGGGCACCAACGCGGTCGACATCGTGCTGATCCACGACGTCAATCGCCGCTGGCAGGGCGATCTCGTCGAGCAGCGCTACCGCGAGGCGATGGACGGTGCCCACCGAGCGCTGGTGGACCTCCGCGCGGCCGGGACCATCAAGGCGTTCGGCGTCGGGGTGAACGACTGGAGCATCCTCATGCGCTTCGCCGCCGACGGCGACTTCGACTGCTTCATGCTCGCAGGGCGCTACACGCTGCTCGACCACAGCGCGCTCGATGCTTTCCTCCCCGACTGCGAGCGCCGCGGCATCTCGGTGCTGATGGCGGCGCCGTTCAACTCCGGGATTCTCGCGACCGGCGCGCGGCCGGGCGCCACCTTCTTCTACGTCGAGGCGGAGGCCGACATCATGGAGCGGACGAGGGCGATCGAGGCGGTATGCGCCCGGCACGGCGTCGCGCTCGCCGCGGCTGCGCTGCAGTTCCCGCTCGCTCACCCGGCGGTCGCCAGCGTCGTGACCGGCATGCGCAACGCGGAGGAGGCCCAAGCCAACCTCGCGCACTGCCGCGCGGCGATACCGGCGGCGTTCTGGGACGAGCTCAAGCACGAGGGGCTGGTCGCCGCGATCGCGCCGGTGCCTCCGGGCGGCTCGGCGTCGGACACGGGACGCGGACCGCGCGCATAATCCGGCTCGTCCGCGCCAGGCGTTCTCCGGAGCTTCCCGCATGTCCCCTGCAGCCGCGAAGCCGCTGACCGGTGTCTTTCCGATCGCCCCGACGGCGTTCACCGAATCGGGCGAGCTCGACCTCGACGGCCAGCGGCGCGTGCTCGACTGCATGATCGATCAATGCGTCGACGGCATCTGCATCCTCGCCAACTACTCCGAGCAGTTCGCGCTCTCCGATACCGAGCGCGACACGCTGCTCGAGCTGTCCCTCTCGCACGTCGCGGGACGCGTGCCGGTCATCGTCACCTGCAGCCATTTCAGCACTGGGATCGCGGCGGAGCGCGCGCGCAAAGCGGGGGCCGCCGGCGCGGCGATGCTGATGCTCATGCCGCCGTACCATGGGGCGAGCCTGCGCGCCGAGGACAGCGGGATGCTCGAGCATTTCGCGCGCGTGGCCGAGGCCGGCGGCGTTCCGATCATGGTTCAGGACGCTCCGCTCTCGGGGGTTGCATTGTCGGTCGCGTTTCTCGCCCGCCTCGCGCGCGAGGTTCCGCAGGTGCGCTATTTCAAGGTCGAGGTGCCGGGCGCGGCAGGCAAGCTGCGCGCGCTGATCGAAGCCGGCGGCGAGGCCATCGCCGGTCCCTTCGACGGCGAGGAATCGATCACGCTGATGGCCGACCTCGACGCCGGCGCGACCGGGACGATGCCGAGCGCGCTGCTGCCGGACCTGATCCGGCCCGTGGTCGTCGACCATCTCGCGGGCCGGAGGACCGAGGCCGCGCGCGGCTACGCACGCATTCTGCCGCTCGTGAACTACGAGAACCGGCAATGCGGGCTGCGCGCGACCAAGACCGTGATGGTCGCGGGCGGCGTGATCAGGAGCGAGGCGGTGCGCCATCCGCTCGCGCCGCTGCATCCCGCGACTCGGGCCGGGTTGCTCGAGCTCGCGGCCGAAGTCCGGCCGCTCGCGCTTCGCTGGGGCAAGTAGGCGAGTGAGCTCGCCCATCCGCGCGGCGCGATGGCACTCGGTTCAGGTCACCTCCAAGACCTGCTGGAGCTTCGTCGAGCTGGAGGATGCCTCGGGTCGCTTCGGTCTGGGCGAGGCGACGCTCGCCGGACGCGAAGGCGTCATGCGACCTCTGTTCGACCGGCGCAAGGAGGACGTCGTCGGCCGCGCGCCGGAAGCGGTCGATCTCGCCCCGGCGCGCGCCGCGGCAGGCTCGCTTCCGGATTTCGCGGTCGTGTCCGCGCTCGACCTCGCCGTGCACGATCTGCGCGCGCAAGGAGCCGGCACGAGCCTCGCGCGCCTGCTCGGGGGAAAGCGGCGCGAATCGGTCAAGGTCTACGCCAACGTCAATCGCGGCACCGTGCTGCGCACGCCCGAAGCTTTCGCGGAGCGCGCGGCACGTGCGGTCGCCGACGGCTTTCGCGCGATCAAGATCGCGCCCTTCGACGGCGTCGAGCTCTACGGCGAGCCGGACCGGAAAGCCGATCCGGCCCGGATCGACGCGGCGCTCGCGCGCATCGCCGCCGTGCGCGGCGCGGTCGGCGCCAGCGTCGATCTCATGGTCGACTGTCACTGGCGGCTCAACCGCGCCGCGGCCGAATCGGTCGTGCGCGCGATCGAGCCGTACCGCCTGTACTGGCTCGAATGTCCCGTGCCCGAGACGCCGGAAATGCTGGAGACGATCCGGGCGCTGCGCGCGGCGCTCAACGGCCGCGGCGTGCGCCTGGCGGGCTGCGAAGAGATGTCGATGGTCCGCGGATTCCTGCCCTTCCTCGAAGCCGGCGCCTACGACGTGATGATGCCCGACGTGAAGTATGTCGGCGGCGTCGAGGAGATGCTGGCGGTGGCCGAAGCGCTGGCGCGCCGCGGCGTCGGCTTCTCGCCGCACAATCCGAGCGGGCCCGTGTGCCACGCGGCCAGCCTTCAGATCGGCTCGGCCGTCGCCGGCTTCGAGCTACTCGAGATGCAATACGCGGAGACGCCGCTGTTCGACGAGCTCGTGGCCGGTGCCCTGCCGAAGGTCGCCGACGGGCAGTTGCGCGCGCCCGACGCACCCGGGCTCGGCGTGCGTCTCGACCAAGCGCTCGTGCAGCGCCTGCGGACCCCGGAGCACGACCGGCCGCGGGCCTGAACGACTCGTTGCTTCGGTCAGGTCTCGAGCTCCACCCCGTCGCCGCTCAGGACCAGCCGTCTGCGCTCGCCGGGCGGCGCGATCACGCGGATCGCGGCATAGGGCAGCGAATAGCGGCCGCTGCGCTCGACGCACAGCGCGACGGTCTTGCGCGTCCATTCGAGCGTGCATTCGACTTCCGCGCTGTCGCCTTCGCGCCAGCTGTGCGTGAGTCCATCGTCTTCGTAGAGCGTGAACTCGCTGCGCCCGTGCGCGCTGCCGGGGAAGATCCGCAGTGCCCGCGAGGGCTCGTCGTGCAACCGCCGCATGTCTCCGGTGCCGGTCGTCGGAATGATGCCTCCCGCGGGAACGAACAGCGGGATGCGCTCGAGCGGCGCCGGCGCGACGATCTCGCGTCCCGCGGGCAGGTGCCCGCCGGTCCAGAAATCGAGCCATTCTCCGGGGCCAGCCGGCAGATAGACCGCCCGCTCGCGCTGCCCGGGCTCGACGACCGACGCGACCAGCAGGCTCGGCCCGAGCAGGAAATCGTCGCTGTCGGCGAAGCTGCGCGCATCGTTCTCGAACTCGTAGAACGCCGGGCGCAGCATCGGCTCGCCGAAGACCGCGGCGCGCCAGTAGAGCGTGTAGAGGTAGGGCATCAGGCGATAGCGCAGCCGGATCCAGTCGCGAACGATCGGGATCACCTCGGTGTGCAGCCAGGGCGTGTTCACTTCCCCGCCGGCCTTCCACGAATTCATGATGCAGCGCGGGCTGAACGCGCCGCTCTGCACCCAGCGCACGAGAAGCTCGGGATCGGGCACCGGTCCCGCGAATCCCCCGATGTCGTGCCCGGTGTTGAACATGCCCGAGAGGCTCATCGTGAGCCCCATGCGGATGTTCCAGCGCAGCGTGTGCCAGGAGGTTGTGTTGTCGCCGGACCAAGTCTGCGCATAGCGCTGGATCCCCGGCGGTCCGGCGCGCGTGACGGTGAACGGACGCTCGTCGGGAAACCGGCGTGACTGCGCCTCGTACGTGGCCCGCGTCATCAGCAGAGGATGCAGCGGCCGCGAGCGGTCGATGGGAATCGCCTGGCCGAATCCGCGCGATTCCGCATCCTCGTCCCAGACTTCGCATTCGTTGTTGTCGTTCCAGCCCAGGATGCCGTAGTGCAGGAGCTGGCGATCCAGACCTGCCTGCCACCAGCGCAGGCCTTCGGGGTGGGTGAAATCGATCCACGCGCCGCGGCCGTCCCAGAACTGGCCGACGGTCGGCTCGCCGGTGGCCCGGTTGCGGATGAACGCGCCGCGCGCCGCGACCTCCGCGTACGCCGGGTGGTCGTCGAGCAGGCAGGGCTTGATGTTCGCGACCAGGCGAATGTTCGCGCGCCGGAATTTCGCGATCAGCGGCTTCGGATCCGGGAACTTCTCGCGGTTCCAGGTGAACACGTAGCGCCGCGGTCCGATGCTGCTGTAGCCGGAGCCGAAGTGGAACGCGCTGATGGGCATGTCGTGCCGCGCGGCGCGGTCGATGAATTCCGAGAGCCGCGCCTGCGCGTTCGGCGCGTCGGTCAGGCTCATCGCCGTGTTGGCGTAACCCAGGCTCCAGCGCGGTCCGAAGGCCATCCTCCCGGTCAGCTCGGCGAACTTGCGCACCACGTCGCGCACGCGCGGACCGAGGAAGACGTAATAGTCGAGCTCGCCGCGCTCGATCTCGCAGTAGCGGTAGAAGCCGTGATAGTTGTCGTGCTCCGAGCCGAGATCGAAGGTCGCGGTCGAGAGCGTGTCGTAGAAGAGCCCGTAGGCGACGACGCCGCTCCTGCCGCCCTGCCGCACGATCAGATACGGCCAGTGCTTGTACAGAGGATCGCTTCGTTCGGGGTCGTAGCCCAGCGCGTCGAGCGCGAGGCTGCGCAGCCTGCGGCCATGCTTGTCGAGGGTCCCGGTCTTGTCGCCGAGCCCGAAGTAGAGCTCGTCCGGTTCGCGCCTCATGAAATGCCTGGTCGCACCGCCGCGGGCGGAGGCGTAGGCGTGCGTCGCGCGATCGGCGGCAAAGCCCCGTCCGTCGAGCGTCGACCATTCCAGGCCGAAGGGCTGCAGCCGCACGGTCACGGCCAGACTCGAGGTCTGCAGCACGACTTCGGCGCCCTCGCGCAGCTCGAACCGCGGGCGCGGGAAAGCCGTCACGTCGAGCCGGTCGCGGCCTTCCCACGGGACGTCCGTTCCGCCGGGCGCGACCATCCACGTGCGCGGCTCGCGTAATCCGTCCGGCGGGATCAGCAGCACGCGCAGGATGTCGTCGGCGAGGACGAACAGCCGGCACTGCCAGCCGTCCGCGAATCCGAACCGCGCGCCGTCTTCGGTGGCTTCGAGCAGCGACGCGGCGACGAGCGGCTGCATCGGATGCCCTCGGTTCCCCTCGGTCGCTCTCAGATACCCACAGGCGGCGGCACGCGCTCGAGCGCGACGCCCGTCTCCGTCGCATTGAAGAGATGCGTCCTGCCCACGGGGATGGCGACCTCGATGCGCTCGCCCGCTCCCCCTTTCGCCTCGCCGGCGGCCTGCACCGTGAGCTTCGTCCCGTCGGCCAGTGCGCAGTAGAGAAAGCTCGTCGCGCCGAGCCGCTCGGTGAGCTCGACCGTGGCCGGAAGCCGCAGCGCGCCCGGTTCCGCGTGCTCGAGCGCGACGTGCTCCGGGCGGATGCCGAGCGTCACGTCGCCGCCGATGAGCTCGGCGCCGCCGCGGAACGGCAGCGTCGCCATGCCGCCGGCGCCGACCGTCACGTCGACCGCGTCCTGCATGACGCTCGTCAGCTTCGCCGGCAGGAAATTCATCCGCGGCGAGCCGATGAATCCCGCGACGAAGCGGTTGCGCGGCGCGTTGTACAGCTCGAGCGGCGCGCCGACCTGCTCGACGCGTCCGCCGCGCAGCACGACGATCTTGTCGGCCATCGTCATCGCCTCGACCTGGTCGTGCGTCACGTAGATCATCGTGGTCTTCAAGCGCCGGTGGAGCGCGGTCAACTCCGTGCGCATCTGCACCCTCAGCTCGGCATCGAGGTTCGACAGCGGCTCGTCGAAGAGAAAGATCGCCGGCTCGCGCACGATCGCCCGCCCGATCGCGACCCGCTGCCGCTGGCCGCCCGAGAGCTGCGTCGGCCGGCGGTCGAGGAGACGGTCGAGCTGCAGCAGCTTCGCCGCGGCCTGCACCCTCGCGTCGATCTCGGCGCGCGGCGTCCGGATGTTCTCCAGCCCGAACGCCATGTTCTGATACACCGTCATGTGCGGGTACAGCGCGTAGGACTGGAACACCATCGCCAGCCCCCGCTGCGCGGCCGAGACGTCGTTGACGCGCCGGCCGTCGATCTCGACCTCGCCTTCGCTCACCGTCTCCAGCCCGGAAATCATCCGCAGCAGCGTCGACTTGCCGCAGCCCGAGGGCCCGACGAAGACCACGAACTCGCCGTCCGCGACGCTCAAGTCGACGCCGTGGATCACCGCGGTCTCGGCGTAGCGCTTGATCACCTTCCTGAGCTCGAGGCTCGCCATGACGCCAGCCGCCCGCTACTTGATCCCGGCCGAGGCGATGCCGGTGGTGATGTAGCGCTGGAGGAAGCCGAACACGAGCGTGACGGGAACGAGCGTCAGCACCGTCATCGCCAGCAGGTAGTTCCACTGCGTCGTGAGCTCGCCCTGGAAGGCGTTGAGCGCGAGCTGGAGGGTGAACTTCTCGGTGCGCGAGAGCACGACCAGTGGCCAGAGGAAGTCGTTCCACCGCCACATCACGGAGAAGATCGCCAGCACCGCAAGCGCCGGCGCCGAGAGCGGCAGGACGATCCGCCAGAAGATCCGCCATTCGCTCGCGTGATCCATGCGCGCCGCGTCGATCAGCTCGTCGGGGATGGTGAGCATGTACTGGCGCAGGAGGAAGACGCCCGTCGGCGTGGCGACCGCCGGCCAGATCACGCCCCACAGGCTGTTGAGCATCCCGAGCTCGGAAACCACCAGGAAATTCGGCACCAGGATGATCGTCGGCGGAATCATCAGCGTCGAGATGATCAGCAGGAACACCCATCGTTCGCCGCCGAACCTGTACTTCGAGAGCGCGAACGCCGCCATGGCGTTGAACAGCAGGGTAAGGAGCGTCGCCACCACGGTGATGAACACGCTGTTCCACAGGAAGCGCGCGAAGTCGAACTTGCCGAAGAGCTCCGCATAGTTCTCGACCGCCAGATGGAAGTCCCGCAGCTTCTCGCGGTCGCGGATGTTGACCTTGATCTCCTCGTCCGGCTTCTTCGGATCGGCCATCGTCGCCTCGATACCGACGCGGCGGACCTCGACCATCTCGCGCGTGGAGCCGTCGGGCAGCTTCACGCGAAAGAGCGGCAGCGGTTCGTCATGGCCCGGAACCTTCGCCGTCGCCTGACCGTAGGGAAGAAGCTGCGGCGGGAATTCGTTCAGCGCCGCTGCGCTCTTGAACGACGAGAGCACGAGCCACGCGACGGGCCCGAACATCAGGACGATGCCGACCAGGAGGTAGGCGTAGCTGAGCCAGTCGGTCCAGTCGAGCCGGCCGCGGCCGCGCGTCGCCTTGAGCATGCGGGCGAGGTCAGCCATCCCCGCGCGTCTTGCGTTGCGCCGCCTGGCCGGAGATCCGCAGCTGCGCGAGCGTCAATAGGAGGAGCGTCGCCGCGAGCACGAGCGACGCGGCCGCCGCGAGGCCGTAGAGTCTGATCGATTCCGCGAACGCCGTCTGATAGATGAACTGCACGATGAAGAGCGTCGCCGATCCGGGGCCGCCGCCCGTGAGCACGAAGATCTCGTCGAAGACCTGGACCGCGCGGATCAGCGCAAGCACGAGCACGACGAGGAGGCTCGGCGCCAGGAGCGGCAGCGTGATGCGCCGGAAGCGCCGCCACGGCGATGCGCTGTCCATCTCCGCCGCCTCGTAGAGGTCGGCCGGGATCGCCTGCAGGCCGGCGAGGAGGATGAGCGTGTAGAAGCCCATGTGCGCCCAGATGCTGACGAAGACGCTCCAGAAGAACGCCCAGCTCGGCTCGTCGAGCCACACGGGGCCGGCGAGGCCCGCGCCCTGCAGCAGTGCGTTCAGGAGCCCCTCGCGCTGCAGGATCCACTTCCAGACGAGCGCGACCACGACCGGCGACAGCAGCACCGGATAGAAGAACACGCCGCGGAAGAAGCCGCGGCCGACGATCCCGCGGTTGAGCACCAGCGCCGTGATCAGGCTGAAGAGCACCATCAGCGCGACCTGGACGAGCGCGAACCAGGCGGTGTTGTAGACCGCTCGCCAGAACAGGTCCTTGCGGCAGGTCGACGGATCGAGATAGTTCGTGCACTCGAAGAGCGTCCGGAAGTTCTCGAGACCGACGTAGGGCCGCTCCGCCGGATAGAGCTGCGCGCCGCCGCTCGCCGCATAGTAGAAGTCGATGACGATCGGCAGGAAGGTGAAGAGCCCCAGCACGAGCAGGTTGGGCGCGACGAACGCCCAGCCGATCCGCGGCACGCCCAGGAGGCGCTGCAGGCCGCGCATAGGCCATTCGAGCGTGTCGAGCACCGCGCCGGCCGCCGCTCCGGCGAAGGAGCGCAACGTGATTGGCGACGAACCGGCCATTCTCAGGGAGGTCCCTTCGAGCGCGTCACGCGCGATGCTTTGTGTGCCGTCCCGCGCAAGCGAAGATCCTCGTCTTCCTCAGCAAAAGACGCCGGATCCCCGCATCCGCGGGAATGACGATCTATTTCCCGGCGGCCCGCACCTGCTCGTCGATGTCGGCACTGATGCGCTTCAATGCATCGTCGAGGCTCATCTCGCCGGCGATCGCCTGGCCGAGCCGCGCAGCGGTCGGATTGAACAGCGCCCGGTTGAGCTTGTAGCCCTGGATCTCGTAGGCGATCGGCGAGATCTGGCCGACATCGGAGACGAAAACCGCCAGCGCGGCCTTCGCCGGCGGCGACACCTTGTAATCGACGCCCTTCTTCGCGACCGCCGTGTTCGCGGGGATGTTCTCCGTCCGCGCCATGTACTCGGCGTAAACGGGCTCGCTCGCGAGGAAGTCGAGGAACCGGCCGACCTCCTTCGGTGCCTTGGTGCGCTTGAGCGCGACGAACGCGGCACCGCCCGGCATGCCCGTGCACCCGCCCGGGCCACACGGATTCGGAACCGCGATCCAGTCGAAGTTCTTGCCGATCTGCTTGTCCATGCGCGTGATTTGCCAGCTCCCGGACAGATAGAGCACGACCCGCGCATTGGCGAACTCCTCGAACGCGTCGCGGTACGTCGATCCGCCGACGCTGCCCCAGACTTCCTTCGGCATCGTGCCGTCGCGATTCCAGTCGTAGAACTTCTTCGCGAATGCCTTGAAGCCGTCGTCGACGACCAGATTGCCCTTGGCGTCGAAGATCTTCGCGCCCTGGCTGATCGCGGCGCCGGTGAAGCGGTGGCCGCTGCGGTCGAACGCCATCGCGAACGGGACCTGCGTGGCTTTGGCGACCTGCCGGCAGGCGGCCGCCCAGTCGTCCCAGGTCGCCTTGGCTCCGGGCAGCGCGACCTTCGCCTGCTCGAAAAGCGTCTTGTTCACGAACGGCCCTGTGACCGTCAGCTGCGTGAGCATCCCGTAGATGCCCTTGTCGCCGGGCCCTGAGCGAAGCCACTTCAGCGTCTGGCCGAAGTTCGCCTCCCAGTACTTCGGGTCCTTCACGTAGGGCGTGATGTCGAGGTAGTACTTCGACAGCCCTCCGAGATCGGTCACCCGCGCGATGTCCGGGCCTTCGCCCGCCGCGAGCTGCACCGGAAGCTGCTCGAGGATCGCCTTGTACGGGACCTTGTCGATCGCCACCTTGACGTCCGGATTCTGGGCCTCGAAGCGCCTGGCGAGATCCTGCGTGACCTCGCACTCGTTGCCGTCGGAGTAGCAGGCGATGCGGATCTCCGCCGCCCTCGCCTGAATCGCGAGCGCGGCGGCCAGGGCGGCGCCGAGAACGACGCTCGCGCGTGACACGATGTCCATGGACTTTCCTTCGCGGATAGTCGCCCGTTCGAGCCGGCGGGACAGGCTTCCGATTATAGGCTCGATGGCCATGACGCGCGGGCACGCCTTCGCCGCTGCCGGAGGCGCTGCGCTAGACTGTGGCTGCGGGACCGGCGCGAGACTCGAGGTCCCGATCCCCAACTCGTCGAGGGCGAATCCCGATGGCCAACACCGTACGGCTGCACCGTGTCCTGCGCGCCCCGCCGGAGCGCGTCTATCGCGCCTTCCTCGATGCCGAGGCGATGGTCAAATGGCTGCCGCCAAACGGCTTCACAGGCAAGGTCCATCATCTCGACGCCCGGGTCGGCGGCAGCTATAGGATGTCGTTCACGAACTTCACCACCGGTGACAGCCACAGCTTCGGTGGCGCGTATCTCGAGCTCGTGCCGGACGAGCGCATCCGCCGCAGCGATCGGTTCGACGATCCGAACCTGCCGGGCGAGATGGTGGTCACGGTATCGCTCAAGAAGGTTCTGTGCGGAACGGAGGTGAACGTCGTGCAGGAGGGCATTCCCGAGATGATTCCTCCGGAGATGTGCTACCTCGGCTGGCAGGAGTCGCTGGCCCTGCTCGCGCAGCTCGTCGAGCCCGAGATCCGGTCCTAGCGGAGAGCCCCGATGTCCAGGCTGCGCGTGCAAAGCTTCGCGATTTCGCTCGACGGCTTCGGCGCCGGCCCGGGCCAGCACCTGCAGAATCCGCTCGGCGTAAACGGCCCCGAGCTGATGGAGTGGTTCTTCTCCACTCGCGTCTGGCGCGCGAGGCACCAGCAGGACGGCGGAGAAACCGGCGTGGACAACTCGATGGCCGAGCGTGGCTTCGAGGGCATCGGCGCATGGATCATCGGGCGCAACATGTTCGGTCCGGTGCGAGGACCCTGGCCCGACGAGAACTGGAAGGGCTGGTGGGGCGACGAGCCGCCGTACCGCGTTCCCGTGTTCGTGCTCACGCAGTATGCGCGCCCGGCGCTGCCCATGCGGGGCGGGACGACGTTCCATTTCGTGACAGAGGGCATCCACACGGCGCTCGGGCGGGCCCGGGCCGCGGCAGGCGGCCGCGACGTCAGGCTGGGCGGCGGCGTGTCTACCGTGCGCCAATACCTTCGCGCGGGCTTGATCGACGAGCTGCATCTCGCGGTACGCCCCGTGCTGCTGGGATCGGGCGAGCACCTGCTGCGCGACATCGATGCGCGCGCTCTGGGCTACGAGTGCTCGAAGCATGTCGCCGGCGAGCGCGCGCTGCACGTGGTCCTGACCCGGACGGCAGCGGCCTCCAAGCAGGGATGAGCGAAGCGTAAAATCGTCTCATGGGCCTGGTCGAGATCACGCTCGCGCTGCTGCTCGCGATCGCGGCGGTGGGCGCGATCGGCCGATGGCTCCCGACCGCTCCGCTTCCGATCCTGCAGGTTATCGCGGGCATCGGGCTCTCGTACGTGCCGCACTTCGGCGCGCTCCAGGTCCCGCCCGAGGTCTTCTTCCTGCTGTTCATCCCGCCGCTCTTATTCGCCGACGGCTGGCTGATTCCGAAGCGCGACCTGCTGTTCGTCCTGCGTCCGGTGCTGCTGCTGGCTTTCGGCCTCGTGCTGATGACGGTGATCGTCGTCGGCTACTTCGTGCACTGGATCGTGCCCGCGATGCCGCTGGCCGCGGCGTTCGCGCTCGGCGCGGTGATCTCGCCCACCGACGCGGTCGCCGTCACCGCGATCACCACGCGGCTCGCGGTCCCCGCGCGGGTGACGACGATCGTCGGCGGCGAGAGCCTCATCAACGACGCGTCGGGCTTGATCGCCTTCAAGTTCGCGGTCGCGGCGGTCGTCACGGGCGCGTTCAGCTGGCGCGCCGCGGGGATCGACTTCGTTCTGCTCTCCGGCGGCGGCTTTCTGCTCGGCATGGCGCTCGCCTGGCTCGTCGGGCGGTTGCGCCGCGGGCTCGTTCGCTTCTGCCTGGACGATCCGACGATCCAGACGATCATCTCGCTGCTCACGCCCTACGCCGCGTACATCGCGGCCGAAGCGCTGGGCCTGGGCAGCATCCTCGCGGTCGTCGCCGCAGGGCTCTTCGCCGGGATCGACGACGCGCGCCTCGGCGACGCGGCCACGCGTCGCCACGCCTGGGAGGTGTGGGGCATGCTGCTCTACGTCTTCAACGGCCTCGTTTTCCTGCTGCTCGGCCTGCAGCTCCACTCGGTCATGGCGGCACTGAACCAGGCCGACGGGCTGAGCCTCGCGCTGCTGGCGCTCGCGGTGACTGCGACCGTGATCGTGCTGCGGCTCGTCTGGACGTTCCCGGCTGCGTACCTTCCCTTGCTCCTGTCGCGCAAGATTCGCGAGCGCGAGGGCATCCACCAGCCGCGCAACGTGTTCCTCGTTGGCTGGGCCGGGATTCGCGGCGCGGTCACGATGGCCGCCGCGCTGTCGATTCCGCTCGTCACGGCCTCGGGCGAGGCGTTCCCCGGACGCGCGCTCATCATCTTCATCGCCGCGAGCGTGATCCTGATCACGCTGGTCGTGCAAGGGCTCTCGCTGCCGCTCTTCATCCGCTGGCTCGACGTCCGCGGCGACGGCGTGTTGGCCCGCGAGAAACGCGCGGCGAGGCTCGCGGCCGCGCAGGCCGCCGCGGCGGCGATCCGCCAGGAGCTGCCTCGGCTCACGCAGCCGGCCGAGCGCGCCTACGCGCAATCGCTGATCGACGACTACGAGCGCTACGCGGCGGACCAGGCAGCGAACGCGGAGCGTCGCCGGCGGATCGACGTGGAGCGCGAGGCCGAGCGGCGGCTGCGGCTGACGGCGCTCCGCGCCGAGCGCGAGGAGCTCCTGCAGCTGCGCGACAGCGCGGTGATCAACGACGAGGTGCTGCGCGTGATCCAGTCCGATCTCGATCACGTCGAGTCCCTGCTCGCGAGCGAAGGCTCCGGCCGCGTGTTCTGACCGACGATCCGCCTCCCGACCGACATGACCGCCGAGGCAATCCGTGCCTGAAGACGCCGCGCGCGGGCAGATGCTGCGCCTGGTCGATCGCGATCGACCCTCGCTCGCGTTCGTCCTCGACGGCGCGCCGGCGACCGCCTGCGAAGGCGACACGATCCTCACCGCCGTGCTGACCGCGCGCCGCCGGCTCGCGGAAGCGAACGCCGTCGACGGGCCCCGCGCGGGCTTCTGCCTCATGGGTGCGTGCCAGGAGTGCTGGGTCGCCGTCGACGGCAAGCCTCTGCGCGCCTGCGGCACGCTCGTCGCCGCAGGCATGCGCGTGACGACCGATCGGACCCGCGCGCGTGGCTGATCCCGCGATCGCCATCGTCGGGGCGGGACCGGCGGGCATCCGTGCCGCGGAGGCACTCGCGCGGCACGGACTGGCCGCAGTGCTCGTCGACGAGGCGCCGAAAGGCGGCGGCCAGATCTACCGCCAGGCGCCGGACGTGTTCCGGCGCCCCTACTCGGCGCGCTACGGCTTCGAAGCCCGGAAGGCGCGCGCGCTGCACGAGGCGATCGCACGCCTCGCCGGCGCGATCGATTATCGGTCCTCTACGCTCGCCTGGAACGTCTGGGACCGCAAGCTCGATACGCTGCACGACGGGCACACCGGCAGGATCGGGTTCGACGTCCTGGTCATCGCCGCAGGGGCGATGGATCGCATCTTGCCGCTCCCGGGATGGACGCTCCCCGGCGTGTACTCGCTCGGCGGCGCGCAGATCGCGCTCAAGGTCCAGGGCTGCGCCATCGGCCGTCGCGTCGCCTTCGTCGGCACGGGACCGCTCCTGTATCTCGTTGCGTACCAGTACGCCAAGGCGGGCGCGCGTGTCGCCGCCGTGCTCGATACGTCCTCCGCGGCGGACAAGCGCGGCGCGCTCTCCGCCATGGGCGCCGAGCCGCGCACGCTGGCCAAGGGCCTGTACTACCGCGCGTGGCTCGGCGCGCATCGCATCGCGATCGAGGAAGGCGCAACCGACCTCGCGATAGCCGGCGACGGGGGCGTGCGCGAGCTGCGCTATCGTCGCGGCGGCATCGACAAGAGCGTCGACTGCGACGCGGTGGGTCTGGGCTTCGGGCTCAAGCCCGAGACGCAGCTCGCCGACCTCGCGGGTTGCGCGTTCCGCTTCGACCGCGACAGCCGGCAATGGCTGCCCGAGCGCAACGCCGACGGCGAGAGCAGCGTGCCGAACGTCTATCTCGCCGGCGACGGCGCGAGAATCGGCGGCGCCGACGCCGCGGAGCTGTGGGGCGAGCGCGTCGGGCTCGCCATAGCGGCGCGCTTTGGCCGCCCGCGCGATGCCGTCCGGATCGCAGCGATCGACGCGCGGCTCGCGCGGCTCGCGAAGTTTCGCGCGGCGCTCGAGCGCGCGTTTCCGATCCCGTCGCAGCTCGCGGCGCTCGCCGACGACACGATCCTCTGCCGCTGCGAGTCGATCCGCGTGGGGCAGGCGAAGGCGGCGATCCGCGATTTCGCGCTCGTCGAGATGAACCGGATGAAGGCGATCACACGCATCGGCATGGGCCGTTGCCAGGGAAGGATGTGCGGCCTGGCGGCCGCCGAGCTGCTGGCGGCGCAATGCGGACGCGACGTCGCGAGCGTCGGGCGGCTCCGCGGCCAGCCTCCCGTGAAGCCGATCCCGATGCCGTGGGCGGGCTCGCCGTGACCGAGAGAGTCGACGTCGACGTCGCGATCGTCGGCGGCGGCATCCAGGGCTGCTCGGCGGCGCTGCAGCTGCGCCGCGCCGGGCTCTCGGTGTGCCTGATGGAAAAAGGCGCGCTGGGATCGCAGGCGAGCGGCGTCAACTTCGGCGGCGTGCGCCAGCAGGGACGTCACCTCGCGGAGCTACCGCTCGCGCGCCGCTCGCGCGAGCTGTGGGGGCGGCTGCGCGAGCTCGTCGGCACGGACTGCGAGTTCGTCGCTTCCGGGCACCTGAAGCTCGCGCGCAGCGACGCCGACATGGACGAGCTCGAGCGCTACCTGGCGGACGCCGCCGACCTGGGACTGCACCTCGAGCTGATCGGCGCGAAGCGGATTCGCGCCGAGTATCCCTGGCTGGGCGACAAGGTGTTCGGCGCGTCGCTCGCGCCCGAGGACGGCCACGCCAATCCGCGCCTGGTCGCGCCGGCCTTCGGACGCGCCGCGCGCGCCGCGGGCGCCGAGGTGCGCGAGTTCACCCGGGTCGTCGCCGCCGCCCGCGACGGAGACCGCTTCGCGCTGCGCTGCGAAGGGCTCGAAGTGTCGTCGCGCTTCCTGGTGAACGCGGCGGGGGCCTGGGCCGGCGAGATCGCGGCGGCCTTCGGCGAGCGCGTTCCCATCGCGATCCATTCGCCCGACATGCTGGTCACCGAGGCGCTGCCTCCGCTCGTCACGCGCTCGATCGGCGTGTGCGGCGGAGACGTGTACCTGCGGCAGGCGGCCCGCGGCAACGTGATCCTCGGCGGCGGCCAGGGGTGGGCGGACTTCGAGCGCGAGCGCTCGCGCCCCCTGAGCGAGGTCTCCGCGCGCGCGATCGACAAGGCGATGCAGATCGTTCCCTGGCTCGAGTCGGCGCTGGTGATCCGCACCTGGTCGGGGCTCGAGGGCCTCATGCCGGATCATCTCCCCGTGGTCGGCTTCAGCCGCACGACGCCCAACCTGGTGCATGCCTTCGGTTTTTCCGGCCACGGCTTTCAGCTCGGGCCGGCCATCGGTATGATCATCGCCGAGCTGATCCGAAACGGCGCCTCGGCGAGTCCCCTTGGCGCCTTCGACATCGGTCGATTCGCCGCCGTCGAGGAGCCTCGGGGTACGGCGGCAGACTTGAACCACGGAGGAGCGAAATGAGACATTTTGCGTCGATGGTCGCCGGCTTGCTCGGCGCGGTTCTGCTCGCGGCGGCGCTGCCCGCTGCAGCGCAGAAGGTCCTCAACGTGGGCATGGCCGCGGCCGATCTGGGATCTCTCGATCCGCATCGCAGCGCCACCACGCCCGACAAGGCGGTGATCGGCTGGATGTTCAACGGGCTCGTGCGCTTCAAGCCCGGCACGATGAACCCGGACCAGATCGAGCCCGATCTCGCCACGAGCTGGGACACGTCCGCCGACGGGCTCACCTGGACGTTCCACCTGCGCAAGGGCGTCCAGTGCAACAACGGCTACGGCGAGCTCACCGCCGACGACGTCGCCTTCTCGCTCAAGCGTGCGGGCGACCCCAAGATCTCGGCGTTCTCGTCGGACTACGCCGACGTGGCGTCGGTCGACGCGGTCGATCCCGCGACGGTGAGGATCAGCTTCAAGCGCCGTCCGCCGAGCGTGCTGGGCATCCTCACCAACTACCAGGGCGGCAACATCGTCTGCAAGAAAGCGGTGGAGAAGCTGGGCGACGACTTCCGCACCAAGTCCGTCGGCACCGGTCCCTTCGCGATCGAGGAATACACGCCCAACCAGTCGCTGACGCTGGTCGCCAACAAGAACTATTTCCGCGGCGCACCGAAGATCGATCGCATCGTCTACCGCTACATCCCGTCGGACGCGACGCGCGATCTCGCCTACACCTCGGGCGAGATCGACCTGATCTACGGCCGCCAGGACCAGGTCTGGGCCGAGCGGATGAAGGCGCTGCCGCACACCGTCGTCGACGTGTTCGGGCCGGGCGAGCTCTCCGACATGAACCTGAACATCACCAAGAAGCCGCTCGACGATCTGCGCGTGCGCCAGGCCATCGCCTACGCGGTGAACCGCGACGAGCTCGTGAAGTTCAAGGGCGCGCTGACCGCGCGCGCCCCGGTGTCGATCATTCCGCACGACTATCTCGGGACCGACGAGAACGCGCCGCTGTATCCCTACGATCCTGCGAAGGCGAAACAGCTCCTGACCGAAGCGGGGTATGGCAACGGCGTCAAGATCACACTCATCCAGACGCAACTCCCGACCATGCTCAATACCATGCAGGTGGTGCAGGCGCAGCTCAGGAAGGTCGGCATCGATCTGCAGCTCGACGTGGTCGATCACCCGACCTTCCACGCCCAGATCCGCAAGGACCTGAGCCCGATCGTGATGTACTCCGCCGCGCGGCTGCCGGTCGCGGACGTCTACCTCACGCAGTTCTTCCACTCGCGCAGCATCGTCGGAACGCCGACCGCGGTGACCAACTTCTCGCACTGCAGCGTCGCCGACGCGGACATCGACGGCGCGCGCGCGAGCACCGACCCCGGGAAGCAGAAGGCGCTGTGGAAGGACGCGCAGGACAAGCTGGTGAAGGACGTCTGCGCGGTGCCGCTCTACGAGCAGCTCCAGGTGTGGGCGCACCGCGACAAGCTCGACTTCGGCTACAAGCTCGACGCGTCGCTGTCGCTGGGCCCGCTCATCACCGAGCAGAGCACGCTGCAGTAGCTTGACGTCGTCCCCGCGCGACCGGGGACCCAGCGTCGTTCGACGCGAAGTCGCTGGGTCCCGCTCGGTCCGGCAAGCAGGCGGGAACGACGGATGGCCCGCAGCGCTCGAGCGTCGACACCGCCCGATCGAGCCCGATGCTGACCTACGTCGTCAAGCGGCTGCTGGTGGCGGTGCCGACGCTGCTGGCGGTGCTGACGGTGGTGTTCTTCTTCGTGCGCATCGCGCCGGGCGATCCGGCGTTCGTCATCCTGGGCGACCAGGCGAGCCAGCAGGCGCTCGCAGCGGTCCGCCACGAGATCGGGCTGGACAAGCCCCTGCCGGTCCAGTACCTCGAGTTCATGTCGATGGTGCTCTCAGGCAACCTGGGTACCTCGCTGGTGACGCACCGCCCGGTGTGGAGCGAGGTCGCCAACGTGCTGCCGTACACGATCGAGCTCACGGTCACGGCGCTCGCGATCGGCGTCGCGCTCGGGCTGCCGCTCGGCATCGCCGCCGCCCGCCACCGCAACCGCGCGCTCGACTACGCGGCGCGCATCGTCTCCCTGATGGGCCTGTCGTTCCCGGCCTTCGTCTCCGCAATCATGCTGCTCCTCGCTTTCGCGATCCAGCTGCACTGGTTCCCGGTCATCAGCGAAGCGCGCCCGGGCGACCCCTGGAGCCGGCTGAGCGCGCTGGTGCTCCCGGCGGTCAACCTGGGGCTCATCATGGTGGCGTACGTCACGCGGGTGGCGCGCTCGAGCATGCTGGGCGTGCTCGGCGAGGACTACATCCGCACGGCGCGCTCGAAGGGCGTGCCGGCGCGGGTCGTGATCTGGCGCCACGCGCTGGGCAACGCGCTCATCCCCGTCGTGACCGTGGTCGGCCTCTACCTCGGCGTGCTGATCGGCAATTCGGTGCTGACCGAGATCGTGTTCAACCGCCCCGGCCTGGGCAAGCTCATCGTGAACTCGCTCAACCAGCGCGACTACACGATGCTCCAGGGCCTGATGGTGATCTACGCGTTCATCATCGTCATCGTCAACCTGCTGACCGACCTCACCTACGGCGTGGTCGATCCGCGGGTGCGCCAGCAATGAGCGCAACCACGGCCGCGGTGCGGCGCAGCGCCTGGTCGCGCCTAGGCACGATCGTCCGCCGCAACAAGATGGCCTCGTTCGGCGCCGCCATCGTCGTGCTCGTCGCGCTCTCCGCGATCTTCGCCCCGTGGCTCTCGCCGCACGACCCGCTCGAGCAGGACGTGCTGCTGCGGCTCGCGTCCCCGAGCGCGCAGTTCCCGCTCGGCAACGATTCCTTCGGCCGCGACATCCTGTCGCGCATCCTCTGGGGCGGGCGCGTCTCGCTGTACGTGAGCACGGTGGCGGTGTTCATCGCGATCGTCGTCGGAGGGGCGCTCGGCATCCTCGCGGGCTACGTCGGCGGCCGCTTCGACCGCTTCGTGATGGCCGCCATGGACGTGCTGCTTTCGTTCCCGACGCTGGTCATGGGGCTCCTCGTCGTGGCGATGCTGGGCCCGACCGTCGGCAACCTGATCCTCGCGATCACGCTCACCGCGGTCGCGCCGTTCGCGCGCATCGCCCGCGCCCCGACGCTCACCGTGAAGGAGCGCGATTTCGTCGAAGCCGGCCGCGCGCTCGGCTTCTCCAACCTGCGCCTCATGGCCGTGCACGTGCTCCCCAACGTGCTCGACGACATCCTGGTGATGGCGGCGCTGTGGCTCGCCACCGCGATCCGCACCGAGGCATCGCTCTCCTTCATCGGGCTCGGCGTGCGTCCGCCGACCGCGACCTGGGGCGGCATGATCCGTGAGGGCTTCGAGAACATCCTCGATTCGCCCTGGCTCGCGATCCTGCCGAGCCTCGCGATCCTGCTGGTGATGCTGGGCTTGAACATGCTGGGCGACGGACTGCGCGACACCTCCGACCCGAGGCTGCGGCATGAGTAGCGCACCGGCGCTGGTTGTCGACCGGCTCACCACCGAATTCCGGATCGACGGCCGCTGGCACGCGGCGATCCGCGAGGTTTCGTTCGCTGTCGGCCGCCACGAGACGCTCGCGCTGGTGGGCGAGTCGGGCTGCGGCAAGAGCATCACCGCGCTTTCGATCATGGGACTCGTGCCCAGGGCCAACGGGCGCATCGCGTCCGGACGCGTGCTTCTGGACGGCCGCGACCTGGTGCAGCTCGACGAGCGCGAGCTCGAGGCGACCCGCGGCGGCGCGATCGCGATGATCTTCCAGGAGCCGATGACCTCGCTCAACCCCGTGCTGCCGATCGGCTTCCAGGTGGCGGAGACGCTGCGCTACCACACGAGCCTCTCGAAGGCCCAGGCGCGGGCGCAGGCGCTCGCGCTGCTCGAGCACGTGAAGATCCCGTCGGCCGCACAGCGCTTCGACGACTATCCGCATCACTTCAGCGGCGGCATGCGCCAGCGCGTCATGATCGCGATGGCGCTCGCCTGCAAGCCGCAGATCGTCCTCGCCGACGAGCCGACCACCGCGCTCGACGTCACGATCCAGGCGCAGGTGCTCGCGCTCCTCGCCGAGCTCAAGGCCGAGACCGGCATGGCGCTCATCTTCATCACCCACAATCTCGGCGTCGTGGCGTCGATCGCCGACCGGGTCGCGGTCATGTACGCCGGCGACATCGTCGAGACGGCGAGCGTGGAAGCGCTGTTCGCGCATCCGACGCATCCGTACACCGAGGCGCTGCTCTCCTCGATTCCGCGTGTCGACCGCGACGCGGGAGCGCTCAAGCCGATCGCGGGGCAGGTGCCGCCGATCACGGCCATGCCCGCCGGCTGCCGCTACGCCGACCGCTGTCCGCTGCGTGTCGAGCGCTGCGCGACCATGCCGCCGCTCGTCGCACTCTCCGGCAATCGCGAGCACGAGGTGCGCTGCTGGGTGCGGACCGGCGACGGAGGCGCGGCGTCGTGACCACCCCGCTGCTCGAGGTGCGCAAGCTCGCGAAGACGTTCCCGGTGCGGCACGGCTTCATGGGCGGGCGCACCGGCACCGTGCACGCGCTCTGCGACATCTCGTTCTCGGTCGCTGCCGGCGAAGCTTTCGGGCTGGTCGGCGAATCGGGCTGCGGGAAGTCGACCACGGGACGCGCGATCCTGCGCCTGATCGAGCCCGATGCCGGCACGGTGCTCTTCAAGGCACAGGACGTCTACCGCGCCGACCCGCGCCGCCTGCGCGCGCTGCGGCGCGAGATGCAGATCGTGTTCCAGGATCCGTATTCGTCGCTCAACCCGCGCCGCACCATCGGCCAGACGCTGAGCGAGCCCATGCGCGTGCACGGGCTCGGCAGCCCGCGCGAGATCCGCTCCCGGGTGCGCGCGCTGCTGGCCGAGGTCGGCATGCCGGTCGACGCCGCCGAGAAATATCCGCACGAGTTCAGCGGCGGCCAGCGCCAGCGCATCGGCATCGCGCGGGCGCTCGCGCTCGAGCCCGAGCTGATCGTCGCCGACGAGCCGGTGTCGGCGCTCGACGTGTCGATCCAGGCGCAGATCCTCGTGCTCCTGCGCGGCCTGCAGCGCAGCCGCAACCTGAGCTTCGTGTTCATCTCGCACGACCTCGGCGTCGTGCGCCACTTCTGCCGCACGGTGGCGGTGATGTACCTGGGGCGAATCGTCGAGCGCGGTCCCGTCCCCGCCATCTTCGACGCACCGCTGCATCCCTACACGCGCGCGCTGCGCTCGGCCTCGCCGGTGCCGGATCCGAAGGCGAAGGTGATCATGATGAAGCTCGAAGGCGAGGTCGCTTCGGCGATGGCACCGCCGGCGGGCTGCCACTTCCATCCGCGCTGCCCGCAGGCGATGCCGATCTGCAGTGAAGTCTACCCGGGCTGGACGCAGGTGACGCCCGATCACGGCGTGGCCTGTCACCTCTATCCTTCGCCGGCGAGCGAGGACGCGCCGCGAGCGCAGTAGGCGGCTCGAAGCTCCGGCAGCGCCTTCGCTACTCCCGCAAAGGCGCCGGGTCACGTCGGATTCCGGCAGCAGCGCTCTCGGCGCCGGGCAACGAAGCTCTGTTTGACGCGGATCAACGTCTCCGCGCGCAGCCTTCTCTAGCCTATGCGCTTTGCCGCCGCGGCGTACCTGTCGGCCAGCGAATGTCCAATGATGCCGGCACGCGCGCCAAGGCTCTGAGCGCGTCGCGGGCGTCGGCAAGACTCGCGGGCACGGATTGGTGGTCGGACCGATCGAGGAGTGGCCCATGCGTCCCCAGGAAACCTACAACGATCAGATCGTGCGGCTGTTCCTGCTCGCCGCGGCGGTCTGGGGCATCGTCGGCATGGCCATCGGCGTCTACGCCGCCGCCGAGATGGCGTGGCCCTGGTTCAATCTCGGCCTCCCCTGGCTCACCTTCAGCC
Source organism: Casimicrobiaceae bacterium (assembly GCA_035501595.1). Classification (GTDB taxonomy): domain Bacteria; phylum Pseudomonadota; class Gammaproteobacteria; order Burkholderiales; family Casimicrobiaceae; genus PALSA-1003. Next base: position 47,544 of record DATJVX010000063.1, on the reverse strand, counting down.
GCATCCGCCCGGACCACACCTTCGGCGTGATCTTCGCCTTCGGCGGCTCGGCCCTGATGGGCACCTGCTACTACGTCGTCCAGCGCACGGGCCACACCCGGCTCGCATTCACCGCGCTCGCCAATTTCACCTTCTGGGGCTGGCAGCTCGGCTGCGTGCTCGCCATGGCTACGATGCCTTTCGGGATCACGCAAAGCAAGGAATACGCCGAGCCCGAGTGGTTCATCGACGTCGCGGTCGCCGTCGTCTGGGTCTGCTTCGGCGTCGTCTTCTTCGGAACGATCGCGCGGCGGCGCATCCGCCACATCTACGTCGCCAACTGGTACTACGGCGCGTTCATCATCGCGGTTGGACTGCTGCACATCGTCAACAACATCGCGCTCCCGGTGTCGCTCACCAAGTCCTACCCCGTCTATTCGGGCGCGGTCGACGCGATGGTGCAATGGTGGTACGGCCACAACGCGGTGGCGTTCTTCCTGACCGCAGGCTTCCTCGGGATGATGTACTACTTCGTCCCGCGCCAGGCCCAGCAGCCGCTGTGGAGCTACCGGTTCTCGATCGTGAACTTCTGGGCGCTCATCTCCGTGTACATGTGGGCCGGGCCGCACCACCTGCTGTACACGGCGCTGCCCGACTGGGTGCAGTCGGTGGGCATGGCGTTCTCGCTCATCCTGCTGATGCCGAGCTGGGGTTCCGCGGCGAACGGGCTCCTGACCTTCAACGGCTCGTGGCACCTCCTGAAGACCGACCCGGCCGCGAAGTTCATGGTGCTCTCGCTCGTTTTCTATGCGGCGGCGACCTTCGAAGGCTCGATGATGGCGATCAAGACGGTCAACTCGCTGTCGCACTACACCGAGTGGACCATCGCCCACGTGCATTCGGGCGCGCTCGGCTGGGTTGCCATGATCACGATCGGATCGCTCTACGCGATGGCGCCGCGCGCGCTGGGCCAGCCGGCGATGCACTCGCGCCCGGCGATGGAGCTGCATTTCTGGCTGCACACGATCGGGGTGCTGCTCTACGTGCTCTCGATGTGGACCGCGGGCGTCACGCAGGGCCTCATGTGGCGCGCGACCGGCCCTGACGGTTCGCTCACCTACCCCTTCATCGACAGCCTGATCGCGATCAAGGGCCTTTACGCCGTGCGCTGGTTCGCCGGCGTGCTCATCCTGTGCGGCATGATCGTGATGGCATGGAACCTGTGGCACACCGCCGCGGCGGCCCGCGCGCGGCTGATCAAGCCGATCCCGGTTCCGATTCCCGAGCCCGAGCCGCACCAGGTGCCCATGCCGTTGCCGGCATACACCTAAAGGAGCTCGCGATGGCTCGCGGATACAAGTACTTCGAAGCGATCGAGAAGAACGCCGTGCTGCTCGGCGTCCTCACGCTGGTGATGGTGTCCCTCGGCGGGTTGTCCGAGATCACGCCGCTCTTTGTCGAGGCGCACTCGGTCAGCCCGCCGCCCGGCGTCAAGCCCTACGATGCGCTGCGCCTCGCCGGCAAGGACGTCTACGTGCGCGAGGGCTGCTACCTGTGCCATTCGCAGATGATCCGCGCGCTGCGCGCCGAGACGCAGCGCTACGGCAACGCCTCTAGCGCGGCGGAATCGGTGTACGACCGGCCGTTCCAGTGGGGCTCGAAGCGCACGGGACCAGACCTCGCGCGGGTCGGTGGCAAATACTCCGACGAATGGCAGCGGCTGCACCTCCTCGATCCGCGCGCGTTCGTCGCCGAGTCGAACATGCCCGCGTACCCGTGGCTCGCGCAGGCCGGGCTCGATGGCGACGACATCGCGGCGCGAATGCGAACGCTGCGCAAGCTGGGCGATCCGTACACCGACGCGGACATCGAAGGCGCAGCCAAGGCGGTCGCCGACAAGACCGAGCTGGACGCGCTGGTCGCGTACCTGCAGGGCCTCGGCGTCGCCAACGAGCCGCTGCCCGCGAAGGGGCCGACGCAATGAGCCCGGTCTGGGGACAGGTCGTCGGCGTCGCCACGGTGATCGTCATGCTCGCCTTCGCCGGCGTCTGGGCGTGGGCGTGGCTGCCGCAGCACAAGGACGATTTCGACGCTCTGTCGAAGCTGCCGATGGAGGATGAGCCTGAAGCGATCGAGCGGGAGGCCGAGCGATGAGCGAGTTCTGGTCGACATGGGTGATCCTCCTGATCGTCGTCAATCTCGGCATCGCCTTGTTCCTATTCCTGTGGGGACCGCGCGTGGACGTCCCGACGCAGCCCGACGGCACGAGCGGGCACGTCTGGGCCCACGGCGTTCTGCGCGAAGGCGTGCGGCGCCTGCCGAAGTGGTGGATCGTGATGTCCGCGCTGCTGTTCGTCGTGGGTTTCAGCTATCTCGCGCTCTACCCCGGCTTCGGTGCGTTCAACGGCGTGCTCGACTGGACCTCGCACGGCGAGCTCGCGCGCGCGCAGGCCGCAAACGCGCAGCTCCAGACGCCCCTTCGCGATCGCCTGCGCGGCAAGTCAATCGAGGCGATCGCCACCGACCCGGAGGCGCTTCGCGTGGGACAGATGCTGTTCATCGACAACTGCGCCGCATGCCATGGCCGCGACGGACACGGCAGCCACGCGCTCGGCGCGCCCGATCTCACCGACAGCGACTGGCTCTACGGGGACGATGGCAAGTCGATCCTGTCGAGCATCGAAGACGGCCGCCGCGGCGCGATGCCGGCGTTCGCGGCCTCGCTGTCCGACGACGACATCGCCAATCTCGCGCAGTACGTGGCGAGCCTCTCCGGCAATACCTACGATTCGCTGCGCGTTCAGCTCGGCAGGCGGCTTTTCTCCACCTGCGCGGCTTGCCACGGCGCGGACGGCAAGGGCAACCAGACGATCGGCGCGCCGAATCTCACCGACCGCATCTGGCTGTACGGGGGCAATCTCGCGGACATCGCGGAAACGATCCGCCACGGCCGCAACGGCGTGATGCCGGCTTGGCGCAACCGCCTCGGCGACGAGAACGCTTCGCTCGTCGCCGCCTGGGTCTACGCACAATCGCACCCGGCGGCTGCTGCCGCGAAGTGACGTGGTCACGCGGCGCGATTCCGACGCGTGGTTCCGGCAGCCGGTCGTCTGGCTCGGCGCTCTGATCCTGGCGGTGACGATCGCCGGCTGCGTAGCCACGATCCTACTGGCCTGGCGCTTCGCCGACGCGCCGATCGACGGCGACGGTCGCCATGCGCGGAGCGCACCGCTCGAGCACGCCGCGGACGCGAGGCCGCCCGCGCAGCAGGCACGATGATCGCGGCGCCGCGCTGCTGGCACTGCGGCGAGCCGCTGCCCGCCGATCCGCCGCGGGCGCTCGTCGCGGGGGTCGCTCATCCGGTGTGCTGCCAGGGGTGCCGCGCGGTCGCCGAATGGATCGACGAGCTGGGTCTCGCCGACTATTACCGCTTGCGCCGTGCATCGGCGTTGCGCGCGCCGGATCGCGTGGACACCGCGAGTACCGCGAGGGCGGTCGAGCGGCCCGAGCTGGCGCGTCACTTCGTGCGCACGCTCGGCGACGGTAGGAGCGAGGCCCTCGTGCTGGTCGAGGGCCTGCGCTGCGCCGCCTGCTGCTGGCTGATCGAGCGGACCCTGGGTCGTCTGCCCGGCGTCGCGGAGGTCGGCATGAACGCGCAGGCCCGCCGCGCGCGCATCCTGTACGACGGCACGGTGGTTTCGCTGGCCGGCATCGTCGAAGCCTTCGCGCGCATCGGTTACCGGGCGCTGCCGCTCGATCGCGCCGCGCTCGACGATGCCCGCGGCCGCGAGACGCGCGACGCGCAGAAGCGGCTCGCCGTCGCCGGCTTCGGCGCCATGCAGGCGATGATGTACGCGAGCGCGCTATGGTTCGGCGCCTTCGACGGCGTCGACGTCGCGACCCGCGACCTCTTCCGCTGGCTGACACTGCTCGCGGCCACGCCCGTCGTGCTCTACTCGGCCGCGCCCTTCTTCGCCGGCGCGCGGCGCCTTCTCGCGGCGCGCCGCCTCGGCATGGACGTGCCGGTGGCGCTGGCAGTCGCGCTCATCTACGCGAGCAGCGTCGTCGAGGTTGCGGCCGGCGGCCCCGACGTGTGGTTCGAGTCGGTCAGCATGTTCGTCTTCTTCCTTTGCGTCGGCCGCTATCTCGAGATGCGTGCGCGCCATCGCGCGGGAGAGCTCTCCGACGCGCTGGCGCGGCTCACGCCCGCCTTCGCGGATCGCCTGGAGGCCGACGGATCGCTGCGGCGCGTCGCCGCGCTCGAGCTCCTTGCCGGCGATCGGGTGGTCGTCGCCGACGGCGGTGCAGTTCCGGCCGACGGCGACCTCGAGAGCGCGCAGTGCCGCGTCGACGAGGCGCTGCTCTGCGGCGAATCGGTCCCGCTCACCAGGCGCCGCGGCGAGTCGCTGTACGCAGGCAGCGTCGTCGTCGGCGCTCCGGCGACCCTGCGGGTCACGCGCGTCGGCGCGGACACCGTCGTGGCCGGCATCGTCGCGCTCACCGCGCGCGCGATGAGCTCGCGTCCACGCCTTGCCCGCGAGGGCGAGCGCGCCGCGGCGGCCTTCGTCGCCCGCGTGCTCGTCCTCGCGGCGGCCGCGGCGATCGGCTGGGCGATCGTCGACATCGATCGCGCGTTCGCCGCGACGGTCGCCGTGCTCGTGGTCGCCTGTCCCTGCGCGTTCGCGCTGGCGGCACCGGCGGCGGTGACGCGCGCCCTCGCGGTGCTCACCGGCCGCGGCGTGCTTGTAGTGCGCCCGGACGCGCTGGAGGATCTCGCCTCCGTCACGCACCTGCTCTTCGACAAGACGGGGACGCTGACCGAGCCGTCGATCGCCCAGGAGCGCACGGTGGCCCTGCGCCACGTCGATCGCGACGGGGCCCTCGCGCTGGCCGCGGCGCTCGCGCGGGGCAGCCGCCATCCGCTCGCTCGCGCGTTCGCCGCCGCGGCACCGGCGGCGCTGCCCGCGGTGGCTGCGCGCGAAAGCGTCGCGGGCTGCGGCGTGGCAGGCGCGATCGGCGGACGGCGCTACCGGCTCGGTCGCGCCGGCTATGCGCTCGGTCGAAACGACGGGCCCGCCGACCTCGACGACGCGATCGTCCTGGCCGACGACGAGGGCGCGATCGCAGCGTTCCACGTCGACGAGCGTATTCGACCGGGCGCGCGCGCAGCGGTCGACGCGCTCGGTCGCGAGGGCATTCGCGTCGGCATCGCGAGCGGTGACGCGAAGGCGAAGGTCAGCTCCGTCGCAGCGAGCCTCGGCATCGCCGACTGGGCTGCGCGCGAGTCGCCCGCCGACAAGCTCGCCTGGGTGGAGTCGCTGCGCGCCGCCGGCGCGCGCGTCGCCGTGGTCGCGGACGGCGTGAACGACGCGCCGATGCTGGCCGGCGCGGACGTCGCGGTCGCGGTGGGCTCGGCGGCGGACGCCGCGCAGGCGGCGAGCGACATCGTCGTGACCGGAGAGCTCGGCGCGCTCGCCGACGCGCGAGCGCTCGCCCGCGAGATGCTGTCGATCCTCCGCCAGAACCGGCGCTGGGCGCTCGGCTACAACCTGGCCGCCGTCCCTCTCGCCGCGCTCGGCTTCGTGCCGCCCTGGCTCGCGGCGATCGGCATGTCCGCGAGCTCGCTCTTCGTGGTGCTGAACGCGCTGCGCATCGGCCGGTCGGCACGCACGAGCGCGGGCCGCGAGCGCGAGCCCGTTGCGCTCGACCCGCGCCTCGATCCGGCCGCGCAGGCATGAACAGCCTCGTGTTCCTCATCCCGCTGTCGATCCTGTTCCTGATCGGCGCCGGCTTCGCGCTCTTCTGGGCGGTCGATCACGGACAGTTCGACGACATGGAGACGCCGGCGCTGCTGCCCCTCGTCGACGCGGACGCAGTATCGAGCGACGAGGCTCGCGACCGATCGTCTGCACCCGACGCCGGCGGCGAGGCGCGATCGCGATGACCGGCGGACTCACGCTGGGCGCTGCCCTGCTGCTCGGCTTCGCGGCGAGCGGGCATTGTCTCGCGATGTGCGGCGGAATCTCGGCGGCGCTGGGCATGGCGACGGCGACGCGTCCCGACGGCCGGCCGCGCAGCTCGCTGCTCGTCGCCTACCAGCTCGGCAGAATGCTCTCCTATGCGATCGCAGGCGGACTCGTCGGCGGCGCGCTGGGCCTCGTCGTCGGCTGGCTGGACATCGACGCGGTGCGCACGGGCCTGCGCGCGCTCTCCGCGGTCGCGCTCGGCGCTGCCGCGCTGGTCGCCCTCGGTGCGCTGCGCGATCCCGGCTCGCGGCTGGGCAGGCTCGTGTGGCCGCGCCTCGCGCCGCTGGGCCGGCGGTTCCTGCCGGTGACGAGCCTCCCGCGCGCGGCGGGCTTCGGCATGGTCTGGGGCTGGATGCCCTGCGGCTTCGCCTACACGGTCATGGTCATCGCGGCGCTCGAGCAGGACACGCTGCGCTCGGCAGCGACGATGCTCGCCTTCGGCCTCGGCACCGCGCCAGCGATGATCGCAGTGGCCTTCGGCGCGCGCCGCGCTGCGGGCTTCGCCGCCGGCAACACGGGCAGGCGCGTGGCGGGCGCGGTGCTGATCGGAAGTGCCGCACTGACCTTGTTCGCGCCGCAGATCGTCGCGGCCGCGCCGTGGCTGCATCCGTGGATGCCGTATCTCTGCAGGGTCGCGGGAGAGTAGGCATGCGCCCTTCGGTGGACACGAAAGCCTCGCCGGCACCTCAATCGCCCGGCACGCCGAGCCTCCACGTCGGCCAGTTGGAGACGATCTCCTGGACCAGCGGCGAGCCGACGACGTACAGGTTCGCCGTTGCCGCAGTGAATCCGCCCGACGACGTCTTGAGCGATTCGTACGCCGACTGCCCGTCGTGCGGCCGGTCGAAGTTGGACCCCGTTCGAAGCACGGCGACCCGCCGCACGTCGAGCAAGCCCGCGGCCGCACCCCGCTTCAGCGCTTCGTAGGTGGCGTTGTCCTCCTGCTGGGTCGTGCAGTACCTGCCCTTCCCATCGGTCAGCAGGCGAGTCCAGGCTTCGGCCCACTGGCCGAGCTGCCTGCCGTGCCAGTAGGTGTCGCCGGCGGCCGTATCGCACTGGATCACCGCGGGAGGATTCTTGGCCGGCGCCTCGGAGTAGAGCGCGCGATACGCCTTCGCCTTGTCGTTGTCCCGCAGCTGCACGTTGCCGGTGATCTTCAAGGCTTTCTGCAGAAGCCGCTCGTCGAGCTGGAAGACCTCGGTGCGGTAGTTGAGCTCGGGCTTGGTCTCGGGATTCGCCGCGTGGATGCCGAAATAGCCGGCCTGCCAGGTGGCCGGCATCTCCCGCGCGTCGATCTCGTGGGCGATGCCGTAGTCGACGAGGTAGCGGGCCCAGGCCGCCGATCCGATCGTTCCGACGTTGGGGTCGATACCCGAGATGCCGGTGACCAGAAAATACGTCTGCGACAGATCGAAGCGGTTGCTCATCACCAGCGCCATCGTCGAGGCGGCCGCGTTGGTGTGGCCCATGCCGGTGGTCAGGATGCAGACATCGGCGGCAGTGCACTTGACGGCCGGGAAGTCGGGCGAGAGACCGGGCAGCCTGATCTCGTCGGTGAACGGCATCTCCTTCGTCCACGCGTCGGCTTCCGGCTTGAACATCGTGATGATCAGAACCTTGACCGGCCGCTTCGGTCCCGCATCGGCCGAAGCTCCGGGCGAGATCCCGCCGGTGTTGGGCGTCGTCGTGCAGCCGGCGAGCATTCCGATCGCGAAGGCGACTGCGATCGCCGCCCACAGCGCTCGTGCGTTTCTCATGTCAGCCTTCCCCCGTTCCGCCGGGCAATCGGCCCGGCGCGAAGCGCTTCGTCGAGCGGTCAACTTACACGCTCGAGGAGATGCGGACAACCGACGAGCCCCCGGGCGGTCCGCGTCGACGCGCGCCCGGGCGATCGCCCGGGGCGAGCTTGCCGCGCGGGCTTCCCCGGTCTAGACGGCGAGGTAGCTTCGCACGCCGTCGCGATCCATGTCCGCGCCGGCGCCCCGGGCGACGACTTCGCCGCGGGAAAGCACGAGGTAGTGATCGGCCAGCGACTTGGCGAAGTCGTAGTACTGCTCGACGAGCAGGATCGCCACGCCGCCCGCCGCGATCAGCGTGCGGATCGCCCGCTCGATGTCCTTGATGATCGACGGCTGAATCCCCTCGGTGGGCTCGTCGAGGATAAGCAGCTTCGGGCGCATGGCGAGCGCGCGGGCTATGGCGAGCTGCTGCTGCTGGCCGCCCGAAAGGTCGCCGCCGCGCCGGCCGAGCATGCTCCTGAGCACGGGGAAGAGCTCGAAGACGAGATCGGGCACGCGCGTGCCGCGATTCGCCGTGGCGAGCCCCATCTCCAGGTTCTCCTCGACGGTCAGCCGGGGAAAGATGTCGCGGCCCTGCGGCACGTAGCCGATCCCGAGCGCGGCGCGCTGGTACGGCGCCAGCGCCTTGATGCTCCTGCCGCCGAAGCTCATGTCCCCCGATCGGACCGGCAGCAGCCCCATCAGGCAGCGCAGCAGCGTGGTCTTGCCCACGCCGTTCCGGCCGAGAAGCGCCGTGCAGGCATCGGCGGGAACGTCGAACGCGACGTCGCGCAGGATGTGGCTCCCGCCGTAGAACTGATTCACGCCGCGCAGGCTCAGCATTGCCGGGGCGGCTTCGACGGCTTCAGCGGCCAAGGAACACCTCGATCACCTCCTCATTCTGCTGGATGCTCTCCATCGTTCCCTCGGCGAGCACGGCCCCTTCGTGCAGCACGGTGACCTTCTGCGCGATGCGCGCCACGAACTCCATGTCGTGCTCGACCACGACCAGCGTGTACTTGCCGGCGAGCGAGAGAAAGAGCTCCGCGCTGCGCAGCGTCTCGTCGTCGCTCATTCCGGCGACCGGCTCGTCGAGCAGCAGCACCTGCGGCTCCTGCATGAGCAGCATGCCGATCTCGAGCCACTGCTTCTGGCCGTGCGAGAGCATGCCTGCTGCGCGCCCGGACTCCGGAAGGAGCTTGATCGTCTCCAGCGTGTGCGCGATCCGGTCGCGCTCGGCGCTCCCGAGCCGCGCGCGCAGGGTCGGCACGACGCGCTTGTCGGTCTTCATCGCGAGCTCGAGATTCTCGAAGACCGTGTGCTGCTCGAACACCGTCGGCTTCTGGAACTTGCGGCCGATGCCGGCGCCGGCGATCTCCGGCTCCGACAGGCGAGTCAAGTCGATGGTCTGGCCGAAGAACGCGCTGCCACCGTCGGGCCGCGTCTTGCCGGTGATCACGTCCATCATCGTCGTCTTGCCCGCGCCGTTGGGGCCGATCACGCAGCGCAGCTCTCCCTCGTCGACGACCAGCGACAGCGCGTTGAGCGCCCGGAAGCCGTCGAAGCTCACGCTGATGCCGTCGAGGTAGAGGATCCCGCGGTGCGTCGTGTCGACGCCCTCCGCGAGAAGCCGCGCCCCGCTCGCGACCGGATCGTCCCAGCTCTCGCGCGCCGCCGTGCCGCTCATGCGCTTTTCCGGCGGAAGAGCCGCAGGCCCGCGAGTCCGCGCGGAAGGAACAGGGTGACGAGGATGAAGAGCGCTCCGAGTGCGAACAGCCAGTACTCGGGAAAGGCCTTGGTGAACCAGCTCTTGCCGAAGTTGACCGCGGCGGCACCGAGGACGGGGCCGATCAGCGTGCCGCGGCCGCCGACCGCGGTCCAGATCGCGATCTCGATCGAGTTGGCCGGCGACATCTCGCTCGGATTGATGATGCCCACCTGCGGGACGTACAGCGCCCCGGCGATGCCGCAGATGACCGCCGAGAGCGTCCAGATGAAAAGCTTGAAGTACAGCGGGTTGTAGCCGGAGAACATGACGCGCGTCTCCGCGTCGCGGATCGCCGTCAGGACCCGCCCCAGCTTCGACTTCACGATCCAGCGCCCGAGGAGCAGGAAGCCGAGGAGCGCCGCCGCCGTGATCACGAACAGAGCCATGCGCGTCGTTGGCGCCGTGATCGGAAAGCCGAGGATGCGTTTGAAGTCGGTGAAGCCGTTGTTGCCGCCGAAGCCGGTGTCGTTGCGGAAGAAGAGCAGCATCGCGGCGTAGGTGAGCGCCTGGGTGATGATCGAGAAATAGACGCCCTTGATGCGCGAGCGGAACGCGAAGTAGCCGAACGCGAAGGCGAGAAGGCCGGGCACCAGCACGACCAGCAGCGCGGCGTACCAGAAGTGCTCGGTGAAGCTCCAGTACCAGGGATACTTCTTCCAGTCGAGGAACACCATGAAGTCGGGCAGGTCGCTGTGGTAGACCCCGTCGTGCCCGATCGAGCGCATGAGGTACATTCCCATCGCATAGCCGCCCAGCGCGAAGAACAGGCCGTGGCCCAGCGACAGGATGCCCGTGTAGCCCCAGATCAGGTCCATCGCCAGCGCCACGATCGCGTAGCACATCACCTTGCCGATGAGCGTGACCCAGAAGTCGGACAGATGCAGCGCACTGTCCTCCGGCACCGCGAGATGCAGCACGGGAAACACGACGAAGAGCACCAGCGCCGCGGCGGCCCACGCCGACCAGCCGCCGCCGGAGAGCAGGCGCACGAACCGTGGACCGCCGTACTCGCCGGGAGGAGCGAAGGCTGCGCCGGCCATCATGCTTCCACGGTCCGGCCCTTGAGCGCGAACAGTCCCTGCGGGCGCTTCTGGATGAAGATGATGATGAACACCAGCACCGCGATCTTCGCGAGCACGGCGCCCGACCAGGCTTCCAGGAACTTGTCGACGATGCCGAGCCCCAGCGCCGCGTAGGCGGTTCCCGCTAGCTGACCCACGCCGCCGAGCACGACAACCATGAACGAGTCGACGATGTAGCTCTGTCCCAGGTCGGGCCCCACGTTGCCGATCTGCGACAGCGCGCAGCCCGCGAGGCCCGCGAGGCCCGAACCGAGCCCGAAGGCGAGCGTGTCCACCCGGCGCGTGGGCACGCCGTTGCAGCTCGCCATGGCGCGGTTCTGGGTGACCGCGCGCACGAACAGCCCGAGCCGCGTCCGGGTGAGAAGCAGCCACATCGCGAGCAGCACGATCGCGGCGAAGACGATGATCACGATGCGGCTCCACGGGAGCACCACGCTCGTGAGGGCGACGAAGCCGCCGGACATCCACGACGGGTTTTCGACCTGGACGTTCTGCGCGCCGAAGACCGTGCGGACGGCCTGGATGAGAATAAGGCTGATGCCCCAGGTGGCGAGCAGCGTCTCGAGCGGCCGGCCGTAGAGGAAGCGGATGACGCTGCGCTCGAGGATCATGCCGACCGCGCCGGCGGCGAGGAAGGCCGCCGGCACCGCGAAGGCGAGGTAGGCGTCGAACGCGCCGGGAGCATAGCTGCGCACCAGGTTCTGCACGACATAGGTCGCGTACGCGCCGATCATGATCAGTTCGCCGTGCGCCATGTTGATCACGCCCATCAGGCCGTAGGTGATCGCGAGGCCGAGCGCGGCGAGAAGCAGGATGCTGCCGAGGCTCACGCCGCTGAAGATCCTGCCGATCATCTCGGCGGTGGCGAGCCGCCGATCCACCGCCCGCAGCGACTTGTCGGCTTCCGCGCGCACTTCGGTGTCGGGTTCGACATAGGTGTCCCCGCGCCGCTCGAGGATGCCCAGCAGCAGGGTCTTGGTCGCGGGGTTGCCGCTCTCCGCGAGCGCCCGGATCGCGGCGAGGCGGGTCGCCTTGTTGCTGCTCGCGAGCTGAATGGAGGCGCGCGTGAGCACCAGCAGGTCCTTCACCTCCGGATCGGTTTCCTTGCCGAGCGCGCGCTCGATCGCGGGCAACGCCGTTTCGTCGGCGCCGTCCTGCAGCTGCTTGGCCGCCGCGAGGCGCACGGCGCGGTCCGGATCGGAGACCATCATGGCCGCGATCGCCGTCTCAAGGCCCTTGCGCACGCGGTTGTTGATCACGATGTCGTCGCGGTTGTCGGGAACCGGCGTCACGCGCTCGCCCGTCGCGAGGTCCGTCGCGGCGTCGTCCTTGACGAGCAGGACCCGGCTTTCGCCGACCGTCTGCACCTCGCCATCGCGCAGCGCCTGCAGGAGCGCGAGCGCCTCCGCGTCGCCGTTGGCGAGCACGGCGATCGCCTTGAGCTTGTCTTCGCTTTCGCCGAAAGCGAGCTGCCGCAACAGCTCCGGATCGACGGCCGCCGCGGCGACCGTCGTGATCGCCGCGGCAATCACGGCGAGAACGGCGCGCAGGAGGAAGGCGGCAGCGTTTCTCATCGGCTCGACGCCCCGAAGCGCGCGGTGCGTCGGACGCGGCGATCGGCGGCGGGTGATCACGGGCCGCCGCCGACGCCGGTCTTCGAGCATCGCGGATCGATACGCGCTAGGCCTTTTCCGGCTCGTCCTTCTTGCCCTTGTCTTCAGGGATGTACGGGCTCCACGGCGTCGCCCTGATCGGGCCGGGAGTCTTCCAGACGACGTTGAACTGGCCGTTGGCCTGGACCTCTCCGATGAACACCGGTTTCCACAGGTGATGGTTCTTCTCGTCCATCTTGATGGTGAATCCGTCGGGCGCCTTGAACGTCTGGCCGGCCATCGCGGCGATCACCTTGTCGACGCCGGTGGTCTTGGCCTTTTCGACGGCCTGCTTCCACATGTTGAGCCCGATGTAGGCCGCCTCCATCGGGTCGTTGGTGAGCGGCTTGTCGGCATTGGGCAGCTTCTTCGCCTTGGCGTACGCGGCCCATTTCTTCTTGAACTCGTCGTTGGCCGGATTCTTGAGCGACATGAAGTAGTTCCATGCCGCGAGATGGCCGACGAGGGGCTTGGTATCGACCCCGCGGAGCTCTTCCTCGCCGACCGAGAACGCGACGACCGGAACGTCCGTTGCCTTGAGCCCCGCGTTGCCGAGCTCCTTGTAGAACGGCACGTTCGAGTCGCCGTTGATCGTCGAGACCACCGCGGTCTTGCCGCCCGCGGAGAACTTCTTGACGTCGGCCACGATGGTCTGGTAGTCGCTGTGGCCGAACGGGGTGTAGGTCTCCATGATGTCCTTCTCGTCCACGCCCTTGGACTTGAGGAACGCGCGCAGGATCTTGTTGGTCGTGCGCGGATAGACGTAGTCGGTGCCGAGCAACACCCAGCGCTTGGCGCCTCCGCCCTCCTTGCTCATCAGGTATTCGACGGCTGGGATCGCCTGCTGGTTGGGAGCCGCGCCGGTGTAGAACACGTTCTTCGACAGCTCCTCGCCCTCGTACTGCACGGGGTAGAAGAGCAGCCCGTTGAGCTCCTCGAACACCGGCAGCACCGACTTGCGCGAGACGCTGGTCCAGCATCCGAACACCACCGCGACCTTGTCCTGCGTGAGGAGCTGGCGCGCCTTCTCGGCGAACAGCGGCCAGTTCGACGCCGGGTCCACGACCACGGGCTCGAGCTTCTTGCCCATGACCCCGCCCTTGGCATTGATCTCCTCGATGCCCATCAAGGTTACGTCCTTCAGCACGGTCTCGCTGATGGCCATCGTGCCCGACAGCGAGTGCAGAACGCCTACCTTGATGGTATCGGCGGCGAACACGCGCGAGGCGACGCCCAACCCGCCGCTCGCCAGCGCTGTGGATGCCGCAAGACGTTTGAGAAAGCCTCTTCGTTCCATGGATGACTCCGCCCCTGTCGAGTGAATGAGAAACCCCTCTGAGGCGCAGCCATGCACCGCACCTGGCGCTTGTTTGGTGCGATAAGCGACGCCCGGCATGTTGCTTCGCACAATCCATGCCATGCGCCCCGGGAATCTCTAACGCTCTGTTTTCGCACCAGCGGTCGGTGGCGCGCCGCGCCCGAAGCGCGGCGACGGCGCGCCCCGGAGTCTTCCTGACAGCCCATCGCGGTGCACGCTCGCTCGGCTGCGCACTGCTTTGGCACGCGCGACGGCGCCGGGCGCCGCGGAGTTGGACGCTACGGGCGCGGCGATCGCCGCGCCGCGGACGCGAGCGACACCATCCCGCGCTCCTCGATGAAGCGCACGACGGCGTCGAGTCCCTGGCCGCTCTTGAGATTCGTGAACACGAACGGCCGCTCTCCGCGCATGCGGCGCGCGTCGCGGTCCATCACCTCGAGCGAGGCACCGACCAGCGGTGCCAGGTCGATCTTGTTGATCACGAGCAGGTCGGACTTGGTGATGCCGGGACCGCCCTTGCGCGGGATCTTGTCGCCGGCCGCGACGTCGATCACGTACAGCGTGAGGTCCGAGAGCTCGGGGGAAAAGGTCGCCGCGAGGTTGTCGCCTCCGCTCTCGACGAACACGATGTCGAGATCGGGGAAGCGCCGCGCCAGCCGATCCACCGCTTCGAGGTTGATCGAGGCGTCCTCGCGAATCGCGGTGTGCGGACATCCCCCCGTCTCCACGCCGATGATCCGCTCCGGCGGGAGCGCCTCGTTGCGCACGAGGAACTGCGCGTCTTCCTCGGTGTAGATGTCGTTGGTCACGACCGCCAGCGCGTAGCGGTCGCGAAGCGCGCGGCACAGCGCGAGCGTCAACGCGGTCTTGCCCGAGCCGACGGGGCCGCCGACGCCGATGCGCAGGGGCTGGGCGATCGTCATGATGATCGAACCCTCGCTACGAGCGAAAGAGACGGCTGTACTGCGTCTCGTGCCGCGACGAGGCGATAGCCAGCCCCGGCGCGAAGGTCGAGACGTCGGCATCCGCGATCGAGCGTGCCAGCCCGGTCACGGCGGGAATCTGGCTGCCGAGCTCGAGCAGCAGGCGCTGTCCCGCGAGCTGCCCGAGCGGGATGGTCTTGACCGCGCAGAGCACCTGGTTCTCGAGCCACGACCAGACGTAGGCGGCGAGCGCGTCCGCCGGAGCGAGCCCCAGGCCTCTCGAGGCGAGCGCGTACGCCGCCGGCAGCCTCACCGGGGCCATCGCATCCGCCGCGTCGCGCGCGGCAGCGTCCAGAAGCCCGAGATCGGCGGCGAGCCGCACCAGCGAGCCGCCCATCTGCTCGGTCTCGGCGCGCAGCTCCGCGGCCTCCCGCGACGCGCCGAAGACTTCGTTCCATTCCCGCACCTCGCTCCAGTCGCCGCGCTGCGCCGCCTCGAGAAGGCGCCAGAGCATCGCCGCCTCGCCGGGCGCGACGACCAGCCGCAGCATCTCGCCGATCCACCCCGCGGCGCTCGCCGCGTCGCGGACCTCCTTCGCCTCGATCGCCCACTCAAGGCCCTGCGAATAGCTGTACGCGCCGATCGGCAAGGCGGGGCTCGCGAGCTGAAGGAGGCGCACGAGCGCGAGCGGCGATGCGCCCGCCGCGGTCATCGGCGAGGCTCCGCGAAGTCGTGGATGATGCCCGCGTGCTTCGCCTCGGCGGAGTGATGGTGGTGTCCCGCCGCGTACGCGCCTGCCTCGGGCTCGAAGGGCGCCGAGATCGCAACGGTCGGCAGCCCCAGGCCCAGCAGCATCTCCGCCAGCACGTGATCGGCGGGAAAGCGCAGCGCCCCGGAGCGGATCTCGACTGCGCAATGGCGATTGCCGAGATGGTAGGCCGCGCGCGCGAGGAGCTCCGGGTCGTCGGAGCGACCCTCCATGAGCGGCTCTTCCGCGGCGACGACGCGCACGACGCGACCGTCGTCGGCCGCGAGACAGTCGCCGCCGCGCAGCAGGCTGCCGCGATCGAGGAAGAGCGCGATCTCCTCGCCGCTCGCGAGCCGCGTTCGCTGGCGCGGCTTGCGCCGCTCGTCGAACGGGAGCACGAGCTCCGCGTCGACCTGTTGGCGCGCGGCCGTGCGCCGCTGGACGATCAGCATCGCGGGCTCAGAACAGGAAATAGCGCTGCGCCAAAGGGAGCTCGGACGCGGGCTCGCAGGCGAGCGCCTCGCCGTCCGCGCGGACGACGTAGGTTTCGGGATCGACCTCGATGCGCGGCAGCGCGTCGTTGAGCTTCATGTCGCGCTTGCCGATCCGGCGCGTGTTCTGGACCGGCACGAGCGGCTTCGCGAGGCGCAGGCGGGCGAGTCCGGCCCCTTCGAGCGCCGCCTTCGACACGAACGTGACCGAGGTCGCGAGCGCCTTGCCGAAAGCCGCGAACATCGGCCGGTAGTGCACCGGCTGCGGCGTGGGGATCGAGGCGTTGGGATCGCCCATCGCCGCCGCCGCGATGGCGCCGCCCTTCAAGATCAGCGCCGGCTTGACGCCGAAGAACGCGGGCTTCCACAGCACGAGGTCCGCGAGCTTGCCCGGCTCGATGGACCCGACGACGTGCGCGATGCCGTGCGCGATCGCGGGATTGATCGTGTACTTGGCGACGTAGCGCTTCACCCGCAGGTTGTCGTGCGCTTCGGGATCGCCGTCGAGCTTTCCGCGCTGCAGCTTCATCTTGTGCGCCGTCTGCCAGGTGCGGATCACGACCTCGCCCACGCGCCCCATCGCCTGCGAGTCCGACGAGAGCATCGAGAACGCGCCCAGGTCGTGGAGGATGTCCTCCGCGGCGATCGTCTCGCGCCGGATGCGCGACTCGGCGAACGCGATGTCCTCGGCGATGCTCGAGTCCAGGTGATGGCACACCATGAGCATGTCGAGATGCTCGTCGATGGTGTTCACCGTGTAGGGCCGCGTCGGGTTGGTCGAGGACGGCAGCACGTTCGCCTCCCCGCAGGCCCGGATGATGTCGGGCGCGTGCCCGCCCCCGGCACCCTCGGTGTGGTAGGTGTGGATGGTCCTTCCTCCAATCGCCTCGAGCGTCGTCTCGACGAAGCCGGACTCGTTGAGCGTGTCGGTGTGGATCGCGACCTGCACGTCCATCCGGTCGGCGACCTTGAGCGCCGCGTCGATCGCGGCCGGCGTGGTTCCCCAGTCCTCGTGCAGCTTGAGCCCCATCGCCCCGGCCTCGATCTGCTCGACCAGCGGCGGCAGCAGGCTCGCGTTGCCCTTGCCGAGAAAGCCCAGGTTCATCGGAAAGGCTTCCGCCGCCTGGAGCATGCGGTGGATGTGCCATGGCCCGGGCGTGCAGGTCGTGGCGAAGGTGCCGGTCGCCGGCCCGGTGCCGCCTCCGATCATGGTCGTGATCCCCGAGTAGAGCGCCTCGTCGATCTGCTGCGGGCAGATGAAATGAATGTGCGAATCGATGCCGCCGGCGGTGACGATCATGCCCTCGCCCGCGATGATCTCCGTTCCCGCGCCGATGACGATGTCGACGCCGCCCTGCACGTCGGGATTGCCCGCCTTGCCCAGCCTGGCGATGCGCCCGTCCTTGATCGCGATGTCGCACTTCACCACGCCCCACCAGTCGATCACCAGCGCGTTGGTGATCACCGTGTCCGCGCTGTCGCTGGCGAGCCGCTGGCTCTGCCCCATGCCGTCGCGGATCACCTTGCCGCCGCCGAACTTGACTTCCTCGCCGTAGACGGTGAGATCGCGCTCGACCTCGACCACGAGCGCGGTGTCGGCCAGCCGGACGCGATCGCCGGTGGTCGGGCCGAACATCTCCGCATAGGCTCGGCGGGAGATCTTCATGCTGCGGTCAGGCGGCCGCGATCATCGGCGGCGGGCTTTCTTCGTTCCCCGCGACGTCTTGCGGGCCGGACTCGCCTTCTTCGAGCGCACCGCATCGAGAGGTCCCATGACCGCGCCCGCGAAGCCGTAGACGCGGCGCGCGCCGCCGAAGGCGACGAGCTCGATCGTGCGCGACTGACCCGGCTCGAAGCGCACCGCCGTCCCCGCGGGGATGTTGAGCCGGCAGCCGCGTGCGGCTGCGCGATCGAAGGCGAGCGCGGCATTCGTCTCCGCGAAGTGGTAGTGAGAGCCGACCTGGATCGGCCGGTCGCCGGTATTCGCCACCTCGAGCCTGATCGACGGCCGGCCCGCATTGAGCTCGATCTCGCCGGAGGCGACGATCAGTTCGCCGGGAATCATGGGATCGGATGATGCACGGTGACGAGCTTCGTGCCGTCGGGGAACGTCGCCTCGACCTGGATCTCCGGGATCATCTCGGCGACGCCGTCCATCACCTGGCTGCGATCGAGGAGCTTGGTGCCCTGGCTCATGAGCTCGGCCACCGTGCGCCCGTCGCGCGCGCCTTCCATGATCGCCGCGCTCAGGAACGCGACCGCCTCCGGATAGTTGAGCTTCAATCCGCGCGCGAGTCGCCGCTCGGCGACGAGCGCCGCGGTGAAGACGAGCAGCTTGTCCTTCTCGCGCGGCGTCAGTTCCATCGTCGCTGCTCTGGGCTCAGGTGTTCCAGATTCGAGGCGCCACGGCGCTCATGCCCGCCAGCGCCGGACGAGCGCGGGCCCACAGCGCGGCGAAGTAGTCGCGCGCCGCCTCGGCCGAGTCGCCGCGATATCGCGCGAGCAGAACCCCGGGCAATCGCGTCACGGCCGCGTCGCCATCGTCGCAGTCGACGGCCCGGCAGCTCGAGACGAGATCGTCCGGCACGCTGGCCGCGCTTGCAAGGAACGTACCAAATACCGTCCGCGCGCCGAGACCGACGCGCGCGGCAAGGAGCTCGCTGCCGCCCGAGAGCGCCGTGCGCTCGACCCATTGCCTCCGGCCGCCGCGGCGAAGCGCGAAGTCGTGGCGGAGCCGGCCCTGCGTCCAGCGCTCCCCGGCGAGGCGCCGCCCGAGGCAGACGATGTCCCAGCCGAGAAAGACGGCGTCGTCGGCGAGCGAGATGTCGGTCGCCAGGTCGGCGATCGCGCCGGCGAAGACGATGCCCTCCTGCGGCAGCCATTCGAGGATCGCGCCGTCCTCGGCCGACAGGCGCAGCGTCTGCTGCGCCGGCGCCCCGGTCGTTCGATACCACTTGGACGCCGCCGGCGTGGTGAGCTGAGCGCGCGCCTGCGGACCGACCCGGGCCTCGAGCATGAGACGATCGCCGCCGGCGATGCCTCCGGGCGGATGCACGACGATGCTCTGGCACACGGCCCCGCCTTCGGGATAGAGCGGCTTCTGCACGAGCAACGGGCCGGAGTGACGCCGGTCGAGCACCGTTCGCGGGCCGTCGCGACGATAGGCGAGTTCGAGTCGAGCCTCCCATCCGGCGTGCGTCGCGGCGGGTGCTTCCCGGGGAGAGGCGTCGCGCATGCCGCCAGTTTAGCGCGGGCCGTCCCGCCAACCCGTGCACTCCAACGGGGCGCCCCGCCCGAACGCGGTGCTTCGGCCCAAGGGCGCGGATCGAAAACCCCCGCTCAGAAAATGCCCGGTCTCTGACATTTGGCTGACCGAAACGCCGAAGTACGCATCCGATCGCGCCATCGGATCCGCTTCGCGATGCTAGCCTACGAGCGCTCGCCGGTATTCAATGCGGCCCGCCGTTCCAGGCGATCGAGCGGACCGCGCCCACAGGAGGAACCGCCATGAAGAAACCGAGAGCGACGCTCTGCGCGCTGCTGCTGGCGCTGGGCATCCTTCCGCCCGCCATCGCCCAGAACCCGATCCGCGCCATCGCGCCGGGGATCAGGGCGAAGGCCGTCGATGTCGGCGAGCTGACCGCGCTCGCCGGCAACACGCCGATGTCGATCACGGTCGCGCTGCGGCTTCGCGATCTTGCCGGCGCGGAAAGCCTCGTCAAGGCGCTGCATACCCCGGGCGACGCGCAGTACCACCGGTTCCTGACCGCGGACGACTTCGCGGCGCGCTTCGCCCCCACCGACGCCGAGGTGGCGCAGGTCAGCTCCGCGCTCGCCGCGTACGGCATCTCCACCGAGCGCAGCACCGCGACCACGCTCAAGGTGACCGGCCTTCCCGCCGACATGGAGCGCGCCTTCTCGGTGAGCCTGCATCGCTATGCGATGTCCGCCCAGGGCGGATCGGCCGGGTACAGCTTCCATGCCCCGCTCAGCCGCCCGGTCGTGCCCGCGGAGATCCTGCCCTTCGTCTCCGCGGTCGCGGGACTCGACAGCCGGCCGAGCATGCGTCCCCATCGCGTCCTCGGGCGGCCCACCTCCGCCCTTCGAGAACCGCTGCAGCAATCGTCGGCGCAGGGCAATCCTCCGGGACTTCTTACCGTCAAGGATTTCGCGGGCCTCTACGACGTGAACCCGCTCTATCGCCAGGGCGTGAGCGGCAGCGGCCGCACGATCGGCATCATGAGCCTCGCCGCCTTCACACCGAGCGACGCATTCGCGTATTGGAAGGCGGTCGGGCTTTCTGTCAAGTCGAATCGCCTGCAGATCGTGAATGTCGACGGCGGACCCGGCGCCCCGAGCGACGAGTCCGGGTCCGACGAGACCACGCTGGACGTCGAGCAGGCGGGAGGCGTCGCGCCCGCCGCGAACATGATCGTGTACCTGGCGCCCAACACCAACCAGGCCTTCGTCGACGTGTTCGCGACGGCGATCGATGCCAACAAGGCGGACACGCTGTCGATAAGCTGGGGAGAATGGGAGTGGGCGAGCAACCTCGACAACGCTCCGGTGTCCGATCCGTTTTCCGCGCGGACCGTCGCCACGACGCAGGCGATCCACGAGCTGCTGCTGCGCGCGGCGATTCAGGGACAGAGCGTGTTCGCGGCGGCCGGCGACAACGGCGCCTACGACGCGAACGATACCTTCGGCTGCCTGCCTTCCACGTCTCCGAGCTGCAACGAGCCGCTCTCGGTGGACTATCCGGCGAGCGATTCCGCGATCACCGCCGCGGGCGGCACGACGCTGCCGGGCGTGCAGGAGTTCTGTCTCGATGACGCTTGCACGCACATCTTCTCCATCAACGTCGCGCACGAGCAGGTGTGGGGCTGGGACTATCTGCAGCCGCTCTGCAACGCGCTCGGCACTCCCGATCCCGTCGCCTGCGGCATCTTCCAGGTGGGCACCGGCGGCGGCGTGAGCGTGTTCTTCACCGAGCCCGTCTACCAGCTCCTCGTCCCCGGGGTGCAGCGCAGCCAGCCGGGGCAGACCTTCGTCTACGACGGCCAGCTGCAGTTCGTGCTGCCCGCGAACTACCCCGGCCGCAACCTGCCCGACGTCTCGTTCAACGCCGATCCGGAGACCGGCTACGTCATCTATTACACGTCCAACCACGTGGGCTTCAACGAGTTTACGTTCACGGGTGGCACGAGCTTCGTTGCGCCGCAGTTGAACGGCGTCGCCGCGCTGCTCGGCCAGTATGTCGGCGGGCAGCGGCTGGGGCTGCTCAACTACCCGCTCTACCTCACCGTGCTCACCGGCAAGGCCTACAACGGTCCGAGCCCGGCGCTGCACGCGATCAAGTTCGGAGACAACTGGTTCTACCACGGCAGCAGCGGCTACAACCCGGGTGCCGGCCTCGGCACGCTGGATGTCGCGAACTTCGCGAACGTGCTGCGCGGGTCGTTCTAGGTTTCACGCCTTAGCGCGGCAGTCGATCGACCCGAGCGGAGGCTGCGGGGACGCCTCGCAGTCTTCCGCTCGCCTCCCAATGGCGCGCGCCGCATCACCGCGGCTTCGCGTCGCAGATCTTCGCAACGCTGCACCGCGCATGGTTTGCCATCGCGTTGCCAAACATGCATCCTGCGCACCTGCCGCCGCGCGAGGACGTCATGCCGAACATCCCCGACGACATCTTCACCGAGCCCGATTTTTCGCCGGACACGCTGGCCAACCTCGGCCCGCTCCGCCGCCTGGCCGGCGTGTGGCAATCCGACCAGGGCGTGGACCTGAGCCCCAAGGAGGAAGGACCCGAGCGGCGCGTGTATCGGGAGCACATCCGGATGGATCCGATCGATCCGCAGCCCAACGGCCCGCAGGTGCTCTACGGGTTGCGCTACCACATCCACATCAACACCGCGGAAGAGGCCATCACCTTCCACGACCAGGTCGGCTATTGGCTGTGGGAGCCGGCGACCGGGCTCGTCATGCAGAGCATCGCCATTCCGCGCGGCCAGGTGGTCCTGGCCGGCGGGAAGGCGGCGCCGGACGACAAGCGCATCTCGGTCGAGGCCAGGCGAGGCGACACGCGCTTCGGGATCTGCTCGACCAGCTTCCTCGAGGAGGCGTTCCGCACCGACTACTACCGCATCGACATCGCCTTCAACGACGACGGGAGCTGGACCTACGTCACGCGCACGGATC
This sequence comes from Casimicrobiaceae bacterium, assembly GCA_035501595.1. GTDB lineage: Bacteria > Pseudomonadota > Gammaproteobacteria > Burkholderiales > Casimicrobiaceae > PALSA-1003. Next base: position 25,581 of record DATJVX010000063.1, on the reverse strand, counting down.
TCGCGGTCCGCGGCAGCACGCCGGCATTCGACCACCGCGACACCAATACCCTGCGGCGGATCGCGCCGGCGACGCCGAACCCGCTCGTCGGTCTACTGAAGGGCAACGTTGCGGGCTAGACGCGTCCACGCCGCGACCTCCTGCTTCAGCGAATAGTCGTAGCTCGCGAAGCGATCCGCCAGGAGCTCGTTGGTGATCGAGGCCGGCGTGGCCGGCGGCAGCGCGAGCTCTCCGTCGGCCTGGCTGCCGTCCATGACGATGTCCATCCCGGACTGGCGGGCGATGTGCATGATCGCCGGATTCTGCGCGAGGCAGTGCATCCGCAGGGTGCGCACGAAGCGGTTCCGCGCATGCTCGACGGCACGATAGAAGAGCGCGCCGCCCATGCCGCGCCCGCGATGGGACGGCAGCACCGAGATGCCTGCTTCGGCCGCGGACTCGTCCATCGCGACATGCACGACACCGGCGAGCGTGAGGTCGTCGTCGCGGACAGCAAACACGCCGTCGGCGGCGAAGTCGAGGCCGTCGACGTAAGCCTCGAGCGCTCCGGGGCCGGGCATCATGCAGAAGCGCAGACGCTGGTCCTCCGGCGGCAGCGCGGCGAAGTGCTGCTTCAGCGCGTCGCGGCAGGTCTCGCCCAGGCGGGCGACGAGGAAGGGCGCGTTCATGCCGGCCTTGGATTCGCGATGTCGACGCTCTCTTCTCGCCGCGCGGGCGTGTCCGGCTCGTCGATGAGCTTCAACAGCGCGTTGGCTCGGCGCCACGAGAACCAGACGATCGAGCATCCCGCGGCGATGGCCGCGATCGCCCCCCAGAGATACGGCCGGCCGTGCGCGAACGACGCGGCCGCGCCGACGCACACGAGAAGCCCCGCGAACCCGACGCGAATCCAGAGCGAGGCCGCGATCAGCGCGCGGTCGTCGTCCCGGAACGACGCGCTCGCTTTCGTTGTGTACGGATAGACAGGCATGGTGTCTCCTTAAGGCCTTTGTCGAACCGATCGCGGCGGTCGATCCTGCCGACCGACGCATGGTCGGGCATCGGCTTCAGAAAGGGAGCAACGGCCTTCCGCGCTCGAGATCCCGGAGTCGCCGCTCCACCTCGCACGCGTCGTGGGACTGGGCGAGGTAGGACTCGACGTCGCGCTGGCGCGCCCGGCTGAACCACAGGTCGAGCCGGTCGAGCAAGCCGTCCCTGCGGGCCGGTGGGGCCGGCGGCTCCCCTCGGACGGAGGGCGCCGCGAAAGGGAGCAGGTGGAGCATGAATTCCCGCGAAACGCCGAGAAGCCCAAAAACATCGTTCTGGTCATGGGGATACATATCGATCTCCCGGGTCCGGTAAGACCCTTCCAGACCTCCTGACGCGCACTTATGGTGCACTGCCGTATGAAACGCTATGCCAGCCTATGCTATTGATCCAATAGTTCTTTCGAATCAGTGGAATCACTTTGACAAATCTTGTGTCTATGCTATTGTTGCGATGCAATATTCAGATTCGAACCGCATGGAGCTCTATCAGCTAAAGGGGTTTGCCGCGGTCGCGGGGCACGGGCACCTGACCCGCGCGGCAGAACACCTGCACATCAGCCAGCCGGCGCTCTCGGCGCAGATCAAGGCCCTGGAGGACGAGCTGGGGGTCGAGCTCTTCGAGCGCCTTCCGAGCGGCATGGCGCTGACCGCCGCGGGAAAGCGCCTGCTCGCCAAGGCACAGTCCGTCATCGCCGCGGCCCGAGCGATGAACAGCGAGGCGCGTGCCCTGCAGGGCGAAGTCGCGGGACGGGTTCGGTTCGCCACGACCGCCGATCCGGAGCTCGTGAGGCTGCCGCAGCTTCTCGCGATCGCGGTGGAACGCTACCCGCTGCTGGAGATCGAGCTGCAACAGGAAGTATCGGGCGCGGCCTTCGAGAAAGTTCGCGACGGAGCGCTCGACGCCGGCTTCTACTACGGCAACCTCGCGCACCCGGCAGTGGCCTCGCAGGCGCTTCGCGAGCTCGAGTTTCGGGTCGTCGCGCCTCAAGCCTGGCGCGACCGCGTCGACGGCGCGAGCTTCGCCGCGCTTGCCAGGGAGCCCTGGATCCTCGCCCCGGCGATCAGCACCTATCGAATACTGGCGGACGACCTGTTCGACAAGAACGGCGTCACGCCCGCGACCCTGATCGAGGCGGACAACGAAGCCGTGATCCGATCGCTCGTCGCCGCCGGGCTGGGCATCGCCCTGATGCGCGACGATCTGGCGCGAGCGCTCGTCGACGCGAACGAGGCTTGCGTGTGGGACGGCGCGCAGCTGTCGACAACGCTTCAATTCCTGTGGCGCGAGGAGCAGAGAGGCGATTCGCGCACGCTCGCGTTGCTCGACCTCGTGAGCGACGTCTGGCTGCCCCAGCCGATTCCCGCGTCGGCGACCAGCTAGAGCACGGAAGCGTCGGCGAAGCACGGATCCCCGGTTCGCCGGGCCATGCCTGCGCGCGCGGCAGGCACCCCGCCGCTCCAGCCAAACTTGTGAGGGCCTCTCCTGCAACAGATAATCGTTCGGTGGAACGGCCGACACCTCCATCGTGAAGGAGCAGCGCGGGGCCAGGCGCAAGACCGACACGCTCACCGGTCTCGTATCGGAGCTTGTCCAAGAGGGGAAGATGGCCGACGCGATGGACGCCTGCCTTCGCTCCTTGCGAGCCAGGGAGACGCCGACGGCGAGGGCGCTTTTCGTTCGCCTGGTGAAGCTCGGGACGAGCTGCGACAGCAAGCCGGTACGGCAGTACCTGATCCGGGCGCTTTCCGATCCGTGGTGCCGCACGGGCCAGCTCGTTCCGGCAAGCCTCGCATTCATCAAGGCGAATCGCACCGCCGGGCAATGCATCGACCGGGCCGGCGCAGCGTGGCCGACAGCGCTCTCGAAGGCAGATCTGTTCGGAGCGGACGGCCTTGCTGCGCTGGCCGGCGACGATCTGCTGAGGGCGGTGCTCGAGAACACGCCGGCGATCGGCCTCGAGTTCGAGCACTTCCTGACGCTCGCGCGGCGGGCGCTGCTTCTCGATATGGTGGCGTCGCCCTCGCCGGACCCGGTCGATCCGCTGCTGCTACGCCTGTGCTGCGCCATCGCGCGTCAGTGCCACATCAACGAATACGTCTATAGCTGCACGACCGAGGAAGGCGACGGAGCCACCCGGCTGCGCGATGCCATCTCCACGCGCATCGCCGAGCCGAAGCCGGTGCCGGGCGCATGGGTCGCCGCGCTGGCGTGTTATCTGCCGTTGTCTTCGCTTGCGCACTGCGAGCGCCTGGCGGGCGTCATGGCGCAGCCTCCGTTGGCCGGCCTGTTCTCGCAGCAGGTGAAGGAGCCCATGCAGGACGAGAAAAGTCGCGCGACCCTGAAGAGAATGACGCCGATCGCCGATCGGACCGGCCGATTGGTGGGCGAGCAATACGAGGAGAACCCGTATCCGAGGTGGGTGCGGGTGCCACCGGTGGACGCCGTCTCCTTCGGCACGTTCCTGAGCGAGCTCGGTCTCGAGTCCCCTCGCCCTGCGCGGCGGGACCGCGGAATCGACGTGCTCATCGCCGGTTGCGGCACCGGGCAGCAATCGATCCAGACGGCGCAGCGGTTTCCATCGGCGAGAATCCTGGCGATCGATCTCAGCACGGCGAGCCTCGCCTATGCCAAGCGAAAGACGCGGGAGCTCCGCGTGACGAACGTGGAATACGCGCAGGCCGACATCCTCGAGCTCGGATCCATCGGCAGGAGCTTCGATCTGATCGAGTGCGTCGGCGTGCTGCACCATCTCGAGGAGCCGATGGCCGGCTGGCGCGTCCTGCGGTCGATGTTGCGCCCGGGCGGCGTGATGCGCATCGGCCTCTACAGCGAGCTCGCGCGCCGGGACATCGCCGCCGCTCAGGCGCTGATCGCGGCTCGAGTCTATGCGGCGACGACGGAAGGGATCCGCCGGTTCCGGCTCGACCTGCAACTGGCCGAGCATTGGCGTCCGTTCAGGAGCCTGACCGCCCTCGAGGATTTCTACGATACGAGCGGCTGCCGCGACCTCCTGTTCCACGTCAAGGAACATCGCTTCGCGCTGCGTCAGGTCAAGGATGCGCTTGCCGAGCTCGAGCTCGAGTTCCTGAGGTTCAATCTGGATCCGAGCGTGCTGGAGCGGTTCTCGCTGCGATACCCGGGCGGGCTCGCGCTCGCCGATCTGAATTGCTGGACGCAATTCGAGGTGGAGAATCCGGCCACGTTCCTCGGCATGTACGACTTCTACGCGCAGGGGCGCGGGTAGGGCGGTGAAATCGATCGCGGCCGGCGCGTGCCGACGGCGCTGTATCGGGGCGCGCTTGCGCTCGGCCGGATTATTGGGCAGATTGTTTCGACCGGCCGTCGTCGGCACACCGCCGTCGGCTGACGAATAACGAGCTCGCCGCGGTCACCGGGCGCCCATGCTGCCGATGGCGAGCGGACCTGCCATGGCAGCAGGACGGCGAAGAGCGAAGTGCCGCAGCATTGGGGGGATAACAGATGATCCGAGCGACGATCGTGCTGTGTGCCGCAGCGTGCGCATCCAGCGCATGGATGGATTCCGCCGCTGCGCAAAGCAGCAGCTCCATGCAGTCCGCAGCGACCAGCGGCGCGGAGGCATCGTTGGTACGTCTGCGCAACGGTGGCATGGCCGGCCCGGCTTCGGCACCGCTTACTTGCCAGACACCGATAAAGCCTTCTGCGCTTCCTGCGTCGCAGGTGCAGCATCTTGGAATACATACGGTCGGTGAAACCGTGTGGTTCAACGTTCCACGGCACACGGAGACGATTTCGATCATCCAGCAGGCTTGGGGCACTGTGCCGGACAGCGTTGTTCTGAATGGCTTCGAACTTCCCAACGCGGCCGTGATAACCCTCCTCACCGATCCGAATGGGAACCTGCTCTACGACGACAACGCGCCTCCGCCCGATGATCGGACAACGGCGCACGTCCTCACCTACGCATCGGCGACGACCGGCGTCGTAACCCTGCCGAACACGACCCAGGCGTTCGCGGATTCGAAGTCCGGCGGGTATCCTGCCGGCACCTGGAGCTTCGTGGTCAACGATTACGCGCTGGAATGCGTCAACTCACCGTCGATCTGCTCCGGCGGACGAGGCGATGATCAGTACGACGTCACCGTGATCACGAAGCCGGTGGAGAACCGCACGACCCAATCCCTCGATGTCGGAATCTATTTGGCGAGCGACGCATGGACCGCGACACGCGCGATCGGCGATCCGTACTTCCAGCGTTTCGCGCGCACGCTTGCCGCGCTATACGCCGGAGGATCGGTCAGGATCGACACGGTGACCGTGTACGACCTGCCGGCGTGGGCAAAGGCGCGCTACGCAACGGGGGTCGACGTCACCGATCAAGGTCCTTGCAGCGACTTCAGCCAGCTGTTCACGCTTTCGAAACCGAAGATCGAGCTTCCATTGTTCTTCGTCGATGCCATCGAATTCGGTGGCGTAGAAGTTCATGTCTCAGGCATCGACGGGTCTATTCCCGGGGCCGCCTCCACGGGCGGAACGGTCGTGAGCGGTGCGGTTGTCGACATTGCCGATCTCGCGGAAGGTGCCTGTCGCGGGAGCATCGATTTCGCTAACTGCGGCGCTGATGCGGTCGCGTATGTCAGCGCGCACGAAGGCGGTCACTACCTGGGTCTTTACCACACGACCGAGGCATTCGGCGACGCGTTCGACCCGCTTGAGGACACCCCGACGTGCAGCTGCAGCACGGCTTGTCTCAGCCCGACAGGCGCGAGCCTGTGCGCTTCGCAAAGCTTTCCGCTTACCGCTCAGGTATGCACGCAAACCGCCCAGTCTCCGTGTGGAGGGGGCGACAACCTGATGTTCTGGCTATTCGAGCCCTACATCTCGAAAGGAAAGCTTTCTCCCGAGCAGGGCAAGGTGATGCGCGCCAACCCTGCCGTTCAATAGCTCGGCGAGGCCCACCATGAAAACTTCACGCGTCGTTATGGCTCTGGCGATCAGCGTAGCAGCCGGGCTGACCTCCCTATCCGCTTCCGCGCAGCTGCCCGGCGAGATCGTTCCGCCTCTTCCGCACGCGGCTTCGCAAGCCTTCTACTTGAGCGACGCCGATATCGGCCGGCAGGTAGACGCGTACCTGTCGACGATCGATACCCCGATCCCGAGCTCCGCGTGGAATAGCCTGGGCGTCCGCGCCCAGCCCATCCTGGCGGCGATCATCGACGATCACGGCAATCTGCCGAGCCGACGCGCGAAGGCGATCGATGGACTGGCCGCACTGGGCGCTTCGCAATCGCTGGCATTGTTTCAGGCGACGGCTCTTTCGAGCTCCGAGCCGATCGCCGTGCGGTTTGCAGCGGTTCGCGCACTCGGGCAGGCCGTCGATCCGAACGATTTGCCCGCAACGATCTCCTCGATCTTCGAAGCTGCCGACGATTCCCGCGTGCGCGCGCTGGCGGCCGTCGTGCTGGTGCGCCGCGCAGGCGTCGGATCGTGTCCGAGCGTCCGCGCGCAGCTCAGCCGCGAAGCCGCCGAGAAGGCGGGCCAGTTCGATCGCGCGCTGGCGCTTTGTGCTGGGCGTTGAGTGGTGCGGCGGAGCGTTCAGGCCGTTCCGCATCATGGCTGCCGCAGTTAAGAAGACGATCTCGTTGCCTGCCGACCTCGCACGCGAAGCCGAGGCGCTCGCCAAAGCCGAGGGCAAGACCCTGAGCGCGGTGATTCAGGATGCGCTGCGGCAAGCCCGCGTCGGGCGCCGCATTCAAGAGCTTCACGGCATTCAAGGCTACTGGAGCCGACTTTTGTTCTTGGCTTCGTTGGTTATTCTTCCTTCTCCGGGTTTCTTGATCATTTATTAGTCTTTGGTTGCTTCGGCTGTTTGGGCTTCTTCTTTTCCTTGCGCCGGTCTTTGCTTTTTGCCACGTCTAACTCCTTCATAGAATTGTGCTAGGTTGACTACGCATGCCCGAACTTTATACGCTAAGCATCAAGCTCGTTGAGTCTCTTTGACGCTGTGTCCGAGTCAGATAGGGGCGCTCGGTGACTTGCTTGCCGCAGACAAGTGCGGGCGTGTCTACGCCCATTTCATTGCATGTAACGCCGCGACGAGTTCCGGCCGCATGATCCATTCGAAATCCCCGTCGCCCGTGTCCTCGGTTCCGGCTCGTCCGAAGGATAGAGCGAACCACCAGCGAACGGGGGCCTTGCCCCTCCCGGGTGGCTCGTAGCCGAGCTTCTCAGCTATTGCGCGCGCCAGCGTACTGTACTGCTGACGCGCGGCGGCGCAGTTCTTGAGCGCGAGCTGATTCGCGATCTGTGCTGCCGTGATCGCTGAGTCGCTGGCGCGACACTGTGCTTGAAGCATCTGCAATTGCACTGGCGAAATTCCGATCCAGTCACGTGTTGCGAGGAGGGCAGCCTTGAACTGCTCGGTCGTGGCGATCGGTCCTGCATCGCTGAAGTCGTTCATTTGGAATCCTCCTGCTTGACCGCGAGCGCGCGGGCCACGCTCTCGCCCACTGCCAGCCGGTTATCGTACAACAAAGCTTGCCGGGCTCAAGCCGCCTCAGGGCGCGGAGTCAGCGATCTCGTAACCGCCAGCGCTGCATCTCCATACGTGCTGCTCGGTGGCAGCCCAAGCAGGATGCACGTTGCCCCAGGCAAGCAATTCACGCAGCCAAGAAGGTCGCGCGCGATCGCGTTGATGGCCGCTTGATCCTGTTGATCCAATGCGTTCAAGAACCTGTCGCGCAAGGCAGGCGAAGCCCGCTGCTGCGTTGGGGTAGGGATGAGATGCATGGGCGAGCCCTTCGGCAATGCAATCGGGCATCGTGCAACCTGACGATGCCTGGGCGGGCCGCCAGGGGCTGCTCGTCCAACCTGGCGAAGGCGGAAGGGCTGAAACTACCCTCTCCGAACGAACGTGCATTATAACCCTACTACAGGGATTCAGTCGCCGCAGTCCATTCTTATTGGCGCGACCGCGAGACCGGTCGGCCCGCCGGCGGAACGCGATGCGGTTGGGATTTGACACAATGTCCCACCCCCATCTCCCACCATGTAGACGTTGTTCCGTCGCCTCCTACTATAGCGCCAACATAAGACGGCCTCTCGACCCTGAGTCGTCGTTCGATTTTGTTGAAAGCAAACCTCGAAGTGGACGACTGCTTTCCGGAACCGCAACAAACAGCTGTCAACACAGACTGGTGAGTCGCATACTACTAAGAGCGTGGCCGCCAGCCTGTGTTGCTTGACTGCCCCAAGGCGCGCACAATGCCGCGGTCAGTTCTGCGCACACTGCGTACCTCTTGGAGGCGCCTATGACCCTTTGTCCCGTTGCTATCGCCGTCGGCTGTAAGAAGTGCCCGATTTTCGGCATTTGCCCCGCGAAGACCATCATCGGAGACTACAGGCCGGAGCAATACGCGAAGGGTAGACCGCGGCCGGACACGGCTAAGGGTGGCGTGAAGAAGTCACGGTGGGCGACGCGCAACGTGGTGCGGAGCCTTCCCGCACCGGCTATGCGGAAATGACTATGCCCAATGAACAACGAGCGAGTTACGGCCGAGCGTCACCCGCATTGCGGGATAGGTTCCTGAGAGCGCTCGACGCGGACGACTATCCGTTGCTTCGCGAGCTAGCGGGTGAACTGAGAGGCTGTATCGACATGCTACCGCGCAGCGCGTGCATGACACTTGGTTTGCCCCGAGGCAGTACCTATGGAACAGCGGCGGATACGATCGTGGCCCCTTAAGATCGGCGCGCGCTACCGCAAGCACCCAGCTCTGCGCTGCATATGTACCCTGCGGTCACAAGGCGCGGGCGGCCGGTTGAAGGTTTGCTTACGAGCAGATTAAGCTTGGACGCCTCGCCCGGACGCGGACAGCGGGGCCGAACGGCACAGGCTCGACGGCCGTGCCTGACACTGTCGCGCGGCAATTATCAGCGCTTGAAGTCGTGAAAGCCGGCGGCGCGCACGAGGTCGGTCTTCACTTCTTCGCGGCTGCGCTCGTAGACGATCTCGCGCCCCATGGCGTTGCCGACATAGGCCGAGCCGTTCCGGGTCGGAGTCAGATCGCAGCGGACGCTGTGGATTCCTTCGCCGAGCACAATCTGGATCATCTCCAGGCGCTTGTGCAGGACGACGACGTCGAGCGTCTGGCCGCTGCTGGTGACCCGCACCCGGATCTTCTCGTTGTTCATGTCGCTGTCGTAGGTCTATGCGCAGGACCTGAAGAGGTCGCAGGCTTGGGCTTTCGACCCGGCACCTGCGGCGGAACGTAACCCGATACGCGGCACTGCAACGCTTCGATGCGCTTACCGTTCTTTCCGAAGCGAGTCAGGTTGCAGGTGATGATCTCGCCGGTTGCGGCGAGGCTCGCAAGCCGCTCGCGGACCTTCGCCAACGGCACGCCTGTCTCCTCGGCGATCTCCGAATCGAGCCGTTGGCCGTATTTGGTCAGACACTCCAGAACATCGGTCATGCGCTTCTCCCAGAAAACCTCACCCGCCCCCTTTCGGCACGCCACTGGCCCTGCGCTGGCTCGTGTCTGCGGCCGCGCTGGTTGAATACCGGCTGGGCAACGGCCTTCGGATCCGGTTCGAAGCCCGCGATCACCTCGCGGCGGATTGGTTTGCGGAGGAGCCGTTCGATGTCGCGCAGGAACGCGTGTTCGTCGACGCAGACGAGCGAGATCGCTTTGCCCGTAGCCCCCGCGCGACCCGTGCGGCCGATGCGGTGAACGTAGTCCTCGGGAACATTGGGCAGATCATAGTTGACGACGTGTGGGAGCTGGTCGATATCGATGCCGCGCGCCGCGATGTCAGTGGCCACAAGTACCCGGAGGTCGCCGTCCTTGAATTCGGCCAGGGCGCGGGTCCGCACGCTTTGGCTCTTGTTGCCATGGATCGCCAGCGCGCGGATCGCGTCGGCGTTGAGACGGCGGGTGAGCTTGTCGGCGCCGTGCTTGGTCCGCGTGAAGACGAGCACCTGGCGCCAATCGTTGCGGCTGATCAGTGTGGTGAGGAGATCCGGCTTGCGGTCTCGATCCACCGGATGCACGACCTGCTGGATCGTCTCGACCGTCGCGCTGCGGGGCGCCACTTCGATCATCGCCGGCCGATCGAGCAGCGTATCGGCCAGCGCCTTGACCTCATCCGGGAACGTCGCGGAAAAGAGCAGGTTCTGCCGTCGTTTTGGCAGCAGCGCGAACACCCGCTTGATGTCGCGGATGAAGCCCATGTCGAGCATCCGATCGGCCTCGTCGAGCACGAAGACCTCGATGTGAGAAAGCTCGACGTTGCGCTGGCCATGATGGTCGAGGAGGCGCCCCGGTGTCGCGACCAGGATGTCAACGCCGCGCTTCAATTGCGCGGTCTGGGGATGAATGCCTACGCCACCGAACACGGCCATCGACGAGAGTTTCATATGGCGGCCATAGGCCCGGACGGAGGCTTCGACTTGCGCAGCCAGCTCGCGCGTTGGCGTGAGGATCAACGCGCGCAGCGGCCTGCGCGTATTACGCGAAGCGCTAACCGCAGTCGGTGCGGCGTGCTTCGCAAGTCGCTGCAGCATCGGCAGCACGAAGCCTGCCGTCTTGCCAGTGCCGGTTTGCGCGCCGGCGAGTAGATCGCCGCCTGCCAGCACGGCCGGAATCGCCTGCCGTTGGATAGGAGTGGGGGTGGTATAACCCTGTTCGGTGACCGCGCGCACAAGCGCGTCGGATAACCCGAGCGAAGAGAACGACATAACCGCCTTTTCTTTGCGGCCGGCTCGTCGCCACAAAAATGTAGCGGCCAGTCAGAGCCGGCGAGATCAACCGAGGAAACAGCCTGCGGAAGAGTCGAAGTTGACTGCGGCTGGGGGACTGGAGCAACGCCGCGAGCGCATTATACCAGACCCCAAGGGTTCTTGCTCCTGGATTCGCGCCGGTAACACAACAAATTTGGCAACGCCAATTGTGGGTCACGCGCGAACGTGACATTACCAACGGAGTGCCGCAGACTAAAAGGAGAAAAGGAAGAGTAGCCCGATGAGTACTAGTCCAACCACCAGACCAGCGACAAATCAGAGCGGCGACTCAATATCGAATGGCTTGCCTGTCAGATCCGCCGGAACGAAAAACTCGACCCGCTTCCGAAGCGTTGCCACTACGCCTGAGGTATTGTGCCGGAGACGATGAGCAGATCGGGCAACCGCCGATTAAGCCGCATCTCTCGAGGCGGGACTTCCAGCTATTGGCTTCAGCTGCCACTCGTCTGAAGTCCGGGTTTCTTCGTGCGCGGGTCATACTCGCGTCCTCCCCAACTCATCGGCTTGCACGAACGAAGGTCGCTTGCGGCTTCTCCGAGCAGGTTTGCAATCAGCCAGGCACCGATGATTTGCAGGGGTGCAGTCCATACCGGCGCGCGTCCAAGCGCGCAGATACGCCCGAGTGCGCCCACCCAAAGCAGCACCGCCACCAGTGAGAGCCCCAGCAACGTCCACCCCAGCTGCGTATCGCGCGGGACCATGAGCGCTCCACAGGCCGTGGCCCCGAGCATCCAGACCGGCAGGATGGCCCCAAACCATCTGACCCGCCATCCCGACAATGTCAGGCGCCTGGCCTTACGGTTGGCCGCCTCGACGTAGATTCGTTTCCAGCCGCGCCGGAACTGCAACCAGTCCGCATACATCCGACAATGAAACAGCCCCGCTGCGAGAAAAACCCCGGCCCTGCGTCCCTTCGCTTCGATGAGCCGCGCGAGGGCCAGATCCTCCAGCAGCGCCTCCTTGACTGCAGCGTGCCCGCCCACTGCTTCGTACGCATCTCGCCTGAACAGCATGAATTGGCCATTTGCGAATGCGCGCCGATCCTTGAGCGCATTCGCAAGGGTCAGCGGATATTGCCGCATGAGCTCAAAGGCGGCCACAGTCTGGACCACTCGTTCGAACCATGTGTCTTGCGTCAGGGTGCTGAGCAGACTAAGCAGATCAAGGTTCCGATGCTCCATTAGCGCAAGCGCTGCAGCGATGCACCCCGGCGAAAAGAGCGTGTCCGCGTCGGCGAAGATCAGGTACTCCGAATCCGTCGCGACGCCGGAGCGCGTCATGGCCTCGTGCACGGCATGGACCTTCCCGCTCCAGTTGATCGGGCAAGAGTCGATTTCGACGATCTCGAAGCGTTCATCGCCGGCAATCTCGGCGCGCGCAAGCGAAGCGGTATCGTCGCTGCAACGATCCAGCGCCAGAACCAGCCGCAGCTGGGGGTACGTTTCGGCTTTCAATGATCTCAGCAGCCCGACGATCACGCGCGATTCGTTGTGCGCAGGAACGACAACGCACACGCGCCCCGCTGGCTGGCGGGCCATAGCGAGCTTCTGCCCCAGGCGCAATGTCGGAACAGCCCACATGGAATGCTCGATCCGAATCCAGATCAGCCCCCACCACACGATCATGGCGACAGGGCCTACGCTCATCGCCCAGGCGAAGCTAATCAATAGCCAATGCGGAATCGCCATTTGCGTCCAGCCTCATCGGCAAAGCACTAAGAGTATGAAGTGTACACGACAGAACGCGTCGGAAGCCGGCAGCCCGCGATGAGCTCTTTTCAGACCTACAATAGGCACGGGTTCGCTGTCAGCTGAACCTCGGCATGATCCCGTACCAGTGATATTAAGGTATCGTCGCGGTCGTTCGTGCTTTCGCGTCGCCTATATCATGGCCCAGCCCCTTGGCGAGCGGGAGTGCACGCCGATGTCTTCAACCGAAAGTGGACTTGGGTCAATTCCACATCATAGGCTGGTGCGCGAGACTGATATGCTTCGCGGCCTGCGAGAGCGCATCGCGCCTTGGATTGGCACGTTCTCCTAGACGATGAACGCCGCGACAGACGCTAAGGACTATCCTCTCCCCAAGCCCGAGATCAGATGGCTCGGGCTTGTATTCTTCGTCGTTCTGCACGTCATCGGCATCGTCGGTACTTCGCTCTACATCTACTACCGCGGCGTCACGCTGGCAGAGCTCGCGCTGTTCTTCGGCTATTGCGGCTTGACGGGAATGGCCATCACGATGGGTTATCACCGCCTGTTCGCGCATCGGACCTACGACGCTTCGCCGCTCGTCCGCTTCGTTCTTCTGTTTTTTGGAGCAGCTACGTTCGAGGAGTCCGCATTGAAGTGGTCTTCGCAGCACCGCCAGCACCATCTGTTCACCGACACGGAGCACGACCCGTACGGGGTCGACCAGGGCTTCTGGCACGCGCACATCGGCTGGATCCTGTTCCAGCGTCACCGCACCAACTACAACAACGTGAAGGACTTGCGGGAATCGCGGCTGGTGTCGCACCAGCACGATCACCATGTCTGGTGGTCGCTCGGCGGTGGACTCGTTCTGCCCATGCTCATCGCCTGGTGGATCGGGCATCCGCTGGGCGGGTTCATCATGGCCGTCTGCCTGCGTCTGGTTGTCGTGCTGCATTCATCTTTTTTCGTCAACTCCTTCGCGCACACGTTTGGCAAGAAGACCTACGATCGCGATAAATCGGCCCGCGACAATTGGCTGGGGGCGTTGCTCACCAACGGGGAAGGTTTCCACAATTTCCATCACCGGTTCCCGACGGACTACCGCAATGGCGTCCGCTGGTATCACTGGGATCCTTCGAAGTGGTGCATCTACCTCCTGTCGAAGCTCGGCCTTGCCTGGGATCTTCGGAGGGTGTCCGACGGAAGGATTGCCGAAGCCCTCATACAGCAGTGAAGTCGACGAGCCCCACCCAAGCAGTCAGCGTTTGAAGTCTCGAAACCCGGTGACGCGCTAGGCGCATCGCCGCCATCGCCGGAGTGTCATCCGCGATAGAGGTGCTCTCGGGACGGCGGAAGACCGGATGGCCCGCGCGTGCGCTTCGAGGCCAACGTCTGAAAAATACCAACACTGTTTCGCGTAAAGCCGATCGACGCGGCGGCGAGATAGGCGACCCATAGCCGGGTCTTCATGGTGCCGACCTCGCGCTCTGCCGCTGCGCGATTGGCGGAAAGCCGATCGTGCCAAAGCCGGGTCGTACGCGCGTAATGCTCGCGCCACGCCTCCACATCGTGCACCTCGAAGCCGTAGCGCTCCAAATTGCCGATCGACATGCCGAGATGATCGAGCTCCCCACCCGGAAAGATATAGCGCCCTATCGCGTCGGTCGCCTGAGATTTCTTCTTCATGCGACGACGTTCGTATGCCGCCGAACGCAGCGCGATCGAGTGATGAAGATAGAGCCCACCCGGCTTCAACAGGCGATTGATAGTCTTGAAATATGCAGGGTAATTGGTGACCCCGACGTGTTCGAACATGCCGATCGAGGCGATCTTGTCGAAATCGCCCTCGATCAGCGAATAGTCGCGTAACTCGATGGTCACCTTAGTCTCGAGCCCTAGGTGCGAGACCTTTTCCTTCGCATAGGCGAACTGCTGCTCGGAGAGCGTCACGCCGATCGCGTCGACGCCGAAATGCCTGGCGGCGTAACAGACGAGCGCGCCCCAACCACAACCGATGTCGAGCAGGCGGTCTCCCGGTTTCAAGCGGAGCTTTCGGCAGATCATAGCGAGCTTGTCATGCTGCGCGGTCGCCAGATCGTTATTCCAGTCGCTGAAATAGGCACAGCTGTAGACCATCTCCGGATCGAGAAAGAGCGCATAGAACGCGTTGGAAAGATCATAGTGGTATTGGACATTTTCCTTGTTCGTCTCTTCGCTGCCATTCCTGCCTGCTTCGTGGTCGCGAATGGCCTCGAGCGGCCACGGCCCGCCGCGTGACACGAACAGAAATTTCAGCGCTGTCGCCAATGCCAAGCGCTTGTCGAGGCGTCTGCGGATCTCTTTGGTCCGCAGTTGGGGCTGACCCGCAAGAAAATCGAAAATCATGCCGTTGCGGATGTCGATCCGCGCGGTGACCCAAAGATTGAGGAACGTGTCGGCGCTCGGCTGTCGCAGCATCGCCGCCACGACACCCTCGTCGGCGATGACGATAGCCAGCGCGTTCGAAGGAAAGTCCGCAGGAACGGTGGATCCGTCCCACAACACGAAACCGAAGTCGAGCGAGAGGAGATCGCGTATGTGGGCGAGCAGGCGTTTGAAGGCCTCGAGCCGCCGCGCGGCCGTTGCGTTTGCCAGCGCGCTCATACGCGGTTGCGCCCGTCGCGATGAAGTTTCAGCAAACCGAAATCTAGCACAGGCGCTGGTCGCGGACCGTTGAGAGATTGATTGTATTTGATGTCCATCGAGTGCGGCCAGGCGGGGAATTTGCGATCTTCGCGGGATCAACCGCCTCACCATCGCCGGCATCGCCGGCGTGGGGGACCTGGTGGAGGCGATGCATCACAACGTCGCCGTCGTGCCGCGACTGATCTCGAGGCTGCAACGGGATCAGTGGAGCACCCTAGGCGCAGTTGCAGCGAAGGTCTATCGGCTTGCTTGATCGCACGCGGGACGCGCGCTTGTGCCCTGAGTCACTCGATCGCTCCATAAAGCATGTTGCCGTAAAGGCCGCGATCGCAAATTTTCCCCGCCAGGGACTGCATCATGCAGATGGCGATTAGCCGCTCGCGCGGGTCGACCCAGAACACTGTGCCGGCATATCCTAGCCAACGGTACTCGCCGACGGAGCCAACGAAAGGAGCCATGCCGGTTGCGGTACGTATCGCAAAACCCAGCCCGAAACTGTAACCGGGGCCGACTAGGTAAAAAAGCTGTCCCGGGGTGCCGTTGAAATGGTCGCTTGTCATGTATTGCACCGTCTTGCGTGACAGGATACGCACGCCATCGAGTTCGCCCCCGTTCAACAGCATCTGCAAGAAGCGTAGATAATCAGGCGCAGTGGAAACCATACCACCAGCGCCGGAAAGGAACGTCGGCCGGCTGCGCACGTCAATGAGGTCTGTGGGTTTCTTACTGTCCGGGTCGATCTCGAAGGGTTCTGCCAGGCGGCCCTGCTTTGTCGGTTCGACCCAGAATCCAGTGTCGTCCATTTTCAGAGGCTCGAGAATCCGCTCGCTAAGATACACATCCAGTGGCTTGCCTGAGATACGTTCGATCAACGCGCCAAGGACATCGGCCGAGCGGCCGTATTCCCAACTGGTGCCAGGCTGGAACGCGAGCGGTAGATGCGACAGTTTCTGAACCAGATCGTCGTTGCTGATGATTTTCTTTAGGGTCAGGCCGGCCTTCAGGTACTCGCTTCGCACTAGGCCAAAACCTGAAGACGGTTCGAATTCATAGAGTAACCCCGAAGTGTTGCGTAGCAGGTCCTGGACTGTCATTTCCTGCTTCGCGGGAACGAGTTCGAGGGTCGGCTTGCCGTCCGGGCCGATCTTCTCGACGCCGACCTTTAGATTTTTCAGTTCGGGCAGATAGTCCGATACCGCGTCGTCGAGGGCTAGCTTGCCATCCTCCACCAGCATCAGCGCACCGACTGATACGATCGGCTTGGACATGGAGTAAATGCGGAAGATGGAATTTTCCGCCATTGGCGCTCCGGTTTTTGGATCGCGCACGCCTAACGCCTCGGCATACACCACCTTGCCATTCCGGACAACCAACAGCACGACGCCGGGGGCGCGCCTGGCGTCAATATCGGCTTGTGCCCTTCGCGTCAATGTGGCCAGACGTTCAGCTGAAAATCCGCCGTCCGAGCCGACTGGCGCATGGGCTGATCCGTAACCATCGAGGCCTGCGCAAGCCCCTAGTAGTATGCAGAGCAATAACGCCGCCGGTCCGTTCATTGGTGCAGGAACATCGCCACGACGAACGGCGACAAACAGCCACGCATCAGTGCTGCGCGGTTCTGATGATTTTCGATCTTCATGGCGCCCTCCCCAGGTTGCTGCTTACAGCGCGCCGGTGAAGTTGACTGGCGCTGAGCTGCTCGGGCGTCCCGCGCACGCTCACTTGCTCGCGATAGCAGAGATTTCAACCAAAGCGTCTCTTGGTATCCGCGCAACTTGCACGGTCGCGCGCGCAGGTGGCTTGTCCTTGAAGTAGGTTCCGTAGACAGCGTTCATCTTGCTGAAATCATTCAAGTCCTTGAGGAAAACGGTCGTGTTGACGACGTTTTCCATGGACATGCCACTTGCCCTCAGAACCGCATTGAGATTCTCGAGAGCTTGCTTGGTCTGCTCCTCGATGGAGCCGGAAATCATCTGATTGGTCTTGGGGTCGATTGCCGCCTGCCCAGCCAGGAAGAGCAGGTTGCCGACCTTCACCCCCTGCGAGTACGGGCCTATTGCGTCCGGTGCCTCTTTCGTGCTCACCGCTTCCTTCATGGGGCCGGAGGCACAGCCGGCCATCGCTAGCATGAGCAAAATTGCCGGCAACGTGAGCCGTGCCAGTACGCAAAGATTGATCTTCATCGCATGGGCCCCATGATTAGCCGGACGCAACCGGTCCGAGGTATCAAGTTCTAGGCGCAAATGTCCGCGTTGGGTGAAGTTCGCGACGGTCCGCTATTGACGCTTTACTTGTGATCAAAGCTGCTCAAATTTGCTTGATCGCTTTCGGCTAGGGCTTCGGCGTAACCGTTACCGCAACCTCAAAGCGACCATTCCTCGCGCAGCGGTGCGAGCAATTCGGCTTGTTTCCGAACACGGCTACGACAAACTTGTCCTGACCGGAAAAGCTACCGGTCGGCTGGTATTGGGCGACGTCGTCCTTGAACGCAACTTTCCCGGATTTTGGTGACTCAACGAGCTCCCACCTATCGGGGGCATATTCCTTGCCGAAACGAAACTTGAACTCGCAAGCTTCGCCCTGCTGGAGGACCATCGTCGCGGTCGCCGTTCCTCCTTCTACGAAGGCTTGGTGGTCAACTTCGCACGGTGAAGGCTGAGCGTACGCGGTCGCGAACGGCAATCCGCAAATGACAATGATCAGGCTTGCACGAGCCATTTGCATAGATGCCTCCCCTTGGTCGCCGAGTGGCTGAGAGAATTCCACCGCACGTCGTGTGCCTGGACACCGGATCAGGGCAGGGTTGACGCCCGCTTGGCCGAGTCCACTGCTGCTCGTGGGGCTGCGGGCGAAGACGAGACGACCTGCTCCGGGCGGGGGTGATCGCCACCGCAGCGGGCCGGTCAATCGTCCGTGATCGTTCACCCGCACTCCTCAATTCAACCTGCGACGCGAGAACCTGAGTCCGGCGAGGGCAACGCCAAGTAACGCGAGCGTGGCCGGTTCCGGGGCGGTCCCAGGCGGCACTGCATCCGCGCTAAAGACTAGCGAGTATCCCGGCAGCGTGAAGCTCGGGTCGAACGTTATCGAGGGATCTATGCTTGCGGAATAGCTCCCGGAATATGGGAGTAGGTTTTGGGGGTAGCCAGGGGGAAATATGCCGCCAACTACTTGAATATAGCCTTGAGTCGGAACGTTTGCCGTGACGGTGCCGGAAACGGTTTCCTCAAGGCTTGAAAGGACAGGGTATCCCTCGCACGTCGTCACGTTGGTGGTATACGCACAGATCCCGCTCACGGGCGCCCCATTCAGGCTTGGGTCTGCGATTGCAAGAACTCCGACGTTACCGTCGTTCGTGGCACTCGCACTCACTGCTTCTGAGACGGCAAAGTCGAGCGGCACCTCGACGTTCCCGGGGCCCACGACCTCAAACCAGAAATTGACTATACCGCTCGTCTGGAGAGTGGGAGAGACGGCGGTACCGGAATAGGACATCTGGGTTGAAGCGATACCAGTCCCGCCCACGTACTCAAGGAAAAGTGAATCATTCCAGCACCCATTGGCGCCCCCGACTGTGTCGCATCCGCTAAACGAGGTGGAAACAGCTGAAGGTTGGTTAAAGGATGGGGGGCTGTTACCAGCGCTGTCCGTGATCTGGGACGTAAAAGTTGCATCCGGCACCGTTGTCGCGGCGGCCGGGAGAGCCAGTAGCGCCAAAACAAGCAAAGCGAATAATTCGGACATGACTTTCCCCTTCAAGCGTGATATCGACGTCGCTGAGCGGCAAGTGTCAACGAAGTGGTCCGCTTCGCTCCAATTGCTTCGTAGCGGAACCTGCAGATGCCTGCCATCACTTTCCTTCGTGTTACGCAGACGAAAAGGGGACTAGACGTTGGGCTCGTCGCGCATGCATTAACGCTGGGTGGTGGCGGCAGCCTCTCGCGAATCCAGCCCGAGATGCGCGGGAAGCAATCCACGCTTACGAGCTCGACAACGTTACGTAAGCAAATGGCAAGCATATTGTCAGGTGGCCCTCGCTACTTACCGTGCAGGTATTATTTCTGCCAGCTTAGCGAACGCTCGCGGCTCCTGCTCCAGGCAAAGTCTATGGCTATGTCAATGAGTGAAGCATCACCCGTTCGGGTGAAGTGAGAATCTGGCCGTGAGCTGGCAGTTTCGGAAACAGACGCCAAGTCCGTGAGCGCAGCCTGACCGGCGTTGCGTGCTGAGCAACTCGGATCCATTCCTTCGGGGAGGAATCGATGTCCGAAGACCGCTATCTCGCCGCTGTCGACAGCCTCTATGAAGCGGCGCTACATCCCAAAGGGTGGCCAGAGTTCCTGGTCGCATTTAACGGCTTGCTTAATGGCTGGGTGGGGCAATACATGGTCTGGGACGACGCAACCCGGACCAATGTCCTCTCCTTTGTCTCTGAGCCGACGCTGCACCAGGACGAGATGCGCTACTCGGCGCACTACGGTGCCATCGATCCGCGGCGCCAGCTATTAGCAGCGCAACCCTACCAATGGGTCTTCTGCCATGAGCACTTTGACGAGCGCTTCGTGGCGGGCAGTGAGTTCTATCAGGATTTCCTCATACCGATTGGTGGACGTTATCTCGCCGCCGTGCAGTTCGGCGAACACCACGGTCTGATGCCGATCATCGGCATGCACCGCGGGAGCTCACAAGGGCCCTTCGGGGCGAGAGAGCACCGCTGGATGACTCGGCTGCAACCGCATATCGCGCGGGCCATCCAGTTACACCTGAAAGCCTATGACCTGGGACTGAAGGCGGATCTCACTGCGCGCGCGCTCGATGCGCTTTCTTATCCGATCATTCTGGCCGACGAACACTGCCGGGTGCGTCTCACCAACCGGGCGGCGGATAGTTGGCTCGCCAACAACGGACAGCTCAAGATCGGGTCAGGCGTCCTGCGCTTTGCCCACCAGAAATGCCAGGACGCGTTGGTGCGGCTCATCTTTCTGGCAGCGCAGGGTGACGGGGCACGACAAGGCGGCGCGCTCGCCATACCGCGCAGACCAAACAGCAAAGGGCAAGCACCGAAGCCCTATTCGCTCCTCGTCATCCCCTTACGGCCTGACGCCGGTCTTTCGGCGAGTTGGCAGCGCTCCCTCGCGCTGTTGGTGGTGGTGGACCCGGAAGCGAGCGTCCCGTTGGATGTGTCCAAGGTGCAGGCCCTGTTCGGGCTCACGCCAGCCGAGGCGGGGCTTGTGTTAGCGGTGGCAAGCACGCATTCGCTCGAAGAGGCAGCGCGACACGCGGGTATCTCGCTCAATACGGCCAAAACGCAACTTCAAAGCGTGTTCGAAAAGACGGGCACAGGTCGTCAGGCGGAATTGGTAAAGCTCATTTTCTCGCACCCGTCGGTGAAGAGCGACTGAAGGCCGCTCACCGCCGACCGGCGAATTGTGCGCCTTCCCGTGGATTAGGATTCGGGGCTCAGGTCAGCCTCCGATCTCCTGGCAAAACCTGACGTCCGGGGCCTCGTAGCCCAGTACGAAGCTGCGGCAGCCAAGCAGCTGGCGGTGACCAAGGAACGCGTCATCGCCGAGCTCGAGCAGGCCATCGAGCTCGCCCGCCAGAAGGGGGACCCGATGGCGATGATTCGGGGGTGGGCCGAAATCGGGAAACTGATCGGGGCCTATGCGCCGGAACGCAGGAAGGTCGAGCTCAGCATCGACGGGGCGGTGATGCAATCCAAGCTCACCGCCATGTCCGACGCCGAGCTACTGGCGATCGCCGAGCGCCGCTCAGACCAACCCTCTTAGTCCTTAGTCCCGGGCTCCCGGCCCCCGAGCACTTCGTTCGCAGTACTCCGAACGCAGAACCCAGCCGCTAGACTGCCGGGATGGAGGTTTTCATCTTCGCCCGCTTCCACGCCATAGAGGGCCAAGAGAAAGCGCTCGCCACGGCGCTCAGCGAGCAGGTCCCGAAGGCGCGGGTCGAGCCGGGTTGTCTCGCGATCGCTGCCTATCGCTCCGTGCGCAACCCACGGCTGTTCTGGATCCACTCACGCTGGGTCGACGAGTCCGCCTTCGAGGTCCACGCCGAACTGCCGAACACCGCACGGTTCGTCGAACGGGTGGAGAAGCTGATCGACCACCCCTTCGATGCCACGCGGACGTACGTGATCGCCTAACTCGGTGGCTCACGGCACTGAGCAGGTCGTGCTGCGGACCGTGAGACTTGTGCTCGGTGCGCAGAGCTAAGAGGGCTGGCGTCGTGAGTCCCAGTGAGGAGCAATCGATATGCGCTGAGGCTAGCCCTTTGTTGCTCGCGCTAGTACACGCAAGCGGGGGTTCAATTCAGGCCCTACTAGAGGCGCTGCGGAGACCGGCTCTGAGCGAGGTTCCCTGGTGTTTGGCGTTCGGAATGCAGTCGCGGAACATCAAGTCCGAGTTTAAGTGGTGTTCTCAGCTGGTGGGCCTCGACCAGAAGGCTCCTGATTTCGCCGCGCGACTGGCAGACCAATACCGTCAGTTGCCTGAAATGGTGCGTGAAACAACAGGAGGTCGAAGCCTTCTCCTTCGTGTATGAGGGCGAGGACAGTGGATCTCCGCCTATCAAGGCAGACAACTAAGTGGCAGGTAGTTCACCGGTATGTTGGTCCGGTTTTCACCCATGACGGTCATCCCGCCGGGAACGTTGGCACTGCCGCACACCCACGTGACGGGCACGATGGGTGCATCGGTCACGACCGCGGGACGGAGCGTAAGAAGCTTGCCCTTGATGAGAGCATTCGCGCTATTGCCAAACGTTATGTCGATCGCTCCGTTGTTAACCGCAACCGCGCTGATATACGTGTTAACGATCTTTTCAGCCGGTGGCAGACCGGCCGCGGCATTGTCCGCAGGAAAGGTTTGGGTCGTTGCCCACAATAGGGCGACCGGAGTCTTCGCGATATCGGCGAGTGGGAGCGCCGAAACAATCTGTTGCCTAATGATGCGGGGTCCGAAGCTAGGAAGCGCGATGAGCGCAAGGACGGCAATGACCGCGAGGACCATGACCATCTCGAGCATCGTCACCCCGAGGTAGCGCGGTATTGATGCTGTGCCTAGCTGCGACTCTGACAAGCGAAAGATCGAGGACATTGAGCGGACAATAGCACCGGTCACTGGCGACTCGACAAACGGCACCCATGGCCACCGGTGGGTACTGACTCGCTTGCCCAGATACTAGTTGCTGCCAATCAGCCGTTTGGTCAAGGCCGTTGGATGAAGTATCAATGCCTTCGGCGACTACAGCGAGTACCTCGAGGCACACGGCGAGGCGCTATTCGCGAAAATATGCGAGCTTGACCTTGAGGGTATCGTGGCGAAGCAAGCCGATTCGCCCTCCGCTCCTACGGCGAATAGCGGAACACGCGATGTCGACGCATATGTGGTGATCGCTCCTGGCCGGGAATCGTCGGATGCTGCGCCCAATAGCAGAAGCTATAGGCTGCTCAGGTCAGCTCCTTGACCTCGGCAAAGGTAGTTGTTTGGCAAAATCGACCATAACGGTTGCCCGTCAGAGTGCGGGTTCGCTTTGAATGAGGGTGGTCACACCGAGGCCTCACTTTATCTTTACCGACGTCAAGGATAGCTCCAGGCTATGGGGCACCAACCCGACAGGATGGGGCAAGCCTTCGCTTGCTTCGGTGCGTTCTTGCGCTCAGCCCTCGAGGTCGATCGTGGTACCGTAGTAAAGGCGACGAGTTACGGGGTCCACACTACGTTTCGCGACCTACGCGACGCGATCGTAACAGCGATCGAATTCGGAGCTAAGCGGGACTGAGGTAGCCTCGCAACCGTCAACCTGGCAATGACGGCATTCGCTAGCCTGAAGCGGCCGTTGCTTCGGTACATGCTTGTTGGCCGGCGCGCGATTGGTGCCGGAGTCGCGGTCCATGCCACCGGGATGCGATTTCATATAGGCGTCCTTGGCAAAATCTCCCACCCGTTCAGGTGGGGAATGCGGGAGCGAATAGACCAACAATTGCGAGTCAATTGTCGCTCCCAGGCACCAGCAGCTCGAATGGATCCAAGGGTAGCAGCCGATATCTGGCGCGCGCGTACCAATAGGAGGAAGGGCAGCTTGTCGCACGTCGCGATGCTGGACTCGCCTCCCATTATCCAATGCTAAGCTGCGACGTTCGATACCAACTGCCCAGCTAATCGATTGCGGGAAAGCCTTTCCCCTCAGCTCCCAATTCCTTCTGCCGAGGACTACTGATGCCTAAAAAGACTAAGCCAAGGGCCAACGAGAATCGGCCCACGCGATCGCGTAAGCAAAAAGCGATTACGATTGGTGGAGCTACGGTCAACCCAACGACCCTCTACAACGTCGTATTGCACGTCGTTCTTAACGAGCTGGCCGACGAGAACGTTGGTCCGGGCATCAATGTCACCACGGTGCCCAGTGCCATCCCATGGGATTCACTTGCGATGCGACGCTTCGTTCAAATCGTGGTCAGCAATTTGCTGCACATACTTGGCCCATTTGATCCGAGTCCATTTGGGCCTCAATTTGCCGATGTGCACCGGACACTTTCCTTCTCGCAATTGATCGCCGATCTTGCCCAGAATATTCACATGTAGAGCTATCCATCGTTTGCTCGTCGGTGCTGCCGTGGCGACTGCGACGCTTGATCTATTCGCAGCCGGCAATCCATCTCCATCGCCTCCGTCGGACGCCGTATGCGATGCCGACGGGGCAATCAATCCCGATAAGTTGTTGACGTGGGCGCTTTATACGCAGGGGCAGTTACCGCCAGGTTTGATAAGCCGCTCATTTGACCTTAGAAACATAAAAGACTCCCTTACCGCGGGCAAAGCGATTCCTCCACCAATTGTTCAGGGAGACAAATTACCTACGGAAGAGCAAATGCAGGCAATGGCCCTTGAAGATTTGTGTTTAACGGCAGACAACAAGGGTCCATGTGGCAAATTCGCAGCACAGCAGCGTGATCTAGTTGGGTACCTAGCACAGTGGGCTGCTACTCCTTCGAAGACCCTTACATCCGAGCAGCAGGACGCCACTACTACATGGCCTCTCGCAGATGGTCGTATGGCGAGGCGGATTGAAAAACCTACTGCGATTCAGCGAAAAACAATACCGATCCTTGATCCTCGTTACTATGGGACCTGGCCGCTTAACGAGTTCTTAGTGCAAAACCCTCCTCTCTGGCGCGTCGCTTGCGCCACAGATTCCAAGCCGGTGCCCGCTACACCTTCCACAGCTTCAGCCCCGGCCTCGGCTCCCGCATTGCCAGATCTGACGCACTTCCGGATAAGAAAGACTACTGACGATCTCGTCGTAGCCCAGAGCGATGACGATGCCTTCAAAGGGGTGTCGGGCGCGACCTTCGGATTTAAACAAGACATCGCAGCCGACAAGATTACCGAGGATGTAACCGCCGTACTCGGCTACGCGCTGCCGCGGACGTATCTGGGCCAAACTTCGCTCGATCACATCCCATTCGTCAAGTACGACCACCACGTAACTAGTCCGACAAAGCCGGGAACGCCCGATGTGAACAACATCGGGTTCGGGTGGCTCGAAGATATCGTCTCCGGCCTTAGCCCAACCATCCAGAACGAACTCACTATTACCCCAGTATATGTTCGGAGCATTGCTGCGGGTACAGAAATTGTGCAAGTGAATGTATACGATCGTTTAGTGCCCTTTGATTTCTTAGCCCATTCCGTACGCGCCGGGCCCGTCGATGTGCAGGCGAAAATCGCCGTGCGCGTATCGGTCGGCCATGTAGTGAGCTCGGGGACCCTGGCAGACTTCGCGGCCACAAACAACTTCGTGCGTTTCGGCGGCTCTGTCGATGGAACCATTGCTGGCGCATCGGGCACACTGCTCGAGCAACTAGTACTTAAGGGTACGTACGTTTACTTTCGCCAGAACTCAGACACCCCAAAATCTATACCGCGGCGAGAGATAGCGCTTTCGTACGCATTCCAAAAACAGAAATTCGTCACACTCGATGCTTCGTACATTAGCGGCCGAAATCTAGACTCATTGCAGCTAGAAAAGTATTGGTCGGTCGGACTCGGTGTCAAATATTAGCGCCGATACGACCTGACACCCGCCTTTAGTACGCGATAGGATTAGAGTCCGCCCCACCAGGAGCGGACGATGAAGACGAAGCGGTTCAGCGAAGAGCAGATCATCGGCGTGTTGAAGGAGACGGAGGCCGGGGCCAAGACGAAGGATCTGTGTCGTCGGCATGGGATCTCGGACGCGACCTTCTACAACTGGAAGGCGAAGTACGCCGGGATGACGGTGTCGGAGGCCCGGCGGCTGAGGGAGCTCGAGCACGAGAATGCCAAGCTGAAGCGGTTGCTCGCCGAGGCCGAGCTCGACAAGGCGGCGTTGAAGGAG
>DATJVX010000062.1:0-4575 GCA_035501595.1 Casimicrobiaceae bacterium | reverse complement strand
GACTTCGCTACCGTCGTGGCTGCCATCGCTCCGAGTCTGCCCGTTGACGAGCTACGTTTTCGGCAGCGCCGCCGCACGCCACAGATACCAGCTCGCGACCGTGCGATACGGTCTCCACCGCTCGCCGCGCTTCTCGAGATCCGCGCGCAGCGGCAGGTCGCGTTTGTTGAAGGCGACCGCGAAGCCCTTGCGGATGCCGTAATCGTCGGCGGGCAGGACGTCCGGACGTCCGAGGCGGAAGATCAGGAGCATCTCCACGCTCCAGCGGCCGATGCCGCGTACCTCCGTGAGCCGCTCGACGATCGCCTCGTCCTCCATGCGATGGGCCTCGGCAAGCGTGGGGATCTGGCCGTCGACGGCCCTTCGCGCGAGGTCCCGCAACGAGAGCAGCTTGGAGCGCGAAAGTCCGGCGCCGAGGAGCCTGTCGTCGGACGCACGCAGGATCTGCTCGGGTATGGGGCCTTCGTGCGCACGCGGAAAGAGCGCGCACAGACGCGCGTAGATCGTCGCCGCGGCCTTGCCGGTGAGCTGCTGGTAGACGATCGCCTCGGCGAGCGCGACGAAAACGCTCGGCGTCTTCTTGAGCTGCATCGCGAACGGGCCCACCGCGTCGATCACGCGTGCGAGCGCCGCGTCGGAGGCACGCACATGCTCCACCGCCGCATCGGGATCGAAACCGAACCGGCCGTCGCCGTCGAAGAGTGCCGGCGCGCCATTCGCTCGGGCGCCTTCGATGGACAACATCCGGAGCTTTGTGGCGATGCCCCCGTTTGCGCTGAATCCACCGAGCTTGCCGCCGGCCGCGAGCACCCGATGGCACGGCACCACGATCGCGAACGGATTCCGCCCGAGCGCTTGCCCTACGGCTCGAGCCCCGCCGGGGGTGCCGAGCCGGGCCGCGATGTCACCGTACGAAAGCGTCTCACCCGGCGGGATGGTGCGTGCAACCTCGTAGACGCGCCGCTGAAAGGGGGGAACGCGCTCCATGTCGAGCGCGACCGTGGATAGGTCCATCGCCTCGCCGCGCAGCAGCGCGGCGATGGCGTCGACCGCCCGCTGCACTTCGGCAGGCGGCGGCGCTTCGCGTGCTTCCGGGAATCTCTGCTGCATCCGCGCCCGGGTCTCGGCCTCACGCGACTCCGGGAGTTGCACGCCGACGATCCCGCGCTCGGCCCAGGCAATGCCGCAGCGCCCGATTGCCGTCTCGAACAGGGTAAAGCCATGTGCCGTCATGGGGCGATGGTAGCACCGAGGGTCGACGCAGACTTGGAGGATCTTGCTCTGGATCGCTTCGTCGATCCAGCCTCCAACGAGGTCATCTCCGGCCAGCGCAGACGGTGGCCGCCGCCGGGGGACTCGCTACCTGTTCCCGTCCTCCCCTGACTACCTTCCGCGCAGGACCGAGGCGCCCCGCGCGCTCCCTAGTGGGACATCAGCACCGGCACGGTCATCGACTCGAAGATCTTCCGGGTCGCGCCGCCCAGCACCATCTCGCTGAACCGGGAATGTCCGTATGCACCCATCACGATCATGTCGGAGGACCGATCTGCCGCGCGAGAAAGGAGCTGATTGCCTGCGTCGATCTCCGTTCCCTCGATCGCTTCCACCTGGACCTTCACACCGTGTCGAGCCAGATAGAGGCCGATATCGGCTCCCGGCAACTCTCCATGCGAAGCGCGGCTGGGCCGGACGATGACCACCCAGACTTCGTCGGCCGCCTGCAGGAACGGTAGCGCATCGGTTGCCGCTCGAGTTGCTTCACGCGTGGCACTCCACGCCAGCAGCACCCGCTTGCCGAGCGTGCTGGCTGGGCCGATGTAGGGCACCACGAGCGCAGGCCGACCGGCCATGAGGACGAGCCGCTGCGCGAAAGCCGGCTCCACGTCGGAATCGTCTTGCAGGTCGGGCTGACCTAGCACGACGAGGTCGGCGTAGCGCGAATGCAACGCCGCCCCGGCGACGGGATCGCCGGACGACGCTCGCCACTCCGCATCGCGCACCCCGGCTTTGTCGACAGCGCGCCGGAACAGGGTTTCGGCCTGCTTCGCCTGCTCGAGGCCACGCTGCCTCTGGTCCTCGATCACCGCGGGTCCCGCCGCGATCGTCCGGTACGCCCGAGCCTCCGGCGGGGTGACGGCGTGCAGTCCCACGAGATGAGCATCGAAGCGTCCGGCAAGCTCGGCCGCGACCTCCACGCGTGCCGGCAAGCGTTTTCCATTGTCGACGTGTACGAGGATCGTCTTGTATGTCATCGCCTCCTCCTGGAGTTGTTCTGCAGAGTCTCGAGCCTGGGGCAGCGACCTGCTACGAGCCGGAATCGATACGGTGGCGCCATCTCATTTCGGTACAACAGGCGTGGGAACCTCGATGTATTGGCGTGTTCCGGAAGCTTTCACCCAGGGGCCGAGGTCGAGCAGCTCCACCACGATTTTGGTCTGGAGCTGCGGATATTGCTCCTGGAACATCGGGACGTCCCGGCGCCGCTCGTCACGAACCAGCACAACTCCATTCCCGACCACAGTCGCGCCGAACAGGTTCTTGCCGGTCTGTAACTGCGCGTGCAGGTTGCCGAGATATTTCACCTGTCCGCCGCCTACCTCGAAGACCAGAGGAGCGGGCTGCTCCCGGGGATAAATCGAGAGCGCCCAACGATCCGTGATCCGCCACGTGTCGAAGGCGTGCTTGCCCACCGGAAGCACGACGGCGAAAAGCTGTCCATAGCCGTCCTCGAAGTCGCTGGCGGTAGAAAAGCCGGTGATCATCCCGCCACCGGAGGAGAAGACATGTCCCTTCCCGCTCGCCACGCCGCCATCCATGTAGACCAACGCTTGAGCGTGTCGTCCGGCGTCCGAGTCGTGCGAGACGGAAAACACCACGATACCCTCGCTTTGCGGGTCCTTGAACGAGAAATCCTTGCGGACACTACGCGAGCTGCATCCTCCCATCACGGCCACCACCAGGACGCACGCCACGAACAGGTAGGCCTTTGTTCTCATCTGCCAGGTTCGTCACCGATCGACTGCGTCCGAGATCTTCGCCTGGAGTCTACGTCTGGCCGGCAAGCGTGTCCATCTCACACCGATCGCCGGCCGCTCAGCGCCCGACTGCAGACGGGCTGACCCCGGACTTGAGCCCACGCACATCCGGGGGCCGCGACTTCAGCCCATTGCAGCCACGATGTGTTCCGGCGTGATCGGTAGGTCGCGTACGCGTACGCCGAGCGCGTGGAACACGGCGTTGCCGATCGCCGCAGCCGTCGGGCCCGCCGCCGCTTCCCCTGCGCCGACCGAGGGCTGGTCGGGGCGGTTGACGATCTCGACCACCACCTCGGGAACTTCGGAGAAGCGCAGGATCGGATATGTTTCCCACGTGTCGCTGACGACGCGCCGGCGATCGAACCGCACGGCCTCCTTCAGCGTCTGGCTTGCGGCTTGGATCGCGCCGCCCTCGATCTGATTCGCCACACCGTCCGGGTTGACGACGAGGCCGACGTCGGCCGCGATCACGAGGCGGCGCACGCGGATTTCCCGCGCGGCCTCCACTTCCGCGACGACGGCGCAGTACGCGCCGAGGTTCTTGTACCTTGCGAACCCGATGCCATGCCCGCGGCCCTCGGCTTTCTCCCACGCGCGCCAGTTCGCGCGCAGCGCCGCGGCCTCCACGACCGAGCGTCCGCGCGGATCGACGAGGTGGCGCAGGCGGTAGTCGACGGGATCTGCGCTGGCGGCGTGCGCGAGCTCGTCCATGAACGATTCGATCGCAAAGACGTTCGCGAGGCCGCCCAGCGAGCGCAGCGCCGAGACGCGCAGCGGCATGTCGAGCACGCGATGGCAGACGACGCGACAGCCCGCGAACTCGTAGAGCGGCGCGGCGTTGCGCTCGGAGCCGCCCGGAGGCGCCGGCGGATTGATCGCGATCGGCATCTCGAACGGCTTTGCGAGGTGACCGGCGGCCAGGAGTGCTGGCGTGGCCGCGCGGCCGGGACGTGTGGTATGGCCGTTCGAGTAGTTCTCGAGCGTCCACTGCACGACATTGCCCGACGCGTCGATACCCGCAGAAACGTCGATCGCCATCGCCGGGCCGTGCGGCTCCCAGCCGAGCTCGTCCTCGCGCGACCAGAGGACCCGCACCGGACGCCCGCCGGCATCACGGGCGAGCAGCACGGCATCGAGGGCGACGTCATCGGCAGGGTTATGACCATAGCAACCGGCGCCTTCGACATGTCGCACCACGATGGCCTCGTGCGCCAGGCCGAGCGTCAGCGCGAGATCGGTGCGCAGGTTGTAGACGCCCTGACTATGGGTCCACACCGTGACCGACTGTTTCCCCTGCCACTGCGCCAGCGCGCACGAAGGCCCGATCGACGCATGTGCGGTGAACGGGCGAGTGTAGGTCGCGGACAGCGTGCGCACCGGCGTCGCTTCCGCGACGCGGTCGACGATCACTTTCGTCTCGCGCGGGGCGGCACGCAGCCAACTCTGCACATTGCCGGCGTCGGGCAGCGTGTCGCGCTCTTCCCACTTCGCACCTGCAGCGAGCATCTGCGCGGCCTTGGCAGCAAGTTCTTCGTGCTCG
>DATJVX010000061.1:0-135150 GCA_035501595.1 Casimicrobiaceae bacterium | reverse complement strand
GGATCGTCGACTGGTACATGTCGGGGAAGATCAACATCGACGATCTCATCACCCATGTTCTTCCGCTCGACCGCATCAACGAAGGCTTCGACCTGATGCACCAGGGCAAATCGATCCGGGCGGTCGTCACCTACTGATGCCCGTATGTTCGCAGCGATCTCTCATGAGCCCGACCGGTAGAGGCCGCATTCGAGTCCGCGATCCGGCAGTCAAGGGGCGTGACAGATAATTCCGACAAAGGAGGTCCATCGCAATGGCAACCAATATCCATCCAGCCGTCGATCAAGGTCTCAAGCCTGCGGCCCCGAACTTCGCCGGCGGTACGCTGTCCTGCAAGTGTTCGGACCGGAAGGTCACCGTATCGATCAAGGGGCAGTGCGCCCACAACCACGTCTGCGGCTGCACCAAGTGCTGGAAGCCGAGCGGCGCGCTGTTCTCGCAGATCGCGGTCACCCCGCGCGAGAACCTCAAGGTGACGGCGAACGAGGATAAGCTGAAGGTCGTCGATCCCGGCGCGGCCATCAAGCGCCATGCCTGCTCGGGCTGCGGCGTGCACATGTACGGACGCATCGACAGCACCGCGCACCCGCTGTACGGGTTCGATTTCTTTCATACCGAGCTCTCGCCGGACAAGGGCTGGGCGCCGCCGGAATTCGCCGCGTTCGTGTCCTCGATCATCGAGTCGGGGGCCGACCCGGCCAAGATGGGCGCGGTCCGCGGCCGGCTGAAGGAGCTCAAGCTCGAACCCTACGATTGCCTGTCGCCGCCGCTGATGGATTTCCTCGCCACCCAGGCGGCGAAGGCGAAGGGTACGCTGTACAAGGGCTGACCGCGCAGGCCCGCTCGCAACTCGCGAAGGGTTCGCGTGGAGACACGCGGACCCTTCGTGCTCATGGCGGCTCGGGCGTTGCCGCGAGCGGCGACCGAGCTTCGACGAGATGACTCTCAAGACCGTTTCCGAGAACAAGTGCTTCGGCGGGACGCAGGGCGTCTACGCCCACGACGCCGTCGAGACCCGTTGTCCGATGCGCTTCGGAGTCTTCCTGCCGCCGCAGGCGGCGAGCGCCCGCGTGCCCGTGCTCTATTGGCTCTCGGGGCTCACCTGCACGGAGGAGAACTTCATCATCAAGGCCGGCGCCCAGCGCGTGGCGGCGGAGCTCGGCCTTGCGATCGTGACGCCCGACACGAGCCCCCGCGGGGTCGACCTTCCCGGCGATCGCGACAGCTACGATTTCGGCATCGGCGCGGGCTTCTACGTCGACGCGACACAGGCGCCGTGGTCGCAGTCCTACCGGATGTACTCGTACGTCGTCGAGGAGCTGCCGGGCACGATCGCCGCGAACCTGCCGGTCGACGCCGGACGCAGCGGCATCTTCGGGCATTCGATGGGAGGGCACGGCGCGCTCACGATCGCTTTCAAGAACCCCGAGCGCTACCGGTCGGTGTCGGCATTGGCGCCGATCTGCTCGCCGATGCGCTGTCCCTGGGGAGAGAAGGCGCTCTCAGGCTACCTGGGAAGCGACCGCAGCCACTGGCGCGCCTACGACGCGACCGCGCTGCTGGAGGACCGCGGCTGGAGCGGCCCCGCGCTGCTCGTCGACCAGGGAACGAAGGACCCGTTCCTCGAGACGCAACTCAGGCCCGAGCTGCTCAAGGAGGCGTGCGCGCGGCGCAACGTGCCGCTCGAGCTCCGGATGCGCGAGGGCTACGATCACAGCTACTTCTTCATCGCGAGCTTCATCGAAGAGCACCTGAGGTTTCACGCCCGCCGGCTCTAGGAGCGGCTGCCGGAGGCGCGCGGCAAGGCGCGGCGCTCGCGGAAGATTAGCGGACGCGCCGGCGGCGCGGGATCGCCCTGCGCCCTCGCGACCACATCGGTCACCCGCGCGTGCAGCGGCGAGAGCGCGCACACCGGATCGGCGTTCTCGGCCTCGCCCGTCAGCAGGTAGGCCTGGCAGCGGCATCCGCCGAAGTCCCGCATCCGCTCGTCGCAGGAGCGGCAAGGCTCGCGCATCCAGGCCTCGCCGCGATAGCGGTTGAAGGCCGCTGATTCGTTCCAGATCTCCGCGAGGCTCGCGTCGCGCACATTGGGAAACGCGATGCCCGGCAGCATGCGCGCGGCCTGACAGGGCAGGGCGACGCCGTCGGGAGCGACGTTGAGGAACACCGAGCCCCAGCCGTTCATGCAGGGCTTGGGCCGCTCGGCATAGTAGTCGGGCACGACGAAGAACATCTTCATGCGTCCCTGCAGCTTCGCCCGGTAGGCGTTGGTGATGCGCTCCGCGCGCTCGACCTGGGTGCGGCTCGGCAGGAGATGGTCGCGGTTCGCGTATGCCCAGCCGTAGTACTGGGTGTTCGCGAGTTCCAGAAAATCCGCTTCGAGCGCGATCGCCATCTCGATGATCCGGTCGACGTGATCGATGTTGAGCCTCGACAGCACGACGTTGAGCACCATCGGATAGCCGTGGCTCTTCACCAGCCGAGCGACCTTGAGCTTGAGCTCGAAGGTGCGGGTGCTCGACAGGAAATCGTTGACTTCCCGCGTCGAATCCTGGAACGAGACCTGGATGTGATCGAGCCCCGCGGTCCTGAGCTCCGCGATGCGCCTTTCGTCCAGGCCGACGCCCGAGGTGATCAGGTTGCTGTAGAAGCCGAGCGCGTGACCCTCCGCCACGATCTCGGCCAGGTCCTCGCGCAGCATCGGCTCGCCTCCGGACAGGCCGAGCTGCACGGCGCCCAGCGCGCGAGCCTCGCGCAGCACGCGCTGCCACTCCGCGGTGGTCAGCTCGCCGTCGATGGCGGCGAGGTCGAGCGGATTGGAGCAATACACGCAATGCAGCGGGCAGCGGTAGGTGAGCTCCGCGAGCAGCCAGAGCGGCGGCCCGGGCCCGCGAGCTTCAGCCTGCGAATTCGATCCAGCCACGGCTCGCGGCCTCGGAGAGGAACTCGCAGACGTCGTCGCGCAGGTTGGAGGCGCCGAACGCGCGCTCCAGATCGGACACCAGCGCGGCGACGCCGGTCGATCCGTCGCAGCGCCTCAGGATTTCCGCTGCGGGGCCGTTTAGGCGCACCATGCCTTCGGGATAGAGCAGCACCCAGGCCTGCTGCGCCGCTTCCCACTGGAGGCGATACGCCGAACGCAACGCCGGCTGCGCCGCGAGGTCGATCCCGGTCATCCCGCGCTCTCCTTCGCACCCGGCTCGGCGTCCGGATACGCGGCCTGGATGGCGTCGAGCATGCTCCAGAGCACGTCGAGCTTGAAGCGCAGGATCTCGAGCGCGCGCTCCTGGAGGGCACGGGTATCGAAGTGATCCAGGGTGAGCGCGAGTCCGTGCTCCACGTCGCGCCGCGCCTCGGAGAGCCGGTTACGGAAATAGGCGAGCCCCCTGGGGTCTATCCAAGCATAGTGCACGGGCCAGTTGGCCAGGCGCTGCTCGTGGATCTTCGGCGCGAACAGCTCGGTGAGCGAAGCGCAGACCGTTTCCTGCCACGGACGCGTCCGGGCGAAATTGATGTAGGCGTCCACGGCGAAGCGCACCCCCGGCACGACACCCTGCAGCGAGGTCATCGTCGCGCGGTCGATGCCGACCGCTTCGCCGAGCTGGATCCAGACCTCGATCCCGCCGGCGTCACCGCCGTGGCCGTCGTGGTCGAGGATCCGCCGGACCCATTCGCGCCGGACGCCGCGATCGGGACAGTTGGAGAGCATCGCCGCATCCTTGAGCGGAATGCTGACCTGGTAGTAGAACCGGTTGGCGACCCAGCCGCGCACCTGCCGCCGCGTGAGCTTGCCCTCGCTCATCCTGACGTTGAACGGATGATGGATGTGGTACCGCGCGCCCAGCCCGCGCAGCTGCGCCTCGAACTCGTCCCGGCTCCAGGCGCGCTCGCTCAAAGGACCAGCTCCATGCCGTCGAATGCGACCTCGATGCCCTCGCGCTCGAGCAGGCGGCGCTCTGCGGAGTCCTCGTCCAGGATCGGATTGGTGTTGTTGATGTGCACGAGGACTCGGCGCGCGTTCGGAAACGCCCGCAACCGCTCAATCATGCCCCCGGGGCCGGCCTGCGGGAGATGGCCGATGTCCTGCGCGCGCTTGCTTCCGACGCCCAGGCGGATCATCTCGTCGTCGGTCCAGAACGTGCCGTCGACGAGCAGGCAATCGGCACTCTTCATCGCGTCGGCGACGCGCTCGTCGATGCGCGCGAGCCCCGGGGCGTAGAAGAGGCTCCGCTGCGTGCGCCGATCGTGGATCGTGAGACCGATGTTATCGCCAGGCTGTGGGTTGTCGCGCCGCGGCGAGAACGGCGCGGGCTTGCCGGCGATCGGCAGCGCGCGAAGCTCGAGGCCCTCGATGCCGTCGACGTCGAACGCCGTCGCGTCGAGCGGAATCCGGTGCCAGTCCACACCGCAGAAGTGCTCGAGCAGCGAGAGCACCGGCAGACCCCCGGTCAGCTCGTCGCGCACGAGATCGGTCGTGTGTATCTGCAGCCGCGAGCCCTCGCGCAGGAGCAGCAGCCCCGCGGCGTGGTCGATCTGGCCGTCGGTCAGCACGACCGCCGCGATGCCCGAGCCGCGAAGCGCCTTGGGCGCCTGCAACTCGGGCGTGGCGAAGATCTGCGCGGCGATGTCGGGCGAAGCGTTGCACAGGACCCAGCGTCCGCCGTCCGCGCTCACCGCGATCGACGACTGAGTCCTGCGCCGCGCCTTGAGGCGACCCTCCCGCAGCCCCGCGCAGTTGCGACAATTGCAGTTCCACTGCGGGAACCCTCCGCCCGCCGCGGAACCGAGAACCTTTACGCGCACGAAAGCGGCGCCTCGTCGCGATCGCGGCCAGGCGCCGCCCGACTGCTATCGCACCGCTACGTACATCGTGATTTCAAAGCCGAAGCGGATGTCCTCGAAGGACGGCTTGGACCATTGCATCGCTGTCTCCTGGAGCAGTTGTCTTCCACACCCCGTCGGGCATATGGTGGTGACCCACCCTCGGGAGCGGGACTATTATCGACGTGCGGGGCGGTTTCCGTGGTCGTGCAATGCACGCGATGGGGCTCATGAAAATCATGAATTTCGGCGCCGACCTGGCTCCGCGGGCGGGAAACGCCGGCACCGGCGTGGGCGAAAGGAGGCGCTTCGGTCCGGTGAGCCTGCGACTGCAGATCAACAGTGCCTTGACCGTGCTGATGCTGCTGTTCATCGGCGCGCTGGTGGCGCTGGAAATCGACGACTCGCGCCGGTCGGTCGCCGAGGAAATAGAAGCCTCGAGCCGCATCGCGGGCCAGCTGCTGACGGAGATCGCCCGCCTCGACCAGAGCTCCGACGCGGCCAGCGTCCGGGCGTTCCTGCTCAAGCTCGGGCGGGTCCGCGCCAACGAGATCGAGCTCACCGGGCACGACGGTGAAGTGCTTTATCGCTCGCCGCCCCCGACCTACAAGGCCGGGCGCGACGCACCGCCCTGGTTCGCGCGGCTCATGACGCCGCAGATCGGTTCGTCGACGATCCTCCTGCGCGACGGCAGGCTGAGCGTGACCCCGAACGCCTCGCGATCGGTCCTCGATGCCTGGGACGACCTCAAGCGCTTCGCGCTCATCTGCGGCGCATTCCTGGTCGTGGTCAACGTGGCGGTCTTCTGGTTCACGGGGCGGGCGGTGGCGCCGCTCGAGCGCATCACCGGCGCGCTGTCGCACATCGAGCGCGGAGCGCTCGACACGCGATTGCCGCTGCTGCGCGGGCGCGAAGCGCGACAGATCGGAGAGAGCTTCAACCGCATGGCCTCGGCGGTGGAGGAGACGATGCGCATCCGCGAGCAGGCGGAGCGGGCGCGCGCCCAGCTCGCCGACGGACGCGCGCTGGCGCGCGTGATCCAGCAGCGCATGGAAGAGGAGCGGCGGTTCCTCGCCCGCGAGCTGCACGACGAGCTTGGCCAGACCGTCACCGCCATCCGGTCGATCGCGGCCTCGATCGATGCTGCGGGGCGCGACGACGAGACGACGCGAAGGATCCGCATGATCGAGGAGCTCGCGGTCGGACTTCAGGAGGGCATGCGCGAGCTGATCCCGCGCCTGCGGCCGCTCGCACTCGACGAGCTCGGCCTCGCCGAAGCGCTGCGGGATCTGGTCGAGGATCACCGGCTGCATCATCCGGCCATCGCCTTCGAGCTCGCGATCGATGGCAGCCTCGACGGCGTCCCCGGCGAGCTGGCCATCGCTTTGTACCGCGTCGCTCAGGAGAGCCTCACCAACGTCGTCAAGCACGCCCGCGCGACCCGCTGCGCGGTCAGCGTCGCGGCGCAGACCGAGGAGCTTTCCCTGCGGGTGGAAGACGACGGCAGCGGCGTGGCGGAGACGGACCTGGCGAAGCCGGGCCGGTTCGGCGTTCGGGGCATGCGCGAGCGAATCGAATCCCTCGGAGGAAGCTTGAGCTTCGCCCGGGCGGGGCTCGGCGGCCTGGCCGTCGTCGCCAGGCTGCCGCTGGCGGCCGCGGCGCAGGACTGAAAGCGCGAAGCCCATGGCGGCAGTCGGCTCCGACGGCGCGGCGACGACGGTAATCCTGGCCGATGACCATGCGATCGTGCGCATGGGCTTCCGCCTGCTCCTGGAGACGACGGGCAAGTGCCGGGTGATCGGCGAAGCCGAGAGCGGCGAGGAGGCCTGTGCGCTCTACTTCAAGCTCTCGCCGGACGTGCTGGTGATGGACATCGCGATGCCGGGAATGGGCGGGCTGGAGGCGATGAATCGCATCCGCGCCCGCGACCCGGAGGCGCGCATTCTCGTACTCTCCGCGCACGAGAACACGAGCTACCCACGGCGCGCGATGCACGCCGGCGCTCTCGGCTATCTTTCCAAGCGCGGCGCGCCGGGCGAGCTCCTGCAGGCCGTGCACGCGGTCGCGCAGGGGCGGACCTATCTCGAGCCGGGGATCGCCCAGAAGCTCGCGGTCCAGGGAGCGAAGGGCGTGGCCGGACCGGTCGACCTGCTGTCGGAGCGCGAATTCGAGGTCTTCCTGCACCTCGCCGAAGGCCGGAGCGTTGTGCAGATCGCGGAGCTCCTGTCCTTGAGCCCGCGGACGGTCGGCACGCACCTCTACAACGTCAAGCAGAAGCTCGGCGCGCAGAACGCCGCGGAGCTGACCCTGACCGCGCTGCGCTCGGGACTGCTCAGCGAGGGGATGTAAGCGGCCTGCCCGCAAGCCAGCAGGCGACGGCGAGCAGCCACCAGGCGAGCATCGCCCACGCGAGCCACGCGGCGGAGCTGGCGGCGAGCGGCACGACCAGCGCCGAGGTGATCGCCGCGCAGGCGATCTGCGCGAAGCTCTGCAGCGAGGAGGTCGCGCCCCGGGGCAGCGGCGAAGCATCGAGGATGGACAGCGTCGCTGCGGGCAGCAGGAGCCCGTTGCCGCAGCAGTACAGCGTGAGCGGGAGGAGGCTCCAGGGCAGCGCGGGCGGCAGCGCCGCGTGGTACGCGACGTTGGCGCAGGCCGCCAGAGCGCCGAGGGCGAGGCCGAGTCTGATGGTGGCGCCGGCCGGGTGCCTGCCTGCGCGGCGGCCCGCCCACCACGAGCCGAGCATCGTCCCGCTGGCGGTCGCGAGGAACAGCCAGCCGAACTGCCGGGGCTCGAGCGCGAGAAGGTCACGCATGAAGCTCGGGGCGGCAAGCACGTAGACGAAGAAGCCGCAGAAGCTCGCCGCCGCCATCAGCACGAGCGCTCCGAAGCGAGGACTGCGCACCAGCGTCGTCAGATGTCCGGGGATAGCGGCGAGCCTGAGCGCGACCCGGCTCGACGCGGGTAGTGTCTCCGGCAGCCAGCGCCAGCTCGCCCCGACGAGCGCCATGGGATAGGCGAGCAGGAACCAGAAGATCGACCGCCATCCCCCGATCGCCAGCAGGCAAGCCCCGACGATCGGCGCCGCGACCGGCGCGAGCGTGAACATCAGGTTCACATGCGCGAACACGCGCTGCGCCTCGGCACCCTCGTAGAGATCGCGGACCAGCGCGCGGCCCACCACGGTCGTCGCGCCGACCGAAATGCCCTGCAGCGCGCGGCAGCCGAGGAAGACATCGATGCTCTGCGCCGTTGCGCAACCGAAGGTCGCCGCGCAGAAGACGAGCAGGGCCCCGATGATCGAAGCGCGCCGGCCGTAGCGATCGGAGAGCGGGCCGTGCACGAGCATCATCACGGCGTAGGGCGCGAGGTAGCTGGTCAGGGACTGCTGTACGCTCGGTCGATCGGTGCCGAACGTGCCCGCGATCTCGGGAAAGGCGACGAGATAGGTATCCAGGGCGAACGGCGCGAGGCCCGCCAGACCGGCGAGGAGCGGCGCGAGCATCGTGCGCGGCACGCTCGCCGGCCGCATCGAGTGCTCCGCCCGGGGTGCGGCAACGGAAGCTCGGACGCCACGCCCGTCCCTGCGGCGTTCGATCGGATCGCTCATCGCCAGGTCATCTCCGCGTGGTCGCGAGCACGCTGCGGTATTGGAAGCGCCGTCGACGATCGGCTATCCTACGCCGGTGCTTGCGGCCGGTCTGCCGCAAAGGGATCGCCCAGGACACGATGAACCGTCGAGGGAATGCGGCGCGGCAGCTGCGCGCGGCGGCCGTGAGCGCGGCGCTGACGATTGCGCCGGCCGCGGCGCAGGTTCCGGAGCGCCTCGATCCGGTGGTCGTCACGGCGACGCGCCACGAGGAGCGCTCTTTCGACGTCCCGGTGGCGATCGACAGCATCGACGCGCTGCTGATCCAGCGAAACCAGCTCGAGCTCAACCTGTCCGAGACTCTGGTGCGCGTTCCGGGCGTGGTCGTGGCCAATCGCAACAACTACGCGCAGGACCTGCAGGTGTCGATACGGGGCTTCGGCGCGCGTGCCAACTTCGGCGTGCGCGGCGTCCGGCTCTACCAGGACAACATTCCCGCGACGATGCCCGACGGCCAGGGCCAGAGCGGGAGCTTCAGCCTAGCGTCCGCCAAGCGCATCGAGGTGCTGCGCGGCCCGTTCTCGACGCTGTATGGCAACGCCGCGGGCGGCGTGATCTCGGTGTTCACCGAGGACGGCACCGATCCTCCGCAGGCCCAGGCACAGATCGTGGGCGGGAGCTATGGCACGTACAACGCGATCGCCAAGGCCGGCGGCATCTACCGTGGCGTGAACTACGTCGTCGCCGGCAACCACTTCGCGACCGACGGCTATCGCGACCACAGCGAAGCTTCGCGCAGCCTCCTCAATGCGAAGGTCGGCTTCGACGTCGATCCGGATACGCGCATCACCCTGATCGGAAATTCCCTCTACCAGCCGGAGGCGCAGGATCCCCTGGGACTCACCCGCGCGCAATGGGAGGCCGATCCGCGCCAGGTCGACCCGTCCGCCGAGCAGTTCAACACGCGCAAGACCGTCAACCAGACTCAGGGCGGCGCGACCTTCGAGCGCCAGCTCGGCGCGGACGCGCAGTTGCGGATCACAGGCTACGGCGGAAGGCGGCTGGTGCGCCAGTACCTCGCGCTCAACGGCAACGGCGCGACCTCCTCCGGCGGCGTGACCGACCTCAACGGTGACTTCGACGGCATCGACGCGCGGGTGAGCGCGGGATTCATGGCCGGCGGAGGGCCGGTCACGTTCACCGTGGGAACGGCCTACGACACCCAGCACCAGCGCCGCAAGGGCTTCGTCAACAACAACGGCGATCTTGGCGACCTGCGGCGCGACGAGGACGACTTCGTCAACTCCACCGACGCCTACGTGCAGGCGGAGTGGTCGCCGGCCGGACCGCTCTCGTTTCTCCTCGGCGCGCGCTACAGCGACGTCAGATTCAACTCGGTCGATCACTACATCACCGATACGAACCCCGACGACAGCGGCCGCGTCCACTACAACCGCTTCACGCCGGTCGCCGGAGCGGTCTGGCATGTCGCCGCCGACGTCAACTTCTACGTGAACTGGGGCGAGGGCTTCGAGACGCCGAGCTTCATCGAGCTCGCCTATCAGGACTCGGGAAGCGGGCTCAACTTCGCCCTTCAGCCCGCCGTCAGCCGCTCGGCGGAAGCCGGCATCAAGGCCTATCTGCTCGGCCGCCAGCGCATCAACATCTCGGTCTTCACGACGCGCACCTCGGACGAGATCGTGATCGACACCGCGACGGGCGGCCGGACGACGTACAAGAACGCGAGCAAGACACGCCGCCGCGGCATCGAGGCCGAGTGGGACGCGCCGCTGGGGAACGGCTTCAACGCCTACGCCATGTACACGTACCTGTCGGCGGAGTTCGCTTCGGATGCGACGACGGGTCAGCCGCCGCAGGTGATTCCGGCGGGCAACCGCCTGCCGGGGGTGCCGCAGGCGACCGGATACGCGGAGCTCGCCTGGGCGCGGCCCGAGTGGTACGGGATCTCGGCGGGGATCGAAGGCCAGTACGCCGGCAAGGTCTACGTCAACGACCGCAACACGGACGCGGCTCCGAGCTATGCGATCGCCAACCTGCGCCTCGGCTTCGAGCAGTCCGCCGGCGCGTGGACTTTCCGCGAGTTCGCGCGGGTGAACAATCTCTTCGACCGCAATTATTCCGGATCCGTGATCGTCGGCGACACCAATTCCCGGTTCTTCGAGCCGTCGCCCGGGCGCAACTTCCTCGCCGGGCTGACCGCCAATGCCAAGTTCTGATCGCGCCCGCTACACCGCGACGGCGGCCGCGCTGCACTGGCTGATCGCCGCGCTGGTCGTCGGGATGATCGTCCTCGGCTGGTCGATGCAGTCGATTCCCAAGGTGCCCGTCGGTCCGCGCGTCGACGCGTTCAACCTGCACAAGTCGATCGGGCTCACCATCCTGCTCCTGATGGTCCTGCGCAGCGCCTGGCGGGCGGCGCACCCCGCGCCGGGTCTGCCGCCGATGCCGTGCTGGCAGGCGCGGACCGCGCGCGCCGTGCACGCGCTTCTCTATGTCTGCCTGTTCATCCAGCCCTTGAGCGGCTACCTGGGCTCGATGTTCAGCGGCTATCCGGTCAGGATCTACGGCTACGTGCTGCCTGCGTGGGGGCCGAAGAGCGATGCGCTGAAGGAGGCGATGGCCGTCGTGCACCTTGTCAACAGCGGGGTCCTGCTCGCGGCGATCGCGCTCCACGTCGCGGGTGCGCTCAAGCACGCGCTGATCGATCGCGACGGGCTGGTCCGCCGCATGTGGCCATGGGGGCTGGGCGCGTAGGTACGCAGCCCGAGGCTGAGCGCAGCGAACCTCGCGGCGTCCCGCCGTCGGTCCCTCTCGGGGTTCGCGCGGTGCCGGCCACGGGCGACTCCAGTCACGCGGGGCGACTCTAGGTCTTGACCGCGGCCTCGAGGATCTTCACGGTCTCGGCAAAATTGCCTTCGCGGGCGATGTCCAGCGCGCTCTTGCCGCGATCGTCCCGGGCCTCGGTCCGCGCGCCGGCCGCGAGGAGCGCTCGCACCGTCTCGGTCTGGCCGTAGCCCGCGGCCCACATGAGCGCCGTCAAGTCGTGCGCGTACGTGGCGTTCGGATCGACCCCTTGGGCGAGCAGCAGGCGGACGATCTCGGTGCTCCCCTGGCCCGCGGCGTAGGTCATCGCGTTCTTCTTGAGCCGGTCGACCGTGTCGAGCGCCGCGCCTTTCGCCAGCAGCGCGCGGGCGATCTCGGTCTGGCCGGCGTACGCGGCGGCCATTAGAGGCGTGACGCCGTTGGCGGCGGCGAGGTTGACGTCGGTACCGGCGTCGAGCATCTGGCGGGCGATCTCCGGGCGCCCGGCCTTCAGCGCGATGACCAGCGCGGTCTCCCCATCCCGGTTGCGTGCATCGGGTGTCGCGCCGCCGGCCAGCGCCCGCGTCACGCCCGCGGAGTCGCCGGCGCGCGCTGCCGCGAGCAACTGCAGGTTCGGGCTCGCATCCTGAGCCGCCGCGCCGTGGAGCGCGATGCCAACGACGGCGAGGAACGAGCAGGCAAGTGCAGCACGCGCACAAAACATCGATCCGACTCCTCAAGCGCCCCGGCCTTGCGATTCTGGCCTCATCGCCGGCGAGGCGCTGGCCGGCGAGTTTGCATTGCCCAATATTTTCGACTATAAGTGCTCCCCGCAGGGAAAAATTCCCGGCGCTGGCGGGCAAGGTGGCGCCGACGAGGACACAGCTCATCAGAGGAGGGTCTATGTCAGCTCGTTTCTACGGCTTGGGTGCTGCCGCCGTTGCAACCGCTTGCGTGCTGGCGCCCGGAATCAGCGGCGCACAGGAGATGGCTGCCGGCGCGACGACCACGTCACGGGCGATGTCGGC
Source organism: Casimicrobiaceae bacterium (assembly GCA_035501595.1). Taxonomy (GTDB): domain Bacteria; phylum Pseudomonadota; class Gammaproteobacteria; order Burkholderiales; family Casimicrobiaceae; genus PALSA-1003. Next base: position 122,892 of record DATJVX010000061.1, on the reverse strand, counting down.
GAATCTGGCGCCGATCTCGCAGGCGATGCTCGACGGCGCCGGCAAGGACAGCAAGAACTGGCTGCATCCGAACGGCAGCTACGAGCAGACCCGCTTCTACCCCGGCAAGCAGCTCACCACGGACAACGTCAGCCATTTGCGGCCGGCGTTCGTGTTCCAGACCGCGGTGCTCGAGTCGATGGAGACCGCGCCGATCGTCGACAACGGCGTGATGTTCCTCACGACGTCGTTCAACCACGTCTACGCGATCGACGCCACGACCGGCGAGGAGTTCTGGCACTACAAGCACAAGCTCGGGCCGATCGTCACGGTGTGCTGCGGCAACAACAACCGCGGTGTGGCGATCTCCGAAGGCAAGCTCTTCATGGGGACGATCGATGCCAAGCTGGTGGCGCTCGATGCCAAGACCGGCAAGGTTCTCTGGGAGACGCAGATCGCCGACCCGGACAAGGGCTACTCCGAGACGATGGCGCCCGCGGTGGTCGACGGCAAGGTCATCATCGGCACCAACGGCGGCGAGTACGGCATCCGCGGCTTCGTGAAGGCGTACGACGCCAACGACGGCAAGCTGCTCTGGACCTTCTACACGATCCCGGAGAAGGGCCACGAAGGCGTGTGGGACCCGAAGGATGCGACCGGCCGCGACATGCACCGCGACATCGCGGCGGAGAAGGCCGCGTTCGCCAAGGACAGCTCCTTCTTCGACAAGCTGGGCGGAGGGGTCTGGATGACGCCGGCGATCGACAAGAAGACGCGCACCATCTTCTTCGTCGTCGGCAATCCCTCGCCTGACCTCTACGGTGCGATCCGCCCGGGCGACAACCTGTACACCGACTCGATGGTCGCGATCGACCTCGACAAGGGCACGTACAAGTGGCACTTCCAGTACATCGCCCACGACCTCTGGGACCTCGACGCGGTCAGCCCGCCGATCCTGACGCAGGCGCGCGACGCGAGCGGCAGGATGGTGGACGTCGTGATCCACGGCGGCAAGACCGGCCACATCTACGTGCACGACCGCAACACCGGCAAGCTGATCCGCTTCTCGCAGGCGATGGTGCCGCAGGAGAACATGTGGGTGCTGCCCACCAAGGAGGGCGCGCGCATGCTGCCGGGCGCGAACGGCGGCGTGGAATGGTCGCCGATGGCGGTGAATCCCACGCTGCACTTCGCCTACGCGGCGAACCTGCACCAGCCGATGACCTACCAGGTCGAGGAGGCGGCCTACCCCGGCGGGAAGCTGTGGCTCGGCGGCGCGTTCAAGGTGATCCCGACCGAGCAGCAATCCGGGCGGCTGGTCGCCGTGAACCTCGACACGGGAAAGGTGGCCTGGAGCGTCACGACGCCGCAGCCGCTGATCGGCGGCGTGCTCGCCACGGCGGGCAACCTGGTGTTCAATGGCGAGGCCAACGGCTGGTTCAAGGCCTACGATGCCAAGGACGGCAGGGAGCTCTGGAAGTACAACTGCGGCGCCGGCGTCAACGCCCCGGCCGTTTCGTACACGGTAGGCGGCAAGCAGTACGTCGCCGTCGCCGCCGGCGGCAACAACCAGATCGACGCCAAGCGCGGCAACAGCGTGTTCGTCTTCGCGCTGCCCTAGGCCGCCAGGGGCCCCCAAACCAAACGCGGCTAGCTCGGGTCAGCCCGGGTGGCCGCGTTTTTTCATCCATGATCCGAGCCTCGTTCGCCGTGCTGGGCGCGATCGCCGCCGCTGCGCCCGCGCTTGCCCAGCCCGATCCTGCGCAGCTGGCCGCCGCGCAGGAGAAAGCCAAGATCTGCGCGGCCTGTCACGGCGAGGGAGGCAATTCGCTGGATCCGCAGTATCCGATCCTGGCCGGACAGAGCTGGCGCTACATCTACATCGAGCTCAAGGACTTCAAGGAAGGCCGCCGCAGCGATCCGCAGATGTCGCCGATGGCCGCGAGCCTGTCGCAGGACGACATGGTCGCGCTCGGCAACTATTTCGCGGCCCAGAAGCAGGCGCCGATCAAGTTCCAGTTCGACGGCGCCAAGATCGAAGCGGGGCGCAAGGTATCCGACGCGGCCCTTTGCCCGATGTGCCACCTGGGCGGCTTCGTCGGCCAGAACGAGATCCCGCGCGCGGCCGGGCAGTGGCCGCAGTACGTCAAGAAGCAGCTCGAGGACTTCAGGGCGAAGCGGCGCACCAACGACGCCGGCAACATGACCAGCGTCGCTGCCGGCCTGTCCGACGCGGACATCGAGAACCTGTCGCAGTACATCGGCAACCTCGGGCCCTGACGCGAGGCGGCGAGCGACGGGACCCGCACCGCGCGCCGGCCGTCCCGCCACGTTGCCGACGCCTTCGACGCGGAGTATTCTAGCTTCGCCGTCGCAACAAGCTCTCGAAGACTCCTTCCCAAAGCGCCGGTACCCATTCGCAGGAGGTCGCTCGTGTCCGTTCCGCTTTCGTTCACCATCAACGGCAAGCCCGTGCGCGCCGAGGTCGATGCGCGCACGCTGCTGGTCGATTTCATCCGCACGCAGCTCGCGCTTACGGGCACTCACGTCGGCTGCGACACCGGGCAGTGCGGCGCGTGCACCGTGCTCATCGACGGCCGCGCCGTGAAGGCGTGCACGATCCTCGCGCTCCAGGCCGAAGGCTCGAAGGTCACGACCATCGAAGGTCTCGCCGCGGACGGCGAGCTGCACCCGATGCAGGCGGCTTTCAAGGAATGCCACGGGCTGCAGTGCGGCTTCTGCACCCCGGGCATGGTGATGAGCGCCATCGATCTGGTTCAGCGCCATCCCAACGCCGACGAGAAGACGATCCGCGCCGAGCTGGAGGGCAACCTCTGCCGCTGCACCGGCTACCAGAACATCGTCAAGGCGGTCGCCCAGGGCGCCGTGGCCATGCGGAGGTGACCATGGGCGCCAACGACACGAATTTCATCGGCCAGTCGGTCAAGCGCAAGGAGGACGTGCGCTTCCTGATCGGCGCGGGGCAGTACACCGACGACGTGAACCCGCCGCATCACACGCACGCCTATTTCCTGCGCTCGCCGCACGCGCACGCCAGCATCCGCGGCATCGATACGGGCAAGGCGAAGAGCGCGCCGGGCGTCGTCGCTATCTACACCGGTGCCGACCTGACCGGCGTCAACGGCTTGCCCTGCGGGTGGCTCATCACCGGCAGCGACGGCCAACCGATGAAGGAGCCGCCGCACCCGGTGCTCGCGCAGGGCAAGGTCCGCTACGTCGGCGACGGCGTGGCGATGGTGATCGCCGAGACGCCCGAGCAGGCGAAGGACGCGGCCGAGCTGATCGAGGTCGACTACCAGGTGCTGCCGGCGGTGGTCAACGCGGTCGACGCGCTCAAGAGCGGCGCGCCGCAGATCCACGACGGCGCGCCGGCGAACAGGTGCTACACCTGGGCGCTGGGCGACAAAGCGGCGGTCGACGCCGCATTCGCCAAGGCGGCGCACGTGACCAAGCTCGACATCGTCAACAACCGCCTCATTCCCAACGCGATCGAGCCGCGCGCGGCGGTCGCGAGCTACAGCCGCGCCGACGACAGCTACACGCTCTATGTCACGAGCCAGAACCCGCACGTCGAGCGCCTGCTGATGACGGCCTTCGTGCTGGGCCTGCCGGAGACGAAAGTGCGCGTGATCGCGCCGGACGTCGGCGGCGGCTTCGGCTCGAAGATCTATCTCTATCCTGAAGAGACGGCGATGGTGTGGGCATCGAAGCGCGTCGGTCGGCCGATCAAGTGGACGGCCGAGCGCAGCGAGTCGTTCCTCTCCGACGCTCACGGGCGCGACCACATGACTCACGCGGAGCTCGCGCTGGACAAGGACGGAAAGTTCCTGGCGATGCGCGTGCACACGACGGCCGCGATGGGGGCGTATCTCTCGACCTTCGCATCGTGCATCCCGACGATCCTGTACGCGACGCTGCTCGCCGGCCAGTACACGACGCCGGTCATCTACTGCGAAGTAACTGCCTCGTTCACGAATACGGCGCCGGTCGACGCGTATCGCGGTGCGGGACGCCCCGAGGCGACCTTCGTCGTCGAGCGTCTGGTGCACGCCGCGGGCGCCGAGATGGGCATCGCCCAGGACGAGATCCGGCGGCGCAACTTCATCCGGAGCTTCCCGTACCAGACGCCGGTCGCGCTCACCTACGATGTCGGCGGCTACGACGCCTGCCTCGACGAGGCGATGAAGATCGCCGATGCGAAGGGCTTCTCGGCGCGCAAGGCCGAGGCGGCCAAACGCGGCAAGCTGCGCGGCCTCGGCTACGCGTCGTACATCGAGGCCTGCGGCATCGCACCCTCGAACATCGCCGGCGCCCTCGGCGCGCGCGCCGGGCTCTACGAGGCCGGCGAAGTGCGCGTCAATCCCACGGGCGGCGTGACGGTGTTCACCGGATCGCACAGCCACGGGCAAGGGCACGAGACGACCTTCGCGCAGGTGGTCGCGACGCGGCTGGGCATTCCCATCGACAGCGTCGAGGTCGTGCACGGCGACACCGGTCGCATCCCGTTCGGCATGGGGACCTACGGCTCGCGCTCGCTCGCCGTCGGCGGTACGGCGATCGTGAAGGCGCTGGACAAGATCGTCGCCAAGGGCCGCAAGATTGCTGCGCACCTCCTCGAAGCGGCGGAAGCCGACGTCGAATTCAAGGACGGCAAGTTCACCGTGGCCGGGACCGATCGCAGCAAGGCATTCGGCGAAGTGGCGCTCGCGGCCTATGTCCCGCACAACTATCCGCTGGACAAGCTCGAGCCCGGCCTCGACGAGACGGCGTTCTACGATCCGACCAACTTCACTTTCCCGGCGGGCACGCACATCTGCGAGGTGGAGATCGATCCCGACACGGGCGCGGTGCAGGTCGTCAATTTCTCCGCCTGCGACGACTTCGGCAACATCATCAACCCGATGATCGTCGAGGGGCAGGTGCACGGCGGGCTGGCGCAGGGCATCGGCCAGGCGCTGCTCGAGGCCTGCGTCTACGACAAGGAGAGCGGGCAGCTGCTGACCGGCAGCTACATGGACTACGCCATGCCGCGCGCCGACGATCTGCCGTCGTTCAAGGTCGCGACCAAGGTCACTCCCTGCACGCACAACCCGCTGGGCGTGAAGGGCTGCGGCGAAGCCGGGGCGATCGGCGCGCCGGCGGCGCTGATGAACGCCGTCCACGACGCGCTGTCGGCCGTCGGGGTGAAGGGCATCGACATGCCGGCATCGCCGCACCGGGTGTGGAGCGCGATCCAGGCGGCGAAGCACTAACGCAATCGGAGACGACATCATGTACGCAGTCGAATATCAGCGCGCGAAGTCGCTGGCCGACGCGGTCGCCGCGCTCGCCAAGACGGGCGGCAAGGCGCTGGCGGGCGGCCAGAGCCTGGTGGGGGCGATGAAGCTTCGGCTCGCGAACCCTGGCACGGTCGTCGATCTCTCCGGCATCGCCGAACTCAAGGGCATCCGGAAGGAGGGCGACGCCATCGTGATCGGCGCGCTCGCCACGCACGCGGAGGTCGCGTCGTCGTCGACCGTGCAGCAGGCGATTCCCGCGCTGGCCGCGCTCGCCGAGGGCATCGGCGATCGCCAGGTGCGCAACCGCGGCACGATCGGCGGCTCCATCGCCAACAACGATCCCGCGGCCGACTATCCGGCCGCGGTCGTGGGGCTCAATGCCACCATCCAGACCAACAAGCGCAAGATCTCCGCCGACGACTTCTTCAAGGGTCTTTACGAGACCGCGCTCGGCGCCGACGAGATCATCACGGCGGTGAGCTTCCCGATCCCGAAGAAGGCTGCCTACGTCAAGTTCCCGCAGCCGGCGTCGCGCTTCGCGCTGGTCGGCGTCTTCGTCGCGCAGACGGGGAGCGGCGTGCGGGTCGGCGTCACAGGGGCGGCGTCCCACGCGCACCGCGCCAAGCCCATCGAGGACGCGCTCGCCAAGTCGTTCACCGCCGATGCAGCCAAGACGGTGAAGATCCCGCCGGGGCATCTCAACAGCGACCTGCACGGATCGGCGGAGTATCGCGCACACCTCGTGTCGGTGCTGGCGGGGAGGGCGGTCGCGGCGATGGCCTGAGCCGCAGCCCGGGCTCCCGCGCGAACGCGCGGTGCCCGGGATCTCCGCCGTTGGCTTCGCCCACCCGGGCCCGGGCTAGCGGTAGCCCACCGCGGCGTAGCCGACCCAGTGTCGCAAGGTGGCGGGGGCGGTCACGCCCATGCCGTCGAGGTCGTCGACCGCGATGCGCTGATCGTCGAGCGAGGTCGCGTAGCCGAGGATCGTGCCTGACAGCGCCGGCGCGTCTCGAACCCGCGCGAGGTGCCAGGCGACGAGCAAGCCGAAGGGCACCGAGTAGCGCCCGCACCACGTCCACTTGTATTCGCGGTGGTCGTGGTCCGCGAGCGTATAGCGCGTGAAGCGCTCGACCCTTTCGGGCGACAGTGCACCCGCGAAGCAATCGGCCATGATCCGCGCCTCGTGCCGCAGCGCCTCGTCGTAGCCCGCGGCATCGACCCCGTAGCGCGCGAAATTCCTGCCGTTCCAGCCTTCGTCCCCGTAGTGGACCGCGTCGGTCGAGGAGAGCAGCGCGATGTCGCTTCCCCACTCGAGCCGTTCCTCGCCGAGGCTCGCCGCCAGTGCGCGGGCGAGCGGCAGTGCGAGCGCGTCCATGCGCGCGAAGGACATGAACGGGACGAGGATCGGCACGAAGCTGATCGAGCGATTGGCGCGCTGCAGGAAGGGAAGCTTCGCCTCGACCGAATGCTCGATCGATTGCATCTCGTCGCTCACGACGAAGCTCCGGGGAGGCAGCCGGTCCATGAGCTTCTCGCGCAGCGGCGAAACCGGGATATCACCGTACGGGCCGCGCCAGTGGGTGAAGCTGTCGAAGACCAGCGCATCTTCCAGGTCGAGCTGGCGCGCCTTGTGGGCGACGCCGAAGACGACCACGGTGGCGGCGGTCAGGTTGCGCAGCACCAGCGGGTACATGAAGCCGGCGTATGCATAATCGTCGTGCGGCGCGATCGCCATGCGCCAGCGATCGGCCGCCTCGATCCCTCTTTCGGCGAGCATGCGCTCCAGTCTCGCGCCGTCGCGCGCGAGCATGCGCTCCATCAGACGATCCATCTGCGAGGCCCGATGGGCGAAGCCGACCGGATCGGCGAGCCCGCGCAGGGTCATGCCTGGAGCGCGGCGTCTCCTGCTCCGAGCGCCGCTGGGTTGCGTGGCCGTGGGATCGCGGGCATGGGGTCCCTTTTCGGGAGCATTATCCTCCGGGCTTGCCAAATCGAACGATCGTTCGATAAACTATCCCCTCCTGTCTGATCGAAGCTCGCCCGGTGAAAGCCTGGCGGGCTTGGATCCGCCATGAGGCCCGCGGTCGCTCAACTGCTCCACAACCCTTTGCTCTGGCGCGGCGACGCCAAGGCACGCGTCGAGCGAGCCGTGGCGACCGGCTTTGCCGAGCTCGACCGCGAATTGCCCGGGGGTGGCTGGCCGCAGGGTTCGCTGACCGAGCTCCTGATCGACGGCGAAGGCATCGGCGAATTGCGGCTGCTCCTGCCGGCGCTGGCAAGGCTTGCGCACTCGGGCCGGTGGATCGCGCTGGTCGCCCCGCCGCACCTGCCCTACGCCCCGGCGCTCTCGCGCGCCGGCATCGATCCGGGACGGGCGATGGTCATCGACGCCGGCGAGGAGAAGGACCGCTGGTGGGCGGCGGAACAGGTGCTGCGTTCCGACAGCGTTGGCGGGCTGCTGTTCTGGCCGCAGTCGGTCAACGATGCGCGCCTGCGGCGCCTGGCCGTGGCCACGCAGGAGACCGCAGCGATCGCGTTCCTCTTCGCCGGCTGCGAGCGCGCAGCGTCGGCTTCGCCGGCTCCGCTGCGCATGCGCTTGTCGCCGGTCGGGAGAGAGCTGCGGCTGGACGTGTTCAAGCGCCGCGGCGGAGTCTGCAGCAAACCGGTGTCGATCGACTTCGGGGCGGCGCCGCCGGCGAGAGTCGTCGAAGGGGCTTCGCTGCCGCCGAAGCCTCCTCTGACCGCAGTTCGCCGCGCGGCCGGTCCGCGGAACCTGTCTCCGAGCTTCAATCGCCACTACCCCGTCGGCATGCCCTCGGCCCGGATCTGGAATCGCGCGCTGGTGCGCGCCGACGAAGGCCGCCGCGTGCCCGGCCCGGATCCGCGCGGGACGTCCCGGGAATGATCCGGTGCTCTGGATCTGCCTTTCGTTCCCCGACCTGCCGCTCGCGGTTTTCGCGCGGGCCGACGCGCGCCGATCGCCTGCCGTCACCGCGAGCGCCAGTCATCGCCCCGATGTGATCGTCGCCAATGTCGCGGCCAGGAAGCGCGGCGTCGTCGCCGGACTGTCGATCGCGGCGGCGCTGGCGCTCGACCCGGATCTCGTCGTCCATCTGCGCGACGAGCGCGCGGAAGCCGCGGCGCTCGAGCGCATCGCGCTGTGGGCGGGACAATGGACGCCCGCGGTCAGCATCGAGCTTCCAGGCTGCGTGCTGCTGGAAGTCGCCGGGGTGCTGCGCTACTTCGAGGGCCTCGAGCGGCTGGCGCAGCGGATTCGCGCCGGGCTCGACGAGATGGGCTTCGAGAGCGCGATCGCCGTGGCGCCGACTGCCGGCGCGGCGAGCCTGCTCGCGCGCGCCGGCTGCGCGGTCGAGATCGACGCATCGAGCCTCGCGCGCGCTCTCGCGCCGCTGCCGGTCGATCTGTTGCGGCACGCGCGAAGCTCGATCGCGACGCTCCAGGCGGTCGGCGTGGAATCGATCGGCGAGCTCCTCGCGTTGCCGCGCGACGGCGTGGCCCGGCGCTTCGGTCAGGCGCTCCTGGACGAGGTCGACCGCGCGCTGGGGAAGCTCCCCGAAGCACGCGCTCCTTTCACGGCTCCCGAGCGCTACGAGGGCCAGCTCGAATTGCCGGCGCCGGTCGAGGAGGCCGAGGCGCTGCTGTTCGGTGCGCGGCGACTCGTCGTCGAGCTCTGCGGATTCCTGCACGCCCGCGGGGCGGGCGTCACCCGGCTCGCCTGCGACCTCGTCCACCGGGATACGGCGCCGACCTCGATCGGGCTGGGCTTGCGATCCACGCGGCAGGTCGAGCACATCATGACCGTGCTGCGGGAGCGGCTCGCACGCGAAACGCTGCCGGATCGCGTCGCGGCGATCCGGCTCGCGACCGAGGAAATCGCTCCGCTCGCGGGACGAGACGGCGATTTCTTCGCGGCGGGCGCCAGTTCCGAAGCCGGCGCGCAGCTCGTCGAGCGGCTGCGCGCCCGCCTGGGCGAGGATGCCGTGCGCTCGCTCGCGCTCCAGGCCGATCACCGGCCGGAGCGCGCGTGGCGATGGGAGCCCGCGCTGAACGCGTCCGGTGCGGCGACCGGGTTGCGCCAGCGCGGCGATGCCTCGCGGCCGGCGCCGGTGCGTCCCCTGTGGCTTCTCCCGGAGCCGCACGCGCTCGCCGCCGGACCCGCGGAGGCCTCGGTGCAGCTCGAATCGGGTCCGGAGCGCATCGAGAGCGGCTGGTGGGACGGCCACGACGCCGCACGCGATTATTTCGTCGGCCGCAACGAGCGCGGCGAAGCGCTGTGGCTTTACCGCGATCGCGGCGGGCGATGGTTCGTGCACGGCGTTTTCGCATGACGTCATGCCATACGCCGAGCTGCACTGCCTCAGCAATTTCAGCTTTCTGCGCGGCGCGTCGCACCCCGAGGAGCTCGTCGCGCGGGCCCGCGAGCTGGGCTACGCGGCGCTGGCGATCACCGACGAATGCTCGCTCGCCGGCGTGGTCCGGGCGCACGTGGAGGCGAAGAAGTGCAGCCTCCGGCTCATCGTCGGCGCCGAGCTCCGTCTCGAGGACGGCATGCGCTTCGTGCTGCTCGCGACGAGCCGCGCGGGTTACGGCAATCTCTCGGCGCTGATCACTCGTGGCCGGCGCAACGCCGAAAAGGGCTGCTATCGGCTGACGCGCGGCGATCTCGCGGACGGCATCGCGGGCTGCCTCGCCCTGTGGCTTCCGGAAAGCGATCCCGACCCCGAGGCTCTGCGCTGGCTCGCGAGCCGCTTTCCGCAGGCATCGTGGATCGCCGTGGAGCGCCTGTTCGCCGCCGACGATGACGAGCGCTGCGAGCGGCTCGCCGCCATCGGCGCGGCCGCCGGTCTCCCTCTCGTGGCCGCGGGCGACGTTCACATGCACAGCCGCGATCGGCGCGCTCTGCAGGACACGCTGACCGCGATCCGGCTCGGGAAGCCCGTTCGCGACGCCGGGCACGCGTTGTTTCCCAACGGCGAGCGGTACTTGAGACCGCTGTCGACCCTCGAGCGGATCTACCCGCCCGCATGGCGCGCCGAGACCCTGGGCATCGCCTCACGCTGCGCCTTTTCGCTCGACGAGCTGCGCTACGAGTATCCCGACGAGATCGTGCCGAAGGGCGAGACGCCCACCACCTACCTGCGGCGGCTCACCGAGGAAGGCTTCGCCCGCCGGTTCCCGCCGCAAGACACGACCGAAGCGCAGCGCGCCAAGGTGCGGAAGCTCATCGAGCACGAGCTCCGGATCATCGCCGAGGCGAAATACGAGGCGTTCTTCCTCACCGTCCACGACGTGGTCGAGTTCGCGCGCTCGAAGGAGATTCTCTGCCAGGGACGCGGGTCGGCCGCGAACTCGGCAGTATGCTACTGCCTCGGCATCACCGCGGTCGATCCGTCGCGCATGGAGATGCTCTTCGAGCGCTTCATCTCGCGCGAGAGGAACGAGCCTCCCGACATCGACGTCGATTTCGAGCATCAGCGGCGCGAGGAAGTCATCCAGTACCTCTACGGCAAGTACGGCCGCGATCGCGCCGCGCTGACCGCGACCGTGATCTGCTATCGGCCGCGATCGGCGCTGCGCGACGTCGGCAAGGCGCTCGGGCTCGATCTCGCCGAGGTCGATCGCTTGGCGAAGTCGATGGCCTGGTGGGACGGCCGGCAGGCGCTGCCGAAGCGTCTGGCCGAAGCGGGCTTCGATCCTAAGAGCCCTGTGATGCGGCGGCTGTTCGAGCTGGTGACGACGCTGCTGGGCTTCCCGCGGCACTTGTCGCAGCACACGGGCGGCTTCGTGATCTCCCGCGGACCGCTCGCACAGCTCGTGCCGACGGAAAACGCGGCGATGCCCGGGCGCACGGTGATCGAGTGGGACAAGGACGATCTCGACGCGCTGGGGCTCCTGAAGGTCGACGTGCTCGCGCTGGGCATGCTATCCGCGATCCGCCGCGCGCTCGATCTCGTCGCGGCGCGGCACGGGAAGCCCTTCGCGCTGAACGACATTCCATCCGAGGATCCGGCGGTCTACGAGATGATCGGCCACGGCGACACCGTGGGCGTGTTCCAGGTCGAATCGCGCGCGCAGATGGCGATGCTGCCGCGGTTGAAGCCCAAGAGCTTCTACGACCTGGTGATCGAAGTCGCGATCGTCCGGCCGGGACCGATCCAGGGCGGGATGGTGCATCCCTATCTGCGCCGCCGGCAGGGCATCGAGCCGGTGAGCTATCCCAGCGATGCGGTGAAAGGCGTGCTCGAGCGCACGCTCGGCGTGCCGATCTTCCAGGAGCAGGTGATGCAGCTCGCGGTCGTCGCAGCCGGGTTCACGCCCGGCGAATCCGACCAGCTGCGCCGGTCGATGGCGGCGTGGAAGCGCAAGGGCGGGCTCGAGCCGTTCGAGAAGCGGCTGGTCGACGGCATGCGCGAGCGCGGCTACGACGAATCCTTCGCCCGGCAGATCTATCAGCAGATCCTGGGCTTCGGGGAATACGGCTTCCCGGAAAGTCACAGCGCCAGCTTTGCGCTGCTCGTCTACGTCTCGTCGTGGCTCAAGCACTACGAGCCTGCGGCGTTCACCTGCGCGCTTTTGAATTCGCAGCCGATGGGCTTCTATTCGCCGTCGCAGCTCGTCCAGGATCTGCGCCGGCACGACGTGATCGTTCGCTCGCCCGACGTGGGCGTGAGCGAGTGGGAGTGCACGCTGGAGGAGATGGCAGACGTCGTCCCGGCCGAACGCAGCGAGAGCCGGGACCCCGTGACTTTTGTCGAACGACGCCGGGTCTCCGCTTGCGCGGGGACGACCATTCCGCAGCCCGCGCTCCGCCTAGGTCTGTGCCTCGTCAAAGGTCTTTCCGAGGCGGGCGGCAAGCGTGTCGCGAGTGCCCGCAAGCAGGCGCCGTTCGCGAGCGTGGACGATCTCGTTCGCCGCGCGAGCTTGAACCCGCGCGACAGCGAGGCGCTGGCGGCCGCCGGCGCCCTCGCCAGCCTCTCTGGCCATCGCCGCCGCGCGGTCTGGGACGTCTCCGGCGTCGAGCGATTGCCGGAAGTGCTCGAGCGCTCGGCGATCGCCGAGGCGCCGGCGGTGCTGGCGCCGCCCAGCGAAGGCGAAGACATCGTCGCCGACTACGCGAGCCTGGGCCTGTCGCTGGGCCGTCATCCGCTGGCGCTGCTGCGCGCGCGGCTCGCGCGCCAGCGCATGGCGACGGCCGTGGAGCTCAAGGCGCTGCCGCACGGGCGCGCCGCACGCTTCACCGGGCTCGTCACCGGGCGTCAGCGTCCGGGCACTGCGAGCGGCGTCACGTTCGTCACGCTCGAGGACGAGACCGGCATGGTCAACGTCATCGTCTGGAACGATCTCGCCGAGCGGCAGCGCAAGGAGCTCCTGCGCTCGAGCCTGATGACCGTCTACGGCACGCTCGAGCGCGAAGGCGAGGTCATGCATCTCATCGCCGCGCGCTTGCGCGATCAGACGGCGCTGCTCGGCAGGCTGGTAACCCGCTCGCGCGATTTTCGTTGACGGTTGCGTCGGGTGCCGGTTCGTCTAATGACAATGGCATAATGTCGAAGGCGTGCCTCCTCGCGCGGGCTATAATCGGGCCGTCTCTTCGCAGCCTTCCGCCATGTCTCCCAAGCCTCTCCCCGGCAGCGTCGACGACGTCGTCGGCTTGCTCGAGCAGCACGACTATTTCGCCGACCGGCGGCTCGCGACCAGCGTCTTCCTCGCGCTGAAGATGAGCCGGCCGCTGTTCCTCGAGGGCGAGGCGGGCGTGGGCAAGACGGAGATCGCCAAGGTCCTCGCCCGCGCGCTCGGACGCGAGCTCGTGCGCCTGCAATGCTACGAAGGCCTCGACACGGCCTCCGCGGTGTACGAGTGGAATTACCCGCGCCAGATGATCGAGATCCGGCTCGCGGAGGCGATCGGCAAAGTGGACCGCGACGCGCTCGCGGGCGACATCTTCGGCGAGGATTTCCTGATCCGCCGGCCGATTCTCCAGGCGCTCTCGTCGCAGGTGGGTGCCGCGCCCGTGCTCCTGATCGACGAGCTCGATCGCACCGACGAGCCCTTCGAGGCGTATCTGCTCGAGGTGCTCGCCGAATACCAGGTCACGATCCCGGAGCTCGGGCCGATCAAGGCGCCGTCGCCGCCGATCGTCGTCATCACCTCCAACCGCACGCGCGAGATCCACGACGCGATCAAGCGCCGGTGCCTGTACCACTGGGTGGACTATCCGAGCGCCGCGCGCGAGCTCGCGATCGTCCGCCGCAAGGCTCCCGGCGCGTCGACGGAGCTGTCGCGGGAAGTCGTGGCCTTCACGCAGCGGCTGCGGGCGATGGACCTCTTCAAGGCGCCGGGCATCGCCGAGACCCTCGACTGGGCGGAGGCGCTGGTCGCGCTGGACCGGATCGCTCTCGATCCGGAGACGGTCTCGAGCACGCTCGGGGCGCTGCTGAAGTACCAGGACGACATCGGTGCCGTGACGCCGGAGGTGGCGGCGCAGCTCATCGCCGAGGCGCGCGCCGAGGCCGCCGAGTTGCGATCGTGACCAGCCTCGCGCGCGCCTCGAGCGGGCGGCTCGCGGAGAATATCCTGCACTTCGCCCGCGTGCTGCGCGCCGCCGGGCTCCCGGTCGGGCCGTCCAAGGTGATCGCCGCGCTCGAGGCCGTACAGGCGGTGGGCGTCGAGCAGCGCGAGGACTTCCGCACCGCGCTGGCGGCCGTGTTCATCGAGCGACACGAGCAGGCCGCGCTGTTCGACCAGGCCTTCGAGCTCTACTGGCGCAACCCGCGGCTGCTCGAGCGCATGATGCAGCTCCTCCTCCCCAAGGTATACAGCCGCGCGCCGCGAGCCGAGGCGGAAGCGCCGCTGCCGGCGCGTCTCGCCGAGGCGCTGGCGCCGCCGCGAGCCGAGGACGCCCGTGCGCAGGAGCAGGAAACGACGATCGATGCCGCGTTCACGTTCTCGCCGCGCGAGGTGCTGCAGACCCGGGACTTCGAGACCATGACCTCAGCCGAGCTCTCCGAGGTGAAGACGATGATCGCGCGGCTTAGGCTGCCGCTGCCCGAGCGGCCAGTGCGCCGGACGGTCGCCGCGCGCCACGGCTCGGCGATCGACCTGCGCGCGTCGCTGCGCGCGATGGCCTCCGCCGGCGGAGCGGTCGTGCCGCTCGCATGGCGGGAGCGGCGGCGGCGCCGGCCGCCGCTCGTCGTGCTCTGCGACATCTCGGGGTCGATGGACCGCTATTCGCGCATGCTGCTCTTTTTCCTGCACGCGATCACCAACGACCGCGACCGCGTGCACACCCTGCTCTTCGGCACGCGGCTCACCAACATCACCCGCCACCTGCGCCGGCGCGACGTCGATGTCGCCGTCGCCCGGGTCTCGGCCGCAGTCTCCGACTGGGCGGGCGGCACGCGCATCGGCGCCTGCCTCGGCGAGTTCAACCGCCGCTGGTCGCGCCGGCTGCTCGGCCAGGGCGCCATCGTGCTGCTCATCAGCGACGGCCTCGACAGCGACGTCGGCGCGGGTCTCGCGCGCGAGATGGAGCGCCTCGCGAAATCCTGCCGGCGCCTGATCTGGCTCAATCCGCTTCTGCGCTACGACAAGTTCGAGGCGCGCCCGGCGGGGATCCGGGCGATGCTGCCCTACGTCGACGAGTTCCTGCCCGTGCACAATCTCGAAAGCCTGAAGCAGCTCGCGGCGAGCTTCCAGGAGCGCCACGCGTTGCGCGGCGCGTCGCGCCGAGCGGCATGGCGCAGCCCCGCGACCCTGTTCGCCGCTTGAGGAGGCACCTTCGATGCAGCTCATCAGTCACCGCACCGTCCCGGCCCCGATCGAAGCGACCTGGGCCGCGCTCAACGATCCGGAAACGCTCAAGGCATGCATTCCTGGCTGCGAATCGGTCGAGCGCACTTCGGATCACGAGTTCAAGGTCGGGATGACGGCCCGGGTCGGTCCCGTTTCCGCGAAGTTCAACGGCCGGATCGCGCTTTCCGACGTCGTCCCGCCGTCGTCGTACCGCATGAGCTTCGAGGGGCAGGGCGGCGCGGCGGGCTTCGCTCGCGGCGAGGCCAAGATCGCACTCGTGACCGAGGACGGCGGAACGCGCATCGACTACAGCGCGACTGCACAGGTCGGCGGCAAGCTGGCGCAGATCGGCTCGCGCCTCGTCGACGCGGCGGCAGCGAAGGTCGCCGAGGATTTTTTCGCGCGCTTCGTCGAGCGCGTCGGCGGGGCCGCGGCAGCGGCGCAGCCGGCTCAGGCGCCTCTCGCGGCCTCCCGGTCGCTGGTCTGGCGCCTCGGGCTCGCGATCGCCGTCATCGTCGCCGTGGCGATCTACTGGCTGACGCGACGAGGGTAGAATGGACTTCGGACGAACCCTGAGCGCGCTTCGTCGGTCCCAGGGATTGACCTCCCGAACCGATCCTCCTCATGGATAGCGTCGATCTCGAAGTGCTGCGCAAGAGCGCGGAATGGCTCGCCGCGGGCCGCCGCGTGCTGCTGGTCACGGTCGTGAAGACCTGGGGCAGCTCTCCGCGGCCGCCGGGCGCGCTGCTGGCGGTGCGCGACGACGGCCACGTCGTCGGCTCGGTGTCCGGCGGCTGCATCGAGGACGACATCGTCGAGCGCTCGCGGCGCGAGGGCGCGTACGTCACCGAGCCGCGCGCGGTGACCTACGGCGTGTCTGCCGACGATGCGCGGAGGTTCGGGCTCCCCTGCGGCGGCACGATTCAGCTCGTCCTGGAGCCGCTCGGCGCGAACAGCCGCATCGGCGAGCTGCTCGACCAGGTGCGCTCCGGCCGGCTCGTCGCCCGCAGCCTCGATCTCGATACGGCCGAGGTTCGCCTCGGGGCGGGGCGCGCGACCGACGGTCTCGCATTCGACGGCCAGGTGCTCACGACCGTGCACGGACCGCGCTACCGCATGCTGGTGATCGGCGCGGGGCAGCTCTCCAAGTATCTGGCGCAGATCGCCGTCGGCCTCGACTACCAGGTCACGGTGTGCGATCCGCGCGAGGAGTACGTCGAGACCTGGGACGTCCCGGGCGTGGCGCTGGTGCGCACGATGCCCGACGATACCGTGATCGACATGCAGCTCGACGAGCGCTGCGCCGTGGTCGCGCTGACCCACGACCCGAAGCTCGACGATCTCGCGCTGATGGAGGCGCTCAAGTCGCGCGCGTTCTACGTCGGCGCGCTGGGCTCGCGCGCCAACAACGCCAAGCGCCGCCGGCGGCTCGAGGAATTCGAGCTGACACCCAGGCAGATCGAGCGGCTGCACGGGCCGATCGGCCTCTACATCGGCAGCCGCACGCCGCCCGAGATCGCGATCTCCATCCTGGCCGAGATCACCGCCGCCAAGAACGGCGTGGCGCTGCCCGAGACCACGCAGGTCGCCGCGGCGAAGGAAAAGCTCGGGCCGTCGGTGGCCTGCGCGACCAGCGACGACTAGTCCCTCGCGTACCCGGGCGTCACCGCCTGCGCGCGCGCCGGTAGTGCGCCAGCACGGGGAGCAGTGCGAGCAGGCCCAGCAGGCTCAGCGCGATCAGCGCCTCGGGCGTCAGCAGCCCCCGCGTGGATTCGAGATGGCCCAGCGCCTGGCCCAGGTTGGTGATGATCAGCGTGCTCGGCAGAATCCCGATGCAGGTTGCGGCGACGTAGCTGGGCACGCGGATGGCGGTCAGCGCCGGCACGAGATTGACCAGGAAGTGGGGAAAGACCGGCATCAGGCGCAAGAAGAGGAGCCAGCTGAACCCGTCGCGCGTGAATCCCTCGTTGATCTTCGCGCCGACGCGACCGAGCCGCGCGCGCACCGCGTTGCCGAAGAGGTAGCGGGCGCCGAGAAAGACCAGGGTGGCGCCGAGCGTGCCTGCCGTGACGACCAGCGCGCTGGCGACCCAGCGGCCGAACAGGAAGCCGAAGGTGAGCGAAAGGATCGTGCCGCTCGGCAGGCTCAACGTGATCGCGGTCACATAGATCGCGAAAGCGAGTGCGAGCGCTTCGGCGTAGTGAGCGTCGGTGAAGCCCTGCAGCGAGGCGGCGCGCTCCTTCACCCAATCGAGCGTCAGGTAGCGCTCGCCGCCGAAGACGAGGAAGGCGGCCAGCGCGACGCCGAACGCGGCGAGCAGGACCAGCCTGGGCCATGCCCGCCGGCCCGCCGCCGGGCTCATTGGCGCTCGAGCTTGGGATCGAGCGCGTCGCGCAGGCCGTCGCCCAGAAGGTTGAACGCCAGCACGGTCAGGAAGATCGCCAGGCTCGGGAACAGCGCCACATGAGGCGAGGTCATCATGTCGGCGCGCGCTTCGTTCAGCATGGCGCCCCACTCTGGCGTCGGCGGCTGTGCGCCCATCCCGATGAAGGAGAGGCTCGCGGCGGTGATGATCGAGGTGCCGATGCGCAGCGAGAAGTACACGACCACGGCGGGAATCGTCCCGGGAAAGATGTGGCGCGTCACGATCGTCCAGTCCGACGCCCCGATGCTCCGCGCCGCCTCGACGAAGGTCAGATGCTTGAGCGCGAGCGTGTTGCCGCGGACCAGCCTCGCGAAAGTGGGAATGCTGAAGATCGCCACCGCGATGATCACGTTGACCATGCCGCCGCCGAGAATCGCGACGATGCCGATCGCGAGCAGGATCCCGGGGAAGGCGAAGAGCACGTCGCAGACGCGCATGATCAGGCGATCCCAGAGCCCTTCGTAGTAGCCGGCGACCAGACCGAGCGCCGTGCCCACGACCGCGCCGACGGCGACCGAGACGAAGCCGGCGGTGAGCGAGATGCGCGAGCCGACGACGATGCGGCTGAAGATGTCGCGGCCAAGTGGATCGACGCCGAACCAGTGCTTGAGCGAGGGCAGCGCGTTCAGGCTGTCGTAGTCGAAGAAATTCTCGGCGTCGTACGGAACGATCCACGGGGCGAGGATGGCCACGACGACCAGCAGCGCGACGAAGCCGCCGGCCGCGCAGGCCACGCGCTGCTTCTTGAACTTGCGCCAGAACTCGGTCCACGGCGTGCGGACTTCAGCCGGCAGCGTGGCAGAGGCGGTCGCGGTGGTCATCGGTAGCGAATGGCGGGATTGATGACCGCGTAGAGGACGTCGACGATGAGGTTGATCAGGACGAACTCGAGCGAGAACAGCAGCACCAGGCCTTGGATCACCGGATAGTCGCGCATGTCCACCGCGTCGACGAGCAGCCGTCCCATCCCCGGCCAGTTGAACACGACCTCGACCACGATCGAGCCGCCGAGGAGGAAGCCGAACTGCAGCCCCATCATCGTCACCACGGGGATGAGCGCGTTGCGCAAGCCGTGCTTGATCACGACGATGGTCTCGCGCAGGCCCTTGGCTCGCGCCGTCCGGACGTAGTCCTCCTTCAAGATGTCGACGAACGACGAGCGGGTGAAGCGCGCCATGATCGCAGCGACGGCCGCGCCTAGGGTGAGCGACGGCAGGATGTAGTGCCGCCAGGTATCGGCGCCGACGGTTGGGAGCCAGCCGAGCTGGACCGAGAAGACCTGCATCAGCACCATCCCGAGCGCGAACGCCGGGAAGGAGATGCCGGAGACGGCGAGGGTCATGCCGATGCGGTCGGGCCAGCGATTGCGCCACACCGCCGACGCGATGCCGATCGCCATCCCGAAGGTCACCGACCAGGCCATGGCGGCGACGGTAAGCCAGAACGTCGGCCAGAAGCGCTCGGCGATCTCGGTCGAGACCGGACGCTTGGTGCGCACCGAGCGCCCGAGGTCGCCACGCAGCGCCCCGGAGGCGAAGCGCGCGAACTGCTCGGGGAGCGACTTGTCGAGGTCGAGATCCTGGCGCACCAGCGCCACCGTCTCGGCCGTCGCATCCGGCCCCGCCGCCAGCCGCGCCGGATCGCCGGGCAGCAGGTGCACGAACAGGAACACCAGGACCGCGACGAGAAGCAGCGTGGGGACCAGCCCGAGCAGGCGCTTGACGAGGTAGGGGAGCATGCGCGCGTTCGGCCGGGTGCCTGTGGCTCGACGAGGCTTGGTCGTCCCCGCGCAGGCGTAGACCCGGTGTCGTCGCTACTTATCCCGGGAACGACGCCGGAGCCCCGCGTTCGCGGGGATGATGCATTGGCTTCCAATCGCGGGCCGGCTCCGCGGCCCGCTCTTGGACGAAGGCGTCACTGCAAATCGACCTCGGTGAAATTGAACGACGCATCGGGAATGACGTAGACGCCCGTGAGCTTCCTGTTGTGCGCCGAGAGCAGCTTCTCGACGACCAGCGGCGCCCACGGCGCGTCCTTCCAGATGGTTTCCTGCGCGTCCTTGTAGAGCTTCGCCTTCTCGGCGTCGCTGGTCGTGAGCTGCGCGTTCTTGATGTCGGCGTCGACCTGAGGGTTCTTGTAGTACGCGGTGTTGAAGAGCCGCGGCGGCCACGAACCGCCGTCGAGCAGCGGCCGCAGCGCCCAGTCCGCCTCGCCCGTCGACGTCGACCAGCCCACGTAGTACAGACGCACCGGCGCCGTCGCCGGATCCTGCCAGCTCTCGACCTTCTCCACCCGCTGTCCGGCTTCGAGGAGTGTGATCTTGGTCCGGATCCCGATCTGCTGGAGCTGCTGCTGAATGAATTGCGTGACCTTCTGCGCGGTCGTGTGGTTGTACGCCGACCACAGCTCGGTCTCGAATCCGTCCGGATAGCCGGCCTCCTTCATCAGCTCCTTGGCCTTGGCGAGGTCATAGGGCCATTCGCCGATCTTGACCGCGTACTCCACGCCCTGCGGCGCGACGCCCAACGCCGGCGTGGCGTAGCCGTTGAACGCGACCTTGGCCAGCGCTTCCTTGTTGATCGCATACGCGATCGCCTGCCGCACCTTGACGTTGTCGAACGGCTTCTTCTGGGTGTTCATCGACAGGTAGCGCAGCACGATCGACGGCGCGGCGACGACTTCCAGGTCCGGCTTGGTCTTGAGCAGCTCGGCCTGCTCGTAGGGCAGCGGAAACGTGAACTGCGCCTCTCCGGTCTGCATCAGCGCCGCGCGCGAGTTGTTGTCGACGACCGGCTTCCAGGTGATCGTATCGATCTTGGGATAGCCCTTCCTCCAGTAGCCGTCGAACTTCGCGACCCTGAGGTAGTCGGTCTGCTTCCATTCGACGAACTTGAACGGTCCGGTACCCACGGGATGGAACGCGATGTCCTTGCTGCCCCATTGCTTGAGCGCCGTGGGGCTGATCATCACCGTCGATGGATGGGCGAGCTGGGCGATGAAGGGCGAGAACGGCGTCTTGAGCGTGATGCGCGCGGTGTAATCGTCGACGACCTCGACCTTGGCGATGTTGTTGTTGTAGAGGCCGTAGCGCTTGAGGTGGTTGTCCGGATTGGTCACCCGGTCGAGATTCACCTTGACCGCGTCGGCCTTGAAGTCGGTGCCGTCGTGGAACTTCACGCCTTTCCTGAGCTTGATGGTGTAGACCAGCCCGTCCTTGCTGACCTCGTAGCTCTCGGCCAGCACGGGGATCATCTTCATGTCCTTGTCGAAGCCGTACAGCCCTTCGTAGAAGGACTTGGCCATCGCCTGCGACAGCGTGTCGTTCGCGTCGTAGGGGTCGGTGGTCGTGAACGTCGAGGCGACCGCGAAGACGACGTCCTTGCTGGCGAAAGCCGGCGCGACCGCGAGGAGCGCGACGGCTGCGGCGGAAGCGAGAAGCAGGCGAAAAAGCGATTTCATGCAGGTTCTCCAGTTTCGGCGATTCGTCTACAGGTCGACGGGTACGGGCGGAGCCGTCAATAGGCGCCGCCGACGCGATGCTTGGCCACGAAGTGTCCCGGAGCGACTTCTTGCAGCGGAAGCACGATCGGCTCGTCGCCGACGGCGCGCACGGGGCTCGGTATTTCGTCGGATGATAACTCCCTTTTTCGCTGCCGTCGCGCGGGGTCGGCGATCGGCACGGCCGCGAGCAGCTTCCGGGTATAGGGGTGGCGGGGATCCTCGAAGACGGCCCGCCTCGGGCCGATCTCCACGATCTGCCCCAGGTACATCACGGCCACGCGGTGACTCACGCGCTCGACGACCGCCATGTCGTGGGAAATGAACAGATAGGACAGGCCGAACTCCGCCTGCAGATCGAGCATGAGGTTGACGATCTGCGCGCGGATCGACACGTCGAGCGCCGACACGGCCTCGTCGGCGATGATGATCTTCGGCTGCAGGGCGAGCGCGCGCGCGATGGCGATCCGCTGCCGCTGGCCGCCTGAGAACTCGTGCGGGTAGCGTTGCGCGTGCTCCGGCGCGAGTCCGACGTGCGAGAGCAGCCACGCCACGCGGGCGTCGGCTTCCGTGCCGCGCGCCGCGTCGTGGACGTACAGCGGCTCGGCGATCGAGAAGCCGACCGTCAGCCGCGGGTCGAGCGACGCATAGGGATCCTGGAACACCATCTGGATCTCGCGCCGGAGCGGCCGCAGCTCGTCGGCCGGGAGGCGGGCGATGTCGCGGCCGCCGAATTCGATCGAGCCGGCGTCGATGTCGACCAGCCGCAGGAGCGAACGCCCGGTGGTGGACTTCCCGCAGCCGGATTCGCCCACCAGCGCGAGGGTCTCGCCCGCGTTCAAATCGAACGTGACCTGCTCGACGGCGTGCACGCGCCGGTGCACGCGGCCGAAGAAACCGGAGGGCAGGTCGAAGCCCGTCTTGAGCCCGCGCACGCGGAGAATCGGCGCAGCGGTGGAGGGAACGGCGGGCCGCGTCGGCGCGGATCCGGACATGCCGGCGTCGGCGCCGACGAGCGAGAAGCGCTCCGGCTTGTCGGTTCCTCGCATCGAGCCCAGGGTCGGGACCGCCGCCAGCAGCGCCCGCGTGTAGGCGTGCTGGGGCGCGTGGAAGATCGCCTCGGCCGGACCGTCCTCCACCTTGCTGCCCTGGTACATGACGACGACGCGCTCGGCGACTTCGGCGACCACCCCCATGTCGTGGGTGATGAAGATGACCGCCATGTGCATCTCGTCCTGCAGCGCTCGGATGAGCTGCAGGATCTGCGCCTGGATCGTCACGTCGAGAGCGGTCGTGGGCTCGTCCGCGATCAGGAGCGCCGGCTGGCAGGACAGCGCCATCGCGATCATCACTCGCTGGCGCATGCCCCCGGAGAGCTGGTGCGGGTAGCGATCGAGGACCTGCCTCGCCTCGGGAATGCGAACCTGCTCGAGCATGCCGAGCGCGCCGCGCCGCGCGGCGGATCGATCCTTGCCCTGGTGCAGGCGAATGGACTCCGCGATCTGCTCGCCCACGGTATAGACCGGATTGAGCGAGGTCATCGGCTCCTGGAAGATCATCGCGATCTCCGCGCCGCGGATTGCGCGCATGGTCGCGCCGTCGGCACGCGCGAGGTCGATGCGCTCGCCGCCCGGGCGCTGGAACTCGAGGCTGCCCGAGGTGATCGTGCCTCCGCCGTGCTCGACGAGGCGCATCAGCGACAGCGCGGTCACGGACTTGCCGGACCCGGATTCGCCGACGATCGCGATCGTCTCGCCCCGGCCGACCGTGAAGGAAACGTTCCGAACCGCCGCGACGACGCGCTCGGAGCTGCGGAACTCGACCGAGAGCGAAGCCACCGAGAGCAGGTCGGCGGAGGCCATGACGCGCGAGCCGCTCAGCTTCGAGCGGCCGACTGGCGGCGCAGATCGTCGATGGTGGCGTTCATGGTGACCGCCTGCGGATCGACGACGAGATGCAGGAGGGCAGGGCGGTTCGCAGCGAGGGCGCGTTCGAACGCCGGAGCGAACTCCTCGGTCCGGCTGACGGTCTCTCCGGCGGCGCCGTAGGCTCGCGCCAGCGCGGCGAAGTCCGGGTTCTCGAGCGCCGTGCCGTAGACCCGCCTCGGGTAGTGGCGCTCCTGGTGCATGCGGATGGTTCCGTACATGCCATTATCCACGATGACGAAGACGATCGGCAGCCCGTATTGCACGGCGGTCGCGAGCTCCTGCCCGTTCATGAGGAAGCAGCCGTCGCCGTTCCACGAGACGACGACGCGGTCGGGGTGCACGGCCTTCGCCGCGATCGCCGCGGGCACTCCGTAGCCCATCGATCCGTTGTAGGGCGCGAGCTGCGTGCGATACCGGGGATAGCGGTAGAGCCGGGCCAACCAGCTCACGTAGTTGCCCGCGCCGTTGGCGACGATCGCATTTTCCGGAAGCCGCTCGCGCAACGCGGCAACGACCTGCCAGAGGTCGACCGGACCGGGCATCGGGCGCGGCGTCTGCCACTCGAGATACGCCGCGTGGGCGAGCTGCGCACTGCCCGCCCAGGACGACGCGTCGATGCGCTCCATCGTCGTCAGCGACGCGCAGAATGCCGCGACGCTGGACTCGATCGGAAGCGCGGGCTGATACACCCGGCCGAGCTCGTCGCCTCCGGGATGGACGTGGACCAGCGTCTGCTTCGGCGTCGGCGGCTCGACGAGCGAATAGCCGCCCGTCACCATCTCGCCCAGCCGCTCGCCGATGACCAGCAGGACATCGGCGCCTCGCACGCGCTCCGCGAGCCTCGGGTTGATGCCGATGCCGACGTCGCCGGCGTAGTTGGGGTGCCGGTTGTCGAAGACGTCCTGGTTTCTGAACGCGCAAGCGACGGGGAGCGCGCTCGCCTCCGCGAACCGCGCAAGATTCGCGCAGGCCTCCGCGCTCCAGCCGCTGCCGCCGGCGATCGCGAGCGGCCGCTTCGCGCCGCGCAGCAGCGAGGTGAGCTCGCGCATCTGGGAGGCCGAGGGATGGACCGTCGCCGGCTCAACGCGTCGCGCATCTGCGACCTCGGCGGTGGCGACGAGCATGTCCTCGGGCAGCGCGAGGACGACCGGGCCGGGGCGACCCGACATCGCCACGCGAAACGCCCGCGCGACGTACTCGGGAATTCGCTCCGCGCGGTCGATCTGCGCAGCCCATTTCGCCACGCTCGCGAACATGCGCCGGTAGTCGATCTCCTGGAAGGATTCGCGGTCGACGACGTCGCCGCCGATCTGCCCGACGAACGCCACCAGGGGCGTGGAATCCTGCATCGCCGTGTGTATGCCGATCGCGGCGTTCGAGGCTCCGGGACCGCGGGTCACGAAAAGCACGCCGGGGCGACCGGTCAGCTTGCCGTAGGCCTCGGCCATGTACGCGGCCCCGCCTTCCTGCCGGCAGACGATGAGCCGCAACCGCTCGCGCACGTCGAAGAGCGCATCGAGCACCGCGAGGTAGCTCTCGCCGGGAACGCAAAACGCGAGGTCGACCCCCTGGGCGAGCAGATTGTCGACGAGTATTCGGCCGCCGGTGCGCATCGGTGGGGACCGCGGTATTGGCTGCGGGTCTGCAGCATTCTAGCGTGATTCGGCAGATGCGCTGCCCGGCCGTATAATCCGCGCTGGCCGGCGCCTCCCGTCGGTCAGGGGAAAACGGCCGTCGATGGTTGAGACGATCACGCTGCAGGAAGCGCTCGGGTTCAGCGCGTTTGCCCTGCTCCTGGGCCTGATCACGATGCGCTTCAAGCCCGAGCTGCGGCGCTCGACGCTCGTCACCCTGTTCATCATCGTCCTCGGCCTGAGCGGCCTCGCCGCCTTCACCCGCTACACGCCGATCCCCCCGCAGCTCGCGATCGCGGTGCTGCCGCGCGAGCTGTGCCTGTTCATCGTCGCGCTGGGCAACATCAAGGTCTGGATCGCCTTCCTCGGCAACGTGCTGCTCGCGCGCCGCACCGTGCCGCGGATCCTGGCCGAAGTGAGCATGTTCGTGTCGATCGTCGTCTATGCGCTGTTCCGCCTCAACGCGATGGGCGTGAACCTCACGGCGATCACGGTGTCGGCGGGCGCGCTGACCGCAGTCATCGCCTTTGCGGCTCAGGCTACCCTCGGCAACCTGATGGGCGGCATCTCGCTGCAGCTCGACAACACCTGCCGGATCGGGGACTGGATCGAGATCGAAGGCGTGATGGGAGAGGTCGTCTCGATCCGCTGGCGCTACACCGCGATCGCGACGATTACCAACGTGACCATCGTGATCCCGAACGCGGAACTCATGAAGAGCAAGGTTACGCTGCTCGGCCGGCGGGGAGACGAGCGCGTCGCGTGGCGGCGGTCGATCGAGTTCAGCATCGGCTACGAATGGACGCCCGGGCAGGTGCTCGCGGTCGTCGCCTCCGCGATCGAGCGCATGGAAGTGCCGCTGATGGCGACGAAGCCGACGGCGCGCTGCGTGTGCGCGGAGTTCGACGCGAGCGCGATCAAGTACATCGTTTATTACTGGCTCACCGACATGAAGTCCTACCTCGAGACCGACTCGCAGGTGCGCCTTCACGTCTACGCCGCGCTGGGGCGGGCGGGCATGGAGTTTCCGGTCTCGCGCCAGGAACTCTACCTGCACTCGGCGCGCCGGCTCGCGGCCATGCTCGGGGAGAGCGAGCAGAAGTCGCGCGTGACGCTGTTGCGCTCGCTCGAGCTGTTTGCGCCGCTCACCGACGACGAGACGTACGCGCTGGCGACCCAGCTCCGCATCGCGCCGCTCGCGCCCGGCGACGTCGTGACCCGGCAGGGCGAGCCCTCCGATTCGCTGTACATCCTCGCGCGCGGCGTGGTCGCGATCTTCCGTGACGGCGAGCACGGCAAAGGGCGCAAGCTGCTCGCCAAGCTCACGGCCCCGGCGTTCTTCGGCGAGATGGGGCTTCTCACGGGTCAGGCGCGAACCGCGACGATCATCGCGGAATCGGAGGTGCTTTGCTACGGCCTCGACAAGAGTGGCTTCGAGGCGATCATCCAGGCTCGCCCCGAGCTGGCCGAGGCGATGTCGCGGACCGTGGCGGCCCGACAGGCGGCTAACGACGCGACGCTCGCGTCGCTCTCGGCGGAAGCCCGGGCGCAGGCTACCGGCACGCGCGCGAGTGAGCTCGTAAGACGCATCCGCCAGTTCTTCGGGCTGGATGCCTGATGCAGACCGCCGTCGGGTCGGGATCGACCGAGGCGCTCGCCGCACGGCTGCTGAGCCTGCTGCACGGCTTTCGCCCGAGCTGCGTGATCGCGGCGGCGGTCGAGCTCGGGGTTCTCGATCGGCTCGCCGCGGGCCCGTTGACCGCGGAGGAGCTCGCGAAGCGCGTCGGCGCACATGAGTCGTCGCTGCTCCGGTTCCTGCGGGCGCTCGAGGCTCTCGACATCGTGGCGCCGGGCGCGAGCGGCTTCAGCCTCACCTCCCTGGGTCGCGTGCTGCTCGATTCGCACGCAGGCGTCCGCGAGCGTGCGCTGCTCGTCGGCGAGGAGTACCTGCCGGCCTGGAGCAGGCTCGGCGAGGCCGTGCGGACCGGCGAGCCCGCGTTTCCCGCCGCGTTCGGGATGAGCGTCTGGGAGCACCGCAGGGCGCATCCCGAGCTCGACGCTTCGTTCAATCGCGCGATGGGCGATCAGGAAGCGCGGGGCCGCAGCTCGGTGCTGGCCGCGTACGACTTCTCCGGCTGCCGCGTGGTCGTCGACGTGGGCGGAGGGAGCGGTGCGCTCATGGCGGAGATTCTCCGGCGCTACCCCGGGGCGACGGGCGTGGTGTTCGACCAGCCGCACGTCGTCGAGCAGGCGCGAGCCCTGCTCGCGGCCGAAGGCGTCCTCGACCGTTGCCGCGTCGCGGGCGGGTCGTTCCTCGATGCGGTCCCGGCGGGGGGCGACGCCTACGTGCTGCGCTACGTCCTGCACGACTGGAGCGACCGCGACTGTGCGACGATCCTGCGCCGCTGCCGCGACGCGATGGGGGCCTCGAGCGTGCTGCTCGTGGTCGAGAACACGATCGTGGAAGGAGCGCGCCCCTCGGTGCCCCTGGCCATGCTCGATCTGCACATGATGGTGATGCTCGGCGGCCGGGAGCGCACGGCAGAGGAATATCGATCGCTCCTGCGCTCCGAGGGCTTCGAGATCCGCGATTCGCTGGCAGGCCACCGACCCGGCGCGGAGATCATCGTCGCCGCGCGCGACAGCGCGCAAGCTCGGACGTGACATGTCCGCCCGCCCTGACGACGAGGCTCCGGAGGCGCCCGCCACGCAGGATCCCCAGGCGCCGTACTGGGGCAGCGATGTCGCCCACCAGTGGGATCTCTACGGGCCGCCGCTGCGGCCTTCCGCCGCGGACGTCCGGGTCGTGCGGGAGATCGTCCACGCGTTCGCCGATGCCCGCGGCGAATCGCTCGAGGTTCTCCTGTGGGGTGTCACGCCCGAGATCGCCGCGATGTCGTGGCCTAAGGGAACGCGGCTGCTCGCCATCGACAAGTCGCAGGCGATGATCGACCTGGTGTGGCCCGGAGATGTGCCCGGACTGCGCCGCGCGGCCCTGGTCGACTGGTTCTGCTACCGCGGCGAAGGCCGTCACGACGTCGTGATCGGCGACGGCAACTTCGCGCCGCTCGACTATCCGGCAGGCTATCGAGCGCTGGCCGCCGCTGGCCGTGAAGCGCTGACCGACGGCGGGATCGTCATCAGCCGCTTCTTCGTGCGCCCCGCCGAGCGCGAGACCCCAGAGGCGGTATTCGACGATCTCCTCGCGAACCGGATCCGGAGCTTCCACGCCTTCAAGTTCAGGCTCGCCGCGGCATTGCAGGAGCGCGTGGAGGCGGGCGTGGCAGTCGCCGACGTGCTCGCCGCCTGGAAGCGCGCGCGCGTGGACATGGATCGGCTCCTGGCGATGACGGGCTGGCAGCGCGAGACGGTGGAAATGATCTATCTCTACGAAGGCAAGACCTCGCGCCTGACGTTCCCGGACGTCAGCGAGATCGAGCGGGTGATGGGCGAGTTCTTCGATCACCGGGAGACGCGCTACCTCGACTACGAGATGGGCGATCGTTGCCCCATCGCGACCTACCGGGCGCGCCGCAGGGTGCCGGGGCATGGCTGAGCCTCGAACCCTCGCGGCGGACTCCGGTGTCGAGGACGCGTATCCGCTCGCGCCGATGCAGAGCGAGATGCTGGTCCACAGCCTGTCCGCGCCGGGTTCCGGTGCGTACGTGCAGCAGGCGATCTGCGACTTGCGCGAGCGGCTGCAGCCGGCCCAGCTCGAGCACGCCTGGCGAACCATCGTCGCGCGGCACGCGATCCTCAGGACGAGCTTTCGCATCGACCGCGACCCGGTGCAGGAAGTCCGCTCGCACGCCGCGATTTCCTGGGCGCATCTCGACTGGCGCGGCGGCCCGCCCGCCGAACAGGAATCGCGCTTCGATGCCTTTCTCGACGCGGACCGGCAGCGGGAATTCGCGCTCGATTCGCCGCCGATGCGATTTGCGCTGCTCCAGCTCGCCGATGCGCACTATCGCCTGCTCTGGACCTACCATCACGCGCTGCTGGACGGCCGCTCCATCCGCATCGTGCTGAGGGAGCTCTTCGATCTCTACGATGCGCGCCTCGCGGGGCGTGACCTCGCGCTCCCCGCGGCCCGCGCGTATCGCGGCTACATCGACTGGCTCGGACGCCAGGACGCGGCGGCGGCCGAGTCATTCTGGCGCGCGGCGCTCGAAGGCTTCGCCGCGCCGACCCGGCTGCCGGTGGAGCGTCCGCGCTCGCAGAGGGGCAAGGACGACGGCAGGGACGAGGGCTCGGCGACTGCGGAGCTGACGCTCGGGCGGGAGTCGACCGACGCACTGCGGCGCATCGCGCGGGAGCAGGGCCTCACGCTCAACACGCTTCTGCTGGGCGCCTGGGCGCAGCTTCTGAGCCGCTACAGCGGCGAGACCGACGTGATTTTCGACACGACGCTCGCCCTGCGCGGGGATCGCCGCGACGAGTCGCAGGACATCGTGGGGCTGTGCATCAACACCGTGCCGATGCGGCTGCGGGTCGAGCCGGAGATGGCGCTCGCGCCCTGGCTCGACGGATTGCGGGCGCAATGGCTCGCGATGCGTCCGCACGCGTGGCTGCCGCTCGCCGCCATCCATCGCGGAGGCAGGGGCTCGCGCGCGGAGCGCGCGATGTCGACGCTGGTGGTCTTCGAGCACGCCACGCTCGATGCCCTGCTGCACGAGGACCGCGGCTGGTCGACGCGCAGCTTCGCCCGCCGATCGACGCCGGGACACCCGCTCACGCTCGCCTGCTTCGGAGGCCCGGAGCTCGCGCTCAAGATCGCCTACGCGCGCTCGCACTACGACGCAGCCACGATCGCCGCGATGCTGGAGCATCTGCGCAACCTGCTCGAGAGCGCGATCGACGGCCTGCACCGGCCGATCCGGGAGCAGCAGATGCTCTCCCCAAGCGAAAGGCGGCGGATCGTGGTCGAGTGGAACGACACGGCGCGGGACTATCCGGCGGACTGCGGCGTCCACGAGCTCTTCGAGCGTCAGGCCGCGCGCACACCCGAGGCGCTCGCCGTGGAGTCTACGGCGGGCAGCCTGAGCTACCGCGAGCTCGATGGTCGCGCCAATCAGCTCGCCCGGTACCTGCGCGGGCGCGCCGTCGAGCGCGAGGCTCTCGTCGCCTTGTGCCTGCCTCGGACGCCCGAGCTCGTGGCGGCGCTCCTCGGCATCCTCAAGGCGGGCTGCGCGTACCTTCCGCTCGATCCCGGGCATCCTCCCGAGCGCCTCGAGGGCATCCTCCGGGACGCGGCTGTTTCCTGTGCGATCACCACGCAGGCGCTCTCGGCGCGCCTGGGCGAGGCGCGGGCGACGACGATCCTGCTCGACGCGGAGCGCGAAGCGATCGCGCGGGAGACTGCCGCGCGGCTGGACGTCCGCGTCGGAGCGCAGCAGCTCGCCTACGTCGTCTACACGTCGGGGTCGACCGGGCGGCCGAAGGGAATCGAGGTCCCGCACGGCGCGCTCACCAACCATACGCTGGCGCTCGCCGAGCATTACGCGGTCTCGCCCCGAGACCGGAGGCTGCAGTTCGTCTCGCTCAGCGCCGACGTCCTGATCGCCGACCTGTTCCCGGTTCTCGTCTCCGGTGGCGCCGCCGTCCTGCGACCGGATTCGCAGCTCATCTCCATTGCCCAGTTCCTGCGCTTCGTGGCCAGCCGCCGGGTGACGATAACGGGGATCCCGAGCGCCTACTGGCACGAGTGGGTCGAGACCATGACCGCACCGGGCGCAGCTCCGCTCCCGGATTCGCTGCGCGTGGTGGTCTCAGGGATGGATACGGTGCGCCCGGAGGCGTTCGCGGCCTGGAGGGCGCGCGTGGGACGGCGCGTGCGGTGGTGCAACGCCTACGGACCGTCCGAGGCGACATGCACCGCGACGATCTTCGACGCCGAGACCGCGGGCGACCGGCCGCTCGCGACCGTTCCGATCGGCCGTCCGATCGCCAACGTGCGCATCCACGTGCTCGACCCCTACGGCCATCCCGTTCCCGTGGGCGTGCCCGGCGAGATCTGCATCGCCGGGCGCGGCGTGGCGCTCGGCTACCGCAACCGGCCGGACCTGACGGCGCTGAGCTTCGTGCGCGACCCGTTCAGCGACCGGCCGGGCGACCGGCTCTACCGCACCGGCGACTTGGGACGCTACCTCCCCGACGGAAACGTCGAGTTCCTCGGCCGGGCCGACAGCCAGATCAAGATCCGCGGCTACCGCGTCGAGCCTGCCGAGGTCGAGTCGGCCTTGCGCGCCCTGCCGCAGGTCCGCGATGCCGCCGTCGTCGGACATGGCGCGGCGGGCGAGGCGCGCAGGCTCATCGCCTACGTCGTTGCCGACGGCTCCGACCTGGGGACCGATCAGCTGCGCCGGCAGTTGCGCCGGTCGCTCCCCGATTACATGGTCCCGGCGGCCATCGTCACGCTCGCTTCGCTGCCGCGCGCGGCCAACGGCAAGATCGACTATGCGGCGTTGCCGGTGCCCGAGGCCCCCGAGCGGCGCGCCGGCGGCTACGTGGCCCCGCGCGATGCGCTGGAACGCGAGCTCGCCGATATCTGGCAGGAGCTCCTGCGCATCCCGCGGATCGGCATCGGCGATCACTTCTTCGACCTGGGCGGCGACTCGTTGCTCGCGATGCGGATGCTCGGCACGGTCGGCAGCGCGCGGCACCTGGAGGTGCCGCTCGAGCTGTTTCTCGCACACGCGACGATCGAGGGTTTGGCGGACGCGCTGCGGCTCGCTTCCACGAGCCCGGGCGCGTCCGCGCCCTACGCGGCCGCGCGCTGACCGGCCTCGAGGTCGGCTCGCTTGAGCAGAAACACGCTGTCCTCGCTCGATTCGGTGGCCAGCCAGACGAACGGCAGGCGCGGAAACGCCGACTCGGCCGCGGCGCGGTTGCCGCCTACCTCGACGACGAGCAGCCCCTCGGGCGTCAGGTAATCCGCGGCGCACGCGAGGATCGTCCGCACCGCATCGAGCCCGTCGTCGCCTCCCGTCAGCGCGATGGCCGGCTCGTGGCGATATTCCGCCGGCAGCTCCTCCATCGCCACGGCCGTGACGTAGGGCGGATTGCTCACGATCAAGTCGTAGCGCTTCTCGGTGAGATTCGACAGGAGGTCGGAGCGGATCAGGTTGACGCGGCCCTGCAGCCCATGCTCCGCGACGTTGCGCAGCGCGACCGCCAGCGCGTCGGAAGAGATGTCGGCGGCGTCGACATCGGCGTTGGGGAAATGGTGCGCGAGCAGGATCGCGAGGCATCCGGAGCCGGTGCACAGGTCAAGCACGGTCTGAATCCGCGCCGGATCCGGCACCCAGGGGCTTAGGTCCTCGCGCAGGAGCTCGGCGATGAACGAGCGGGGTATGAGCACTCGTTCGTCGACGTAGAAGCGGTGCTCGCCGAGCCAGGCTTCGTGGGTGAGGTACGCGGCCGGCACGCGCTCCTCGACGCGGCGCGCGAGGACCTCCACCAGGCGCTCGCGCTCCACGTGGGTGATCCGCGCGTCGAGGAACGGCTCCAGGCGATCGAGCGGCAGGTGCAGGCTGTGGAGGATCAGGTACGCCGCCTCGTCGTAGGCGCTGGCCGTGCCGTGTCCGAAGAACAGGCCGGCGCGAGTGAACTCGGAGACCGCGTAGCGCAGCCAGTCGCGGACGGTTTCCAGTTCCTGGGTGAGGGTGCTCATTCGCCTCCGGGCGGCGGGAGCAGCCGTTCCAGTATGCCACCGTAAAGCGCAGCGAGCGGCTCGAGGTCGGCCACCGGGATGCGCTCGTTCAGCTTGTGGATCGTCGCATTGACCGGACCGAGCTCGACCACCTCCGAGCAGACCTCGGCGATGAACCGGCCGTCGGACGTGCCGCCGGTGCAGGAGATCTCCGGGCGGATACCGCAGACCTCGTGGACGACTTCCGAGGCGACGGCGACCAGCTGCCCGCGGGGCGTGAGATAGGGCCGCCCCGAGCCGGTCCACGCGAGCGTGTAGTCGAGGCCATGGCGCCTGAGCACCGCCTCCATCCGCTCGGCGAGGCTCTCTCGCGTGCTGGCGGTCGAATAGCGGAAGTTGAAGGCGAGCTCCAGCGAGCCGGGAATAACGTTGGTCGCGCCCGTGCCGGCATGGATGTTCGACACCTGCCACGATGTCGGCGGGAAGTACTCGTTGCCCGCGTCCCATGCGATCGCGGCAAGCTCGGCGATCGCGCCCGCAGCGAGGTGGATCGGGTTGAGCGCGAGGTGGGGATAGGCGATGTGACCCTGGACGCCGCGCACGGTGAGCGTCCCCGAAAGCGTCCCGCGGCGGCCGTTCTTGATCATGTCGCCGAGGCGCTCGTTCGAGGAGGGCTCGCCGACGACGCAGTAGTCGAGCGCTTCCCCGCGCGCCTTGAGCCGCTCCACTACGCGCACCGTCCCGTCCGTCGCCGGTCCCTCTTCGTCGGACGTGACGAGGAGCGCGATCGACCCGGGGTGCGCCGGATGGGCGGCCACGAAGCGCTCGACGGCGACGACGAAGGCAGCCACCGAGGATTTCATGTCGGCGGCGCCGCGCCCGTAGAGGAAGCCGTCGCGCACGGTAGGGGCGAACGGATCGGATGCCCATTCTCCGCGCGGCCCGGTGGGCACGACGTCGGTGTGGCCCGCGAAGCACACCACGGGCCTCGCCTCGCCCCGCCGCGCCCAGAGGTTGGTCACGCCGTTGGACACGAGCGAGTCGCAGCGGAAGCCCGCGCGCGCGAGGCGCGCGCTCAGGAGAGCCTGGCAGCCGGCATCGTCGGGCGTCTGCGACGCCCTCGCGATCAGCTCGGAGGCGAGCTCCAGCGTCGCCGTGGCGCCCGTCGCCGCCATCAGCGGTCGCGGTTGAGGAGCTCCGGATCGATCTCGAGCTTGGCGAAGTTCGCGCTTCCCACCCGCGCGATGTCTTCGCCCGCCTCGGGGGCGTCGGTGCGGGCCGTCGGCGTGTTCTGGTTCACGAGCCACGCGAGGTTGGTCGGTGAATCGGAGGCGACGAGCGCTTCCTCGTACGCGATCCCGCCGTCGAGGTAGAGCCGGCAGAGCGCTTGTTCGAAGGTCTGCGATCCCGGGTAGAGGCTCTGCTCCATCGCCTCCTTGATCTGCGTGATCTCGCCGTTCTTGATGAGCTCGGCGATGAGCGAGGTATTGAGCAGGATCTCGACCGCGGGCTGGAGATCTCCGGTCTTGTTGCGGACGAGGCGCTGGGAAATGATCGCCCGCAGTCCGATCGACAGGTCGGACAGCAGCCCCGAGCGCGCATCGTAGGGGAACATGTTGATGATCCGCGAGAGCGCGTGGTAGCTGTTGTTGGCGTGGATCGTGGACAGGCACAGGTGGCCCGTCAGGGTATGCAGCAGCGCCTGCTGCATCGTCTCCCGGTCCCGGATCTCGCCGATCATGATCAGGTCCGGCGCCTCGCGCAGGGCGTTGCCCAGCGCCTTGTTGTAGCTCTGGGTATCGACGCCGATCTCGCGCTGGTTGACGATGGACTGCTTGTGCTCAAATAGGTACTCGATCGGGTCCTCCAGCGTCAGGATGTGGCCGGAGCGGTTGTTGTTCCGGTAGTCGATCATCGCCGCTAGCGTCGTCGACTTGCCGCTGCCCGTCGCCCCCGCGATCAGGACCAAGCCGCGCTTTTCCATGACGAGGTTGAGCAGCACCTGGGGCAGCTTGAGCTCCTCGAACGGCGGGACGTGGCTTCGGACGTAGCGCACGCACATCGAGATCGTTCCGCGCTGGCGGAAGATGTTGATCCGGAAGTTGCCCACGCTGCGGTCGAGGTAGGAGAGGTTCATCTCCATCTCGTTCTCGAACTGCTGCGCCTGCTCCTTGGTCATGAGCTCGTAGGCGATTCGCCGGACCGCCTCGACGTCCATCGGCTGAGTGGAAATGGCCGATACCACGCCGTTGATCTTGATGTTGATGGGCGCGCCGCAGGAGATGAACAGGTCGGACGCCTGTTTCTCCGCCATGAGCTTGAACAATCGGTCGAGGTACATGGTTGTCCCGCTGACCTGTCCCGCGGCCGGGCGAGGGCGCTCGCCTCCACCCGCCGACGCGCTTGACAATGTCATGAATTGACAAGA
Organism: Casimicrobiaceae bacterium; assembly: GCA_035501595.1. Taxonomy (GTDB): domain Bacteria; phylum Pseudomonadota; class Gammaproteobacteria; order Burkholderiales; family Casimicrobiaceae; genus PALSA-1003. Next base: position 88,236 of record DATJVX010000061.1, on the reverse strand, counting down.
ATAACCTTGCTCAAGCAAAGTAACAACTGGCAGCCCCGTCGTCGGTACGCGTTGCCTTGGGCCGACCGACGGGGCGCTTCCGACTCTTCCACCGAAGCGATCCATGCTGGCCATCATCGGCGGCAGCGGGCTCACCCGGCTGTCGACGCTCGCCGTTGCCCACCGCGAAGTGGTGCGTACCCCCTACGGCGAGCCGTCGTCGGCGCTGGTGTTCGGCCAGCTCGCCGGACGAGATGTAGTGTTCATGGCGCGCCACGGCCACGGCCACACCATCCCCCCGCACCGGGTGAACTACCGGGCGAACCTCTGGGCACTCAAGCAGCGCGGCGTCGACAGCATACTCGCCGTGGCGTCGGTCGGCGCGATCAGCCCTCGCCATGGTCCGGGCGATCTGGTGGTCCCGCATCAGCTCATCGACTACACGAGCGGGCGCCAGCAGACGTTCTTCGACGGCGGGGACCGCCAGGTCGTGCACGTCGACTTCACGCAGCCGTACAGCGCCGAGCTGCGGGCCCGCTGCCTTGCCGCGGCGCAGACGGCGAAGATCGACGTCCACGACGGCGGAGTCTACGGCGCGGTTTCCGGGCCGCGCCTCGAGACCGCCGCGGAGATCGACCGCATGGAGCGCGACGGCGCGACGCTGGTCGGGATGACCGGCATGCCCGAGGCCGCGCTCGCGCGCGAGCTCGGGATCGCCTATGCCTCCATCGCGGTGGTGGTCAACCACGCCGCGGGCCGCGGCGACAGTGCGGCGGGGGTCTCGATGGAGCGCATCGCACGGGTGCTTGAAAAGGCGATGGACAAGGTCAAGATACTCATCGACCAGCTCGTGCAGCAGGATGCCGTGCGCGGCGTGCGACAGGAGAAGAAATGATCCGACCGATCCTCAAGATGGGCGACCCGCGGCTGCTCGAGCGGTCGAGCTCCGTGGATCGCTTCGGTACACCGGAGTTGAGGCAGCTCATCGCCGATATGCGCGACACGATGATCGGGGCCCACGGCGCGGGACTGGCTGCGCCGCAGATCGGCGTGGGCTTGCGGGTCGTGATCTTCGGCTTCGAGCACAACGAGCGCTATCCCGACGCCGAGCCCGTGCCCTATACCGAGCTGGTGAACCCGCTGCTGATCCCGCTCATGAGCGAAATGGAGGAGGGCTGGGAGGGCTGCCTGTCCGTGCCGGGCCTGCGCGGCCGGGTTCCGCGTTTCACCCGCCTGCGCTACACGGGATTCGATCCCGACGGGCGGCCGATCCAGCGCGAGGTCTCGGGTTTCCACGCCCGCGTCGTGCAGCACGAGGTCGATCACCTCGACGGCATCCTCTACCCGATGCGCATTCGCGACATGCGCTCGCTGGGCTACACCGACGTGCTCTTCCCCGACGAGGAAGTCATCGACGAATAGAGGAAGCGGCGCGCCTACGACAGCTGGGCGTAGAGCGCGGTCTCGAGGCGGAGCAGCGCCGCATCGTCGTGCAGGCGTGCCCCGTCGAGCAGGAAGACGTCCTCGGCCCGCTCGCCCAGCGTGTTGATCCTCGCGCTCTCGACGTTGACGTTGGCGGTCGCGAGCGTATAGGCGATCCGCGCGAGCAGCCCCGGCCGGTCGCCGGCGACGATCTCCAGGATGTAGTGCGTCCCCTTGTCGTCGGGGAAGAGGCTCACCTCGGGCGTCAGCGGAAAATGCTTGAGGTGGCGGCTCACCCGGCCCACCGGCGGCGGCTCGAGCGGCCCCGCCTCGGTGAGAATGCGCTTGAGCTCGAACTCCACGTAGCTGATCGCCGCCCTGTAGGCGGCGTTGGGATTGCCCGGATCGTGCACCGTGAAGGTGTCGAGGGCGTAGCCGTGCCGCGTGGTGTAGATCTTCGCGTCCAGGATCGACAGCCGCTCGCGGCCGAAGAAGCCGCAGATGCGCGCGAACAGCGCTTTCTGGTCGGGCAGATAGATCATCACCTGCAGCCCCACGCCTGAGCGCGACAGCCGCGCCCTGACGACCGGCTCGCGACCCTCGACCCGGAAGTAGAGCTGGCGGGCGTGCCAGGCGATCTCGTCCGCGCCGTGGCGCTGGAAATAGACGTTGTCGAGGTTGCGCCACAGCGCCTGCTCGGCGTCCTGCGGAACGGCGTAGAGCCGCAGCTGCCGCACCGCCTCGCGCCGGCGCGCTTCGAGGCTGTCGTCGAGCGTGCGGCTGGCCGCGCTGCCGGTGAGCCGCGCTTGTGTGGCGTGGAAGAGCTCCTCGAGAAGCTTGGCTTTCCACCCGTTCCACACCTTCGGGCTCGTCCCGCGGATGTCGGCGACCGTGAGCAGATAGAGCGCGGCGAGCCTGCGCTCGGTCTTCACTTTCGCAGCGAAGGCCGCGACGACCGCCGGGTCGTGGATGTCCTGCTTCTGGGCGGTCAGCGACATCGTGAGGTGCTGCTCGACGAGCCAGCTCGCGAGCGCGACGTCCTCGGGCTCGAGCCCGTGCGCCCGACAGAAGCGCCGGGCGTCGGTCGAGCCCAGCCTCGAGTGATCGCCGCCGCGTCCCTTGGCGATGTCGTGGAACAGCGCCGCCAGATACAACACCTCGGGGCGGGCGAAATCGGCGATCAGCCGCGAGCACAGCGGATACTCGTGCGCGTGCTGCGCCTCGGTGAAGCGGCGCAGGTTCCTGATCACCATCAGGATGTGCTCGTCGACCGTGTAGACGTGGTAGAGGTCGTGCTGCATCTGGCCCACGATACGGCCGAAGGCGGGCAGGTACCGGCCGAGGATGCCGTACTGGTTCATCCGGCGCAGCTCGTGGGTGACGCCCCGGGGCTCGCGCAGGATGTCGAGGAAGCGCGCCCGGTTGGCGGGGTCGCGCCGGAAGGAGGCGTCGACGCGATGGCGATTGCGCCACAGCGCGCGGAGCGTCGGCGCCGACATGCCCTTCAGCTCCGGGTGCCGCTGCAGCATCAGGAAGGCGTCCAGCATCGCGCCGGGGCGCCGCTCGAAGATCTGCTCGTCGCGCACGTCGAGCAGCTCGTCGACCGCCTGGAAGTCCGCGTCGATCGGCCTCACCGCGACCTGCGCCGGGAACAGCCGCGCGTGCAGGTTCTGCAGCAGGATGACGTTGATCTGCCGGATGGCCTTCGCGGCGCGGTAGTAGCGCTGCATGAGCTGCTCGGAGGCACGCCGCGCCGGGGTATCGGCGAGCCCCAATTCGCGGGCGAGCGCGCTCTGCACGTCGAACACGAGGCGGTCCTCCCGCCGGCCCGCGAGGTAGTGCAGCCGGATCCGGAGGTCGTCGATCAGCCGTTCGTGGCGCGCCACGTCGCGCGCTTCGGCTTCGGTCATGAGGCCGTTCGCCGCCAGCTCGCGCCAGCTCCGGCCGAGGCCCGCAGCACGCGAGATCCAAAGAATCGTCTGCAGGTCGCGGCGGCCGCCCGGGCTTTCCTTGACGTTCGGCTCGAGGTTGTACGCCGTGTCCTGGTAGCGAAGATGCCGCTGCTGCTGCTCGAGCATCTTCGCTTCGTAGAACGCGCGCACATCGAGCGTAGCGTCGAACCGCCGGCAGAACCGGGCGTACAGCGGCCGCGAGCCGGCGAGCAGGCGCCGCTCCAGCATGCTCGTCCGGATGACGGCGTCGCCGCTCATCTCGGCCTCGCATTCGTCGACCGTGCGCACGCTGTGGCCGATCTCGAGGCCGGTGTCCCACATCAGCCGCACGAAGCGCTCGATCGCGCTGCGGCTTTCCTCGCCCGAGTCTTCGACCAGCGCCCGCGGCAGGAGAATGACGACGTCGACGTCGGAGTACGGGAAGAGCTGGCCGCGGCCGTAGCCGCCGATCGCGACCAGGGCGCAGCCTGCAGGAGGAGCGATCTCGGTCCAGAGGCCGCGCAACACGCGGTCGGCGAGCCGCGCCTGCGCTGCGAGCAGCCGGTGGGGCTGGCCGTGCTCGCGATACGCGGCGCGCAACGCCTCGCGACCGGCGTCGAGCTCGCGCTTCCAGCGGGAAACCGGGGCAGCGCGCTCCGCTGCGGACGCGACCGCGGTGCTCACGCGCGCTCTAGCTCGGCGGTGGCGGCGATCCGGCCGAGAGCGTCAGCACCTCGAAACCGGTCTCGGTGACGAGGATGGTGTGCTCCCATTGCGCGGAGAGGCTGTGATCGGCGGTCACGACCGTCCAGCCGTCGGCGAGACAGCGGATCGCGGAACGGCCGGCATTGATCATCGGCTCGATGGTGAAGACCATGCCGGGCTGCAGCTTTAGCCCCGTGCCGGCGCGACCGTAGTGCAGCACCTGCGGCTCCTCGTGAAACTGGCGGCCGATGCCGTGGCCGCAGAACTCGCGAACGACCGAGAAGCCGTGGCCCTCCGCGAAGCGCTGGATCGTCGCGCCGATGTCGCCCAGATGCGCGTCCTTCCTGACCGCGCGAATCCCGCGCCACATCGCCTCGTAGGTCACCTCGCACAGCCGCCGGGCCTGGATCGGCGGGGTGCCCACGTAGAACATGCGGCTCGTGTCGCCGTGGAATCCGTCCTTGATCACTGTGACGTCGACGTTGACGATGTCGCCGGGCTTGAGCTTCTTGTCGCCCGGGATCCCGTGGCAGACGACGTGATTGACGGACGTGCAGATCGAGGCCGGATACGGCAGGTAGCCCGGCGGCGCATAGTTGAGCGGTGCCGGGATCGTGCCCTGCACGTCGACCATGTAGTCGTGGCACAGGCGATCGAGCTCGCGCGTCGTCGCGCCCGCGGTGACGTGCGGGCCGATGTAGTCGAGGACCTCGGAGGCGAGCCTGCCGGCGACGCGCATCTTCGCGACGTCTTCGGCGGACTTGAGCGAGACGGACATGGATCGGGATTCCGGCATCGATGTGCTGGGTTTCTGGTTCATTGCCCGGCTAGGCGCGCAGGAGCTCGTTGATGGCGGTCTTCGCCCGCGTCCTGGCGTCGACCTGCTTCACGATCACCGCGCAGTAGAGCTGGCAGCCCCCATCGCCGGAGGGCAGGCTGCCCGCGACGACCACCGAGCCGGACGGAACCCGCCCGTAGCTCACTTCGCCGGTGGCCCGGTTGTAGATCTTGGTGCTCTGACCGATGAACACGCCCATGCCCAGCACCGAGTTCTCCTCGACGATCACGCCCTCGACGACCTCGGAGCGCGCGCCGACGAAGCAGTTGTCTTCGATGATGGTGGGGTTGGCTTGCAGCGGTTCAAGCACCCCGCCGATCCCGACGCCGCCCGAGAGGTGGACGTTGCGCCCGATCTGCGCGCACGAGCCGACCGTCACCCAGGTATCGACCATCGTGCCCTCGTCGACGTAGGCGCCGATGTTCACGTACGACGGCATGAGCACCACGTTGCGTGCGATGTACGCGCCACGGCGTGCGACCGCCGGCGGCACGACGCGCACGCCCGCTTCGGCGAAGGCCTTGTCGTCGAAGCGGGCGAACTTGGTGGGCAGCTTGTCGTAGAAGCGGAACGGCGCGCCCGGCGCCGCCAGTCCGATGGGCACGCTCTCGGCCAGGCGGAACGACAGCAGCACCGCCTTCTTGAGCCACTGGTGCGTCGCCCAGCGCCCGTCTCGCTTCTCGGCGACGCGCAATCGGCCGGCATCGAGCTCCGCGATGGTCGCCTCGACCGCTTCGCGGACCTCCGCGGGCGCGGATTGCGGGGCGAGCTCCGTGCGTCGCTCCCAGGCGGCTTCGATGGTGGATTGGAGGTCCGGCACCGGGCAGAAAGGCGCCACCGTGGCGCAAAAGCCGGATTTTACCCCGGGACGCGGTCGAGGCGCGGCGCGTGGCCCGAATCCGCGTGCGGATCAGCGCACCGTCAGGCGCTCCGAAGCGACGAAACGAGTGTCGGCGACACTCTGCGATGTCGTCAACCTCGTCGAGACCGAGGGATCACGTGCTCTCGCGAGTCACTGCTTGGTGCCGATCGCATACCAGAGGCCGGTCCGGCCGCCCCATGGCGCCATGCCGTGGATCTGTCGAGTCGGCTCGTCGTAGCACGGAACGCCGCTCCGGCGGGCGTCTAGCATGCTGCCGGTTCCCTAGCTCGGAACGGGCGAATTGAAGTCGACTCGGCCGTCGTTGCAGTCGGTGAAGGTGAGCGTGCCCCAGGGAACCAGCGTGAGCCTGCTCGGATCGAAGAAGGGAATCCAGCGTCCCCCCGTCGTCTGGATCACCTGGTTGATGACCGCGGTGTTGCCGCTGTAGGTGCCGACGCCGCCGAACCAGCTCTGCTGGGTGCCGGTTGGATCAAACGTGAACCACCAGGCCAGGAAAGCATTGTTGTTCAGCACCTCCACGAACAATTCGTGGCCGCTCTGCGCCGGATCGTACCAGGCGCCCGTGAACCCGGAGTCGATGTTGACGGCCTGGGGGCATCCGCCGCGACCAGGACGGCCGGCAAGAGAGCCCTCAGCAGGCAGCGCAGCGCAAGATTCGTTCGCATCGCCCTTCCTGTCCGAGTCGACGATCGCCCGTCGGCGGGTTGGTTTGCGGGCCGCTACCGGAAAGACGGGTCATTCGCAGGCGGCGCCAGCACGTCGCGCCTCGCTGCGCCCTCCGGAAGGATCTGCGGGGCGACCGGCACCAGCACATCGCGGACTCCGTTGCGCACGAGATGGACGTGGGCGCTGCATGCTTGGACGAATCTCGCGCCCTTCCGCACGACGTCCCGGCAGTCCCGCTCGTCGGCCTCGCAGAACCTCGCCGTGCCGGCCTGGACGGCTCACCGGACTCGGACCGAGTGCGCGCGGCGGCCCGAGGCCCCGCGGCCTGGAAGGTATTCGCCAAGAGTTTCCGCCCAGGCGCAGCGCCCTTTCGAAGCCGGTACGGCAATAAAGCCTGACGAAACGGTTTTGCCTTTCCTATGAGACCATTTGGCTGACGGATCAGCGGGTTCGAGTCCATGGCGGACCTTTTTGGAACATCCATTGCGCAAGGAGGCCCGGGTCGGCGACCGCACCGGCCCTTGCGCATCGGGGAATGGGTGGCCGATCCGGAGGTCAACGCACTGCGCCGCGGCGCACGGATCGTTCGCATCGAACCGAAGGCCATGGACGTGCTGATGCTGCTCGCCGAGCGAGTCGGTTGCGTCGTCAGTCGCGAGGAGCTTTTTGCCGCGGTGTGGCCGCACGTCGTCGTCGGCGACGAGGCGCTGACGCAGGCAATCAACAAGTTGCGCAAGGCGCTCGGCGACGATTCGCGCTCGCCGTCGTACATCGACACGGTCTCGAAACGCGGCTACCGGCTGATCGCATCGGTCGAACGAAGCGACGACGGTCCGGTTCGGGGAAGCGCGCAGGAAGCCGACGCCGCTCGGAAAAGCGCCGAGCGCACGCACGACGCCGCGCCTCGCGCCGGCCCGGCGGGGCGCGAGCGCCGGTGGTCGCCGGCGGTGCTCGCGGGCCTCGCACTTGCAGCAGTCTTCGCCGGCTTCGCGCTCGTCCACGCGCTTCCGCGCGTACCGGCAGCGCAGAGCATCGAGGCGGAGGATGGACGGGCGACCGGCTGGGTTGGCGTGGCCGTCTCCCCCTTCGAGTCTTTGGGTTCGGATCGCGACCAGGCCTATTTCGCTCGGGGGATCAGCGACGATCTGATCATCGGGCTGTCGCGGCTTTCGGGCTTGCGCGTGATCCGGGAGTCCGGTGAAGCATCCGATGCCGTCAGAGCCCGGTACCGCATCTCCGGCAGCGTGCAGCGGGATTCCGGCACGCTGCGAGTGAGCGTTCATCTGGTCGACGCGCCTACGGGCGAGGAGCTCTGGTCGAGGCGATTCGAGCGGCCGGTCGGCGATCTCTTCGCGGTGCAGGACGAGATGGCGGGCCGGCTCGTGGAGCTGCTGCCAGCGAAGCTGAGCGAAGTCGAGCGCGAGAGACTCGCTAAGCGTTATACGCAGAGCCTCGAGGCCTACGACGATTTCTTGCGCGGACAGGCGCTCTTCCTGATGCGGTCGCCTGCGCAGAACGACGAGGCGCGAGCCTTCTATCGCAAGGCGATCGAGCTCGACCCGAAGTTCGCCCGTGCCTACGCGGGTGTGGCGATGACCTATGCAATGGACTATCGCCTGGGCGAGGCCCCCGACCGGTCGCCGGCGCTCGATCGCGCAACCGAGTTCGCGGAAAGCGCCCGGTCGATCGATCCCGATCTACCGGAAGTCTACTGGGCGCTCGGCTTCGTCGAAACGCAGAACCGCCGCTATGCGGAGGCGATCGAGTCGCTCGAGAAAGCCATCAATCTCGATCCGTCCTTCGCCGACGCTTACGCCTTGCTCGGAGGCATTCTGACCTACGAGGGCCAGCCCGAGAAGTCGATCGCACCGTTGCGAACGGCGATGCGCCTCAATCCCGGCGGCGGATACCTGTACCTCCTGCTGCTGGGCCGCGCCTACCTCTTCGTGGGCGACGCCGACCTGGCGCTCATCAATCTGCGCGCAGCCGCGATGCGCAATCCCGCTGACGTCGAGACGCGGGTGTACCTCGCGGCCGCGCTCGCTGCGTCCGGGGATCACCAGGCCGCGAAGTGGGAAGGCGTCGAGATCCGCGCGCTGGCGCCCGGCTTCTCGTTGCCGCACTGGCTGGACACCTACCCCATGACGAGCGCGCCGCAGAGGCAGCGGCTCTCGGCGCTCCTGGCGGATACGGGTCTTTAGGCCCTCGGGGCCGTGAAGCCGCTGGGCCCGCGCATCGGCGGCCCGGCGCCGCTACATCGCCTTGAACAGGTGCGCGAAGGTCCGGCTGACCGTCAGCTTCTCCGGTCTTGCCTTGAGCGTGATCAGCGGCTGATCGCGATAGTCTCGATCCACGCGAGCGATCGCGCGCAGGTTCACGATCGTGCCGCGGTGGACCTGCCAGAACTGCTCGCCGTCGAGTTCGTCGAAGAGATCCTTGATTGTCTTGCGGATCAGCGCTTCGCCGTCGCCGGTGACGACCTTGGTGTATTTGTCTTCGGCGTGAAAATAGACCACCTCGTCGACGGGGATCAGCCGCATCGACGCTCCCAAGGACGCCCTGATCCAGCGCAGCGGGCCGGTCGCCTCGCGGGCGTTGAGCTGCGCGAGCACCGTGCCGAGATCGGCCGGAGTCCGGTCGAGGCGCTGCCTCAGGCGCTCGACCACCTTGACCAGGCGCTCGGCCGTCACCGGCTTGAGCACGTAGTCGACCGCGCCCTGCTCGAAGGCGGTGACCGCGTACTGATCGTAGGCCGTCACGAACACGACGTGGCAGGCTCCAGCGAGCTCCCCGGCGACCTCGAGACCGGATTTGACCGGCATCCGGATGTCGAGAAAAGCGATGTCGGGCTCGAGCTCGCGCTGCAGCGCAAGGGCCTGTTCGCCGTTCTCGGCCTCGGCGACCACCGCGAGCTCGGGCCACGCCTGCGTGAGGCGCGCACGCAATTGCGCGCGCAGCATGGGCTCGTCCTCGGCGATCAGCGCGGTGGGCTGACTAGGCTGGCTCATAGGGCAGCTCGACGGTGGCCCGGGCGCCGTGCGGCGAGAGCTCTTCCAGGGTGAAGCGCGCCTGGTCGGCGTAGAGCGCCGCCAGGCGTCCGCGCAGATTGGTGAGTCCCACGCCGTTGCCGATCTTCTCTCCGAGGCCGCGGCCCTCGTCGGCGACCGAAACGATCAGGCGCTTTGCCTCGTGGCGCGCTTCGAGCCGGACCGTGCCGCCCTCGGCCTGCGGCTCGATCCCGTGCAGGATCGCATTCTCCACGAGCGACATCAGCAGCATCGGCGGGAAGCGGTGCGAGCGCAGGTCATCGGGAACATCGATCGCGAAGCGCAGCCTCGCGCCCATGCGCATCTGCATGATCGACAGATAGGCTTCGGCCAGCGCGCTTTCCTGGCCGAGCGTCGTGCTGTTCGAGCGAAGCTGCGGCAGAGCCGCGCGCAGGTAGGAGATCAGGTGCCCGAGCATCAGGCTCGCCTTGGGAGGATCGGTCTCGGCGAGGAACTGCACGGAGGCGAGCGTGTTGAACAGGAAATGCGGCTCGACCTGGGCCTGCATGAGCTTGAGCTCGGCTTCGATCGCCTGCTTGGAGAGCAGGTTGCGGTCGGCTTCCGCGCGCAGCAACTCGGCCCGGCTGCGGGCTTCGCGGAACTGGATCAGGAAGAACAGGCTCACGAACAGCCCGTTGCCGAAGCCGGACAGCAGCGTCCAGGCTTTGTGGCTGTCCGAGTACATGTCCGCGAATCCATAGCCGGGCTCGTGGATGATCGCTCCCTTCACCAGGAACACCAGGCAATAGCCGACCAGCGTCCCGACCGCGACGGCGGCGGCGAGACGGAGCACGGGCCGCGGCTTGTACCACGGCGCCGCCGCGTAGACGAAGAAGGCGATGGCGAGCCCGAGGCACTGGGCCGTGATGAACGGATGCCAGAACGGCCGGGTATCCTCGATCGACATCATCGCGGCGTACCCGCTGTTGATCGCGATGATCAGCGCCAAGATCTGCCAGGAAATCCCGCACAGGCCGGCCACGAGAAGCGTCCACCAGGACGAGGGACGCAGGGTCGAGCTGCTGGCGGAGCTGGTCATGGGCGGCGATTGTACGCGGCCGGTGCCGGGCCAGCCCGCCAGGCGACGGAGCGCGCCGGGGCACGACGAAGCGGTCTTGGGGGGGGCGGGGCGGCCGCGCCGGCCCGCGCGTGCGTCGCGCAGGTCGGGCCGTCGGGCCTAGGGCGTCGCCGCGGCGAGTCGCTCGGTCGTCGGCGGGGGCTGCGCCGGGGCGTCGCGAGGGGCGCGCAGCCTGCCGGCCGCGCGGCTCAGTGATTGCCTCGGAAGGTGTCCCAGGATGCAGTCGAAGCTGCGATCGTTGTGGCTGCCCCAGCCCACGGTTGCGGTGAGCGAGCGAACGTACATCGCGGGCGAGATCTTGCCGTAGTAGAGCGCCTCGGTCAGATTGGCGAAGCTGTGGTAGCTGTCGGCGTCGACGCCGAAGCCGTTGTAGAGCATCGCCTGCCCCATGTTGTCCGATCCGAGGATGATCGGCTCGCAGTCGTGCCTCACAGCCGCGAGGAAGGCGTCGTAGTCGCTCTGCGGAGGCGCTACGACGCAGGACGCGCAGGCCAGCGACAGGCCGGCGGCTAGCGTCGCGAACGCTCGGGCTCGGTGCATGGTCGGTCCGGGTGGGGCCGAGGCATAGGCTACGCCGCCGGACCGACCCCGTCCATCGCCGCGGCGCTCGGCGCCGCCGCAGCGCGATTCAGCGCAGGCTCCGGTGCTCGCCCGCCAGCGAGTCGAGCCCCGCCAGCTCGCGGAACCACCGCGTCCACAGCCATGCGACGACGAGCGTGCCGATCCCTCCGAGCACCACGGCCGGCACCGTGCCAAACCAGGCCGCGGTGACGCCGGACTCGAACTCGCCCAGCTGATTGGAAGCGCCGATGAACATCGCGCTGACGGCCGAGACGCGGCCGCGCATCTCGTCGGGAGTGCGCAGCTGCACCAGCGACATGCGCACGACGACGTTCACCATGTCCGCCGCCCCGAGCACCACCAGCGCGGCGATCGAGAGCGCGAAGGAGCGCGAAAGCCCGAACACGATGGTGCACGCGCCGAAGAGGGCGATCGCGGCGAACATCCTGCGCCCCGCATGCCGCTCGATCGGATGGCGGGCGAGCCAGACTGCCATCGTCAGCGCGCCCACCGCGGGTGCGGAGCGCAGCAGGCCGAGGCCCCACGGCCCGGTGTGGAGGATGTCGCGCGCGTAGATCGGGAACAGCGCGGCCGCGCCGCCGAACAGGACGGCGAAGAGGTCGAGCGAGATCGCCCCCAGCAGCTCGCGGCGCTTGCGGATGTAGCCGATGCCGGCGAAGAGGGTCGCCGCCGTCGCCGGATTGCGCGAGGCGCTTCGCCGCTCGATGCGCAGGGTCGCATTGAGTGCGCTCGCGCTGACCTGCAGCGCGGCGCACAGCCCGTAGACGACCGCCGGCCCCGCGGCATACAGAAAGCCGCCGAGGGCGGGGCCCGCGACGATCGCGGTCTGGCCAGCCGTCGCGTTCGCCGCAACCGCCCGGGGAAGGAGCGACGCCGGGACGACCGCCGAGAGAAGCGTCTGCTGCGTCGGGAGCGTGAAGGCGCGCGCCGCGCCGATGAGCGCCACCAGCGCGAAGATCATCTCCCGGGTGATCGTGCCGCGCAGGCTCAGCACGGCGAGCGTCGTCGCAGCGCTCGCATCCACGAGCTGGCAGGCTGCGAGCACCCAGCGCCGGTCGTAGTGATCCGCGACGTGCCCCACCACGAGCAGCAGCGCCACCGACGGTGCGAACTGCGCGAGCCCCACGAGACCGAGATCGAGCGCGCTGCCCGTCAGGGCATACATCTGCCAGCCGACCGCGACCGCCTGCATCTGGTTGGCGAATCCGCCGACCAGCCGCGCGATCCAGAATCGCAGGAACGATCGGTGCGAGAGCAGTGCGCGGAAATCGGTGGCGGAGGTCGACAAGACTGGAGAAGCGCCGGGGCCGACGCGAATGCGGCCGGCCACGCGGAGTATAAATGCGATCGGCCGCGCCGATCCCCTTGGCCGCGGCGGCTCGCCGCCGGTCGAGGGGTCAGTTACCGAGCTTGTCGCGGAAGTGCCGCAGCGCGTGCAACAGGTCGGCGATCAGCACTTCCTGGTAGCGATAGTTCATCTCCTGGCCCATCGGCACGAGCATCGAGGTCGACTGGCGCCGGCAAAGCTTGCCGAGCCGCTCGAGCTGCGCGATGAGGCCTTCCAGGCGGGCCCGCGCCTGCGGGCTGCGCAGCTTGCCCTCGGGCGTCGCATCCGCGATCTCCGGTGGGCCGATATCCGAGCCGAAGAGCCGCGAGACTTCGCGCTCGATGCCCACCCGTCGCGCGTCCAGCCGCCACAACCGGAAGCGATGCCACAGCGCCTGCGCGCCGAACAGCATCGAGAACACGAAGATGAGCTGCAGCCAGCGCGCCGTGGGCATGATGTCGATCAGCCACGGCACGTATTCGCCCACGTGGTCCGGTCCCTGGTCGTCGTAGTAGCTCTGCGCCGCCGAGGCGTAGTCCAGGCCGCCGGGGCTCGCCTGCTCGCGATTCACGCGGATCAGCTCGGGAAACACGCGCACGAAGGCCGTGATCACGCCTTGGGTGACGGAGGCGTGGGCGCAGCCGTTGCCGATGAGCAGCGTGTCGACCCTGATGACGCGCTTGCTGGTCGGCGGCAGTCCGCGGACGGGGTCGTAGTAGCCGGCGGTGATGACGCCCGCCCGCGCCGCGGGCAGGCCGTGCGCCAGCGCCTCCGCGCCGGCGATGTCGACGATCTGCAGCTTGTTGTCGCGCACGGCCCGCACCAGCTGGGCGGCATCGGGTTCGATGACCATGGCGCCGAGGTCCAGATCGCCGCGCTCGAGCATCGCGAGCTGCTCGGTCACCGGCTGCGTCGTGACCGTGATGTCGAGCCCGGCAAGCTGCGCGATGACCTGCCGCGCGAGGTACTCGGTGCCGCTGCCGACGGGTCCGATGCCGATGCGCCTGCCGCGCAGGTCGATCACCGAACGGATGGCGTCGGCATCGCGCCCGAGCACGACGAAAGCCTCGGACACCGGGAGCCGCGCGATCAGCTCGAAGGGGCTCGACTCGGGCCAGGGAAGGCCGTCCTGGACCAGCGCGAACTGGACGTTGCAGGACGACCGCGCCGCGGCGAGGCGCGCGAGGTTCTCGATCGAGCCGGCGCTCGGCACGTTGGCGATGTGCCCGCGTCGGCGCAGCGCGTCGGCGGCCGCTCGGTTGACGATCGCGTGGTAGTTGCCCTCCCGGCTCCCCGACAGGATGGCAACGTTGACGAATGACAGGTTCGGGTCGCGCGGCGAGGCCGCGGCGACGAGGAAGCCGCCGATGACCGTTGCGAACAGCGCGGCGATGACGAGCACATTCCGCCAGGGTATCTGCCCCGGCTTGAGCAGCTCCCGGAATTGCTTCGCGAACGCTAAACGCACGCTGCCTCGAAGCTCCCTCGCGGCGCGGGGCTCAAGTAGACGTCGGCGGACCGGCGTTCGTCAAGGCGATCGAGCGCGGCGGTCGCGGCAATCGGCTAGCGTCCGAGATAGCCGATCGCGTCGCGCAAGGGAGCATCGGAGACCTGGATCAGCCCTTCGAACGGGCTGTCCATCTCCAGGATCAGGAACAGTGCGCTGGCCGTGCACAGAGAGCAGGCGAGCGCGACCGCCGTCAGCATCCGGTTGCGCGGCGAGAAAACGCCGACGCAGATCGCGATGACCCACACCCAGAAGATCAGCAGCACCAGAAACGACGTGGGGATCGACCCCGCGGTCTGCTCGAGCGCGAGCCACCGCGTCTGCGCGAGATCCTGGCTGAGCTGCAGGGCGCGCGTTCGGATCAGCCGCTGCGAATCGTTGGCGGGCGAGAGCTCGCGCAGCTGCGCCTGGAACTCCTCGATCGCGATCGGCCGTAAGCCGCGGTGCGCCGTCGGCCTGGGGTCCCGGGCGTGTCAGGAGGCCGGGTTGGGCGACGCCGGGCGCGACGCCACGAGGCTCCGCAGCAGCGCCCGCGCCGCGGTCGCCTCGGGTCCGTACTGCCTCAGATTGCGGTCGATCAGGACGATGTTCGTCGTCGCCCGCAGGACTTCGTCGTTGCGGGTATCGAAGGACGCTTTCGCCGAGGCGATCATCAAGCCGAGCACGAGCGCGCGCACAGGGCGGCGAGGAAGCCGATCCCACCATCGCGAGCGAGCGGGACTCTTCGCTCAGGTGATGCTTCGGGACGAGGGGTCGCAAGCGCGCGCCGAGCCGCCCATCAGCAGGACCAGAGTCAGCAGGGAAACGATTGGTGCTCGCAAGTGCGCCGCCTCCGGAGGATCCTCTGAGCCGTCGTTGGTCGGGCGCCGAAGCCCGGCGGAAGGTTACACCGGGGTCCTCTCCGCGAGCAGAGCCCCTCGCGCCGCCGCGAGTCGCGCGATGTGGCCCCTTCGAGGCATCGGCCCGCGCAGTATAATTGCGCTTGCGCCGCCCGGTTGGCGGCTCGTCAAGGAGCCACGCTTGCCGCAGGTGATCTGGTCGCTCCTCGCGCCCAAGTTCATCGTCGTGTACCTGTTCGTCGCCTCGGCGCTGTACGTGCACCTGCGCGGACGCGTGCGGCACACGCTCGTGCGCCAGCTCAAGGATCACTCGACCCTGATGGCGCCGTACAACTCGCTTATGTACCTGTTCTCAGCGGTGCCGCCGAAGCCCTTCATCGACGTGAACAGCGTGCCTGAGCTCGCGAAGCTGCGCCAGAACTGGCAGGTGATCAGGGAGGAGGCCCTCGGCCTCATGCAGCAAGGCGGCATTCGCGCCGCCACCGGGCACAACGACCTCGGCTTCAATTCCTTCTTCAAGGAGGGCTGGAGGCGCTTCTACCTCACCTGGTACGGCCACCCGCTGCCGTCGGCGCAGGCGCTGTGCCCGAAGACGGTGGCGCTGCTCGAGTCGCTGCCGAAGGTCAACGGCGCGATGTTCGCACTCCTGCCGCCGGGCGGGAAGCTCAACCGCCACCGTGACCCCTTCGCGGGATCGCTGCGCTACCACCTGGGGCTGGTCTGCCCCGAATCCGACGATTGCCGGATCTTCGTCGACGGCGAGCCCTACTCCTGGCGCGACGGCCAGGACGTGCTGTTCGACGAAACCTTCATCCATTCGGCGGAGAACAGGACCGGCGTCACGCGCATCATCCTCTTCGCCGACGTCGAGCGCCCGCTGCGCACGCGCGTCATGACCGCGTTCAACCGCTGGGTGTCGCGCAACATCATCCGGGGCTCCGCGACGCAGAATTTCGAGAACGAGCAGGTCGGCACGTTCAACAGGATCTACGCCTTCTTCGGCAAAGGCAGCGATCTGCTCACGCGCCTCAAGCGCAGGAACCGCACCGCGTTTCGGACGGTGAAGTACGCGCTCATCGCTGGACTGGTCTACTGGATCTTCGTCCAGCCGCTGATCGCGACGGGCTAGCGCGCGCCGCCCGGGCGCCCGGAGCTCAGTCGCGCCGCCTCGCCGTCGCCGAAGTCCCAGAACAGGCCGGCCATCATCAGCAGTCCCTCGCGGGCGACTGAGCCCAGCAGGTGCTCGCCGGGCGCGTGCTGCGAGCAGCCGGGATACGAGTGCGGGATCCAGATCGTGGGCAGGCCGAGGATGTCGGCGAAGGCGTCGTTCGGCAGCGTGCCGCCGAGGTTGGGCAGAACGGCGACGAGCTTGCCGGTCGTTCGCTCCAGCGAGGCGACTGCGAAGCGCACCCAGGGATCGTCGGGCGAGAGGCGAGTCGCGGCGCTCGCCTGCAGGACCTCCACGTCGATCGCCTCGAGACCGCGCGCCGCGAGATGCAACCGCACATGGCGGGCGAGATTGCGCCAGTCGGTTCCCACGACGAAGCGCAGCTGGCAATGCGCGGTGGCGCTCGGCGGGATCGCGTTGACCGGGTTGTCGGGATTGCCGGCCTTGAAGGCGAGGACCTCGAGCGTGTTGGCGCCGAACACGCGCTCGCTCGGAGAGAGCCCGGGCTCGCCCCAGGTCCGGTCGATGTCCGGGTCGCCTTCGTCGCCCCCGATGCGGACGCCGGCGAGCGCTCGCCGCACCGCATCGGGCAGCGGCGGCGAGCGCAAGCCGTCTACCTCGATCGTCCCCCGCGGTCCGATCATGCCGGCCAGCGCGTGCGCGAGGATCGTCGCCGGGTTGGCGAGCAAGCCGCCCCAGTTGCCGGAGTGATGAGCGCCGTCGCGCAGTCGCAGCGAGAGGAGGAAGTTCACGCAGCCGCGGGAGCCCAGGAAGATCGTCGGCCGCCCGGCGGAAATCCGCGGGCCGTCGGAGGCGATAAGCACGTCGGATCGAAGCTCGTCGCGATGGAGTCGACAGACCTCGTGCAGCCCGGGGGAGCCGACTTCCTCTCCTGTTTCGACGAGCAGCTTCACGTTGTAGCCGAGCCTGCCGCCGCGGGCTTCGATAGCGCTCGCGAGCGCGCCGAGCACGATGCTGTGCTGCCCCTTGTTGTCGGCGGTGCCACGGCCGTACCAGCGATCGCCCTCGATCGTGAGCGACCACGGCACGAGCGGCATGCGCCACTGCCTGTCGTACCCGCGCACGACGTCGCCATGACCGTAAGTGAGCAGCGTCGGCAGCGACGGGTCTTCGTGCCGCTCGCCGATCAGCATGGGACCGTGCGCGTCGTTCTCGACGATCGTGCAGTGGAACCCGAGGCGCGCCGCCGATGGCGCGACCTCGTCGCCCAGGTACGCGCGCAGGCTCGGCGCTTGCGCGGGCTCCTGGCTCTCCGTGCGGTACGCGACGCGGCGCGCGAGATCGTCGCGGAACGCGCCGGAGTCGAAGTAGCACAGGGCGCGCTCGAGCGCCGCGGTGCGGCTGGGAATCATGGTCGGCG
Source organism: Casimicrobiaceae bacterium (assembly GCA_035501595.1). Classification (GTDB taxonomy): domain Bacteria; phylum Pseudomonadota; class Gammaproteobacteria; order Burkholderiales; family Casimicrobiaceae; genus PALSA-1003. The sequence continues at coordinate 70,883 of DATJVX010000061.1, read as the reverse complement.
AGCGGGAGGGCGGCCCCGCGATCGTACCGTAGAATGCAGGGGAGGGTGCCGCGGCGAACGCTCGCGCCCCGCTGGAGGCGAACATGAATCACCTCGATGGCGCATTGCGGTTCTTGCGGCTGCTCGCGTGGCTGGCGGCCGCGGGGCCGCTCCTCGCGCAGGCGGCGCCGGCGTATTTCGACGTCTCGAAGGGCGCGCATCCGCACGATGTCGCCGCGGCGCCCGGTGCGGACGGTCCCGTCTATTACACGGCGCAGTTGACCGGCAAGCTCGGCATCCTCGACCCGAAGAGCGGCAAGCTCGAGGAGATCGCGCTCGGCGCGGGCTCGGCGCCGCACGGCGTCATCGTCGCTCCCGACGGCGCGCCGTGGATCACCGACGGAGGCCAGAATGCGATCGTTCGCGTCGATCCGAAGACCCGCGCCGTGAAGCTCTGGAAGCTGCCGGCCGATGCTGCCTACGCCAACCTCAACACGGCCACGTTCGACAAGAAGGGTCGCTTGTGGTTTACCGGACAGAGCGGCTACTACGGCCGGCTCGATCCGGCGACCTCGGACATGAAAGTCTGGACGGCGCCGCGCGGCAGCGGTCCGTACGGCATGACCACGACCCCTTCAGGCGACGTCTATTACGCCTCGCTCGCGGGCAACCACATCGCGCGCATCGACGTGGAGTCGGGCAACGCGACGGTGATCGAACCGCCCACACCGGGGCAAGGCGCGCGGCGGGTATGGTCCGATTCGCGCGGCCGCATCTGGGTGAGCTACTGGAACACCGGCCAGGTCGGCATGTACGACCCCGCGGGCAACGCCTGGCGCGAGTGGAAGCTGCCCGGCAGCGCGCACGTCTACGCGGTCTGGGTCGACAGTCTGGACAAGGTCTGGCTCAGCGAATGGACGACCAATGCCATCGTCCGCTTCGATCCGACGACGGAGACGTTCGAGAGCTTTCAATCGAACCGCACCGGCGCCAACGTCCGACAGATGCTCGGGCGCGCCGGCGAGCTCTGGGCTGCGGAGTCCGGGACCGACCGCCTGGTGATGATCCCGGCGAAATGATCCGACCGCGGCGACCCGATCGGGGACGCCGCGGTCGGACGGGAGAAGGCGCTCGCCCGGATCGCCTCGGTGCGACGCGCCGATCGAGCTGTTTCGGGAGCCGCCGGTCGGGCGGGTCAGGCCTCGTACTTGAAAGACAGCTGCACGCGCGCGCGGAAGGCAACCGCCTTCCCGCCTTCGACCTTCATGTCGAGCTTCGAGATCTCCGCTATGCGCAGGTCGCGCAGCGACTTGCTCGCCGTCGACACGGCATTCCTCGCCGCGTCTTCCCACGACGTCGTGCTCGTGCCGATGACATCGATGACGCGATACACGCCGTCGGAACCTTTCTTCGCCATGTTTTCTTTCCTTTCGACAATGCCGGCGGTTTCGGATGGACCGCCCGTTATCCCGACGCGCGCGCTGCGCCCGGGGCCCAATCTGTTGTTCATCGTGCCGCCGCAGGCGGCACGGCGGCGCCGAAGCCTGCCACAGCATCATACCAACTCGCGGGAACCCGCTGCGTTGCAGCGCGTCAAGCGGGCCGTTCCGACGGGAACCTGGGCGGCCGGAATATACTCTATGCTGCGCCGCCGGCAGCCCGGGACCCGAAACGTCAGGACGGCGTCTCCCGTTCGACTAAGGACCACGGACCGCGCTTCGCGGCGCAAAGGAGATCGATCATGGCTCGCGTTACTTTCCGGCGCTTCGCCGCCCTGGCTTTTTCGGCCGCCATCCCGCCGCTGGCGGCGCTCGGGTCACCGCTTCCGGAGCCCGCGCAGGACATCCCGGCGGCTTCGGTGAAGGCTCCGCAGACCGCCGTCTTCGCCGGCGGTTGCTTCTGGGGCGTGGAAGCGGTGTTCCGGCACACCAAGGGCGTCACAAGTGCGGTGTCCGGCTACGCCGGCGGAGACGCCAAGACGGCCGAGTACGAGACGGTCAGCACGGGCAGGACGGGGCACGCGGAGTCGGTGCAGGTCACCTACGATCCCGCGCAGGTTTCCTATGGCGAGCTGCTGCGCGTGTTCTTCTCGGTCGCGCACGATCCGACGCAACTCAATCGCCAGGGTCCGGACTGGGGAACGCAGTACCGCTCGGCGATCTTCTACTCCAACGACGAGCAAAAGCGTGTCGCGCAGGCCTACGTCGCGCAGCTCACCCAGGCGAAGGCCTTCTCCGATCCTATCGTCACGCAGATCGTCCCGCTGCCGGCGTTCTATCCGGCCGAGGCGTATCACCAGAACTACCTCGCGCTGCACCGCACGCAGCCGTACATCGTGATGAACGATCTGCCGAAGCTCTACCAGCTGAAGGAGCAGTTCCCGCAGTACTACCGCTAGCGGGCGGCCGGGGCGCGCGGACGCGCGCCGCCGGAGTACACTCGTCAGCTGCTGCGCCCCGGCCGCAACGGGCGGCCGGGGCGCACCGCCCAAGCGAGGCTCCCATGCGACTCAGCTCCCAGGACGTCGAGCGCTTCGACCGCGACGGCTACCTGTACTTTCCTTCGCTGTTCAAGCCCGACGAGGTCCGCGTGCTCACCGACGAGGTGCCGCGCCTCTTCGCGCAGCATCGCCCCGAGAACATCCGCGAGAAGGGCAGCGACGCGGTGCGCACGAACTTTGCCGCGCACCTCTACAGCGAGCCCTTCGCACGCCTGGCCCGGCATCCGCGCATGGTCGAACCCATCGTGCAGATCTTCGGCGAGGCGGTCTACATGCACCAGTTCAAGATCAACGGCAAGATGGCGTTCGACGGCGACGTCTGGCAGTGGCACCAGGATTTCGGCACCTGGAAGCGCGACGACGACATGCCGGACGTCCGGGCGATGAACGTCGCGATCTTCCTCGACGAAGTCAACGAGTTCAACGGTCCGCTGATGTTCATCCCGGGCAGCCACAAGCTCGGGGTCGTCGCGGCGGGGCACGACGTCAGGACGACGAGCTATCCACTGTGGACGATCGACCACGAGACCATCGCCGCGCTGGTCAAGCGGGGCGGCATCGTCGCTCCGAAGGGCCCGGCGGGATCGATGATCCTGTTCCATTCCTGCCTCGTGCACGCGTCGAGTTCGAACCTCTCGCCCTGGAACCGCGTGAGCGTATACCTGAGCCTGTGCGCCGTCTCGAATCACATCCGGCGCTTCAAGCGGCCGGAGTTCATCGCGCATCGCGATTTCTCGCCGATCGAATGCCTGCCCGACGATTGTCTGCTGCGCGACTACGCCGTGGCGCTGCCCTGGCGCGACGGCACGCCGGCCTCCGCGCTCGAGGGCGCGGTGACCGCCTGACGGCAATGAGCCTGTCGGCGAAGCTCGCGGAGCGGGCCGCGCGGGGCGCGCCGCTCGTCGTCGGCCTGATCGGCGCGGGCAAGTTCGGCGCGATGTATCTTGCGCAGGTGCCCAAGACGCGCGGCGTGCACCTCGCGGCGATCGCCGATCTCGAGCCGGCGAGCGCGCTCGCCAGCCTGCACCGGGTCGGCTGGTCCGCCGAGCGCAGCGCCGCGCCCTCGATCGACGCCGCCGTCGCGGCCGGAACGACCCATGTGTCGGACGACTGGCAGGCGCTCGTCCGCCATCCGAAGATCGAAGTGGTGATCGAGTGCACCGGACATCCGCTGGCCGCCGTCGAGCACTGCCTCGGCGCGTTCCGCCAGGGCAAGCACGTGGTCAACGTCACGGTGGAGGCCGACGCGCTGTGTGGGCCACTGCTCGCGCGCCGCGCCGCCGAGGCTGGCGTCGTTTACAGCCTGGCCTACGGCGACCAGCCGGCGCTGATCTGCGACCTCGTCGACTGGGCGCGCGCCGCCGGGTTCGGCGTCGTTGCCGCGGGCCGCGGGCACAAGTGGCTGCCGCACTTCGCGCAGTCGACGCCGGAAACCGTCTGGGGCCACTACGGGCTGACGCCCGAGCAGGCCCGCATCGGCGGGCTCAATCCGAAGATGTTCAATTCCTTTCTCGACGGCTCCAAGCCGGCGATCGAGAGCACCGCGGTCTGCAATGCGACGGGCCTCGTCGCACCGCCCGACGGGCTCACTTATCCCGCGGCATCGGTCGACGACATTCCTTTCGTGTGCCGGCCGATCGCCGAGGGGGGCGTGCTGCACGCGAAGGGCCAGGTCGAGGTCGTCTCGTCGCTCGAGCGCGACGGGCGCGCGATCCCGTACGACATCCGCTTCGGCGTCTTCGTCGTGTTCGAGGGCGACACCGAGTACATCCGCAACTGCTTCCGCGAGTATATGGTGCGCACCGATCCGAGCGGCCGTTACGCGTGCCTGTACAAGCGCTGGCACCTCATCGGCCTGGAGGTCGGGATCTCGGTGGCTTCGGTCGGCCTGCGACGCGAGGCGACGGGCGCGGCGACGTGCTTCAACGCGGACGTCGTCGCCACCGCGAAGCGCGATCTCCGCGCCGGGGAGACGCTCGACGGGGAGGGCGGCTACACCGTGTGGGGGAAGCTCCTGCCGGCGAGGGCCTCGCTCGCGCTCGGCGGGTTGCCGCTGGGCCTCGCGCACGGTGCCAGGCTCACCCGCCCGATCCGTAGCGGCCAGACGCTCGCCTGGGACGACGTCGCGCTCGACGAAACGCTGCCGGCGCTCAAGCTGCGCCGCGAGATGGAAGCGATGTTCGCATCGCGCCCCGAGTCCGCTCGCAGCGATCGCATTACGGCACAGTGAGACGACCGATCCCGGCCCGGCGCGCGGGCTCGGGGGATGCAGCGCTAGCGCGAGTCGAGCGAGCCGGAAAACTCCACCAGCACGTGCTGCCGGCGTTGGCCGACGTCGATGCTTCGGTGCCGGTGCGCGCCGTTCCAGTCGACGTCGACATCGTAGCGGTCCGGCGGGAGTCGGACGAGAACCAGCGGACCGGCGGTTCGAGTCTGCAGAACCGTCGAGCCCCGGTGGTCGCGGATGGTCACTTCCGCGCCCGAAACGTATTCATCCCGCGGACCGCCGGCCGCAGCGGCAAGCTCCAGCGTGAGCGGGTAATCGGCTTCGGCCCGTCGCATCGCCTGCGCCTGCTCGATGCCGACGCCGCCTGAAACATAGGTCACGGGACCTTGGGTACGCTCTTCGGGCAGAGGCGTGCCCTGGGCGAAGGCCGCAGTGCCGAGCGATGTCGCCAGCATAGTGGCGAGGAGAAGGGGAACGGCGTTCATCGCGGCATCGGGGGAGAGCAAAGAGAACGGGCCGATCGGCTCGGCCCGTCCTCTGCCGCGTACCCGGGGCCTTATGCTCCAGGGCCGCGGCGTGCGAGTCGACCTCGCTTGGTGAACCTGCCTGGGAGTCGGCCAGCGCGGAAATCCACCTGAGGCACTCTTCGCATGACGGTCATTCTCGATCCTTCGAGCGCGACGCAGAATCGGCTCGCATCCGATTCTGCCGTAGGACCGCGGGCTATGAGTGTAGGACGCGCACCTATCGGCCGCGGAACCCTAGCGCGCGTCGGGTGGTGCGCTTTCGAGCCAGTGTCCGAGCTCGACCAGCTGGCGCTCGTCGAAGGTGGCGAAGCCCTTGTAGCCGAGCTTCGCCAGGCGCCGCTGGCCCTCTTCGGTGAGCTCGAGATTGAGGAAGTAGTGCTGGATCTGCGCGAGGTCCTGCGCTGGCAGGTTCGGACTCGCGATCAGCTCCTTGATCGGCACGGGCTTGCTCTTGACCAGGATCTTGCCGCCTTTGTCGGTGTATTCCTTGATCACGGCGGAAGCTGCCGTGGCGCCGACCTCGGCGAAGCCGTAGTCGAGCATGAACGGCACCGCATCCTGGTAGCGCGTGTACCGCAGGCGCAGCGCCTTCGCCTTGGGACCCAGCGCGTCGCGAAGCGTCGCGCGCACGATCCACGCGGTGATCGAGTCGGCGTCGGGCATCCCGATCTGCCGGATGCGCGGATCGTCGAGCGACGCATAGGGTGCGTCGCTGCGCACCAGGAAGCTGGCGCGATACTCGGTGTAGCCCTTGGTCACGGCGACCAGCCGATAGTGCGCCTTGTCGATCGCGCGGATAGCGTAGTGCGCGGGATGCACGTAGGCGAGGTCGTATTTCCCCGCGTCGAGATCCTTGCCCATCTGCACGTACTCGTCCATGTACTCGATGCGCACCGGACGCTTGAGCAGCTTCGACAAGTCGTCGGCGATCTCGTGAAAGCGCTCGCGAACCTCGGACGCGGAGATCCGATAGGTCACGCCTTCGTTGATGCCGAATACCAGCGGCTGGGACGTGCCCTGAGCCAGGCTCAGGGCCGGCAGAACCGCGAGCAGTAGTGAACACAACTTTCGCATTTCGGACGTCGCCCCCCGGTCGATCGTTCGCGGGAATCATACCGCAGCCGGGCGGCCGCGGTCAGCCATTTCCGCGAGTCGTCCGGCGTAGCAGCGCGCCGGTCGGCTCGACGGAATAGCCGGCCGCTATAATCGGTGCATGCTTGGCACGGGGCTCCGACTTCGCCGTTTCGCCGTAACGGGCCGCCCAGCTGTCGTGTACACGTGGATCGGCGAGGCGATGCGAGCCACGAAGGAGATAGGCGCCATGAAACGCGCGCTGGCATGCATCACTGGGGTGGCCTTTGCGGCAATGGCCGCGGCGGCGCAATCGGCCGAGCAGAAGATCGTGGGCACCGTCGTCACGAGCGACGCCGCCGGCCTCGAGGTCAAGGCGGCCGACGGGAAAATCGTATCGCTACGGCTCGGCGATGAGCTCCGGCTGAGCGCGCGCTCGTCTTCCGACCTCTCGAAGCTCGAGCAGGGTGCCTTCGTCGGCACGACCGCCGCTCCGCAGCCCGACGGCACGCTGCTCGCGAGCGAGGTCCACGTCCACCCCGAGTCAATGCGCGGGCGTGGCGAAGGTCACCGTCCGATGGCGAACCTGCCCGGCAGCACGATGACCAACGCCACCATCTCCCGCGTCGGCGCAAACCAGCCCGGGCAACGCACGACCACAACCGACGCCACGATCGAACGGGTCTCGAGCGCACCGGGCGGCCGCACGATGACACTTACCTACAAAGGCGGCGAGAAGACGATCGTCGTCCCCGAGGGCACGCCGATCGTGATGGTCGAACCGGCCGACCGCTCCTTGCTCGTTGCCGGCGCGCACGTCGTCGCGTACGGCGAGGCGCAAGCCGACGGCACGATCGCCGCGAGCCGGCTGACGGTCGGAGTCAAGGGCTACGCGCCTCAGTGACCAGCGAATGTTCGATCTGATGCTGCGCAGTGCCGCCGCCTGCGGCGCATTGGTGATTGCCGCGAACGCGGCTGCGTTCACGTTCAGCGATGGAAGCACGATGCGCTGCATCGTCTCGGGGGCACCGATCGCGGAGGAGGCGGCGCCGGCATCGCATCCGATCGTGACGCACGGCCGGATCGCGATCACGGAGCGCGTCGGCGGGAGCTATCACATCGTGTGGAACGAGGCGCAGCTCGAGTCCCTCCCGCCCGAGATGCACGACTTCATCTTCTTCCACGAGTGCGCGCACGCCAGCGTGCCGACCCAGAGCGAGGTCACTGCCAACTGCGTCGGGCTCCAGGCGATGCGCACGGCCGGCCGCGCCGGATTCAAGGTCGAATCGAGGCTCGCTGCGTTCTACGGCCGCGACAGTGCCTATTGGCGAGAGACGCTCGAGTGCGCCAACGGGTTCAAGGCGGTGCCGCCGCACTGACGCAGCCGGCGCGTCAGCCCGCGAAGGCAGCGGAGACCCGCGCGTATTCCTCGGGCGAGTCGACGCCGGCCTGGCGCTGGTCGAGAACCCGCTGCCAGTCGGCCATGAACTGCGGAAGGTAGCTGCGCAGCGCGAGGATCAGCCGCTGCTCCAGCTCCTCGGGACGCTTCGCGCGTCCCGGCTCGGCACCCACCGCCCCCGGGAGCTCGCGCTCGAGCGCGCGCGCGGCGTCTTCGAGCACCGCACGAAAGACCTCGACGTGCCTGATCTCGTGCGACAAGGTCGCCTCGCGCAGGCAGGGCGTTTCCGCGAGCTCGCTCGCGATGAACACCGTCATCGGCTGCATCGACAGCTCGACGCGCACGCGCGGCGTGCCGCAGCCCCGCGCGCCGTCGTGATCGTCGACCGGGCTGAGCTCGATGTCCGTGCTCTGCCCGAACACGGCCGTCGTCACGCCGGTCGTGCGCTGCGCCGTCAGCGCGCTGCCGCTCATCGCGGTGAGCTCCGCGCTCGGCCGGCTCTCGTCCTGCACGAAGCTCACCGGCGCGACGACCACGTCGAAGCGCGGCCGAGGCAGCGTCGCGCACCGCGTCTCGAACGAGGCGGCCGGATTGCCGTCCCGGCCGCACGCCGCCACGAGCGCGCAGAGCGCAAGAGTCGTCGCCACCCGCATGTTCAACGTCGCGTCCCGATAAGCACGAGCCTTCTGCGGCTAGTGTACGAGCAATGGCGACGTCGGGAACGCCGCCAGCGCGCACGGGTCCTAGCTTCGTTGACCACGGCCGCCTTGCGTCCGATGAACCGCGGAAGCCCGCTCGCCGCGCTGGCGCCCGCTGTCGCGATTTCGAGCGGCTGCGCGCTCGGCCAGGTGCCGCTCGAGGCGAGCCCTGCCGACGCATCCGAGGCCGACGCGCGCAACGCCATCCACATCGTGATGGAGGGAGTGGGGTCCGAGAACGGCGACAGGGTCGCCAGGATGCCGGGTTTCGCGGCACAGTTCACCGACCGGCAGGTCGCCGCTCTGGTAGATTATCTGCGCGCGCGTTTCACTGGCCGGGCCGCGCGGGCGAATGTCGCGCAACAGGTCGCGACGGTCCGGCAATCGCTCGAGGAAGAGCCATGATCGATCTGGACGTCAATGGCCGCAGGCACAGCGTCGACGCGGATCCGGCCACACCGCTGCTCTACGTCCTGCGCGACGATCTCGCGCTCAACGGCGCCAAGTTCGGCTGCGGCCTTGGACAATGTGGCGCCTGCACCGTGATCGTCGACGGCGAGGCGACCTTCTCCTGCCTCACGCCGATCTCCGTGCTGCCCGGCAGGAAAATCCGCACGATCGAAGGGCTCGGCACGGTCGCCGAGCCCGGACCCCTGCAGCGCGCGTTCATCGCCGAGCAGGCTGCGCAGTGCGGCTACTGCATTGCCGGCATGGTGATGCGCGCTCAGGCGCTGCTCGAGAAGAATCCCGCGCCTTCCGACGCCGAGATCCGCCGGCACATGATGCCCAACCTGTGCCGCTGCGGGACGCACATGCGCATTCTGCGAGCCGTGCGCAGAGCCTCCGACGAGCTGCGCGGCGCGGCCGCGGGGATCCGGCAGGCCGGAACGTGAAGAACGCGAGAGATCCGCGGAGCATGCCCGCGCCCGCGTTCTCGCGGCGGGATTTTCTCGCCGCGAGCGGTGGGCTGGTCGTCGCCTTTTCGCTCCAGCCCTTCGCGCAGCTCGCCGCGCAACCCGCGCCGGGACCGAAGCTGCCGGGCAGCCTCGACAAGACACCCGCGCTCGACGGCTGGACCCGCATCGGGAGCGACGGCCGCGTGACGGTATTCACGGGCAAGGCGGAGCTGGGCAGGGCGTCAAGACCGCGCTCATTCAGATCGCGGCCGAGCAGCTCGGCGTCGATCCCGCGGGCATCGACCTCGTGACCGCGGATACGGCTCGCACGCCGGACGAGGGCTTCACCGCGGGCAGCCGCTCGCTCACCGACAGCGGCACGGCGATCATGCACGCCTCGGCGCAGATGCGCGAGCTCCTGATCGCGCGCGCCGCCGAGCGCTGGGCCGTCGCGCGCGAGCGCCTCCGGGTGCGTGACGGCGCGGTCATCGCCGAGGACGGGCGCCGTGCGGCCTTCGGCGAGCTCGCGTCGAGCTTCGCCTCCGCGTCCCCGCGCGCGCAGGCGGAGTCGCGGCTCAAGGACCCAGCCTCATACTCGGTGATGGGCAGGCCGATGCCGCGCATCGACATTCCCGCGAAGCTGACGGGCGGCGCGGCGTACGTCCAGGACCTGCGCCTGCCGGGCATGGTCCACGGCCGGGTCCTGCGACCGCCGAGCTACGGCGCGCGGCTGATCGACGTCCAGGCACGAGCGACCGAGGCGCTGCCGGGCGTGCTCAAGGTCGTGCGCGACGGAAGCTTCCTCGCGGTCGTCGCCGAGCGCGAATACGAATGCGTGCTCGCGATGCGCGCGCTCGCCCGCGATGCGAACTGGGAGGAGCGCGCGAGCCTGCCGGATCCGTCGCAGCTCTACGCGTTCCTGGAAGAGAGCCCTTCGAATGCGATCGTCGACCTCGAGCGGGGTGCGCCCGGCGGAGCCTCGACGGTTGCGCGGAGCGTGGAGGCGACCTATTGGCGCCCGTACCAGATGCATGCATCGATCGGGCCGTCGTGTGCGGTCGCGTGGTTCAAGGACGGCGCGATCACAGTGTGGACGCACAGCCAGGGCGTCTATCCGCTGCGCCACGCGCTGGCGGAGATGCTGCAGCTGCCCGAAGAGAGCGTGCGCTGCATCCACAACGAAGGTTCGGGCTGCTACGGCCACAACGCGGCCGACGACGCGGCCGCGGATGCGGCGCTGCTGGCGCGCGCGCTGCCCGGCCGCCCCGTGCGCGTGCAATGGATGCGCGAGCAGGAACACGGCTGGGAACCCTACGGACCGGCGATGCTGACCCGGGTGAGGGCGGCCCTCGATGCGGGCGGGACGATCGTCGACTGGCGGTACGATGTGTGGAGCAACTCGCACAGCACGCGCCCCGGCAAGGCCGGGAGCCTGCTCGCCGCGCGCTACCTCGCCGACGCGTTCGCGGCGCCTCCGCCGCAACCGATTCCGCTCCCCGAAGGTGGCGGCGACCGCAACGCGATTCCGCTCTACAAGCTTCCCAACGCACGTGTCGTCCATCATTTCATCCCGGCCATGCCGGTGCGCGTATCGGCGCTTCGCGGCCTGGGCGCGTATATGAACGTATTCTCGATCGAGAGCTTCGTCGACGAGCTGGCGGCGGCCGCCGGCGTCGACGCGGTGGAGCTGAGGCTTCGGCACCTCGACGATCCTCGGGCTCGCGACGTCGTCAATGCGGCTGCTGCGCGCTTCGGCTGGTCCGGCTACCGCAAGGCGCGCGGCAAGGGGCGCGGCTTCGCCTTCGCGCGCTACAAGAATCTCGCGGCGTATTTCGCCATCGCCGTGGAAGTCGAAATCGAGCGCGATCGCGCCCGTCTCGTCCGCGTGGTGGCCGCCGTCGACAGCGGACAGGCGGTCAATCCCGACGGCATCCGCAACCAGATCGAAGGCGGCATCGTGCAGTCGGTGAGCTGGACGCTGCACGAGGCGGTCGGCTTCGACACCGAGCGCATCACCAGCATCGACTGGGGAGGCTATCCGATCGCGCGCTTTCCCGAGATGCCCGACAGCGTCGACGTCGAGGTGATCGACCGGCCCGGTCAACCCTTCCTCGGCACCGGAGAGGCGGCGCAGGGGCCGACCGCGGCGGCCATCGGCAACGCGATCGCCGATGCGACCGGAGCGCGGCTGCGCGAGCTGCCCCTGACGCGCGAGCGGATCAAGGCTGCCGCCGGCGCCTAGAGCCTTGGCGGCACCGCCGCGCGCCCCCATATCGATTCCATGCCTCCGGTCACCCTGTTCCTGATCGGCGCCAACGCGCTGGTGTTCCTGCTGCAGCTCTCCGCCCCGGGCCTCGAGGTGCCGTTCGCGCTTTGGCCGCTCGGCGCCGCGCGCGCGAGTGGCGGTCACGTGAGCTTCCAGCTCTGGCAGCTCGTCACCTACGCGTTCCTCCACGGCAGCCTGACGCACATCGGCCTCAACATGTTCGCGCTCTACATGTTCGGCGCACCGATGGAGCGCGTCTTCGGCCCGCGGCGCTATCTCACCTACTACTTCGTCTGCGTGCTGTCCGCAGGCGTCGCGCAGCTCCTCACTGCGGCGTTTACCGGCGCGGTGTATCCGACCGTCGGCGCCTCCGGAGCGGTATTCGGCCTGCTGCTCGCCTACGCGATCTACTTCCCCAACAACCGCGTCATGCTGATCTTCCCGCCGATCCCCATGCCGGCACGGGTCTTCGTCATCGTCTACGCCTGCGTGGAGCTGTTTCTGGGCGTCACCGGGACGCAGGAGGGCGTGGCGCACTTCGCCCATCTCGGGGGGCTGGTCGGGGGCTATCTCATGCTGCGCTTCGGTCGGGGCGCTCCCGCGCGCTGGCGGCGGTAAGCGTTCCGCAAGGCGTCGCAAGCGGCGAGCCGCTGCGCCTTTTACAACGGCGGTTGAAAAAATGGACCTCCGGAACGCCTCGACCGTGGCCGCTTCGCGCGCCTGCGCACAGACGAGCCGTGCCGGCACAGGGCTTGCATCGCCTAGCCCCGGTGAAGCGCTGGGCAGACATGCAACTCCACTTCCCGCGCGTCGCGGCGCAATCTCTTCGCGAGGAAGGCGGCCCTGCGACGTGCCGTCGCTGCCTGCTTTGGCGCCAGGCGACGCAGGCGGTGGCCGGCGAGGGACCGCGTGGCGCGCGGCTGATGCTCGTGGGCGAGGCACCCGCCAGCGAGGAGGATCGTGCCGGACGCCTCTTCGCCGGACCGGCGGGCCTGTTGCTGCGGGAGTTGCTGCACGAGGCCCGTATCGATCCGGGCAGCGTCTTCGTCACCAACGCGGTCAAGCACTTCGGCTACCGGCTTCGCGGCGGGCGTCGGACGCATCGAATTCCGGGGCAGCGCGAGATCGCAGCCTGCAACCTGTGGCTGCTGCGCGAGATCGAAGAGGTGGATCCGTGCGTGATCGTCACCCTGGGGACCACGGCGCTCAAGGCAGTCCTCGGAGAGCGTCTCGCGATCGCCGCCGCGCGCGAGCGCCAGCTCGTCGGGCCCGACCGCATTCCGGTGGTCGCGACCTATCATCCGCTCGCGCTGCTCCGCGCCCCCGCCCAGGCGGAAAAGGAGGCGTTGCGGCGGAGGGTCCTCGGAGATTTCGCGCGCGCGCTGCGCATGGCAGGCGGCGAGTTGCCCTGAGCGGCGCCGGCGGGGCCGCTGCTTCCGCTGCGCGCGTCTCTCGGCGCGACGCTACTTGCCGTATGCGAGCTCGTCCATCATCTCCGCAAAGCGCGACCAGTCGACGCGCTCGCGGCTCTTGCGATTGCGCCCGTACCAATACAGCGATCCGCGACCGACTTCGAGCTGGCCGATTTTTTCCTCGTTGGAAAAGATCTGCAGCCGCAGCGACGATCCGGCCTTGACCAGCTCGAAATTCGCGAGCTGCGCCTTGACGACGTGCCGCCAGGAATGCGCGTGTTTCGGCACGCGACTGCGGGCAACGGAGCGCGTCCTAGTCCGACGCTTGACGGGGCGGGTTTTGCGAGAGGCCATTGACAAAATGTAGGGGCTGCGACGGCGAAGCGCAAGCCGGTTCGGGCTGCGTTGCCGCGGCCGTGGGATAATTCCGCATGGACATCCATCGCCGATCCGCCGCAGGTCAGGCTCGACGCCGCGCCGCCATCTGCGGCATCGTGCTCCTGCTCGCCTGCCTGTGGGCCCGGGCGCAGCCAATTCCGGGACCGGCGACCGACCTCTATCCCGGTACCCGCGAATACGTCTGGACCTTCTACGTTCCGGTGGTGACGACGGAGCGGCGTGCGATCGTAACGCAGGGGCCGAGCGTGGCCGTGCGCTCGCGACGCTTCGACTACGAGGTCCCGGGCCTCACGACCGAGCGGCGCAAGCTCGGTCAGGTGCCGGAGCTCTATTGCAAGTATCCGGACTGGTTCCTGCCCAACGAGTGCGGCGTCGCCTGGCACACCGTCTACGCCGATCTTCCGCAGCTCACGATGCGCCGCGAGCACATCGATGCCGACGTGCCGGAATGGACGACGGGCGAATACCGGACCTACGTCGACGTGCCGCACTGGACCTGGTCGGAGCGAACGCTGCGGCTCATCGTCCCGGTGCTCGAGACAGCACCATCGCCGGGCCGCGCGTGGTCGCGGAGCGAGAGCCCGATGCTCGCGACGACGTCACCCGATGAGGCTCGCGCAGCGCTGGAGCGCGAGCGAGCGACTGCGCTCAAGGCCGTCGACGAAGCGGTCGCCGCGCTGGACGAGAGCATCGGCGCGGTCGAGGTCGGCGGCGGCGACCCTGCCAAGCTCGCCTCCGCCGACGGCGCGATGCTCGATCTGTACGCGACGCGTCGGACGCTGCTCGACGAAAGGGCGATCCAGGCCGCGCGCTACGATCGCGTTCGGCAGGAGCTGGATGCCGCGGGCGCGCCCGCGGCGCGATGACCGGGGATCGCTGAGGCGAACCTGCGTCAGCGATCGTCGAGCACGACGGGCGAGTCGTCCTGAAAAGCGACGGAGAAGGGGCGCGGAAGCCTGTCCCGGCTGCTGACCAGTCGCACGCGGACGAACGACGAGATGTCGCGCAGGTTCGAGCGGATGTCGTGCGCGCCTTCGCTCTTGGTGAGGATGCGTCCCCACCGCGCCCGGCGCGAGGCGAGCCGCGGACGCACGACCACGCCCAGCGACAACTCGCCGAGCTGGCGGTCGCGGCTCATGTAGGCGCCGAACGGGGCGACCAGCTCGATCTCCAGGGGATTCCGGGTCCATTCGGCATTGATGCGCAGGGCGAGCTCGCAGGCCTTGGCGAGGAGCTGCTTCGCGCGGTCCCGGCCGAGCGGCTCGACGACGCGGGCAAAGGCGAACTCCTTGAAACGATCCTTCAGGCCGTAGTCCTGCTGGAGCTCGTTCGGCGGATCGAGCAGACCATCGGCTACGAACTCGTTGATCAGCATCTCGCCGGCGATGGTGTCTCCGATCCCGAAGTCCTGGCGCAGATTCCGCGCGCTGATGCGCGCCCGGTCCGGCGGGAGCCCCACGACGCGCGTGTAGACCCGAGCCGTCCCGGTCCGCAGGCTGAGCGGGTCGATGCCGAAGTACAGCCGATCGGTGAGGAGCGTGCGCGCTCTCATGCGCTTTCGTCGTGCCTGGCGTCTTATGACGATAGCATAACCCTGCCGCCGATGCCAATCCGGGGTGCCGGGCCATCCCGGCGCCTGCCTCGCGGGACGCGGCTGCCCGGGTCCCTTATCATTCCAGCCGTCTCTCTCCAGGAGGCTCACACCATGCTAGGAAAGCTCGCAAGCAGCCCCGTGCCGCTCGCCGTCTTCGGCGCGTGGATCGTCGCCGCATCGATCCGCGCGGAGGCGGCAGAGCCTGCCAAGACCACCGAATGCACCCGGATCGGCATTTGCTATTGCGTCAGTGCCGATGCGAAGGCGGCGATCGGCGAGAAGGTCGAGCGCTTCCGAGCGCTGATCGCCGACGCGCACAAGGCGGGCAAGGCCGTGGGCTACCTGAGCGTGCCGCTGTCCCCGGCGGGCGGGGGCTACTTCAATCTGAATGCCGAGGTTGCGGAAAGGACCAAGGCGGCGATCGAGCAGCGGTTCGGCGCCCAGTTCGTCTGGGTGCTCAACCCGGGAACGACCGAGGCCAATCTCCCCAAGAGATCCTCCGGCGCGGACTACATGCTGATGTGGACGAGCATCCTCGAGGGTCGCGAGGGGCTCGGCGAGGATTTCGACTTCGTCTACTTCGCCGGCCCGCAGGACTTCGCCCGCGTGTTCGGCCTCGACGGCAGCGGCGACATGGCGAAGATCGATCAGTACTTCGATCAGCGTCTGAAGACCGATCCGGAGCTCGACAAGGCGGTGAAGGCCGGCCTCACCAAGGCGGCCTTCCGCAACTACTACGGGCTCAAGGCGTCCTCGGCGGCCAGCCGCGGCTCGCACGACGAGTGGAACATCGTGCGCGCGATCAACGAGCGGCGTCGCGCCGAGCCGAAGCTCGGCATCGCCAACCAGCTCCCGGTGCTCTTCGACGGGCGCAGCGTGCCGGCGGTGGATGCCGAGACCTTCGTCTCCGAGGGCTACGTCGGGCAGTGCAAGATGTAGGGCGTCCCTGCCGGGGCCTCAGGGCTTCTCGACGATGTCCTTCTTCAGCGTGCCGACCGTCGTGAGCACCTCGTCCTTCTCCTTGGCGGGCACGTTGAACTTGTCCAGCGTTGCGGCGAGATGCTTCACCGAGCCGTCCCACTCCCTCTCGCCGATGCCGAGGCCCGCGTGCGCCGTCTTCATGTCGCGCCCGGTGTAGACGCAGGGGCCGCCGGTCGCGGCGCAAAGCTGGTCGACGATCAGCTGACGAATATGCTTGATGGAATCCGTGCTGTGCCCCGCGAAGAAGCGGACGAACGCGGGGTCGGTCGACAGGCGGCTCAGGAAGTCGTCGGTCACGGTTGCCAGCGCATCGTAGCCGCCCAGCCGTTTGTAGAGCGTCGGTCCGGGCTGCTGGGCGAGGGCGGGCACGGCGAGGGCGAGCGCGCAGAGCCAAGCGGCGACGACGGTCTTCGGCTTCATGATTTGGTCCCTGGAGGGTTGGTTGTGACCTGCCCTAATACGCAGGACGGCAAGCTCCGGATGCAGCCCCCGAGGCCATGATCGCCTACTACGGCGACGACCTCGCGTGGGTGCACCACGCCGGCTATTCGCAGCACGTCGAGCGCACATGGCGGGGGATCGTCCGGCTCCTCCGCGATGCAGGCCTGCGTCGGGGCGCGCGGGTCCTGGACGCCGGCTGCGGCAGCGGACTGCTCGCCCGCCGCCTGCTCGACGCCGGCTTCGCGGTGACCGGCATCGACGCTTCGCCGGCGATGATCGATTTGGCGCGGAGCTGCGCGCCGGGGGCAGACTTCCGCGTAGCGAGCCTGCCGACGGGGTCGCGCGGCGCCGCCGCGCTGCCGCACTTCGATGCGGTGGTCTCGACGGGCCACGTGCTCAACTACCTGGGCCACCGCTCGGCGATCGCCCGGGCGCTGGCCGAGCTGGCGCGCGCGCTCAAGCCTTCGGGCGTGCTCGCGATCGATCTGATGACCGAGCGATTCGCGAGGATCCGCGAGGGCGACGCCGTGCACGCCAAGGTCGAGGACGACTGGGCGATCGTGACGCGCTTCTCGCGCCCGGGCCCGCACCGCTTCGACCGCGACATTACCGTGTTCCGGCGCAGCGACGGCGATTGGCGGCGCAGCGACGAGCACCACCGCAACGTGACCTTCGAAGTCGCCGACGCACTGCGGATCCTGCGCGACAGCGGAATCGATGCGCGGCGGCGCGCGGCGTTCGGCGAGGAAGCGCTGCCGGCGGGACTCGTCGTGCTGACGGGCGTTCGCCGGTCTCCGGCGCAGATCGCGGTCAGGCGCTCCGCGCGAAGCGCACCACGCGGTCGATCGCCTCGGCGCACTCCTCGAGCTCCGCGACCAGCGCGATGCGAACGTAGCCGCGGCCGGGGTTGACGCCGCCCGCTTCGCGGCCGAGATAGCTGCCCGGCAGCACGCTCACGGCCTGGTCGGCGTAGAGCCGCCGCGCGAATCCCGCGTCGTCGTCGCCGACCCGCGCCCAGAGATAGAACGCGGCGTCGGGGCGCGTCGTCCCATACGCATCGGCCATCCTGGGAGCGAGCAGATCGAATTTCCGCGCATAGGCCGCGCGGTTGGCGCGCACGTGCGCATCGTCGCCCCAGGCGGCGAGGCTCGCCGCCGCGACCGCCGGTGATATCGCCGAACCGTGATACGTGCGGTAGAGCAGGAAGGCCTTGATGAGCGCGGCATCGCCAGCGACGTAGCCGGAGCGAAGCCCGGGCGCATTGGAACGCTTGGACAGGCTCCCGAACGAAACGAGCCGCGGATAGCCGTCGCGGCCGAGCGTTTTCGCGGCCGCGAGCGAGCCGAGCGGCGCGCGCGCTTCGTCGAAGTAGATCTCCGAGTAGCACTCGTCTGCGGCGATGACGAAGCCGTGGCGGTCCGAGAGCTCGAAGAGCTGCCGCCAGTCCTCGAGCGTCATCACGCGTCCCGTCGGGTTGTCGGGCGAGCACACATAGATGAGCTGCGTCCTGCGCCAGACCTCGTCGGGCACGTCCGTCCACTGCGGCGCGTAGCCCGTCTGCTCGAGGCTGTTCACGCAGAAGGTCGTCGCGCCCGCGAGCAGCGCTGCGCCTTCGTAGATCTGGTAGAAGGGATTGGGGACGACGACCGTTGCGCCCACGCGACTCGCGTCGAGCACCGTCTGCGCGAACGCGAACAGCGCCTCGCGGCTGCCCAGGACCGGCAACACCTGCGTCGCCGGGTCGAGACGCTCGAGATGGTAGCGTCGCACGAGCCACGCGGCGATCGCCTCCCGCAGCGCGGGCGTGCCGGCCGTTGTGGGATAATTCGCCACGCCGCGCGCGCCTGCCGCGAGCGCATCGAGGATGAACTGCGGCGTAGGGTGCTTCGGTTCGCCGAGCGAGAGATTGATCGGTCTAAGGCCTGGCGGCGGCGTGACGCCGGCGAAGAGCGCCCGCAGCCTCTCGAACGGATAAGGCTGCAACAACGCGAGCTGCGGATTCAACGTGGCGACAATCGACTTGAGTGAAACGAAATTATACGCGAGCGAGCGTGCGGCTCCGTCGCCCTGGCGAGCGCGCCTGTTAGCGGGCGCTGCGACGCTCGTCGCGCTCGCGCTCCTGGCCGGCGTCCTCGCGTCCTGGGGCTGGCGCTGGTTCGGGCCCGCCCCCGTCGCGCTGCCTCCGGAGCGAAGCGACGGCGACCCGGTGCGTCGCATCGCGGATGCTCACCTCTTCGGCCCCGCGAGCGAGCTTGCCGCTGCGAACGACACGGCGCAGGCGCTCGGAGACCTGCGCCTCCTCGGCGTCTTCGCCGAGCGCGACGGGAAGGGTTATGCGCTGTTCCGCGCGGGCTCGCGCGGGCCGCTCTTCGTTGCCGCAGGCGCCGAGGTCGCGCCGGGTACGCGGCTCGAATCGGTTCGACCGCAGGGCGTGACGCTCGTGCAGGGCGGCGTGCGCCGCGACATCGCGCTTCGCCAGACGCGAGCCGTCGACAGCGCGCGCGCGGCGGCGCCCGCCGTCGCCCGCTCCGCGCAGTGCGCCGCGCCGCCGGGATTCAGCGGGCAGATCCTGCGTCTCAACGCCGAGCTTCTGTCTGGAATGATCGCCGCGCCGGACACGTGGAAGGCGCTCGTGCAGCCCGCGCCCGGCGGTCTGGTCGTTCGCGATCAGAGCGGCTTCGCCGGGATGATGGGACTGCGCAACGGCGATCATGTCGAGCGCGCCAATGGCATCGCGCTTACGCTGCCGGACGACATTTCCGCCACCGTCCTCCGGCCGCTCACGCGCAGCCAGCCCGTCTGGGTCACGGGCAGCCGCGACGCCAAGCCGCAGCAGTGGCTCTACCTCAACGCCGGGGCGTGTCCAGCGTAGCGCTTTCGTTGCGAGCCGCGTGGCCTCGACGCTTCCGTTCGCGTGCTCAGGCTTTGGCTGGAAGCCAGTCGAGCAGCGCGGGAAGCGAGTCGATGAGCCCGTCCGGCGCCCAGGACTCGGGCGCGATCGCCGCGCCGATATAGCCGTAGCGCGCGACGAGCGCGGCCATGCCCGCGGCGTGGGCCGCGACCACGTCGCGCTCCGCATCGCCGAGGTACACGCAGCTCGCCGCGCCGACACCGAGGGCCTCCGCCGCGTGGAGCAGCGGCGCGGGATGAGGCTTCGTCTGGGGTGTCGTGTCGCCGCAGACGACAACATCGGCGCGCGCGGCCAGCCCGAGCCAATCGAGCAAGGGCAGAGTGAACCGCGCCGCCTTGTTCGTCACCACGCCCCACGCGAGGCCGCGCTGCTCGATCCCCGACAGCACGTCTTCGGCGCCATCGAACAGCCGCGTGTGAATCGCGAGCCCCGCGGCGTAGTAGTCGAGGAACGCTTCCCGGAGCGTCTCCCACTCCGGATTCTCCCGCGTCACGCCCAAGCCGGCGCCCAGCAGGCCCCGGGCACCGTCGGAGGCATGCGGGCGAAGCTCCGCGACCGGGAGCGGCGGAAGATCGCGGTCTTCGCGGACGCGGTTCAGCGCTGCGGCGAGATCGCCCGCCGTGTCGGCGAGCGTGCCGTCGAGGTCGAAAAGGACCGCGCGGACAGGCAGCGCTCTCGGACCGGCCCGGTCAGCCATCGCGGCGGAAGCTTGCGATGTAGTTGACGGAGCTGTCGGCTTCGAGCCGATAGACCTTGGCGAGCGGGTTGTAGGTCATGCCGACGATGGAGTCGGGTGCGAGCCCCGCGCGCCGGGCGAATCGCGCGAGCTCGGAAGGCTTGATGAAGCGCGCGTAGTCGTGCGTCCCGCGCGGAAGCAGGCGCAGGAGGTACTCGCCGCCGATGACGGCGAAAAGGTATGCCTTCGGGTTGCGGTTGATGGTCGAGAAGACGACGAGACCGCCCGGCGTCGCGAGTCGCGCGCAGGCGCCGACGATCGACCCGGGGTCGGGCACGTGCTCGAGAAGCTCCATGCACGTCACCACGTCGAAGCTCGCGGGCGATTCCGCGGCGAGCGCTTCGGCGGCCGCGAGACGGTATTCGACCTCGACCCCGGACTCGAGCTGATGCAGCCGTGCGACTGCCAGCGCCTTCTCGGATAGGTCGATCCCCGTGACCTTCGCCCCCTCGCGGGCCATCGCCTCGGCGAGAATGCCGCCGCCGCAGCCGATGTCGAGGACGCGTCTGCCCGCGAGCCCGCCGCATCGCGCGTCGATGTGGCCGAGCCGCAACGGGTTGATGTCGTGCAGCGGCTTGAAGTCGCTCGCCGGGTCCCACCAGCGATGCGCCAGCGCGCTGAACTTGGCGAGCTCGGACGGATCGGCATTGAGCATGAGGGGCTAGGTTTCGATGGTTGTGCGGGACGATGCTACGGGTGCGCGAGTCGATCCTGCCAGGTGCGGGCGAACGCGCCGAGCTCGGCTGCGTCGAGGGCGACAAGCGCGCCCTCGCGCACCAGACGCTCGCCGCCGACCCAGACGTCGCTCACCTGGTCGCGGCCCGAAACGTGCACCAGGTGCGAGATCGGATCGTAGCAAGGAGCGTGCTGGAACGCACCGAGCGCGACCGCGATCGCATCGGCCTGCTTGCCAGGGACGAGCGAGCCGATCTCCCCGTCGAGCCCGAGCGCGGTCGCCCCGTCGAGCGTGGCCATGCGCAGCGCGGCGGCGGCGGGAAGCGCAGCCGCGTCGCCGACGCTCGCCTTGGCGAGCAGAGCGGCGAGCCGGGCTTCGCCGAAGATGTCGAGGCGGTTGTTGCTCGCGGCTCCGTCGGTGCCGAGCGCGACGTTGACGCCGCGCTCGCGAAGCCTCGCGACGGGAGCGATGCCGCTCGCGAGCTTCAGGTTGGACACCGGGCAGTGCACGACCTGGCAGCTCTGTCTCGCGAGCAGCTCGACGTCCGATTCGGCGAGGTGCACTGCGTGCACCGCGATGAAGTTCGGCCCGGTGGCGCCGAGCCTCTCGAGGCGCGCGAGCGGCGTTTCGCCGCCGGCCGCGAGGCTCGCCTCCAGTTCTTCGCGCGTTTCCTGCAAGTGAGTCTGGATCGGCAGGTCGAGCTGCCGGGCGTAGACGACGATCTTCTCCCAGCTCGCATCGCTCACGGTGTACGGCGCGTGCGGGGCGAAAGCGAAGCGAAGCTTGCTTTCCTGCTTCCAGGCATCGCGGGCGGCGAGGCCCTCGCGCAGGTAGGCGTCGGCGTCGGCCGCGTAGGGGGTCGGGAAGTCGAGCACCGGCAGGCCGATGAGGGCCCGGATCCCGCTCCGGCGGTAGGCGCGCGCCGCCGCATCGGGAAAGAAATACTGATCGGCGCAGCAGGTGACTCCCCCGAGCAGCATCTCGCCGGCGGCGATCAGCGTCCCGTCGTGCACGAATTCGGGAGACACGAGCCGGCTCTCGCGCGGCCAGATGTGCTGCTCGAGCCAGGGCTTGAGCGGGACATCGTCCGCGATTCCGCGCAGCAGCGTCATCGCGGCGTGGGTGTGCGCGTTGACGAGGCCCGGGAGCAGGGCGTGGCTCGGAAGCCTCACCCGCTCGCGCGGTGCGAAGTCATGCTCGGCGGAAGCGCTCGGCGCGACGGCGACGATCTGGCCCCGGTCGACCACCAGCGTGTGCTGTTCCAGCAACCCGGACGGCTCGATCGGCACGACCCATCGCGCATCGATGCAGAGGTCGACCACGGTGCGCATCGGGAAGGAGGCTGAGCGGGTATCGAGGATGCGGCCACTATAGCGCGCGCCCGCCGCGCTCGTGCAAGCAGCCGGGACGAGGCCAAAAAAAGCCCCGCGCGAGGGCGGGGCTTTTCCTGAGGCAGAGGTGACTTACTTCCGGACGATGATCTCGCCCTTGACTTCGACCTCGACGCGGCGGTTCGGCGCCAGGCATTCGATCAGCGCCTTGCGCTCCTTCGGGTACGGCTGATTGCAGACCACACCCGGGACCGGCTGCGTCTTGCCCATGCCTAGGGTTTCGATCTTGTCTCTGGCAACGCCCTTGGAGACCAGGTAGTCGCGGACCGCGTTGGCGCGGCGCTCGGACAGCTTCTGGTTGTACTCCTGCGAGCCGATCCGGTCCGTGTGGCCGGTCACGAGCACGAGCTCGAGCTTGGACACGTCCTTCAGACGGCTGATCACTTCCCGGTCGATCGCCGCCATGCCCTCGGGTTTCAGCACGGCCTTGTCGAAGTCGAACAGGGCCTTGCTCGCGAGCGTGATCTTCTGCACACCAGGCGCGGGAGCGGGCGCCGGAGCCGGAGCCGGAGCCGGCGAGGGCGACGGAGCAGCCGCAGGCGCCGGGGCTGGCGCGGGCTTCGGAACCAGATCGGGGTCGCACTCGACGATCGCCATCGCGGGCGTCCAGTATCCCGTCCTCCAGCACAGCGTATCGTTGATGCCGGGTCGGCCGCCGTAGGAACCGCTGCGCCAGATGTTGGCATTGGGTTGACCGTAGCCGAACAGAACGTAGCCGCTGTTCTGGGGGTTGGCCTGGCCAAAAGCGGCCGACCAGAGCGTGGCCGCCGCCGCGCCGGTCACCATCGTTGCGATCAGACGAAGTTTCATCACTTTCACCCCTTGGGCTTGGTTATCGTGGTGTACTCGTTTCTTTTGACCTGGAACAGCAACTCCGGCGCGATTGACGGCAAAGGGTACGCGAAGTGACGGCAAAGCGCGCTTTGCGCTCGAATATAGCATATGGGCTTTTCGCACTCCAAGGATTCCGGCAGCAACAGCTTGCGGAGTGTCGCGAGAATACAACGGTCATGATAAAATTACGCATTTTTCGGCGCGCACGGCGCTCACCGGATTTGCTGCTCCGCGCGGGGTTTCGGCCCCGCGTTCCACGGTAGCAGGCGGCAGCCGACTTTTCACGTTTTCGCAGAAGAAAGAGCTTTCCCTTAATGGAGCAGTTCGCAAAAGAAACGCTTCCGGTCAGCCTGGAAGCCGAAATGCGGCATTCCTACCTCGATTACGCCATGAGCGTGATCGTGGGACGGGCCCTCCCCGACGTCCGCGACGGGCTGAAGCCCGTCCATCGCCGCGTGCTCTATGCCATGCACGAGGCCAACAACGTCTGGAACCGGTCCTACGTAAAGTGCGCCCGGGTCGTGGGCGACGTGCTCGGCAAATACCACCCTCATGGGGATACCGCGACCTACGAGGCGCTGGTGCGGATGGTGCAGGATTTTTCCCTGCGCTACCCCCTGATCGACGGCCAGGGCAACTTCGGCTCGGTCGACGGCGACGCCCCGGCGGCGTACCGCTATACCGAATGCCGCCTGCAGCGGATCACCGCGGAGATGCTGGCGGATATCGAGCAGGAAACCGTCGATTTCGCGCCCAATTACGACGGCAAGGAGCGCGAGCCGACCGTGCTCCCGACCCGGCTGCCGAACCTGCTGGTCAACGGATCGTCAGGGATCGCGGTCGGCATGGCGACCAACGTGCCCCCACACAACCTCTCCGAGGTGGTGACGGCCTGCCTCGCGCTGCTCGAAGCCCCCGAGATCACGGTCGACGAGCTGATCGAGCACGTTCCGGGGCCGGATTTCCCCACCGCCGGGATCATCTACGGCACGGAGGGCGTCCGCGAAGGCTACCGGACCGGGCGCGGCCGCGTGGTCATCCGGGCGCGGACGCACGTCGAGGACCTGGAGAAGGGCAACCGTCAGGCGATCATCGTCGACGAGATCCCCTACCAGGTGAACAAGTCGACGCTGCTCGCGCGCATCGGCGAGCTGGTGCGCGAAAAGAAGCTCGACGGCATCTCCGACCTGCGCGACGAGTCGGACAAGTCCGGCATGCGGGTGGTGATCGAGCTCCGGCGCGGGGAAGTCGCCGACATCATCCTCAACAACCTGTTCAAGCTCACGCAGCTGCAGGACAGCTTCGGCATGAACATGGTCGCGCTGGTCGACAACCAGCCGCGGCTGCTGAACCTCAAGCAGCTGCTCGAGCACTTCATCGCTCACCGGCGCGAGGTCGTCATACGGAGGACGCGCTTCGAGCTCGCCAAGGCGCGCGAGCGTGGCCACGTGCTCGAAGGCCTCGCGGTGGCCCTGTCGAACGTCGACGAGATCATCGCGCTCATCAAGGCCGCGCCGACACCGGCGGAGGCGAAGGTCGCCCTCATGGCGAGGCGCTGGCGCTCGCCCGTCGTCGAGGAGATGCTCAAGCGGGCGACGGCCGAGACGGCGCGGCCGGAGGGCCTCTCGCCCGAGTTCGGCTGGCAGGAGACCGCGGGCGGGCGCGGCTACAGCCTCTCCGATGCCCAGGCGCAGGCGATCCTCGAGCTGCGCCTGCAGCGGCTGACCGGTCTCGAGCAGGACAAGATCACCGGCGAGTACCGGGAGGTGATGACGCAGATCGTCGATCTCCTCGACGTCCTAGCGAAGCCCGCGCGCGTCACGGGAATCATCGCCGGAGAGCTCAGGTCGATCCGGGAGCAGTTCGGCGACAAGCGCCGCTCCGAGATAGTGGCCCAGGGCGTGGACCTGTCCATCGAGGACCTCATCGCTCCGGAGGACATGGTCGTCACCCTTTCGCATGGCGGCTACATGAAGGCGCAGCCCGTCGCCGAGTATCGCGCTCAGCGGCGCGGCGGACGAGGCAAGCAGGCGGCGGCGACCAAGGAAGACGACTTCATCGACCGGCTGTTCATCGCCAACACCCACGACAACATCCTGTGCTTCTCCAATCGCGGGCGGGTGTACTGGCTCAAGGTCTACAACGTGCCGCAGGGCAGCCGCGTGTCGCGCGGGAAGCCGATCGTCAATCTCGTCCCGCTCCTCGAGCACGAGAAGATCACGGCCATCCTGCCGGTGAAGGAGTTCGTCGACGATCATTTCGTCTTCATGGCGACCGCCAAGGGGACGGTGAAGAAGACGCCTCTGTCCGAGTTCTCGCGGCCGAGGCCGTCGGGCATCATCGCGCTGGAGCTCGACGACGGCGATTTCCTGGTCGGCGCGGCGCTGACCGACGGGAAGCACGACGTGATGCTGTTCAGCTCGAGCGGCAAGGCGGTGCGCTTCGAGGAGACCGACGTGCGGCCGATGGGCCGCGCGGCGCGTGGCGTGCGCGGCATGCTGCTTGACAAGGGCCAGCAGGTGATCAGCATGCTGGTGGCCGAGGACGAGGAGCAGTCGGTGCTCACCGCGACCGAGAACGGCTACGGCAAGCGCACCCCGATCGTCGAGTACACGCGCCACGGCCGCGGCACCAAGGGCATGATCGCGATCCAGCAGAGCAGCCGAAACGGACAGGTGGTCGCCGCCGCGCTGGTGAGGCCGGAAGACGAAGTGATGCTGATCTCGACCGGAGGCGTGCTCATCCGCACGCGCGTCAAGTCGATCCGCGAGATGGGCCGCTCGACCCAGGGAGTGACGTTGATCAACCTGAGCGACGGCGAGAAGCTCGCGGGACTCGAGCGCGTGGTCGAGACCGAGGAAGACAACGGCGAGTGAGCGCGGGCGCCGCGCGCCTTTCAGGCGAGCGCCCGCATAGCGATCATGGCGAACGAGCGTAACCGCGACGATTCCGACGAGCTCAGGCGCCGGCGCGGCGCGATCGACGCCCTGGACGAGGAGATCCTGCGCTGCGTCTCGGAGCGCGCCGCGCACGCCAAGGCCATCGGCCTCGCCAAGAGCGGCCCCGCCTATCGGCCGGAGCGCGAAGCGGAGGTGCTGCGCCGGGTCGTCGCGATGAACAAGGGGCCGCTGTCGAACGACGCAGTGGCTGGCGTCTTTCGCGAGATCATGTCGGCCTGCCTCGCGCTCGAGCAGAAGCTCTCGGTCGCGTACCTCGGTCCGGCGGGAACCTACAGCCACACCGCCGTCGGGCGGCATTTCGGCGAATCCGTGGCCGCGGTGCCGTGCGCGTCGATCGACGAGGTCTTTCGCGCGGCCGAGGCGGGACGCAGCGATTACGCGGTCGTCCCCGTGGAGAATTCCACCGAGGGCGCGGTGGGCCGCACGCTCGATCTGATGCTGCAGACGCCGCTCATCATCGTGGGCGAGATCAAGCTGCGCATCCGCCAGAACCTCCTGGGTCGAGGCGCGACGCTGGACGCGGTGACGCGGGTCTACTCGCACGCCCAGTCGCTCGCGCAGTGCGTGCAATGGCTGGCGCGGCACCTGCCCGCGGCCGCGCGCGTCGCGGTCGCCAGCAACGCTGAAGCCGCGCGCCTCGCGGCTTCGGAGCCCGGCACGGCTGCGATCGCGGGCGACGCGGCGGCGGCGATCTACGGGCTCGATACGCTTGCGGAAAACATCGAGGACGAGCCGAACAACACGACGCGCTTCTGGGTGCTCGGTCGCCATGCGACCGGGCCGTCGGGCAAGGACGAGACCTCGCTCGTGATGTCCGCGAAGAATCAGCCGGGGGCGGTGCACGCGCTGCTCGAGCCCTTCGCGAAGCACGGCGTCTCGATGTCGCGGCTCGAGTCGAGGCCGGCGCGCACCGGATTGTGGGAGTACCTGTTCTTCGTCGATCTCGAGGGTCATCAGAGCGACGCCGCAGTGGCCGCGGCGCTCTCCGAGCTCAAGAGCCGGGCGCCATTCCTGAAGCTTCTGGGCTCGTATCCCAGCGCGCTCGTCTGATGCGCGATCCCGCGAACCTGCAGCCGCCGGCTGCGGATCGGACCGGCGCAACCGAACCGGCAGCGTACGCGCCCGAGCACGTCCGCAGGATCGCGCCGTACGTGCCCGGAAAGCCGATCGAGGAGCTCGCGCGCGAGCACGGACTCGCCGAGGCGGCGATCGTCAAGCTCGCCTCGAACGAGAACCCGCGCGGGCCGAGCCCCAAGGCGCGCGAGGCGATCATGGCCGCCTGCGCGGGCGTCACTCGCTACCCGGACGGGAACGGCTTCGCGCTCAAGAGAGCGATCGCGGCGCGCTATGGCGTGGGGCGCGAGCAGATCGTGCTCGGCAACGGCTCCAACGACGTGCTGGAGCTCGCCACGCAGGCCTTCCTGCGCCCCGGCGACGAAGCCGTCTACGCCCAGTACGCGTTCGCGGTCTATCCGCTGGCCACGCAGGCGCGCGGCGCGACCGGGGTCGAAGTGCCGGCGCGCGACTACGGTCACGACCTCCCCGCCATGGCCCGCGCGATCAATTCGCGAACGCGGATCGTGTTCCTGGCCAATCCCAACAATCCGACCGGCACGTGGATCGAGCCGGCCGAAGTGAAGGCCTTCGTCGCGAGCGTGCCGCGCAGCTGCATCGTGGTTCTCGACGAGGCCTACGACGAGTACCTAGCTCCGGCGCAGCGCTCGGCGAGCGCGGGGTGGATCGCCGGGCATCCGAACCTGGTCGTCTCGCGCACGTTTTCCAAGGCCTACGGGCTCGCCGGGCTGCGGGTCGGGTTCGGCCTGATGGACGCGAGCGTCGCGGATCTCCTCGACCGGGTCCGGCAGCCGTTCAACGTGAGCTCGGTGGCGCAGGCCGCGGCCGTGGCGGCGCTTGCCGACACGCGGTACGTCGTCGAAAGCGCCGAGCTCAATCGCGCGGGACTCGCGCAGCTTCGCGCCGCGCTCGATGCAATGGGCGTAGCTTACGTTCCCTCGCACGCCAACTTCCTCCTGGTCGAGGTCGGCGACGGCGCGCGCGTCTACGAGAGGATGCTGCGCGACGGAGTGATCGTGCGACCAGTCGCGAACTACGGATTGCCGCGGCACCTGCGCGTGACGGTGGGTCTGCCCGAGGAGAATCGCCGCTTCCTGGCCGCGCTCGAGTCGGCGCTCGCGCGCGAGCGATGAACGCGGCCATCCGCAAGCTCGTCGTGATCGGCGTCGGCCTGATCGGCGGCTCCTTCGCCCTCGCGATGCGCCGCTCGGGTACGACATCGACCGTGCTCGGCGTCGGGCGCGGCCGGGCCAATCTCGATACCGCGCTGCGGTTGGGGCTCGTCGAGCGCGCGCTCATGCTGGACGACGCCTGGACGAGCGAGCTTCGCGACGCCGATCTGGTGCTCCTCGCCACGCCGGTCGGACAGATGCCGTCGCTTTTCCAGGCGATGGCTTCGCACGTCGGCCCGCGGACGGTGATCACCGATACCGGGAGCACCAAGCAGGACGTGATCGACGCCGCGCGGAGGCATCTCGCGGGCGTGTTTCCGCGCTTCGTTCCCGGGCACCCCATCGCTGGCACCGAGCACTCCGGCGCGGCCGCGGCCTTCGAAGCGCTGTTCCGCGACCGCCAGGTCGTCCTCACCCCGCAACCCGAGACCGACGCCGGCGCGCTTGACCTGGTGAGCGGCTGCTGGGAGCGCTGCGGGGCGAGCGTCCGCGAGCTCGACGCCCGCCGCCACGACGCGATCCTGTCGGCGGTGAGCCACCTTCCTCACGTTCTCGCCTTCGCGCTCGTGGCCGAGCTCGCCTCGCGTCCGGATGCCGGCGAGCATTTCGAGCTGGCGGGGACGGGCCTGCGCGACGCTACGCGCCTCGCGAGCAGTCACGCCGGTATGTGGCGCGACATCGCGCTCGCGAACCGGGACGCCCTGCGCCGCGACATCGCGCGCTATCGCGATGAGCTCGCGAGGATCGACGGGCTGCTCGAGCGCAGGGACGGCGACGCGCTGTCGTCGCTGTTCTCGAAGGCTCGCGAGGCGCGCGACGCCTGGATCGCGAGCACCAGCGGCTCCGACGACGCCTGAAGCGAATTTCGCGGCGCGCTCGAGCCGATGACGCATCTCGACCTGTCGCCTGTCGCGCGGATGGAGGGCACGGTGGCGCTCCCCGGGTCGAAGAGCATCTCCAACCGCGTGCTGCTGCTCGCCGCGCTCGCCGCCGGGACGACGCGCGTCGACGGCCTGCTCGAGGCGGACGACGTCGAGCGCATGCTCGATGCGCTGCGCGCGCTCGGCGTGCCGATCCAGCAGCAGAGACCGTCGCGAAGCTTCATGCTGCACGGCGTCGGCGGGGCGTTCCCGGTGAAGCGCGCGCAGCTCTTCCTCGGCAACGCCGGCACGGCGTTCCGCCCGCTGACCGCAGCGCTAGCCCTTGGCGGAGGCGACTACGAGCTGACCGGTGTCCCGCGCATGCACGAGCGTCCGATCGGGGACCTGGTCGACGCGCTGCGCGCGCTGGGCGCCGACGTCCGCTATCTCGGCACAGCCGGCTTCCCGCCGCTCGCCATCGGCGAGGCGCGCATCTTCGGCGCGCGACGGGTGGCGATCCGGGGCGGGATCTCGAGCCAGTTCGTGAGCGCGCTTCTGATGGCGCTGCCGCTGGCCGGTGGCGGTGTCACGGTCGAGATCGAAGGCGAGCTCATCTCGCAGCCGTACGTCGACATGACCCGCGCGCTGATGGCGCGCTTCGGGGTCGACGTCGAGCGCGAAGGCGCGCGCGTGCTGCGCATTCCCCCGGACCGGCCCTACCGGAGCCCGGGGAGGATCGCGGTCGAAGGCGATGCGTCGTCGGCGTCCTATTTCCTGGCGGCCGGTGCGATCGGAGGCGGCCCCGTCCGGGTGACCGGCGTGGGACTCGACAGCATCCAGGGCGATGCCCGATTTGCCGGTTTCCTGGAAACGGCAGGGGCGGCGGTCGAGCACGGGCCCGGCTGGATCGCCGTTCGCGGAGCGCCGCCGCTTCGCGCCTTCGACCTCGATTTCAATCGCATGCCGGACGCCGCGATGACCGCGGCGGTGGCGGCGCTCTTCGCGGACGGTCCGTCGCGCATCTCCGGCATCGGCAGCTGGCGCGTGAAGGAAACCGATCGCATCGCGGCGATGAAGACCGAGCTCGCCAAGCTCGGCGCGACGGTGGAGGCGGGTCCCGACTGGTTGTCGATCGTCCCGCCGCGCAAGCTCGCGCCGGCCACCATCGATACCTACGACGATCACCGGATGGCCATGAGCTTCTCGCTCGCGGCGCTGGGCGGCGTCCCGGTGCGGATCAACGATCCGGAGTGTGTGCGCAAGACGTTCCCCGGGTTCTTCGGCGAATTCGCCCGCCTGGCTCGATGAACGCGCCCGTCATCGCGGTCGACGGTCCCGCGGCATCGGGCAAGGGCACGCTCGCCGTCGGCGTAGCCCGCGCGCTGGGGTTTCACTACCTGGACAGCGGCGTGCTCTATCGGCTCGTCGCGCTGAAGGCCATGGATGCCGGGATTGCTCTCGAGGACGAGGCGAGGCTCGCGGGGGCCGCCGCCGGGATGAGCGTTCAGCTGGAGGAAAGCCGGACCGTGCTCGATGGCGCCGAGGTCTCGGCGAGGGTCAGGAGCGAAGCGGTCAGCGCCGCCGCGTCTCGAATCGCCGTACTGCCCGCGGTGCGGGCCGCGCTGCTTCCCCGCCAGAGGGCTTTCCGCCGCCCGCCGGGCCTCGTCGCCGACGGCCGCGACATGGGCACGGTCGTGTTTCCCGACGCCCTCATCAAGGTCTACGTGACCGCGAGCGCCGAGGAGCGGGCGAGGCGGCGGCATAAGCAGTTGATAGAAAAAGGAAACTCTGTTAAGCTTGATAGTCTTTTGCGCGACATCCGCGAACGAGACGCGCGCGACAGCGGCCGGGCGGCAGCGCCGCTCAAGCCGGCTGCTGGTGCGATCGTCCTGGATACGACCAGTCGGTCGATCGAAGCCGGAATAGCGTTCGTGCTCGAGCGCTATCGTGGCCTGTCGCCGGGTTCCGGCGGCTGAGAGTCACGGGGCCGGCAACGGCCACGCAAGGTCGCGATGCCGCAGCATCAGGCAAACCCACGCCGCCCGGCGCGTTCGGGCGGGATGACCAACCGACCCGTTTCGCGCTGTCGGCGCGGCGGCTAGAGAGCAATAGGGACACCGTTCATTCATGGCAACCGCCACCACCAACCAACCCACTCAAACGCAAGAAAACTTCGCCGCACTGTTCGAGGAGTCGCTCGCACGCCAGGAGATGCGGCAGGGCGAGCTGATCACGGCTGAAGTCACGCGCGTCGACTACAACATCGTCGTCGTCAACGCCGGCCTCAAGTCCGAAAGCTTCATTCCCATCGAGGAATTCAAGAACGACAAGG
The DNA here is from genome assembly GCA_035501595.1 of Casimicrobiaceae bacterium. GTDB lineage: Bacteria > Pseudomonadota > Gammaproteobacteria > Burkholderiales > Casimicrobiaceae > PALSA-1003. Next base: position 39,547 of record DATJVX010000061.1, on the reverse strand, counting down.
GCGAGGTCGAGGTCAAGCCGGGCGATTTCGTCACGGTCGCGATCGAGAGCCTCGAGGACGGCTACGGCGAGACGCGCCTGTCGCGCGACAAGGCCAAGCGGCTGAAGGCCTGGCAGGACCTGGAGGCCGCGATGGAGCAGGGCAACGTGGTGCACGGACTCGTCACCGGGAAGGTCAAGGGCGGGCTCACCGTGATGGTGAACGGCATCCGGGCGTTCCTGCCGGGCTCGCTGGTCGACATCCGGCCGGTCAAGGACACCGGGCCGTTCGAAGGCAAGCAGCTCGAGTTCAAGGTGATCAAGCTCGACCGCAAGCGCAACAACGTCGTGGTCTCGAGGCGTGCGGTGCTCGAGGCGAGCCTGGGCGCCGAGCGCGAGGAGCTCCTGAAGACGCTGCAGGAAGGCGCGGTGGTCAAGGGCGTGGTCAAGAACATCACCGACTACGGCGCGTTCGTCGACCTGGGCGGCATCGACGGCCTGCTGCACATCACCGACCTCGCCTGGCGGCGCGTGAAGCATCCTTCGGAGGTGCTCTCGGTCGGCGACGAAGTCACCGCCAAGGTGCTCAAGTTCGACCAGGAGAAGAACCGCGTGTCGCTGGGCATGAAGCAGCTCGGCGAGGACCCGTGGGTGGGCCTGTCGCGGCGCTACCCGCCGGGCACCCGCCTCTTCGGCAAGGTCACCAACATCACCGATTACGGCGCGTTCGTCGAGATCGAGCAGGGCATCGAGGGCCTCGTCCACGTGTCCGAGATGGACTGGACCAACAAGAACATCCATCCGACCAAGGTCGTGCAGCTCGGCGACGAGGTCGAGGTCATGATCCTCGAGATCGACGAGGAGCGGCGGCGCATCTCGCTGGGCATGAAGCAGTGCATGCCCAACCCGTGGGAAGAGTTCGCGATGAACCACAAGAAGGGCGACCGCGTGAAGGGGGTGATCAAGTCGATCACCGACTTCGGCGTGTTCATCGGCCTGCCCGGCTCGATCGACGGTCTCGTCCACCTGTCCGATCTTTCCTGGACGCTGCCCGGCGAGGCGGCGGTCCGCGAATACCGCAAGGGCCAGGAAGTCGAGGCGGTGGTGCTGGCGATCGACGTCGAGCGGGAGCGCATCTCTCTCGGCATCAAGCAGCTCGACGGCGACCCGTTCTCGAACTACGTGGCCACCCACGACAAGGGCAACGTCGTCACGGGCGTCGTCAAGTCGCTCGACCCCAAGGGCGCCGTGATCGCGCTCGAAGGCGACGTCGAAGGCTACCTGCGCGCTTCCGAGGTCGCTCGCGACCGCGTCGAGGACATCCGCTCGCACCTGAAGGAAGGCGATTCGGTGACCGCGATGATCATCAACATCGATCGCAAGAACCGCTCGATCAATCTGTCGATCAAGGCCAAGGATCACGCCGAAGAGGCCGAGGCGATGCAGCGCATGAGCGCCGAGAATTCCGGCGCGAGCGCAGGCACGACCAACCTGGGTGCGCTGCTCAAGGCGAAGCTCGACAACAAGAATCAAGGCTGAGGCGGGCCCGTGATGACCAAATCGGAGCTGATCGACCGCTTGGCGGCGCAGTTCCCGCAGTTGGTAGCCAAGGATGCCGAGCTGGCGGTGAAGATGATCCTCGACGCCATGGCGGAAAGCCTCGCCAAGGGCGAGAGGATCGAGATCCGCGGGTTCGGCAGCTTCGGGCTCAATTACCGGCCGCCGCGAACCGGGCGCAATCCGAAGTCGGGCGAGCGGGTGCAGGTGCCGGAGAAGCACGTCCCGCACTTCAAGGCTGGCAAGGAATTGCGAGAGCGCGTCGATTTCAAGAAGAGCTAGCAAGCGAACTTGCGGAACGGGACACTGCATGGCGCGCCTCGCTGCGCCTCTTTGCGCCGGGTCTGACCGGCGGCTGGGTCGGGTCCCGGCACCGATCCGGTCCGAAGGAGACGGCGCGTGATGTCGCTGCTGCGCTGGATCGTCGGCGGCATCCTGTTCGTCGCGCTGCTGTTCCTGTCGCTGCAGAACTCCGATCTCGCCACCGTCCGGTTCTATCACTGGTTTTCCTGGCAGGCGCCGCTCATCTTTCTCCTGCTCGCGGCCTTCGCGGCAGGCGTGGCGGCCGGCCTGCTGGCGAGCCTCGTCCGCTCCGCGCGGCTCAAGCGCCAGCTCGCGCACCTGCGCAAGGAGCTTCGTCGCGCGGGCGAGGCGTCGCGCCCGTCGACCACGGACGACCGCTGAAGACTCGCTGCCGACGCGGCCTGCGATGGACTTCGAGCTCTGGTGGCTGCTCCCGATCCCCGCGCTGTTCTTCGCGCTGGGCTGGATCGCCGCCCGCATCGACATATCGCATCTGCTGCGCGAGTCGCGCGCGCTGCCCCTGTCGTATTTCCGGGGCCTCAACTTCCTGCTGAACGAGCAGCCCGACAAGGCGATCGAGTCGTTCATCGAGGTCGTCAAGGTCGACCCCCAGACGATCGATCTGCACTTCGCGCTGGGGAATCTCTTCCGCCGCCAGGGCGAGATTGATAGAGCCATCCGCATGCACCAGAACCTGCTCGACCGTCCCGACCTGCCCGCGGACAAGCGTCAGCTCGTTGTGTTCGAGCTCGCGCAGGACTTCCACCGCGCGGGCCTGCTCGACCGGGCCGAGGAGCTCTTCAGCCGCCTCGACGGCGGTCCCTTCGAGCTGCAGTCGCTGGGCTTCCTGCTGCAGATCTTCGAACAGGAAAAGGACTGGCAGAAGGCGATCACGGTGACCAAGCGGATGGAGGCGCTCGCCAAGCGGCCGTACTTCAAGGAGATCGCCAACTACTACTGCGAGCTCGCGCAAAACGCGATGCTGCGCTCGCAGCTCGACGACGCGCGCCGCTATCTCGAGCAGGCGCTGGCCGAGTACAAGCTGTGCACGCGCGCCACGATCCTGCTCGGCGACGCGGCAGCGCAGCAGGGCGACAACCAGGCGGCGCTTGCCGCCTGGCAGCGCATCGAGTCGCAGAATCCCGCCTTCCTGGGGCTCGTCGCCGACCGGCTTGCCGACGGCTATCGCAAGACGGGCGACGTCGCCCAGGGCATCCGCGTGCTGCGCAGCTTCGAGGATCAGTACCCATCGCTCGATCTGCTGAACGCGCTCTTCAACCTGGTGCTCGCCCACGAAGGTCCGGAAGCCGCAGCCCAGCTGATCAAGGACGAGCTCGTGCGCAGCCCCACCCTGCTGGGCCTCGACAAGCTGCTCGAGGCGCAGCTGCTCGCCGCGCCGGCGGATCGCCGGCACGATCTCGAACTGGTGAAGGGCCTGGTGGGGCAGCACATCAAGCGCCTCGGTATGTACCGCTGCGAGCAGTGCGGCTTCCGCGCCAAGCAGTACTACTGGCGCTGCCCAGGCTGCGCCAAATGGGAGACGTATACTCCACGGCGCACCGAGACGCCCGACGGATTCGCATGACCGCCTCAGTGGCAGCCCCCGCAACGACCGCCGACCCGAAGGTGATCGTGGCGCTCGATTTCGCCGATCCGGCGGAAGCGATCGCGCTGGTACGCCGCCTCGATCCGCGCGACTGCGCCCTGAAAGTGGGCAAGGAGCTGTTCGTCGCCGGGGGACCGGAGCCGGTACGGCAGATGATCGGGCAGGGCTTCCGCGTCTTTCTCGATCTCAAGTTTCACGACATCCCCAGCACCGTCGCGCAGGCCTGCGCGGCGGCGGTGCGCCTCGGGGTGTGGATGCTCAACGTGCACGCGGCGGGGGGACGCTACATGCTTCTCGCCGCGCGGGAGGCCGTGACGAGCGCCGCCGCGAGCGATGGAGCGAAGCCCCTGCTGCTCGCCGTGACGGTGCTCACCAGCCTTCGCGCGGGCGATCTCGACGAGATCGGCTTCGCCGCCGCGCCCGAAGCCCTGGCGCTCAGGCTCGCGCGCCTTGCGCAGGGTTGCGGCCTCGACGGCGTCGTCTGCTCCGCCTTGGAAGCGCCGGCGCTCCGCCGCGCCCTGGGTGCGCAGGCGAAGCTCGTCACGCCGGGGATCCGGCCGCAGAGCGGCGCCGCCGACGATCAGGCGCGAGTCGCGACGCCGGAGGCGGCGATAGCCAACGGCGCCGACTACCTGGTCATCGGCCGTCCGATCACCCAGGCGGCCGATCCCCGAGCCGCGCTGGCACGCATCAACGCGGCGCTCGGGGTCGCGCGGTGAAGATCACGATGACCGGGACCGGCTACGTCGGTCTCGTGACAGGGGCCTGCTTCGCCGAAGTGGGCAACGACGTCCTTTGCCTCGACGTCGATCGCACGAAGATCGACGTGCTGAATCGAGGCGGCGTGCCGATCCACGAGCCGGGCCTGCCGGAGATGATCCGTCGCAACGTGACGGCGCATCGACTGCGCTTCACGACCGACGTCGACGCCGCGGTCCAGCACGGGATGCTGCAGTTCATCGCCGTGGGCACGCCCCCCGACGAGGACGGCTCCGCCGACATGACCCACGTGCTGGCCGCCGCCCGCGCGATTGGCGCACGCATGACCGACTACAAGGTGGTCGTCGACAAATCCACCGTCCCGGTCGGCACTGCCGATCGCGTGCGCGAAGCTGTTGCCGCGGAGCTCGCCCGCCGCGGCGCGCGGGTTCCGTTCACGGTGGTCTCGAATCCGGAATTCCTCAAGGAAGGGGCGGCGATCGAGGATTTCATGCGCCCCGACCGCGTGGTGATCGGCGCCGACGACGAGCGCGCGATCATGCTCCTGCGCGCGGTCTACGCGCCGTTCCAGCGCAGTCACGAGCGCCTGCTCGTCATGGATGTGCGCTCGGCCGAGCTAACGAAGTACGCGGCGAACGCCATGCTCGCCACTCGCATCTCGTTCATGAACGAGCTCGCCAATCTCGCCGAGACCCTCGGCGCGGACATCGAGCAGGTCCGGCAGGGGATCGGGTCGGATCCGCGCATCGGCTACCAGTTTCTCTACCCCGGGGCGGGCTATGGCGGATCGTGCTTTCCCAAGGATGTGCGCGCGCTGCAGTTCACCGCGCGGCAGCACGGCCAGCCGCTCGAGCTGCTCAGGGCCGTCGAGTCGGTCAACGAGGCGCAGAAGTCGCGGCTGCTCGCGAAAGTCGCGGCACGTCTCGGCGGCGATCTCGCCGGACGCAGGATCGCCGTCTGGGGCCTCGCCTTCAAGCCGAACACCGACGACATGCGCGAGGCGCCGGCGCGCACGGTCGTCTCCGGCCTCGTCGAGCGCGGCGCCTCCGTGGTCGCCTACGATCCGGTCGCGATGGACGAGGCCCGGCGCGTCTTCGCCTCGCTGCCTCGGGTCGCGTTCGCCGCGTCTCCGCTCGACGCGGTTGCGGGCAGCGACGCGCTGGTCGTGATCACCGAGTGGCAGGAGTTCCGCAGCCCCGACTTCCTCGAGCTGCGCCGCCTCCTCCGGCAGCCGCTGGTTTTCGACGGCCGCAATCTCTACGATCCCGGGCTGGTTCGCGCCGCGGGCCTCGAATACTTCGGGATCGGACGCCCGTGAGCGCCGTGCGCTTCGCTGCGTATCGCGAGCGCGTCGCCCGCACGCGGCTGCTGGTGGTCGGCGACGTGATGCTCGACCGCTACTGGTTCGGCGAGGTCGAGCGGATCTCGGCGGAAGCGCCGGTGCCGATCGTGAAGATTGCGCGCCATGAGGAGCGCCCGGGCGGCGCCGCCAACGTGGCGCGCAGCGCCGCGGCGCTGGGCGCGCAGGTGACGCTGATCAGCGTCGTGGGCGACGACGAGGCGGGGCAGGCGCTGGCCAGGCTGCTCGCGGCGGCACAGGTGCGCACGTCGCTGCACCGCGACCCCGCGCTCCCGACGACCGTCAAGCTGCGCGTCGTGGGCCGCCAGCAGCAGCTCCTGCGCATCGACTTCGAGACCGTGCCGTCGCACGAAGTGCTCGCGACCAAACTCGCCGACTACGAGCGCGTCCTCACCGAGTTCGACGCCGTGGTGCTTTCGGACTACGGCAAGGGCGGCCTGGCGCACATCGCGCGCATGATCGAGCTCGCGAACGAGCGTCGCGTCCCGGTGCTCGTCGATCCCAAGGGCGAGGACTACCGGCGCTATCGCGGAGCGACCCTGCTCACCCCCAACCGCGCCGAGTTCCGCCAGGTGGCCGGGGGCTGGCGCACCGAGGCCGAGCTGGCCGCGAAGGCGCAGAGCATGCGCGCCGATCTGGCGCTCGCGGCGCTGCTGGTCACGCGGGCCGAGGAGGGCATGTCGCTGTTCACCGATGGCGGCGCCATCCACATCCCGGCCGAGGCGCGCGAGGTCTACGACGTTTCCGGAGCCGGAGACACCGTGATTGCGACGCTCGGCGCACTGCTGGGTGCGCAGGCCGAGCTCGAGAGCGCGGTGCGCATCGCGAACCAGGCGGCCGGCATCGTGGTAGGCAAGCTCGGCACCGCGGTCGTGCATCCCGACGAGCTCGCCTGAAGCGATGGCCAAGGCGAAGAGCGCTTACGCCTGCACGGAATGCGGCGGTCGCAGCAGCAAATGGCAGGGCCAGTGTCCGCACTGCGCCGCGTGGAACACCCTGGTCGAAACCATCGCCGCTGCGCCGCAGACGCGATTCGCAGCGGTGGCCGGAGCCGTCGCGGAGGTCCGGTCGCTGGCGAGCGTCGCGACGCGCGCCGAGCCGCGTCCTCCCACGGGCATCGAGGAGTTCGACCGCGTGCTCGGCGGCGGCCTGGTCCCCGGGGGGGTCGTCCTCCTCGGGGGTGACCCCGGGATCGGGAAGTCGACGCTGCTGCTTCAGGCGATGGCGGCGATCGGGGCGGCGAGGCGCGCGCTGTACGTCACCGGCGAGGAGTCTCCCGAGCAGATCGCCATGCGGGCGCAAAGACTCGGCCTCATCAACGCCCCGGTCGAGCTGCTTGCCGAGGTGCAGCTCGAGGCCATCCTCGGCGCGATCCGCATGCGGCCGCCCGAAGTGGTCGTCATCGACTCCATCCAGACGGTCTACACCGAAGCGCTGGAATCGGCGCCCGGGAGCGTGGCGCAAGTGCGCGAGTGCGCGGCGCAGCTTACCCGGCTCGCGAAGCAGAGCGCGATCACCGTGATCATGGTCGGCCATGTCACCAAGGAGGGCGCGATCGCCGGTCCCCGCGTCCTCGAGCACATCGTCGACACCGTGCTGTACTTCGAAGGCGACACGCATTCGAGCTTCCGTCTCGTCCGGGCGATCAAGAACCGCTTCGGCGCCGCCAACGAGCTGGGCGTATTCGCGATGACCGAGCGCGGGCTCAAGGGTGTCGCCAATCCGTCCGCGCTCTTTCTCTCGCAGCACGACGACGCCGTCGCCGGCAGCTCGATTCTCGCCACGATGGAAGGCTCGCGCCCGCTGCTGGTCGAGGTTCAGGCCCTGGTCGACCCGGTCCAGGGCGGCCTGGCGAGACGGCTCGCAGTGGGCCTCGACCCGCAACGCCTCGCGCTTCTTCTCGCGGTGCTCCATCGTCACGGCGGGGTGGAGACGGGCGCCTTCGACGTTTTCGTCAACGCGGTCGGCGGGGTGCGCATCGGCGAGCCGGCCGCCGACCTTGCGGTCGTCGGCGCCATCTATTCTTCTTTGAAAAACACACCTCTGGGAAGACATTCTCTCGTGTTTGGCGAGGTGGGCCTGGCCGGCGAAATTCGCCCCGTCCAGCGGGGCCAGGAGCGCCTCCGCGAAGCGGCGAAGCTCGGCTTCAAGCGCGCGCTCGTTCCCCTGGGGAATCGCCCCAAGCAACCCATCGACGGGCTCGACGTCGTCGCCATCTCGCGCATCGGGGAGGCACTCGAGCGGTGGCGGGCTTGAGCGGGCTCCCCCTTCGAGGAACCGTTCGGCGATGATGGCCGGGCGCACGATGCAGGCGATGGTCCTCGAGGCGCCGGGGCGCGCGCTGAAGGAGGAGACCCTGCCGCGTCCCTCGGCGGGACCGGGGCAGGTGCTGATCGCGGTCCGCGCCTGCGGGGTATGCCGCACGGACCTGCATTTGGTCGATGGCGAGCTGCCCGATCCCAGGCTGCCGATCGTTCCCGGACACGAGATCGTCGGCACGGTCGTCGAACGCGGCTCGGGCGTCGCTCACGACCTCGGCGTACGGGTCGGCGTACCCTGGCTGGGCGCGACCTGCGGCCATTGCGCGTACTGCACGAGCGGCCGCGAGAACCTCTGCGGCGAGGCGCGGTTTACCGGATATCAGATCGACGGCGGCTACGCGCAGTACGCCCTAGCCGATGCTCGCTACTGCTTCGCGCTGCCGCGGCGCTATCGTGATGTCGAGGCCGCCCCGCTGCTCTGCGCCGGCTTGATCGGCTATCGGGCCTACCGTCTTGCAGGCGACGCGCCGCGCCTTGGCATCTACGGCTTCGGGGCGGCGGCGCACCTGATCGCACAGGTTGCGCTGGCCCAGGGGCGCGAAGTCTTCGCGTTCACCCGGCCGGGGGACGCGGACGGCCAGGCATTCGCCCGGCAGCTCGGCGCGAGCTGGGCGGGGGGCAGCGACGAGGTGCCGCCCGTGGCCCTCGACGCGGCGCTCATCTTCGCCCCGGCCGGCGCGCTCGTGCCCGCGGCGCTGTCCGTGCTCGCTCGGGGCGGCACGGCGGTGTGTGCGGGAATCCACATGAGCGACGTCCCGTCCTTTCCCTATCGTCTGCTCTGGGGCGAGCGCAGCCTGCGCTCGGTGGCCAACCTCACGCGGCAGGATGCGCGCGACTTCCTGTCGCTGGCCGACGCGACGCCTCTCGCGGTGCATGCCCGCCCTTATCCGCTGGCCGACGCCAATGTCGCGCTCGCCGACCTGCGCGCCGGGTCGATCGAGGGCGCCGCGGTGTTGACGATCGAAGGCTGAAAGCGTCGAATAAGCGCACGGCGCGCCTGTCCGTCGAGCGCGCACGCCGCAGACCCGTTTCCCACGCAGTTGCAAACCCCCAAAAGGAGCGATCCATCATGGCAAGGAAGTCAGCCTCGCAACCCTCCCGCCCCCGCAGGCGCACGACGCGGCGGCCGCGAGTCGCCGCGGCGCCGAAGGCCGCCGCGAAGCTCGCCGGCGTCAAGCTGGGCGATCTCTCGAAGATGACCAAGGTGCTGACGCCGGAGCAGGCGTTCGAGCTGTTTCGCGCCAACGCCCGGATGGCACTCGACGTCGTCGATGCCGCCATCGAGAGCACCGCGAAGCTGCGCAAGCTGCAGTTCGAAGGCGAGCAGCAGGCGCGTTCGATGCAGCAGAAGGCGGTGCGCCACGCGGCCGAGGCCGACGACCCGCGGTCGCTGGTCGCCGCCGGGCAAGCGGTGACTCAGGAGGCGGTGGAAAAGGCGATGCAGTACTGGACGCAGATGTTCGACATGATCGTCGAGATACAGAAGCGGCTCTTCACGCTCGTCGAGCAGCAGATGGGGGACGTCCCTGGCGCCCGCGAGGCGAAGGCGGCGATGGCGATGATGCCCGACCTGCGCCAGGCGCAGAACCTGGTTCGGGCGATGCAGGGGATCGTCTCGTCGGGTGGATCGGCGTTCGAATCCATGCAGCGCATGGTGGGCGATTTCACGCGACTCGCTCAGCAGACGATGCCCGGTATTCGCCGCTGATCGCGCCGTTCCTGCCGGCCCGGTTGTGACGCGACCGCGCCGGCGGAGCCGCAACTCACGCCGCTTGCGCGCGGGCAAGCGATTATTCGGCCACCCGCGCCCCGGCTATCGGCTGGCTCCGTCCGGCGAGCCCGATCAGAGTAGCGGTCGACTACAAGGCGCGCGGGCGGACGAGGCCGCTCTCACCCGTCATGGAGACAAGTTGCCGCATTCCGTCATGCTCGCTTGAGCGATTCGCGCCTGAAATAATCCGTTTTCAGGGCCGATCGAGCGCTTCGCTGCGGCTTGGCGACTTTGGCATATGTCTTGCTTAGCTGATGAATCTCCAGGGGAAAATGGCTGCAGGTGCTCTACAAGAGCTTCTCGCGTCGGTTTTGGCTGGACGGCGCGATTCCGATGAAGCTAGGCTGATAGCCGATCAGGGGCAGATTACAGTCGCGGAGCACGGGGCAACATAGCCCGGAGGTGACGCCAGGCAGCTGGTGCCTGTGCGTCAGCACGTGAGGGGACGTGTAGCGAAGGGGGAGGGAAAACGGAGCTGGCCACGGGGCCAGCGGAAGACGAACAAGACAGCGCCGCCATGACGCTCGGTAACTCCTGTGTCACTGCTGGCTCGGAGAATCTTTGCCGGCTTTGTCGCGCACCGCGCGGCCCTGGCCTAATCGCATGAGCAGCTTGTTGCGTCCTCACGGTGGCGGCGGTGTCGCATTTCTCCAGCTCTGGCTCGAGCTCGGCTGGCTGGTCGCCGCAGTCGTCCTTGCGGTGCGCTATCACAATGCGCTGTCCTCGTTCAGCGTCGTCACGCCTGCGCTGGTTTTCGCACTGCTCATGGTCGGTCTCAACGCGACGTTCGGCCTGTATCGCAGGGACCGGCGGCTGAGCTTCGGCGAATACGCCGTGAGGCAGTCGGCTGCGCTGGTCATCGGGTTGCCGCTGGCCTACGCGATTTCCCACATGCTGCCCGGCGGCACGGTGTTCCAGCAGGCTTTCGGACCCGTGGTACTGATCGCGCTCGGCGGCCTGCTCGCGGTGAGGCAGATCGCCGTCTCGCCGGCCGCGCGCCGCTTCCTGCCGTATCGCGTGCTCGTGCTGGGAACGGGCCCGGAAGCCCTCGCCGTGGAGACATCGCTCGAAATGACCAATCCGCCTGGGCTGGAGCTCGCGGGCTTCTATCCGCTCGACAAGATCCCGGTGCGCAGCGTCGCCGCCACACGCATCGTGTCGAATCACCTGACGCTGGAGGAGACGGTCCAGCATCTCGGCATCGACGAGATCATCGTTGCGGTCAAGGAGCAGCGCGGCGGCGTACTGCCGCTGCGCGAGCTCCTGGAATGCCGCCTGCACGGCATTCGCGTCACGGACCTCGCGGGCTTCTTCGAGCGCGTCCACGGGCGGGTCCCCATCGAGTCGCTCAAGGCGAGCTGGCTCATCTACGGAAACGGCTTCCGCCAGACCTGGCTGCGCAGCTCCATCAAGCGCGCGTTCGACATTCTCGTGGTCGCCGTGCTGCTGCCAATCGCGTTGCCGATCATGGCGGTCATGGCGATACTGGTCGCGATCGAGGGCGGAACGCCGATCATCTACCGGCAGGAGCGGGTCGGGCGCGGCGGCCAGAATTTCACTCTGCTGAAGTTTCGCAGCATGGCGCACGACGCGGAGAAGGATGGCCAGGCCGCCTGGGCCAGCCCGAACGACACGCGGGTCACCGCGGTCGGCCGCTTCATGCGTCGCACCCGCATCGACGAGCTGCCGCAGCTCATCAACGTCCTGCGCGGCGAGATGACCTTCGTGGGGCCGCGTCCCGAGCGTCCGCAGTTCGTCGCGACCCTGACCGAAAAGATTCCCTTCTACGGCGTGCGACACAGCGTCAAGCCGGGCCTCACCGGCTGGGCCCAGGTGCGCTACACCTACGGAGGCAACCTGGAGGAATCGGTCAAGAAGCTCGAGTACGACCTCTACTACGTCAAGAACCACTCGCTGCTGCTGGATCTGCTGATCTTCGTCAAGACCGTAAGAGTGGTGCTGCTGGGCGAAGGAGCGCGGTGACCGGCGGCTGCGCGCGCGATTGCCGCACGACGCGGCGCGGCGAGACATTGCGCGGCCTCGTCTTCACCGGCGCGAGCGATCCGCGGTAAAGTCCCATGTTTTCCCTCGCGGCGACAGCCTAAGTGATCGACGACAGCCTGCTCACCGCGGCGCTCTGGAGCTACGGCTTCGCGGCTGCCGCTTTCTGCGTATTCGCCCTGCGCATGGTCCTCGGGTGGCGCGGAGGCACCAGTGCGGTGCTTCTCCTCGCGGCGAGCGCGGCGAGCGCGCTGTGGGCAGGGTCCGAGGCCGCGCTCGCGGTCTGGCCGAGCGTCGTCCGCGGGACGATCTCGTCCGCCCTCGACGCGGCCCGCTACGTGCTCTGGTTGGCCTTCCTCTACAACCTGATCGACCGCGTCCGCGCCAGCGGCCGGAAGGACGTCGGGTGGATGTGGATCGCCGCGGCGGTCGCGCTCGGCTGCCTCGCGAGCATCGTTCTGCCCGATCGCGAGCCGGCGGCGCCGGCGCTGAGCGAAGGGAGCGGACTGATCGCGTTCGCGCTCCGGGTCGGGTTCGCGGTCACGGGGTTGGTCTTCGTCGAGCGTCTCCTGCGCGGGGCGGCCACGCACGCACGCTGGGCCGTGAAACCCCTCTGCCTGGGCCTCGCGGGGGTCTTCGCCTTCGACCTTTTCTTCTACGCCGACGCGATGCTGTTCGGGCACTACGATCTCGATGCATGGGCCGCGCGAGGCGTCGCCCACGCTCTGGTCATCCCGTTCGTCGCCATCGCCGCGGCGAGGAATCCCGCGTGGACCATCGAGATGCACCTGTCGCGCGGTGCCGTCCTGCGCTCCACCGCGCTGCTGGTGTCGGGTGTGGCCCTCCTCGCGGTCGCCGCGGCCGGATACTTCGTGCGCTTCGTCGGCGGGGAGTTCGGCAAGGTGCTGCAGATCGAGTTCCTCTTCGGCGCTCTGCTGTTCTTCGCCCTGGCCGTTTTCTCGGGAAGCTTCCGCTCGAGGTTGAAGGTATTCGTCAGCAAGCATTTCTTCTCCTATCGCTACGACTACCGCGAGGAATGGCTCAGGTTCACGCGCACGCTCGCCGCCGACAGCACGCCGCAGGGCATTCAGCAGGGGGCGATCAACGCGCTCGCGGACCTGGTCGAGAGCCCCGCGGGCGCGCTGTGGCTCAAGCAGGGCGACGCGTCGTTCCGGCCCGCCGCCCGCTGGAATCTCCCGGCGGTGAACGCGGTGGAAGCGGCGGACGGCCCGCTCTGCGGATTCCTCGAACGCACCGGCTGGGTCGTCGATCTGGGCGAATACGCGTCGACGCCGGATCGCTATCCCGGTCTCGCGCTGCCCGAGTGGCTGGTCGCGCTGCCGGGCGCGTGGCTCGTCGTGCCCCTGCCGGCGCCGTCGGGCATCGTGGGCTTCGTGCTGCTGGTGAATTCGCGCGCGGCGATCAAGGTGGACTGGGAAGTGATCGACCTTCTCAAGACGGCGGGTCGCCAGGCCGCGAGCTATCTCGGACAGATTCAGGCGACCGAGGCATTGCTCGAGGCGCGCAAGTTCGATGCGTTCAACCGCATGTCGGCCTTTGTAGTCCACGATCTGAAAAATCTGATCGCGCAGCTCTCTCTGATGTTGCGCAATGCGGAGCGACACCGCGACAATCCGTCGTTCCAGCGCGATATGCTGATGACGGTGGACAACGTGGTCGAGCGGATGAACAAGCTGATGCTGCAATTGCGGACGGGAGCCACCCCCGTCGACAAGCCGCGGCCGGTGAACCTGGAGAAGGTGATCCGCAGCGTCTGCCAGGCGAAGGCGGGGCAGACACCCGCCGTCGCGATGCATATCGGCGCCGACATTTCGGCGATGGGGCATCCCGACCAGCTCGAGCACGTGATCGGACACCTGGTGCAGAATGCGCTCGACGCGACAGGCGGAAGAGGCGAGGTCTCCGTCCTCCTGGGGCGAGAGAACGAAACTGCAGTGATCGAAGTCACAGATACCGGCGTGGGCATGACACCCGAATTCATTCGCGATCGGCTGTTCCGGCCGTTCCAGACGACCAAGGCGACCGGCATGGGAGTGGGCGTCTACGAGAGCTCGCAGTACGTGACCGAGCTCGGCGGAAGCATCGTCGTCCAGAGCGCACCCGAGTCGGGCACGCGGGTCCGGGTCGTGCTGCCGAGCGTGCGTGAAACCGCGGCGGCGAGCGTCGAGCCGAAAGAGGCCGCATGAACGAAGCGCGGCGCAATCTGCTCATCGTCGAAGACGATCCGGCGCTGCAGAAGCAGATGTGCTGGGCGTTCGACCAATACGCCACGATCGTCGCTAGCGACCGCGAGTCGGCCGTGGCGTCGGTGCGCCGGCACGAGCCGGCGGTCGTGACGATGGACCTCGGGCTGCCGCCGCGCCCCGACGATCCGACGGAGGGACTGCAACTGCTCGAGGAAGTCCATTCGCTCGCCCCCGACACCAAGGTCATCGTGCTGACGGGGCAGAACGACCGGGCGAACGCCCTGAAGGCGATCGCGCTCGGCGCCTACGATTTCTGCGAGAAGCCCTTCGAGCCGGCGCTGCTCGGACTGATGCTCGAGCGGGCGTTCCGCGTCCACGACCTGCAGGAGGAGAACCGGAGGTTGCACGCGGCGCAGCAGGCTCCGGCGATGGCGGGCCTGGTCACCCGCGACCCCGGCATGCAGAAGATCTGCCGCACGGTCGAGAAGATCGCACCGACCTCCGCGACGCTGCTGGTGGTGGGCGAGTCGGGAACCGGCAAGGAGCTGCTGGCTCGCGCGCTCCACGATCTGTCGCCGCGGAAGAACAGCCGATTCGTCGCGATCAACTGCGCGGCCATCCCGGAGACGCTGCTCGAAAGCGAGCTCTTCGGCTACGAGAAGGGCGCGTTCACCGGTGCAGCGAAGCAGACGCTGGGCAAGATCGAGACCGCGAACGCCGGCACGCTGTTCCTGGACGAGATCGGGGACCTGCCGCTCGCTCTGCAGGTGAAGCTCCTGCGCTTTCTGCAGGAGCGCGTCATCGAGCGCATCGGCGGACGACAGGAAATCCCCATCGACGTGCGGATCGTGTGCGCCACCAACCAGAACCTCAAGGATCTCACCGCGGCAGGCAAGTTTCGCGAGGACCTGTACTACCGCCTCGCGGCGATCGTGCTCGAGGTGCCGCCCCTGCGGGCGCGCAACGGCGACGCAACGCTGCTAGCGCACGGCTTCGTGCACCGCTTCGCGGCCGAGCAGAAGCGCGGATCGATGGCGCTGCTGCCCGACGCGGTTGCCGCGATCGAAGCGCACCCCTGGCCCGGCAACGTGCGCGAACTCGAGAACGTCATTCGCCGCGCGGTGATCATGGCCGAGGGCCCCGCGATCGGCGCCGTCGACATCGGACTCGCCTCCGGAGCGGAGCGCGAGGGTGCCCCGCTCAACCTGCGCCAGGTGCGCGAAGAGGCGGAGAGGGAAGCGGTGCTGCGAGCGCTGGGGCGCGTCAACGGCAATCTGAGCAAGGCAGCGGACCTGCTGGGCGTGAGCCGGCCGACGCTCTACGAGCTCATGCACCGGTTCGGACTCAAATGATCGAGCGTCCATGCGACGCATGACGAAAGTGCAGACAATGACATCATCTCCGAAGAGCACCATCGCCCGGATCGCCATGCTGGCGAGCTTCTCCGCGCTGCTGGTCACGGGCTGCAGCGAAGCGCCGGAAGCGCTGGTGAAGTCGGCGCGCGAGTACATCGCGAAGGGCGACCCGAGCGCCGCGGCCATCCAGTTGCGTAACGCGCTGCAGAAGGCGCCCGACAACGCCGAGGCGCGGTATCTGCTGGGCACGCTGCTCAAGGACCGGCGCGACGCCGCGGGGGCGGTCAAGGAGCTGCGCAGGGCGCTCGAGCTCGGCTATCCGGCCGACCAGGTCGTGCCCGCGCTCGCGCGCGCCATGGTCGACGACGGCGACGCGAAGGAGCTCGTCGACGAATTCGGCGCGCGCAAGCTGACCAATCCCGATGCGCAAGCCGATCTCAAGACGATCATCGGCAACGCGCTGGTCGACCTCGGCAAGCCCAAGGAGGCGGAAGCCGCGTTCAACGCCGCCCTCTCGGCCAAGCCCGAGTTCGCCGACGCGTCGCTAGGCATCGCGACGCTGCGCGCGCGCGAGCACAATCTCGGCGAGGCGACGAAGATCGTCGACGCGGTGCTGGCCCGGCCCAATCCGCCTCCCGAAGCGTCGCTGCTGAAGGCGGAGCTGCTGTCTTCGGACGGACAGCAGGACGCGGCTCGCGCGGTGCTGGAGAAGCTGACCGAAACGAGTCCGCGCTTCCTCCCCGCGAGGTACCAGCTCGCGGCCACCCTCATCGCAGGGGGCGAGCTCGACAAGGCGACCGCGCAGATCGAGGCGATCCGGAAGGTGTCCAAGCTCGATACGCGCGCGTACTACCTGGAGGCGCTGATCGCGGCGGCGCGCGGAGACCTGCCCGCCGCACGCGACGCGGTGCAGCTGGTCCTGAAGTCGTCGCCGCGGTACGGGCCGGCACTGGTGCTCGCGGGCGAGATCGAGTATCGCTCGCGCTCGTACAACCAGGCCGAGAACTACCTGCGCCAGGCGCTCAGCATCATGCCGGGGCTCGCGTACGCGGAGCGGCTGCTGGCCGCTACCTACCTGCGTCTGGGGAGCCCCGCGCACGCGCTCGAAGTGCTGCAACCGCAACTCAGCCGAGGCAGCCGCGATCCGCAGCTGATGGCCATCGCCGGCGAGGCGTACCTCGCGGCCGGCGACCTCGCGAAGGCCGACCAGTACTTCGCGCAGGTGGCGTCGCTCGATCCGAAGAACGCCGCGGCGCGCACGCGGCTGGGCCAGGTGCGCTTCGCCGAGGGCGATACGGACGCGGCCGTGCGCGACCTCGAAGCCGCTTCGGCCCTCGACCCCAACGTGTCCTCGGCGGACCTCGCGCTCATTGCGAACCTCGTGCGGCGCCGGCAGTTCGACGACGCGCTGGCGGCCGTCGGGAAGCTCGAGCAGAAGCAGCCCAGCAACCCGCTCGTCTACAACCTGAAGGGGCTCGTCTACGTCGCCAAGCACGACTTGGCCAAGGCCCGCGCGAGCTTCGAGCGCGCCCTGCAGGTGCAGTCCGACTATCTGCCGGCCGTCACCAGCCTCGCGCAGCTCGACCGGGCCGAGCAGCACCCCGACGCGGCGCGCAAGCGCTTCGAGGCGATCCTCGAGAAGGAGCCGAAGAACGAGCAGGCGCTGCTCGGCTATGCGGGTCTGGTCCAGTCGCTGGGCGGCGACCCGGCGGAGGTCGAGACGCTCATCAAGAAGGCGATCGCGGCCAATCCGCAGTCGATCGGGGCCCGCGTCGCGCTGGTCAACTTCTACGTCGGCCGCGGCGATCTGAAGCAGGCCCAGCTCGCTGCACAGGACGCGAACGCCGCGATACCGAACGACCCGCGAACGCTCGAGGTGCTGGGCCAGGTTCAGCTGGCGGCCGGCGACTCGACGCTCGCCATCGGCACGTTCACCAAGCTCGTCGCGCTGCGACCCGGCACGGTGGATCCCCTCATGCGTCTCGCGCGCGCCCTCATCGTCGCCAAGGATTACGACCGAGCGATCGACAAGCTGCGCGATGCGCTCCTGCTCAATCCGGATCTGTTCGAGGCCAATCGCGAGATCGTGGCGATCTACGCGCTGACGGGACGTCCCGAGCTGGCGGCGAAGGAGATCAAGGCGTTTCAGCAGCGCAAGCCCGACGACCCGCGAGGCTATGTGCTCGAAGGCGACATGTTCGCCACCCAGAGGAAATACCCCGAGGCCGAAGCCGCGTACAAGAACGCGCAGAAGCGCGGCCCCGACGACCCCACGATCGCCGCCAAGCTGCATGCCGCGGCGGCGGCGCAGGGCAAGACCGCGGCCGCCGATGCGGCGAGCGACAAGTGGCTGCACGACCACCCCAAGGATGTCGCCCTGCGGAACTACCTCGGCGAGCGCGCACTGTCCAAGAAGGACTACAAGAGCGCGGCCCGCTACTACCAGGCGCTCGTCGCGCAGCAGCCCGAGAACCCGGCGTTCCTCAACAACCTGGCCTGGGTGGCGGGAGAGATGAACGATCCGAAGGCGCTGTCGTATGCCGAAAAGGCGGTGAGCCTGGCCCCGGACAACGCCGCAGCGCTCGATACGCTCGGGAGCCTTCTGGTCAAGAAAGGCGATCTGAGCCAGGGTGTGGAGAAGATCCGGCGAGCCGCGCAGCTCGCGCCGGCCCAGGGAGACATTCGCCTGCATCTGGCCAAGAGCCTCATCCAGGCGGGCGACAAGGATGGCGCGCGCAAGGAGCTCGACGCGCTGGTGCAGGCGGGCAGCCAGGAATCGCCCGCCAAGGACGCGAAGCAGGCGCGTCCGCCGCCGGGGAGCAAGCCGCCGCTGATCTGCAACCCCGCGTGCGCCACCGAGGCCGCCGGGCTGCTGAAGACCCTCTGAGGCCCGGCTTCGCTCCGCGCGCGACGAGCTGTCGAACGCGGCGGATCGCACGGCTTCAACATCGCGAAGGGAGTGGAAGTGAGCGTTGTCGCCGTTGTTGGACTGGGCTACGTGGGCCTCCCGCTGGCCCTGGAGTTCGGCAAGCGATATCCGACGATCGGCTTCGATCTTTCGGAGCGCAAGGTCGCGGCGTACCGCAAATTCACCGATCCGACGGGCGAGATGACCGAAGCGGATCTGAGGGCCGCATCGCAGCTGCGCGTGACGACGCAGGCGGCGGACCTGGCGGACGCGGACTTCATCATCGTCGCCGTCCCCACGCCGGTCGACCAGGCTCATCAACCCGACTTCGCGCCTTTGCTGTCTGCCAGCGAGGCGGTCGGACGGAACCTGAAGCGCGGGGCGACCGTCGTTTTCGAATCGACGGTCTACCCGGGTGCCACCGAGGAGGTCTGCGTGCCGTGCATCGAGCGGCATTCGGGGTTGAAGTGGCGGCAGGACTTCTTCGTCGGCTATTCGCCCGAGCGCATCAACCCGGGTGACAAGGAGCATTCGCTGACCCGGATCACCAAGGTCGTTGCCGGAGATTCGCCGCAGACGCTCGACAAGGTGGCCGAGCTCTACGGCAGCATCATCGTCGCCGGGGTCCACCGCGCGACCAGCATCAAGGTCGCCGAAGCCGCGAAGGTGATCGAGAACACGCAGCGCGATCTCAACATTGCGCTGATCAACGAGCTCGCGCTCATCTTTCACAAGATCGGGATCGACACCACCGAGGTCCTCGAGGCGGCGGGCACCAAGTGGAACTTCCTCAACTTCCGCCCGGGGCTCGTCGGCGGCCACTGCATAGGCGTCGATCCCTACTACCTGACGCACAAGGCCGACATGCTCGGATACCACCCGCAGGTCATCCTCGCGGGACGGCGCATCAACGACGGCATGGGCAAGTACGTCGCCGACGAGACGGTGAAGCTCATGATTCAGGCGGGATCCACGGTGAGCGGTGCGGACGTCAACGTGCTGGGGCTCACCTTCAAGGAGAACTGCCCGGATCTGCGCAACTCCCGCGTGATCGACGTGGTCCGAGAGCTCGCTTCGTTCGGCGTTCGGGTGCACGTCCACGATCCCGTGGCCGACCCGGCGGAAGCTTTCCAGGAGTACGGCGTCGAGCTCGAATCCTGGGACGAGCTGCCTCGCGCCAGCGCGGTCGTCGGCGCGGTGGCCCATCGTGCGCTGCTGGGCCGTTCGCCCGAGGAGGTCGCGGCGAAGCTCGTCCCGGGCGGGGTCTACGTCGACGTGAAAAGCAGCGCGGACATGGCGGCGCTCAAGGCGCGGGGAGTCCAGGTATGGCGGCTGTGAGCTCGCGAGCGGGCGTTACGCGCGAATCGAGCGCCATGGCGAGCGTCGGCGCGAAGCTGCGCGAGCGACCGCTCAAATGGCTGGTCACCGGTGCCGCGGGCTTCATCGGCTCGCATCTCGCGGAAACCCTGTTGCGGCTTGGCCAGCGCGTGGTCAGCCTCGACAACTTCGAGACCGGCCATCGGGAGAACCTCGACGAGGTGCGCACGGCCGTCGGCGAATCGGCGTGGGCGAGGCACGAGTTTCTCGAGGCCGACATCGTCGATCCGGCGGCGTGCCGTCGCGCCTGCCGGGGCGTGAACGTCGTGCTCCACGAGGCTGCGCTGGGCTCGGTGCCGCGGTCGATCACCGATCCGCTTCGCGCGCACGCCGCCAACGCGACGGGCTTTCTCAACATGCTCCTGGCCGCCCGGGACGCTGGCGTGCAGCGATTCGTCTATGCGAGCTCGAGCGCCACCTACGGAGACGCTCCGGAGCTGCCGAAGATCGAGGAGCGCATCGGCCGGCCGCTCTCGCCCTACGCGGCGACCAAGCTGTTCGACGAGATCTACGCCGAGGTGTTCGGCCGCTGCTACGGGACGGCGACGATCGGCCTTCGCTACTTCAACGTGTTCGGCCCGAGGCAGGAGCCCGAAGGCGCCTACGCCGCAGTCATTCCGCGCTGGGTCGAGGCGATGCTGCACGGGCGGCCCATCGTGATCTATGGCGACGGCGAAACGACCCGCGACTTCTGCTACGTCGCGAACGTCGTGCAGGCGAATCTCCTCGCCGCGACGGCTGTCAAGCCGGAGGCCGTCGGCCAGGTCTACAATGTCGCCCTCGGCGGAAGGCTCTCCCTCAATACGCTGTTCGGGACACTGCGACGGCTGCTCGAGCGGCGGCATCCCGAGCTGCGGATCGCGGAGCCCGTGCACGAGGACTTCCGTTCCGGCGACATCCGGCATTCGCAGGCCGACACCGGCAAGGCGCGGCGATTGCTCGGCTACGATCCGGTGCACGACGTGCAGACGGGCCTCGAGGAGGCGCTGCCCTGGTACGAGGCCAGGGTTCGCGCGCGGGCGGACGCCTAGACGCGCAGGTGCGCGGTAGCGATGAAATCGATCCAACCGATCGTCCTTCGCGGCTCGGCGTGCGGGGTAGTGGCCGGCTGCGCGGCCGCGCTCGTCGCCGTCGCGGTCGGGGCTCAGGAGCTGCCGGCGGCTGCCGGCGGCGCGGAGGAGGCCGCCCGCCTGAACGCGCGGGCGCTCGCCTACGAGCACGGCGAAGGCGTAGCGCAGGATCAGCCGCGGGCGGCCGCGCTCTATTGCGCAGCGGCGCGCCGGGGCGACGCCGAAGCGCAGTTCTCGCTCGGCTGGATGTACGCCAACGGACGCGGCGTTGCGCACGACGAGGGCGTGGCCGCGACGCTGTTCGCGCTCGCCGCGGCGCAGGGCCACGCCGCCGCGCGGCAGGCGCTGAAATTCGTGAGCGCCGAGCGCGCCGCTGCGCCGGACTGCATGAAGCCCGATGAGCCGCCCCCTCCGATCGCGACGATCGAGCCTCCGGATCCGTTCGCGAACCTCCCCCCGGAGAAGCAGAAGATCGCCGACGTGGTGACGACCCTCGCGCCGCTCTACGCCGTCGCGCCGCGCCTGGCGCTGGCCGTTATCAGCGTGGAATCGAACTTCGATCCCACGGCGCGCTCGCCCAAGGATGCGCTCGGAGTCATGCAGCTCATTCCGGGTACGGCGGCGCGCTTCAGCGTTCGCAATCCGTTCGACGTCCGCGACAACGTGCGGGGAGGCCTGAAGTACCTCCGCTGGCTCCTGTCGTACTATCGCGGCCAGGTTGCGCTCGCCGCCGCCGCATACAATGCCGGCGAGGCGGTCGTCGACCGGTACCGCGGCGTGCCGCCGTATCCGGAGACGGAGAGCTACGTGCAGAAAGTGCTCGCGCTGTTCGGCAAGGACGAGCATCCCTACGACGCCGGGCTCGCTGCGCCGTCTCCGTTTCTCAGCCGGCCGTAGGCGCGCGCATGGAGCGGGAGAGAGCCGCGATCGACGCGATGATCCGGAAGTTCTGCACGGCGCTCGTGCCGGCTCTGGTGTCGCTCGTCGCACCCGAGGCGGCGCTCGCCGACGGCGCCGTTGCGACGATCGAGCGCGTGAAAACCTCGATCGTCGCGATCGGGACCTACGAGCGGACGCGCTCGCCCGGGTTCCAGTTCCGCGCCACCGGCTTCGCCGTGGGCGACGGCACGCTGGTCGCCACCAACGCGCACGGCCTTCCGCTCTCCCTCGACAGCGAGCATCGCGAGACCCTCGCGATCATGATCCCCGGTCGCGGCCGCGAGCCCCAGATGCGCGAGGCCCGGACGGTCGTGGTCGACCCGGACAGCGATCTCGCGCTGCTGAGGATCGAAGGAGCGCCGCTGCCGCCGCTGAAGCTCGGTCCCGATGGCGCGCGCGAGGGGCAGAGCGTCCTGTTCACGGGCTTTCCGATCGGCGCGGTGCTGGGCATCATCCCGGCAACGCACCGGGGAATGATCTCCGCGCTCACGCCGATCGCGATTCCCACGCCCGCGGCAGCGAATCTCGACGCGCGGATCGTGCGCCGGTTGACGACGGGGCCGTTCATCGTCCTCCAGCTCGACGCGACCGCGTATCCCGGCAACAGCGGCAGCCCCCTCTACGATCCCGACACCGGCGAAGTGCTTGGCATCATCAACATGGTGCTGGTGAAGTCGACGCGCGAGTCGACGATCAGCGAGCCGAGCGGGATCACCTACGCGATCCCCGCGCGGCACCTGAAGAACCTGCTCGATCGGGTGCATGGTTGATGCCGCGCTGCTGAAGGGCCTCGTCAAGGCGCTGGTGCTGCCCCCGACCGGACCGCTGCTCGTCGTCGCGGCCGGGCTCGCCATCGTCGCGCGCCGCTGGCGCGCGGGGCGCATCCTCGCCTGGTCCGGCGTTGCGCTGCTCTGGGCGCTGTCGACGCCGGCGGTCGCCTTCCTGCTGCTGTCGCTCGTCGACCGATGGCCGCCGCTCGACCTCGAGAATGCTCGCAACGCCCAGGCCATCGTCATCCTCGGCGGCGGCGTTCGGCGTCACGCGGCGGAATACGGCGGCGATACGCTGGGACAGCTCACGCTCGAGCGCGTGCGCTACGGCGCGCGGGTGGCCCGGGCGACCAAGCTGCCGGTGCTGGTGACAGGCGGTGCGGTCTTCGGAGGCGAGCCGGAGGCGAGCCTGATGCGCGCCGCGCTCGAGGGCGAGTTCGGCGTTCCGGTCCGCTGG
The DNA here is from genome assembly GCA_035501595.1 of Casimicrobiaceae bacterium. Taxonomy (GTDB): domain Bacteria; phylum Pseudomonadota; class Gammaproteobacteria; order Burkholderiales; family Casimicrobiaceae; genus PALSA-1003. The sequence goes on along the minus strand of DATJVX010000061.1, from coordinate 16,847 downwards.
GCGGAGACGCAGTCGCGCAACACTCACGAAAACGCCCTGCGCTCCGCGCAGATACTCGCGAAGGCGGGCATCGACCGCGTGGTGCTCGTAGCGCACAGCTTCGACATGCCGCGCGCGAAAGCGGAGTTCGCCGCGCAGGGCATTGACGCGATTCCCGCGCCGACGGGGATTCCTTCGATGGTCATCGATACGCCGCTCGACGTGCTGCCGAGCCTCGGCGCGCTGCAGGGCAGCTACCTCGCGCTTTACGAGATCCTGGCGAACGCCTGGCGCCGGGTTTCGCTGGCGTTCGATGGCGCGACGCAGCAACATGCTTCTTTTGCGCTGCCTGCGTCCGAGCGTAGCACTGTACAAAAACGTGCAGTTGCCGGTTCCGACTCCTCCAATCGCCCAATTCTCGCGACAATCTGTTGTCTACCATTGGGCGGCCCAGCAGTGCATGCGGTCGGAAAAGTGTTCACCGACGATCCGCCCGCTGTGGCAATCCGCGGCTATTGGGCTTAGAATCGGCCGCGAATGCCGCATTCATAAAACAACGCGTTAGCAAATCCGGGGTGGGGGAGAGCGATCGTGCGGGCTGAAGCGCAGGGCGTCGTCGTCTAATTGGGTTCCGTTGCCGGATTCCCGAGCGGAAAGGAAGTCCATATGCATTCGATCACGAATCGTCGATCCTTCGCGCACCGGGCCGCGCGCGCCCTCGGGCACACGGCGGCGGTTTTCGGGGCAGCGGCGCTCTTTGGCTGCCAGTCGAGCCCCTATCCGCCGGCGCCGCAGAACGCGGCCACGCCCGACTACCTCTACAAGATCGGTCCGCTCGACAGCGTGAACGTCATCGTGTGGCGCAACCCGGAGCTTTCGACGAGCGTCCCGGTGCGCCCGGACGGCAAGATCACCGCGCCGCTGATCGAGGATCTCCCCGCGCTCGGCAAGGATTCGACCACGCTCGCGCGCGACATCGAGAAAGCGCTGTCCAAGTACATTCGCGATCCCGTGGTTACCGTCATCGTGACAGGCTTCAACGGTCCCTATCCCGAGCAGATCCGGGTCGTAGGCGAGGCCCAGAAGCCGCAGGCGCTGCCGTATCGCCAGGGCATGACGCTGCTCGACCTGATGATCGCGGTGGGCGGACTGACGGATTTCGCCGACGGGAACAACGCGACGATCATGCGCACCTCCGAGGGCGGCAAGCAGTACAGCGTGCGCCTGAAGGATCTCGTGAAGCGAGGCGACATCTCGGCCAACGTCGACGTCAAGCCGGGCGACATCCTGCTGGTTCCGCAGAGCTGGTTCTGACCAAGGCGGCTTCGCCCATCGACCCCGCGCCCACGGAGGCGTCAACATGCAAGAACTAGTCGAGCAGCTACTCGCCCTCGGCCGAGGCATGTGGCAGCGTAGGTGGATCGGCCTCGCCTTCGCGTGGCTCACCGCCATCATCGGCGCGATCGTCGTGTTCCGCCTTCCCGACAAGTACGAGGCTTCGGCGCGGGTCTACGTCGACACGCAGTCGCTGCTCCAGCCGCTGATGGCCGGGATGGCGATCACCCCGGACGCGGGCAACCAGGTGGCGCTCCTCTCGCGCCTGCTGCTCACCCGCCCGAACATCGAGCGGATCGTGCGCAAGTCCGACCTGGACACGGCTGCCGGCAAGAACGCGACCGACATGGTGGACGATACGCTGAACTCGCTCAGCATCAACCGCGCGGGCGGAGACAACATCTACACGATCGCCTTTCGCTATCCGGACGGTCGCAAGGCGCGCGACGTGGTCCAGGCCGCGCTTTCGACGTTCATCGAGCAGAGCCTCGGCCGCACGCGCAGCGGAACGGACAGCGCGCGCAAGTTCGTCGACGACCAGATCAAGGACTACGAGACGAAGCTTCGCGAGGCCGAAGGCAAGATGCAGGCGTTCCGCCTGAAGTACATGGGCTTGCTGGGCTCGAGCGGCAAGGACTACGTCGGTCAGATGGGCGCGATCTCCGACCAGATCAAGGACACGCGAGTGGAGCTGCGGGTGGCCGAGCAGACGCGCGACGGCATCAAGAAGCAGCTCGAGGACCAGACCCAGCACGGTCCCGATACGACGACACGGAAGCCGGTCGTCGCGGTGCCCGAGCTCGACAGCCGGATCAACGAGCAGCGGCGGCAGCTCGACGAGCTGTTGCGCAAGTACACCGACCAGCACCCGGACGTGGTGAGCACCAAGCGCCTGCTCGCCCAGCTTCTCGAGGATCGCAAGCGCGAGATCGAAGCGCGCAGCCAGGCCGCGGCGAACGATCCAGGCAGCCCCTACAGCGGCGATCCCGTGGTCCAGCAGCTCAAGGTCGCGCTCAACGACGCCGAGGCCAACGTCACCGCGGTACGCGCCCGCCTCGCGGAATACGAGGCCCGGTATTCGCAGTTCAAGTCGTCCGCCGAATCGCTGCCCAAGGTGGACATGGAGCTTACTCAGCTCAATCGGGACTACGACATCATGAAGCGCCAGTACGAGGCGCTCGTGGCTCGCCGCGAGACCGCGAATCTGACCGGCAAGCTCGAGGATGCAGGCGTGGCGGAGTTCCGGATCATCGATCCGCCGCGCGTGACGCCAGGGCCCGTGGCGCCCAACCGCCTGCTGCTCCTCGGCGGTGTCGTACTCCTCTCGCTGCTCGTAGGCCTGGCGGTGAGCTGGGTCGTGAGCCAGGTGCGGCCCACGTTCCACGACGGACGCAGCCTGCGCGACATCGCTCAGCGGCCGCTGATCGGCATCGTGAGCAGCCTCAACACGCACAGCCTGCGGGCCATGAGGCGGCGCTCGGCGCTCCTTTTCGCCGGCGGACTGAGCGGATTGTTCGCCTCCTACGCCGCGGCATTCGCACTGCTGTTCGTGACTGCGCGTGGCTTCTGAGGAAAAACCCATGGATCTCGTCGAGAAAGCGGCGGCGCGCCTCGCCCAGCTTCAGAAGGCGGGCGTCGAGATTCCCGTGCCGCAGCCCGCGGCGCCGGCTGCGGCCCCGGAGGGCTTGCCTACGCCGGAGCGCGTTATGGAGGCACTGGAGCGCGCCCAGGCGAGCGATCCGCATTCCCCGTTCACCGCTCCGCCGAGGAGCACGCCCGCAGGCGCGGCGGCAATGCGCGGAGCTGCCTCGGCACACCGGAGCAAGGTCGTCCAGATCGATCTCGATGCGCTGGCGGCCGCGGGCTTCGTCACGCCCCAGGCGCAGCGTGCGCAGATCGCCGACGAGTTCCGGGTGATCAAGCGGCCGATCATCAAGAACGCGCGCGAGCGATCCGGAGCGCGGGCCGAGCGGGCGAACCTGATCATGGTGACGAGCGCGATTCCCGCGGAAGGGAAGAGCTTCGTGGCGCTCAACCTCGCGATGAGCATCGCGCTCGAGGTTGACAGCACGGCGCTGCTGGTCGACGCGGACGTCGCCAACCCGAGCCTCATGCACATGACGCATCTTCCGCCGGCGTCCAAGGGATTGCTCGACCTGCTCACCGATCCGGACGTCAAGCTGCACGACGTCCTGCTCAAGACCAACGTCGACAAGCTCACCTTGCTGCCCGCGGGAACCGCGCACGGGCGGGCGACGGAAATGCTCGCGAGCGAGTCGATGGCCGCGCTCCTCGAGGAAATGGCGTCCCGCTACCACGACCGGATCCTGGTGTTCGACTCCCCGCCGCTGCTGGCGACCACGGAGGCGCGCGCTCTCGCCTCGCACATGGGGCAGATCGTCATGGTGGTGGAGGCCGACCGCACGACGCAGGTGCTCGTCAAGCACGCGCTGGAAACCATCGAAAGCTGCCCCGTCGTCATGATGGTTCTCAACAAGGCGCCTCGTCCCGAGGTCGGCAGCTACTACGGTCACCAATATTATTCTGCCTCCGCCACACCCTGATACCCGGAGCGAATCTCGTGCGAGGAAATCGCCGAACCGGGTACGCCAGCGATGAGACGCCGGTACCGAGGGCGCGCGCGGAGCGCTGGGCGATGGTCATGCTCGCGGTAGCCGGCATGAGCGCGACGGGCGCCGCCCACGCGACGAAGTGGACGACTTCGGCTTCCGTCGACGCGACCGAGACCTACAACCACTATTCGGGGCCGGGCCAACCCGGCGACGGCGCGGTGACGACGCTCACTGGCACGCTCGGGTTCGACGGAGAGGGCGCACGCGCGAAGCTCCACGGAACGCTGTCGGCCACCGAGCTCCTGTACGCCGGCCAGGGCCAGAGCAACAGCTTCGCTCCGGGCGCCAGCATCTTCGGAGAGATCGAGGCGGTCGAGAGGTTCTTCTTCGTCGACGCGACGGCGAACGTCACGCAGACCTACGTCTCGCCCTTCGGTCCGCAACCGGGGAACATCACGACACCGACGGCGAACCGGTATACCTCGGAGAGCTACAGCGTCAGCCCGTTCATCAAGGGCGTGCTCGGGTCTCAGGTCTCGTACCTCGTCCGCGACGACAACGTCTGGACGACATCCCAGAATTACGGCGATTCGACGCTCAAGCCGCCGAGCAGCTACTGGAACAACTTCGACGCGGAGTTCAACTCGGTCTCGAGCGGGCCGAACGGCTGGAGCGCTTCGTATTCCCGCCAGTACTACGACCCGGGCGTCGGGCCGGGCTCTTACATCCTGCAGCTCCTGCGCGCGATCGAGTCCTATCGGATCGACCCGCAGGTGGACGTCTCGGCTCGCGTCGGATACGAGAGGGACAGCTTCCCGGCGGACAGCGCGATCGGCGGGACGACTGAGGGCGCGTTCTACGGCGCGGGCTTGCATTGGCGGCCGACGGACCGGACCGATCTCAACGGGTGGTGGGAGCACCACTACTACGGCTCGGCATACTACTGGACGCTTTCGCACCGCCTGCCCAACGTCTCGCTGAGCGCCAGCTTCTCGCGCGGGCTGACGAGCTATCCACAGCTCGCGCTGCTGATCCCCGCCGGAGTGCCCGTGGCGCAGTTCCTCGACGCGGCCTTCACGACGCGGATTCCGGATCCCGCACAACGGGCGCTGGCGGTGCAGCAGTTCCTCGCTCAATCCGGGCTGCCGCCAACCCTGGTGAGCCCGCTCAACGTCTACGCACCGACGGTGACGCTGCAGAATAGCGCGTCGGCTTCGGCGGTGTGGGTCGGCGGGCTCAATTCGCTCACCCTCATCGTCTACCGCACGGAGAGCGAATCGGTCATCCAGCAGAGCGCTTTGCCGGAACCGTTCACGTTCGGGGCCAACACCATCCAGACGGGCACCGGACTGGGCTACAGCCGTCGGCTCAGCGGAGTCACGAATTTCGTCGCGAGCCTGAGCTATGCGACGACTCGGCCCAACGGCGGAGATCAGCCGGCGGCGAACGTGCGCACGACGAATTACAACGCCACGGCGTCGCTCAATACGCAGTTCACGCCCAAGACCAGCGGCTCGGTGGGTGTCACCTATTTCCTGTTCGACACCGAGAACCTCGACGGACGGCAGTCGACGCTCGGCATCTACGCGAGCGTCTCCCACAGCTTCTAGGTCGCGACTTGTACGAAACCTTCTTCGGGCTGACCGGCAAGCCCTTCCAGCTCAACCCCGATCCCGCGTTCTTCTACGGGAGCCGGGGCCACAAGCGCGCGTTCGCGTATCTGCAGTACGGCGTGCATCAGAGCGAGGGCTTCATCATCATCACCGGCGAGGTGGGGGCCGGCAAGACGACGCTGGTGCGCAGCCTCCTCGAGCAGATCGATCCGAACCGGCTCGTCGCGGCGCAGCTCGTGACTACGCAGCTCGACGCGGATGACCTCCTGCGCTCGGTGGCGGTGGCCTTCGGGCTGCCCATCAAGGCGGTCGACAAGGCGCAGCTGCTCGCGGAGCTCGAGGCTTACCTGACCTCGCTCGTTCCCCAGGGCAAGCGCGCGCTGCTGATCGTCGACGAGGCGCAGAACCTCACCAACCGGGCGATCGAGGAGCTGCGCATGCTCTCCAACTTCCAGCTCGGCAACCAGGGCCTGCTGCAAAGCTTCCTCGTCGGACAGCCGCAGCTGCGCGCCCAGATGCAGGGTCCCGAGCTCCAGCAGCTGCGCCAGCGGGTGATCGCGTCGTATCACCTCGGCCCGATGGACCGCGCCGAGACGCAGGCCTACGTCGAGCACCGCCTGCGGCACGTGGGCTGGAACAACGATCCGCGCTTCGAGGATGCCACCTTCGACGCGATCCACACGTTCTCGGCCGGCATTCCGCGCCGGATCAACACGCTGTGCAACCGGCTGCTCCTCGCCGCGTCGCTGGCCGAGGAGCACGTCGTCACCGCAGCCGGCGTCGACGTCACCGCCGACGAGATGAAGCTCGAGCTGAGCAACAACACCGGCTTCCCCGTGCCGCCCGCGAAGACCGACGGGCCCGGCACCGTCGACGCCGAGACGGTGATCGGGCTCGAGGAGCGCGTCGTTCGCCTGGAACGGGCGATGACGGCGACGCTCGACCTCCTGCAGCAGATGCGGCGGCCGCCGCCGGCCCCGAGACCGTCCGACCCGGTGAAGAGCTGATGGACGACCTCGCCTCCCTCGTCAAGCCGGTCCTGTGCATCGTCGGCGCACGGCCGAACTACATGAAGATCGCGCCGCTCATTCGCGCACTGCGCGCCGATCCGGACGCGCCGCGCGCCACGCTGCTCCATACCGGACAGCACTACGACGAGGCGATGAACGATCGGCTGTTCGCGGACCTGGAGCTTCCGCCGCCGGACATGAACCTCGGCGTGGGCTCGGCGACGCACGCGCTGCAGACCGCCGAGATCATGCGCCGCTTCGAGCCCGTCGTCGACGCGTCTCCGCCGTCGTGCGTCGTCGTCGTCGGCGACGTCAATTCCACGCTCGCGTGCAGCCTGGTCGCGGTCAAGAAGGGCATCCCGGTTGCGCACGTCGAGGCAGGGCTGCGGAGCTTCGATCGCACGATGCCCGAGGAGATCAATCGGCTGCTGACCGACCAGATCTGCGAAGCGCTCTACACCACCGAGCGCTCCGCCGGCGAGAACCTGCGCCGCGAGGGCGTCCCCGCCGAGCGCGTGCACTTCGTGGGCAACGTCATGATCGATTCGCTCAGGGCGAGCCTGCCGCACGCGGTCTTTCCGGCCGCCGTGTTCGCGGACAACGGCCTCGACGCGCGACTCGCCGGCGAATCCCGCCGCTACGGGCTCGTGACGCTGCACCGGCCGTCCAATGTCGACGAACCGGACGACCTCGCGGACGCGCTCGGCATCCTGGGCGAGGTCGCCCGCGAGCTGCCGCTCGTCTGGCCGCTGCATCCGCGTACGCGCGCCAATATCGAGCGCTTCCGCCTCGGCAAGGCGCTGGACGGCAAGCGGCTGATCGCGCTTCCGCCGCAGGGCTATCTCGAGACTCTGGGACTGCTGCGGGACGCGACGCTGGTCATCACCGATTCGGGCGGGATCCAGGAGGAGACCACCGCGCTGGGCGTGCCATGCCTGACCATGCGGGAGAACACCGAACGGCCGATCACGATCGAGCAGGGGACGAACGTGCTCGTGGCGAGGAACCGCACGCTGGTGCGCCGCTGCGTCGCCGATATCCTGGCCGGCGCGGGCAAGCGGGGACGGATCCCGGAGTTGTGGGACGGGCATGCCTCCGAGCGCATCGTCGCCCATCTCCTGCCGTGGCTCGCCGGCCGCGTCGAATCGGCCTACGCGTGACGCCATGAACGCCTCCGCCGCGACCGCCGCGGTCGTCAACGCGCTGACCATCGACGTGGAGGACTATTTCCAGGTCTCGGCGCTCGCCCCCTACATCGCGCGCTCGACCTGGGACGAGCAACCCTGCCGCGTCGAGCGCAACATCGACTGGATCCTCGATCTGCTCGCGGCGAACGGTGTCCACGCGACCTTCTTCACCCTCGCCTGGATCGCCGAGCGCTATCCCGAGATGGTCCGCCGGATCGTCGCCGGGGGCCACGAGCTCGCGAGCCACGGCTACGACCACAAGCGCGCGGGCACGCTCGAAGCGGGCGCTTTTTTCGCCGACGTCACGCTCGCGAAAGCCGTGCTAGAGGACATCGCAGGCAGCGAGGTGCACGGCTATCGCGCGCCGAGCTTCTCGATCGGCGAGAGCAATCGCTGGGCCTACGACTGCCTCGCGAAGGCCGGCTACAAGTACAGCTCGAGCGTCTACCCGATCCGGCACGACCACTACGGATCGCCCAACGGCACGCGCTTCGCGCACATGGCTCACACGCAAGTGCTCGAGGTTCCGATCGCCACGGCGCGCCTGTTTCGCACGAACCTGCCCGCGGGCGGTGGCGGCTACTTCCGGCTCCTGCCCTACGCACTCTCCCGCTGGCTGCTGCAGCGCGTGAATCGCTGCGACGCGGAGCCCGCGATCTTCTACTTCCATCCCTGGGAGATCGACCCCGAGCAGCCTCGCGTGCAGGGCGTGGACGCGAGGACCCGGTTTCGCCACTACGTCAATCTGCAACGCACCGGCGACCGGCTCGCGATGCTGCTCAAGGACTTCCGCTGGGATCGGATGGACCGCGTCGTCTTCGGGGTGGCATGAATTCCGTCGCGACCGCCGACAGCCTGCGTCCCGCCGCGGCGGCGGCGCCGATCGGCGTGCGCGCGCTCGGACCCGGCGACGCGCCGCGCTGGGACGCTTTCGTGATGGGTTGTCCCGATGCGACATTCTTCCATCGGAGCGCGTGGAAGGACATCCTCGAATCCTGCTTCGGGCACCGGACGCATTACCTGCTGGCCGAGCGCGGCGGGGAGGTCGTGGGCGTCCTGCCGCTCGCCGAGGTGAAGAGCCTGCTCTTCGGGCATGCGTTGGTCTCGCTGCCGTTCTGCGCCTACGGCGGCGCCGCCGCGGTGGAGAGCGCGGCCGTGGCGGCACTGCACGCCGCGGCGCGCGAGCTGGGTGCGGGACTCGGCGTCGAGCATCTCGAGCTCCGCGACCGGGTCGTGCGCGAACCCGACTGGCCGAGGCAGGAGCTGTACGTGACCTTCCGCGGGCCGATTCTTCCGGACGCCGAGGCCAACCTCGCCGCGATCCCGCGCAAGCAGCGCGCGATGGTGCGCAAGGGCATCGCCGCCCGCCTGTCGAGCCGCGTCGACGACGACGTGGAGACGTTCTTCGCGCTCTACGCCGACAACATGCACCGCCAGGGCACCCCGCCGCTGCCCAAGCGCTATTTCGCGGCGCTGCGGCGCGCATTCGGCGACGACTGCGAGACTCTCACGATTTTGGCGCCCGGCGGCGAAGCGGTTTCGGGCGTGCTCTCGTTCTACTTCCGCGACGAGGTGCTGCCCTACTACGCGGGCGACGTTGCCGCTGCCCGCGATCTTGCCGCCAACGATTTCAAGTACTGGGAGCTGATGTGCCGCGCCGGCGGGCGCGGCTCGCGCGTCTTCGACTACGGTCGCAGCAAGCGCGGCACCGGCGCGTTCGAGTTCAAGCGGCACTGGGGATTCGATCCCGCACCGCTCGCTTACGAGTATTGTCTCTATCGGCGGGACAGCATCCCCGAGCACAACCCGCTCAATCCGAAGTACCGGCTGCTGATCGGTCTGTGGCGCCGGCTGCCGGTCGCAGTCGCGAACGCGCTCGGTCCCCACGTCGTGAGGGGGCTCGGCTAACCATGCCCGCGCCAAGCCTCCTGTTCCTCGCGCACCGGCTGCCGTACCCGCCCAACAAGGGCGACAAGGTTCGCTCGCATCACGTGCTCATGTACCTGGCGCAGCGCTATCGCGTCTTCCTCGGAACCTTCGTCGATGATCCGGCCGACTGGCCGCACGTGGAGAAGCTCCGCGCGGTATGCGCCGAGGTCCACGTCGAGCCGATCGTACCCCGCTCGCGGCGCCTGCGGACGACGACCGCGCTCGTGACCGGCGAGCCGCTCGCGCTGCCTTATTTCCGCAGCCACGGGCTGGCCGCGTGGGTCGACGAGGTCGTGCGCAGGGAGCGCGTCGAGCGTGCCTTCGCCTACTCTTCGCCGATGGCGCAGTACCTCCTGGAGCTTCGCGGCGTGCGGTCGATCGTCGACTTCGTCGACCTCGACTCCGCCAAATGGGCCGACTACGCGCGCCGCCGGGCATGGCCGATCTCGCTGCTCTACGCCATGGAGGCGCGCCGGCTGTTCGCTTTCGAACGCGCGGTCGCGGCGCGTGTCGAAGCCTGCGTGTTCGTCACGAGCGAGGAGGCGCGGCTGCTCCGCGCCGCGGTGCCCGAGCAGGCGAGCCGGATCGTCGCGATCGAAAACGGCGTCGACAGCGACTATTTCTCGCCGGCGCGCGATTTCGCCTCGCCGTTCGCGAGCGGCGAGCGGCCGATCGTCTTCACCGGAGCCATGGACTACTGGCCGAACATCGATGCGGTGACCTGGTTCGCCCGCGAGGTTCTGCCTCGCGCGCGCCAGCGCGATGCGGCGGCTCGGTTTCACATCGTCGGGATGAACCCGGATCGGGCGGTGCGCTCGCTCGCGCGAGATCCGGCGGTCCGCGTCACCGGAAGGGTCGACGACGTGCGTCCGTTCCTGGCGCACGCGCATGCCGTCGTGGCGCCTCTGCGGGTGGCGCGCGGGATCCAGAACAAGGTGCTCGAGGCGATGGCGATGGGCCGTGCAGTCGTCGCCACCACCGGTGCGGCCCAGGGCTTGAGCGCCCGTCCGGGCACCGACCTCATCGTCGCCGACGAGCCTCGCGACTTCGCGGCGAAGCTGCTCTCGGTCCTGCAGCCGGCGACCGCGCGCAGCCTGGGCCGATCCGCGCGGTCCCGGATCGAGAGCGACTATGCGTGGCCGGCGAAGCTCGCCCGCTACGAAGCGCTCCTTTCCGGCGAGAGCCCGTCGCGCTCCTTGCCCGCTACCGCCGCCCCCGCCGAGGCTCCCGTAGCGACCGAGAGCTCGCCATGAGCGCCGAGGGCGAAGCGGTCGTCGCGATGCCGCCGGCGGCGCCGGCCAGGTGGGAGGCCCCGGGCTGGCGCTTCGCCTTGCCGCTGGTCGTCGCCCTGATCGTCGCGGTGCTGCTGGTGCACTGGCCGACCGTGGCGTCGATCGTGTCGATCTGGTGGCGCTCGGAGACCTTCGCGCATGGCTTCCTGGTCGTGCCGATCGTGCTGTGGCTCATCTGGCGCCAGCGCCGTGCGCTGGCGGCGCTGCAACCTTCGGCGGACGCTCTCGGCCTGGTCGTCATCGCGGTGGCCGGCGCGGCCTGGCTCGCGGCCGATGCCGGCGAAGTGCTGGTGGTCAAGCAGCTCGCGTTGGTCGCGACGCTCTGGGGCGTCGTGATCGCCACCCTGGGCCGCCAGGTCGCGCGCGCCATCACGTTTCCGCTCGGTTTTCTGATTCTCGGCGTTCCGATGGGCGAGGCACTGATCCCGCCGCTGATGAAATGGACAGCCGATTTCACCGTGACCGCGCTCGAGCTTACCGGCCTGCCGGTCTACCGCGACGGCACGTTCCTGTTCTCCATCCCGTCCGGGGACTGGTCGGTCGTAGAGGGCTGCAGCGGGGTGCGCTATCTCATCGCGTCGTTCACCGTCGGCGTGCTCTTCGCCTACCTCAACTACCAGAGCGCCTGGAAGCGGCTGCTGTTCGCCGCGCTGTCGGTCGTCGTGCCGATCGTCGCGAACGGGATGCGCGCCTACCTGATCGTCATGATCGCGCACCTGAGCGACAACAAGCTGGCGCACGGCGTCGACCATTTCATCTACGGCTGGGTTTTCTTCGGGCTGGTCATGCTGCTGCTCTTCTGGATCGGCTCGTACTGGCGCGACCCGGACGCCGGCACGGCGTCGATGTCCGCTGCCGCGGCGTCAGCGACACCCGCAGGCCGATCCAGGGCGACGCTTGCCAACGCGGTCGTTGTGCTGGCGATCGCGGCGGCATGGCCCGCGTACGCCGCGTACATCGACCGCGACGACGCTGCGGAAGCCCTCCCGCCCGTGAGGTTCTCGGCGCCCGCCGGGGCGAACGGCTGGGTGCTCGACTCGGCGCCGTTCACCGACTGGCGGCCGCACTACGACCCCGCGTCCGCCACGGTGTTCCAGGCGTACCGCAAGGGCGACCGCGTCGTTGCCTTGCACCTGGGCTACTACCATCGCCAGAAGCGCGGCGCCCAGCTCGTGAATTCGTGGAACATCATGGTGGTACAGAAGCATCCGGTCTGGACCGACGTCGGCGAAGGTCAGGTCCGTGACGCTGTCGGGCCAGGGACGCTCGACGTTCGCGAGACCCGGCTCCGGTCCGCGCAGCAGCGGCTCCTGATCTGGGACTGGTTCCGGATCGCCGATCACAACCTCGTCAATCCCTATGTCGCCAAGCTGCTCCTTGCGCTGCGGAAGCTCGCCGGTCGCAGCGACGACGGAACCGCGATCATCGTCGCCGCCCCGTACAGCGATCCCAGCCGGCCGCCGGTCGCCGTGCTGCAGGAGTTCATCCGCGACATGCAGCCCTCGATCGATGCGACGCTGTCGCACACCGAGTCGCAGTTCATGGCGAGCGAGCAATGAGCAACGGGGGATTCGGGACATGAGGCCGCAACCGCAGCTCGTCGCCCACGTCGTCTATCGCTTCGGCGTCGGCGGCCTCGAGAACGGGATCGTGAATCTCGTCAACCATCTGTCGCGCGACCGGTGGCGGCACGCCATCGTCTCGCTCACCGACATCTCGCGGGAGTTCACGGAGCGGATCGTCCATCCCGACGTGACCTATCTCGCGCTGGGCAAGCGCCCCGGCCATCTGGTCCGCGACTACCCGAAGCTGCTGCGCGAGTTCAAGGCGCTGCGTCCCGCCATCGTGCACACGCGCAATCTGGCGGCGCTCGAGGCGGCCGTCCCGGCGTGGGCCGCCGGCGTGCCGGTGCGCATTCACGGCGAGCACGGCTGGGACATACAGGACCCGGCAGGACGGCGGCGGCGCTACCGGCTGGTCCGCAAGCTCTACCGGCCCTTCGTACAGCACTACATCGCGCTCTCGCGCCATCTCGCGGACTATCTCGAGCAGCAGGTCGGCGTGCCCGACACGAGCCTCTCGCAGATCTACAACGGCGTCGATACCGACCGGTTCTATCCCTCGATCGGCCGCGGCGTCATTCCCGATTGTCCGTTCCAGGGGCCGGACTGCTGGCTCGTGGGGAGCGTCGGCCGCCTGGAAAGCATCAAGGACCCGCTCAACCTCGTGCGAGCCTTCATCCGCGCGCGAGCGATCCATCCGGTCGCGGCGCAGCGAGCGCGGCTGCTGATCGCGGGCGACGGGGCGCTGCGGCAGCAGGCCGAGTCGCTGCTCGCCGAAGGCGGCGCGCGAGACTACGCCTGGTTCGCGGGCGAGCGGGCCGACGTTCCGCACTTCATGCGCGGGCTGGACTGCTTCGCGCTGCCCTCGCTCGCTGAAGGCGTGTCGAACACGATCCTCGAGGCGATGGCCACGCGGCTCCCCGTGGTTGCGACGCGGGTCGGAGGCAACGCGGAGCTGATCGAGTCCGGCATGACGGGCACGCTCGTGCCGGCGGCGAACCCGGACGCGCTGGCATCGGCCGTGCTCGCCTACTTCGACGACCGCGCGACCGCGAACCGGCACGCGAAAGCGGCGCTGCGGGTCGTCGCCACCCGGTTCAGCCTGACGACCATGGTGGTCGCCTACGATCGGGTGTACGAGCGCACGCTCGCCGCGGCCGGCGTTTCGCTGCCGGCGTCACGCGGTCCCGTCGTTCAGGCCGCCGCCGATTCCGCGCGGCTGCAGCGCGCGACGCTGCCTTAGCGAGGCCAAGCCATGTGCGGCATCGTAGGTATCTTCGATATTTCGGGCCGGCGCCCCATCGCCCGCGAGCTCGTCGGGCGCATGAACGCGAGCCTCTCCCACCGCGGACCGGACGCAGACGGCTTCCATTTCGAGCCGGGCGTGGCCCTCGGCCATCGGCGGCTTTCGATCATCGATCTGTCGACGGGCGATCAGCCGCTCTACAACGAGGACGGCAGCGTCGTCGTGATGTTCAACGGCGAGATCTACAACTACCGCGAGCTCATTCCCGAGCTCGCGAGCCACGGTCACGCGTTCCGGACCAAGAGCGACACCGAAGTGATCGTGCACGCGTGGGAGCAGTGGGGCGAGGATTGCGTCTCGCGCTTCCGCGGCATGTTCGCCTTCGCGCTCTGGGACCGCAATCGCGAGACCCTGTTTCTCGCGCGCGATCGGCTGGGGGTGAAGCCGATGTACTACGCGCGGCTCGGCGACGGGACGCTGGCCTTCGGCTCCGAGTTGAAGGCGCTCATGGTCCATCCGGGGTTCAGGCGCGAGATCGAGCCCCGCGCGGTCGAGGACTACCTGGCGTACGGCTACGTCCCCGAGCCGCATACGATCTTCGCCGGAGCGCTCAAGCTGCCGCCGGGCTGTACGCTCGCGGTACGCCGAGGCGACACGGCGGCGCAGCCGCGCGAGTACTGGGATATCCCCTTCCAGCCGCGCTCCGGCCTGTCGCCGGACGAGGCGCGCGAAGAGCTGATCCCGCGGCTGCGCGACGCGGTGGAAAGCCGCATGATCGCCGATGTCCCGCTGGGCGCGTTCCTCTCGGGCGGCGTCGACTCCAGCGCCGTCGTCGCGATGATGGCCGGGGCGTCGAAGGAGCCGGTCAACACCTGCTCGATCTCGTTCGGCGACCCGGCCTTCAACGAGTCGGCATACGCGCAGGCGGTCGCCGACCGCTACCGCACGAATCACCGCATCGAGCAGGTCGATCCCGACGATTTCGGCCTTCTCGACGCGCTCGCTGACGTCTACGACGAGCCCTTCGCCGACAGCTCGGCCATCCCGACCTATCGGCTGTGCCAGCTCGCGCGCAAGAGCGTGAAGGTCGCGCTGTCCGGCGACGGCGGAGACGAGAACTTCGCGGGCTATCGCCGCTATCGCTGGCACGTCTACGAAGAGCGCATGCGCTCGATGCTGCCGCACTCGGTTCGAGCGCCGGTGTTCGGGCTGCTCGGCAATCTCTATCCGAAGGCCGACTGGGCGCCGAAGGTGCTGCGCGCCAAGTCGACGCTGGAGGCGCTGGCGCGCAATTCGATCGAAGGCTATTTCCACAGCGTCTCGGTGATGGGCGACCCGCTGCGCGATCGCCTCCTGTCGGACGCCTTCCGTCGCGAGCTGCAGGGCTATCGCGCGGTCGAGGTCCTGCGCCGCCACGCCGCGCGCGCGCCCAGGGACGAGCCGCTGTCCTTCGTCCAGTATCTGGACATGAAGACCTATCTCGTCGGAGACATTCTCACGAAGGTCGACCGGGCGAGCATGGCGCATTCGCTGGAGGTCCGCGAGCCGCTCCTCGACCATCGCCTGATGGAGTGGCTCTCCGGCCTGGCGCCGGCGCTCAAGCTGCGCGGCCGGGAGGGCAAGTTCCTCTTCAAGAAGGCGCTCGAGCCCTATCTGCCGAACGACGTTCTGTATCGCCCGAAGATGGGCTTCTCGGTGCCGCTCGCGAGCTGGTTCCGCGGGCCACTCAAGGATCGCGTGCAGCAGGCCGTGCTCGGGCCGGTGCTCGCCGATTCCGGGTACTTCAATCCGCGGTTCCTGCGGGAGATGGTGGATCAGCACCGGTCGGGAGCGCGCGACTACAGCGTCGCGCTGTGGTCGCTGCTGATGTTCGAGGCATTCCTGCGCAAGGCGATGGGGGCGGGGGACACCGGGCAGGCGAAGGCCGCGTAGGTCGTGCGCGCGGAACGACCAGTGCGCATTCTGCACATCCTCGATCACTCGCTGCCGCTGCACAGCGGGTACACGTTCCGCACCCTGTCGATCCTCCAGGAGCAGTGCCGCCTGGGGTGGGAAACCTTCCATCTCACGGGTCCCAAGCAAGGTGGAGGCGAGGCGCTCGAGGAGACGGTCGACGGCTGGCGATTCTTCCGCACTCCGCTCTCGCGCGGCGCGCTCGACGCCGTCCCCGGCGTGGTCGAGCTTTCGATGATGAACGCGCTCGCCCGGCGCCTGCGCGCGGTCGCGGCGGAGACGCGGCCGCAGCTTCTCCACGCGCATTCCCCGGTGCTGAACGCGATACCGGCGCTTCGGGTCGGGCGCGACCTCGGCATTCCGGTGCTCTACGAGGTGCGGGCCTTCTGGGAGGACGCGGCGGTAGATCACGGAAGCACCCGGGAGGGCGGAGCGCGGTATCGACTCACGCGGGCCCTGGAGACCTACGCCCTGAAGCGCGCCGACGCCGTGGCGACGATCTGCGAGGGCCTGCGCTCGGACATCGTGTCGCGGGGCATCGATCCCGCGAAGGTGACCGTCGTTCCCAACGCCGTCGACATCGAGAAATTCGTGCTCGGCCGCGAGCCCGACGGCTCGCTGCGGCAGCGCCTCGCGCTCGAAGGCGCGATCGTGCTGGGCTTCATCGGCTCGTTCTACGCCTACGAGGGGCTGGGCCTGCTGCTCGAGGCGCTGCCGAAGATCCTCGCCGGGGAGCCGCGGGCGCAGGTGCTCTTCGTCGGCGGCGGCGCGGAGGAGGCGAATCTGCGCGCTCTCGCCGCGCGCCTCGGCGTCGCGTCGAAGGTTCGCTTCGCGGGCCGCGTGCCGCACGGCGACGTGCAGCGCTACTACGACCTGATCGACGTGCTCGTCTATCCGCGCCTGCCGATGCGCCTCACTGAGCTCGTGACTCCGCTCAAGCCGCTCGAGGCGATGGCCCAGGGGAGGCTGCTCGCGGCCTCCGACGTCGGCGGCCACCGCGAGCTGATCCGCGATCAGGAGACGGGCGTGCTGTTTCGCGCGGGAGATGCGGACGCGCTGGCGGTCAAGGTGCTCGAGCTCCTGAAGGACAAGCGGCGCTGGGCGGAGCTGCGCGCCCGGGCGCGCAGCTTCGTCGAGACCGAGCGCAGCTGGCCTTCCAGCGTCGGGC
>DATJVX010000060.1:0-2446 GCA_035501595.1 Casimicrobiaceae bacterium | reverse complement strand
ATGCAGTTGAGCCGCGCCCGCTTCTTGTCGTCGGCTTCCACGATCCACCAGGGTGCCTCGGCAATGTGCGTGCGCTCGAGCATCGCCTCTTTGGCCTTGGTGTAATCTTCCCAGCGCCGGCGCGACTCCAGGTCCATGGGCGACAGCTTCCACTGCTTCAGCGGGTCGTGCACGCGCATCATGAAGCGGAAGTGCTGCTCGTCGTCGGTGATCGAGAACCAGTACTTGATGAGAATGATGCCGGAGCGCACGAGCATGCGCTCGAACTCGGGCACCGAGCGGAAGAACTCCTCGACGTCGGCCTCGGTGCAGAAGCCCATGACGCGCTCCACACCGGCACGGTTGTACCAGGAGCGGTCGAACAGCACGATCTCGCCGCCGGCGGGAAGGTGCGCGGCGTAACGCTGGAAGTACCACTGCGTGCGCTCGCGCTCGGTGGGGGCGGGCAGCGCCGCCACGCGGCAGACGCGCGGGTTCAAGCGCTGCGTGATGCGCTTGATGACGCCGCCCTTGCCGGCGGCGTCGCGCCCCTCGAAGATCACGACGATCTTCAGCCTCTGGTTCACGACCCAATCCTGCAGCTTGACGAGCTCGCCCTGCAGGCGGAACAGCTCCTTGAAATAGAGGTTGCGGTCGATGGTGTCGCGCGAAGCCTTGTGCTCCATCAGCGCGGCGAACTCTGCAGCGCGCTCGTCGTCGAGCTCCATCTCGAGCTCTTCATCGACGCTATCGATCAGCTCGCGCCGGATCTCGCTCCTGGCGCGTCCCTCGCTGTCTTCCCCCATGTGCGTCCCCACTCTGGCAAGTGCTTGTCAGGGCGCATGGTGTCGCGCTCTCATGATGGTTTTGCGACAGCCTAAACCGTCAATCCGCAAACGGATCGCGCATCAGGATGGTGTCGTCGCGCTCTGGCGAGGTGGAGAGCAGCGTCACCGGGCACTCGATCAGCTCCTCGATGTAGCGCACGTACTTGACCGCCTGCGCCGGCAGGTCGGCCCAGCTGCGCGCCCCGCGCGTCGACTGCGACCAGCCTTCGAGCGTCTCCCATATGGGCTCGACGCGCGCCTGCGCGTTGCTCCCCGCGGGCAGCCGGTCCATGCGCTCGCCATTGAGCTTGTAGCCGACACCCACCTTCAGCTCCGAGAAGCCGTCGAGCACGTCGAGCTTGGTGAGCGCGATGCCGTCGATGCCGCACACCTTGATGGTCTGGCGCACGAGGGTAGCGTCGAACCAGCCGCAGCGGCGCTTGCGCCCGGTGACGGTGCCGAACTCGCGGCCGCGCTCGCCGATACGCTCCCCGATGGCGTCGTTGAGCTCGGTCGGGAACGGCCCGGAGCCGACGCGGGTAGTGTAGGCCTTGGCGATGCCGAGCACGTAGCCCACGGCGCGCGGCCCGATGCCAGAGCCGGTGGCGGCCTGAGCGGCGACGGTGTTCGACGACGTTACGTAAGGGTAGGTGCCGTGGTCGATGTCGAGCAGCGCGCCTTGCGCACCTTCGAACAAGATGCGCTTGCCCGCCTTGCGCTCGCGGTCGAGGAGATCCCAGGTCACGTCCATGAAGGGCAGGATCTTGGGCGCGATCTCGGCAAGCTCGCCCATCAGCTTCTCTTTGGAGATCTCGGGCTGGGAAAGCCCGCGGCGCAGCGCGTTGTGGTGCACGAGGATGCGATCGACCTTGGGCCCTAGCGTCGCGAGGTTGCGCAGATCCTGCACGCGGATGGCGCGGCGCCCGACCTTGTCCTCGTAGGCGGGACCGATGCCGCGGCCAGTGGTGCCGATCTTGGCCGAGCCCGCCGCGTCCTCGCGGATCACGTCGAGCTCGCGGTGCAGCGGCAGGATCAGCGTGGCGTTCTCGGCGATGCGCAGGTTGTCGCGGCTCACGGTGACGCCCTGCGCTGCAATCTTCTTGATCTCCTCGCACAAGGCCCAGGGATCGACGACGACGCCGTTGCCGATGACGCCGAGCTTGCCGGCACGCACGACGCCCGAGGGAAGCAGCGAGAGCTTGTAGGTGTTGTTGCCGATGACGAGGGTGTGGCCGGCGTTGTGGCCGCCCTGGAAGCGCACGACCACGTCGGCGCGCTCCGACAGCCAGTCCACGACCTTGCCTTTGCCCTCGTCGCCCCACTGGGCGCCGACCACCGCGACATTCGCCATCTTATCGTCCGCCTCGCAACCAAAGCCCCGGTCGAGCCGGGGCGAGGCCGTTATAGCGCAGATTCCCGAAAGCGAAGCCCCCGCGAAAGGGGCGCCCTAAGCGGCTTAGCGGTAGATGATCGCGCGGCCTCCGGGCCAGGTCACGCGGTAGCCGAACTCGATGACCCGCTCCTCCTCCGGCTCGAGCTTGGACTCGAAGGCGATCACCCCGCGCTTTTCGTCGATGTCCTTTTTGGTGGGCGAGGTCGGCCCGACGATATCGACCTTGATGTCCTGGTTCTGCGAGACC
>DATJVX010000059.1:0-17772 GCA_035501595.1 Casimicrobiaceae bacterium | reverse complement strand
GAAGAGCCTGGTCGAGCCCGGCTACGCCACGTACCGAGAGTATCTCGCCCACTTCCGCCACGAGTGCGCTCGGGCCGGCATCCATGCCTTCCACGGACACCGACACCATTACGCGCAGACGCGCTACGAGCAGCTCACCGGGTGGAAGTGTCCGGCCCAGGGCGGACCGACGTCGAGGCAGCTCACACCGAAACAGAAGGCGATCGATCGCGAGGCGCGGGAGGCGATCAGCCACGAGATGGGCCACGGCCGCGAGCAGATCACTGCGGTTTATCTGGGAAGGTAGCCAGTCGCAACACACGCCGAAGGTATCGCGATGAACACCCTCGATCTCCAAGCCGCCGCCGAGCTCCTGCGCATCCACCCGGTGACGCTGCAGGAGAAGGCCCGCGCCGGCGAGATTCCCGGCGCCAAGATCGGCAAGTGCTGGGTCTTCGTCGACGTTGACCTCATCGAGCACATCCGCTCACAATATCGGCGGCGTGTGTTGCAGAGTGAACGCAAGGAGTTGGAACCATGTCACTCTACAAACGCGGCGACTCACCGCATTGGTGGGTCAAGATCAGCCACAGCGGAAGAACGCTACAGCACAGCACTGGGACTGCCGACAAAGCAAAAGCTCGGGAGTACCACGACAGGCTGAAAGCATCGCTGTGGGAGGAGGAGCGGCTCGGCGTGAAGCCGAGACGCTCATGGAAGGAAGCGGTTGTTCGCTGGCTCGCCGAGACCTCGGAGAAGGTCACGCACCAGGAGGACGTGAGGAAGCTTCGCTGGCTGGACGAGTTCTTGGGTGACCTGATGCTAAACGAGATTACCCTCGACGTTCTCGACCGCATCAAGGCCGAGAAGCTCAAGACAGCCAGCAAGCCGTCGGTCAACCGCTATCTGGCGGTCATTCGAGCCATTCTCCGCCGCGCACGCGACGAATGGGAATGGATCGATCGAATGCCGAAGGTGAAGCTGTTCAAGGAAGGACCGGGACGGGAGCGTTCGATCACCAAGGAGCAAGTAGCAACGCTTCTCGGTGAGCTACCGGCGCATCAAAGGGACGTCGTGCTGTTCGCGCTCGCCACAGGGCTGCGCCAGTCCAATGTGATCGGCCTGGAGTGGTCGCACGTGAACCTCGACAAAGGCCATGCGTGGGTAGGCGCAGCCCAATCGAAGAATCGCAAGCCGATTTCGGTCCCGCTCAACGCGACCGCGCTTGCGGTGTTGCGGCGGCAGCTCGGGAAGCACCCCGAGCGCGTGTTCACCTTTCGCGGGCGGCCGCTCGCCTGGGGCAACACGCTGGCGTGGCGCAAGGCCCTGAAGCGCGCCGGCATCGAGAACTTCCGTTGGCACGACTTGAGGCACACGTGGGCTTCATGGCATCGCCAGGCCGGGACACCGACGCACGAGCTGCAGCGCCTGGGCGGTTGGCGCTCTTCGGTGATGGTCGAGCGCTATGCGCATCTGGCGCCCGACCATCTCGCGCAGGCGGCGAACCGGCTCGATCCGCTGCTCGGTGGTTACGATTTAGCTACGCTGCAACAGCAGAAGGATTCGAGACCAGAGCTAACCCATTGAAGGATTGGTGGGCCGTGAAGGGATCGAACCTTCGACCAACGGATTAAGAGTCCGCTGCTCTACCAGCTGAGCTAACGACCCACGGGAGCGACGCTGTTGCCGGGCACCGCCGGCGACTTGGGAGAAGCACGCCGGCGGCGAGCGGATTATACGCCGCGCACGCAACGCGGGGCAACGCGCGACACCCGGCGCGCCCCGCGCCCCTGCAAACCCGTACCCTAGTCGTCCTTGGTCAGTACGCCCTGCGGTGTCCCGGCCGATTCCATCACGTAGACGGTGTAGTTGTGGCCGCCGATGATGACCGCGTTGGTCATCTTGAGCACCGGCGTCACCGTCCCCGCGGTGTTGAAGTCGAACTCGAAGGGCGTTCCCACCGTGGTGTCCGCGGTCACATCGACGTAGCTCGAGGCGGAATTGAACGTCAGGTTCGACACCTGCTTCGCGAAGTTGACGTACACGTCGAGCGCGGGGAAATCGGCCGCGACGTTGACGTAGCGGATCCGCGCGTGCCCGATGGCCGGCGGCAGGTTGTTGTCGCCCAGGACCAGCGGCAGGATCGCGCCGGCCGGCCCGGAGAACACGAACGAGGTGTCGGTCGCCGGGTTGAGCGTGTTGACCAGCGTGACCAGGTTGGAGCCCGGCGTGGAGGTGGCCTGCACCGTGAAGGTGTGCGAGCCGGCGGTGGTCGTCGTGTAGTTGGAGACGCCGGTGAAGGGCACGTTGGAGAGCGTGAGCACGCCGTCCACCGACACGTTGAGCGGCGAGGGCACCGACGTGGCGTTGATCACCTTGAACTCCGCCAGCAGGTTCTGGAACACCTGCCCGGTGCCGTTGCTGTCGATGTGCAGGACGCCCACGTCGACCAGGCGCGCGCTGCCCTTTGTGACCGCGACGATGTTGTTCTGCGACTGGTCCGTGAACGACTGCGCGGGCGTGTCGAAGACGACGTCCTTGGTGTTCGCGGCGGTGACGCGGATCTCGTAGGTGCCGTTGGGAATGGTCGTGAACGCGGAGGCGTTGCCGTAGTTCACGTTGGGCACGGTGGCCGAGGTCGTGTTGATGTCGACGCCGGGAGCGGTTAGGTACAGGTCGAGCGGGCCGACACCCGCGGCCGCGTTGATGAAGCGCACGGCGAAGTTGCCCGAGTTGGGCGTGGAGAAGCCGCTGTCCTGGAACAGCCCGGCGACGGCCGCGGAGACCGGCCCGTAGACGATGTAGGTGTAGTCGGCGTTGTTGACGCTCAGCGTCGTGTCGACGACGTTGGACGCGCCGCCGTTGGCGCTCACCTTGAATTCGCGCGACCCGGTGTCCACCCCCGTGTACTGGGTGGTCTGCTCGAACGCGAGCCCGCTCACGAACGGCGGATTGGTGTCCAGCGCCACGCTTATCGACGCGGCGTCGGGAATCGCGTTGAGCACGCGGATCCGCGCGTTGCTGCCGCCTCCCTTGGAGCCGCAGCCGGCGAGGGCGACCGAAACCAGGAACAGCACGAAGGTGATTGCGCGGCGCGAGTTCATCGTTGTCTCCACGGGCGGATGTTGGGCATCATTCGTGCGCGGTCAGTCGTCCAGCGAGACCACGCCTTGCGGCGCGGAAGCCGATCCGACGACGTAGATCGTATAGGTCTTGCCGGGGGTGAGCACGACGTTCGGGATCATCAGCACCGGCGTCGTGGTCCCGGCGACGTTGAAATCGAACTCGTAGGTCGTGCCGGTGGCCACGGCCTCGACCTCGGTGTAGGGCGACGCGGTGTTCGACGCGATGTTCTCGAAGGTCTTGACAAAGTTGACGTAGGCGTCGACCGGCCCGAGGTCGGGCGAGGCGTTGACGAAGCGCACCCGCGCCCGGTTGACCGCGGAGGGCAGGTTGTTGTCGCTGAGTACCAGCGATTGCAGCGCCCCCGCCGAGCCGCTGACCGCGACCGAGGTATCGGTCGCTGGCGGGAGATCGACGACGACCGTCAGCAGCGTCGCGCCCGGCGTGGCCGCCGACTGCACCGTGACGGTCCGCGTCCCGGCCGCCACCTTCTGGTAGTTCGACACGCCGGCGATGGGGATGTTGGCGAGCGTGAGCACGCCGTCGACGAACACGTTGAGCGGCGCGCCGAGCGACGTGCCGTTGAGCACCTTGAGCTCCGCGAGCGTGCTGTCGACGACCTGGCCGGTGCCATTGGCGTCGATCAGGAGCACGCCGGCGCTGACGAGGTTCGCGCTGCCCTTGCCGAACACCACGACCTCGTTGAGCGACTTGTCCGGGAACACGTCGCCGATGATGGCGTCGTAGATCACGGCCTTGCTGCCCACCGGCGTCACCCGCAGCTCGTAGTTGCCGGTCGGAATGTTCGCGAAGAAGCTCGTCGAGCCCACCGGGGTCGCCGAGACCGAAGGCGCGGTGAGGCTCAGGTCGACTCCGGGCACAGTGAGGTAGAGGTCGACGGCATTGATGCCGGTCGCGACGTTGATCACCCGCAGGTCGAAGGTGCCGCCGTTGGGAATGAGCGTGTTGGTGTCCAGGACCAGCGTCTGGTGCACCGCCTCGACCGGTCCGTACACGACGAAGGTGTAGTCGGTCGCCGCGAGGAGGTTCGCGCTCACGTCGATGATGTTCGTCTGCCCGCCGTCGGCGCTCACCTTGAATTCGCGCGCGGACGTGGCGACGCCCTCGCTCACGACGATGTACTGCGTGACCTGCTCGAAGGTGAGCCCGGTGACGAAGGGCGCGTCGCTGTCGAGCTGGACCTGGATCGACGGCGCGTTCGGGACGAGGTTGATGACCCGGATGCGCGTCAGGTTGGGCGTCGCGCCGACGCCGTTGCCGCTGTCGCAGCTCGTGAGCAGCGCGAGCGCGGCGAGCGAGACCAGAAGGGTCAGCAGGCGGCGCAGAATGATCGGGATCTCCAAAGGCCTAAGGTGCCGGCGCGGACGGCCGACAATTCAAACGGAAGACTCGGGTGACAGTATGTCCGGGCTGTTGCAGGTTCTTTCGAGTTGTTTCGGCGCCCCGTTGGCTCGCGGGCGCCGATCGGCTCGAAGTGACCAGCGCTTCGTTCGAAGATGCGATCCGTTTCGTGGCAGGCCCGGCGAACGACCCGACCCTGTCTGAAGGATGCAGCGGACGCGGGAGCGAGCGGGCTGCGAATTATACGACAAACCGGCGCGCGCCGTCCCCGTGCGCCAGGCCTTGTCGCCGGGCGGTGACAGCCGCCCTGCCCTTGCTTACAGCGGCCGGACGGCCAGGCCCCGCGCGCGCAGCAGCGCGACGACCCCGTTCTGCCCGACCAGGTGCAGCGCGCCGATCGCGACGAACGTCGTCCTGCCCGACTTCGCGATGTCGGCGATGCGCTCGGCCATCGTGCGATTGCGCTCGTCGACGAGCCGCGGCATCACTTCGCGGGCGAACGCGGTGCCCTCGGCTCGCTCGCGCGCGAGCTCGTCCTCGAGTCCCCGGGGGTCGGCATTGGCCCACGCGCCGACCAGCGCGTCGAGGTCGGTCCCCATGCGCGGATCGTCGAGCGCGTCGACTATGTCCGCGAGAAAGCGCTGCTGCGCATCGTCGGGCATGTGGTCGAAGACCGCGAACTGCTCGTCGAGCGTCTCGAGCCCGCGCACCTCCTTGTGCTGCGCGGTGGCGAGCCCCATCAGGTGGATCTCGGTCGCGTACGCCGGATCGTAGCCCTGCCGGGTCGCCTCCAGGAGAAGCAGCGTCTGCCCGAGCATCCAGGGCTTCATCGCGAGCGCGGCCTGCCTGGGCAGCTGGTAGCGATCGAGCGCGGCATCGAGCTTCGCCTGGACCGAGGGCGGAAGCGGGCGCGGCGCCGCGCCCGGGGGATAGGTCGCCAGCGCGCTCGCGTTCGCGACCAGCGCGCTGTCGCTCAGGTTCACTTCGAGGTAGAGCGTGCTCGACGCGGCGAACGCGCGATTGGTCTGTGCGTCCAGGGGATAGAACTCGGGCCTGCCGACGTGGATCGTGCCGAAGAGGTACACCGTGGTGTTGGCGGACTTGACCTCGAAGAGGAGCCCTCGCTTCGGGGCGTCGTCGGCGCTCTGCGCCGGCGACGCCGCGCGCTCGACGGCGGGCGCCTGCGCCGCGGCGATGCCCCAGCCCGCCAGGAGCGAGGCGCCGGCGATCGCCGCGAGCGCGTGCCGGAGCGCGGTGCGGACGGCGGGGGAAGCGAAGCGTCGCGACGGCGCGAGGCGAACGTCAGGCATCGGTGGCGAGCCTACCAGAAACGCGAGCCGCCCGCGCCGGGCCCCGCGCGCCGACTCCTCGCCGCGACGGCGGCGAAAAAAACCCCGCGGCGAACGCGGGGCGGAGATTTCGAGACGAGGTGGTCGTCAGGCGTTGCGGTGAAAACGGTCGATCGTGTTGTCGAGGCAGCTGTCGCGCTCGCTTGCGCTGTCGTTCTTGACGCAGTCGCGCAGCGCCGAGCGGTAGGCCTTCTCGTCGGGCGCCATCGCTTCCTGCGAGGAGCGCTTCGACTTGGCCATGTGCTTGTGGTGCGATTTCATGGCGTGCTTCTGCGTCTTCGATTCATCCGACATGGCGCTCGAGTCCGTCTTCGATTTCTCGCCGGATATCGCCTGGTCGCTCGACGACGCCGTGCCCTGAGCGGAGGACATCGCGCCCGGGCTCTTCGTCTGGGCGGACGGCGCCTGCATCTTGTCCGAGGGTTGAGTCTGGCTCGCCTGCGGCATCGGCTTGCTCGCGGTGTCGCTGCTCGGGGTCTGCGCGGCGGCGGTGCCGAGGAAGGTCGCGGCCAGCGTGGCGAGCAGCAGCGACGGATAGCGGTGGGTCATAGGTTTCTCCAAGGGTTCACGCGGTTCTCAAGTCCCTTCTCGAGCACCCGAACGGTCGCAGCTACTATCGGCCGGAATCGGCCACGCCGCTATCGGCAGCGGTCCGATTTACATGTAGGAGAGACGCCGACCCGGCGCGCCGCGGCACGGATCGCCGATCGCGGGAAGCGGCGGCTGGCGCGGGCGTCGCCTAGCGACGCGGCTTCGGCTCGTCGGGCAGCGTGATGCGATCCGATGGCGGCAGTGCGCCGGGGATCGTGTCGCCGGAGAGCGCGGACGCGGGCACCTGCTCCCACGGAGAGAGCGCGACGATCGCGTTGCGCCGGAATGCGCGATACATGCGCAGCGCCGTCTTGGTGGTCATGCCCGGCACCGTTTGCAGCGCGGCCTTGGCCATGGCCGCCGAGAGCTGGCTGTCGAATTGCTCGAACACCGATTCGATATTGATGCGCACTGTCATCCTTCTCGCTGCGGCTGCGGCACGGACCCTGGCGACCTATTATGCATCTTTTCCATGTGACTCGCGTGTGACCGCCGAGAGGCCGCAAAGCGGCGCAGCAGTCAGCGCTTCGTCATCCTGCGCACGGACGAGATCGGGAAGCCATCGCGGTCAGGAAGGCCGCGGAGGGCGACAGCCGCGTCCTCAACGGCGCTGTCGCGCTTTCCTTCGGTCACTGGTAGGCCGTACTGGAGTCGAACCAGTGACCAACGGATTAAAAGTCCGCTGCTCTACCACCTGAGCTAACGGCCCGCCGCAAACGCGAAAAATTATAGCGGCTCGGGAGAGCCTGCGCAAAAAGCGTCAGTTGAGATCGCGCGTGAGGATGTTCGGCAGGGACATGAACTCGATGCCCTCCTCGCGTAGCGCGTCGGCCTCCTCGGAGGTCGCCTGGCCGCGGATGCCGCGCTTGGGCGCTTCCTCGTAGTGGATCTTGCGCGCCTCCTCGGGAAACGAGCGGCCGACGTTCTCGGTCTCGGCGACGAGCTTGCGCAGCGCCGAGAGCATCTTCGCATCGGGGACCGGGATCATCGCCTGCCTCGGCTCGGCGTCCTTGGCGACGGCGGGCGTCGCGGGCTTCGACGGGCCGGCGGGCGCTTCGGGCGCGCGGCCGACCTGGATGTTCGCCGAAGGCCGGCGCTGGATCGACGCGTCGTCGCACAGGGGGCAGCGGATGAGCGCGTCGTCGCGCTGGCGCACGAAGTCCTCCGCCGAGCCGAACCAGCCTTCGAAGCGGTGCTGTCGCGCGCAAACGAGGTCGTAGACGATCATGCGTTTCCCTATCCCGAGCGCCAGTATTGGTACTTCAACGCTGCAATGCAACCCCCGACGATCGAGGCGAGCGCGATGAACGAGCCGATCGCCAGCGTGGAGATCCCGCTCAGGCCCTGCCCGATCGTGCAGCCCAGCGCCGTCACTCCGCCGAATCCCATCAACACGCCACCGGCGATATGGTTGACAAGATCCTCGGTCGAGGCGAAGCCTTCCCAGCGAAAGCGCCGTGTGGCGAGCGCCATCGCCGCCGAGCCGAGCGCGACGCCCAGCACGCCGGCGATGCCGAAGGTGACGATCCGCGACTGATCGCTCCAGAGCATCAGCAGTTCCAGGGTGTAGCCTACCGGTGCGACGAAGCTGTACGACTCGGGCCTTCCCGAGTTGGTGGCGACGAAGGCCTCATCCAGGGTCCGCGGGTCCTCCGCAAGATGGCCCAGATGCGCGGTGACGTACCAGCCGCCGACCACGATCGCGCCGATCGCCAAGCCCCCGGCGATCATCTCGCGTCGCGCGCGGAAATCCGGCGCCGCGAACGCGAAGGTCGCCACGCCGGCGGCGATCGCGATCGGCAGCGCGAGCTTGAGCGAGCCGCCCCCGGACAGCGCGCTAGCCACGCTCGCCAGGTCCGAGTGCGCCGCGCCGAACGCGCGCGTGTCGAGCCGCAGCGGATCGAGCGCGCTCACGCGCCACACGGCGAAGAGCCCCTTGAGCGTCATGTACGCCGAGATGCCCAGCACGAGCAGCACGACCAGCGACTTGAGGTTGCCGGCGCCGGCGCGGATCAGCATCTTGCTGCCGCAGCCCGACGCGAGCGTCATCCCGAAGCCGAAGAGCAAGCCGCCGACGATGTGCGATAGCCACGGGACGCTGGGGCCGGTGTAGATCGACTTGGAGAGGTCCGCGAGCCCGCTCGTCTCCAGCCAGGTGGCGCCGGCGATCGCCACCGCGATGGCGAGCAGCCACATGCGCATCCGCCGCCAGTCGCCAGAGACCGCGACGTCGGTGATCGCGCCCATGGTGCAGAAGTCCACGCGCTGCGCGACCGCGCCGAACACGAAAGCGAGCGCGAAGCCGGCCAGCGCGACGAGCGCCTGGAGATGTTGGACGTCCTGCATGGCTGTGGATGATCGCCGGGCGTCGCTGCGCTGAAGCCCGGCTGCGGCTTGTGGTTGCTCCCGGGCGACGCGCTGTCACGCTCGGCGCGAGCTATGACATTGTGCCCGCCACGGCCCCGATCCGCGCGGCGGGGAGGCCGCGGATTATCGCACGCGGGCCCCCGCGCCTCGACCCCGCGCTTTGACCCCGAACCGCCAGCCCGGCCGTTCATAGCCATCGCAAGCCCGGGGGTGAGCGTTAGCCCCGCGCTTCAGCGTGGCGATGCCCGCGACATCTCTACCTTCCCTGTCGACCAAGGAGATCCTCACGATGCCTCCGAACCGATCGCTGTGCGCCGCGCTCCTCGCGCTGGCGAGCCTCCTGGCGCGGCCCGCCGCCGCCCACGGCCCGAGCTTCGACCCGGCGACGGTGGAGATCGTCGACCGCACCGAGAACCGCGTGCTGCCGACGTACTGGCACGACGGCCGCCGCTACGTGGTCGGCAAGCCCGGCAACGAATACGCGATCCGCGTGCGCAACGCGGGCGCGGGACGCGTGCTCGCAGTGATGAGCGTCGACGGCGTCAACGTGATCACCGGCGACACCGCCTCGCCGCAGCAGTCCGGTTACGTTCTGTCCGCCTACGAGGCGACCGAGATCGCCGGCTGGAGGACGAGCCTCTCGCGCACCGCGGCGTTCTATTTCACCGCCCTCCCCGACTCGTACGCGGCGCGTACCAGGCGGCCGGACAACGTCGGCGTGATCGGTGTGGCGATCTTCGCGGAGAAGCAGCTCCCCGTTGCGCTCGACGAGCCGCGCCGCCAGGAAGCGGCGCGGAGCGACGCGAAGACCGCGCAGGCCCCGCTCCCGTCCGCGCCCTCATCGATGGCGAAGGAAGCCGGCGGCGCGCGCGACGAAGCCTCGAGGCTCGGCACGGGCTACGGCCGCGCCGAGACGTCGTATGCGAGCTACACGCGCTTCGAGCGCGCGAGCGCCACAGCTGTCGAGACGGTCGCGATCTACTACGACTCGCTGCCGAATCTGCTCGCGCTGGGCGTGCCCGTCGCGCCCCCGCCGATCGCGCGCTCGCGTCCCGATCCGTTTCCCGACGCCGGCCGCTTCGTCCCCGATCCGAAGGCGCAGTAAGCAGCGTAGCCCGGGGCGGCCGCACGCGAACCCCGGAGCCCCGTCGACAACGGCGCCCGCGCTTGCCACTGCATGGCCCGCCTCGCATACTGGGCGGGTCATGCCCGTTTCCGCCCCGAGCGACGAGGACCTGATGCTCGCCTACGCCGCCGGCGATGCCGCGGCGTTCGATCGGCTCTACGCCCGGCACAAGGGCGGCGTGTATCGCTACCTCCTCCGCCACTGTCGCCGCGCGGAGCTCGCCGACGAGCTCTTCCAGGACGTGTGGTCGAACCTGATCCGCGCCCGCGCGAGCTACGCGCCGACCGCGAAGTTCACGACCTGGCTCTATCGGCTGGCGCGCAATCGCTGGATCGACCAGCTCCGCTCCGACGGGCATCTGACGCTCGTCTCGGCGGACGACGAAGCGCAGGGGGACGCGGTCGCGGCGATTCCCGCCGCGCGCGCCGACGAGCCGCAGTCGCGCGCCGAAGCGGCCGA
Organism: Casimicrobiaceae bacterium; assembly: GCA_035501595.1. Classification (GTDB taxonomy): domain Bacteria; phylum Pseudomonadota; class Gammaproteobacteria; order Burkholderiales; family Casimicrobiaceae; genus PALSA-1003. The sequence continues at coordinate 7,416 of DATJVX010000059.1, read as the reverse complement.
GCTCGGCGAGCGCCTGCGCGCGGCCGTCGCCGCCCTGCCGCCGGCGCAGCGCGACGCCTTTCTGCTGCAGTACGAAGGGGAGCTCTCGCTCGCGGAGATCGCCGAGCTCACCGGCGTCGGCGCCGAGACGGTGAAGAGCCGTCTGCGCTACGCGACCGCCAAGCTGCGCGCGGCTCTTCACGGCGAGCTCGAGCAGCGGAGTGACCGCGACGATCCGCTCGAGCAAAGGCTCGGATGAACGATCTCGAACGCGACCGCGAAGTCGCCGCGGCGTGGCGCGCGGCGAGCCGCGCGGAGCCGCCCGCCTCGCTCGATGCGGCGATCGTCGCGCAAGCGCGGCGCGCGGTCGCGGCCGGGCCGGAGCGCGCCCGCCGTCACCGGCAGTGGCGCTATCCGGCGGCGGCCGCCGCGACGGTGGCGGCGCTTGCGTTCGGCATCGCGCAGATGACCTCGCGCGAGAACGTCGAGCCGGTCGTCGTCGCAGACCAGGCTGCCGCGCGAGGCGAAGCCGCTGCGCCGGCGCCCGCCGCAGCGGCGGCAGTGCAGCCGAGCGAGCCGGCGCCAGCTTCCAAGCCTGCCGCGGAGCCCAAGCCCGCGGCGCCATCGCCGCCCGCAGCGCGCCTAGCCCCGCCTCCTGCGCGCGGCCACGCGCCGAAGGAGAAGAGCCCGCCCGGCGATCGCTTCGCCGCCGCGCCTCCGCCGGCGCCCGCGAACGGCATGCTCGCCAAGACCGCGCCCCGGCAGGGGGACGTGCCCGCGATGCCGGAAGGCGCCGCGCGCCGCGAGGCCCTGGCCGCCCCGTCGCCTCCGAGCGCCGCCGCGAGCACGGGGGCGCGCACGGCGCTGTCCGCGTTGCCGGCCGGGGGAACGAGCCCGCCGAGCCCCGCGAGCTTGGACGAGGCCAAGGCGAAGCAGGCGGGCGTGGACAGCGTCGCCGCCTGGATCGCGCGCATCCGCGACCTGCGCGACAAGGAGCAGCTCACCGCCGCCGCGCGCGAGCTCGCGGCATTCCGCGCGGCCTACGGCGATCGCGCCGACGCGCTGCTGCCTCGGGACCTGCGCGGCCTCGCCGCGACCGACGGAACGCCGAGGTAGCGCCCGTGAAGCTCGAGTCGCCGCAGCCCGCCGAGCATCCTGCCTCGATCCGCAGCCGGATTCGCGCGGGCGACATGCGCGGGCACACCTCCGGTCTCGCCCCGCGCCACGTCCAGGGCAACGTCGTGATCCTTCCCGACGCGCTCGCCGGCGATTTCCTGCGCTTCTGCCAGCGCAACCCCAAGCCCTGCCCGCTGATCGCCGTCGGCGAGCCCGGGCAGCCGACGCTGCCCTCGCTCGGGGCCGACCTCGATATCCGCACCGACGTGCCGCGCTATCGCGTCTGGCGCGACGGCGCGCTCACCGAAGAGCCGACCGACATCGCCGCGCACTGGCGCGACGATCTCGTGACGTTCATCCTCGGCTGCTCGTTCTCCTTCGAGCAGGCGTTGCTCGACGCGGGCGTGCCGCTGCGCCACATTGCGCTCGGGATCAACGTCGCGATGTACCGGACCTCCGTCGCCACGGAGCCCGCGGGCGCGTTTCACGGGCCGCTGGTGGTCTCGATGCGGCCGCTCAAGCCGGCCGATGCGATCCGTGCCATCCAGATCACGTCGCGGTTTCCGGCCGTGCACGGCGCGCCGGTCCATCTCGGGAGCCCGGAATCGATCGGGATCCGCGACCTCTCGCGCCCCGACTACGGCGACGCGGTTCCGATCGAGGCCGGCGAGCTCCCGGTGTTCTGGGCCTGCGGCGTGACGCCGCAGGCCGCGGTGGCCGCGGCGCGGGCGCCGTTTTGCATCACGCACGCACCCGGTTGTATGCTCGTGACGGACCGGCTCAATCACGAGCTGGCGTCGTCCTGAGCGACGCGCCGGACGCGAAACCGCAACCTGCGGCTCCGACTCATTTGCCAACCAAGTCGGGGCGACGCGTCGCGATCTCTTCTTGGAAATGGGGGGAACTTCGATGAAACGTTTCTGGCAATCGGTCGTGCTCACGCTCCTCGCGCTCGCCGTCGCGCGTCCGGCGCTGGCGCAGGAGGAGATCCGCATCGGGGTGATCTATCCGCTCACCGGCGCGGCCGCGTCGACGGGCCTCGAGCTCAAGAACGCGCTGGACCTCGCCGCGGATCTCATCAACAACGGCACGAAGGGGCTCAACCTCCCCATGACGACGAGCGGAGGATTGCCGAACCTCAAGGGCGCGCGGATCAAGCTGATCGTCGGCGACCACCAGGGCAATCCGCAGACCGGCGCGACCGAAGCCGAGCGCCTGATCACGCAGGAGAAGGTGGTCGCGATCGTCTGCTGCTATTTCAGCAACGTCACCAACACGGCGAGCCAGGTCGCCGAGCGCTACGGCGTGCCCTTCGTCAATCCCGAGTCGTCGTCGGCCACGCTGACCGCGCGCGGCTTCAAGTGGTTCTTCCGCACGACGCCGCACGACGAGCTCTTCGTCGCCAATTTCTTCGACTTCCTCAAGGACGTCGAGAAGAAGAAGGGCGTATCGGTCAAGCGGATCGCGCTGTTCAACGAGAACACGCTGTTCGGCACCGAGACGACGAAGATCGAGGAGAAGCTCGCAGGCGAGCAGAAGTATCCGATCGTCGAGAAGATCCTCTACCCCGCCAAGAGCACGCAGCTCACCTCGGAGGTGCAGCGGCTCAAGGCGGCGAATCCGGACCTCATCATGCAGTCGTCGTACCTGGGCGACGCGATCCTGTCGATGAAGACCTACAAGGAGCTCGGCGTCTCGCCCGACGCGATCCTCGCCAACGACGCCGGCTTCAACGACTCCGAGTTCCTGAAGACGCTGGGCAGGGACGCCGAGTACGTCCTGAGCCGCGAGGTCTGGGCGCTCGACCTGGCGGCCAAGAACCCGCTGATCAAGCAGGTGAACGACCTGTATTTCGAGCGCTACAAGACCAACTTCAACGGCAACTCTGCGCGCACGTTCACGGGGCTCATGGTCCTCGCCGACGCGATCAACCGCGCCGGCAGCACGAAGCCGGAGGCGATCCAGAAGGCGCTGGTCGAGACCGATATCCCGGGCAGCAAGCTCATCATGCCGTGGAAGGGCATCAAGTTCGACGCGACGGGCCAGAACACGCTGGGCAGCGGCATCATCGTGCAGGTGCAGGACGGCAAGTACGCCACCGTCTGGCCCTTCGACCTCGCCTCGAAGGACGTCATCTGGCCGATGCCGAAGTGGGATCAGCGCAAGTAGGGCGCGCCCGCTTCGGCAGGCGCGCCGTGCGCGCGGCATCGGGCCATCGGCGCAAGGCGGCGTGAGCCCGTCGCTCGAGATCCTGATCCAGACGCTCGCCTCCGGCGTGCTGATCGGGCTCATCTACGCGCTGGTCGCGGTCGGATTGACGATGATCTTCGGGGTGATGGACATCGTCAATTTCTCCCACGGCGAGTTCCTCATGCTCGGGATGTACTCGAGCTTCTGGGGCTTCGCGCTGTGGCGGCTCGACCCGATGTTCACGCTGCCCTTCACGGCGCTCCTGCTCTTCGCGCTGGGCGCCGCGATCTACCACGTGGTGATCCGGCGCATCATCCGCGCCCCGATGCTCTCGCAGATCTTCACCACCTTCGGGCTGATGATCCTGTTTCGCGGGCTCGCGCAGTTCCTCTGGAAGCCCGACTTCCGCAGCATCGACCACAGCATCGTCGAGGGGAAGGTCGCGCTCGGATGGCTGCAGTTCGGCACGCCGCAGCTCGTTGCGGGCGCAGGCGCGATCGTCGTGACCGGCGCCGTGTGGTGGTTCCTGCAGCGGACGCGCGTCGGCGCGGCGCTCGAGGCGACCGCGGCCGACCGCGAGGCGGCCGCGCTGATGGGCATCGACGTGCAGCGCATGTTCGCGCTGGCCTGGGGGATCGGCGCCGCCTGCGCCGGTGTGGCGGGCGCGCTGCTCTCGACCTTCTTTCCGATCTTTCCCGAAGTCGGCGCGAACTTCATCCTGGTCGCCTTCGTGACCGTCGCGCTCGGCGGCTTCGGCAGCGTCGCCGGCGCGTTCTGGGCGGGCATCATCGTCGGCATCGTCGAGGTGCTCGGCGGGTTTCTGCTCGGCCCGCAGTACAAGCTCGCCCTCGTGCTCGCGCTCTATCTCCTCGTCGTGCTGCTCCGCCCCCGGGGCCTCCTGGGCCGCGCCTGACGATGCCGGCCGCGAAGCGAGTCGCGCTGCTCGCGGTGCTCGCGCTGGCCGTCGCGCTGCCGTGGCTGGTCGCCAATCCGAGCCAGCTCAACTTCGCGATCCTGGTGCTGATGATCGCGCAGGCGGGTGTCGCGTGGAACATCCTCGGCGGCTACGCCGGCCAGGTCTCGCTCGGCCACGCGGCGTTCTACGGCATCGGGGCGTACACCTCGACCAAGCTCCTGCTCGCCTGGGGGCTCTCGCCCTGGCTTGGGATGCTCGCCGGCGGCCTCGTCGCGGTGGCGTTCGCACTGGCGATCGGCTGGCCCTGCTTCCGCCTGAAGGGCCACTACTTCGCGATGGCGACGATCGCGATCGCCGAGATCCTGCAGATCGTCGTCACCAACACCGACGCCATGGGCGGCGCGGTCGGCCTGCAGCTCCCCTTCGCCAACGAGGGCTGGGCGGGCTTCGTGTTCAACCGCTCCAAGCTGCCGTACTACTACATCATCCTCGCGCTGCTGCTCGTGACCCTGAGCGCGAGCCGGCTGATCGAGCGAAGCTTCCTCGGCTACTACTTCCGCGCCATCAAGGACGAGCCCGACGCGGCGCGCAGCGTCGGCATCGACCTCACGCGCTACAAGCTCGCCGCGATCGCTGCGAGCAGCTTTCTCACCGCGCTGGGCGGGAGCTTCTACGCGCAGAAGGAGCTCTACATCGATCCCGGGTCGACGCTGGCGACGTCGCTGTCGATCAAGATCGCGCTGGTCGCGATCCTGGGCGGCGTGGGCACTTTGAGCGGGCCCGTCGTCGGCGCGGTGATCCTGACCGCGATCGAGGAGACCACCCGCACGGTGTTCGGCGGCACCGGCCGCGGGACCGACCTCATCGTCTACGGCCTGCTGATCATCGTCGTGGCCGTGTTCTATCCCGCGGGTGTGGTGGGCGGCCTGCGGGACCTCGGGCGCCGCTGGCGCGGTCCGGGCGCCGCGCGCGAACCTCTGCCGGCGGAGGGCGAGCGATGACGGCGCCGCTCCTCGCGGTCACCAACCTCACCAAGCGCTTCGGCGGCTTGAGCGCCAACGAGGACGTGAGCTTCGCGGTCGAGGAGCGCGAGATCGTCGGCCTGATCGGGCCGAACGGTGCGGGCAAGACGACGCTCTTCAACTGCATCGCCGGGTTCCACGCGCCGACCTCGGGGTCGATCGCGCTCGGCGGCGAGCCGCTCGCCCGGCTCACGCCCGAAGCCGCCGCGCGCCGCGGCATCGCCCGCACCTTCCAGATCGTGCGCAGCTTCCCCTCGCTCACCGCGCTCGACAATGTGACGGTTGGTGCGATGCTCCATCGCAAGCGGGTCGATGCGGCCCGCGAGCGCGCCCGCGAAGCGCTCGCCTTCGTAGGCCTCGCGAGCCGCGCGAACACGCCGGCCGCGGCGATGACCGTCGCCGAGCAGAAGCGCCTCGAGGTCGCCCGCGCGCTCGCGACCGAGCCGAAGCTGCTGCTCCTCGACGAGGTGATGGCGGGCCTGAATCCGGCCGAGATCGGCGAAGCGGTCGAGCTCGTGCTGCGCATCCGCGACCGGGGCGTCGCCTGCATCATCGTCGAGCACGTGATGGAAGCGATCATGCCTATCGCGCACCACATCGTCGTGCTCGACGCCGGCCGCAAGATCGCCGACGGGCCGCCCGAGGCGATCGCGCGCGATCCCGCGGTCATCGCGGCGTACCTGGGCAGCTAGGGGAACAGCGCTTGCTCCGCGTCGAGCACATCCGGGTGAGCTACGCGCGCGTGCCGGCCGTGCACGACGTGAGCCTCACGCTCGAGCGTGGCGAGATCGTCGCGATCGTCGGCGGCAACGGCAACGGCAAGTCCACGACGCTGCGCGCCATCGCGGGCCTGAACCGCCTCGACGGCGGCGAGATCGCGCTGGGCGGGCGCGCCATCGGCGGCCTCGCGCCGCACGATCGCGTGCGCCTGGGCATCTCGCTGGTGCCCGAAGGCCGGCGGCTCTTTCCGCGGCTCAGCGTCGAGCGCAACCTCGAGCTCGGCGCGTATACCCGGCGCGACGGCGGCGAGATCGCCGAGACGCTCGCGCGGGTATTCGCGCTCTTTCCCGTCCTCGCCGATCGGCGCCGCCAGCTCGCCGGCACGATGAGCGGCGGCGAGCAGCAGATGCTGGCGATCGGGCGCGGCCTTATGGCCCGCCCGCAGCTCCTGCTCCTGGACGAGCCCTCCTGGGGGATCGCGCCGAAGCTGGTGACGAAGATCCTCGACACCATCCAGGCGATCAATGCCGCCGGCGTGTCGATCCTGCTCGTCGAGCAGAACGTCCGGCGCGCGCTTGCGATCGCGCACCGCGCCTACGTGATCCAGACCGGGCGCATCGTGCTCGAGGGCGCCGGCCGCGACCTCCTCGAGAACGACCTCGTCCGGGAAGCTTACCTGGGGCGGTAGCTTCGCGCGCGCTCAATGCGCCGTTCCGACGTACACCGGCGCAGGCTGCGTGAAGTACGCGTGCAGGATGTGGTAGACCGAGCGGTAGTTCTTCTGCTGGAAGCTCGCGTGCGAGATCCCGGCCATGACCGAGAACTGCTTGTCGGGATGCGGCAGGCGCTTGAAGAATTCGATCAGGTCGTCGAAGGCCGCGATGCCGTCGTACTGGCCGCGCAGGACGAGCGTCGGCACGGTGATCTTCGCCGGGTTGACCACGGGCAGCTTCGAGCACATGTCGATGTAGGTGCCGTTGGGCATCGAGTCGTCGAGCGCGAGGATGGCGTCGGCGAACGCGTCGACGGTGCGGCGCTCGGCAGTGTCGGGATGGTCGCGCTCGAAGATCGAGTGCACGAACTTGCGGTCGATCGGCCGGCGGTTGCTCGCGAGGAATTCGGGGAGCTTCTTGCGCCGCTCTCGGAGCGTCGGCGCGCCCTCCCCGGTCCAGACGAAGGCGTCGAGCGCGAGCCGCGAGACGCGCTCGGGATGGCGCTGAGCGAAGAGCGCCGCGCGCAGCGCGCCCGACGAGATGCCGTAGGCGAGGAACGCGCGTACGCCGCGCTTCTCCCCGATGTAGTCGGTCGCCGCGGCGAGATCGTCCGCGCCGTTGGCGATGTCGCAGGTGATGTCGCGGCGCTTGTCCGAGCGGCCGTAGCCCTCCATGTCGACGCTCCAGCAGACGAAGCCGCGCCGCGCGAACCAGTCCATCGCGGAGGAGTCCGGCCGCCCGGGCACGCTGAGATCGAACG
>DATJVX010000058.1:0-60339 GCA_035501595.1 Casimicrobiaceae bacterium | reverse complement strand
TTCGCGAGCGGCCTCTCGCAGGCGCGCCGCGAAGGCTCGCTGCTGGCGATGCTGATGATCGACGTCGACCGCTTCAAGAACATCAACGACTCGCTCGGCCACGGCATGGGCGACGCGCTGCTCAAGCTCGTGGCGACGCGGCTGCGCTCGTGCATCCGCGAGTGCGACACGCTCGCGCGCTGGGGCGGCGACGAATTCACGGTGCTGCTCCCCGGCGTCCGCGACGCGGACATGGCAGTGACGGTCGCGCAGCGCTGCCTCGCCGCGCTCAAGCAGCCGCTGGTGCTCGAAGGCCAGAGCCTGCACGTGACCGCGTCGATCGGCGTCAGCGTGTCGACCGACTCGAGCCCCGAGGCGGAGATGCTGCTGCGCAACGCCGACGTCGCGATGTATCGCGCCAAGGCCCGCGGCGGCGACTGCCTGATCGTGTACACGGTCGACATGAGCGCTGGCGCGCGCAGTCGCCTGTCGATGGAGAACGCGCTGTTCCACGCGATCGAGCGCAACGAGCTCACGCTGCACTACCAGCCGCTCATCTCGGCGCGGACGGGGCGTCTCGCGGGCGTCGAAGCGCTCATCCGCTGGAAGCATCCGGAGCGCGGGCTCGTGGCGCCCGGAGAGTTCATTCCGATCGCCGAGGAAACCGGTCTGATCGGGGAGATCGGCGAATGGGCGCTGCGCACGGCTTGCCGGCAGATGCACGCGTGGTACGCCAAAGGGCTGCCCCGCATCGCCGTCTCGGTGAACGTCTCCAGCCGCCAGTTCCGCCAGGACAGCCTCGCGCACACGATCAAGAACGTGCTCGACGAGACCGGATTCGACCCGAACCTGCTCGAGCTCGAGCTCACCGAATCGCTGCTGATGGACGAGGTCGAGCGCAGCAAGACGATCGTCGCCGAACTGAAGTCCCTCGGCGTCTCGATCGCCCTCGACGACTTCGGGACCGGATACTCCTCGCTCAGCTACCTGAGGGGCTTCCAGCTCGATACGCTGAAGATCGATCGCACCTTCACCAGCGAGCTCCTCACGAGCCAGACCAACGCGTCGATCGTGCGGGCGACGATCGGCCTCGCGCGCGGGCTGCATCTGCGCACGGTCGCCGAGGGGGTCGAGACCCGCGCCCAGGCCGATTTCCTCGCCAAGCACGGCTGCGACGTTCTCCAGGGCTTCCTGTTCGCGCGGCCGATGGATGCCGACGCGTTCCTGTCCTTCGCGCTGGCATCGCACACCTACCTGCTCTACCGCAACGAAGAGCCCGAGCGTCTCGGCGGAACCTCGCGCTGAGGCGGGCGGGCCCGCTCTACGAGGCTGCGATGCCGAGCGCCGCCCGAGCGAGCGCGCGCTGCTCGCCGGGGTGGGCCGCCGCGTCGGCGCTCGCCGTGGGAGCCATCGGCGGCCGGCCCGAGTACGCGAGCGCGACGCCTGCGGGCAGCGCGGCTTCGAGCTCCTCGCGCAGGACATGCCACGAGCCGTGGTTCTTCGGCTCTTCCTGGGCCCACACCACCTCGGCAAGACGCGGATACGCCGACAGCGCGCTCGCAAGCGCAGCGACCGGGAATGGATGGAGCTGCTCGGCGCGAAGTATCGGCACGACGGCAAGGCCCGGCGCCGCGCGCGCGCTCGCGAGGTCGTAGTAGAACTTGCCGCTGGTGACGACGACTCGCCGAACCGCCTCGGGATCGGTCGCCGGCTCCTCGCCCAGCACGGGACGGAATTCTCCTTCGGCGAGCTCCTCGAGGCGCGAGTACGACGGCGCGTGGCCGTACAGCCACGGCTTGGGCGTCATCACCACCAAGGGCCTGCGGTCGCGCCGCAGGGCCTGACGGCGGAGCAGGTGATAGGCCTGCGCGGCCGAAGACGGCATCGCGACCTCGATGTTGCCGCCGGCGCAGAGCTGAAGGAAGCGGCCGAGGAAGGCGCAGGAGTGCTCGGGCCCGAGGCCGTCGTCGCCGTGCGGCAGCAGCATCACGAGCCCGCTTTCGTAGCCCCACTTCGCCGCGCCGGTCGCGATGAACTGATCGATGATCACCTGCGCATTGTTCACGAAGTCGCCGAACTGCCCTTCCCAGACGACGAGGTCGCGCCCGCAGCGCAGCGAGTAGCCGTACTCGAAGCCGAGCACCGCTTCCTCGGACAGCGGCGTCTCGAAGATCGCGAAGCTTCCCTGGCGCTCCGCGATGCGACGCAGCGGCACGTGGATCTCGCGCCAGTCGACGTCGACGGCCTGGTCGTGCCAGAGGTGCTGGCGGTGGCAGAAGCTGCCGCGACCGACGTCGAGCCCGGTGAGCCGGATGTTGAAGCCGTTCGCGAGCAGCGTGGCGTAGGCGAGGTTCTCGGCGAAGCGCCAGTCGACCGGCCGGTCCTCGCGCTGCGCGATCGCGCGCCAATCGGCGCGCATCTTGTCGATGGCGGGATGCGTGGCGAAGCCTTCCGGAGGCGTGGCCAGCCGCATCGCCAGCGCGCGCAACTGATCGACCGGCACGGCGGTATGGATCGGCTGCGCGGGGCCTTGCGCGGCCGCGTCGGCGTGCGCCGGCCGGGCGCGGTCGCCCGCCGCCGCTTCGTTCGCCGCGGCGAGCCTCGCCAGCGCTTCGGCGCGCAGCCGTTCCGCGTCGTGCTCGCCCGTCACCCCGCGGCGCGCGAGCGTCGCGGCGTACAGGCTCACGACGGCGGGATGAGCGTCGATTCGCCTCTGCGTCGCGGGGCGCGTCAGCGTCGGGTCGTCGCCGACCCAGTGTCCGTAGCGCCGGTAGCCGACGTGGTCGACCACGACGTCGGCGCCGAACTTCATCCGAAACTCGGTCGCGATGGCCGCGGTGACGACGACGGCTTCGGGTTGATCGGCGTTGACGTGCAGGACCGGGGCGTCGAAGGCGCGCGCCAGGTCGGCGCAGTAGAGCGTCGAGCGCTGGTCGCGCGGGTGCGATATCGTCGAGCCGACGTGGTTGTTGAGAATGAGGTGCAGCGTTCCGCCGATGCCGTAGCCGCGCGTCTGCGCGAGATTGAAGGTCTCGGCGACCACGCCCTGGCCGCAGAACGACCCGTCGCCATGCACGATCACCGGCAGGACTTTCCGGACCGAGCCTCCCGCCTTGCGGTCCTGCAGCGCGCGCGCCACGCCGCAGGCCACCGGCGTGACGCTCTCGAGATGGGACGGGTTGTGCAGGAGCACGACCTCGAGGCTGCCCTGCGCGGTGTCGATCCGGCCCGCGAGCCCCGCGTGGTCCCGCAGATCCCGCTGCGAGAGCGACGCGTCCGGATTCGGCGAGAGCAGCGACAGGAGCCGCTCCCGGGGCACCTCGAGCGCATTGAGCATCGCGTTCAATCGGCCGCGGTGCGGCATCGCGAGCACCAGGTTCTCCGCACCTTCGCGGATCGCCTGCTCGATCACCGCGCGCAGCAGCGGCACGAAGCTTTCGCTGCCCTCGAGATTGAACTGCTTGTACTGCGGATAGGCGACCCGGCGGCGGTGCTCGAAGGCTTCCACGGCCACGAGGCGCTCGAGCAGCCGCAGCGCCTCGGGGGAGGCGAGCGGCGGGGCATCGCCGATCGCCTCGATCCGCGCGCAGAGCCAGCGGCGCTGCTCTTCGGAGCGCACGTGTGCACATTCGAGCGCGATCGGGCCGCAGTAGCTCGCCCGCAAACGCGAAACCAGTTGCGAGAGCGTGAGGTTCTCGACTACGCCCCCGAAAGCCATGTCGAAGGCGACGGAGTCGTCGAGCGCAAGCCCGTGATGACGCGGATCGAGCTCGTGGATGTTGAAAGGATCCGGCGGCTCGCTCAACGGATCGATCGCCGCCGCGCGGTGACCGTGCCAGCGGTAGGCCTGGAGCAGCGCATCGGCGCGATGCGCTAGGACCTCGACCGCGACGGCGGTGCGCTCGAAGTCGACCCGGGGCGCGGGACGCGCCGCAGGAACCAGGGAAAGCGAAGGCGTCACCGCCATGCGAACTCGCGATGCGTGCACCGCGAAGCGTCTACGGCCGGCACCCGCCGGCCGCGAAGACGCCGGCGCTCAGCCGCGCATCGAGGCGATCCCACAGTCGGGCACGACGGTCTCAACGGCTGGACTCCCCCTCCCAGGTGCGTCCTGCAGAAGCATCGCGTTCCCCTCCCCGGGGGGAGCGCGTCGGCCGGCTGCCGAGGTTGGCAGGGCCGTAGGCTACAGATCAGCCGAGGCAACAAGTTGCATACTGACGCAAATCGCGGTGTGAGCGCAACCCTGCGGGGCGCCGGAGGCGGCGCGGCGGGGACGGCCGGCCGGCTCGGGCGCTTCGCTAGAGCCGATGCGCGCGGTCGCCGTCGCGAAAGCCCGCGAGCTCCGGGGCGATGCCGCGCGTGAGGGCGAGCACCTTGACGAGCTCGCCCATCTCGGCCGGCGAGGTGAGCTTCTGGACCACGCTGGCCGCGCGAAGGTACGCACTCGAGCCCGGATCGCCGCAGCGAGCCAGCGCGTCCAGGATGCCGCAATTGATCAGGAACCGCGCCTGCGTGGTGAATCCCGCCACGGTCATGCCTGCGCCCGCACCGGCGCGCGCCATCGCGCTGAAGTCTACATGCGCCGTCAAATCCGCGAGGCCCGGCCGGAAAAAGGGGTCGGCGAGGACGTGTTGGCGATAGTGCGTCATCAGCGTTCCGCGATCGCGTTGCGGGTGGTAGTACTCCGCGGCGGGGAAACCGTAGTCGAGGATCAGCATGAGGCCCCGCTCGCAGCGTTGCGCCAGGCTCGACAGCAGCGCCTCGCCTCCGGGGTTGAGCTCCGAGAGGTAGTCGCGGACGGGCGGGACGCGAGCGAGAGCGCGTTCGCGCAGCGCCGGCGAGACGAGCGCTCGATCCGCGAAGCCGAGCCGGCCGTCCGAATCGATCACAACGCCGCGCTCGAGCCACTCGTCGGCGCCGCGCACGATCAGGTGCACGGGGACGGCATCGAGCACCTCGTTGGCGAGAATCGCCCCCTCCCATCGGTCGGGCAGCATGTCGATCCAGCCGACGCGCGGAAGCTGCTCCGGGACCGCCTTCTCGAGGTGAGCGCGCTGCCGCTCGCGCAGATCCGGGGAGACCTCGAGCAACCAGTAGCGCGCGGGAAGGGCATCGCGCTCGGCCAGCGCGGCGAGGATGTCGGCGCACAGCCGGCCGGAGCCCGGACCGAGCTCGATCACTTCGCGGCGCTCGAGCCGGCCCAGCGCTTGCTCGATCTGCACGGCGACGGCTCGGCCGAATAGCGGCGTCAACTCCGGCGCGGTCACGAAATCGCCGCCGGGACCGAGCTTGTGCGTGCCTGAGGCGTAGTAGCCGAGGCCGGGCGCATAGAGCACCGCGCTCATGTAGTCGGCGAACGAGATCCAGCCGTCCTCTTCGGCGATCGTGCGCTTGAGGTGGGCGAGCATTCGCGCTGCGTGCGCGCGCTCGTCGGCAGACAGTGCGGGGAGCGCGGAACCGTCGTCCGGTGGAGCCGGAAACATCGATGTGCTAGATTGCCTTGTTCCCGAGGGGAGTGTAGCCGGAGCGGCGCGTGCAGGGCAAAGTCGTGTTGATCACGGGAGGCGCCAAGCGCGTCGGCGCCGCGATCTGCCGCCGACTCCACGCCGCCGGCGCGAGCCTGATGCTGCACTATCGCGCCTCCGCGGGCGAGGCGCGGCTGCTTCAGGCCGAGCTCAATCATCAGCGCAAGGATTCGGTCGCGCTGATCCAGGCCGATCTACTGGATCTCGCAAAGATTCCTTCGCTGATCGACCAGACCGTCCAGTCCTTCGGCCGGCTCGATGCGCTGGTCAACAACGCCGCGAGCTTCTATCCGACGCCCGTCGGCGAAATCACCGCGGAAGACTGGGACAGTCTGATCGGCGCGGACCTGCGCGCGCCGCTGTTCGTCTCGCAGGCCGCGGCGGCCGCGCTCAAAAAGACGCAGGGCGCGATCGTCAACATCACCGACATCCACGCCGAGCGGCCGCTCAAGAACTACGTCCTCTACAGCATCGCGAAAGCGGGGCTCGTGGGGTTGACGCGCTCGCTCGCCCGCGAGCTCGCGCCCGAGGTGCGCGTGAACGCAGTCGCCCCGGGTCCCATCCTCTGGCCGGACGACGAGTCCTTCGACGAGCTCTCGCGGCAGCGGATCATCTCCCACACGCCGCTCAAGCGCGAGGGCGCGCCCGAGGATGTCGCGCGGGCGGTGCTGTTCCTGCTCGCGGACGCGTCCTACGTGACCGGCGAGACGATCCGCGTCGACGGCGGCCGGCACGTGGCGCTGTAGTCCGGAAGCGCAGCAAAGCCCGGAGCTCCGCCGCCCGCGACGCAAGCGACGAGCTACTTCCTTCTCGCGACCAGCCGGGCCAGCCGCTCCAGATAGGGGTCGACGATGCCGTGCGTGACCAGCGCGACCCGCGTGCGCTCGAGATAGTCGGCCGACGAGCCGAACGCGCCGCGGGCCGTGGAGATGACGTCCGCCTGCTCGCTCATCGTGAGCTTCCCCGCATACTGCCGGTGCGCGCGGTCCACGACGAACGCGAGCGCGACCAGCGACTTGCTCGAGGAGCGCAGCGTCAGCCACAGCGGCTTGTAGGCCCCGAGTACCATCTCCCGGCGCCACAGGAGCTCGAGCTCGTCGTGCGCTTGAGCGCGCGGCAGGCGGTAGGCGACGCCTTGGCAGGAGCCTCCGCGGTCGAGCCCGAGCACCAGCCCGGGCTGGGTCGACGTGCCGCGCGAGGCGAGCGACCAGAGGCAGAACCGCCGGTGCCTGCCGGGGAGCGTCGCGGGGCGCGCGTCTTCGAACGGAAACAGCGGATTCCACAGCAGCGAGCCGTAGGCGAAGACCCAGCAGTCGCCCTCGGGCTTCGCCTTGAGCGCCGCCGCAAGCGACGCGGCGAGCTGCTCGTCGGTCAGGGGATGGCGAGGATCGACGGCCTCCATGTAGACCGCTCGCATCCGCCCTTCCTCGAGATCGCGGCGCGAGAGCGTCATGTGTCGGGCTCCGGCTCGCGTGCAAGCTTCCGGAGCTCGACGTTCCCCTGCCGGCGCCGCGCGCCGGTCGACTTGCCGTGCGCGCCGCCCTTGCCGAGGAGCGGGGACCGCGCGACGGGATTGCGCGGCTTCGGCGGCGCGGGCGGAAAGTGTTTCTTCGCGCGCTTCACGGGACCAGCGCCCTCAGGGACGCTGCGCGACGGCGATCGTCGCCCTCGCCCCGCGCGGCGGCTCGTCCGGAAGGAAGATCGCCTGCAGATCGTTCAGGAATCGCCGGCCCGTTGCCGTCGGTCGAACCCGCGAGTGATCGCGCTCGAGCAGGCCTCGCTGCTCGGCCCGTCGCAGCTCGCGCTCCATCGTCGCGAGGGGAAAGCCGGTGCGCTCGGCGAACAGCCCGGGCGGAAACCCATCGCTGAGACGCAGCGCGTTGAGCATGAACTCGAAGCCGACGGCCTCGCGGCCGACCTCGTGCTCCTCCATGATCGGCGAGCCGCGCGCCGCGCTCTCGAGATATTGCTGCGGATGCTTTACGCGGACCTGCCGCAGGATGCGCTCGGGAAACGAGAGCTTGGAATGCGCGCCGGCGCCAATGCCGAGATAGTCGCCGAAGCGCCAGTAGTTGAGGTTGTGGCGGCACTCGTGTCCCGGCCGCGCGTATGCGGACGTCTCGTAGTGGACGTAGCCGGCCGCAGTGAGCCCCTCTTCGATCATGTCCATCATGTCGGCCGCGGTGTCGTCGTCGGGAAGCGGCGGCGGCCGGCGGTGAAACAGCGTATTGGGCTCGATCGTGAGGTGGTAGAACGACAGGTGCGGCGGAGCGAGCTCGAGCGCCGCCGCAAGGTCGGCGCGCGCCTCGTCCACCGTCTGGCGCGGGAGCGCATACATGAGATCGAGATTGACCTCGCCGAAGATCTCGCGCGCGGCAACGGCGGCCTCCTTCGCCTCGTCGGCATCGTGAACGCGCCCCAGCGCGAGGAGCTGAGCGGCCGAAAAGCTCTGCACGCCGAGCGACAGGCGATTGATGCCGGCGTCGCGGAAGCCCGCGAACCGCGCGCGCTCGAAGGTGCCGGGATTCGCCTCCAGCGTCACCTCCGCCCCGGGCGCGAGCTGCACCCGGGCGCGAATCGCCGCGAGCAGCCGGTCGACCGCCGCCGGCGAAAAGAGGCTCGGCGTGCCGCCGCCGAAGAACACCGTCGCGATGCGCCGGCCCCACACCGAGGGCAGCGCGAGCTCCAGGTCCGCGATCAGGGCCTCGACGTAGGCGTCCTCCGGCACGTCGCCGCGCGCCTCGTGCGAATTGAAGTCGCAATAGGGGCATTTGCGCAGGCACCAGGGAAGGTGCACGTAGAGCGACAGCGGCGGCAGCGCCGCGAAGCGAGGCGCCGAAGGCGAGGCGACCGGAGCGCCCGTCATCCGAGCCCTCCTTCGAGCCGGACGAGCAGCGCCCGCATCGCCTTGCCCCGGTGCGAGCGCGCGTTTTTCTGCGCGAGCGGCAGCTCGGCGCCGGTGAGCCCGCTCTCGGCGTCGAGAAAATGCGGATCGTAGCCGAAGCCGCCGCTGCCGCGAGGCGCGTCGATGATCGTCCCGTCCCAGCGTCCTTCGGCGAGGATCGGCTCCGGATCCGCGCCGTGGCGCATCAACGCGAGGACGCAGTAGTAGTGCGCGCGGCGATCGGCTATGCCCGCGAGCTCCGCGACGAGTTTTTCGTTGTTGCGCCGGTCGGATTTCGGCTCGCCAGCGTAGCGCGCCGATTGCACGCCGGGCGCTCCGTGCAGCGCGTCGACGCAGATCCCCGAATCGTCGGCGAGCGCCGGCAACCCCGCGAGCCGGCTCGCGTGGCGCGCCTTCGCGAGCGCGTTCTCGACGAAGGTCGCGTGCGGCTCGTCGGCCTCGCCGATGCCGAGCTCGGCCTGGACGAGGACCTCGATGCCGATCGGCTCGAGCAGGCGCCGGAACTCGCGCAGCTTGCCTTCGTTGGCCGAGGCGAGAACGATGCGGGACGGGCCGGGCATCGCGGCTCTCTCGACGGCCTCAGGAATCGAGCGAGCGCCTCTGCGCCGCGATCAGATCGCGGATGCCGCGCTCGCCGAGGGAGATCAGCGCGTCGAGCTCGGCGCGGGTGAAAGGCGCCCGCTCGGCGGTACCCTGGATCTCGACGATGCCGCCGCGGCCCGTCATGACGATGTTCATGTCGGTGTCGCAGCCCGCATCCTCCGCATAGTCGAGATCGAGCGCGGGCGCTCCGTCGACGATCCCGACGGACACCGCGGCGACCAAATCGGCGAGCGGCTCCGCCGCGAGCCCCTGCGTCCGGCACCAGGCGAGCGCATCGTGAAGCGCGACCCAGGCGCCGGTGATCGAGGCGCAGCGCGTGCCTCCGTCGGCCTGGAGCACGTCGCAATCGACGCGCAGCGTGCGCTCGCCCAGAGCGCTCAGGTTCGTCACCGCCCGCAGGCTCCTGCCGATGAGGCGCTGGATCTCCTGCGTCCGACCGGACTGCCTGCCTTCGGCGGCCTCGCGCCGCATGCGCGTGTTGGTCGCGCGCGGCAGCATCCCGTACTCGGCGGTGATCCAGCCCTGGCTGCGCCCCTTGAGAAAAGACGGCACGTCCGGCTCGACGCTCACCGTGCACAGCACCTGCGTATCGCCGCACTCGATCAGCACCGAGCCCTCGGCATGGCGCGTGTAACGGCGCGTGATGCGCACGGGTCGCAATTCGTCGGGACGCCGGCCGGAACGGCGGGTACTCATGGCCAGATCGAGGTCATCGAAACCGGGAATTATAGCGGCGCGCCGCGCGAGCGCCGGTCAGCCGCGCGACCGGTCGCGCCACCACGCCGCGGTGGCGGCGATTCCCTGGTCGAGCGAATACGGCGGCTTCCATCCGGTGAGCCCGCGGAAGCGCAGCGCGTCGACTTCGAGTGAATCGAGCAGGCGCGTCGCGTAGCCGGTGCGGCCGATCATCACCGCCGCCCCGCGCAGAAACGGCGACGGCAGCGCGAAGAGCCGCGGTTCGACGCCGAGGGCTACGGCGAGCTTCGCGACCAGCTCCGGCGTCGACACGGTCTCGGCATCGGCGATGGGCAGCGCATCGCCGGCGAGTCCCGGCCTGGACAGCGCCGCTTCGATGGCGGCGACTGCGTTGCCGACGTAGAGCAGGCTGCGGCGGTTGACGATGCCGCCGAGCGGCAGGGGGCGCGCGTTGGCGATGCTCCCCAGGAGCGCGCGGAAGTTGCCTCTCACTCCGGGGCCGTAGGTGAGCGGGAGGCGGAGCACGACCGCCTCGAAGCCGCGCTCCGCCGCGAGTTCCTGCAGCACGCGCTCCGCCGCCGCCTTGCTGTGCGCGTAGGCGTCCTGCGGAGCGGGCGGATCGCCGGCGCGAAACGCCCGGCCGGCCTCGGTCTTCTCGCCGTAGACCTTCACGGTGCTTGCGAAAACGATCCGGCGCACGCCCGCGCGGGCCGCGGCATCGGCGAGGCGGCGCGTGACGTGAACGTTGGCGACGATGAAAGGCGTGGGCGCTTCGGCATCGCGCCCCGTCACGTGAGCGCGCCCGGCGAGATGGACGACGGTCTCCACGTCGCCGAGGACTTCGTGCCAGTCGGCAGCGGCGAAATCGCCCAGCGCGACATAGCCGGGGCGCGCGGCGTCGGCGTTCGCGACGGCGCGCACGGCCGCCACGTGCGGCACGCCGGCCTCCGCGAGGCGCGCGCACAGGGCGCGGCCGATGAAGCCGCCGGCGCCCGTGACCAGGATCCTGCCGCTCATGGTGGCGAGGCTACACCCACTTCCAGCCGTGCTTGCGGTAGAAGCGCGTCGCGCTTTTCGCGAACCATACGATGTGCCGCCATCCCTTGCGCGCCGCGCCGCCGCCGTGATGCACGATCCTGACCGCCGGCACATAGGCGCTGCCTGCGATCTTGTTCAGCCGCACGCTCCAGTCGAAGTCCTCGAAGTAGAGGAAGAAGCCCGGATCGAAGCCCCCGGTCGCGTCGACGACCTTGCGCCTCGCGAGCATGAAGCAGCCGCTCATGACCGGCACCGGCGAGACGAAGCCGTCCGCGCCGCCGCTCATCCGGTCGCGCATCTCGAAGCGCTCGAGGCGCTTGCGGAACCAGCGCCGCACGAACGCGGGCGCGAAGCCGCGCAACGCGAGGTCGAGCACGGCCGGGTAGCGCTTGCAGAGGAACTCGCGCTGCCCGCGCGGACCGTCCACCGCCGGAGCGAGAACGCCGATCTCCGGATGAGCATCGAGGAACTCGAGGGCCGCCACGAGCGCGCCACGCTCGAGCTCGACGTCGGGATTGAGCACGAGGTGGTAGTGCGTGTTGCCGCCGTGCATCACCAGGTTGTGCGCCCTGCCGTAGCCGATGTTGGTGTGCCGGTGCAGGTAGTTCATGGTGACGCCGGAGTGCCGGAAGCGCGATTCGCCCAGGTGGACCACGGCCTCGGCGATCGTGCGCGACTCGGTGTTGTCGACGAGCACCACATTGGCGTCGCGCAGGATCCCGGCCTCGCGCGCTGCGTCGAGCGCGGAGGCGAGCGACAGCAGGCAGCGTTCGAGAAGCGCGAGATCGGGCTGATACGTGACGATGCTGACCGTCAGCGTTACGGGAGCCAAGGCGGGAGCGCGAATCGCGAGGTAGGTTAGAATCGTCTCCGATTGGTGCGATCGCGTCAATCGTCGTCGAGGCAAGCCCTTCATGAACGAAGCGCCGGCGCCGCGCTACGCCGCGGACGAGCTTTTCCGCTTTGCCCTCGGGCTCGTGCAAGCGGCCGGCTGTCGCGCCGACATCGCGCGGGACGTGGCGGAGGTTCTGCTCGAAGGCGATCTCCTCGGCCACAGCACCCACGGGCTCGCGCTGCTCGCGCCGTACCTGACCGAGCTCGCGAAAAACCGCATGGCGAAGAGCGGCGAGCCGACGGTGCTCTCGCGCCGCGCGGCCACGCAGCTCTGGGACGGCCAGCGACTGCCGGGGCCCTGGCTCGTTCGCCGCGCGCTCGAGGCGGCGACGAGCATGGCGCGCACGGCCGGCTCCGGCACCGTGGTCATCCGGCGCTCGCATCACATCGCCTGCCTCGCCGCCTACCTCAGGCGCGCGACCGATGAGGGGCTGGTGGCGATCATCGAAAGCTCCGACCCGACGGTCGCCGCGGTCGCGCCGCACGGCGGGCGCACGGCGTTCATCACGCCCAATCCGATCGCCGCCGGCCTGCCCACCTCCGGCGATCCGATCCTCATCGACGTGTCGACGTCGATCACGAGCATGGGCTATGCGCTGCAACAGATGCGCGCCGGGAAAGAGCTTCCCGGCGCATGGCTGATCGACGCCGAAGGCAATCCCACGGCGGATCCGCGGGCGCTGGTGAAAGAACCCAAAGGCGCGCTGCTGCCGCTCGGCGGACTGGACGCGGGGCACAAGGGCTTCGCGCTCGCCCTGCTGGTCGAAGCGCTGACCGCCGGGCTCGCGGGTCACGGCCGTGCCGAACCCCCGGAAGGCTGGACGGGCACGACACTGGTCCAGGTGCTCGATCCGGAGGCTTTCGGCGGGCTCGCTGCGTTCCGCCGGCAGATGGATACGGTGGCGGCTGCGGCCCGCAGCGCGACGCCGCGGCCCGGCGTCGACCGCGTCAGGCTTCCCGGCGAGCGCGGCCTCGCCCACTATCGCGACGCGCTCGAGCGCGGCGTGCCGCTGTATCCGAAGATCCTGCCCGCGCTCGCGGAGTGGGCCGGGAAATACGGCATCGCGATGCCCGTGGCTCGTCGTCCGGGCTGACCGCAGGGGGAAGCCCGCGACACCGCCGCCACTCATTGCCAGTCTCGCGCTTGGCGCGAGAGCGGCGCCTAGGACGAGCGCCCGTAGCTCACGCGCTCGATCCCCGCGAGATCGCGGGCGGAGGCGACCGACAGAAGCCCCGCGTCGCGCAGCAGCGCGCGCACCGCACTGGCCTGATCGTAGCCGTGCTCGAGCGCGAGTTGCGCACCCGGCGCGAGAAACGGCGGCGCCGCGGCAACGATCGCGCGCGCTGCATCGAGGCCGTCGGCGCCGGATGCGAGCGCGGCGGCGGGCTCGAAACGAAGGTCGCCTTCGGCGAGGTGCGGATCGCCTTGCGCGATATACGGCGGATTGGCGACGATGAGCGCGAAGCACTCGCCCGCGAGCTGCGCGAACCAGTCCGATCGGACGAAGCTCGCGTTGCCGATCGCGAGCCGCTGCGCATTGCGCCGCGCGAGCGCGATCGCCGCCGGCGACAAGTCGGCGCCGAGCACCGAGGCGTTCGGACGCTCGTGCGCGATCGCGAGCGCCACGGCACCGGAGCCGCTGCCGAGGTCGAGCACGCGCGACCTCGCATCGGGGTCGAGCCAGCGCAGCGCGAGGTCGACCAGGAGCTCGGTTTCCTCGCGCGGTATCAGCACGTCGGACGTGATCTCGAGGTCCAGCCCGTAGAATTCGCGCCGTCCGGTCAGATAGGCGATCGGCTCGCCCGCCGCCCGGCGGCGCACCAGCGCGTCAAAGGCGCGCGCCTGCTGGGGAGCGAGCGCGGCATCGCCGTGCGCCGCGAGCCACGCCCGGTCGCGACCGAGGACGTGTCCGAGCAGGAGCTTCGCCTCGAGCGGCACCAGCCCGGTCAAGGCGAGCGCCGAGGAGACCGTCGCCGGTAGATGCATCGATCCGCTTTCCCTGCGCTGAAGCGTGCAGACGCGCGAGGCTGCCTTGCAGTGTATATCGGGCCCGCGGGATAATGCCCCGCCGGACCTCGATGGGGCCGGCGCCCGATGCACGGGCACGAGCGCGTTCTGGAATGGAAGGACCGCCTCGAGCCGACGACGACAACGGATGGAGGGGCCATGCCGTCAAAGCGCGATTTTCTCAAGGCGACCGGCGGGCTCGTGCTCGCCACGGGCGGATCCTGGCTCGCGACGCACGTCCGCGGCGCCGTGCCCAATCCCGCGGGGCTCGCGCCGCTGCCCGCAGGTACCGTCGCCGAAAGCGACCTCGAGACGATCGCCGGCAAGCTGCCGCTGATCAAGCGCACGTGGCGGCCGCCCAATTACGAGACGCCGCTCGAATACTTCGCCCAGGATTTCACGCCGAACAACGCGTTCTTCGTCCGGTATCACCTCGCTGGCATCCCGCCCCCGATTGCCGCCGACCGCTGGACGCTCAAGGTCGGAGGCGACGCCGCGTCGACGCCCTTCGAGATCGGCTACGACCAGCTGCGCCGCGACTTTCCGGCGGTCGAGATCGCCGCCGTCAATCAATGCTCGGGCAACCGCCGCGGCCTGTTCGACCCGCATGTGGTCGGCGTCGAATGGGGCATCGGCGCGATGGGCAACGCGCGCTGGAAGGGCGCCCGGCTCAAGGACGTGCTCGCCAAGGCCGGCCTCAAGAAGGAAGCCATCGAGATCGCCTTCGACGGCGCGGACGGCCCGGTGATGCAGGCGACGCCGGACTTCCAGAAGTCGATCCCGGTGTGGAAGGCGCTCGACGAGAACACGCTGATCGCCTACGAAATGAACGGCGAGCCGCTGCCGCACTGGAACGGCTTTCCGGCACGCATCGTAGTGCCCGGATGGACGGGGACCTACTGGATGAAGCATCTGACGACGCTTAACGCCTTGAGCAGGCCCTTCGACGGCTTCTGGGTCAAGAGCGCCTACCGCATCCCAGCCAATCGCTTTCCGATCACCGAGCACTTCGCCTCGCAGATGACGGAGGCGAACGAGCCGATCACCGAGATGGTGGTCAATTCGCTGATCACGAACGTCTCCCCCGGGCAGCAGGTGACGGCCGGGCGGCCGTTCGAGGTCCGCGGCATCGCCTGGGACGGAGGACGCGGCATCGCCGGCGTCGAGGTCTCGATCGATGGCGGGCGAGCGTGGGAAACGGCAGCCCTCGGCACCGACCACGGCCGATTCTCCTTCCGCAGCTTCAGCCAGTCGTTCACGGCCGCCGAGCGAGGCGCGCTGGTCGTGATGGCGCGCGCGAGCAACCGCGCCGGCGCGACGCAGACGATGGAGCTCATCCAAAATCCGGCCGGCTACCACCACAACGTCGTGCAGCGGATCGCGGTGACCGCGGTCTAGGGAGAGCGCCGATGAGAGCGATCGTTGCCTGTGTGGTGCTCGCCTCGGCGCTCGGCGCCGGCCTCGTCTTCGCCCAGGAGCGCCGCCTCGAATTGAGGGATGGTCCCGGGCGCACGCAGTTCGAGGCCAACTGCGGCGCCTGCCACAGCCTCGACTACGTGCCGATGAACTCGCCGTTCCTCGACCGCAACGGCTGGGAGGCGGAGGTCACGAAGATGATCAAGGTCTACGGCGCGTCGATCGGCGCCGACGACGCCAAGGCGATCGCCGAGTACCTCAACGCCAACTACGGCAAGCTCTGATCGCGCGGGTGGCGCGTAGCGCACCAGCGCCGGCAGGCTCGCTTCGCGTCTTCAGGCGCTTTCGCCCAGCGCGGCGAGCTGCTCGGCCTGGAATTCGTGCGCGAGCGCGGTCGTGAGCTCGGTCAGGTCCCCGTCCATGATCTGATCGATCTTGTACAGGGTGAGATTGATGCGGTGGTCGGTCACGCGGCCCTGCGGGAAATTGTAGGTGCGGATGCGCTCCGAGCGATCGCCGCTGCCGATCAGGCTCTTGCGCGTCGCGGCTTCCTTGCGCTGGCGCTCCTGACGCTCGCGGTCGACGAGCCTCGAGGCGAGCACCGCCATGGCCTGCGCGCGGTTGCGATGCTGCGAGCGGTCGTCCTGGCACTCCACCACGATGCCCGTGGGCAAGTGCGTGACGCGAACGGCCGAGTCGGTCTTGTTCACGTGCTGGCCGCCAGCGCCCGAGGCGCGAAAGGTGTCGATGCGCAGGTCCGCCGGATTGATCGTGATGTCGGCGATCGGATCGGCTTCCGGCAGCACCGCCACCGTGCAGGCGGAGGTGTGGATGCGCCCCTGGGCCTCGGTCGCCGGCACCCGCTGCACGCGGTGACCGCCGGACTCGAACTTGAGCTTGCCGTAGACGCCGGCGCCGACGATCCGCGCGATCACCTCCTTAAATCCGCCCATGTCTCCGGGACTCTCGGAGACGAGCTCGACCTGCCAGCGATTGCGCTCCGCGAAGCGCGCGTACATCCGGAACAGGTCTCCCGCGAACAGCGCCGACTCGTCCCCCCCGGTGCCGGCGCGGATCTCCAGAAACACGTTGCGCTCGTCGTTGAGATCCTTCGGCAGCAGCGCCCGCTGGAGCTCCTCCTCGAGGCGCTCCATAGCCGCTGCCGCGCTCTTCGCCTCTTCCTCGGCGAGCGGCTTCATCTCCGGATCGCCGAGAAGCTCGCGCGCGCTCGCGAGCTCGCGCTCGGCCTGCTGCCAGTCGCGATGCATCGCGACCACCGGCGCGATCTCGGCGTGCTCGCGGCCGAGCGCCCGAAAACGGTCGAGATCGCGCGTGACCTCGGGCGCGGCGAGCAGCCGGTTGAGCTCCTCGAGACGGCTGTCGAGCTGCGTCAGGCGATGGACGAGGGAGGGTTTCATGTTGCGACGCTTGGCCCGGCGTCGTTCCCGCGCAAGCGGGAACCCAGTGTCGTGCGACCAGCATCACTGGATCCCGGCTCTCGCGCTGAAGCGCTCGGCCGGGACGAGCCCTACGGCTCGTCGGGCAGGTGGTATACCTTCTGGAACAGCGCCAGCAGCTCCGCGCGCTCGGCCTCGCCCGCGCCGTTGAGCGCTTGCGTCGGCCCGTGCAGGAACTTGTTGGTCAGGCCGCGCGCGAGCTGCTCGAGCACCTGCTCCGTGGGCGCGCCATTGGCGAGCAGCCGCCGTGCGCGCTCCAGCTCCGCGAGCCGCAGCGCGTCGTGGTGGCCGTGCAGCGCCGTGATCGTCGGCACGACCGAGCGGCCGTCGAGCCAGCGCAGGAAGCTCTCCGCCTGGGTCGCGATCATCGCCTCGGCCTCGCGCACGGCCTCGACGCGGACCTGCAGATTGTCCTTGACGATGTTGGCGAGGTCGTCGACGCCGTAGAGAAAGACGTCGCCGAGCTCGGCGGCCTCGGGCTCGACGTCACGCGGGACTGCCAGGTCGACGATGAACATGGGCGCGTGGCGGCGCGCCTTGATTGCGCGCTCGAGCATGCCCTTGCCCAGGATCGGCAGCGAGCTCGCGGTCGAGGTGACGATGATGTCGAAGCGCGCCAGGCATTCGGGCAGCTCGTTGAGCGTGATCGCGTCGGCCTGCACCCGCGAAGCGAGCTGCGCGCCGCGCTCGAGCGTCCGGTTGGCCACCGTGATCGACTTCGGCCGGCGGGAAGCGAAGTGCGTGGCGCAGAGATCGATCATCTCGCCCGCGCCGATCAGCAGCACGCGCTGTTCGCCGATCGAGGGGAAGATGCGCTCGGCCAGCTTGACCGCCGCTGCCGCCATCGAAATCGACGCCGCTCCGATGTCGGTCTGCGTGCGTACGTCCTTCGCCACCGCGAACGTGCGCTGGAACAGCCGGTTCAGCACGAGGCCCAGCGAGCCCGCCGCCTCGGCGCTGCGCACGGCCTGCTTCATCTGGCCCAGGATCTGCGGCTCGCCGAGTACCATCGAGTCGAGCCCGCTCGCGACCCGGAACGCGTGCGCCACGGCCTGCGCCTGCGGCAGCGTGTAGAGGTGCGGAGAAAGCGCCGACTGCGGCACGCCGTGAAAGGCTTCCAGCCATTGCACGACCGGCGCAGCCTCGCTGCCGTTGAAGTAGACCTCGGTCCGATTGCAAGTCGACAGAATCGCCGCCTCCTTGACCCGCGGCTGGCCGAGGAGGTCGCGCAGCGCCCCGCCCAGCGTCTCGAGCTGGAACGCGACCCGCTCCCGAACCGCTACCGGGGCAGTCGTGTGGTTCAGGCCGAGGGCGAAGAGCGGCATCGCGATTCGCTGGGAAGTCGCTGATATTCTAACGCAGTACGATCGCGGTCCGCCCCCGGATGCGGGCGGCGCCGACGTGGGTCGCCCTCGCCAGCCCCGGGGCGATCCGCCGGCGACGGAACCCGACCGGGGCGGCGCGGTCACTGGTTTGCGCGATGCTGTCGCGTCTGCCGCGATCGCCGCAGGCCTCGCGAGGGCGGTCGCCAGGAAGCGAAGGGAATCTCAAGTGACTGATTGGCCGCAGCTCGCGAGCACGCCGATCCGCGCCGTTCGCTGCGCGCTCGTCTGCGTACCGCTGGTCGCCGCACCCGTCGGCACCGGGGCACGCGCGCAGGACGCGTATTCCGCGGCCTTCGTCACGCAGGCGGCACCGGCCTTCGTGCAGTTCCAGACGCCCGCCTCGGCGTCGATCACGATGCGCAACACCGGTACGGCCACCTGGTATCAGGTCGACGGCGACGTGTTCCTCTCCACACAGGAACCGCAGGACAACTACTACTGGTGCATCCAGGACAACCGCTACGGCAGCCACAGCGGCAATCGCGTGCTGCTGCCCTACGATGTCGCGCCCGGCCAGGACGTGACGTTCAATTTCGTCGTGATGCCGCTCTCCTGCGGCTTCGCCGCCACGGCGCCGTTCAAGTTTCGCATGCTCTCGCAGCTCCACGGCACTTTCGGAGAGGAAACGCCCGGAGCGCCGGTCGTGGTGTCGACCGCGGCGGAATTCGTCTCGCAGCAGGTCCCGGCGATCGTGCCCGCGGGCGCGACGATCCAGGTCACGGTGAGCTTCGAGAACACGACCAATTTCACCTGGGAGCCGGGCGACGGCTACGTGCTCGCCTCGGCGGCCCCGGCGGGCAACACCACCTGGGGCACGACCAGCGTTGTTCTGCCCTCGGAGGTCGCGCCCGGCGCGACGGTCACGTTCGAATTCCCGGTCGTCGCGCCCGCGGTCACGGGAACCTACAACTTCCAGTGGCAGATGAACCTGCCGGAGGGAACGCCGTTCGGGCTCTCCTCTCCCGCGACGGCGGTCGAAGTCGTCGCGGCCGGTCCGCCGAACTACCAGGGCCTGTGGTGGAACTCGCCGGCGTATTCCGAGCCCGGCTGGGGCTTGAGCCTCGCGCACCAGGGCACGGTGATATTCGCCACCTGGTTCACCTACGATGCGACCGGCCGGGCGTGGTGGCTCTCGATGACCGCCAATGCCACGCTATCCGCGACGACGGGTGCCACCGTCTACACCGGCGCGCTCCTGCAATCCTCGGGACCCGCCTTCGACTCGGTGCCGTTCAACCCTTCGCTCGTTCGCAGCACCGCCGTCGGCACCGCGACGCTGAGCTTCACCGACAACGACAACGGCACGTTCAGCTACACCATTGCCGGCCTCACGCAGACCAAGAACATAACGCGCGAAGTGTTCGGTCCGCTGCCGACCTGCAGCTTCGGGATCCTGTCCGACCTGACGCAGGCCTACAACTACCAGGACCTGTGGTGGGCCGCGCCGGCGGGAAGCGAGTCCGGCTGGGGCGTGAACCTCGCGCACGAGGGCGACACGATCTTCGCCACCTGGTTCACCTACGCATCCGACCGCTCGCCGATGTGGCTGGTGACGACGGCGAGCAAGACCGCGCCCGGCGCGTATTCCGGCACGCTCTACCAGACGACGGGACCGGCGTTCAACGCGCTGCCGTTCGATCCGAGCGCGGTGGTCGCCACCGCGGTGGGCAGCGCGAGCTTCACCTTCACCGACGGCGACGACGGCACCTTCGCGTACACCGTGAACGGAGAGACGCAGCAGAAGGCGATCACGCGCCAGGTGTTCGTCTCGCCCGGCACCGTGTGCCAGTAAGACGCGGCGAGGCATTCGTTCAGCCGCGCTGACGCGCGGGTGCGGGCAAAGCCGGGCCGCCGCATCCGGCTCAGGCCTTGATGAAGTCTTCCTTGCCGCCGAGCCAGCGCTCGAGGTGCGCCTTCGCCGCCGCCGGCTCGCGGCGCAGGATCTCGTCGGCCGCGGCGCGCGCCGACTCGACCAGGCCCGCGTCGCGCTCCGGATCGGCGAAGCGCAGGAGCGGCAAGCCCGACTGCCGCGCACCGAGGAACTCCCCCGGTCCGCGGATGAGCAGGTCCTGCCGCGCGATCTCGAAGCCGTCGCTCGTCCCGTAGATCACCTTGAGCCGCGCCTTCGCGGCCTTCGACATCGGCTCTTCGAACAGCAGCACGCAGCTGCTCTCGGCCGCACCTCGCCCCACGCGGCCGCGAAGCTGGTGCAGCTGCGCGAGCCCGAAGCGTTCGGCATGCTCGATCACCATCAGCGAGGCGTTCGGCACGTCGACGCCGACCTCGATCACCGTGGTCGCGACCAGCACGGCGATCTGCCCGCGGACGAATCGGCCCATCACGGCCGCCTTCTCCTCCGGCTTCATGCGCCCGTGCAGAAGGCCGACCGCGAAGTCCGAGAGCGTCGCGGTGAGCTCGGCATGGAGCGCGACCGCCGTCTGGAGCTCGAGCTTCTCGGACTCCTCGATGAGCGGGCATACCCAGTAGACCTGCCCGCCCGCCGCGCACAGGCTGCGCGCGCGCTCGACGACTTCGGCCCGCCGCCGCTGGTTCACGAGCCGCGTCGCTACGCTGCCGCGGCCCGGCGGCATCTCGTCGATCACCGACACGTCGAGATCGGCGTAGAAGCTCATCGCGAGGGTGCGCGGAATCGGCGTCGCGCTCATCATCAGCTGGTGGGCGTCGGCAAGCCCTTTCTGCCGCAGGGCCAGGCGCTGCGCGACGCCGAACCGGTGCTGCTCGTCGACGATCGCGAGGCCGAGCCTCGGCAGCGCGATTTCGTCCTGGAACAGCGCGTGCGTGCCGATCGCGAGCTGCGCCTCGCCGCTCTCCATCGCCGCCCTCGCGGCACGCTTCGCCTTGGCAGGGAGGCCGCCGGAGAGCCACGCGAGCCGCACGGACAGCCCCTCGAGCCAGGCGGCTAGCTTGCGGTAGTGCTGCTCGGCGAGAATCTCGGTGGGCGCCATGAGCGCGACCTGATAGCCGGACTCGATCGCCTGCAGCGCCGCGAGCGCCGCGATCACGGTCTTGCCGCTGCCGACGTCGCCCTGGAGCAGGCGCTGCATCGGCTCGGTGCGCGCGAGGTCGCGCCGTATCTCCGCAGCGACGCGCTGCTGCGCGCGCGTGAGGCGAAACGGCAGGCTCGCGCGCAGCGCGCGGGTGAGCGTGCCGTCGCCGGCGAGCTTCGGCGCCCGGCGTCTCGCCCGCGCGCGACGATGCAGCTTGAGCGAGAGCTGCTGCGAGAGCAGCTCGTCGAACTTGAGCCGCGTCCACGCCTCGTGCGAACGATCGTCGAGGGCCGCTCGCGACGCGTCGGGCGGAGGAAGGTGGAGGTACTGCACCGCCTGGCGAAACGGCAGCAGGCCCCGCGGCGTGCGCGTCCACGGCGGCAGCGTTTCCGCGACGTGCGCAGGATTGTCGACGAGCGCGCGCAGCACGAGCCTACGCAGCGTCTCCTGGGAAAGCCCCGCCGTCGTCGGATACACCGGCGTGAGCCGGTCGGGCAGCGGCGTTCCCGAAGCGACGATGCCGAAGCTCGGATGCACCATTTCCGGACCGAAGCGTCCCTCCCGCACTTCGCCGAAGGCGCGCAGGCGGCGGCCGACGGCCAGCGCCTTCTGCTGGCTGGGATAGAAGTGGAAGAAGCGCAGGACGATCTGCGCTCCCGCGTCCTCGATAAGGCAGACGAGCTGGCGCCGCGGCCGGTACTGGATCTCGGTGTTGGCGATCGTCCCTTCGACCTGCCATGTCCGGCCCGGCTGGACAGCAGCCAAGGGGCACAAGTGCGTGCGGTCTTCGTAGCGCAGCGGCAGATGCAGGACGAGATCGGCGTCGCGCAGGACGCCCAGCCGCGCGAGCTTGTCGCCGAGCGTGTTGCCGGTCCTGCGCTCGGACGACGGCTTGTCTGCGTCCGGCGGGGGGCGAGGGGCTTTTCCTCGGGGCTCTCTTAGGCGCATCCCCGGGATGCTTTCGCTCACCCCGGTTGGCGCAGCACCGCCACGGCTTCGACCTCGACCCGGGCACCCTTCGGCAGGGCGGCGACCTGGTAGGTGGCCCGCGCCGGGTACGGCTTCGCGAAGAATCCGGCCATGATCTCGTTGACGCGGCCGAAGTCGCCCATGTCGGCCAGCAGCAAGGTGACTTTCACGATGTCGTCCATCGTGCCGCCGGCTGCGTGCGCCACCGCGCGCAGATTCTCGAATGCCTGTCTCGCCTGCGCTTCGGTGCCTTCGCGAAGGTTCCCGCTCGCGGGATCGAGTCCGATCTGGCCCGAAAGATAGATCGTGGCTCCGGCCCGGATCGCCTGCGAATACGGGCCCAGCGCCGCCGGCGCGGCGGCAGTCTCAATCGCCTGTTTGCTCATCGCTCGCTCGATGTCGTTTGCCCGGGGCACTGTAGCACGGCGCGGGGCTAGTGCTCGACCTCCAGCCCGGCTTCGATCCAGGCGTCGATGCCGCCCAGGAGGGGGCGGATGCGCTTGTAGCCGACCTTCTTGAGCTTCTGTGCGACCTTGACCGCCGTGGCTTCGTTGGGACATGCGCAATAGAGGACGACTTCGCCGTCGGTCGGCACGCCCCTGAGCGACTCCTCGATCTTCTGCATGTCGACCGCCAGTGCGCCCGGAATGCGACCCGTCGCCGCCTGCGTGAGCGCGGAGCGCACGTCGACGAGCGCCTCGACCTTGTGCTCCTCGAGCAGCTGCCGCAGCTCGTCGACCGAGACGCGATCCATTCGCAGCTGCTTCGCGAAGAGATGGCGGCGCCACCACTTCACGACGATCCAGGCGGCGAAGCCGGCGACGACGAGCATGAGCCCCTGCTTGCCGAGCGAGGAGAGCGTGGCCATCACCTCGCCGATCGCGTCGCGGAAGAAATATCCGAGCCCGACCCCGAGGCCGACCCAGAGGCCGGCCCCGACGGCGTCGAAGAGCACGAACGTCCAGTACTCCAGGCGGATCGCGCCGGCGAGCGCGGTGGCGACCGACGCGAAGCCAGGCACGAATTTCGCGAACAGCATCGACGCGGGGCCGAAGCGCTGGAAGATCGACTCGGTCTGGCGCACGCAGGAATCCTGCGACAGCGATACGCGGCAGAGTGTCGACAGGATGCGCATGCCGAACCGGCGTCCGGCCAGGTACCAGCCGGTGTCGGCGATGAGCGAGGCGAGCACCCCGACGGCGACGAGCTGCCAGAGCGGGTTGCCGCCCATCGCTGCGTAGGCGCCGGCGACGATCAACGTCGGGTACGCGGGCAACGGCAGGCCCGCCTGCAGGAAAAGGACGTTGACGAATACGAAGCCGAGCCCGTATTCCTGCAGCAGCGAGATCAGTTGGTTCACTCTTTCCGTCCGGTCCGGGATCGTGTGAGCGGGCCGAGCCTCGGCACGTACGAGCCGTCGGCGCCGGGACCCCCCGGCGCTAGTGTACGTCGGTGCCGGCGGACGCGTCGAAAGCGAGACGGCCCGCGGGCGGCTTGTTTGCCGGCGATATCCGGCGCGGGCTATAATTTTTGGTTCGTGGGGACGTAGCTCAGCTGGGAGAGCGTCGCGTTCGCAATGCGAAGGTCGGGAGTTCGATCCTCCTCGTCTCCACCAACGTTTCATCGGGCCTCGTCGCAGCGCAGTCGGCAAATGGCGATGCCCGGTTCGCCGGCCACGGCGTAGAGCAGAAAAGTCCGGCCGTCCTCCTCGGAAGATCGCCGGATCGCGCAGTTCGCGCATGGGCGTGCGCGCGGTTCCGCGCACCGATGGCCTCGCCGGCAACCCCGCGCCTTCCCAATCCGTCCAGGGTTCGAGCACCACGGTCGAAGGACCCGCGCGCCACGACTGCCACGGCGGCGAAAGGTCGATCGTCGAGAGCAGGATGCGCTCCGGATTGTCGCCGACGATCGAATAGAAGGCAACGACGGGATTGGCGATCGCGTCGCACGGCGTGTGCGCGAGCCCGAGCACGCCCGGTCGGTGGTTCGTCCAGGGCCCGGACAGCTCGTCCGCATACGCGAGGCGGATGTACTTTCCCTCGTGATGGGCGAAGTAGAGGTAATACTTCCCCAGCGGGCCTTCGACCCACGGAGGGACGCGGATGAGCGAGGGAGCGTTGATGTTCCCGCCGTCGCCGCCGGGCAGCATCGCCGGGCGCACGATGGGATTGCCGCTGAGTCGCTCGACGCGAATGCCGCTGACCGGCACCGACGGTGCCTTCGGTGGAAGCCTTCTTCCCCCCTGCCGCTCCGCTGCCGCGCCCCGCATCGGCACGAACTCGAAGGCGCCGACGCTCACGATGTGCGGCGAGGCTGGAGACGCAGAGACAGGCTTCTCCCCCTCGCGTATGCCGGCGCGGAAGCTCTCGACCAGCGGCTCGACCTCGTCGGCTCGCCAGCAATCGGCCGCCTCCTCGCCCAGGATCGAGAGGGCGTGCCGGTGCAGGTACGACCCCGGCGGCGGCCGGTCGCCGAAGCCATAGCCGAAGGCCGCGACATCGACGGCATAGAGATCGGCGACCAGTTTCCTAGTTCGGTCGCTGTAATATTCGGCATAGGACCGACGCTCGGTCTTGAGCGCTTGGTCCAGGGGCCGCGATTCGATCGCCAGCCGCCGGCAGATCCTGTCGAAGTCGCTCTGGAGTCGTTCGAACCTGCCCACGAAATCCATCGCAACCGCGCCATCGATCGTCAGGCGATCGAGTTGCGGACGAAGCGCCTCTTCCAGCCACGGTGCGCTCGCGGCGAGGGGAATTCGTTCGCTCAGGCGTCGCAGATATTCGTCGAAGCCGAAGTCGAACAGACGCTGATGATCGCGGCTCCGGTGATAGCGCGAGACGAGCCAGTCCCAGGGGTTGCGGACGAACGCGAACTTGAAGTAATTGCGGAATCGGCGAGGGAAGCTCCGGCGGTAGAAGTCGGCGAACACATGCTTGTGCGCGACATCGACCTCGGCGGCCCGCGGCTCGAAGAACATCTCGATGCTCGTGCCGCCCGTCTTGTTGACATGGACGAAGATGAAGCGATGACTGTCGGAGATCATCCTCGGCGCCTGCCCGTGACCGGCCCGTCAATCTATCGCCTTGAAGCCGGCGGACGATCGGCGGCGGCGCGGCTTCGTTCTCCGGAGCGCAGCTCGCGCCCGGCGCGCGTGACTCGAGGCATGCGGTCGCGCCTCCTTGCCGCCGCTGTGCATTCGCCGCACCCCGCCTTCCTCCTCATCGCCGCGTTGCTTGCCGCCACGGCGAGCGGCGGATTCGCCGCCATGCCGAGCGAGGAGATAGCGGTCGCGGTGGAGCAGCAAGGCGAGGAGATCGTCGTCCACGTCGACTGCCCCGTCCGCGCGCCGCACGCGCTGGTCTGGGAAGTCCTCACCGACTACGACCACATGCCGCGGTTCGTGACCAATCTCCACGTGAGCGAGGTGCGCGCGCGCGATGGCGACACGCTCCAGGTGTTCCAGCGCGGGAGCGCGAGCCGCGGGCCGCTGTCCTTCAGCTTCGAGAACCTGCGCGAGATCCGGCTCGTGCCGCAGCAGGAGATCCGCTCGCGACTCATCAGCGGGACGCTCAAGTCCTCGGAGTTCACGACCCGCGTCGTCGACGACGGGGCAAGCGTGCACATCCTCAATAGCGGGCGCTTCGTTCCCGATGTCTGGGTTCCCCCCGTGATCGGCCCCGCGGTGATCCAGGCCGAGACGCGCAAGCAGTTCGAGGAGATCCGGGCCGAGATTCTTCGCCGGATGGCGCAGGCTGCCCAGCGGTAGGCTCGCCGGCGGCTCCGCTCGCTGCGGCCCGCGGTGCGTTTTTCAAAGTAAGCGACCCGTCAGCGAGCCTTCAGGTTGGCGACAGTTCGCGCGCGTACGATCGGTTGCGGTTCGGCCGGTGAGGCGTGAGGCGGCGTAGCGACCCGGTCGTCGACGGTCCAGACGGCGAGCGGCGGGAGCTTTCTTTTCTCGGTCCGGGCGACGCGTCTTCCTCCAGCGTCGTCGCCCGGACGCCTTCTTGAGCCTCGATGGTGGCCGGTCGCTTGCGATCCGGCGATCGACGGCGCCATCGATGGCTGTCCGGCGGCCGGCCCGGCATGGCTCCCGAGCCTGCCAGAAGCGATAGAATTCGAGACGCGTTTCGCACCCGAGCCCGCGTTCCGTCGGAGCGTCGATACGGAATGCACCAGTTGATGCCTAAAGCCAAACCTATGCGAATCCTGGTCGTTGAAGACGATTCCCTACTCGCCGAGGGTCTCACGCGCGTGCTGACCCGCGCGGGTCACGCGGTCGATCACGCGGAGACCGGGGCGCAGGCCGACAAGGCCCTGCGCGCGGCTGCCTACGCCCTCGTAGTGCTCGACATCGGCCTGCCCGACATCGACGGCTTCGAAGTGCTGCGCCGGCTGCGCTCGCGCCACGCGGCGACCAACGTGCTCGTGCTCACCGCGCGCGATGCCGTCGAAGATCGGGTCCACGGGCTCGATCTCGGGGCGGACGACTATCTCACCAAGCCCTTCTCGATCACCGAGTTCGAAGCCCGCGTGCGGGCGCTGCTGCGCCGCACTTCGCTTCCGGCCGGTGCCGTGTCCATCGGCCAGCTCACGATCGACGTCGAGGCGAAGAGCGTTCGCTGCGCCGGGGTATCGGTCGATCTGACTGCTCGCGAATGGGCGCTCCTGGAGCTTTTCATGGCGCGGCCGGGCCGAGTGCTGGGCAAGGAGCAGATTGCGCAGCAGCTGGCGGACTACGACGCGCAGCTCAGTCCCAACGCCATCGAGGTGTACGTCTCGCGGCTGCGCTCCAAGATCGAAGCCGCGGGGGTACGCATCCGCACGGTGCGCGGCTTCGGCTACCTCTGGGAAGCCACGGATGCCTAGCGTGCCCGACCGGCGAGCAAGCATTCGCCGTCGGCTTCTGCTGTTCCTGATTCCCTCGCTTCTGATCCTGGTCGTCGGCGCCTCCGCGGTGACGTATTTCGTCGCCGCGCACGTCGCGCAGTCGGCCTACGACCGCGCGCTGCTCGATCCGGTGCTCGACATGGCCGCCAACGTGACGGTCGATGCGAGCGGGCCGCGCCTCACGATGATCCAGCAGGCGCAGGAAGCGCTGCTCTACGATCACGAAGATACGCTCATCTTCCAGATCCGCGCGCCGGACGGAGCCGTCGTCGCCGGGGACGAGGGCCTCGGCATGCCTCCCAACATGAACCGCGGCGACCGCGTGTTCTTCGATCGCCGGCTCGCCGATCAGCCGATGCGCGTGGCCGCGGTGCGATCGGACAACGGCTTCTACGTCCAGGTCGCCGAGACGCTGCACAAGCGCAACCGCGTGATCTGGGAGATCCTCGCCGCCGGGTCGCTGCCGGCAATCCTGATCGCGCTCGCGACCCTGGCGCTCGCCTGGACCGCGGTCGCACGCGGCCTCGCGCCGCTCGCCTCGGTGCGCGCGCAGCTGCTCGGCCGCTCGGCGCAGGACCTGCGCCCGCTCGACGAGCACGCGGCGCCCAGCGAGATCGCCCCGGCGATCGAAGCGCTCAA
Organism: Casimicrobiaceae bacterium; assembly: GCA_035501595.1. Lineage (GTDB taxonomy): Bacteria > Pseudomonadota > Gammaproteobacteria > Burkholderiales > Casimicrobiaceae > PALSA-1003. The sequence goes on along the minus strand of DATJVX010000058.1, from coordinate 32,930 downwards.
CCGGCTGCTCGCGCGGCTGCGCGAATCGAACGAGATGCAGCAGCGCTTCCTCGCCAATGCCGCTCATCAGCTGCGCACGCCGCTCGCCGGGCTCCAGATGCACCTCGAGCTGCTGCTGCGCCGGGACCTCCACCCGGAGATCCGCAGCGAGATCTCGGGTATGCACATCGCGACCGTCCGCGCGAGTCACCTCGCCAACCAGCTCCTCGCCCTGGCCAAGGCCGAAGCGACCGCCGGGGACTCGATCCGCACGACTTCGGTGGACCTCTACTCGATCGCGGACCGCGCCGCCCACGAGTGGGTCCAACGGGCGATCGCCCGCGATATCGACCTCGGCTTCCTGCTCGAGCACGCGCAGATCGCCGGCGACCCGGTCCTCCTCAGCGAGCTGCTCGACAATCTCCTGGACAATGCCCTGCGCTATACGCCCCAGGGCGGCGCGGTGACGGTGCGCTGCGGCCCGGACTCGGGGCGCTCGTATCTGAGCGTCGAGGATACCGGCCCCGGCATTCCGCCGTCGGCGCACGGGCGCGTCTTCGAGCGGTTCTATCGGATTCAGGGCACCCCAGGGGATGGCACCGGCCTGGGGCTCGCCATCGTCAAGGAAGTCGCGCAGAGGCACGGGGCGTCGCTGCACATCGAAACGCCCGAAAGCGGGCGCAGCGGGACGCGGGTGGTGGTGCGGTTTCCCCCTACCGCGCCGCAAGCGCCTGAATCAAAATAGAGGCTTGGCGTCTTTCGCGCGCGGCGGCGCAAGCCTGAAACCCGGGCAGCAACCTCGCGTCTAACCTGCTGTAGCAGTCGCGAGGTGAGTACTTGCACAACGATTCCCATCGGCGGGCGCTGAACGCGAAAGACTTCGGCCGTCGCGTCCACGAGCTGGTGCACGGCGACCCGCCTTACCACGGCGGGAGCGGCCCGTTGTCCGCACCCCATCTGCGGGCCTTGCTCGAGCTTCTGGAGGCCGACGGTCACGACGTCGTGGCGCTGCGCGAGGAACTGGCGCAGCTGCTGCGAGCGCTCATGCGGGCGCGCCACTCCGCGGCCCGGCCGGCCGCGGCCGGCGCCGTCCGATGAGGGCCGGGTGGGACAGCGACACGCGGTAGCCAACCCGAGAAGGGTGCAGCGTGCGGAGATTCGCCCGGGAGCGGTCGTTCGCCTGCGCGACCCCGAGGGGCGAATGTGCGAGGGCGTCGTGCACCACCTCAACGCCTGCCATGAGCCCTACATCCTCCCGAGCGAAGCGCTGGTCGAGCCGTTCTATGCCCACCCCGCAGACATCGAAGAAGTGCTCGGATTTCGCCCGGAGCTGCTCGCGCCGCCTCCCGAGCTGACGCGCCGCCGCAGGCGTCGCGCCCTGGCCCGGAGGCATCGGTCGCGATGAGGTCCGCTGCGAAGAAGGCGCAGGCGGGGGAGTCGTCTCCGCGCAACGGCGCTCGGCGCGGAGGTCTGCGGCCCAAGCCTCCGCTGCCGGCTGACCCGGCCCCGCCCCGCAGGAACCGGCTCTACGTGGTGCGCAAGTCGGGCATCCACGGGCGCGGCGTGTTCGCGCTGGCGAGGCTTGCCAAGGGAAGCTGCATCATCGAGTACAAGGGTCGGCGGGCCTCGTGGGAGGAAGCGACTGCGCGTGCCGACAGCGATCCCCGGAATCCCGCCCACACCTTCCTCTTCGGCCTGGACGACGGCCGCGTGATCGACCCGCGCTTCGGCGGCAATGCCGCGCGCTGGATCAATCACTCCTGCGATCCCAACTGCGAGGCGTTCGAAGACGGGGCGCGGCGTATCTTTCTGGAGACCCTGCGCAGGATCCTGCCCGGAGAGGAGCTCACCTACGACTACCGGCTCACGGTAGACGGACCAGTATCCAAGCGCGAGCGCGCTCAGTACGTCTGTCGGTGCGGCGCGCGGCAGTGCCGCGGCTCGCTGCTTCGCGCAAGCGCGGACGACGCTCCGCTCAAGCGGAGGTGAGAACCCCGTTCTGGTAGTCGCGGATCGCCTGCTCGATCTCTTCCCGGGTGTTCATCACGAACGGTCCGTACTGGACGATCGGTTCCAGCAGCGGGCGCCCCGACAGCAGAATCACGCGGCCGCCCTCGGGTCCGCCGGTCAGCGTGACCTCGTCGCCGTCGTTGAGCACGCCCGCGCTGTGCGTGGCGAGCCGCTTCCGCGCCCCCTCCGGGCCGACCTCGACCGTACCTTCGAATGGATACACGAAGGCGTGGTACCCGGCCTTGATCGGGTGAGTGAACGTCGCTCCCTGAGGCAATTCGATGTCCAGGTAGAGCGGATCGGTCGTTAGTCCCGTCATCGGCCCTGCAGTCGCTTTGCCATCGACCACCAGCGATCCGGCGATCACCCTCACCCGGCCGCCGTTCGCCAGCGGCACGACGGGAATCTCGTCGGGCTGGATGTCTCGATACCCGGCGGGCTTCATCTTTTCGTTCGCGGGCAGATTGATCCAGAGCTGGAAGCCGCGCATCCGGCCGGACTCCTGCTGCGGCATCTCGGAATGGACGATCCCGCGCCCGGCGGTCATCCACTGCACGCCGCCGCTCTTGAGATCGCCCGTGTGCCCGAGATGGTCCTCGTGCCGGAGGTGGCCGTCGAGCATGTAGGTCACGGTCTCGAAGCCGCGGTGAGGATGCGCCGGGAACCCGGCGATGTAGTCGTCGGGATTCTCGCTCGAGAAGTGATCGAGCATGAGGAAAGGGTCCAGCCGCGCGTACGGCGATTGGCCGAGGCTGCGGCGGAGCTTGACGCCGGCGCCGTCGGACGTCGGGACGGCGGCGATCGCGCGTTGCAGGGTGCGTGAGGTCATGGTTCAGGCGATATGCGGCCGGAAAGCTCCGGCATCAAGTGCGTGCTCCCGGGACGGCGGCCGGGCGAGCGCCGCAGAGCGAGCTACGAAGGCGCTGCGCCGGCGTAGAGGCGGCTGGTGCGCGGCACCCCGGCGAGCAGGTATTCCATCTGGTCGGCGAGGATGCGCCGATTGCGCAGGATGAAATGCTCGTGCCGGTTCGGCACGTAGGGCACGTATAGGAGCGGCATTCCCGCGGCTTCCGGCGAACGGTTGGCTTTCTTGGTGTTGCAGCGCCGGCACGCGGTCACCGAATTGGTCCACACGTCCCTGCCGCCGCGCGAGACCGGGACCACGTGGTCGCGCGACAGGTCGCGGAGCAGAAAACGCAGCCCGCAATAGGCGCAGAGCTGGCGGTCGCGGGCAAACAGCAGGGCGTTGGTGAGCCCGGGCGAATGAAAATGGCCGCCCGGGATGCTCCCCTTGATGGCCAGGATCGACTTGGTCGCGATCCGCGACCGCGCCCCGCTCCTTTGCCAGCCGCCGCGGAACTCGCGCACGACATCGCCCAGCGACCACGCCACGAGCTGCTTGGCGTGATAGGTAATCGCGTCTTCCAATGCCACCCATGCCTGCGGCAGGCCGGCCATGTCGACGGTGAGTACCAAGGGTTCCACGTCCGCTCTCTTCGCGTAGGACAAGCAGGAGCAATTTCCGTGCTCATGCTACCGGGGATGGTCCCGCACTGTCCAGAGTGAAGGTTTCGCCACGGCCCCGGCGGGTCGCCCCGCCGGTTCCGCGACTGCTGACCGCACCTCGAAGAAGGTGCGGCGGCGATCCCGCAATGCCGGTTAGGTGGGCCGCGCACGGCCCTCGCAATCGCCGTTTCCTCTTCGCGGAGAGCGAAAAAGAATAGCTGCCTGAATCGTTGCGCTACTGTTCAGCCGCGTCTTCGCAGGCGAGCGCCAGCAGCGCACGCTGCTCCGCCTGCGGATCGCGATCGATCTCTCGCGCCGCCAGGCGCACGATCAATCCGTCCGGCGCCTGCCAGTACGTGCCCTCGCGAGCGCCGCGGACGAGGACCAGCTCGTCCCGGTCCCGCGGCGGCGCCAGTGCTTCGGGATGCCTTGTCATTTCTTGTGCCTCGTCGTCGTCAAATCCATGGCATCGGGCAACAAAAAAGCCCGGTACCTTGCGGTGGGCCGGGCTTTTTCCTGGAAGGATGACCGCTCTACGGTGAATCCCTCCGGAAATCCGCCCCGCCCGGCTTTTCGCCGTCAATGCAGGCCAAGCTTGCCCGCCCCGCGTCCTGTGCCGGCGTCGCCGTGAAAGCGGCGCCCGAGGGACGGACGAGCGTCCAGCGCGGCTGCAGTCGGCGAATGTGCATCGTGGTCGGCATGTGTTTCGGTTGCTTGGTTGCTGGATCGATGGAGTTGAGGCAATGTTACCGCCGCGAGGCGCTGCGAGGCAAGCAAACGCTGCCAATTTCCTCAACACAGGCTTGCGTAAATGCAACACACAGATCCTGACGGCAATTCGGCCGCGCCGGCGCCGCTGCGACGAGCCGTGACGGGACACCCGTGACGCTCGGCGAGCGGCTCAAGCTCGTCCGCGGAGCGACCAGCCAGAAGGCGTTCGCCGTGGAGCTCTCCTTGCACGAGAACACGGTGTCCAACGCGGAGCGGCGCAATTCGGCGACGCTCCAATACCTGCTCCGGCTCGCCAGCGTGCGCAACATCAACCTCCACTGGCTGCTCACCGGGCACGGCGCGATGCGCGTCGGGGAGGCGGACAACTCGCTGCTGCAGGAGCGCATTCACCTGGCTCTCGCCGACGCGCTGCGGACCGCCTACGGCTCGCGCTATGCCGCGGTCCCGCTCGAGACGCGGGCCCGGGCGCTGCGTGCGGGGGCCACCTACCTGCGTGCAATCGGCGTCACGGCCGAAACGCTTCCCGAGGCGGAGGCGCTGGCGAAGCTCCTTCGGCTAACCATCGACGTCATGCGCGGCACGGGATAGGCCGCGCCCGGCGCGAGCGGCACCGGATCAGACGACGCGGCGCAGGCCCTTGACCTCGGGCGCCTCGACACGCGTCCGGGCCGAGGTTCGCATCCACTCGGCGAGTGCAGCATCGTCCAGCGGCCGGCTCAGCCAGTAGCCCTGGATCAGGTCGCAGCGCAGTGCGCGCAGCTGCTCGAACGTGTCCTCGTCCTCGACGCCCTCCGCGACGACCGCAAGGCCCATCGCATGAGCGAGGTCGATCGTCGATCGCACGATGACCGCGTCGCTCGCATCGCGCGCCATCCCCATGACGAAGGTCTTGTCGATCTTGAGCTCATGCACGGGAAGGTGTCGCAGGTACGCGAGCGACGAGTACCCCGTGCCGTAGTCGTCGATCGCGAGGCGGCACCCCAGGGCGTTGAGACGCTTCATGTTGCCGATGGCGTGGGCCGGATCGTCGAGAATGGCGCTCTCGGTGATCTCGAGGGTGAACCACCGGGCTGCGCAGAAGTTCTCCTCCAGAAGCGAGCGGAACCGCTCGCAGAGCTCCGCGTCCATGAGGTCTCGCGCCGAGAGGTTGACCGAGACGTTGACCGGCAGGCCCGCGGCGCGCCACGCCGCGCACTGCCTGACCGCCTGGCCCAGGACCCAGTGCGTGATCGCGCGGATGTAGCCCGTCTGCTCGGCAAAGGGTATGAATTCGAGCGGCGGAACGACGCCCCGGACGGGATGCTTCCAGCGCACCAGCGCCTCCACAAAATATTCCGCGCTGCCCGCGACCGGCAGCTTCGGCTGGTAGAGAAGCACGAGCTGCTCGCCATCGACGGCCTGGCGCAGATCGCTCATCAGCGTCAGCCGATCGGCGCTGCGCTGGTCGAAGCGCTCGTCCCACATCGTCACGCCAAGGTCCTTGCGCTTGGCTTCGTACATCGCGATGTCGGCGCGGCGGAGCAGCGTGGCGCTCTCCCGGCCGTGCTCGGGAAACACGGCGATCCCGATGCTCGCGCGGACGTCGACCAGGTGGCCGTCGAGCGTCATCGGCTTCTCCAGCCCGCGCAGCATCTCGCGGGCGACGTGCTCGGCATCGCCCGCGGTCGATCCCGGCAGCAGCACGGCGAACTCGTCGCCGCCGAGGCGCGCCACCGTATCGGATGACAGCGAGACCACGCGCTGCAGGCGCGCGGCGACTTCGCACAACAGCATGTCGCCGATTGGATGCCCGAGCGAGTCGTTGACGTCCTTGAAGTGATCGAGGTCCATCAGCAGGACAGCCACCGGCAGGTTGAGCGGCGTCGCGCTCGCAAGCTCCTGGTCGAGCCGCTCGGCGTACATCGCCCGGTTCGGCAGCGCCGTAAGCGCGTCGCGGTAGGCGAGGTCCATGATGCGCGATTCGCGCGCGACGAGGCCCTGCTGCATCGTGCGGAAGGCCTCCGCGAGCGCGCCGATCTCGTCCTGGCGCCGAGCGGCCGGCACCGTGGAATAGTTTCCGGAGGCGATGCGCCGCGCCACGCGCGCGAGCTCGCGCACGGGCCGGACGATGCCGCGGGCGATCATCATGCCGGCGACGATCGAGACGACGACCGCCAGCGCCGAGATCAGCGCGAGCTGCCGCTGCAGGCGGCGGAAGGGCTCGAGCGCGGAGGACAGCGGCTGCTGCAGCACCGCGACCACCGACTCCCCGGAGCGTGAAGGCAAGGTTCTCACCCGCGTCACTGCCTTCTCGTCGTAGAACGCGTTGCCTTCGGCGTCGGCCGCCGCGAAGCGATCGGCGGCAACGTCGGAGAGAAGGTCGTCGCGCTCCGCGGCAGCCAACGTGCTCGCCTGCAGTCGCCACGGCCCATTCCCCTGGCGGCTCAGGAAGGACACCTGCAGCGCCGTGACCCGGTTCAGGTCGTGCGCGAGGGCATCGTCGACGTGCACTCCGACCGCGATCCAGGCGATCGGCAGCGGCGCCAGCACCGGGACGAGGACGAGCTGATAGAGCTTGCCGCGCAGGAGCACCATCGCATTGGCCTGGTGCGATGCCTCGGCGCTCGCGAGGAGTGCCGGGAACAGGAACGGCTGTCCGGTCGCGTCGTCGAGCGTGTCGGCGAGCACGCGCTGATCGAGGCCGACCAGGATCATAAGATCCGCGTCGATGCGCTTGCCGTGATTGGCGAGCGCGGAGCGGATGGTATCCGCGTCGCCGGTCGCGATCGCGCCGCGGAAGGCGTAGTCGGCCGAGAGCAGACGCGCGCCCTGGATGAGCCGTTGCGCGTCCTGGTCGAGGAGAAGCTCGACGACGCGCGTGCCGCTCACCAGCTCGTCGCCGACGGTCTTGCGCGCAGCGGCAATGCCGACGGTGTTGATCAGCACGAACCCGCCCACCTGCACGGCGATCATCAGGAGCAGGAACAGTGCAAGGATCCGGGTTTGCAGGCTACGGCCGGGCATCGGCAGTCCGGGCGAGGACACAGGGGCCGCGCACCGGCCGGCGCAGCGTCGGGCGAAGCGAGCCGAAGCCCAGGGCAGCGAGCGCCGAAACTCGGCGCAGGCCGTGCCGCGGGCCGGCAGACGCACGCCGCCCGCCGCGGCTCACGGGCTGGTGCAGCCGGCTGCCGAAGGTCCCGCGCAGCGCGCTGGCGTACGCGCGGCATGCGGACGAATGCGCCGCAAACTCAATGGCTTGAAACAAGGCTCGGACCCCCTCCGTGCCGCGCCGACTTCGCTCCTGCTCCAAGTCGACGCACTGGCCGACGGCGTCAAGCAAGTTTCCTGCCTCGACGCCCGGGATTCCGGCGCGAACCTTGCTTTTGAGCGGCCCATGTATCGCACAAGCCCTCGGCGCGTCCTACGACAGCAACCTCACGCGGGCCTACGCACCGGCCGATATACGCGCCGTGGATCGCATTGAGCGCCGCCGGCACCTACGACGACTACCGCGAGAAGCTGCGCGACGGCGCCCACCTCGAGCTGCGGGCCGAGCTCGGCTGGCGCTTCACGCCGGAGTTCAACGCGGCCTTCGGCGGCGCCTACGAGCGGCGCTACGCCGCGAGCGACGAGCCGGTGGTGCCCGGCGTCTCCAGCAAGGTATTCTCGCTGCGTGGCCAGCGCCTCTACGTCCGCGCCGGCTACGCTTTAACGACCGGCTGTGGATGGGCGCGGAGCTCGGGGCGCGCCGCGGTGACGTCGTGGCGAGCACCGGCCCGACTTCGATATCTTCGTGGCTTCCGACGCCATCGCCGCCGATCCAAGCTTCGGACCGGACTTTTTCGCCTACCGCCTCCGCGGCACGACCGACACCGCGCAGCTCTCGGCGAGCTGGGCGCTCGACGATCGCTCGTCGCTCAATGCGGTCTACGCCGACGAGCGAACCGATGCCACCGGTGGCATCTACTATCGCAGCCACAGCTTGAACCTGCTCTACGCGTGGCGCTACTGACGGAGCCTCGATCGATGCGGATTTTCGTTCTTTGCGTTGCGGCGGCATGGGCGGGTGCGGCCTGCGCGCAGAGCGCCGAAATCGCGGCCAGGGTGACGGACGCGCAGGGCCGCCCCGTGGAGGACGCGGTCGTCGTCGCCGTTCCGGCCGACGGCGCGCGCGTCGTGCCGCGGCCCAGGGAGGCCATCGTCGACCAGGAGTTCACGCCGAGGGTCACCGCGGTCGTCGTCGAGACGCCGGTGCGGTTTCCCCAACCACGACAACATCCGCCACCAGGTGTACTCCTTCTCGCCCGCGAAGAGCTTCGAATTGCCGCTGTATGCCGGCGTTCCCGCGGAGGCCGTCGTGCTCGACAAGCCCGGGGTCGTGGTCCTTGGCTGTAATATCCACGCCTGGATGATCGGTTACATCTACGTCTCCGAATCGCCGTACTTCGCGAAGATCGGCAAGGACGGCGAGGCGCTCATCGCCGAGCTGCCGCTCCGCGCATACACCGTCCGGGTATGGCATCCGCAGCTCGACGGCGCAGAAGAGGCGAGCAGCAAGACCGTCGACGCGAGCCGCTCGGGCCCGGTCGCGGTCGTCTGGACGCTCAAGCTGCGGCCCGAATCGAGGGTGCGGCGGGCGCCCACGGCGGACGGGCGCAGCGGCCGCTATTGACGCGGCGTCCCAGGCTCGACGTGAGCGGCGAGATCCTCGATCTGTCCTTGAACGGGCTCGCCGGCGAGCTCGCGCGCGGGCGGTTCTCCTCGGCCGAGGTCGTCGGCGCCTTCCTCGATCGCATCGCGACGCTCGACGCCCATCTGCACGCTTTCGTCGACGTCTATCGCGACAGCGCGCTGGCCGCCGCGCGCGAGGCCGACCGCGATCGCCGGACCGGGCGGTCGCGAGGCCCGCTCCACGGCGTTCCGATCGCGCTCAAGGACCTGCTCCACGTGCGCGGCCGTGTGACCACCGCGGGATCGAAAGCGCGCCCCTTCGGCGTCGCCCGCGAGACCGCGACCGTGGTCGAGCGTCTGCTCGAGGCGGGATTGATCCTTCTCGGGAAGACGCATCTCGTCGAGTTCGCGTTCGGGGGCTGGGGACGCAATGAGCCGATGGGCGCACCGTGGAATCCGTGGGACATCCACGTGCATCGCGTCGCCGGCGGTTCGTCGAGCGGTTCGGCGGTCGCGGTCGCCGCGAGCCTCGCGCCCGCCGCGCTGGGCACCGACACCGGCGGCTCGGTTCGCATTCCAGCGGCGCTGTGCGGGGTCACCGGCTTCAAGCCGACCTACGGCGCGGTCAGCCTGGCCGGCGTCTTTCCGCTCGCGGCCACGCTCGATTCGGTCGGGCCGCTCACGCGGGACGTCGACGATGCCGCGCTGCTGCTCGCGATCATGGCCGGCGCGGATTCGCGCGATCCGAACACGCGCTCGGCGCCGCGCGTCGATTTCGGCGGTGCGCTCGACGCCCCGCTCGATCTGCGAGGCCTGCGCATCACGGCGCTCCCGGTTGCCCAGTTCGGATGGCCCGCGGAGCCCGCGGTCCTCGTCGCGCGCGAGGCGGCGCTCGCTTCGCTCCGCGCGCTCGGCGCCGCGGTAGACGAGGCGACGGCACCTTTCGACCTGAACGACGTGATGATGAAAAACGGCCGGATCATCGCGACGGAAGCCTACGCACTGCATCGCGACTACATCGGCGATCAGGCCCTCGCCATCGATCCCTGGGTGCGCAGCCGCACGCTCGCCGGGAAGGAGATCGGTCCGACGGAATACCGCGACACGCTCGCTGCGCGCGAGCGCTCGGCCGCCGCGTTCGCCGAGTGGATGCGCGGGCGCGACGCCTTGCTCACGCCGACGCTTCCGATCGCGGCGACGCCGCTCGCCGAGGTCGACGAGGCGACCACCCCGCTCGCCACCTTCACCCGCGCCGTCAATTACCTGGGCGCCTGCGCGGTATCGCTGCCCGCAGGGTTCTCCGCTTCGGGCCTGCCGGTCGGCGTGCAGCTCATCGGCGCGCCGTTCGCCGACGCGACGCTGGTGCGCATCGGACGCGCATTCCAGAGCGCGACCGACTGGCATCAGCGACGGCCCGACTTGACGGCGTGGGAGCGCTCCCGCTAGCGGCGGGTCAGGGCGAGCGCCGCAGACCCGAGTCGCGCTCGAACAGGTGCAGGGCGGATTCGACGAAGGCGAGCTGCACCGCCTCACCTTCCTGCAGTCGAGGGCGCTGCGGCGTCCTAACCTTCACCAGCTGGCCGTCGACCAGGACGTCGACGATACTCGTCTCGCCGAGATCCTCGACGAGGTAGACGCGTCCCGGGATGCCGCGATCGGCGAGCGATAGCGCGCCGGGCCGCAATCCGACCGTGACCGCGCCGTCCGAGCCGCAGTCGCGCGCGAGGGCAAGCTGCGTCTGCGCCACCAGGAGCTCCCCGCCGCGCAGTTCTCCCGGCAGCAGGTTCATCGGCGGATTGCCGATGAATGCGGCCACCGACGCCGACGCTGGCCGCTCGAAGATCTCGTGCGGCGTGCCGACCTGGGCGATGCGGCCCTCCAGGAACACTGCGACACGATCGGCCATGGTCATCGCCTCTTCCTGATCGTGGGTCACGTACACCGTCGTCACCCCCAGCGAGCGCTGCAGCTTGCGCAGCTCGACGCGGGTCTCGACGCGCAGTTTCGCGTCCAGGTTGGAAAGCGGCTCGTCGAGCAGGAACAGGCGCGGCTTGCGTACGATCGCCCGCGCGAGCGCACAGCGCTGCTGCTGGCCCCCCGAGAGCTGGCCAGGGCGCCGGGCCAGCAGCTGATCGATGCGCACGCGCGCGGCCGCCTCGCGGACGCTCGCGTCGATCTCGCTCTCGCGCGTGCCGATCATCCGCAGGGGGAAGGCGATGTTCTCGTACACGCTCATGTGCGGGTAGAGGGCATAGCTCTGGAACACCATCGCCACGTCGCGCTCGCCGGCTTCGCGCTGCGTGACGTCGACCCCGTCCATCATGACCCGCCCCCCATCGTGCGGCTCGAGACCGGCGAGGATGCGCAGCGTCGTCGTCTTGCCCGAGCCCGATGGCCCCAGCAACGCGAAGAACTCGCCGGGAGCGATCGAGAGATCGATGCCGTGCAGCACCGTCACGGCTCCGTGGCGCTTGACGATGCCCTCGAGGTTCACGCTGCCGCTCATCGTCTTCCGCCGCCCTTGAGCGCGCCGACGGTGAGCCCCTTGACGATGTGCCGCTGCGCCAGCAGCCCGAGCACCACTACCGGCGCCATCGCCAGCACCGCTCCGGCGGCGAGCTTCGCCCACAGCGTCTGCTCGACCGAGATGAAGTTGAACATCGCGACGGTGACGGTGCGCACGCGGTTTCCGCCGATCACGACCGCGAACAGGAACTCGTTCCAGGCGTTCAGGAAAACGAAGATCGTGGTCACGGCCATGCCCCCCTTCGCCTGCGGGAGGATCACGTACCAGAGGGCGCGCAAGCGCCCGGCGCGGTCGATGAGCGCGGCCTCTTCCATCTCGCGAGGAATGTCCTCGAAATACGACACCATCAGCCAGATCGCGAACGGGAGCGAAAACGTGAGATAGATGGCGACGAGCCCGGAGTACGTGTCGAGCGCGGAGAGCCGCTGCAGCACCAGATAGTACGGGATGATCAGGCCGACCGGCGGGAGCATCTGGGTGGCGAGGATGTAGAAACCGGTCCCGCGCTTCGCGGGAAACTCGAGCCGCGCCAGCGCGTACGCCGCCGGCACCGCGATCAGCATGGTCAGCAGGGTCGCGAGGCTCGCGACCACGAAGCTCGACCAGAGGTTGGGCAGCAGCGTCGACGAACCGAACAGCACCTCCGCGTAGTTCGCGAGCGTCGGAACGAAGACGAGCTTCGGCGGATACGCCAGCACGTCGCGCTCCGACTTGAACGACGTGAGCAGCGCCCACAGGACCGGGAATGCCCAGCCGGCCAGCACGACGGCCGCGACCGCGAGCACAGCCATCCGGCGCAGCCTCACCGCCCCCTCCGCAAGCGGAACATCAGCAGCGACGTCAGCAGCGTGATCGCGAGGAGCACGACCGCGAGCGCCGCCCCGTAGCCCAGGTTTAGCTCGCTGAACGACGTCCGATACGCGTAGAGATTGAGAATCTCCGTCGCTGTGCCCGGTCCTCCTCCGGTGGCCGCGTAGATCGCGGCGAACGCCGAGAGCGCCACCATCGTGCGCATGATCACGACGATCACGATCGCCGGACGGATGAGCGGTAGCGTGATGTGCCGGAACCGTCGCCAGGCGTTGGCCCGGTCGATGCGGGCCGCTTCGACGAGATCCGGCGGGATCGAGGCAAGACTCGCGAGCATCACCAGGAACGCGAACGGCGTCCACTGCCAGGTATGGATGGCGATCACCGAGACCAGCGCGAGCTTCGGATCACCCAGCCAGTTGTGGCTGCCGAGGCCCACCGCGCCGGTCGCAAGATCGACGAGCCCGAAGTCCGGCGAGAGCACGAATGTGCGCCAAAACAATCCGACGACGACCGGGGCGAGCACGATCGGCAGGATCGCCGCCACGCGCAGCGCGCCCTGTCCGCGCGGGATCTGCATCACGAGCAGCGCGAGCCCCAGCCCGATAGCGACCTGCAGCACGACCGTCGAGCCCGTATAGATGAGCGTGAGCCAGAGGGAGCTCCAGAAGCGCGGGTCACCCGCCATGCGGGCGAAGTTGTCGAGGCCCGCGAAGCCGGAAAGCCAGGGCATCGACAGGTCGATGCGGTTCAGGCTCGTCCAGAGAAGATAGACGAGCGGAGCGGTCGTCGTCGCGAGCAGGATCACGACGGCCGGCGCGAGGAGCGCGAGCGCGAACCGCCGCTCTTTCTGCTCGCGAGTCCGGGCACGCGACCGCGCGCGCGCGGAGTTTCCGGGGCGGTCCGTGCGCTGCCTCTGAGATCAGCTCTTGAGGATCTGCTCGATGCGCGTCTGTGCGGCGTCGAGCGCATCCTTCGCTTTCGCCTGCCCGACGAGCGCCGACTGGATCGCGGTGGCCATCGTGTCGCCGATCGCCGGCCACTGCGGCACGCGCGGCCGCCAGTCGACATCGGTATCGTGCTGCAGCGATTCCAGCGCCGCCTGGACGAAGTTCGCGCCCTGCGGGGCCATGGCCTGGACGAACTCCGGCGCCCTCCAGAGCGAAGTGCGGTTGACGCCGGAGCGCTTGCCCGGGCCGGGGAACTTCCACGAGGTCCGCGCCTGCGTTTCCGCGGCGGCGGCCCAAGAGATGAAGAGCCAGGTCGCCTTCTTCGCGCGCTCGGAGAGCGCCGCGTTCACGGGAAAACCCCAGTTCCAGATCGACGTCACCCGCTTGCCCGACGGTCCCTTGGGCCAGCGCGCAAAGCCGATCTTGCCCACGACCTTCGACTTCTCCGGATTGTTGAGCACGGCCGCCGAGGAGTGCGCGTCGATGTACGCGCCCAGCGTGCCTTGCGAGAAAGCGTCGGCGATGTCGGGCCAGTTCCAGTTGCGCACCGCCGGTGGAGCGTAGCGGGACAGCAGGTCGACGTACCAGTCGAGCGCGCGTACGGCTTCGGGCGAGTTGACCTTCACGGTCGAGCCCGCGAACCAGGACCCTCCGAACTCGCGAAGGATCGAGGGGTAGATATACATGTTCTGCCCCGCTCCCGCGAAGCCGCGCAGCGCGACGCCCCAGAGACGGTTGGCCGGATCGTTCAGCGCCTTCGCGTTCTCGACGAACTGCTCGAACGTGTCCGCCGGCGTGAGACCCTTGGCGTCGTAGAGGTCCTTGCGATAGACCTGGACCGTCATCTCCCCGTCGTAGGGGATGCCGTAGGGCTTGCCGTCGATCGAGTCCGCGTCGCGCCAGCCCTTCACGATGTCGTCGTAACGGAACCACGCCGGGTCGGTCAGCGTCGGATCGTCGAGGTAGCGGTCGAGCGGATCGACCCACTTGTTGGAGACGTACAGCGGGTAGTACATCGGATCGGCGGCGTGGGTACCGTAGGTCGCGGTCTTCGACGACAGGTCCAGCATCGCCTTCTGGCGGATCTGCCCGGGCGGAACCTTCTCGAAGCGCACGGTGATGCCGGTCAGCGCCTCGAACTGGGAGCTAAGCCCGATCAGGTTGTCGAAGTAGCCTGCGGGGATCACGGCCACCGCGATCTGTTCGCCCGCGACCTGGCGCCAGTTGATCTTCGCCTGGGTGTACGGGGCGAGATCGGTCGCCTGCGCCAGCGAGCGGCGTGCGACGAGCGGTCCGGCGACGAGCGCCGCGCCCGCCGCGGCGGCGTGCTTGAGCACGCGCCGGCGGCTGGGGCGCGCGATCCTGCTGCTTGAATCATCGGTCATGCGGTTCCTCCTCGTATCGCTCGTTGGTCATCGGAGCGCCGCGAACGGGCTGCACCCCGGCGCATCGACCGCAGTCTGCGCCTGCAGCTGCAGGTACTCCGGGAAACGGCCGCCGGCATCGGCCTTGCCCAGCGCGAACAGCCTCTGCACCACGTCGGGACGCGCCTCGGCGAGATTCGGCGCATCGGGCTTCGGCCGCGGCGAATCGTAGAGAAAAGGGCCCCGTCCGTCGATCTTGCAGTTGAGCCACCATTGGTCGTCGATGACGGTCATCGCGCTCCCCCAGCCGATGGTGACATGGTCGCGGATCGGGGCGTCGCCTCGAAAGGCCGTCCTCCAGAAGGACTTGCCGTCGATCGCCGCCGGAGGGGCGACGCCCGACGCCTCCAGCAGCGTGGCGGAAATGTCGTGGTGCTGCACGAAGGCGTCGCACACGGTCCCGGCACCGAGCTTCTGAGGATGGCGCACCAGGAGCGGAACCTCATAGCTCTCAGGATCGGACGGATAGCCGCGCTTGCCGATGTAGCCGCGGCGCTCCCACAGGCTGTGACCGTGATCGGAGGTGACGACGACCAGCGCCTGGTCGAGCACGCCGGTCGCGCGCAGCGATTCGATCAGATGCCCAAACCACCGATCGCACATCTCGACCAAGCCCGCGTAGTTGGCGCGCGTGCGCTTGACCAGCGCCGCATCGAGCTGCGGCATCTCCGCGTAGGGCGAGATCACCTGCTCCTGGCCATCGTCGGCGTCGTGGCGCTTTCGATAGTACTCCGGCACGAACCACGGCTCGTGCGGATCGAACGATTCGACCGTGAGGAACAGCCGGCTCGCGTCGAGATTCTGCTCGACCCAGCGCGAGGCCTCCTGCATGACCTGGGCATTGAACCAGAGCTCCTCGCGAACGCGGTCGCGCATGTTTAGCAGGATCCGGCTCGAGAACCAGTGGCCGCCGTAGCCGGGCTGCTCGAGGCCCGTGGCCTTGCCGCGAAGCTCCTGCAGCGCTCGCGGGACCCAGCGGTCGATCTCCTCCTGCGACGGAAACGGACCACTGCGTGCCGCGTCCGCCTCCTGGCCGCGGATGAAAGTCCATTGGTGAAAGCCGCGCCAGAAGTTCTTGGACGGCTTGAACTGGTGGTAGAGGTCCGAGATGAGACCGGTACGAAAGCCGCGGCCCTCGTACATCTCCGCGAGCGTCGTCTGCTCTTCGGGGATCGGTCCCCAGCCCGGCGCGATACCGACGAAGTCGCCCTTGATATGCCGGAAGTCTCCGTTGTGGAAGGGATAGGTGCGCAGCCCGGTGTACAGCGTCCGCCGGGCGCACAGCGTGGGGAGCGCCTCCGGGTACGCGCGATCGAACCGCACCGCCTCGCGGGCGAAGGCGTCCAGGTTCGGCGTCGAGATCGTTCCCCAGGGCGGCGGCGTTCCGTAGCAGCCGACGGCGTCGCGCCGCAGCGTGTCGAAGACGATGAGAACGATATGCCGGACTGGCAACGGCGCTGCGGCCATGAATTTACCGTTCCCCCGACCCACGGGCCGGTGTCGGATGTATTCGATTACATAGTTTCGCGGCCGACGATTCCCTTGTCAACCAGTCCAAGGAGAGAGCGTCGCGGACCCGGCGATCCCGGCCGGGTGTGAAAACGAAGACAGCAGAGTATTCTAGGCGGGCCATGCCACCAGCCATCCGCGGCCCAGTCGATCCCCGTCGTCGGGCGAGCGCCAGCGACGTGGCGCGCCTCGCCTCGGTGTCCACGGCCACGGTGTCGCGCACGCTCAACTCCCCGGAGGATGTCGATGCCGACACGCGACGGCGCGTCGAGAGGGCGATCCGGCAGCTCGGCTATGTCCCGCACGGCGCCGCCCGCGCGCTGCGCAGCCGGCGCAGCAAGATGATCGGCGCGGTGGTGCCGTCCTTCGATTACGCGCTTTATGCGCGCACGACCAGTGCGCTCCAGAGGGTGCTGGACGTGCGCGGCTACAGCCTGGTGCTCGCCACGCACCACTACGATCTCGCCACCGAGGTGAGGGTGACAGAGCAGCTCATCACCCACGGTGTCGACGCCTTCGCCTTCGTCGGGCTCGATCACGATCCACGGCTGTACACGCTGCTCGAGGACTATGGTCGGCCCTACGTGCTCACCTGGGGCGTCGATCCGTCCGGGATGCATCCGTCGATCGGCTTCGACAACCGGGCGGCGACCCATGCGATGGCCAGCCATCTGATCGCGCTGGGGCACAAGCGCTTCGGGCTGATCAGCGCACCGACCTCCGGCAACGATCGGGCACGGGAGCGCTGCGCGGGGGTGCGTGCCGCGCTCGCCGCGCACGGGCTGGACCTGCCCGAGGCGAATGTGCAATTCGGCTCCATTTCGCTCGCTGCCGCGGCCGAATGCATGGGGAGGATGCTCGCGCTCCGCCGACGACCTACGGCGGTCATCGCGACCAACGACGTGTTCGCGGTCGGCGCCATGTTGAAATGCCGCGAGCTCGGCGTAGGGATCCCCGAGGACGTCTCGATCACGGGCGTGGACAACACCGACCTCGGAGCGACGCAGACGCCAGGCCTGACGAGCATCAGCACCCCGATCGTCGAGATCGGCCAGCGCGCAGCGCTGCAGCTCGTCGCGCGCCTCGAAGGTGGGACGCCGGAGCTGCAGCAGCATCTGTCCTTCGAGCTGATCAAGCGGGGAAGCACCGCGCCTCCGTCGATGAGCACGGCGCGCGCGCCGCGAAAGGACCGTTCGGCTCCAGGGCCGCGCCTGCGCGCGCTCCGGCCGTCGGCGGCTTAGCGGCCGGGAGGCTCGCTGCCTCGCCGTCGCGCTCGCCAGTGATTTCCTCACCTGACCGTGAGCCTGCCCTTCATCGTCGGGTGTAGGCTGCAGACGTACTCGTGCACCCCGGCGCTCTTTAGGCTCTGGCTCGTCGGATTGTCCTCCGGCTTGGCCCCGAGGCTGGTCGCGAGCGCGACCGCCTGCTGGTTGACGCCGGAGTGGCCGGTGACCATCCGCTTGCCGAAGGCCTTGGCCTCCGCGTTGCCCCCGCGCGCTTCCGCGAGCTTGCCCGCATCGATGTCGACCTGATTGGCCGTCACCACGATGGACGCGATCTGCGCGTCGTTGGGGCCGCCCTGCGCCAGAACGCCGGTCGCGGCGAGCAGCAGCGCGCCGGCGAACAGACCGATCGATGACTTCATGGTTTTCTCCTACGTGCGGTTGAATGAACGTGCACGCTCCAGAACCTTGGCGACGATGCGATCACAGCGCTCGCCTGCCAAGCCGAACGCGTCGACCGTGGCGACATCGAGGTCGCGCGCCAGCGATTCGCGCAGCAGCGTCCGCGCTCTGAAGGCGCGGGTGCGCACGGTCGCGGGCGGAAGGTCGAGGCACTGCGCGGTCTCCTCGGCCGAGAGCTCTTCGACGTCGCGCAGCACGAACACGGTGCGGAACTGCTCGGGCAGCTCGTCGATCCTGCGCTCCAGGATGCGCCGCAGCTCGGAGCGCATCGCCGCGCCCTCGGGGCGCTCCACGCTGTCGTCGCCCATACTGCCCTCCTCGAAGCGTTGCTCGGCGCGCTCGCCGCCGGCAGGCTCCAGCGGTATGACCGGGGCCAGGTGCCGGCGCTTGCGCAACCGGGCGTACGCCTGGTTGATGACGATCCGCGCGAGCCAGGTCGAGAGCCTGGACCCGCCGCGGAAAGCGCCGATGTTGCGATAAGCGGCGAGATAGGCCTCCTGCAGCGCATCCTCCGCCTCGGCGTCGTCCCTCAGGATCGAGCGGGCGAGCCGGAAGAGCATGCGGTTGTGCGTGCGCATGACGTCTCGAATGCCTGCTCGTGCCGGGCGCCGATCCGGCGCGCGAGCTCGCGGTCGTCGCTCGGGGCCGAGGCCGCCGATCGGAGCTTCATCGCCATTTCCTGCCTATACGTCGATCCTGGGGCATTGGATGAAGCGTCCGCGCGCGGCGTTCCCGGAATCCGCCCGCGCGAGCGAGTCGGGACCGGTCGCGAAGAACCGGAGTTTGTCCCGCAGCGACGCTGCGCGCCGGCTGCGCCCGGGCGCCAACTTTCGCTGCGGGGGGCATCGCTATCGTACAATTCCGGCGCATCGCGGCGTACAGACGATCGGAAACGGGGAGGAATCGATGAACAAGCTCTACGCGGTCACGAGCCTGCTGGCCGGGTGCGCATTCGCCTTCGCGCTTCCAGTCGCGCACGCCGACGAAACGCTCAAGGTGGCGGCGGGACAGCGCGGCAACTGGGACACGTCGGTCGCCCAGGTAGGACAGGCGGCGGGCATCTTCGGCAAGCATGGGCTCAAGCTCGAGATCCTTTGGACGCAGGGCGCAGGCGAGACGCAGCAGGCGGTCATTTCGGGCAGCGTCGACATCGGCGTCGCGGCCGGCGTGATGGGCGTGCTGTCGGCGTTCTCCAAGGGCGCGCCCGTACGCGTGATCGGCGCGGAGACCACCGGGGCGTCGGATCTGTACTGGTACGTGCCGGCGAGCTCGCCGATCAAGTCGCTCAAAGACACCGAAGGCAAGACCATCGCCTATTCGACCAACGGCTCGTCCACGCACGGCATCGTCACCGCGTTCATGAAGGAGTACGCGCTCAAGGCGAAACCGACCGCGACGGGCGGCCCCGCGCCGACGCTCACCCAGGTGATGTCCGGCCAGATCGACATCGGCTGGTCCGCGCCGCCGTTCGGCCTTCGCGAGCTCGACGAGCACAAGATCCGCATCGTCGCGAGCGGCAACGACTCCACGGCGTTCCGCGGGCAGACGGTGCGCCTGCTGATCACCAACCTGCAGACCCTGCAGACGCGCAAGGACGCGGTCGACCGCTTCATGAAGGCGTATCGGGAGACGATCGACTGGATGTACTCGAGCGATCCTGCCGCGCTCCAGACCTACGCCGATTTCGTCGGCATCCCGGTCGCGATGGCCAAGCGCACGCGCGACGACTTCTTCCCCAAGTCCGCGATCGATCCCGACCGGATCGTGGGGCTCGATACGATCGTGAAGGACGCCGTCGAGCTCAAGTTCACCGCGGCGCCGCTCACCAGCGAGCAGCTCGCGGAGATGATCCGGATTCCGCCACGCTGACGGACGACCGGGCCGCCGTCGATCCGCCGTGAGCACCGAGGCGAGCGCAGCCGCCCGCGCGCGAGCGCTGCTCGAGGTCGAGCGCGTCACCAAGCGCTTCGCGACCCGCGACGGACCGATCACGGCGATCGAGGACGTATCGTTCGCCGTCGCGCCGGGGGAGTTCGTCTCGATCATCGGCCCGTCGGGCTGCGGCAAGTCGACGCTGTTCAACATTATCGGCGGGCTCCTCGGCGACTACGAGGGCAGCGTGCGCGTGGCCGGAGATCGGGTCGCGGGAACGCACCCGGCGATCGGCATGGTGTTCCAGGAGGAATCGACTTTCCCCTGGCGCAGCGTCCTCGACAACGTCGCGTTCCCGCTCGAGATCGCGGGCGTGGGGAAGGGCGAGCGCCTCGCGCGCGCCGAGAAATTCGTCTCGATGGTTGGCCTCACAGGCTTCGAGCGCCGCCTGCCGGCGGAATTGTCAGGCGGCATGCGCCAGCGCGTGGCGCTCGCGCGCACTCTCGCCTCCGAGCCGCGCATCCTCCTCATGGACGAGCCGTTCGCGGCGCTCGACGAGCAGACCCGGCTGCTCCTGGGTGACAAGGTGCTGCAGATCCAGCATGCGCTCAAGCAGACGACGCTGCTCATCACCCACAACCTGACCGAGGCGGTCCAGCTCTCCGACCGCGTCTTCGTCATGACCTACCGCCCCGGCAGGCTCAAGCGCAGCGTGGAGGTGCGCCTGCCGCACCCGCGCGACTCCGCAGTGGTGAGCAGCGACGCGTTCGGGCACTACGTCGCCGACATCTGGCACGATCTGCGCGAAGAGGCGAGCCGCGGCATTCGCGACGACGAGGCGCGCATGCTCGAGGGCGGCCGCAGGCGATGAGGCGCTGGCTCGCATCGCGCCCCGGCGCGGCTGTGTTCGGCTTCGCGACGACTGCGGCGGCGATCGCGGCGGTCGAGATTCTCATCCGCGTGGGAGCGATCAACCGCTTCATCGTGCCGCTGCCCTCGCAGATCCTCGCCGCAATCCCCCGCGTCGTGGTCGAGGAGAACCTGCTGCACCGCTTCTGGCAGACCATGCTCGAGATCGTCTGGGCGAGCCTGCTGCTCGCGTTCTTCGGCGTCGGGGTCGGCGCGCTGCTCCATCGCTTCCGGATCCTGCGTGCGGCCTGCGAGACCTGGGTCGCAGCGCTGGCGGCCGCGCCGATCGTGCTCATGTACCCGCTGTTCCTCGTCATCTTCGGCCGCAGCGCCACGACGATCGTCATGATCGGCTTCGCCGCGGGCCTCGCCCCGGTGATCCTGAAGACCGTGGAAGGCCTGGCGGCGACGCGGCAGGTCCTGATCGACGTCGGTCGCAGCTTCCGGCTCTCCCCCGCGCAGCAATTCTTGCGGATCCTGCTGCCGGCGGCGCTGCCGTCGGTCTTCGTGGGGCTCAAGCTCGGGCTCATCTTCGCGATGATCAACATCGTGGGCGTGGAATTCCTGATCAACTTCGGAGGGCTGGGGCAGCTCATCAACGAGCTCGCGGAGCGCTACGACCTGCCGGCCACCTACGGGGCGATCCTGTTCGTGATTCTCGCGAGCGTCGTTTTCTTCGAAGCCGCCGAGCGGCTGGAACGATGGCTGCGACGCGCGGACTGAGCGAGGCCGCTCCCCGCCGCGTGGCGCTCGTGCGCGTCGCGATCGTCGCGACGCTGCTCGTCGCGTGGGAAGCCCTCGCTCGCTCCGGGCTGCTCTTTCGCGACGTCGTGCCACCGCTCGCGTCGATCGGACGGGCGCTCGCGCGCCTGGTCGCCGGCGGCGACTTCTACGCCAATCTCGGCGCCACCGCCGCCGAGATCGGGATCGCGATGGTGATCGGCGGCCTCGCCGGGCTCGCCGCCGGCATCCTTCTCGGCGCGAACCGCTTCCTCTCCCGCGCCTACGAATCGCTGGTCTACTATCTCGGTCCGACGCCGAAAATCATCTTCTTCCCGGTCATGATCATGTGGTTCGGCGTAGGCTCCGGCTCGAAGATCGCGATGGGTGCCGTGTCCTGCTTCTTTCCCATCGCGATCAGCGCCGCCTCGGGCATGCGACAGATCGACCGCGTGCTGATCCGGGTCGGCAGGAGCTTCCGCGCCGCCCCCCTGCAGATGGTCACGAAAATCTACCTCCCCGCGATGCGCACGGCGGTCGTCAACGGCGTGCGCCTCGGCCTCGGCGTGGCGATCATCGGCACGCTGCTCGCCGAGACCAAGCTGTCGAACCGCGGGCTCGGCTATCTCATCATCCAGGCGTACTCGACCTTCGACATGCCGCGGATGTACGCTCTGCTGATCGTGCTGTTCGTGCTCGCCATCGGCGTGAACGCCGCAATCGGTCGGCTCACGACCCCGGAGGCGCGATGAGCGCCGACGGCGATCGACTGAGCTCGGCGCTGCCGGATCACCGCGGCGCCTGGTACGGCGGCGCGTGGCACGAGGCGCTCTCCGGGCGCACCGTGGAGACCTGGAATCCGAGCACCGGCGCGTCGCTGGGCGGGGTCGCCGTCTCGGGCGCCGACGACGTCGATGCGGCGGTCGCCGCCGCGAAGCGCGGCTTCGGCGAGTGGAGCGCCGTGCCGGCGCTCGAGCGGGCGCGCATCCTGCGGCGCATCGCGGAGGTCGTGCGGCAGCACGCCCGGGAGCTCGCCCTCATCGACGCCGCCAACTGCGGCAACCCGGTGCGCGAGATGGAGAGCGACGCGCAGATCGCCGCTGCCCAGCTCGACTTCTTCGCCGGGCTCGTGACCGAGATGAAGGGCGCGTCGATCCCGATGGGCCCGTCGAGCGTCAACTTCTCGGTGCGCGAGCCCCTCGGCGTGGTCGCCCGCATCGTTCCCTTCAATCATCCGTTCATGTTCGCGGCCGGCAAGTCGGCTGCGCCGCTCGCCGCCGGGAACGCGATCGTCGTCAAGCCGCCCGACCAGGCGCCGCTCTCCGCCCTGCGGCTCGCGGAGCTGATCGGCGGCCTCGTTCCTCCCGGCGTCTTCAACGTCGTGCCCGGCGACCGCGAGACCGGCGCCGCGCTGAGCCGGCATCCCGACGTGGCGATGGTCGCGATCATCGGCAGCGTCGCGGCGGGAAGGGCGGTCATGCGCGCCGCCAGCGACACCATCAAGCCGCTGCTCCTGGAGCTCGGCGGCAAGAATGCCCTCATCGCCTATCCCGATGCCGATCCGCGCGAGGTCGCCGGGGCGATGGTCGCCGGAATGAACTTCACCTGGTGCGGCCAGTCCTGCGGCTCGACGAGCCGGGCGTTCGTCCACGAGTCGATCTACGACGCGGTGCTCGCGCAGCTCGGCCCGCGCGTCGCCGCCTTCGTTCCGGGAATCGCTACCGAGCCGCAGACGACGATGGGGGCGCTGTCGAGCCGGGCGCAGCTCGAGCGCGTCCTGGGCTACATCGAGGCCGGGAAGCGCGAAGGCGCCAGGCTGCTGTGCGGCGGCCGGCGCCCCGACGATCCGCGCCTCGCCGGCGGCTTCTTCGTCGAGCCGACGGTGTTCGCCGACGTCACGCCGGCCATGAGCGTCGCCCGCGAGGAGATCTTCGGGCCCGTGCTCAGCGTGCTGCGCTGGTCGGACGAGCGAACGATGCTCGGCGAAGTGAACGCGGTCGACTACGGGCTCACCTGCTCGATCTGGACCAACGATCTGTCGACAGCGCATCGCACGGCGATGGCCGTCCGCGCCGGCTATGTCTGGATCAACGAAGTCGGCCGTCACTTTCTCGGCGCGCCGTTCGGCGGCGTCAAGCAGTCGGGCTTCGGACGCGAGGAATGCCTCGACGAGCTGCTGCGCTTCACGCAGGAAAAGAACATCCACGTCAGGCTCCGGACGTAACGGCGCGTCGCGACCGGCGAGCGTTGGGCGCGTGCGAGAGCTCCAAAGAAGGCGTCGCGCGGCCGCATTTCGCCGCGGAACGTCATTTCCCGCCTGCCGCTGCCCGAAGCTCCGACGGGCTGCGACGGTCGTTCGCGGCCGACACGGCCGTGCGACGCGAGCTTTCGCAACGCACGCTCCTGGTTCGCTGTCCAAGCAGGCGACAGGCGGTCGCCCATGCGTGGTGCAGGTAATTGTTTCCGAACACGACGGCATCCGGAGGAGAAAAGCTTGCAGGAACCCTCAGGCAACACCCGACAATGCCCCGGCAGCGCTGTCGACGGGAACTATAATGACTTGAGCAGTCGGTCGATACGGATGCTGCGGAATGCTTCTTGCTTGACCGACGGGCGACGTTTCAACGTCGGAGGACAGCATGTGCCCCGATAACGATGGCGAATTCGGACCGCGCACTGCGGCCCTGATTTCCGCGGCGGACACCAGCAGTCGCACGGGGCCCGCCATTTCCCCCCTGGCTTCCCGCAGCTTCTCCGCAGAGAACGAAGCGATCGACGAAGCCGCAGCCGATCCGGCCGCGCGCGAGGCGAAGTTCCTCGATTCGCTGGCCGGGTTCGCGCGTCAGCGCCAGGCGGCGAGCTGGTCCGGAACGCTCTCCACCTACCTGGAGAGCGTCGTGAGGAAGGATCCGCAGCGCTGCACGCGGACCAGCCATCAGTACGTCTGGGACATGCTGCGCTCGCAGGGGCAGGTCGACGAGAACGGCGCGCTGCGCTGCGCGCTGCTCGCCAATGAGCTGTTCGGCATCGACGATTCGATCGCGCGCGTGGTCGACTACTTCAAGGCCGCCGCGGCGGGCTCCGAGGTCGGAAGGCGGCTGCTGCTGCTGCTCGGCCCCCCGTCGGGCGGAAAGTCCACCGCGGTGATCCTGCTCAAGCGCGGCCTCGAGGAATACAGTTACACCGACGCCGGAGCGCTGTATGCGGTCGCGGGCTGTCCGGTTCACGAGTCGCCCCTGCACCTGATCCCGCAGTCGCTGCGGGCATCGTTCCGCGACACCTACGGCGCCGAGATCGCCGGCGAGCTCTGTCCCTCCTGCCGGATTCGCATCGACCAGGAGCACGGCGGCGACTTCATGCGCATGCCGGTCGAGCGCATCTTCATCAGCGAGGCGGGACGCGTGGGGGTGGGCACTTACGCTCCGCACGATCCAACCACGGCCGACCTCGCGGACCTCGTGGGCTCCGTCGACCTGTCGAAGGTCGCGGAGTTCGGGGACGAAGGCGATCCGCGGGCCTGGTCGTGGTCCGGCTCGGTCTACGCCGCGAGCCGGGGCGTCCTGGAGATGATCGAGATCCTCAAGGTCAAGCGCGAGTTCCTCTACCTGCTGCTCACGCTGACCCAGGAGAAGAATGTGAAGGTCTCGCGCTTCCCTCTGATCCACGTCGACGAGACCATTGTCGCGCACACCAACCTGGCGGAATTCCGCAAGTTTTTGCAGGAGCGGGAGAACGAGGCGCTGCTCGACCGCATGGTCGTGATCCAGGTCCCCTATACCCTGGACTACCGGGCCGAGGCGAAGATCTACCGCAAGCTGATCTCGGGCGCGGAGCCGACCTTCCGCGCCGTGCACCTCGACCCCCACGTGCTGCACAGCGCGGCGGTATTCGCCATCCTCACCCGGCTCCACGAGGGGGAGGACAAGGGTGCGGACCTCTCCAAGCGGGTGCGCCTGCAGGCCGACGAGGATGTCGAAGGGGTGAACCGGGCGGACGCCGAGCGGCTGCGCGAGCGCTATCCCGACGAGGGCCTCGCCGGCGTCTCGCCGCGCTTCGTCATCAACGCCCTTTCCGCCGCCATCAGCAAGTCGAGCGCGAAGAGCCTTACCACCATGGATGTCCTGCTGGCGCTCAAGGACGCCATCGAGACCGACGCCCGGATCGATCCCAAGGAGAAGCGGCGCTGGATCGACTTCCTCGTGCTGGCGCGCAAGGACTTCTACAACCGCTGGGTGAAGGAAGACGTGCACAAGGCGCTGTTCGTGTCCTTCGAGCAGGAGGCCCAGCAGCTGCTCGACAAGTACGTCGACGAGGTCGAGGCGGCGCTCGACAACCGGAAGCTGCGCGATCCGATCACCAGCGAGGAACGCGATCCGGACGAGCGCATGCTGCGCGCGGTGGAGGAGAAGATCCAGATCTCGGACGCCGGCAAGCACTCGTTCCGCCAGGAGGTCGTGCGCAAGGCTATGGGTGCGTACAAGCGCGGGGAGAAGTTCACCCTCGACAGCCACGCGCCCCTGCACGACGCGATCGCGCAGTACCTCTTCGAGCAGCGCCGCGACGTGCTGCGGCTCGTGAGCTCGACCACGCGCCCCGAGCAGGAGACCCAGCAGAAGATATCGACGGTGGCGAGGCGCCTCGTCGACGACTACGGCTACGACGAGCATAGCGCACGCGAGGCGCTGAACTACGTGACGACTCTGCTCGCGCAGGAGTAGCGAGAAGTGCCGGCCCCGACTCGGGGAGGTGCGTTAGGCCCATGATCCGCGACGGTCAGAGCGCGGCGAGCCGGATCCGGTTCGGCAGCGAGTCGCCGTGGTACGAGCTGTTCTCGCGCGGAGCGCGCGACTGGCTGCGCCACAACCAGAAGGTCCGCCAGGCGGTGCGCGAGCAGCTCGTCGACCTGCTCGCGGACGGCGACTACATGACCCAGCCCGACGCGCGTTCGGTGCAGGTGCCGATCCGGCTCCTCGACCACGCGCGCTTCCGCCTCGCCGATACCGGCAAGCAGACGGGCGCGGGCCAGGGTCAGGCCAAGGCCGGCGATACGCTTCGTCCCGCCGATGCCGGCATCGAGCGTGGCGGCGGCGAGGGCGAAGGCGGCCAGGACTCCGGCGGCTTCAAGCTGCTCCTCGAGTTCAAGGTCGACGACATCGTCGATTGGCTGACCGACGAGCTCAAGCTTCCCGATCTTCGTCCGAAGGCCGGCACCACGGTCGAGAACGACGATATCGTCCGCGAGGGCTCCGGCCGGCGCGGGATCCGTGCCCGCCTCGACCGCCGCCGCA
This sequence comes from Casimicrobiaceae bacterium, assembly GCA_035501595.1. Taxonomy (GTDB): domain Bacteria; phylum Pseudomonadota; class Gammaproteobacteria; order Burkholderiales; family Casimicrobiaceae; genus PALSA-1003. The sequence continues at coordinate 6,359 of DATJVX010000058.1, read as the reverse complement.
CCCTCAAGCAGGCGCTCAAGCGGCGCGCGATCCAGGTCGACCCGGCCCCCTTCGTCGACGACGATCTGCGCTTCCACCAGCTGCGACAGCGGCCGCGGCTCGCCGACAACGCGGTCGTCGTATTCGTGCTCGATGTCTCGGTGAGCATGACCGCGGCCGAGCGCAAGCTCGCGAAGACCTTCTTCTTCTTCTCGCTCTCGGGCCTGCGGCGGCAATACCACCGCGTCGAGGTGCGCTTCATCGCCCATACGACCCAGGCCTGGGAGTTCCCGGAAGCGAAGTTCTTCGAGGCGGCGGGGAGCGGCGGCACGGCCGCGTCGTCCGCGTTCCTGCTCGCGCAGAAGATTCTCGACGAGCAATACCCGGCATCGCAGTACAACGCGTATCTGTTCTACGCGTCCGACGGCGAGAATGCGGGCGAAGACCGCCAGCCCGCCGCTGCCGCGCTCGCGAGGCTCGCCGAGCGGCTCAACTACCTGGGCTACGTCGAGACCCGGCTCGGCACGGTGCGCTTCTCGCAGACCGACATGCGCACGCTGATCGGCTCCCTCGCCGATGCGGGGATGAGCGCCGACACGCAGATCGTGGCCGACGTGAACGACGTCTGGCAGGCGATCCGCCGGTTCTTCGTCCACCAGGCCCGCGACGCGGATCGGCCGCGATGACCCGGCTCGCCGAGTACGCGGCGCGCATCGAGGCGAACGCCCGCCGCCTGGGCTTGAGCTACAGCGGCGTGGATTTCGAGCTCGTGCCCGAGCGGTTCATGATGGAGACGGCGGTCTACGGGCTGCCCGTGCGCATGCCGCACTGGTCGTTCGGCGTGCGCTATATCCGGCAGCTCGTGCAGCGGAACATGGGTCACTCGCGCATCTTCGAGGTGATGTTTCCCGGCGACCCCTGCAAGGCGTATCTCGTCGACGTCAACTCGCTGGCCGAGAACGTGCTGGTGGTCGCGCACGTGCTGGGCCACGCCGACTTCGCGCATCGCAACGGCCTGTTCCAGCGCTCTCTTGCCATGGCCGGAGGGAAGATCCTCGAGCAGGCGGCCGCCCGCGCGCATCGCATCGATTCGGCGCTCGCCAAGCACGGGCAGGAGCGCGTCGAGGCGGTGCTCGACGCGGCGCTGGCGCTCGAGGCGCACATCGATGTCAACCGCCCGCTGTATCGAACGCGCGCCGGAGAGGATGGCGACCAATCGCCCCCTATCGATGCCGACCCGTTCCGTCGCCGGTGGGAGACGCTTCCGGGCGAGCAGGCCGCGGAGCCGAGCGCGGCCCCTGCGCAGCGCGCGGTCCCGGCGCACCCGGTGTACGACCTCCTGTGGTTCATCGCTCACTACGGGCCGGAGCTCGAGGATTGGGAACGCGACGCGTTTCTCGCCGTGCGCGAGGAATCGTTCTACTTCTACCCGGTGTTCGCATGCCAGATCATGAACGAGGGCTGGGCGTCGTACTGGCACGCGAGGCTGCTTCGGGAAGCCGATCTGCTGCCTTCCGACTTGTACGTCTCGGCGATCAAGACGCACTCCGACGTCGTTCAGCCCCACGCGGCGGGCAAGAGCCTCGCGCTGGCGGTCAACCCCTACCACCTCGGCTTCTCGATCTGGGAACGCATCGTCGAACGCCTCGGGCTCGACACCGCGCGCCGGATCTGCGCCGAGGAGGACGACTTCGGCTTCGTCCGCAACCATCTCGATCAGGAGCTCGCCGATCAGCTCGAGCTGTTCGTCTACGAGGCTTCCGCCGACGGAGCGATCTCGGTGGCTTCGCGGGACATCCACGCGGTGCGGGAAGCGATCCTCGCGCCGCGCTTCAACTTCGGCGTCCCCCGGGTCGCGGCGACGAAGCTCGACGTCGACGGCAGCCTCACCCTTGCCCACGACCATCGCAGCGACGGCCGCGGGCTCGATTTGAAGCGCGCCGAACGGGTCCTCGAGTACGTCGTGCGCGTTTGGCGCCGCCCGGTCAGCCTGCAGACGGTCGACGAGCACGGTGCGTCGCGGGTGCTGAGCGCCCGGCCGCACCACTAGCCCCCGAACGGCGCCCGAACGCATGCACGCCCCGCTGCGCGCGAAGCGGGAGCGACGCAAAGCGTCACTGTTGTACCCGCCATGTCGGCCACAAGCACGCACGGCGGCAGCCGCTCGCGCGCGCTGGGGCGCTCGGCGAACCCCCGGCCAATGGTTCCGCGGCGGCCGATTTCTTCTTTTGAATCATGGCGCATCCCGAAGAGCAGGGCGGTGGAAACTGGGGCATCGCAGAGCGACTCTGGTCTGGAAGTTGCTTAGCACTTGCGCAATCTTGATTACGCTAGGCAGATGCGCACTCTGCCGCTGGCCCTGCGAACGGGTACGTGTCATACATGCCCGCCCCCCACGGGGCGGGCATGATTCAAGCCTAATTCCCCGGTAAAGTGCGCGTCGTGGCCCGTCCCGCGACCGCCGACGACGCACTGCAACAACTCATCGCAGGCAACACCCGCTTCGTCCGCGGGGAGCCGCGCTTCACGGTCGCGTGCAAGGAGCAGCTCGCCGATCTCGCGCAGGCGCAGCGCCCCTACGCGACCATCCTCGGCTGCAGCGATTCGCGCGTTCCTCCCGAGATCATCTTCGACGCGGGACTCGGGGAACTGTTCGTCGTCCGCGTCGCCGGAAATGTCTTTTCGGCCGAGGTGATGGGCAGCTTTCAGTTCGCCGCAATGCAGCTGCAGACGCCGCTGTTCATCGTGCTTGGCCACGAGGGCTGCGGTGCGGTCGGCGCCGCGCTCGATGCGATCCACCGCGGCCGCCTCCAGCACTCCCGCATCCAGCTGCTGCTCGACGGCATGATCCCGGGTCTTCTGGGCATCGAGCCGGGACTGCCGCCGGGCGAAGAGCTCGAGCGGGGCGTGGAAGCCAACGTCCGCTGGTCGATGCACCAGCTCTCGGCAACGCCGGAAGTGCAAGCGCGCTTCGCCGAAGGCAGGATGCAGCTCATCGGCGCGGTCTACGAGATCGCGACGGGCCGCGTACGGTTCCTCGCGCCGAGCTGACAGGCGCGCCGACGCACTCGGATCAGGCCGGGACTTCTCCCAGCACCGTGCAGCGCCGGATCACGCGTGCCTGCGTCGCCGGATCGTACGGCGTCGCGCGATGCATCACGCAGCGGTTGTCCCACAGCAGCAGCTCTTCTGCGGTCCAGCGATGCTCGTAGGTCAGGTCCGGATGGACGGCGAGCGCGTTGAGCTCCTCGATCAGCGCCCGCCCTTCGTCGTAGGGCATGCCGACAATGTATTCGGCGTGATCGCCCAGGTAGATGCACCTGCGGCCGGTCTCCGGGTGCGTGCGCACGATCGGATGATCGACCGGCGGCTTCGCTCGCCTCTGCTCCTCCGTCATCGGCTCCTCGCCGTGACGCCGGTTGCGCGAAAAATCCAGGTTGTGCACGGCGCGCAGCCCGGCGATGCGAGCCTTCCATCGGTCGTCGAGGCGTTCGTAGGCCCCGTACATGTCGCAAAAGTGCGTCTCGCCTCCGGTCGGGGGCATGACTTCGCCGTAGATGATCGTCGCCTGCCCGGTGACGCGCTGCCACGAGCCGTCCGTGTGCCAGGCGAGCGTGCCCTTGTCCGGATGGCTGCCGGTGGGCCTGCCATCGGCGCCGAGGTTGGACAGCCGATAGAGCTCCGGGTAACCGTCGGCGTGGTACTGGTTCATCACGTGGATCTGCACCTCGCCGAAGCGGCGCGCGAACGCGACCTGTCGGGCGGGCGGCACGTCCTGCGGCGGAAACAGCAGCACCTGGTAGCGCAGGAACGCCTGGTAGATTGCGCCGAACAGCTCGTCGGACATGCCGTCGGCGAGCCGCACGTTGGTGATCGCCGCGCCGAGCTTCGGCGTCAGCGGGCGCGTCGCCAGCAGGCGATCTTGGACCACCGTCGCGTTCATGCTATTACTGCGCGATGATGGACAAGGGCGTCGATTCGCACTGTCACGTCTTCGATACCGGTCGCTTCCCCTACTCGCCCGAGGCGTCGTATCGGCCGCCCGAGCACGAGGCGGGCACGGTCGAGCAGTTTACCGCGGTCCTCGACGCGCATCGACTCTCGCACGCCCTGCTCGTGACCCCCACCAGCGGCTACGTGTACGACAACCGCTGCATGCTGGCGGCGATCTGGGAGGGCAAGGGCCGGTTCAAGGGCATCGCCCGCGTACGGCCCGATATCCGCGAGAGCGCTCTCGGCGACCTTCGCGACGGGGGGGTGATCGGCGTCCGCCTGGACCTCGTCACCGACGGCGCGGCGTCCGTGCGAGATCCCGCCGTCGTCCGTCTCCTCCGGTGCGCGCGCGAGCTCGGCTGGCTGGTCCAGGTCCAGTGCGAGCGCGACCAGCTCCGCGAGGCAGCGCCAACGCTGCGCGACGCCCGGGTGCCGCTGCTCTTCGACCACTGCGGCCGGCCCGACGCCACGCTCGGCATCGATCAGCCCGGTTTCGCGGCGCTGCTCGAGTTCGGTCGCGAAGGCCACCACGTCAAGCTCTCCGGCCCCTTCCGGTTCTGGAACGCCTTTGCGCGCGGGGCGCGCGCCGAGGCCTTCGTCGCGGCGCTGCTCGAGACCTTCACGCCCCGGCGCTGCGTCTGGGGCTCGGACTGGCCGTTCCTGCGCGCGCCGATGCGCATGGATTACGGGCCGGTGCTCGCGAACCTCGAGCGCTGGATCCCCGACGCGAGCGAGCGCCGGCAGGTGCTGTGGGAGACGCCGGCGCGGCTTTTCGGCTTCGTCTGATCGGCGTTACTGCGGGCAGATGTAGCCCGTGCCCGCCGGACTCTTGAAGCAGCCGACCGATTCGGGCAGGAAATACTTCGGCAGCCAGAGCACGACCTTGGGAAACAGCACGGTGAACGCGATCGTGAAGAAGAACACGACATAGAGCGGGAGCGAGCGAAGCAGGGCCCGGCTGAATGGGATGCCGACGTACTTCGCCGCCACCAGGAGGGACAGCCCATAGGGCGGCGTGATCAGGCCGAACACGAGCGTCGTGATAATCACCACGCCCATGTGCACCGGATTGATGTTGCCGACCTCGGTGAGCTTGTTGATGATCGGCATGAAGATGATGATCGCCGGGACCGCGTCGATGAAGTCGCCTACGATCGTGAACAGCACGACCAGCAGAAGCATGATCATCGCCCCGTCGTTGCCGGCGATCGACGTGATATAGCCCGCGACGATGTCGGGCCCACGCAGGTAGGCGACCATCCAGCCGAAGGCCGACGCCGCAGCGACCGCGCCCAGCGGCAGCGAGTAGAGCAGCCCCGCGTACATGAAGTCGCGCGGAAGCTGCACGATGTGGCGCGGGCGCAGGACCGGAATCAGCACGATCAGGATATAGACCGCCGCGATCATTCCGGCTTCGGTCGGCGTGAACCAGCCGGTGAGGATGCCGCCCATGATGATCACCGGGATCACCGTGGGAAGTGACGCGCCGCGGGCGGCAATCGCGAACTCGCGCAGGGTCGCGCGCCTCTTCATCACGCCGATCGGCCCGAAGAAATAGCTGTAGATCATCAGCCCGATGCCGATCATCACGCCCGGCACCACGCCGCCGAGGAAGAGCCCGCCGATCGACACGTTGCCGATCGCGCCATAGACCACCGCCATGATGCTGGGGGGAATCAGGTTCGCCATTGTCGAGGCGCAGGCGATCAGCGCGGCGGTAAATGCGCGGTCGTAGCCCTCCTTGTCCATCTCGCGCGCGACAGTCCGCGAGAGCACGGCAACGTCGGCGACCGACGAACCGGAGATGCCGGCGAAGAACATGCTGAACAGCGTCACCACCTGCGCCAGTCCGCCGCGCAGGTGTCCGACCATCGTCTGCGACAGGCGGATCATTCGCTCGACGACCTCCGAGGAGGCCATCAGCTCGCCGACGAGCAGGAAGAACGGGACCGCGAGCAGCGTCTCGGCGTCGATGCCGTGGAAGAGCTGCCCGATCATCGACTGCATGCTGATCTGAGTGAACCCGGTCGCCACCAGCACGCCGGCGAGCAGCGCGAAGGTGACCGGCACTCCCATGTAGCCGAAGAGCAGGAACAGCCCGCCCATCAGGCACAGGATGAAGCCCGTGCTGGCGCTCACTTGACGTGCTCCACTACGTCCTCGCTGTCCTCGGGGCCCTCGAAGCCGTGCTTCCACCCGTTGACGAGCTGCTCGATCATGAACAGCGCGACGAGCACCCCGGAGATCGGCACGATCGCGGTGTACACCGTGAGCGGGATGAGCGACGGCATGCGGTAGCTGCCGAGGTCGAGCAGCGCATTCTTCCAGCCGAACCAGGCGATGATCAGTGCCACGACGAGCACGATCAGGCGGTTCACCGTCTCGAT
>DATJVX010000057.1:0-11695 GCA_035501595.1 Casimicrobiaceae bacterium | reverse complement strand
GGGCAGATCGCCGTCGCTGGTGTCGACCGCGGTATAGACGACGGTCTCGCTGACTCCGTCGCTCGCCGTGAACTGGATCTGCCCGTTCACGTCCGTCACCGGCGGGCTCGGCCCCGTGATGATCGAGTGCCCCGAGCCCTGGGACAGCGTGATGGTCTTGACCGGAGACGGGCGACCCAGAGCGTCCTTTAGCGTCACCGTGATCGTGGTCGTGCTCGTGCCGTCCGAGGGCACCGGCGAGGGCGACGCGCCGATGGAGGCGGCGGCGGCGGGCGGTATGAGGAACGCGATGGTCGGCGTGCCGTCGAGCACGACGTGATCTGTCGTGTCGGTGGCGGTGAAGGTCACCATCTGCGGGGTGAGATTGGTCACGGTGAAGACCACCGCGCCGTTTTCGGCCGTGGAAACCCCGCTCGCCGGCGTGACCACCGCGTCGCTGGGGGGAATGGCGCTGAGCGTCACGGTCTTGCCGCCGATCATGTTGCCGTTCGCGTCGGCCAGCCTGACCACGACGAAGCTCTGCGTGCTGCCGTCGGCGATGCCCGGCAGCGGCAAGCCCAGCGTGTTGGGCGCCGCGAAGCTGTTGTCGGCCGTAAACGCTTCGACCAGCGACACCGACGCGCTGACCGGTCCCGGTGTCTGCAAGGTGAGATGCTGATGGAGGCGAGGCAGGTTCGGCGAGCCGATGCCGACGTGAGCGAAGTCGCTGCCCATCGACGCGCCGCTGTGGAACGCGTCGGTTCCCGCCAGGGGGTAGAACTGGGTATTGAGAAAGCCGAGCCTGCTTCCCTGAGTCTGATTGAGCATCGCCACCAGCGCCGCCCATATCGGCGCCGAGGCGCTCGTGCCGCCGTAGTACAAGCCCGAAGGGCAGCCGCCGTCGCTTGCCTGGCAGATCTGCCACCCCACATGCGGGTCCGCGTTGGTTGCGACGTCCGGCACGGAGCGCGTCGCCGACGCCGTCTGCCCGTTCTGATACGCGGGGCGAGCGAAGAACCGGCTCGTGCCGAAGCCGCCCTGTCCCCCGGGCGGCGTCGAGGCGCTGTCGTCCCACCATTTCTCGCTGACGTAGGTCTCGCCCGGTCCGAGCGTGATCGACGTCCCGCCCACCGCGGTGATGTGCGGCGCGTCTGCCGGCACGTGCACCGTGTTCGCGGCGCCGTCCAGGCAGGTCGAGCCGTGGTCGCCGCTGCCGCTGACGGCACTGATCCCGGAGGCAGCGGCCGTCTGGAGGATGGTGTCGATGCTCTGCACGTCCGCGAGCGTCGTCTGGTCCTCGCAATAGGCCCAGCTGTTGCTGATGATGTCGACGCCGCCGGTGATCATCGCGTTGAACACCGCCTGGAAGCTCGCGTTGGGTCCCCCGAAAGGCGCGTCGTAGACCGCGACCTTGGCGCCGGGCGCGATGGTGAGGATCGTGTCGACGTCGAGCAGGACCTCGTCCTGGTTGGCGCCGGGCGTCGCCCCGCCGTTCACATGCACCTGCGACACGTTGTTGATCTCGCTGGCGGGGCTGCCCGTGATCGCGAGGAAATCCGCGACGTCGCTGACCACCAGCGTATCGAAGGCGACCACGCCGATCTTCTGTCCCGTCCCGTCCGCGCCCTGCCACGCGGGCGGCGGCGGATCCGGCGCCGTCGTACCCGCGAAGCCTTTGGCGCCTATCCCGACCATGCATTTCTTGTAGAGCTTGTCCTGAAGCGTCTGGTCGAAAGGACCGTAGTTGTCTTTCGGCGTCCCGTCGGCGTTGTACGTGGTGCCGCCGGTCAGCGACCCGATGAAAGCCACGACGTGGCAGAAAGCCTCCTGGATCCTGTCGACCTGAGGCTCGCGGCGAGGGACGCCCAGATCGGACAGACCGATCACCGCTTCGACTCGCCTCGCGATGTCCGCCGGAAGCGAAGGGTCGGTGTCGTTGGCGTAGAACGAAGTCGTGCCGAGGCGATAGTCGTTGAGTCTGACCGCGACCGCCTGCTGCGCAAGGCCGCGGGTGCCGTTGAGCACCAGGGTCATGCGATTGGCCGAGCCTTCGCCGAGCGTGAAGCCCTGCGCCTCGAAGTAGCCGCGCACCGCGTCGTAGTCCTGCTGGCTGGGGCCGAAGCGCACGGCCACCTGCGCGGGGGACAGGAACTTGCGGAAGTTGGCGGATTTCGGGTCGTAGACGTCGCGCAGGTAGGCCTGGAAGGCCGCAGGATCCGAGCGGCGCAGGACGACGGTCAGCGCGAGCGGCGTCTCGTCGCCGCTCTTCGCCTGCAGCGTCGGTGCCTGGATCAGGCTCGCGCGCGCTACAGCCTCGGGCACGTGGCCGGGCAGCGTGACTCGCGGCAGCTGCTGCGCCTCAACTCCGATGCCGGTGAGTGAAAGGAATGCGAACGCAAGCGCAGCGACACGCTTGCCGCGACCATCGGCCATCCCCATCGAACCCTCCCGCATCCGCTACCCCCGCGTGGGGAGAGATTGCCACAGCGCTGCGCCGCGCACCGCGACAATGCCGGCGAGCGGCGTGACATCAACGTGACACGTCCGCCGGGGCCCTCGCCCTGTTGTTCAGTTCAACTGATCCGCGTCCGCGTCGACCACGCCGGCCGCAAGCCATGCTTCTCGAGCAGCCGGTGGAAACGCGGATCGCCGCGGAGAGGCTCGAACGTCCGGTCGACCGGCGCACAGACGAAGTTCATGTCCCGCTGGGCGGCGGCCCGCCCCAGCCACGCGAGCGCGGCGTCGGTGTCCCCGAGGCGGGCGTGGATCATCGCGACCTGGTACGGCGGCAGGTGCGCCCGGCGCCGATTCCGGGTGAGGCGCGCGAGCCGCGCGCGCGCCAGCTCGGTGCGTCCGGTCTGCGCCTCGACCTGTGACAGGCCGACCTCGCCGATGGTGAGGCTCGGGTAAGCCTTGCCGAGCTCGGCGAAAAGGCGCTCTGCACGGCCGGTGTCCCCGCGCCAAAGGTGCGCTGTGGCGAGGAGGACCTGCGCGACGAGGTGCCGGGGCTCGATCTCGACGATAGCCGCCAGCTCGGCGATCGCGCGCCGATCGTTCCCGGCGTAGAGCGCGACCAGCGCGTGGTGGGTGCGCAGCTTCAGGTCCAGCGGATCGAGCTCGCGCGCGAACCCGTACTGATCGTCGGCTTCCGCGAAGCGGGCGTTCATCATCAATCCCCAGCCGTAGGAGCTGTGGGCGTAGGGCAGGCTCGGCGCGCAGCGGATGCCGCGCAGGTGCGCGAGCTCGGCGCGCGCCCAGTCGCGATCGAAGGCCCAGGCGACGAATCCCGACAGCGCGTGCGCCTCGCCGAGCTCGGGGTCGAGCGCGAGCGCGCGGGCGAGAGCCCGACGCGCGCCCGTGAGCAGCCCGTTGGCTGGCGCAGCGGTCGTACCCACGAGGTTGACGAGAGCGCGCCCGAGGGCGCAGTGCGCGAGCGCGAAGTTCGCATCGAGCATGGTCGCCTCGCGCAGCGCGTCGATCGCCCGTCGAAAGCCTTCCACCGTTTCCAGCCGCAGCAGGTAGCGGCCGCTGTCGAAGCGTTCCTGCGCCGTCCCATTGGACGAGCGCCGCGACACCTGCCCGGCCGAAGGCACGCTGCGCAACCTCCCGTCCTCCAGGAGCCGGCGCTGCAGCGCCGCGACGACCTCGCGCGCGACGCGCTCGCGGAAGGCCGCCGCCGCCTCGTGCTCGGACGCCTCGATGGTGCCCGACCAGGCGTGGTAGCCGTCGGCGGCGCGGACCCACTGCAGGACGAGCTTGAGCGTGCCGTCCTGGCCCGTGTGCAGGCTGCCCTCGACGAGGGTGGCCGCCCCGAGCTTCTGGCCGATCTCGCGGACGTCGGCCACGGCGCCGCGGAAACGGAACGCCGAGGTGCGCGCGACGACCTTGACGCCCGGGAGCCTTGCGAGCACGTCGGTTATCTCTTCCGAGACGCTGTCGCAGAAGACGTCGAGCTCGCGATTGCCCGTGAGATTGAGCAGCGGCAGGACGGCGATCGACGGCAGCTTGGCGCCGCCTGCCTGCGGCCGCCGCTGCAGCACCGGCTGGTAGCTCCCGAGCGGAAGGCTTACTTCGATTGCCGCCCAGGCCCCCTCGTCGGCGTAGTAGCGCGCGAGGCGCTGGCGCAGGCGGCGCATGGTGACACGCACGCTCGTGTCGCGGCCGGAGTCGAAGCGGCTCGCGCTGCGGCCGAGGAGTTCGACCGCGACCACGCTTTCCTTCAGGCGCTGGCCGCGCCCGGCGCGCGCCTGCTCGACGAGATAGGTGAGGAGCCTGACCTGCCCCGGAGAGCGGCGAAAGGCCTGGCTCGCCGCCAGACGCTCGAGCTCGACGGTGAGCAGTGCGTCTGGAATGTCGCCGCCGGTGGCTGCCATGTCCTCGCGTCGCGCTCGCTTACGGCCCGGGAAGGCCAGCGGCGATTGTAAGCCTGCGAGCGGCGCGCGCCAGGGCGCAGCCGCGCGCCGCGGCTCCATACCTGCGGATCGCGAGATTCAGGCGAGCGCGGACGACGCCGGGCCCAGCTCCGTGCCTGTCAGTCCCGAGTCGGCGATCAGCCGCCGGATCGACTGCTTTTCCGCCTCGTCGATCCGCACCAGAAGGCGGCCGACGTTCTGCGGGCTGGGCAGGCGCAGCTGCGCCGGATCGGTGGCTATGCCCAACGCGGCGAGGAGCCGCGCCGCGCCCCCTGCGACCCGCAACTCCTCGAGACTGAAGCGATGAACCTTGATGCGCGGCTCATTCGCGAGCAGCGCCTCGTAGCGCGCGGCCCGCGCCCGGATCTCGAGGATGTACCACAGGCACAGCCCGTTGATGCCCTTCGCGAAGAGCTCGCGCGACGGGACGAGGTTGCGCGGATAGTCGGGGTCGAGGTACCACAGCCACCAGTTGGCGCGGTCCCAGAAGTCGAACCGGTTGCGGAAGCTGACGATGGTCGCGAAGGGATCGCGCTCCAGCGCGATCAGGTGGACCTCGCCCCGCGCGGTGAGCGGCCGGAGATTCTCGATGAGCCCGCCCTTCATCAGCACGTGAGAGGTCTCGACATACGTCGACCGTGGGTTGGCCGCAATGCGCGCGAGCTTCGCGCGCCAGAACGCCCGGACCTTCTCGACGTTGCCCTCGGAGTTGAACAGCGTCATGTGCGAGAGGTCCGGCGCGTCGACGCCGAACGTGCTCCAGCCCCAGATCTCGTGATGGCACTCGGCACCGGGCAGGTTCTGCTGCAGGAGCTCGGCCAGATACTTGGTCCCGCTCCGGCCGGTGGTCATCGTGAATACGAAGTTCTTCATCGACGGGGGGCGATGGCCTGGGAGCTCTCCCGAAACCGGCGCGAGCACTCGACCGCGAATGCCCACGATGCGACGGCGCTCCCAAGGACCGCGCACAAGCGATTAGACGGCCTGCGGCGGCTGAGTGCTACAAAGCGGCCGGTATTTTTTGTAAAGGAGCGTTGCAGCCGGGACCCGCGCGCTCGCGTGCTCCGTCGTGGTGCGACTGCGTAGGCAATGCTCCTACAGTGCGGGCAATCCTGCGCGGCAGCGCCGGATCCACTGGGCCGTCAGCTTCTCCTGGACGCCGTTCTGATCGAGGCGGGCCGCGAGCGCGGGGAAGTCGACGACGTCGAGCGGCTGGTCCTGGTTGAAGCAGGAGAACACGTAGCTCAGCTTGCCCGAGCGCGGATCGCGGTGCGTCTGCAGGCATTGCGCGCAGATCTCCTTCATCATGCACTGCATCGGCGAGTTGATCGAGGCGAAGGCGCGAAGGCCGGGCTTGAGCTGCGCCGCGAGCGCGCCGCGGCGCGCGACCGCGACCGCGACCGCAGCCATCATGCGGTCGGAGCCGATCGCGATCAGCCGGTCGGTGTCGGAGAACGCGATCGGCTGCGCGCCCAGCGCGCCGGTTGCATACGCCTGCATCGCCTGCACGATGCTGCCGATGAAGCTCTTGTCCTGGGCGCGCGTTGGTTCGAACCCCGGCGCTTCGTCGCAGGCCCATACGACGACGTCCGCGGCCGCTTCGATCTCCTCGACCTTGTACCGGTCGATGCTCCGACGGTAGCCGGCGAAGTAGAGAACGCGCGAGCCGGCGCGCCTGAACGCCTGGCCGATCGAGAACAGCACCGCGTTGCCGAGCCCCCCGCCGGCCAGCACGACGGTCTCGCCGCCCGCGATTTCGGTCGGCGTCCCGGTCGGACCCATCAGCACGACGGGCTCGCCGGGCTTGAGCAGCGCGCAGAGGTCGGAGGACCCGCCCATCTCCAGGACGATCGTCGAGACCAGCCCGCGCTCGCGATCGACCCAGGCGCCGGTCAGCGCGATGCCTTCCATCGCGAGTCGCGTGCCGTTCGCCACCGCGGCGAGCGTCTCGAAGTTCTGGAGCCGGTAGAACTGGCCGGGGGCGAAGCGCCGCGCCGCCGCCGGCGCGCGCACCACGACCTCGACGATGGTGGGCGTCAGCCGGACGACGCGCTCGATGGTCGCGCGCAGCTCGCTCGACAGCCGCGCCAGAAACTCGGCGTCGCTCGCCTTCGCCGCGGCGGGCACACGCGCGAGCAGGCGCCCCACGACCGGATAGCCGCGCGTGGCGCTCGCCATCGCCTTGACCACGTTGCCGTAGAACGAGGGATGAAGATCGCCGAAGAAGCTGATCGCGCGTCCGTCGGGCTGAAGCGCGGTAAGCACGCGCGTGACGTCGGGCTTGGCGAATCCTTTCTCGGGCTGCGCGGGCTCGCCGCTTTCGTCGAGCACCTGGAAGTAGCGCCCGTCCAGGCGGAAATGCGTCGGATCCTCGCGTGCCGCGACGGTGTTGGGCTGCGTGCCGGCGGCGATCAGGATGGTCCGCGCGGGCAGCTCGACGCGGCCTGCCTCGGGCCCTTCGCCGTCGGAAGTTTGCATCGACACGGCGAGCGCGCGGGCGCGACCGTCGGCGTCGATCTCGACGGCGAGCGGCGTCAGCCCTTCCGCGAACCAGATACCCTCCTCGAGCGCCTTCGCGACTTCCTCGTGGTTGAGCGTGTAGGACGGGCTGTCGACGAGCCGCCGCCGGTAGGCAATGGTCACGCCTCCCCAGCCCTGCAGCAGCTCGAGCACCCGCGCGGGACGCCCCTCGGCGGCGGCGGCCCCGCGCTCCGCACGAATGGCGCGCGCGTGCGCCAGAAATTCGTGCGCGATCTCGCGCTCGCCGCCGGTCCACGCCTCCTCGACGGCGGCGCGGCCCTGCTCGGCCTCGAGGGTCTCGAAGCGCGACAGGAACTTCTCGACCTGGACCGGGTAGTAGGCGAGCGCCTCGGTGGCGGTGTCGATCGCGGTCAACCCTCCGCCGACGACGACGACCGGCAGCCTGAGCTGCATGTTCGCAACGGAGTCCTTGCGCGCCGCGCCGGTAAGCTGCAACGCCATCAGGAAGTCCGAGGCGGTGCGTACGCCGTTGGCGAGACCGTTCGGCAGATCGAGGACCGTGGGCCGGCCGGCACCCGCGCAGATCGCGATGTGATCGAAGCCGAGCGCGAACGCCGCCTCGGCGTCGAGCGTGCCGCCGAAGCGCACGCCACCGTGCAGCGCGAAGCGCTCGCGCCGCTCGAGCAGGATACGGATCAGCTTGAGGAAGTTCTTGTCCCAGCGCACGGTGATGCCGTACTCGGCGACGCCGCCGAACCCCGCCATGACCCGGCTCTCGAGCGGCTCCTCGAGCGCCTCGACGTCGCGGATCGCCTCGAAGGCGACGCGCCTGCCGGTGGCCTCGATGCCGGATACCGCCGCCGGCAGCGGCTCGATCTTCAGTCCGTCGATGCCGACAACCGTGTGGCCGTCGCTCAGCAGGTGATGCGCGAGCGTGAAGCCGGCCGGCCCCAGGCCGACGACCAGCACACGCTTGCCGGTCGCCGCACGCGGCAGCGGCCGGCGCAGGTTGAGCGGATTCCAGCGGGTGAGCAGCGAATAGATCTCGAAACCCCAGGGCAAGGCGAGCACGTCCTTGAGCACGCGGGTCTCCGACTGCGGGATGTCCACCGGATCCTGCTTCTGGTAGATGCAGGCCTTCATGCAGTCGTTGCAGATGCGGTGCCCGGTCGCTGCCACCAACGGGTTGTCGACGCAGATCATCGCCAGCGCGCCCAGCGCCCAACCCTCCGCTCGAAGCTTGTGGAACTCCGAGATCTTCTCTTCGAGGGGGCAGCCGGTCAGCGCGACGCCGAAGGGGGACTTCTTGAACGACGCCGCACCACCTTCGGCCGGCTGCTTTTCGTGCAGGCCCGACGCGCACGAGTCCTTCTGCTGTTCGTGACACCAGATGCAGTAGTGCGCCTGATCGAGGCCGCCCGCGAGATCGGTGCCGGGGTCGGTCAGCGCGAAACCCTCGCGCCGGCGAAGGTGCTCCGGCCCGAGCTGCCACATGTCCACGCCGTGCCGGGCCTCGCGCTCGACCGGCACGAGCTTCATGTAGTCGAGCTTGCGGGGCGCCTTGAACAGCACGCCGCTGCGGTGGACGGCCCGGCCCTCGGCGGTATGCGCCGCCCACGCCGCGTAACGCAGCGCGAGATCGATGTCGGCCGCGTGCGCCGTCTCGTCGAGTCCCCATTGGCCCACGTTCCGCGCGAACGCGAGCTCGCCCGCGGTGCCGAAAAGCGTCGTTCCGATGCGCGCCTCGAGCGCGGCGCGCAGGGCGGCTCCGTCGAAGCCTTCGGCCTCCGCCGCCTTGTACTTGTTCATCGCCTTGCGCTGGACCACCTGGCGCTTGCAGGCGAAGAGAGGGGCGAGCTCGTGCTGCGCGGTCTGCAGCGCGGCGACCTCCGCATCGATGCCGAAGAGCCGCGCGAGCCAGTCCTCGAGCTGCGGCGCGAGCGCAACCAGAAGGTCCGATTCCCCCTTGCGACCCAGCGCGGCAGGCGCGCTGCGCGCCGCGTCAAGTCGCCCGGCGAGCGACGCGTCGGCGCCGGCGAGCCAGGCGCAGAAGGCCCGGTCCAGGCTTTCCAGCCCCGGGGCCCTGTAGAGGTCGGCGAAAGCCAACCCGAATCCGAGGTTCAGCATCGACAAGCGAGCGGTCCGCGTGACGCACAAAAACTGTAATTTTACCGTCCGGGCGGGCCGCGCCGCGAGCCGCCACGCGGTATAAGCATAGAAGCCACCGATGGCGGCAGCGCTTCCCCAGAGGCCGCCTGCACGGCTATGATCGCGGGCGATGAAATCCTTCTCTCGGCTGTTATGGGCATCCTTCGTTGCCGGCGCGCTCGGGAGCACGCTCGCGGCGGCCCAGCCAATCAAGCTGGGCGAGCTCAACAGCTACAAGACGTTCCCCGCCTTTCTCGAGCCCTACCGCAAGGGCATGGAACTCGCGGTCGAAGAGGTCAACCGCGGCGGCGGAGTCCTCGGCAGGCAGCTCGAGCTCATCGTGCGCGACGACAACGGGAATCCGGGCGATGCGGTGCGCGTCGCCGAGGAGCTGCTCGCGCGCGAGAAGGTCGACGTGCTGATGGGGACATTCTCCTCGGCGGTGGGACTGGCGGTCGCCGATTTCGCCAGGCAGCGGCACCAGTTCTTTCTTGCCGCGGAGCCCCTGACCGACAAGATCGTGTGGGAGGACGGCAACCGCTACACCTTCCGCCTGAGACCGTCGACTTACATGCAGACCGCGATGCTCATCCCGGATGCGGTGCGCCTCGCCAAACGGCGCTGGGCGATCGTCTATCCGAATTACGAGTACGGCACGGCCGCGACGGCGGCATTCAAGCAACTCATGATCGCGCGCCAGCCCGGCGGCATCGAGTTCGTCGAGATCGCGGCGCCGCTGGGCAAGATCGACGCCGGTCCCGTCGTCCAGGCGCTGCTCGACGCGAAGCCCGACGCGATCTTCTCGTCGCTGTTCGCGGGCGATCTCGCCAAGTTCGTGCGCGAAGGCGAGCTGCGCGGGCTCTTTCGCGATCGTCCTGTCCTCAACCTCCTGGCCGGCGAGCCGGAATACCTCGATCCGCTGAAGGACGAGGCGCCCGCGGGCTGGTACGTGACCGGCTACCCCTGGAGCGCGATCACCACGCCGGAGCACACGCGCTTCCTCGATGCGTACCAGGCGAAGTTCAAGGATTACCCGCGCCAGGGCTCGGTGGTCGGCTACAGCGCGGTCATGAGCGTGGCCGCAGCGATCCGCAAAGCGAAATCGACCGACACCGAGAAGCTGGTGGCGGCGATGGAGGGCCTCGCGGTCGATACCCCGTTCGGCAGGATCAGCTACCGGGCCATCGATCACCAGTCGACGATGGGTGCCTACGTCGGCCGCCTCGCGGTCAAGGACGGCAAGGGCGTGATGGTCGACTGGCGCTACGCCAACGGCGCCGACTACCTGCCGACCGACGACTGGGTGCGCGCGCATCGCCCTGCGCATTAGGCGCCGGGCCGGCCCGATTCCGCGCGGCCTGCCGCCCAACGCGCGCGAATCCCTAAGCCGCGGCAGCCATCGACGCGCAGGATGCCTTGACGCTTTCCGCGCTTCTCATCCAGCTCGTCAACGGGCTCGCCGGCGCCTCCTCGCTGTTCCTGATCGCCGCCGGCCTGACGCTCATCTTCGGCGTCACCCGGGTCGTCAACTTCGCCCACGGCTCGCTCTACATGCTGGGCGCCTACATCGCGTACAGCATGATCGCCCGCCTCGGCTCGACGCTCGCGGGCTATTGGCTCGGCGTGCTGGCCGCGGCCGTCGTCGTCGCCGTCATCGGCGCCCTGATCGAGGTGACGCTCCTGCGGCGCATCTACAGGGCGCCCGAGTTGCTGCAGCTCATCGCCACGTTCGGCGTCGTGCTGATCGTCGAGGATGCCGCGCTGGCGCTGTGGGGGCCGGAGGAGCTGCTCGGCCCGCGCGCCGCGGGCTTCCGCGGGACGATCGAGATCGGCGGTCAGGTGCTGCCCCAGTACGACGCGCTCCTGATCGCCGTCGGACCGCTCGTGCTGATCGCGCTGTGGTGGCTCGTGCGCCGCACCCGCTGGGGGACGATGGTGCGCGCCGCCGCCGAAAACCGCGCCCTCGCCCAGGCCCTGGGAATCGACCAGGCGCTGCTCTTCACGAGCGTGTTCTGCCTCGGCGCGCTCCTCGCGGGCCTGGCGGGCGCGCTGCAGCTTCCCCGCGAATCGGCGCATCCGGGCATGGACCTATCGGTTATCGCGGAAGCCTTCGTCGTCACCGTCGTCGGAGGGCTCGGCTCGATTCCCGGCGCATTCCTCGCGGCGGTTCTGATCGGGCTCACGCGCGCGCTGTGCATCGGTATCGGGGATGTCACGCTCGCAGGCGTGGTCGTGTCCTTCCCCGGGCTCACCCTGGTCGCCGAGTTCCTGGTCATGGCGCTCGTGCTCGCGGTGATGCCCTACGGCCTGCTCGGAAGCGGGCCCGAGGCGCCGCCGACCGCCACTGCAGCGGAGCATCGCGCGCTCGTTCGTCCCCCGGGGCGGGGCAGTGCCGCAGCTGCCCTGGTCGCGCTGGCCGTCGCGGCGCTGCTGCCGGTCCTGGGAGACGAATACGACCTCGTTCTGGCCACCGACGTGCTGGTCTTCGCGGTCTTCGCCGCGAGCCTGCGGTTCCTGCTGGGCGTCGGCGGCCTCGTTTCCTTCGGTCACGCCGCCTATTTCGGGCTGGGCGCGTATGCCGCGGCGCTCGCCACGCGCTACGGCGCCTCGATGCCGACGGCGATCTCCCTCGCACCTCTCGCTGCCGGGGTCGGCGCGGTTGTCTTCGGCTGGTT
>DATJVX010000056.1:0-33145 GCA_035501595.1 Casimicrobiaceae bacterium | reverse complement strand
GGGCGGTGTTGGGCGGAAGCTTCTCGAGGCAGAGCTCGAGGATGTCCATGAACTGCGCCCGGGACAGCGCCGACTCCGGGTCCCCCCAGTCGGCGGGCGGGTTCTCCCAGTGCCCGCTCTCGTCGAACAACGCGTCCATCTCCCCGAGCTGCGTCTCGTCGGCCAGGGGCGTCGTGACCGGCTCGCGCGCCTTGCGCCGGATCGCGTCGACGATCTTGTGCTTGAGGATCCCGGTCAGCCAGGTCTTGAGGCTCGCGCGCCCGGAAAAGCCCTTCTCTCCGGCGAGCGCCGCGACCAGGGTGTCCTGGACCACGTCCTCAGCGAGCTCGTTGTCGCGCAGCTGCAGCACCGCGACGCGCAGCAGGTAGCCGCGATGACTGTTGCAGCGCGAGGCGAAATCGGAGTCGGACATCGGGTGAGGCGCCTCAAAGTGCCGCCACGAGCATCGCTCGCGAGCGGCCGCCGAGTCGTCGATGATTCCGAATCGCGCCCGGCGCTTGAGATCGGGACAAAGCAGCCATGCTCGCCGAGCAACGCTGCAGTGCCTTCGGCGTAGTGCGGCGAACGAAGAGCCGGCCTTCGCAGGACTCCAGGCCGCCCAAAGCGCACAGCCTATGTCGCGAGATTACTGCGCAGACGGAGACAATTTGAAGGCGCGGAATTCGTCGGTCAGTTGGTCGAAAGCTTTGGCAACGGCACGATCCCGGCAAGCTGCACCTTGGTCCAATGGCTAGTCTCGCTCGCTTTCAGCGATGATGCCTCTTGCCGCGCGACACCGAACGTCCTTCGGGCGGACCTTGGGTGTCCGGGGAATGCTACCACAGCGCGGTTGTCTTCTTGGCGTTGTTCTCCTGGGGAGAGAGAACCGTGAGGCTTGCCGTCTTTCTGCTGGCTACGCTCTTTTCCTCGATCTCCATCGCAGCCGATGCAGGCGATGCGACTCCGGCGGAGGCTCGAGACATCGGGATCGAGGCCTACACTTACCTCTATCCCCTCGTGACGATGGACGTCACGCGAAGGGTCTCTACCAACTACGAGCCCGGCAAAAAGACGGGCTTCGGCCCGGCGAACGCCTTCTGGCACCACCGGGCCTACCCGGCCGCTGATTTTCGGGAAGTGGTGCGGCCGAATTTCGACACGCTTTACTCGCTGGCATGGCTCGATTTGAGGACCGAGCCCATGATCGTTTCGGTGCCCGACACAGGGGGTCGCTACTACTTGCTGCCGATGCTGGACATGTGGTCCGACGTGTTTGCCGTCCCCGGCGCGCGCACGACCGGCACCAAGGCGGCACGCTACGCGGTGACGCCGCCGGGGTGGACGGGGACGCTGCCTCAAGGCGTTGAGCGCATCGCGGCGCCGACGCCGTTCGTATGGATCATCGGTCGGACGCAAACGAACGGACCTTCGGACTACGCTGCGGTGAACAAGGTGCAGGACGGGTTCGCCATCACACCACTGTCGCAGTTCGGAAAGAATCCCGTTCCGCCAAACGCCGTGCTAGACCCTTCCGTCGACATGAAGACCGAGCCGCTCAAGCAGGTCAATCAGATGCCGGCGGCGCAGTTCTTCGGCTACGCGGCGGAGCTGCTTAAGACCAATCCGCCGCACGCCACCGACTGGTCGATGGTCGCGCGTATGGCGCGGATCGGCATCGTGCCCGGGAAGTCATTTGATCTGGCGTCCGCACCCGCGCCGATCCGAGAAGCGCTGCAGGACGCTCCTGCGGCAGCCCTCAAGCGGATGCAGTCCAAAGCGCCGACGCTGGCGCGTGTCGCCAACGGCTGGCAGATGAACACGGACACGATGGGCGTGTACGGCGACTACTACGTCAAGCGCGCGATCATTGCGGCCGTCGGTCTAGGCGCCAATCAGCCGGAAGATGCCGTCTACCCGTTGAACGTGGCCGCTGCAGACGGCAAGCCGATAGAAGGAAACAAGAAGTACGTGATGCACTTCACGAAAGAGGAGCTGCCGCCCGTCGGCGCGTTCTGGTCGATCACCATGTACGACTACGAGGGATTTCAGGTCGCGAACAAGCTCAACCGATTTGCCATCGGTGACCGTGACCCGCTCAAGTACAACGCCGACGGTTCTTTGGACATCTACATGCAGAACCCGTCGCCCGGCCCGGACAAGGAGTCGAACTGGCTGCCGACCCCCGACAGCGGTCGCCTGGGAGTGACGATGCGGCTCTACGCACCGAAGGCGGAAGTGCTGGACGGCCGCTGGGTACCTCCCGCGGTTCAGCCGCTGACAGCTCAATGAACGGAGCCCACGACGAACCGAAGCGCTGCGGCATCCATGGTTATTGCGTCCTTCGCCTTCGTCATGGCGGGCGTCTCCATCGCCGACGAAAGCGATGCGGGTCCGGATTTGGGACTTCGATTCAATGGCACGCTGTTGTTCCCGAGCACGCGAGGGTTCAACCTATTCCTCGTCCGCGATCGACTGGAGCTTCCAATGAAATCTCGATCGCTTGCTCGGGCGACAGGGCCCGACAAGCGTCGAGCACAGCCGCGGCTCGAGCACTAGAGCATCCGGACGGCCGAGATCTACCTGCGTGCCCGGGCCGGCCATGAGGTCACGCCGACGGAATAAGCCACCGAATTGCGCAACGCGGCCGGTTTTGCGGAATGCAAGCGAAACCGCCAAAGCCGCCGCGACCCGCATGTGAGCGGCCTGAGAGATAGGTGACAGAACGTACCGAACACATGGGTAACACTTTCCCGGCTATCCGGGGAGGTGTCTATGCCGTGGAAGGAGTGTTCGGTGATGGACGAGCGCCTGCGATTCGTGGCCAGGCTGCTGGACGGCGAATCGATGTCCGAGGTCTGCCGGGAGTTCGGGATCTCCCGCAAGACCGGCTACAAGATTTTCACCCGCTATAAGGATCAAGGCCTTGAAGCGCTGACGGATCGGTCGCGGCGGCCGGTGCGGTACGCCAACCAGCTGCCGGCCCAGATCGTTGAGCTCAAGCACGAGAAGCCCCACTGGGGTGCTCGCAAGATTCGCGAGCTCCTGGTGCGCCGGTTGCGTGGCGACATCCGCGTCCCCGCCAAGAGCACGATCCACGCGGTCTTGCATCGCCACGGCCTCGTCAAAGGCCTCCGCCGGCCGCGATCACGCGCCCACGGCACACCACTGTCCGCCGGCATCGCTCCCAACGACCTGTGGTGCGCCGACTTCAAAGGCGAATTCAAGCTCGGCAACGGTGAGTACTGTTATCCGCTCACCGTCACCGATCACGCCTCGCGCTACCTGCTCATGTGCGAGGCCTTGGATTCGGTTCGCGAAGATACCGCCATCACCGCCTTCCAGCAGCTCTTCCTCGAGCGTGGCCTGCCCGCCGCGATTCGCTCCGACAACGGCGTCCCCTTCGCCAGTCCCAACGCGCTGTTCAACCTGTCCAAGCTATCCGTCTGGTGGCTGCGCCTCGGCATCGCCATCGAGCGCATCAAGCCTGGCCATCCGCAGCAGAATGGCCGCCACGAACGCATGCACCTGACGCTGAAGCAGGAGGCCACGCGGCCACCCGGCATGAATAGCCTGCAGCAGCAGGCGCGCTTCGATGCCTTCGTCAGCGAGTTCAACAACGAGCGGCCGCACGAGGCGTTGGACATGAAACGCCCAGCGAGAGTTATTCGCCTTCGCCGCGACCCTATGTTGGCTTACCCGACCTCGCCTACCCGCTGCACGATCGCGATGCGCTCGTCACCGCTTGCGGTCGCATCTGCATGCATCGCAAGAAGATCAGCATCTCGTACACGCTGGCCGGCCAGCGCGTGGGCATCAGGGAGGTCGACGACGGCATCTGGATCGTAAGCTTCATGCATTACGATCTCGGCTACATCGACCTGGAGCAGAAGACTTTGCAACCCCTCGACAACCCGTTCGGCGCGAGGTTGTTACCCATGTCTTAGGTACAGTCTGTAACCCATGTCTCCAGACTGCACAATGCAGACTGGGTAGCGAGGGAGGGACTCGAACCCCCGACCAAAGGATTATGATTCCTCTGCTCTAACCAGCTGAGCTACCTCGCCAAAGGGGCGAGATTATCGGCGATCCGCGCCGAGGCTGTCAAAAGCCCCGCGCCCTCGTTCGCCGTGGAGGATTGGCCAGCTCCGCGGGCTTCGCGCGAGGCCCTTAGCGCTGCCCGGCACCCGTGCCCACGATCTCAGCGAAGGCGGAGTGATTGTGGATCGACTCGAAATTCTCCGAGGCGACCCGGAAGCGTCCGATCCGGGGATCGCGCCGCAGCCGCAGCGCGATGTCGCGCACCAGGTCCTCGACGAACTTCGGGTTGTCGTAGGCCCGCTCCGTGACGAACTTCTCGTCGGAGCGCTTGAGCAGACCGTAGAGCTCCGAAGAGGCCTCCTCCTCGGCGATGCGCGCCAGCTCCTCGAGCGAGACATCGCCGCCGGCAAGCTCGACGCGCACCGTGATGTGCGAGCGCTGGTTGTGCGCGCCGTAGTCGGCGATCTTCTTCGAGCACGGACAGAGACTCGTCACCGGCGCGACCAGCTCGATCGCCACGCGGGCCCTTGCCTGCGCGTCGGCCTCGACCGTCCAGCGCGCGTCGTAGTCGAGCAGGCTCTCCACGCCCGAAACGGGCGCGGCCTTGCGGATGAAATAGGGGAAATGCAGCTCGATGCGCCCGCTCTTCGCGCCGAGCCTCTCGAGCATCCGCTCGTGCATGGAACGAAGGCCGGCGAGGTCGAGCGGCTCGCGGCGCTCCTCGAGGATCTCGACGAAGCGCGACATGTGGGTGCCCTTCACGTCGTGCGCCAGGCCGACGTACATGCCCAGCTCCGCGATCGTATGCTGGACGCCGCCGTCGGCTGCGCGCAACGCGAGCGGGTAGCGCAGGCCCTTGACGCCGACGCGCTCGATGGGCAGCTCCCGTGCGTCGGGCAGGGACTGGGTGTCCGGCAGCGGCAGGTATTCGGGGGCGTTCACGAAGGCTCCTCGAGTCGGATGCGAATCCGCGGCGAACCCATCAGATGCTTCAACCCTTTTCAGCGTTCCGGCGCGGCGCCGTGCAGCCTTGCGCCGCGGCTCAACCCCGCGGTTCGGCGGGCTTGTCCGCGAGGAGCTTCTCGAGCAGCGCGAGGAGCTCGCGGTCGGTGGGCTCGACCCTGCTCGCGAAGCTCGCCACCGGGATCCCGCTGCGGTCGACCAAGTACTTGTGGAAGTTCCACTTCGGTCCCTGGCCGGTGCGAGCGACGAGGTCGGCGTAGAGCGGATTGGTCGCAAGGCTCTTGACGCTCGACTTCTCGAACATCGGGAACTCGACGCCGTAAGTGAGCCGGCAGAACTGCGCGATCTCCTTGTTGCTGCCGGGCTCCTGCTCGAAATCGTTGGAGGGAAAGCCGAGCACGACCAGGCCGCGATCCCTGTACTTGCGATACAGGGCTTCGAGACCTTCGTACTGATGCGTGTAGCCGCAATAGCTCGCCGTGTTCACGATCAGCAGCACCTTGCCGCGATACTGGCACAGCGACTCGGGCTTTCCCGTCTGCAGGCGGTTGAACTCGCGGTCGAGGAGCGCCGGGCAGGGCGCCGCGGCGGCGAGCCCCTGCGCCGCAGCGGGCGCGCTCGGCGCCAGCGTCGCTCCGATCAGCGCCGCGGCGAGCGCTAAGGCGATTCGCTGCCAGAACATGGTCGATTCCTCGAGCGACGAAGTATAGCACCGCTCGTTGTCTTGGACAGCGGCGCCCTGCGCGCAAACGCCGTGCTAACCTTCCATGACTGTCCTGGACGAATCGATAGCCATGGAAAACCAGGAAACGCGCTTCAACATCAGCGCGGTCGAGCGCGAGACGGGTCTGTCGAAAGACGTGCTGCGCATCTGGGAGCGCCGCTACGGCTTTCCGCGGCCCGATCGCGACGAGAACGCAGAGCGGCAGTACACCGCGGAAGAACTCGCGCGGCTGCGCACGATCAAGCGGCTGATGGATACGGGCATGCGGCCTGGCAAGCTGATCCGTCATACGCTCGAGGAGCTCAATACGCTCGCCGAGAAGCGCATCCGGCCGCGGCGCGAGACGCCCGCGCCCGCGGTCGAGAGCGATATGCTTGCGCTGGTAAAGGGTCACGACGCGGCGGCCCTGCATGCCGCGCTCGCCGGGCTGCTGCTGCGCCAGGGCGTGCCGCGCTTCGTTGTCGAAACGGTGGCGCCGCTCAATCGCGCTGTCGGCGAGGCGTGGACGCGCGGGGAGCTGCAGGTCTTCGAGGAGCATCTCTACAGCGAGCAACTCCAGCTCGCCCTGCGCGGCGCGATCAATGCGATCCCGCGCGGCAACGCTCCGCCACGGGTGTTGCTGACGACGGTGCCCGGCGAGCAGCACGGAATCGGCCTGCTCATGGCCGAGGCGCTGCTCGCGAGCGAGGGGGCTTGCTGCATCTCGCTGGGGCCCCAGACGCCGTTCGACGACATCCGCCGGGCGACGCTCGCGTACAAGGCGCAGGTCGTGGCGGTATCGTTCTCGACGGCCTTCCCGCTGCGGCAGATCGGCGATGCGATCGGCACGCTGCGCCGCGCACTCGCACCCGCGGTGGCCCTGTGGGTCGGCGGCGAGGTGACGCGCCGGCTGCGCAAGACGCCTTCGGGCGTGCGGCTCCTTCCGGAGATCGGCGAGGTGCTGGCCGCGCTGCAGGGCTGGCGCTCCGACGCCGGCTCCTCCGCGCGATAGGCAGGCGCGCCGATGACGGCCTTCGTTCTGGCACTCGCGATGGCGATCGGCACGGGTGCCTACGTTCGCTGGGCCGAGCGCTGCATCGACGCGGGCGCCCCGAGCTGGTGGTTCGTGCTCGGAGCGCCGCTCGCCTACGTCGCTCCGGCGCTCGTCATCGTGACGCTGTCCTTCGCGCTCGCCTGGCTCTGGCGCACGCCGCGGCCACCCGAGGCGCGCATCGGGCTGCGCGCTACCGCGCGCCTGTATTGCACCGAAGTGTGCGTCGTGGCGCTGTCCTGGCCGCTCATGGTGCTGCACCGCTGGCTGATGCGCGATCCGGCGCCCGCCCCGGCGAAGCATCCGGTCCTGCTCGTCCACGGCGTGCTGGTCAACGACGGAGTCTGGCTGTTCTTCCGGCGCGAGCTGATTCGGCGCGGCGTGGGCTCGATCTACACGCTGAGCTACGGCCCTCCGCTCGCCGATATCGAGCTCTTCGCGGAGCAGCTCGCGACAAAGATCGACGCGGTGCGTTCGAGCACCGGGGCGGCGCGCGTCGTGCTGGTGGGCCACAGCATGGGCGGCCTCGTCGCCAGGGCGTACCTGCGCCGCTTCGGCGGCGGAGCGGTCGCGCGGCTGATCACGCTCGGCACGCCGCACCACGGCAGCGTCCTCGCCTATCTTTTTCCCGGGCGCAGCCTCGCGCAGCTTCATCCGGGCAATCCGTGGCTCGCGGAGCTCAATCGCGGCGAGAGCGCCGCGCCGCCTGCGCCGACCGTTTCGATCTGGTCTTGGCACGACAGCATGGTCGCGCCGCAGGCGAGCGCGGTGTTCGGCGGCGCCGACAACGTCGCGTTCACCGGAATCGCGCACAACGCGCTGCTCGCCGACCAGGAAGTGCGCGGCCGCGTCGCGCGCGAGATCGCGGACTGCGCTGCTGGTCCGTCCGGAGCCGCGAAGGTAGACTTGACCTCGACGCGACGCCAGTGAAGGCGGCATGGGTGTGCAACTCCCGTCCGGCGTAACGACCTTTCTTTTCACCGATATCGAGGCTAGCACCCGCTTGTGGGAGCTCGAGCCCGAGCGGATGCAGCCGGCGCTCGCGCGCCACGACGCGATCGTCCGCGCAGCCGTCGAGCGCAACCGCGGCGAAGTGGTCAAGATGAGCGGGGACGGCGTTCATGCCGCCTTCGCGGATCCGGCGGATGCGGTCCGCGCGGCACTGGATGCGCAGCGCGCCATCGCCGACGAGGACCCCGCGCATCTTCGCCTCAGCGTGCGCTGCGGGCTGCACGCGGGCGTGAGCGAGCGGCGCGACAACGATTTCTTCGGCACCGCGGTCAATCGGGCCGCACGCATCATGAGCGCCGCGCACGGCGGTCAGGTCCTGCTCTCGCAGGCGCTGGCACAGCTGGTCGCGGAGCGGCTGCCGGCCTCGGCCGGGCTGCGCGATCTGGGCTCGGTGCGGCTGCGCGACCTGTCGACGCCGGAGCGCGTGTATCAGCTGCTGCATCCGAGCCTCCGCGGCGAGTTCCCGGCGCTGCGCTCGCTCGAGGCTACGCCGAACAACCTCCCGCAGCAGCTCACTTCGTTCGTCGGCCGGGAGCGCGAGCTCGCCGAGGTCGCCGGGCTCCTGCGCGCGCATCGCCTGCTCACCCTGATCGGTCCGGGAGGGATCGGCAAGACGCGCCTGTCGCTCCAGGTCGCCGCGGACGCGCTGGACGACTTTGCCGAGGGCGTCTGGCTCGTCGAGCTCGCGCCGCTGACCGATCCGCAGCTCGTCGCGCAAGCCGCGGCATCCACCCTCGGGGTCAAGGAAGAGGTGGGGCGGCCGGTGATCGAGGCACTCGTGAAATACGTCAAGGACCGGCAGCTGCTGCTCATCCTGGACAATTGCGAGCACCTGCTCGAAGGCTGCGCGCAGCTCGCCCGGCAGCTGCTGCAGGCCGGAGAGCACGTGAAGATCATGGCCTCGAGCCGCGAACACCTGCGGATCTCCGGCGAGACGACCTATCTCGTGCCGACGCTCGCCACGCCGGATCCTGGCGCGACGTTCACCCACACCGCGCTGGCCGACTACGAGGCGGCACGGCTGTTCGTGGAAAGGGCGGTCGCGGTGCAGCCCTCGTTCGCGATCTCGCCGGCCAACGCAGCCGCGGTCGCGGAGATATGTCACCGCCTCGACGGGATACCGCTCGCGATCGAGCTTGCG
Organism: Casimicrobiaceae bacterium; assembly: GCA_035501595.1. Lineage (GTDB taxonomy): Bacteria > Pseudomonadota > Gammaproteobacteria > Burkholderiales > Casimicrobiaceae > PALSA-1003. Next base: position 24,259 of record DATJVX010000056.1, on the reverse strand, counting down.
GCATCGCGCACCCGTGCGCTGGCGGTGCAGACGATCGCCGCGCGCTTGAGCGACCGATTCCGGCTACTGACGGGCGGCGACCGGACCGCGCTGCCCCGGCAGCAGACGCTGCGGGCGTTGATCGACTGGAGCTACGACCTGCTCCTGGAGGAAGAGCGCGCGCTGCTCCGGCGGCTCGCGGTGTGCGCAGGCGGCTGGACCCTTGAGGCGGGCGAAGCTCTGGCCACCGTCGGCTCCCGGGCACCGTCGGCGGTGGTCGAGCTGCTCGCCAACCTGGTCGACAAGTCGCTGGTGGCGGTCGACCCCTCGCGAGCCCGCTTCCGCATGCTCGACACGGTTCGCCAGTACGCGCTCGATCGCCTGGCCGAATCGGGCGAGGAAAACGACGTCCGCGGCCGCCACCTCGCGTACTATCTCGCGCTCGCCGAAAGAGCGCGTCCCGAGCTGAGCGGGCCGTCGCAGGCGGCGTGGATGGCGCGCCTCGATCTCGAGCTCGAGAACCTGCTGGGCGCGCACGCCTGGTGCGATCGCGCGACGGACGGCGCGGAGCTCGGGCTCCGGCTCGCCTCGGCGGTGAAGCGCTACTGGCTCAACCGGGGCCTCATCGGTCTGGGGCATCGCCTGACCGTCGAAGCCCTCGCGCGCCGGGGCGCGGAGGCTCGGGTCCTCGCGCGCTCGAGAGCGCTCTTCGACGCCGGTCAGCTCAGCTTGGCGATGGGACGTTACGCCGAGGGAGAGACGCAGCTCGGCGAGAGCCTCGCCATCGCCCGGGAAATCGGGAACAAGGAGCGCGTCGCGGCCGCGCTGCAGCCGCTCGCCCTCGCGCTTCTCGGCCAGGGCAGCCTCGCCGCCGCGCGCGGACACCTGGAGGAGGCGCTCGGCATGGCGCGCGAGCTCGGGGATGGGCGATCGGTCGCGGCCGCGCTCAACGCGCTCGCGCAGATTCACCGCCTGAGCGGCGAACTGGACGCGGCCGAGCCGATGTACGCCCAGGTGCTCGAGCTTGCCCGGGATATCGGCGATCGCGAGAGCGTGGCGATCGGGCTCCTCAATCTCGCGATGGTGTCGATCGGTCGCAACGACCTCGATCGCGCGCGGCGGCTCCTCGGCGACGTTCTGCCGATCGTCGAGGAAACCGGCTCGAAGCCCGCCGGGCAGAGCGCGCTCGAGGTCTCCGCCGGCCTCGCCGCCTCCCGTGGTGAACGGGGGCTGGCCGCGCGGCTCTATGGGGCAGCCGAAGCGCAGGCGGCGCGAACCGGACTAAGTCGGGACCCAGCCGACGAAGCCTTTCTCGTGCCGAGAATCAGCGAGGTCCGGGAGAAGCTGGGCGCACAGGCGTTCGCGGCCGCGGAGGCCGCGGGACGCGAGCTGACCTATGCCGCCGCGATGAGCGAGGCGGGCGCCTGGCTCGCGACTCGAGACGACAGCGACGCCCCCCACACGGGCCGCGGCGCGCGCCCGCCCGACTGACGCGCGGGCTGCTTCAGTCGTTGTAGATCCAGGGATCGATCGGCTGCTGCTGATTGCCGGCCCGATCGAAGAGGATGATCGTATAGCCGTAGCCCGCGTCGCCGCGCGGCACGGTGTTCACACCGGTCCAGTGAAAGTACCGATGCTGACTGCAATCGCGGATGACAGGCGCGCCTCCGTTCGCATCGTCGGTCGAATACATGCTGCTGAACTGGCCATCGTTGGTTCCCTTCAGCACGACGCCGCCGTCGCTCACGTACTTCTTGCAGAACACGTAGCCGTCGGGCAGGACCCACACGATGGAAACGTTCGGAGAGCCGCGCGCGAGATGGATCTCATCGTAATCGATGACGAATTTGCAAAAATGGTCATCGAAGGCACAGCTCTTGCGGATCTGGACGACGCAGGTACGCGAGCAATCAATGCGGCTCGCGGTGGCCGACGGCGTCCCGATGGTTTGAATCGTGAGCGCGGGCGTGCATCCCCAGAGCACCGCCCCCAGCAGCGTGACGCCAAGCAAGGTTCTCGCGGACATGGGTTCACCCTTCGTTAGTCGTTGGTTCCGGTTCGTCGCGGCGCGCGCCGGCGAGACGGGAGTGGGCGTGTCGCGGTCGGGGCATCATACGCTTTTTCGCCGGCGCCGGCCGTCAGCTCCCTCGCGAGCGCCACCGGCTCGTGGCGTCCGGCGTGATTCACGGCGCCCGATGCTTCGATTCGACGATCGATTCGATCTTGTGCTCGAGCACCGGCTGCTCCGCGGCGATCGCCGCCGTGCTGGACTCGTTCGGGACGAAGAGCACGATCAGCGCCGAAAGGGCGAGCGCTGCCGCCGCAACGGCGATTGCGGCGATCAGCCAGTAGAGGGTCTTCGCGCTCATAGCAGGCTCCGCGCGGGTCGTGCAGCCGATGTGTACCTCCAGGCTCACTCGACCCACACCCGGCAGCGTACGCGGACGAACGCTCGGCCTCTGCGGAGAATTCCGCACGGCGGACCGGCACAATTCAGGCCGCCTGGCGTGCTTTCCGCGCCGCCCGGCGCGCCCAGACGGAACCTACCAGTGGATGCCCTGGGTCAGCTGCGCGAACGCCATCTGCTCGGCCGTCAGCGGCTGGGCCTCGCCGGGCTTCTTGCCCGCGGCCGCCGCGGAATCGGGAAACATGTTGAACGCCGTGTTGAGCAGGATCTGCGTGAGCTTCGGCGCGACGGCATGGGCGATTGCCCCGAACACGCCGAGCCGCGTGGCGATGCGCACCGGCTTGTAGACGATCGCTTCGACGATCAGGTCGGCCGCCTCCTCGGGGGAGAGCGTCGGCACGCTCTCGTACATCCTGGTCGGCGCGATCATCGGCGTGCGCACCAGAGGCATGTTGATAGTCGTGAAGCTGATGCCCTTGTCAAGGAACTCCGAGGCGGCGCAGGCCGAGAAAGCGTCGAGCGCGGACTTCGATGCGACGTAGGCCGAGAAGCGCGGCGCATTCGACAGCACGCCGATCGAGGAGATGTTGATGACGTGCCCGGACTTCTGCTCGAGCATCTTCGGCAGGAAGCCCATGATCAGGCGCAGCGACCCGAAATAGTTGAGCTGCATCGTGCGCTCGAAGTCGTGGAAGCGATCGAGCGAGTTGACGATCCCGCGCCGTATCGAGCGGCCGGCGTTGTTGACGAGGTAATCGCAGCCGCCGTGCTCGGCGAGCACCCGGGCGACGAGCGCGTCGGCGGCGCTCAGGTCGGAGAGGTCGCAGGCGTAGATCCAGGCCTTGCCCCCGGCGGCCTCGATCTCCTTCCTCGTCTCGACCAGCTTTTCTTCGCCGCGGGCGACCAGCATCACCCTGGCGCCGGCGCCGGCGAGCTTGAGCGCCGCCGCGCGGCCGATCCCGGAGGAGGAGCCGGTGATCAGGACCACCTTGCCCTTGACCCGGCCGGCGAGGCTGCGATCGATGAACAGATCCGGATCGAGGTTGCGCTCCCAGTAGTCCCAGATGCGGGCGGCGTAGCTCTCGAGCGGCGGCACTTCGATGCCCGATCCCTTGAGCGCCTTCGCCGCTTCGCGGTTGTCGTAGCGAGTCGGCCAGTTGATGAACTGGAAGACGTCCTTCGGGATGCCGAGGTCCTTCAGTACCGCGCGGATCATACGCTTGACCGGCGCGAGCGACGCGACGCCGTAGAGTATGGGCGCCGGGATGAATCCGAACATGCGCGCGTTGATGCGCAGCGTCATCTGCGGCGCGTGGGCCGCCCGGGCGAAGATGTTGAGCACTTCGCCGATCCGGTGCGGCGCCGGATCGGTGAGGTGGAAGCACTTCCGGTCCAGCCCCTTCTTGTGCGCGAGGTGGTCGAGCGCTGCCGCGACGAAATCGACCGGGACGATGTTGATGCGCCCGCCCTCGATGCCGATCGTCGGCACCCAGGCGGGCAGCATCCTGCGCATCTTCTGGATCAGCTTGAAGAAGTAGTAAGGGCCGTCGATCTTGTCGATGAAGCCGGTCTGCGAATCCCCCACGACCAGGCTAGGCCGGTATACGCGCCAGGGACGCTTGCACTCGGCGCGAACGATGCCTTCGGAGTCGTGCTTGGTCTTGAAATAGGGGTGATCGAGCTCCTCGGCCTCCTCGAACATGTCCTCGCGGAAAGTGCCCTCGTAGAGGCCCGCCGCGGCGATCGAGCTCACGTGGTGAAAGCAGCCCGCGGCGACGGCTTCGGCGAATCTCACCGCGTTGCGCGTGCCGGCAATGTTGGCCGCTGCCTGCGTCTCCGCGCTGGCGGCGATATCGTAGACCGCCGCGAGGTGGAACAGGTGCTTGACCTTGCCCCTGAGCCTGGCGAGCTCGGCCTGCGACACGCCAAGGTTCGCCTTGGTGAGATCGCCGACGACGGCGATCACGCGCGCTTCGTCGGCGCCCCACGCAGGGCGCAGCGCCTCGAGCTTCTTGAGCGAGTTCTTGCGCACGAGAACATACACGGGCTCGTTGCGCCGGAGGAGCTTCTCGATCAGAAAGCGGCCGATGAAGCCGGTGCCGCCGGTGACGAAGTAGGCCATCGATTTCCTCCTCGGTACGCTTGACGGGCCCCGAAGCGACCCGGGCTCGGTCGCGGTGGAGAGGCGCGGCTCGCGCGCCGCGGCATTCGGCCCCGCGAGCGAGGGCATTATACGGCGGCATCCGACCGGCGACCGCGCACTCGAGCCGCGGTGCGTTTAGTATGATTCGCCTAGCACGAGCGGCTTAGAATCGCTCCGAGGTTCCAGACGCGACGCGGAGGAATGAGATGCTCAAGAAAGCGAAGGCCGAGCTTGGATCCGGCGCCACCGGCGCCGCGAAGGGATTGGCGCAGACGATCCTCGATTCATCGCACGAGATCTGGCTCGCGGGCCTCGGCGCGTTCGCCAAGGCGCAGGGCGGAGGCATGAAAGTGTTCGAGACCCTTGTGAAGCAGGGGGCCGGCCTCGAAGCGAAGACCCGGTCGGCCGCGGCTCAGACCGCCGATGCGGCACGCGATGCGGCGAAGACGAAGGCGCGGGAAATGCAGTCGATCGCCGGCGACACCTGGGACAAGCTCGAGCAGGTGTTCGAAAAGCGCGTCGCCCGGGCTCTCGGGCGCCTCGGCGTCTATTCGGCACAGGACGTCAAGCATCTCACTGAGCGCGTCGATGCGCTGTCCGAGGCCGTCAACGCCCTGCTCAAGGTTCGGGGCGGGAAGCAGCCCCGCGCCGCGCGCCCCGCGAAGCGCCGGAGTCGGGCCGCGAAGGTCAAGCCTTCTCCCGGCGGGCGCCGCTCCGGCACGTGAACCGCGGCGCTTCCGGCTACGCGCGATTCAGCCGGTCGACCTGCTTGATGTAGTTCTGCATCGCCTCGTCCTTGCTCATGCCCTTGAGCTTGGCCCAGGCGTCGTGCTTGGCGCCGCCGATGAAGTCGAAGCCTCCCGGCCGATCGCCCTTGACGTCGCCTTCCGTGCCCTGCTTGTAGTACGAGTACAGCTTGAGCAGCGTCGCATTGTCCGGACGCTTCTTGGTCTGCTTCGCGGCGGCGGCTGCCGCCTCGAACTTCGCTTTGAGATCCTTCGCTGCGGCGGCCATGAGGCTCTCCTCGTGATCCTGCCAGCCTACGCTCGTGTCGATGGCGGGTCTTCTATGCTACTTTAGCGCGACCCGCGAGCAGCCGGCAAACCGCAGTCATGGCCGAGAAGATGCGCGAAAGCATGTCCAGCGTCGACGTCGCCTGGCTGCGCATGGATCGGCCCAGCAACCTGATGGTGATCTGCGGCGTGCTGGTGCTGCACGAGCGGATCTCGATCGCGGCGTTGCGGCGAACGATCGCCGCGCGCTTCCTGCGCTACCCGCGATTCAAGCGGCGGCCGGTACCGACCCTGACGGGCTTCGAATGGCAAGCCGATGGCCGCTTCGATCTCGCACAGCACGTGCAGCGCGCCACCCTGCGGCGCGGCTCGGGCGAGGCGGGGCTCGAAGCGATGGTGAGCGCGCTGGTGAGCAAGCCTCTCGATCCCGATCGCCCGCTCTGGCGGTTCTATCTGGCCGATTATCGCGGCGGGTCGGCGCTGATCGTGCGCATCCACCATTGCTATGCGGACGGCATCGCGCTCATCCAGGTGCTGCTGTCGATGACCGACGCCGGGCGCCGCGGACGCGGCGAGCCGCCGGAGGGCGAGCCGCGACGCAAGTCCGGCGCGGAGGACGATCCCCTTGGGCAGCTCATGGCGCCGCTTGCCGGCGCGCTTGAGCTCGTGACGAAGGCCGGCTCGACGCTGCTCGAGAAGGGCGCGGAGCTGCTACGCGATCCCGCGAAGACGTTCACGCTGGCCGAACAGGGCGGCGCGCTCACCGCCGAGCTCGCCCGCCTCGCGCTCATGGACGAGGACTCGCCGACGCGCTTCAAGGGCAAGCCGGGCGTGGCCAAGCGCGTGGCATGGGCGGAGCCGATTCCTCTGGACGAAGTGAAGGCCATCGGCAAGGCGCTGGGCGCTTCGGTCAACGACGTGCTGCTCGCCTCGGTCGCCGGGGCGTTGCGGGCATACCTCGTGCAGCGCCGCGAGCCGGTCGATGGTGTGGTGATCCGGGCGCTCGTCCCGGTGAATCTGAGGCCGCAGAACGAAGCGCACCGCCTGGGCAACAAGTTCGGGCTCGTGTTCCTCGAATTGCCCATCGGGATCGCCAATCCGGTCGAGCGTCTCTACGCCGTGCGCGCCAACATGCGCTCGCTCAGGGGGTCCTACCAGCCCATCATCGCGCTCGGCATCCTGGCGGCGATGGGGGCCGGTCCGCATGCGCTGCAGGAGCAGCTGCTCGCGATGCTCGCCAGGAACGCGACCGCGGTCATGACCAACGTGCCGGGTCCGCGCGAGCCGCTCTATCTGTGCGGCGCCAGGATCGACCGGCTCATGTTCTGGGTGCCGCAGTCCGGCGACATCGGCATGGGCGTATCGATCATGACCTACGCCGGAGACGTGCAGTTTGGGCTGATCGCCGACCGGGCGCTGTGCCCCGATCCGGAGCGCGTCATCGAGAGCTTCGCGCCGGAGTTCGAGAAGCTCGCGCTCGCCACGCTGATGGCACCGTGGCCGTGGGCCGAGCCGCCCCGCGCCTCCGACATCGAGCGCACGGTGCTCGCATGAGCCGCAGGTGGAAGGCGCTGGCGACGATCGTGAGCGTGCCGCTGCTGCTCGCCTGCGCGGTCGCGCTCGCGCAGGGCCTCACCCGGGAGCAGGCGCTCGAGTCGCTGTCGCAGGGCGATCCGCAGCTGCGCCGGGAAGCCGCGAGCCGCCTCGGCGACGTGGGAACGATGGCCGACGTGCCGTCGCTCGTAAGGACGCTCCGCGACCCCGACGAGGACACGCGTGAGGAAGCGCAGCAGGCGCTCTGGCACATCTGGTCGCGCTCGGGTGATCCGGAGATCGATCGGCTGTACGAGGTCGGAGTCGAGCAGATGAGCGCGGCGAATCTCGAGGAGGCGATCGAGACGTTCACGCGCATCATCGAGCGCAAGCCGGCCTTCGCGGAAGCCTGGAACAAGCGCGCGACGCTTTACTTCCTGACCGGCGAGCTTCGCAAGTCGCTCGCCGACTGCGACGAGGTGATGAAGCGCAATCCCTACCACTTCGGCGCGCTCGCGGGCTACGCCCAGATCTACATCCGGCTCGAGCAGTACGACCGCGCGCTCGAATACGCGCGCAGGGCGCTGGAGGTCAATCCCAACCTCGATGGAATGCGCCGAACCGTCGAGGCTCTCGAGCACGCGCTGGAGGAGCGGCGCAAGCGCGTGATCTAGCGGCTGCGCGCTCGCCCGGGACGGCCGGCGCCGGGCCTAGGAGAGTTCGCTTTTCGCGAGCTCGACGTCGAGGCGCTCCATGGCGTCGGCCGGCTTGCACTTCGCGGCCTGCTCGTAGAGCCGCGTCGCCTCGTCCAGCCGTTCCTTGCCGAAGAGCAGGATGAGGCCGTTGGCGTATTCGATCCGCGCGATCGCCGAGTCGGGGTTGAGCTCGACCGCCTTCTGAAAATGCTCGAGCGCGGAGTCCTTCTTCGCGCCGTAGGTCATCCCGGCAACGAGCGCTCCGACCTTGTTGACCACCTCCGCCTGGTAAGCTCCGAAGGCGACGTGCGCATCGGCGTGCGACGGCGCGAGCTTGAGCGCGGTCTGAAGCGCGTCCTTCACCTTGCCGCCGAAGCCCTGGGCAAGCGCCTTCACCACCGAGATGCCCTGGCCGTAGCGGCCCAGCGCATAGGCGTAGAGATAGTGCGCGTTGGCATCCTTGGGAGCGCTCGTGCGGCGCGCGTTGGCCCAATCGGCCGCTTCCTCGAGCAGCGCGAGCTTCGCCTTCTCAGCCTTCTCGAGATAGTTGGCGTAGATCGCCTGCGCCTTGACGGCGGCGTTGACCCCGGGTCCGCCCGAAGCGACGCCGGCTTCGACCGCCTCGCGGAACTCTCCGGCGTGGTAATGGCGCCAGGCATCCAGCACGGCGGCGTCCTTGGGCAACGGCTCGCGGTCGCCGCGGTGCAGCCGGTTCCAGTTCTTCTTCAGGCCCGCCGCGTCGTAGACGTACGCCTTGTCGGCGTGAAGAAACTTGTTCCAGCCCTTGGCCATGGGTCCTCCTTCCGGTGCGTCGCTACAGATAGTCCCCGCTCAAGCGGTCGAGCAGCGCGCGGGCGTCTCCCCGCAGAAAAGGCGCTATCAGCGACAGGACCTGATACGCGGCTCGATCGAGATTCGCGTGAGCGTGCTCGGCGGTGGAGATGTTCTGGTACGAGATCCAGTAGGTTGCCACCAGCGCGACATTGTCGGCCAGTGCAGCGATCTCGCGCTCCGACGCCCGCATCGCTCCCGCGGCGACCATTGCGCGGCACAACTCTATCACGGTGCGCACGCCGCGGCGGAGGATGAAAGCGAAGCGCGATGCGAGCTTGTCGTCGCGGGAGACGATCTCGTCGAGGTCGCGAAAGAAGAAGCGGTAGTCCCACATCGCCTCGAACAGCAGGTGCAAGACGAGCCACAGGTCCTCGACGCCGGCCATGCTGCCGGCGGGTGCGCGCAGCAGCTCGTTGAGTCGCCGCTCGAGACCGGCGAACAGCTCGGCGGTGATCTGGTCCCTGCTGCGGAAGTGGTAGTAGAGGTTGCCGGGACTGATGCCCAGGTCGGTCGCGATGTCCGCGGTCGTGATGTTCGGCGCGCCGAAGCGGTTGAAGAGCGCGAGCGCGGTCTCGAGGATCCGCTCCCGAGTCCGGCGCGGGCGCTTGCGCTCCGCCATGATCGTCCCGGGCGCCGCGGTGGCCGGAGCGCGCTACGCGCCTGCGCGCCGGGGTTGTGCGGCGGCGCGCCTCGCCGGCGCCCCATCGAGACAGCCCTCGAGGGCGTCGAGAGCCCGGGCGAGCGCCCGCGCCGTCGACTTTACGCTCGGGCGAGCTAGAAAGACCGTGCGCGGGTCTTCGCACGCCGCGCGGAGGGGATCGTGCGCGGCTCCGAGCCTGGCGACATCGAGCCCGACGCCGTGCCGGGCGAGAAGCGGTTCGAGCCAGCGCCGTTCGCGCAGCAGCTTTTCTCGCGTGTTGCGGTACGCCGTCGCGCACAGGTGCGCGCGCTGGGCGTAGCTGAAGATGCTCGCGAAGAACATGTCGGCGTCCTCGCGACCCGGCTCGAACAGCAGCACGTCGGCTCGCGGATAGAGCCGGCGATACTGCTCCATGCCCACCCTCATCCGCGAATGGATGATGGCGCGGAAGGTCTGCGCGAGCACCAGCGGCAGGCCTCCGTGATCGATTTTTTCGACGGTGAGGCGGCGGCGGCGCGCCGCGGCGTTGGCGTCGAAGGGCACGAGCGGATTGACACAGAGCAGCAGGTCGACGCCGTAGTCGAGCGCCGCCGACGCGTGCAGCGTCTTGTTGAGCGCGCCGTCGACGTAGTGCTCGCCGTCGATCGCGACGGGGGCAAAGAGGCCCGGAAGCGCGGCCGAGGCAGCGATCGCCTTGTCGATGGGGACGTGATCGAAGCCGGGCGAACCGAAGGTCACGCAGGCGCCGGTGTCGAGATTGGTCGCGACCAGGAACAGCTTGCGGCGCAGGCGGCGGAAGTCGTTGCTTCGACCGCTCGTGGCGAGCAGGCGCGTGAGGAAAGCGAGGATCGCGGCCTGGTCGAAGAGCCCCGTCGGGACCGCGCGCCCGAGCGCAGCGAGGGATTCGAGCGGCCCGTGCCGCCGCGGGTCGCGCAGGAAGCTGGCAAGCGACGCGCCCGCGAGCCTGGGGACCGAGATCGCCCGCCGCCAGAACTCGACGAAAGCCGGCCGGAGGAAGAGCGCAGGCGGCAACGCGGCGTCTCGTCCGTCGGCGATGAACAGCCGGTACATCTGCGCCGGCGAGATCCCGTTCGCGAGCGCGGCCGCAACGAATCCGCCGGAGGAAACGCCGACGTAGACGTCGAGCTCGTTGAGGTCGATGCCGCGCAGCGCTTCCGAGAGCGCGAGCAGCGCGCCGACCTCGTAGATGCCGCCGAGCGGGCCGCCACCGGCGAGGGCGAGACCGATGCGCGCACGGGCCGATCGAGGCTTGCGTGCCCTCGCGCGGACACGCGCGGCCCGGGGCGACGCCCCTACCGGCATGCTCTTCCTTTCGCGGTTGCTTTCGGCGGGGGCGATGTTACACCACGACCACCCGCCGTCCCGCGCCTTTAGCGCGAGCGCCGCGCTTTGCGGGCCTTGCGCGGCGTCGAGCGTCCGTTCGCCTTCGCGGGAGCCGCCTTCGCGCGCGGGACGCGAAGCCGCGGCAGCGCGGAGGCTGCGGTGCCAGCGAGCTCGCCGATCGTGGAAAGCGCGACCCGGCGTGCCTTGTTACAGGCGACGATCGCGAGCGCGAGCGAGTCGTCGACTTGCTTGCCGATTACGCGCCGCGCCCGGTTCTCCACGACGGTCCCTTCCCTGACCAGCGAGCGAAACAAGTGGCCGGCGTCGTTGACGGCCCATTGGCGGGTGACGGTCGCTGCGCCGAGACCGGCGAGCCAGAGCTGGCGCGGTGCGTTGATCCCAGCCGACGTCATGCGCGCGGTGCCGAAACTATCCGGGGTTGCTTTGAGCATTCTCGTGCTCCTTGTCGAAGTTGGCTCCGACACTGTAGCGGCGGGCATTAGAGCAATCGCCCTAATCTTTCATAACGACGATGCGAGCGCGCTCGCCAGCTTCGCCGCGAAGGCGTAGATCGACAGCTGCGGATTCGCGCCGATGCTCGTCGGGAAGAGCGACCCATCGATCACGTAGAGGTTGTCGAGGTGGTGGTAGCGCCCGGTCGGATCGACCGCGCTGCGCCTCGGATCGGCGCCGATGGCGCAGCCGCCCATCACGTGGGCGCTGAAAACCGGCGCGACCAGCGGAGCGAGCGGCAGCGCAGCGAGCCCGGCGCGCGCTTCGCTCCAGGCGGCGTAGGTCGGGCGCGAGGCGTGGACCGGCATCACCGCCTGGGCGCCTGCGGCGAACTGGGTCTGGGCCATCGTCGCGAACGCCCGGCGCGCCCCGTCCCAGAGGTAGTCGTTGAGCGGGTAGTCAAGCAGCGGCGTGCCATCCGCGCGAACCGAGACGGTTCCGCCGGCGCTCGCGGGGTGGAAGCCGTCGCGCAGCAGCGCCAGGATCACCTGCATGTGCGGAAGCTGCTCCATCCAGCGCGCGTGCCCGGCGCCATGACCGGGTAGCGTGATAGCGGCGAGCACCGGGTGGATCGGTGGGACTTCGAGCTTGTAGCCCATCGGACCGGACGGCTCGGCTGCGAGGAACTGATCGGAGTAGATCGACTGGGGCGCGCCGGAGAAGCCATCGACCCGCTCCGGCAGCAGCGCTGCGGAGACGACCGTCGGATGCAGGAACGTGCGCTTGCCGATCACGCCGTAAGGGTCGGGGACGCCGCTTCGCAGCAGCAGCGCGGGCGTGCCGATCGCGCCTGCCGACGCGATGAACGTCCGCGCACGCACGCTGATCCGGCGCGCGGTCGGATCAGTGCCGCGCGCGTCGAGCGCAGCGCAGGAGAGCTCCGTCGCGCGACGCCCCGCATGCGCAACGGCCAGCGCGCGGGCGCGCGTCACCAGCGTGGCTCCGTGCTCGAGCGCGGCCGGGATGGTCGTCACCAGCATCGACTGCTTGGCGTTCGTCGGACAGCCGGTGCCGCAGTAGCCGATGTTCCAGCATCCGCGGACATTACGGCGGATCGGCTCGACCTTGATGCCGAGCGCTTCGCCGCCGCGGCGCAGGGCGGCATTGTTGGCATTCGGCGGCACCGGCCAGTCGGCGATGCCGAGCCTGCGTTCCATGCGCTCGAACCATGGCGCGAGATCGCTTTCGCCCAGGCCAGCCAGCCGGTACTCGCTCGCCCAGTGCTCGAGCGTCGCGGCGGGTGTGCGGAAGCTCGAGGTCCAGTTGACGGTGGTGCCCCCGCCCACGCAGCGTCCCTGCAGGATGTTGATCGCGTGGTCCCTGGTCTTGCGAGCGGCGGACTCCTGGTAGAGCTGCGGATAGGCTTCGCTCTCGCGCATGTGGAAGTCGGTCGAGGTCGCGAGCGGTCCCTCCTCGATCATCACCACCGAGAGCCCCGCGGCGGCAAGGATCTCGGCGGCGGTCCCCCCGCCGGCGCCGGTGCCGACGATCACGACGTCGGCATCGAGGCTGCGGTCACCGTCGAGGCGTGAGGCGTCGACGAGCTTCCAGCCGGCGTTCCTTCCCGCGCGGAACGGATCGGGAGCGTGCGAGGGCGGGCGTGCGTCCATCAGGAGCTCGGGATCGAAGGCGGACCCGGGTAGCCGATCGCGGGCCAGGCGCGCGGCTGGGCGTACCACGCCGCGAAGACGATCTGGTGCAGCGCCTCGTAGGCCGAGCGCAAGAGCGCGAAACGGCTGTCGCGCCACCGGTCGAGAAATGCTCCGACCGACTCCGCCGAGGCGGCGGGCCACGGCGACCACACGCCGGCGACGAGGCAGCGCGTCGGCGCGAAGCCGAGGAGCGAGAAGAGTTCGGCGAGCTCCGCGCGGGCAGCCGGCGGAAGGCCGGCGATCGCAGCCTCGATCGCCGCAAGCGTCTGTGCCACCGCGACCGGGCACTCGGAGCCCGCGGGCAGCGCGCCGTCGAGCAATATCGGGACGATGGCCGCGAAGACCGCGCGCGCTCCCGAAGGAAGAACGTCACGCGAGGCCTCCGGAGCGGCCGCGCCCGCGTGAACCTGGCGCAGCAGCAGCAGCGCGGCGCTGCCGGCGACGCCTGCCTTGAGAAACGTCCGGCGGCTCGAGCGAAACCGAGAGGCGATCAGGTCCTGGCGCACGTTCGACGAGAGCCCGCGAGACGGTCGCGGGTCGCGAGGCCACTTTAGTCCGGTTCGGTTAGATCAAACAACCTAGAGCGGCGGCGAGGGTGGTTTTCCGGCAGCGTGCCTTATGATGCCCGTTCGTTCCGGAGCAGCCTGCGCCACGATGCCCAGTCCCGCCGAAAGCGCGCTCGTCGAGCGGTTGCGGCGCGCCCGGGCGCTGCACGCCGAGCGGGCGGCTTCACCGAAGCTCGCCGCCGCGCTCGATCACCTCGCGCGCTGGCAGTCGCTGCGGCTGCGACGCACGTACGCCGATCTCGCACGTGAGGCGCGCTACGCCGGCGCGATCGCATTTTTCGGGACCGACCTCTACGGGCCCGGCGACTTTTCCCGCCGCGATGCCGACCTCGCCCGGGTCGCTCCGCTGATGGGCAGGATGCTTCCCGAAGGCGCGCTCGCGACCGTGGCCGGCGCCGTCGATCTCTCCGTGCTGTCGCACGAGCTCGATCGCGCATTGCTCGACGGACTCGATCCGCGGGCGCCGCTCACTGTCGAGCGCTACTGCGCGGCGTATCGGGCCGCGGACGATCGCGCGGCGCGCGAGCGGCAGATCTCGCTCATCGTCAGCGTCGGACGCGGGCTCGATCGCTACGTTCGCAGGCCGCTGATGCGCTCCGCGCTGGCAGCGATGCGCAGGCCCGCGCGGCTTGCCGGATTCGGCGCGCTGCAGGACTTCCTCGAGCGGGGATTCGCGGCGTTCCGCAGCATGCGCGGCGCCGAGGCGTTTCTCGCGACCGTCGAGGCGCGCGAGACGCGGCTGATGGACGCGATCCTCGAGGGAGACCCGGCGCCGTTCCCCGAGCCCGACCCGGAAAGCCCGAAGCCTCGGCCCGCGTGAGCGTGGACGAACTAGGCCTTGTCGAACAGCGTGTCGAGCTCTTTCTCGATGGCCTGCTCGATGGGCCGCTTGAGCGCCGTGAGCAGAAAGGAAAGCTCGACGTCAAGGCGGACGGCGCTCTTGCCTACGTGGAGGCTGCCGGAGATGCCCGGGCGCTCGAAAGCGATCCGGTCGCCGTCCCAGGCGTATTCGAGATCGAACCGCGCTTTCAAATCCCGCGCGACCTTCTCGGCTGCGCTCTTCGCCTGCTTGTGCCCAAGGCGGTGGCTGCGCTTGATCGTGATGTGGGACACGGCCCTCGGCTCGGAGCGGATCGCCCGGAAGTATAGCCAAAGGCCGAGGCGCGGGCATCGGCTCGCCGCCGAATGGACCCGATGGCGCAGGCGAGGCAGAATCGGGCGCCGCCCGCCCGCGAGGGCGCGAAGCGGAGGAGGACGCCGTGGCCAACCTTGGGGATTACTTCGCGCAGCATCTCGCGACGCCGGAGAAGCCGCTCTATCGGCAGTTCGACGGCGATCGCTGGTGCGACGTCGCCGTGGGAGAGGTCGCCGCGCGCGTCGCCCGCTGGCAGGCTGCGTTCGCCTCGCTTGGACTCTCCGAGGGCGATCGCATCGCGGTGTGCCTGCGCAACGGCGTGGACTGGGTGGCCGTCGACCTGGCTGCGCTCGGCCTCGGCCTCGTCGTCGTGCCGCTTTACGTCGACGACAACCCCGACAACGCGGCGTGGTGCGTGGCGGACGCCGACGCGAAGATCCTCGTCGTCGAGAGCAGCAAGATGGCCGAGGCGCTGCGCAAGACCGCCCGCACGCCGCCCCCGTTGTACGTGCTGCGTCCCGATGCCGCCGATCTCTCGCCGTCGGTCGCGTCGCTGCTTCCGGCGGACGCGCCCGCGCCGGCGTTCCGCCCGGTGGCCGACGGCGCGCTTGCGACGATCTGCTACACCTCCGGGACCTCGGGGCGGCCGAAGGGCGTCATGCTTTCGCACGGCAACATCATCGCCAACGTGCGCTCGTGCCAGGCGACGGGCATGGCGCGCCCGACCGACGTATTCCTGTCGATCCTGCCGCTTTCGCACATGTTCGAGCGCACCGGAGGCTACTATCTGCCGCTCTCGCTCGGCGCCAAGGTCGTCTACGCGCGCGGCATCGCCCAGATCGCCGAGGACCTCGTCTCGCAGGCACCGACGGTCATGTTCGCGGTGCCCCGCGTGTTCGAGCGGTTCAAGCAGCGCGTCGATCAGACGCTGCGCGATTCCGCGCTCAAGCGGTGGCTCTTCGCGCAATGCACGCAGCGCGGCTGGCGCGTCGAGGCCCGCGGAGGGAGCGCGCTCGACGCGCTCGTCGTGCCGGGGCTGCGCGCCCTGGTCGCGAAGCCGGTTCTCGCGCGGCTCGGCGGCAGGTTGCGGCTCACCGTCGTCGGCGGGGCGGCGCTCGATCCGGACGTCGCGCACAGCTTCATCGGCTTGGGGCTGCCTATGCTGCAGGGCTACGGTATGACGGAGGCCTCGCCAGTGATCTCCGTCAACCGGGACGACGACAACGACCCGGATTCGGTGGGGCCGCCGCTCCCGGGCATCGCGGCGAAGATCGGCGAGGCGAGCGAGCTGCTCGTGCGCGGCGGCAACGTGATGCTGGGCTACTGGCGCAACGAGGAGGCGACTCGCGCCGCGGTCGACGCCGAAGGCTGGCTGCATACCGGCGACGTCGCGGAGATTCGCGAGGGACGAATCTACATCCGCGGCCGACTCAAGGACATCGTGGTGATGTCGAACGGCGAGAAGCTCCCGCCGCAGGACGCGGAGTTCGCGGTGCTGCACGACCCGGTGTTCGAGCAGGCGATGTTGGTCGGCGAGGGGCGGCCGTTCCTCACGCTGCTCGCGGTCACGCAGGCGACCGACGAGAAGGCGCTCGTCGCGCGGGCCAACGAGCAGTTGAAAAGCTTCCCGCGCTGGGCGCGCGTGCGCCGCGTCATCGCCACCCGCGAACCGTGGACCATCGAGAACGGGCTCCTCACCCCCACGCTCAAGCTCAAGCGTCCGCTGGTGCTCGCGCGGTTCGGCGAAGCGCTCGAGCGGATCTACGCCGAGGAGTCGGACCCGCGCGCATCCTAGGGCCGTTGACGGCCGCCGGGGCCCGGCCTACCATAGCCGTAATTCAAACAGACGTTTGAATGAGCGGGCCACGAGGCAATCCGATGCGAGGCCGGATCATCCCCTTCGAAGCACCCAGGAGCTCGGCGACCAAGGAGCGCATCCTCGATGCCGGCGAAGCGCTGTTCATGGAGCACGGCTTCGAGGCGACGTCGCTTCGCCAGCTCACCGCGGCGGCGAGCGTCAATCTTGCCGCGGTCCACTATCATTTCGGCAGCAAGGAGGAGCTGTTCGAGGCGGTCCTGAGCCGCCGGCTCGATCCGATGAACCAGGAGCGAGTCGCGCTGCTCACCCGCTTCGAGCACGAAGCCGCCCCGAAGCCGCTCTCCTGCGAGCGCATTCTCGCGGCGATGCTGATTCCGGCGCTCAAGCTCGCGCGCGATCCGGCGCGCGGCGGCAAGAACTTCCTGCGGCTGGTCGGGCGCGCGTACGTCGATCCGGCGCCGTTCATCCGGCACTTCCTCTCCGAGCAGTACGCCGTGATGATCGCGCGCTTCAAGGCGGCGTTCGGGCGCGCGCTGCCGCAGCTGCCCAAGAGGGAGCTCACCTGGCGTCTGCACTTCGTGATGGGCGCGCTGTCGTTCACGCTCGCCGGCACCGACGCGCTCAAGCTCATCGCGGAGCTCTCGCAGGGGCGTGCGGCCAGCGACGAGACGCTGCTGCGCCGGCTCGCGCCGTTCCTGATCGCAGGGCTCAAGGCTCCGCTGCCAGACCTCTCCGAGCTCGACGGCGAATCCGCCGCGGACTCGGCCGCGCCATAGGAGTACCCGGCATGCTGACCTTCGTGTGGCTCGTCTCCCTGCTCATCGTCTTCCTCGCGCTCGCCTACGCCGAGGCCCCGGGCTGGCTCTGGGCCGGCGCCATCGCCTTCGCGCTGGGCATTGCCTGGGGCGGCGCGCTCCTGCCGCCCGCGCTGGCGCTCGCGCTCGCGGTGGCGCTCGTTGTTCTCGCCGTGCCGCTGAACCTGCCGCGCCTGCGCCGCACGCTGGTGAGCGACCCGCTGCTCGGGCTGTTCCGCCGGATCGTGCCGGCGATGACGGCGACCGAGCGCGAAGCCCTCGAAGCGGGCACCGTCGGCTGGGACGCCGAGCTCTTCTCCGGACGGCCGGAGTGGGCGAGCCTCCTGCGCTCGCCCGCCGCCAGGACGACCGCCGAGGAGCAGCGCTTCCTCGACCACGACTGCGAGGAGCTCTGCCGCATGGTGAGCGAATGGGAGACCACCCACGTCTACAAGGATCTCCCGCCGCCGGTCTGGCAGCTCATCAAGGACAGGGGCTTCCTCGGGATGATCATTCCCAGGCAGTACGGGGGGATGGGATTCTCGGCGTACGCACACTCGCAGGTGGTGGCCAAGCTCGCCTCGCGCTGCAGCGCGGCCGTGGTCACGGTCATGGTTCCGAACTCGCTGGGGCCGGGTGAGCTGCTCCTGCACTACGGCACCGAGGAGCAGAAACGCTACTACCTTCCGCGGCTCGCCAAAGGCCTCGAGATTCCCTGCTTCGCGCTCACCAGTCCGCACGCCGGCTCCGATGCTGCTGCGATTCCCGATTTCGGGATCGTCTGCCGCGGGGAGCACGAAGGCAGGCAGACACTCGGGCTCAAGCTCACCTGGGACAAGCGCTACATCACGCTCGGTCCGGTCGCGACGCTGCTCGGGCTCGCCTTTCGCGCTTTCGATCCGGACCATCTCCTGGGCGACAACGAGGACCTCGGCATCACCTGCGCGCTGATCCCGACGAATCATCCCGGCGTGAACATCGGCCGCCGGCACATGCCGCTCAACGCCGTCTTCCAGAACGGTCCCAATTCCGGCGAGGACGTGTTTATTCCCATCGACTGGGTCATCGGCGGCCAGGCGATGATCGGCAAGGGCTGGCGGATGTTGATGGAGTGCCTCGCCGCGGGGCGCGGCATCTCGCTGCCTTCGCTCGCGACCGGCATGGCGAAGCTCGTCGTGCGCGCCACCGGCGCCTACGCGCGGGTGCGCGTCCAGTTCAAGACTCCGATCGGCAAGTTCGAGGGGATCGAGGAGCCGCTCGCGCGCATGGGCGGTTACCTCTACGCGATGGACGCGACGCGCACGCTGCTCGCCGCGATGGTCGCCTCCGGCGAGAAGCCGGCCGTGCTCTCCGGGATCGCCAAGTATCACCTCACCGATCGCGGGCGCAGCATCGTCGTCGATGCGATGGACATCGCCGGCGGCAAGGGCATCTGCATGGGGCCGTCGAACTTCCTGGGCGCCGCATACATGCAGGTGCCGGTGTCGATCACGGTGGAAGGCGCCAACATCCTGACACGCAGCCTCATCATCTTCGGCCAGGGTGCGATCCGCTGCCATCCGTACGTGTTGAAGGAGATGAACGCGGCCCGCGAGATCGACGCTCGCGCGGCGTCGATCGCCTTCGACCGGGCGTTGTTCGGGCACGTCGGCTTCGCGCTGTCGAACTTCGCCCGGACGCTGGTGCTTGGGTTGGCCGGCTCGCATCCCGTGCGCGTGCCGGACGTCGCGCCCGAAACGCGCCGGTACTACCAGCAGCTCACCCGCTTCTCGGCGGCGCTCGCCTTCCTCGCCGACGTGTCGATGGGCGTGCTCGGCGGATCGCTGAAGCGCAAGGAGAAGCTCTCGGCGCGCCTGGGCGACGTGCTGTCGTATCTCTTCCTTTGCTCCGCCACGCTCAAGCGCTACGAGGACGAAGGCCGGCAGGCGGCCGACGCGCCGCTCATGCACTGGGCGATCTGGGACGCGATGTTCCGCGCCCAGACCGCGCTCGAAGGCGTCGTTTCGAATTTCCCCAACCGGCTCATCGCTACGCTGATGCGGCGGACCGTCTTCCCGCTCGGACGCCCCTACGTGGTGCCCTCGGATCGCCTCGGACACGAGGTAGCGAAGCTCCTGATCGAGCGGTCGGCTACGCGCGACCGGCTGACCGCCGGCATGTACCTGCCGCAGGACGACGACGAGGTGCTCGCGACCCTCGAAGCGGCGCTCGCGGCGGTGCTCGAGGCCGAGCCCGTCGACGCGCGCATACGGCAAGCGCAGAAGGCGGGGCGGTTCTCGGTCGACGTCGGCGAGGATCGCGCGAGTGCTGCGCTGGCCGCGGGCGTGGTTACGGCCGAAGAGCTCGAGCTCGTGCGCCGTGCGAAGCGGCTGACCGATCAGGTGATCCGCGTCGACGATTTCGCTGCCGATCTCGGAGCCTCGGAGGCGCGCCCGGGCGGCGCCTCGCCTGGCGGCGCGCTTGCGCACAAGGCGGCGGCGTGACGGGCCTTCGCCCGCGCGCGCTAGACGCCGGGCCTCCTGTCGTAGCCACGAGGTTTGCGAAGGGCCGAAGCCATGTCTGAGCCGATCTTCGTCGTCGACGGGGCGCGTACGCCGTTCCTGAAGGCGCGCAACCGTCCTGGTCCCTTCGGAGCATCCGATCTCGCCACGCAGGCCGGCCGGGCGCTGCTCCTGCGGCAGCGCTTCGATCCTTCGGAGCTCGACGAGGTCATCCTCGGCTGCGCGAGCCCGTCGCCCGACGAAGTGAACATCGGCCGCGTCGTGGCGCTGCGGATGGGCTGCGGCAAGAAAGTCCCCGGCTGGACCGTGATGCGCAACTGCGCCTCCGGCATGCAGGCGCTCGATTCGGCAATCGCCAACATCCGAGGCGGGCGTTCGGATCTCGTGCTCGCCGGCGGCGGCGATGCGCTGTCGCGCGCGCCGCTGCTCTATTCGGACAAGATGGTGCTGTGGTTCGCCCGCCTGTCGGCCGCCAAGGGTCTCGGGCCGAAGGCCGCCGCGTTCCTGAAACTCAATCCGGCGGCGGCGCTCACGCCGATCGTCGGCATCATGAAGGGGCTGACCGATCCCATGGTGGGCCTGCTCATGGGGCAGACGGCGGAAAATCTCGCGTTCCGGTTCGGCATCTCGCGCACCGAGATGGACGCGTTCGCCGCCCGAAGCCACCAGCGCGTGCTGGCCGCGCAGAAGGACGGACGGTTTGCCGGCGAGATCGTGCCGCTGTTCGATCGCGACGGAGACCTCTTCACGGCCGACGACGGCGTGCGGGAGGACTCCACGCCTGAGAACCTCGCCAAGCTCAAGCCTTTCTTCGACCGCAAGTACGGCAACGTCACCGCGGGCAACAGCTCGCAGATCACCGACGGCGCAGCATGGCTCGTGCTCGCCTCGGGGGCAGCGGTCGCGAAGTACGGACTGCCCGTGCTCGGGAGGATCGTCGACAGCGAATGGGCCGGCCTCGATCCCGCGGAGATGGGTCTCGGACCGGTCCACGCGGCCACGCCGCTGCTCAAGCGGCACGGACTCGGCCTCGCGGATCTGGACGCGGTCGAGATCAACGAAGCGTTCGCTGCGCAGGTGATCGCCTGCCTGCGCGCCTGGGCGGACAAACGCTATTGCCGCGAGGAGCTCGACCTTCCCCGCGCGCTGGGCAAGCTCGACGAAGCGAAGGTCAACGTCGACGGGGGCGCCATCGCGCTGGGGCATCCCGTAGGGGCCTCGGGCGCGCGGATCGTTCTGCACGCGCTCAACGTGCTCAAGCGCACGGGCGGCAAGCGGGCGCTGGCTGCGATCTGCATCGGCGGGGGACTCGGCGGCGCAATGCTGCTCGAGGCGGCCTGACGCGAAGCATGGCAGCCGCGAGCGCAGTCCGGGACTGGCGGCTTGAGCGCGACGCCGAGGGCATCGCCTGGCTCGTCCTCGACAAGGCCGATGCCTCCACCAACACGCTCTCCGCGCGCACGCTGGAGGAGCTCCGCGCCATCCTGCGGGAGCTCGCGGGCGCGACCCCGAGAGGTCTCGTCATCCGCTCGGGCAAGGACAACGGCTTCATCGCCGGCGCCGACATCGAAGAGTTCGAGCAGGTCGGCAGCGTCGACGACGCGCTGGCGATCGTCCGGCGCGGCTGGGAGATCTTCAACGAGCTCGCCGCCGCGCCGTACCCGACCCTGGCGCTGGTGCGCGGCTTCTGCCTCGGCGGGGGGCTGGAGCTCGCGCTGGCCTGCCGGTATCGCGTCGTCGTCGACGATCCGGCGACCCGCCTGGGGCTGCCGGAAGTGATGCTCGGCATCGTCCCTGCCTGGGGAGGCATGCGGCGGCTGCCGCGCGTCGCCGGCGCGCCTGCCGCGCTCGACCTCCTGCTCACCGGGCGCACGGTCGATGCCCGTCGCGCGAAGAAGCTGGGCATCGCGGACGAATGCGTGCCGCCGCGTATCATGATGAACACCGCGCGCGGCATGATCCTCGCGGCGCCGCCGCCGCGGCGCCTGCCGTTTCCGCTCTCCCTGACGCTCAACCGATGGCTGCGGCCGATCATCGCGGCCCAGGCGCGCAAGCAGGCCGAGCGCCGCGCGCGGCGCGAGCACTATCCGGCGCCCTACGCGATTCTCGAGATCTGGACCAAGCACGACGGCGACGCGCTGGCGCTCCCCGCCTCCGACCCCGCATCGATCGCGACCCTCATCCAGACGCCGACCGCGAAAAACCTGATCCGGGTCTTCCGTCTGCAGGAGCGGTTGAAGTCGTTCGGACGCGAGGACGGTGCGCATGCGCGCCACGTCCACGTCGTCGGCGCCGGAACCATGGGCGGGGACATCGGCGCCTGGTGCGCGCTGCGCGGGCTGACGGTCACGCTCCAGGACCAGAGCCCGGAGCGGCTGAAGCCGGCGATGCAGCGCGCGGCCAAGCTCTTCGCCGAGCGGCTCAAGGATCCCCGCCGCCTGCGCGACGCGCTCGATCGCCTCGTTCCCGACGTGGCGGGGGACGGCGCGGCTCGCGCCGACGTGATCATCGAGGCCATCTTCGAGAATCTCGACGCCAAGCGAAGCGTCTTCAAGGCGCTGGAGGCGAAGGCGCGTCCCGATGCCCTTCTCGCAACCAATACGTCGAGCATCCCGCTCGAAGAGATCGGCACGGCGCTCGGCGACCCCTCGCGCCTGATCGGCCTGCATTTCTTCAACCCCGTCGCCCGCATGATGCTGGTCGAGATCGTCGTCGGCGCCGGTACGCGACCGGCGCTCGCTCCGCGCGCGGCCGCCTTCGTGCGACAGATCGACAAGCTGCCGCTGCCGGTGAAGAGCGCGCCCGGATTCCTGGTCAACCGCGTGCTCGCACCCTATCTCGACGAGGCCATGCGCTGCGTCGACGAAGGCATTGCGCCCGAGACCGTCGACCGGGCGGCGCTCGACTTCGGCATGCCCATGGGGCCGATCGAGCTCGCCGACACCGTCGGGCTCGACATCTGCCTCGAAGTCGGCAAGATGCTCCGCCCGGCGGCGGCGCCGCCGAAGAAGCTCTCCGAGCTGATCGCCGCCGGCCATCTCGGCCGCAAGAGCGGACGCGGCTTCTACGACTGGTCGTCCGGCAAGGCGGCGAAGGGCAACGCCGGAGCCGCGCCGCCGGGGCTCGCCGAGCGGCTGATCCGGCCCTACGTCGACGAAGCGGAGGCCGCGCTGGCCGATCACATCGTCGCCGACGCCGATCTGGTCGATGCGGGCGCCATCTTCGGTACCGGCTTCGCGCCCTTTCGCGGCGGTCCGCTGCACTACGCCGCAAGTGCGGGCTCCTCAGTGCCTCTGCTAGCATAGGTTCGACGAACCAAACACGATAGCGGGCTCCGGGGAGGAGATCGTGGACAGGATCTGGTTGAAGTCGTATCCCCAAGGCGTGCCGGCGGAGATCGACGTCAGCGCCTACGCGTCGGTGCGGGACGTCTTCGACCGGGCCGTCGCCGACTTCGGACCGCGGCCGGCCTACACCTGCATGGGCCGGTCGATCAGCTTCGCCGAGCTCGACGCCCAATCCGCGGCATTCGGCGCGTTCCTCCAGGGACGCGGCCTCAAGAAGGGCGCTCGCGTCGCCCTGATGATGCCCAACATCCTGCAGTACCCGGTATGCCTGTTCGGCGTGCTTCGCGCCGGCTGCACGGTGGTCAACACCAATCCGCTCTACACGCCGCGCGAGCTCGAGCACCAGCTGACCGACAGCGGGGCGGAGATGATCGTCGTCGTCGAGAACTTCGCGCACACCGTGGAAGAGGTCGTCGGCAGGACCGCGGTCAAGCAGGTCATCGTCACGAGCATCGGCGAGATGCTGGGGCTCAAGGGACGGCTCGTCGATTTCGTCCTCCGCCGCGTGAAGAGGATGGTCCCCGCGTGGAATCTTCCCGGCTCGATGCGGCTCTCGCGGGCGCTCGAGGAGGGCGCGCGGCGCAAGCTCGCAAACGTGCCGATCGGTCACGAGGACATCGCGTTCCTTCAGTACACCGGCGGCACGACGGGGGTGGCCAAGGGCGCGATGCTGCTGCACCGGAACATCGTCGCCAACCTGCTGCAGTCGAGCGCCTGGGTGAGGCCGTTCCTCGGCAACGAGCGCCACGTCATCCTGACGCCGCTGCCGCTCTACCACATCTTCTCGCTCACCGCGAACTGCCTAGTGTTCATGACGCTGGGCGCCGAGAACGTGCTCATCACCAATCCCCGCGACATCCCGGGCTTCGTGAAGGAGATGCGCAAGCACCGGTTCACCGCGCTGACCGGGGTCAACACCCTGTTCAACGCACTGCTCAACAATCCCGGCTTCGCGGAGCTCGACTTCTCGAGCCTGCGAATGACGCTCGGGGGCGGCATGGCGGTGCAGAAGGCGGTGGCCCAGCGCTGGAAGGAAGTGACCGGCATCCCGCTGATCGAGGCCTACGGGCTCACCGAGACCTCGCCCGGCGCGACGATGAACCCGCTGGACCTTCCGGAATACAATGGCGCGATCGGCCTGCCGATACCGTCCACCGACGTCATGATGCGCGACGACTCGGGGCGCGAAGTCGGGATCGGCGAAGCCGGCGAGCTCTGCATCAAGGGGCCTCAGGTCATGGCGGGGTATTGGCACCAGCCCGTCGAGACGGCCAAGGTTCTCGACGGCGACGGCTGGCTCGCCACCGGCGACGTCGGGGTCATCGACGAGCGCGGCTTCGTGCG
>DATJVX010000055.1:0-30362 GCA_035501595.1 Casimicrobiaceae bacterium | reverse complement strand
GATCAGGACGAGGGTGGCTGCGAGGCCCTTCACGGCGGCGTCCCGACCGAGGAGCTCAGCCCCGGAGCGTCTTCATCACGTTCTCGTTCTTCAGTGCCTCTTGGGGCGTTCCCTGGAAGATGATCTCGCCGCGATCGATGGCGTAGAGCCGGTCGGCGATGCGGATCGCCGTCATGAGGTTCGACTCGGCGATCAGCAGCGAGATGCCCATCGCCTTGATTTTCTTGACCGCGTCGATGAAGCGGGTCACGACGACAGGAGCGAGCCCTTCGAAGGGCTCGTCGAGCAGCAGGATCGAAGGCGAGAGCGCCATCGCCCGGGCGACCGCGACCATCTTCTTCTGGCCGCCGGAGAGGTGCGATCCGGTGCGCGTCATCAGCGTCTTGACCTCCGGAAACACGCCGAAGATCCGCTCCTCGACGTCGCTGCCGCCGGCCCGGGCGCGCGGAGCGAGCCATTCGCAGATGCGGAAATTCTCCTCCACGCTCAGCTCCGAGAAGATTCCCGCGTCCTCGGGCGCATAGCCGATGCCGAGCAACGCGCGGCGGTACGGCGGGAGCCGCGTGATGGCGGTTCCGCGGAAGGTCACCTCGCCGGCGCGCGACGGCAGCAACCCCATGATGGTCTCGATGGTGGTCGTCTTGCCCGCGCCGTTGCGGCCGACCAGGACGATCGACTCGCCGCCGTCGACGCGCAGCGACACCCCGCGCAGGACCTGCACCGCGCCGCGGAACGTCTCGAGCTTTGCGACCTCAAGCATTCGGAGCGCTCCCGTAGACGGGCTCGCCGGTCGGATGCGTGCCGATCAGGGTCGTGGTGACCGCGTCGTTGCGGCGAATCTCGTCCGGCGTGCCGTCCGCGAGTATCGTTCCCTGGTGCATGACCACGATGCGCTCGGAATAGCGAAACACGATATCCATGTCGTGCTCAATGATGACCACCGTGATGCCTCCCGCGCGCACGATCGAGCTGACGATGTCCATGATCGGCGCCTTCTCGCGGGTGGAGACGCCGCTGGTGGGCTCGTCGAGCAGGAGGAGCTTCGGCTTGAGCGCGTAGGCGACGGCGACGTCGAGCAGCTTGCGCTCGCCGTGCGAGATCGAGCCCGCGACGAGCGACGCGTGCCGATCGAGGCCGAAGCGCTGCAGCAGCTCGTGGGCTTCCTGCCAGACGGCGGAATCGCGGGCGGCGAGGCTCGCGAGGCGACGGATCTTGCCCTGGCGGGAAAAGATCGATAGCGCCACGTTGTCCGCGCAGGAGAGGTAGTCGAACAGGTTGACGAGCTGGAAGCTGCGGGCTATCCCGGCCTTGATGCGCTCGTACGAGGTCTGCTGAGTGACGTCGGCGCCGTCGAAGAGGATGCGGCCGCTGTCGGCGCGCAGCAGCCCGCTCACGAGGTTGACGAGGCTCGTCTTGCCCGCGCCGTTGGAGCCGATCAGCGCGAGCACCTCGCCCTGGCGCACGCTGAAGTCGACGTTGTTCACGGCGATGTTGTCGCCGAACGACTTGGTGACCGCATGCGTCTCCAGCAGGTTCATCTTTCGCGCCCCGCCTTGATCTTCGCCCACGCCTGCTGTGCGGCGCCCACGATCCCGGTCGGCAGCGCCAGCACCAGGACGACGAGCACGACCCCGAGGAGCAGTTGCCAGTAAACCGTGAAGCCGACCGCGTAGGTCTTGAGGTAGGTGAACACGACCGCGCCGACGATCGGCCCGACGAAGGTCCGGAAGCCGCCGAGCACGGTCATGAAGACGATCTCGCCCGAGAACGTCCACACCAGCACGTCGGGGCTCGCCAAGCCGTTGAGCGGCGCCCACAGCGCGCCCGCGATGCCGGTGAACACGCCGGAGATCACGAACGCGATCAGGCGATAGCGCCGGATGCGGATGCCGATGAACTCGGCCCGCGTTTCGTTGTCGCGGATCGCCTGGAGCGCCTTGCCGAACGGCGAGTGGACGATGACCCACATCACGAAGACGCAAACGGCGAACACGGCCAGCACGTAGTAGTAGTACTGGTGGGCGAGGAATTGCATCTTGTCGCCGGTCACGCTCGCGCCCAGCAAGGTCGGCGTCGGCACGCGGAGCCCGTCGGTCCCCCCGGTCACCCAGAAGAACTTGAAGGCGAGGCTCCAGAGCACCTGCGACAGCGCCAGCGTGAGGATGCCGAAGAAGATGCGCGTGTAGCGCACGCAGACGTACCCGAAGAGCGCCGAAATGACCGCCGTGGCGAGCGCCGAGCCGGCCAGGAACAACTCCATCGACGCGACCTTCAGGTACTTCACCATGAACGCGACGGCGTACGCGCCCCCGCCGAAGAACGCCGAATGACCGAAGGAGAGGAGGCCGGTATAGCCGAGCAGCAGGTTGAAGCCGAGCGCGCCGATGGCGGCGATGAGACCGTAGGTAAGCGTGAGCGTCTGGAACTCGTCAAGGAGGTACGGCGCGGCGACAAGCAGGATCGCGACGGGAACGATCCACACGGCGGCACGCCAGGAAGCGCGGGCGGGGGCGGCAGGGGCGGCGGCGTCCATGCTTCAGTTCCGTCCGAAGAGGCCGGCAGGCCGAACCAGCAGCACGAAGGCGGCGATGAGATAGAGCGCGGCGAGCTCGACCTCGGGGAAATAGGCGATGAAGAACTCGCGGACGACGCCGACGATCAGCGCGCCGGCCAGCGCACCCTCGAGGCTGCCGAGCCCGCCGATGACCACGACGATGAACGCCAGCACCAGCGCATCGACGCCCATGCCCAGCACGGCGGACTGGCTGGGAACGACGATCGCGCCGCCCAGCCCCGCCATGAAGCAGCCGAGCGTGAACGCCTGGATGTACACCCGATTCACGTTCACGCCCAGAGCCGAGGCCATCCGCTTGTCCTGCGAGGTCGCGCGCAGCAGCACGCCGAATCGAGTCCGGTAGATGAACGCCCACAGGAACACCGCCGCGACGATGCCCACGCCGATGATCACGACGTTGTAGCCGGGGTAGCGGCCGTCGCCGATCGGGATGCTGCCGATGCTCGAGTAGACCGTCGTCGCGGTGAGCGGGCTCGGGCCCCAGATGAAGCGGATCACGTCCTCCAGGATCATCAGCAGACCGAAGGTCATCAGGAGCTGGTACTCCTCGGGACGCTTGTAGAACGGCCGCATCAGCGTGCGCTCGATGATCGCACCGGCGAGCGCCGCGGCGCAGGCGCCGACCGGGAGCAGCAGGAAGAGGACCGGGTTGGGCACGCCCGCGTTCGCCGCCAGCCCGATCGCCCAGGCGGTCACGAAGGCGCCGAGCGCGTAGAGGTTGCCGTGCGCGAGATTGAGAATGCGCATCACGCCGTAGATCAGGCTCAGCCCGCCCGCGATGAGAAACAGCACCGAGCTGTAGAGCAGCGCGTTGAGGACGTGGATCGCGAGGTCGGCCATGGGCTTCCGCGGGAGCGGCTAGCGGCCCGGCGGTGCCGCGCGGCCCGGACCGGGCACGTTCCCGACCCGGTGCTCGATCATGCTTATTCTGGGCTCCATCGTGTTCCCCCCGACGAACACTGCGGCGGCGACAGTGTACAGCCCCGGGGGACCGAGGTGGTCGAGATCGATCACGAACCGCCCGCTCGAATCGGCCCCCGCGCTCCCCGCGCGCACGACGCTCGCGCCGGGGCCGACGATAACATAGCGGCAGTGCGGCTGCGCATGCTCTTCGTCGCCATCGGGCGCGGGAGCGTAGGGCGTGCGCTCGATGTCGTAGCTGCGCTGCGAGCGGGCGATCTGTTCGACGTCGACGCGCAGCGCGAGCCGGTCGCCGCGATCCTCGATGGACGAGATGTAGCCGCGAAGCGGGATTGCGTAGGCGTCGAAGTCGCCGACGCCGAGCGGATAGCCCAGGTCGCGAAACACCTTCAGCACGGCGGCGCCGGAGGTCCAGGCCTCGAGCTGGTACGGGCCGTTGGTGACAAGGAAGTGTTGATGCTCGGCATGGAACTTTGCGAGCGCCGCCCAGCGCTCGCGCGCCTGCTGCACGCTCACCAGCCCCGAGAGCGACTCCGGCCGATAGCCCTGGCGCTCGAACTCGTCCACCAGGGCGGCGAGCCGTGCGCCGACGTCCGGATCGCGCGCGAGGTCGAGCCAGGGCACGCCGCGCCGCTGCGCCGCGCCGCGGGTGAACGCGCCGATGCCCCGGGCGACGGCCTCTTCCATGAGCACGATCACCTCCCACGGCAGCGTCGACCAGGGCGGGGCGATCATCGCGGCCTCGGTCGGATCGCCCGGACGGTGACTGAGGTAGACGTCGACGACGGGAACGCGATAGGTGAACTTGAGGTCGTCGCCGTAGTTGCGGGTCTGCGTCTCCATGTCGACGACCTTGAAGCCGGCGAGCCAACTCCGCAGGCGAGCCCCGGCGCGAGCCACGCCCTGATCGACCAGGGCGTCGCCGGGCCGGTCGCCCCAGCGGAAGGCGAAGATATAGGGGTAGAGGAGGTCCGCGACGTCGCCGTGCGTCCCGTCGTGAAAGGGCGAAGTGACCACCGAGTAGCGCAGCCGCGCCTGCGCGAGCTTGCCGGTGCCGACCGCGCGGAGGCGACCGGTTCCCGGCTCGGGCTTCCAGGCGTCGGCCGGAATGACCATCGGCCCGCGCGTCGCGGCGACGCGAGCGCGGTTGTCGATGGAGCCTCCGCCGTGAGGGTCGGGCAGGCGCACGGGGTCGCTCACGGCCGCCCAAAGCAGCCTTCCAAACACGTCGTTCAACCCGCCGACCGGGTTCCAGGCAGCCTCGGGCGCAGTCGCGATGCCGATCCGCAGCCACCCGTTCCAGGGGAAATCCTTGAGCTTGACGGTGCGAGGAAAGATCGGCGAGAGCAATCCGCGTTGCGAGTCGAACCCGACGTTCTCGACGCCGAGCGAGTACTCCGAGTTGAAGTACTCCCGTCGCAGGGTGTACCCGACGACGACCCGCCGGCAGCCCGCCACGAGCCTGCGGACGAGCATGCGCTCGAGGTTGAGCTTCTCGGTCTCGTCGCGGTAGAGGCCGGTCTCGAGACGATCGACGGTCCGCGCGAGAGCGGCATCGGCCGCGGTGCCCGCCGATTCTCCCGCGTACAGCAGATAGGCCTGATACCAGCCGTCCTTGGCCCACGGTGTTTCGCCTGCGGCCGCGGCGCCCGCGTCGCGCAGCGCTTCGACGTCGATTTCTTCGAGCGTGGCGTCCCATGCGCGCTCTCCGGGGGCGCTGGCCGGAACGAGTCCTTCGGCGAGCGCGCCGCGAGCCCGCAGCTCGAGCGCGCTCGCATCGGCGTCGGCGTGCGGTACGGCGGCATAGTGCGCTTGCGCCTGCGCGGCCAGGTCCGATTGCTCGAGGAAGTCCGGGTGATACGGCGTGACCGGATAGGGATGGAACACGTAGCCTTCGCGCGCGAGCCGCGGGAGGGTGCGCGCGGCCGCCGCGCAGCGCGACGCGGCGTCGGCGCCGGTCGCACCGTAGCGCCCGGACGCGGCGTCGAAGCTCAGCACCAGGTACGAGCGAAGCGAGGTCACCGCCGTCGCATCGTCGGGCACCGTGGCGCCGGCGAACGGGTCGTCGCCGACGTAGGCATGGACGCGCGCCTTCGGCCAGCCCGCGAGAGCCGCCGCGGGGTCGAGCGTCTCGATCCGGATCTCCTGGGGATAGAACGAGGGATAGAACGGCAGCTCGTGATCGGCGCGTGCCGACAGGCAGAAAAGGAGCGGCGCCAGCGCCGCCGCGACCGTGCGCAAGCATCCATCGGCGCGCCATCGCGCGAGGCCGCGCGCTGCGGGTGGACAAACGACAGGCGGGCGCCTTGTGGGCGCCCGCCGAGCCGCAGGTGCTGCGCTGTCCGGAG
The DNA here is from genome assembly GCA_035501595.1 of Casimicrobiaceae bacterium. Lineage (GTDB taxonomy): Bacteria > Pseudomonadota > Gammaproteobacteria > Burkholderiales > Casimicrobiaceae > PALSA-1003. Next base: position 24,518 of record DATJVX010000055.1, on the reverse strand, counting down.
TCAAGGCGAGGGACGGAGCCCTACGCCTTGGCCGTCGGCCAGGTCTTCTCGATCCAGGTGTACGTGGAGGTCGGCTCGCCCTTCGGCCATCCCGGCGGTGCCGTGATGTTGCGCACCGGGAACGTGATGATCCGATCCGGATCCATGACCGGGAACGGATACTCGGGCACGTTCTTGGTGAAGCCGATGATCGTGTCCTTGTATCCCTGGTGATTGTCCGGCCGGATGTAGACGTAGCCTCCCGGACCGGAATATCCCATGCCTTCCAGCAGGCTGATGATGGCGTCGTCGTCCGGCCACCCGCCCGCAAGGCGGTTCGCCTTCTCGATCGCCGTCTTCAGCATGTAGGTCCCCGTGTACGCGCCTTCGGCCTGGAAGTTCGGATATTCCTTCCAGCGCGCGTGATACTTCTCGACGAAGGTCTTGTTGTCCGGCCAGCGGTCCCCGACCGGGAACGTGAAGAAATAGTTCGCGTGGCAGCCGCCGATGACGCCCTCGGGGTGATCCTTGCCAAGCGCATGCGGCGCGGTGCCGAGCGCGAGCGTCGTCGCGACCTTCATCTTGTCGAACAGGCCGTACTGCAGGGCCTGCTTGTACATCGCCACGTAGTCGCCGCCCCACACCGACGAGACGAGCAGGTCGGGCTTGGCGGAGATGGTCTTGGTGATGTGCGAGCTGAAGTCCGTCGTCCCGAGCTTCGGCCAGGCTTCGGAGACGACCTCCGACTTCGGCAGGAGCTTCTTCATGATGATGCCGAAGTGGTCGAAGGCGTTGCGTCCGTACGAATAGTCCGGATGGATGTGCGCGATCTTCTTGATATCCGGCCAGGTCTGGGCGACCGCCAGGGCGCAGGTCGCGCCGTCGGCGGACTGGATGTTGGTGATGCGGAAGATGTAATGCGGATTCGGCACCGCCTTGTCAAACAGGAAGTCGGTGCAGCCGTCGATGAACATCGTCAGCACCTTGAGCTCTTCCGCCACCGGCCCCAGCGCCGGGGTGTTGCCGCTCGAGGTGATGCCGCAGAAGAAGTCGATCTTCTCCTGCAGCTTGAGCCGTCGCAGCTCCTTCACGTTGCCGTCGACGCCCGCGGCCTCGTCGGCCTTGAGCACCTCGATCTTGCGCTTGCCGAGGAGCCCGCCCTGGGCGTTGATCTCCTCCGCCGCCAGCACCTGTCCCTTGTACATCGGCTCGCCCAATATCGCGGCGGGACCGGTGAAGAAGGTCATGTGCCCGATCCTGTACGGCGTGCTCGGAATGTTGCCCTTCGGTGGCGACGGGGCCTGCGCCTGCGCCATCCCGATCAGCGGCACCGAGGCGGCCGCCGCGCCCAGCGCCGCCCCGGTACTGATGCCGAGGCTGCGCAGGAACTCTCTGCGATCGACTTGCGAAGTCATGGATTTGTCTCCTCCAAAATGCTCAAGAATGGCTCACCGACTCTCTACGCCATCTACGATTTGCCGCCCGCAAACTATAATACGATGACTATGTCAAGTCCACGCCGCGCATGTGCAGGCGACAACCGGTATGTGGCGCAGGCCATGCGGGAGCGCCGCCGGACACTCGGCGCGGCGCGGCGCTCATGCCATTTGCATAGCGCGCCTCGGCGTTCGCCGAGCGCCGGCGCGCCGTTCGCGATGGAGTGCCGCTGATGTCGGCTGCGCCGCTGCGGATCGGGCGGGGAATCGCGGGAGCGCTGCGCGCGCAGGCGAAGCTTTTCGCCTGGGTCGCGGCCGGTCTCTTCGTATTGGAGATCTTCCTGCCGCCGGCGATTCTGTCCATCGTCCGGAAGCCCATCGATTATTTCGGCTTCAATCCCTGGGTGGCGGAGCTGCCGCGCTATTTGCTCCGCGACGACGTGCGTATACAGCAGAAGCTCGACTTTATTCCCAACCTGGCGCTGTTCTGGTTCAGCGCCGACAGTCCGTTCGGCGGCGTCGACTGGGGCTTCGCAGTGACCGTGGCGGACCTGTTCCGCTTTCTGGTGATGGCGCTGCTCTTCGGAGTTTATTTCGCCCTTGTGCGCCACAATCGCGACGTCGCGCAGCCTCGCGGCAGGCTTGCGGCGTTCGGCAGTGGCGGCGGAGCGTCGGGCGCGCTGGCGAGCGTGCTCGGGGTTTCCACCGGCGGCTGCACGGTGATGGGCTGTGGCCTCCCCGTGATGCCGGTCGTCGGCCTCGCCTTCGCGGGGCTTTCGAGCGGCGCGCTCGCGCTGCTCGCCGAGATCTCGAACGTCGCGACGACGGCGATCATCGCCGTGATGGCGATCGCAGTCCTCTACCTTGGCTGGCGCGCGGGCGGCCGCGAGCCGACCAGCGCCTGATCGGATCCACCGCTCGGCCTCGCGGCGAGCTCGCGGTCGTTGCGATCGCTTCCCCAGCGGAGTAACCTCGATCCGAGGCCGTATCGGAACACGCCCCCGGGGAGGCTCCATGCTGGTCAGCGAAATCCTCCGCATCAAGGGCAACGCCCTGTTCACGACGGCGCCGGGGGGCAGCGTGCTCGAGGCCGTGAAGGTCATGGCGCAGCACGACATCGGCTCGCTCGTCGTGATGGACCACGGGCAGATGATCGGCATGCTGACCTTCGCCGAAGTCCTCGAGGCGCTCGCTAAGCGGCACGGCCAGCTCGGCGAGCTCAAGGTGAGCGACATCTACGTACGCGACCCGCTCGTTGCCACCCCGCATCTCGACGTGATGGAGCTGCGTCGCGTCATGCTCGAGCGCCACGCGCGCTACGTGCCGGTCCAGGAGGGACCGACGCTCCTCGGCGTGGTTTCCTTCCACGACGTGGCCAAGGCGGTCTACGAAGAGCAGAGCTTCGAGAACCGCATGCTCAAAAGCTACATCAAGAGCTGGCCCGACGAGTAAGCGGAAATCCGGGCGGCGAGAGAGCAGCGCCGGCTCAGCTGCGGTTCAGAAGAAAGATCGCCGGGCGCTTGCCCGGCTCGATGCGCGGCGCGGAGCGCCACTCGGCCACCGTGCGGCAGAGCACCTGCTCGGCGGGCAGCGTCAGATCGACCGCCAGCCCGAAATACGACTCGGCGCGGCAGGCCGCCAGGACCGCCGCGATCATCGCGTCGTTGCGGTAGGGCGTCTCGATGAAGATCTGGGTCGCGCCCGCGGCGGCGCGGTCCAGCGAGTGCAGCGCGGCCTCGCGGGCCTGCGGTTTTACCGGAAGATAGCCGTGGAAGACGAAGGCCTGGCCGTTCATGCCCGAGGCCATCAGCGCCAGAAGAACCGCCGAGGGCCCGACCAGCGGCACGACCTGCACGTCCGCCTCGTGCGCCGCGCGCACCAGCGGCGCGCCCGGATCGGCGACGCCGGGGCAGCCGGCGTCGGTGAGCAAGCCGAGATCGTGCCCCTGCAGCGCGGGCTCGAGGAGCTCGCGGGCGTGCTGCGCCGGCGTGTGCTCGCTCAGTTCCGCCATCGCGATCGAGGACAGCGGCCGGGGCATGTCGAGGGTCTTGAGGAACTGTCGCGCGGCCCGGGGCGTTTCCACGACGAAGTGCGCGAGGCCACGCGCAGTCTCGATCGTCCGCCGAGGCAGCACCGCGGCCGGCGGCACGACGCCGAGGAGGCTCGGGATGACGTAGAGCCGGCCGGGCCCGCGCGCGGGCGTGCTCACGGCGCAGGCGGAAGCGGCCGCAAGCCTTCCGCCTCGAGGAGGTCGGTGAGCCGGATCAGCGGCAGCCCGATCAGCGCCGACGGGTCGTCGCTCGCGATCCGCGTGAAGAGCGCGATGCCGAGCGCCTCCGCTCTCACCGATCCCGCGCAGTCGAACGGCCGCTCGCGATCGAGATAGGCCGCGAGCGCGGTGTCGTCGAGACTGCGGAACGTGCTCGCGACGTCGACCAGCGCGCTGCGGCACGCGCCGGTCGCTGCGTTGAGGAGCGCCACGGCGGTGTGAAACACGACGGTTCGCCCGCGCATCGCTCTCAGCTGCTCCAGCGCGTCCGCACGGTCACGCGGCTTGCCGATCGGCTTGCCTCCGAGATCGGCGACCTGGTCCGAGCCGATGATGAGCGCCCGACGGTGGCTGCGCGCCACCGCTCGTGCTTTCGCCTCCGCCAGCCGCACCGCGGTGTCGGCGGGGCGCTCGTCGGCGAGCGGCGCTTCGTCGATTTCGGGCGCCACGACCTCGAAGGGCAGACCCAGCCGTTGCAGGAGCGCGCGCCGGTGGGGCGACCCGGAGGCGAGAATCAGCGGGAGGGCCGGGCGCGAAGTTGCTGTTTTAGCGGCATTCTTTGACACGATGTCGGTGGGCGACTAAAATACGGCATTTTGCTTCGTCCAAGCGGCTTTGTCAGCGCCCGATCGCTTGTCAAAAGGCGGCGAAACGGACGGAAAGCCGCGGAGGCGACGGTGAAGCGAACGGCCCAGCAAGGGATCGAGGCAGGGCGCTTCGACGGGCTCAAGCTGGCGGCGCACGGCGAAGCTCTCGCCGGCGAGCTCGACCTGGCGAAACGGACGCGCATTGCCGACCGGCTGGCTCCGGGCGCCGATCGGGCGCTCGTCGCATGGTCGATCGAAGGGGGGCACGACAGCCTCGAGCGGCCGATGCTGACGGTGAAGGTCCGTGGCAGGCTGCCGCTCGTATGCCAGCGTTGTCTGCAGACCCTGGAAGCGTCCATCGACCAGCGATCGGAGCTTCTGCTCGCCCGGGACGATGCCGAGCTCGCCCGCCTGGATGCCGACGAGCGCGAAGTCGTCCTTGCGTCGGCGCCGCTCGATGCGACCACGCTGGTCGAGGACGAATTGCTGCTTACCTTGCCTTTCGCGCCGATGCACGCGAAGGCGCAGTGTCCGGCCGGGCCTGAACCGCGCGGCGCGGGCGAGGAACCGAACGCGCCGTCCCCGTTCGCGCGGCTTGCCGCATTGCGAAAGGGGCGCGGCGGAATCTCCGAGGAGTGAATCAAAATGGCTGTTCAGCAGAACCGGAAGTCGGCGTCGAAGCGCGGCATGCACCGCGCTCATGATTTTCTCGCCTCGCCGCCGCTCGCCGTCGAACCGGTGACGGGCGAGGTGCACCGCCGCCATCACATCAGCCCGAGCGGATACTATAGGGGCAAGAAGGTCGTCAAGACCAAGGACGAAGCCTAGCCCTCGCTTTCCCTTTGCGCGCCGGGTTGGGCGCGCGGATGCGTATCCTCTCCGGGATCCTGCATCGCTCATGCCAGTCGCCATTGCCGTCGACGCGATGGGCGGTGACCACGGTCCCGCGGTCACGGTCCCCGCGTCGCTGCGCTTTCTGGAGGAGGAGCCGGACGCGCGCGTGCTTCTGGTCGGCAACGAGGACGCGATCGGCAAGGCGCTAGCCGCGGCGAAGCCTCGGGCGGCGGATCGCGCGACCATCCACGCGGCCAGCGAAGTCGTCGAGATGCACGAGCCGCCCGCCGATGCGCTTCGCCGCAAGAAGGATTCGTCGATGCGCGTGGCGATCAACCTGGTCAAGGAAGGCGCCGCCCAGGCTTGCGTCTCGGCCGGCAACACCGGCGCGCTGATGGCGATCTCGCGCTTCGTGCTCAAGACCCTTCCCGGGATCGACCGGCCGGCGATCGCCTCGCAGCTGCCGACGCGGCAGGGCGTGACGACCGCGCTCGATCTCGGCGCGAACGTGAACTGCACCGCGGAGCAGCTTGTCCAGTTCGCGATCATGGGCAGCGCCCTGGTCGCCGCGGTCGAGGGCATCGCGCGCCCTTCGGTGGGGCTGCTCAACATCGGCGAGGAGGAGATCAAGGGCAACGACGTCGTGAAGGAAGCCTCCCAGCTGCTGAAGGCGTCCGACCTCAACTTCTACGGCAACGTCGAAGGCACCGACATCTACAAGGGCACTACCGACGTGATCGTCTGCGACGGATTCGTCGGCAACGTCGCGCTCAAGACCTCGGAGGGTCTCGCGATGATGCTGGCGGACTACCTGCGCGAGGAGTTCACGCGCACGCCGATCCGCAAGAGCCTCGCGCTGGTCGCGCTGCCGGCGATCAACGCGTTCAAGCGCCGGGTCGATCCGCGGCGCTACAACGGAGCGACGCTCATCGGGCTGAAGGGCGTGGTGATCAAGAGCCATGGCTCCGCGGACCTGCTCGCGTTCCGTTTCGCGCTCAAGAAAGCCTACGCCGAGGTCCGCCACGGCGTGCTCGACCGGATCGCCCAGCGGCTGGCCGCGATGTCCCCGATGGCGTCTCCGGCTGCCGCGGCGACGGGTCCGGGCGATGCATAGCCGGATCGCGGGGACCGGCAGCTATCTGCCGTCGCAGGTCCTGACCAACGCGGAACTCGCGAAGCGCGTCGACACGGACGACGAATGGATCCGATCGCGCACCGGCATCCGCCAACGGCACATCGCCGCGGCGGGAGAGCAGACGAGCGATCTCGCGCTCGCCGCGGCGCGCCCGGCGCTGGCCGCCGCCGAGATCGCGCCGGCCGACGTCGACCTGATCGTGCTGGCCACGACCACGCCGGACATGGTGTTCCCCTCGACGGCGTGCATCCTCCAGGACAAGCTCGGCACCCGGAACGGGCCGGCATTCGACGTGCAGGCGGTATGCAGCGGCTTCGTCTACGCGCTGGGCCTCGCCGATCTCATGGTGAAGAGCGGGCAGGCGCGCAACGCGCTCGTGGTGGGCGCGGAGATCTATTCGCGCATCCTCGACTGGAGCGATCGGCGCACCTGCGTGCTCTTCGGCGACGGCGCCGGGGCCGTCGTGCTCGTGCCGTCGGCGCAGCCTGGCATCCTCTCGACGCACTTGCACGCCGACGGACACTATCGGAACATCCTCGCCGTGCCGGGGACCGTCGCGAACGGGGCGGTGAGCGGCACGCCGCTGCTGACGATGGACGGCAACACCGTGTTCAAGTTCGCCGTGAAAGTGCTCGCGGAGGTCGCCCACGAGGCGCTCGCGGCCAACGACCTGCCTGTCGCGGCGATCGACTGGCTGATTCCGCACCAGGCCAACATCCGGATCATGGAAGCGACCGCGAAGAAGCTGCACGTGCCGCCGGAGCAGATGGTGTCGACCGTGGAGCGGCACGCGAACACGTCGGCCGCCTCCATACCGCTGGCGCTGGACGCGGCGGCGAGGGACGGCCGCATCCGCCCGGGCCAGCACGTGATGCTCCTGGGCGTCGGCGGCGGTTTCACCTGGGGCTCGGCCCTCTTGCGCTGGTAGGTCGACGATGAAGCTCGCGATGGTCTTCCCGGGTCAGGGATCGCAGTCGAAGGGGATGATGGGCGCCTACGAGGCGTTCCCGGTCGTTCGCGAGACCTTCGGCGAAGCCTCCGAGGCGCTCGGCGAGGACCTGTGGGCATTAGTCGAGAACGGGCCCGACGAAGCGCTCAGCCGGACCGTGAATACCCAGCCGGTCATGCTGGCTGCGGACATCGCCGTGTATCGCGCGTGGCGCGCGGCGGGCGGCGGCGCGCCCGTCGTGGTCGCGGGCCACAGCCTGGGCGAATACGCGGCGCTGGTCGCCGCCGGAGCGCTCGCGTTTGCCGATGCCGTCCCTCTGGTTCGCTTCCGGGCCGAGGCGATGCAGGAAGCGGTGCCCGCGGGCGTGGGCGGAATGGCGGCGATCGTAGGGCTCGACGCCGCCGGCATCCGGGCAGCCTGCGAGGAAGCCGCGCAGGGTCAGATCGTCGAGCCGGTGAACTTCAACACCGGCGACCAGATCGTGATCGCGGGCCACGTCGAGGCGGTCGAGCGGGCGACCGACGCCGCCCGGGCGCGCGGCGCGAGACGGGCGGTGATGCTCCCGGTGAGCGCGCCGTTCCACAGCTCGCTCATGCGCCCCGCGGCGCAGCGGCTTGCCGCCCGGCTCGCGCAGCTCGCGATCGACGCCCCGAGGATCCCGGTGATCCACAACGTCGACGTTTCGGTCGCGGGCATGGCGGAGACCATCCGCGCGGCGCTCGCGGCGCAGGCGGCGAGTCCCGTGCGCTGGGTCGAGACGATCCGCGCGTTCGCGAGCTACGGCGTGACGCACGTCGTCGAATGCGGCCCGGGGAAGGTGCTCACGGGACTCACCAAGCGGATCGCGCCGGAGCTGAGCGCGCTGCCGCTCAACGACGTGGACGCGATCGCGGCCGCGATCGAGGCGACGGCCTAGATGTTCGACGGTCAAGTCGCACTGGTCACAGGCGCTTCGCGAGGCATCGGGAAGGCGATCGCGATCGCGCTGGCGCGCGCGGGGGCGAGCGTCGTCGGCACGTCGACGACCGATGCCGGCGCGGCATCGATCGGCGCCTACCTCGGCGAGGCGGGGCACCGCGGCGAGGGCCTGCGCCTCGACGTCACCGACGGGCCGGCCATCGAACCCGCGATCGCCGGCATCGCGGAGCGCGTCGGCGAGGTGGCCATCCTCGTCAACAACGCGGGGATCACACGCGATAACCTGCTGCTGCGCATGAAGGACGAGGAGTGGGACGCGATCATCGACACTGATCTCAAGTCCGTGTATCGCCTCTCCAAGGCCGTGCTCCGCGGCATGATGAAGGCGAGGCGGGGGCGGATCGTGAACGTCGGCTCGGTCGTCGGCGCGAGCGGCAACGCCGGGCAGACCAACTACGCCGCGGCGAAGGCGGCGCTGATCGGCTTCACGAAGTCGCTGGCGCAGGAGATCGGCAGCCGCAACATCACCGTGAACTGCGTCGCGCCGGGCTTCATCGACACCGACATGACGCGCGCGCTCGCCGAGGCGCAGCGGGCGAAGCTGACCGAGCGCATTCCGCTGGGGAGGCTCGGCACGCCCGAAGACGTCGCGCACGCCGTTCGTTTCCTCGCGTCGCCCGAAGCGGGCTACATCACCGGGGCGACGCTCCACGTCAACGGCGGCTTGTACATGGCGTAGCGCGATGTATCTGGTAAAATCGGCCGTTTGCAACGCTTGGGATCCCCTTGGGGAGGAGACGCATGGAAAACGTGGAACAACGAGTCAAGAAAATCGTCGCCGAGCAGCTGGGCGTGAACGAGGCCGAGATCAAGAACGAGTCGTCGTTTGTCGACGATCTCGGCGCTGACTCGCTGGATACCGTCGAGCTGGTGATGGCGCTCGAAGAGGAGTTCGAAACCGAGATTCCCGACGAAGAGGCCGAGAAGATCACCACCGTGCAGCAGGCCGTCGATTACATCAATTCGCACCTGAAGAAGTAATCCGTCCGCCGGGCCCCGGTCGCCCGGTCCGTTGTTCCGAGTCCTCGCGCAGGCCGACTGCGCACCTGGTTCGCCTCAGCACAAACGCCATGCCCAATCGTCGCGTCGTCGTCACCGGATTGGGCATCGTTTCGCCGGTGGGCACCGGCGTCGCTGAAGCATGGGAGAACATCCTTGCGGGACGATCGGGCATCTCCGGCATTACGCGCTTCGACGCGTCGACCTTTCCTTCGCGCATCGCGGGAGAGGTCAAGAACTTCGACGTGACCCGGCACCTGTCCGGCAAGGAAGCGCGGCGCTACGATACGTTCATCCACTACGGCCTCGTCGCCACGATCGAGGCGGTCAAGGACGCCGGCCTCGAAGGCTACGCGGGCGACAAGGAGCGCGTCGGCGTTTGCGTCGGCTCGGGGATCGGCGGCTTGCCGATGATCGAGGCGACCGCACGCGCCTTCATCGATGGCGGCGTGCGCAAGATCTCGCCGTTTTTCGTTCCGGGCTCGATCATCAACATGATCTCCGGCCTGGTTTCGATCCACTACGGCTACAAGGGTCCCAACCTCGCGACCGTGAGCGCCTGCTCGACGGCGAACCACAGCCTGGGCGAGGCGGCGCGGCTGATCGAATACTCCGATGCGGACATCATGATCGCCGGAGGAGCGGAGGCGACGGTGAGCCCGCTCGGCGTCGGCGGCTTCTGCGCGGCGCGCGCGCTGTCGACGCGCAACGACGATCCGGCGACCGCGAGCCGGCCGTGGGATATCGACCGCGACGGCTTCGTGCTCGGCGAGGGCTCGGGGGTTCTCGTTCTGGAGGAGATGCAGCACGCGAAGGCGCGAGGCGCGCGCATCTACGCCGAGATCGCCGGCTACGGGATGTCGGCCGACGCCCATCACATCACCGCGCCCCCGGAAGACGGCGAGGGGGCCGCACGCAGCATGGCGAACGCGCTCAGGAACGCGGGACTCAAGACGACCGACATCGACTACATCAACGCCCATGGCACATCGACGCCGCTCGGCGACATCGCCGAATGCATCGCGGTCAAGCGCTGCTTCGGCGAGCATGCGGCAAGGCTCGCGGTGTCGTCGACCAAGTCGATGACCGGCCACCTCCTCGGGGCCGCCGCGGCGATCGAGGCCGTGTTCACGGTGCTCGCCTTGCGCGACCAGGTGGCGCCGCCGACGGCGAACCTGTTCCACCAGGATCCGAAGTGCGATCTCGACTTCGTTCCCAACACGGCGCGGCGCATGCCGATCCGTGCCGCGCTGTCCAACTCTTTCGGCTTCGGCGGCACCAACGCGACCCTCGCGTTCCGCACGGCGTGAGCGTCGCTCCGAGCGCGTACCGATGGCGCTGATCGTCCAGAAATACGGCGGGACCTCCGTCGGCAGCGTCGAGCGCATCAAGAGCGTCGCCCGCCGGGTGGCGCGCTTCCGGCGCGAGGGCAACCAGCTGGTGGTCGTCGTGTCGGCGATGAGCGGCGAGACCAATCGTCTCCTTGCGCTCGCGAACGAGGTTTCGCACCGCCCCGATCCGCGAGAGCTCGACGTGATCGCGGCGACCGGCGAGCAGGTGACGATCGGACTGCTGGCGATCGCGCTGCACGAGCTGGGGGTGAAGGCGAGGAGCTATACCGGCGCCCAGGTCCGGATGCTGACCGACAGCGCGTTCACCAAGGCGCGGATCCTCGATATCGACGTCGACCCGCTCAAGCGCGACCTCGCCGCGGGAACGGTCGTCATCGTGGCGGGATTCCAGGGCGTGGATGCCGAGGGCAACATCACGACGCTCGGACGCGGCGGGTCGGATACCTCGGGTGTCGCGCTCGCCGCGGCGCTGCAAGCCGACGAATGCCAGATCTACACCGACGTCGACGGCGTGTACACGACCGATCCGCGCATCGTCCCCGAGGCGCGGCGCCTGGACCGCATCACCTTCGAGGAGATGCTCGAGATGGCGAGCCTCGGCTCGAAGGTCCTGCAGATCCGCTCGGTGGAGTTCGCGGGCAAGTACCGCGTGAAGCTGCGCGTGCTCTCGTCGTTCGACGATCCGGAAAGCACCGCCGCGGGCACGCTCATCACCTACGAGGAAGACGACACCATGGAGCAGGCGATCATCTCCGGCATCGCGTTCACGCGGGACGAGGCGAAGATCTCGCTGATGGGCGTCGAGGACCGCCCCGGGGTCGCGTACGCGATCCTCGGTCCCATCGCGGAGGCCAACATCGACGTCGACATGATCGTGCAGAACATCGGGGCCTCGGGCCACACCGATTTCTCCTTCACGGTCAACCGCAGCGAGTACCGCAAAGCGCTCGAGCTCCTCGAGCGAGAGAAGGGCCGCGGCTTCAGCGCGCGCGAGATCATCGGCGACAACCGGATCTGCAAGGTCTCGCTGGTGGGGATCGGCATGCGCTCGCACGCCGGCATCGCCGCCAAGATGTTCAAGGCGCTGGCGGAGGAGGGGATCAACATCCAGATGATCTCCACCTCCGAGATCAAGACCTCGGTCGTGATCGACGAGAAATACCTCGAGCTCGCCGTGCGAGTCCTGCATCGCACCTTCGAGCTCGAGCAGGCGCACACGGCGTCATGAGCGCGGCGCCAGCGGCGTCCTAGCCTCGACGGGGAAGGCTAGCGGGTCTGACCCGCGCTGTCGGAACGGGGGCTAGCGTGCGATGGTCATTCCGGCACGGCGCCGGACGGCGCCAAACCCGATCAGCGCGACGCTCAAGAGACCAAGGGACCCGGGTTCGGGCACGCTTCCGCCGCCGCTGGGAATCGTGTTTCCGATGCCGTCGCTGAAGATGAGTCGATAGCCGGCTGCGATGGCGTCGGCATCCAGGTACATGTGCGGATCGGCGAAGGCAAATGCCGACGACGGGCCACCCCCCGTCCCCACGCCCGCCTCGAGCATCGCCTCGTAGACGTAGTTGGGCGTCAGAAAGAAATCCAGCGTCCCGATGAATTGAGGCTCGCACTCGGAGTTGCCAACGCCAAAGTCGAAGCAATTGATCTGCTTGCCGAGGGTGAACTGACCGAGGTTTTCCGGCACCGGACCGGAGTCGCCCGGGTTGGCGTTATCGATCAGGAAACCCGCGTCTGCATTTACGCCCGAGTCGTCCGTCTCGGATGTAATCCCGTCTCGTAGGGCTACGTCGACGGGGTCATGCACCGATCCCGCAGGACCAGGGGGGCCGACGATCTCGAAGTACCAGATTATCCAAGCGCCGCCGCCGCCATCCGCGGTAGTGCCGCTCGCACTGACCTGGCCGGATACGCTCTCGGGTGCGATGCCCACGCTGGCGGACGCCCCCCCGACGGTGATCGCTCCGAGGCTGTGGTCCTCGATGGTCTCGCAAGTGCTGCTGTCGGTGTTGTCAGCACAGAACGCGGCCGTTCGATTGATGATGGCGGGCGGCAAGCCCGCTCCAGCCTGCGTCCAGGCGAACGCGCAGGCCAACGCAATGATGCATAAGGCGATCCGTCCGCAACGCCGTCCCATGATCCTCCCCTTGGATGCAAAGGCGCGCGCCGTGGCTACGCAGGATGTATGCCACACCGGTAACGTATTGTTATTGCATCAGGTCAACTGAACCTTGGCGATCGGCTGTAAAGCTGATCGCTGACGATCTGCTGGCAATTGCCTGACGCCGCTGCTTCGGCTTCCGACGCGAGTACGACGGCATCCTCGCTCGATGACTTGTGCGCCGGCTCGGGCGCTCGACTCGTTACACGCCCGATTCGGCGAAAGGCTCCTTGATCGTGACCACGCTTCCGGACGTTTCCGTGTCCAGGGCGTGCAGATTGACGGCCGCGGCCCTGAACTCGGCGCCGCGCAGCACGTCGATGACGGTTTCGATCGGCTCGGAGGCGAGCGCGTCGGTGTGGCAGGCCAGGTAGTAACGCTCGGAGCCAGCGGAACGAAGTCGAGCTTCAACCTGCGCGCGCCCAGCTCGATGCCGAGGCCGGCCTCGGCCATGCCGCTCGCGATGTAGGCCGCCACCGCGTCGTGCGTGAACTCGACGCGGTCGTAGCCGTCGATCTGCGCGCTCTCGATGCGTGCCTGCTTCAACAGGGCGTCGAGCAGGAACCTCGTTCCTGAGCCGCTCTGCCGGTCGACGAAGCTCACGCCGGATCGAGCGAGGTCCGCGATCGAAGCGATCCCTTTCGGATTGCCCTTGGCGACCATGATCCCCGGCCGGCGCGTGATGAGCTTGAGCAGCTTGTGCGCACGGGGCCTCAGCCATTTCACGTAGGTCTCGAGGGCAGCGGCCTGGAACGCGCCGACCGGAACATGGAACCCCGCGAGATCGCAGCTCGAGCGACAGAGCGAAGCCAGAGCTTCCGCGCTGCCGCGGAAGTAGAGCTCGGCGACGACGTCGCGCTTGGTCAGCATGTCGCGCAGGGTCACGATGGCGTAGCCGTGGCTCGCATCGATGCGCAGCGTCGAGCTCGCGGCATGCACCGTCCGCCCGAGCTCGGCGTCGAATTCCGAAGCGATGCTCTGGAGCATCGGCGCCAGCCGGGCCCGCGCACGCCTCTCGGCCCACACGAGGCGCTCGCCGGTTTCCGGGAGCTTCGCCCCCTGGCCCCGCGAGGCCTGGGTGCTGTTCAGGTAGCGAAGCTTTCGACGCGCGCTCGAGCGGCCAGCGCCAGGCCGCTTGAGCCTTACGCCGCAGACAGAGAATCGCGTCGCTTTTCGCCGCAGCGTGCGGCGCGTGTGCGCGGTCCCGGGTAAAATGGCCGACAGTCCGCCGGAACTCAGGCGGGCGGACGGGTCAACCAGGGAGCCCCGACCATGCCTGCAGGAACGCTTCCACGCTCGCTGAAGCTCCACGCCGTGGTCCGAGGCGGTCCCGGCCACGGAGGGACCGGCTGCGGCAACCCGCTGCGCTTCACCATGCAGCCGCAGCAGCAGACGCAGTGGTGCTGGGCTGCTGTCTCGGTGTCGGTCAACCTCTACTACGACCCCGCCAGCGGCCAGACCCAGTGCGCGCTCGCCAACGTCGCGATGGGGCAGACGACGTGCTGCGTGGATGGCAGCACGCCGCAATGCAACCAGCCCTGGTTCCTCGATCAGGCCCTGCAGCTCGTGGGCAACTTGAATGCGTGGAGCAGCGGCAAGGCGACGATGCAGTCGGTCAAGGCCGAGATCAATCAATGCCGGCCTTTCTGCCTGCGCATCGCGTGGAACGGCGGCGGCGGGCACTTCGTCACCGTCTACGGCTTCTCGATGCAGAAGCTCGATATCGCCGATCCATGGTACGGGAACTCGGTCGTGGGCTACGCATCGTTCCCGGGCACCTACCAGGGCGGCGGGACCTGGACCGACAACTACACCACCCAGGCTTAGAGAGGATCGATCATGCCGATCACGATGCGCACTCCGCCGCGCGGCGGCGCCGCGCGGCTCGTCGGTCACCTGACCGAGCTGGCGAGGGAACGGACGCTTCCTCAGCGCATGCGGGAGATGCGCCTCGAGACGCTTTCCCACAGCGAGCCTCACCCGGTGTATTTCGTGCCGCTGGATGCACTGGCAGAGGGCAAGCTGCTCGCAGCGGCGAAGCAGACGAGCTGGCGCTACCTCATCGTTCAGGACAACGACGCAGTCGCCGAGGCCGAGCTGACCGTCGGCCGCCGTGGCGCGAAGAGCGCTGCCGCGCGCCCGCTCGCGTTCGCGGGGCTCACCCACGGACCCTTTGCCGCGGCGACGGTCGACGCGCTTCACGCGGCCGAGCGGCTGCCGCAGGTCGCGCGCGACGACTACGAGCTGAGGCTGCTCCGGATTCCCGCCGTGTATTTCGTCGCGCTCTGGCTGCACGGCGCGAAGGAGGATCTGTTGATTCCCATGGGCAATCCGCCCGGCGGGCTCAAGAGCAATCATCCCTACAGCGAAGCGGCGATCGTCAGGGCACTCCGCGGGCCGGCCGAGCAGGCGGTAGCA
This sequence comes from Casimicrobiaceae bacterium, assembly GCA_035501595.1. Lineage (GTDB taxonomy): Bacteria > Pseudomonadota > Gammaproteobacteria > Burkholderiales > Casimicrobiaceae > PALSA-1003. The sequence continues at coordinate 9,421 of DATJVX010000055.1, read as the reverse complement.
TTCGAAGACGCCTACCAGCAGCAGAAGCGAAAGCGCTTCCGGAAAAAAACGTAGGCGCACCTGGGGCGCGCAGGTAAAATCGCGTCCGACCCGGAGAGATGGCCGAGTGGTCGAAGGCACTCCCCTGCTAAGGGAGCATACGGGCCAAAACCTGTATCGAGGGTTCGAATCCCTCTCTCTCCGCCAGCCGCAGTATTCCATCCCGGCACGTTGCATCGAAGCCGGGCGCTTGAGCCGGCCCGCCTGCGTGCGACCCAAACGCGGCTCCAGCGCGGCCGGCCTGGCCGGTTTCCGTCCACATGACGATAGGGGACGCCTCCCATGACGAGATCCTTGGCGCTGGCCGCCACCTTCCTGGCGGTTTTGCTCCGCTGCTCGGCCGCGCTCGCCTACCTGCCTCCCGAAGGCGTTCAGTTCGAGTTGGTGGAATTCAAGAGCGGAGAGCGGGTCGTCCAAGGCGGGATGTTCACGCCCGACCCGAAGATTCACCCAAAGCCGACAGTCGGGATCGTCGTCGTGCACGGGGTCGAATCGTATTGGTATACGGGACTGCCCATGTTCCTGGCGGGCAACCTCGCCGAGCGCGGCTACGCCACGCTCGGCTACAACGGCATTCACTCGGGAGCATCGTTTCGGACGTCCGAATTCGAAGCGGCGGTCAGGGAAGTCGGTGACGCCGTCGCCTTCCTCAAGGCTCGAGGCTTCAAGGACATCGTCCTCGTCGGGCACAGCCTCGGGACGCCGATCGTCGAGGCCTACCAGGGCGGACAGCCTGACTCGTCGATCCGGGGCTTGGCTGTCTACGGTCCCCACATCGACATCCCCGCGGTGACGAGGGATGCGCTGCTCGGCCCGGAGCTCTACGCGAAGTTCCTGGCGGAATGCCGCGAGCTCGTCGCGCAGGGCCGGGGCGACGAAATCAAGCTCCTCGCGTACCGCGAGGGCCAGGTCATCGTCACCTCCGCCAGGACGTTCTTGAGCTATCGCGACGTCGACACCAGCAAGGCCAGGGTGGAGACGGCGATTCGCCGGATCAAGGTTCCGATCCTCATCGTCTACGATCCGGCCGACAACATCAGGGGCAAGGGCGAGCTCATAAAGCGCGAGACCATCGTGTCGCAGATCAGGCAGAACGCCGTCGCCTCGCCGAGGGTCGACGTCACGGTCATTCCATCGATACCCGGGAGCACGCCGCTGCAGGCTCACGCCTTCGTCAAGAATGAAGCCGTCGTCACGGAAAAGACCCTCGAGTGGCTGAAGGGCATCGGCCTCGCTCCCCCGTCAGCGCCCAGGTGAGCAGCCGGCAGTGCGTGAATCCGCATGGGGATCGCGGACAGGCGGGGCCTGCGGATTGGCCCGCGCGCGCCTCTTCCAGTTCATCGCCGAGATGCCCACGAGGATCAGCACGCCGCTCGCCAGCTGATAGAGGTGCAGGGTCTCGCCCAGCAGCGCGACGGCGAGCGCTGCACCGAAAGCAGGCATCAGATAGATGAACGCCGCGGCCCTGCTCGGACCGATGACGGATACGCCTCGGTTCCACAGCATGAAGCCCGCCACCGAGGCAAACGCCGCCACGTACAGAATGCCCCAGCGCGCCTGCCAGCCGAGCGATAGCGGGTGCTCGTTCGGCGCAAGGCAGGCGTAGAGCGGCAACATCAGCGCCACCGCCGCAGCGGATGTTGCGGTCAGAACGACGAGCTGGGGGAGCTCGGCGGGAAGCCGCTTGAGAAGCAGCGAATAGGCGGCCCAGAGGCCGACGGCGAGAAGCATCCAGGCATCCCCGCCGCGCAGGCCGAACGAAGCGAACAAGGCGAGGCTTCCACGGGCGATCAACGCGACCGCGCCGACAAATGCGATCGCGACGCCCGCGAGCTGCAGCGGGGTCAGACGCTCTCCGAGCATCGCCCAAGAAAGCGCGCTGATGAGCAGCGGCGCGAGCGAGAGGAGCAGGAGCGCATTGACCGCACTCGTCTTCGCGAGCGCCAGGTACACCGCCGTGTGGAAGCAGGCGATGCCGGTCAGCCCGAGGAGCGCCAGCAGGCGCCAGTGGCGAAGGATCAGCCTTCGGTGCTGCTTGAGTCCCTTCCAGGCGAGGGGAAGCAGGATCGCGAGTGCGATAGACCATCTCCAGAAATTAAGAGACACCGGCGAGACTTCGCCCCGGAGCGCACGCGCGACGACGAAGTTGCCCGACCAGAGCAGCGCGGCGCCCCCGAGCCCGGTCAGCGGAGAGGCGACCGCGGCGCGGATCATCGAGGCGACCCATCGCACCGGTCCTTTCGGGGCCACTTCGCTGCTGAGGCTCATTCGCTACTCGCGATCATGGGGATGCAATCTACCGCGAGCGCGCGGCAGGCGTGCTTCGCCAGGCCCTCGATTTTGTTTCGTTGGTTTCCTAAGAGCGAAGGCGGCCCGGCCCATCTTCGCAGGGGGACGGCGAAGGGCCTAGAATTGCGACTGTGACAGCCCGCATCACCGAAGGAGCCCGAGAGCGAATGCGGCAGGGGGAAACGCCGATGCCCGACGTGCGCATGCACGGCTTCAGGCAGCGGAGCAGCGTGACCGAAGCGCTCGACTGGATCGACCGCCACGCGCCGCGAGGCGGCGACGAGCTCGTCGGCCTGGGCGAGGCGACCGGCCGCGTTCTCGCAGGCGACATCGTCGCGCCGCTCGACGTGCCAGGCTTCGATCGCTCGGCGATGGACGGCTACGCCTTGATCGGCGCGCAGACCGCGGGTGCGAGCGAATACAACCCGCTGTCGTTTCGCGTGCTCGGCCTGGCGTTGCCCGGGCGACCCTTCGCCGGCCGCGCGGAAGCGGGGACGGCGGTGCGCATCATGACGGGCGCCCCGCTGCCCGAAGGCGCCGACGCGGTCGTCCCTGCGGAATACGCCTCGGAGCGCGACGGAGAGATGGTCATCACCCTCCCCGTCGCGCCGGGACAGCACGTGGGGCGTCGCGGCGAAGACATCGCGCGCGGATCCGCCGCGTTGCGCGCGGGCCGCAGGCTGCGACCGCAGGATGTCGGCCTCGCCGCTTCCCTCGGCCTGGCCCACCTGAGCGTCGTGCGGCAGCCCCGAGTGAGGGTGCTGGTCACCGGCGGTGAGGTCGTGGCCCCCGGAGCGCCGAGGGGGCCGCATCAGATCTACGACGCGAACTCCGCCATGCTTCGCGGCTTGATCGAGCGCGACGGTGGCGTTCTCGAGTCGCAGCACCGGCTCGGCGACGATCCCGATGCGATTCGCAACGCGCTCGCGGCTGCCGGCGCGGAAGTGATCCTGGTATCTGGCGGCTCGAGCGTCGGCAGCGAGGACCATGCGCCGCAACTGCTCGCGCAGCTCGGCGAGCTGGCGATTCACGGCGTGGCGATGCGGCCGTCGAGCCCGGCCGGCATGGGAAGGATCGGCGAGGTGCCGGTCTTCCTCCTTCCCGGCAATCCCGTGTCGTGCCTGTGCGCGTACGATTTCTTCGCGGGCCGCGCCATTCGCCTGCGCGGCGGGCGGGCTTCCGACTGGCCGCACCGGACGATCCGCGCCGTTGTCGCGCGCAAAATCGTCTCCGCGATCGGCCGCGTGGACTACTGCCGGGTCCGCCTGGCCGAAGGCATGGTCGAGCCGATCGCGCTCAGCGGCGCTTCCATTCTCTCCTCGACGACGCGCGCCGACGGCTTCGTCGTTGTGCCCGCGGAGAGCGAGGGCTACGGGCCCGGCGCCGAGGTCAGCGTCTACCTCTACGACTGAAGCTCCGGCGAGGCTCATGGACCGACGCTCGACCGCTGGCCCGACTTCGTCGCAAACGCAGTTCCTCGACGTGGTCACGCGCGACGAGGCGACCGCGCGGTTCCGCAAGCATCTGCGCCTCGCGCCGCTGGGCAAGGAGAGCGTGCCGCTCGCGGAGGCGCTCGATCGAGTCCTGGCGGAGGACATCGTGTCGGCCATCGACGTCCCCGGCTTCGACCGCTCCAACGTCGACGGCTTCGCGGTGCAGGCGAAGGACACGTTCGGCGCGATGGAGGAGTCGGCGCGGGAGGCGAAGCTCGGCCCGGAAGTGCTCGCGCCGGGGATCGTGCCGGCGCAGGCCGTGCACTCCGGGGGCGCGACCGCCATCGCGACGGGCGGCATGCTTCCGCGTGGCGCGGATGCGGTCGTCATGGTCGAGCACACCGATCACGTCGAGCGTCGTGACGGGACGTGGCTCGAGATACGCCGCCCCGTGACCCCCGGCGAGAACGTGAGCTACGCGGGCACCGACATCGCGAAGGGCGAGACCGTGCTGCGCGCAGGGCAGAAGCTCACGTCCCGCGAGATCGGCGTGCTGGCGGCGATCGGCCTCGCGGAGGTCGCGGTCTGTCGGCGCCCGAGGGTGGCGATCTTCTCGACCGGCAACGAGATCGTCGCGCCGGGCCGGCCCTTGCGCCCCGGCGCGATCTACGACTCCAACGCCGCGATCATCGGCGCGGCCGTCGAGGAGCTCGGCGGCACGCCCGTGCACCTGGGCGTCGTCGGCGATGACGAAGACGAGCTGCGCGCGGCGCTCGAGAGGGGCCTGCGGTTCGACGTCGTCGTGTTTTCCGGTGGCACGTCCAAGGGCGCGGGAGACATCTCCTACCGGGTCGTGCACGGCCTGCGCGATCCCGGCGTGGTCGCACACGGGGTCGCGCTCAAGCCGGGCAAGCCGATCTGCCTCGCGGTGACCGGCGGCAAGCCGGTCGTGATTCTTCCCGGATTTCCCACCTCCGCGATCTTCACGTTCCACGAGTTTCTCGCGCCGGTGATCCGCGCCTTTGCCGGGCAGCCGATGGAGCGCGAGCAGCGCGTCGCCGCGACCTTGCCGATGCGCGTCAACTCCGAACGGGGACGGACCGAATATCTCCTGGTCGGGCTCGTGCACTCGCAGCGCGGCCTGCTCGCCTATCCCATGGGCAAGGGCTCGGGCTCGGTCACGACGTTCAGCGGCGCCGACGGATTCATCACCATCGATCAGCACACCGAGATGCTCGATGCCGGCGAGACGGTATCGGTGCAGCTCCTGGGGCAGCGCCTCGAGCCCGCCGACCTCGTCATCATCGGCAGCCACTGCGTCGGGCTCGATCTGGTGATCGGCAAGCTGATCCGCCAGGGCATCCGCACCAAGGCCATGTTCGTCGGCAGCATGGGCGGCCTCGCTGCGGCCAGACGCGGTGAGTGCGATATCGCCGGCATCCATCTCATGGATCCCGCGACCGGCGAGTACAACCGGCCGATGGTCACCGAAGCGCTGTCGCTCGTTCCCGGCTACGGACGCATGCAGGGGCTCGTGTTCCGGCGGGACGACGCGCGGTTCGAAGGCAAGGACAAGGATGTCGCGCTGGCGACGGCGCTCGGCGACCCGTCCTGCGTGATGGTCAATCGCAACGCGGGCAGCGGGACCCGGGTCATCATCGATCGGCTGCTGGGCGAGCGCAGGCCCGCGGGCTATGGCACGCAGACCAAGTCCCACAACGCCGTCGCGGCAGCGGTGGCGCAGGGCCGCGCCGACTGGGGCGTGGCCATCGACACGGTCGCGAGGCAATACGCTCTGGGCTTCATCCCTCTCCAGGAAGAACAGTACGATTTCGTCATCCCGAAGGCGTGCCTGCACAGCGCCCCGGTGCGTGCGTTCCTCGCTTGCTTGAAGGATCCGCGCACGCGCGCCGAGCTCGCCGCGCTGGGATTTCGCCTGACGGAGCGCGAGCCGGCGTAGCGCCGCATTCGACGGCCTCGGCTCGGTCCCCGGCCCGCGCGCCCGGCGCTGTATGATGGCGCCGATGCGCTACCGGGGCCGTCGCCGATGAAATACAAGGACTACTACGCCATCCTCGGCGTGGAAAAGACCGCCACCGCCGACCAGATCAAGGCCGCTTACCGCAAGCTTGCCCGCAAGTATCACCCGGACGTGTCCAAGGAAAAGGACGCGGAGGCGAAATTCAAGGAAGTCGCCGAGGCCTACCAGACGCTGAAGGACCCCGAGAAGCGCACGGCCTACGATCAGCTCGGAAGCTATCAGCCGGGACAGGACTTCCGTCCGCCGCCGGAGTGGCAGCAGCACTTCGGCGAGGAGCAGTTCTCCTTCGACGACGTCGATCTCGCCGACCTGTTCGAGGCGTTCCGCGGCGGCCGGGCGAGCGGAGCTCGGCGCGGCAAGCCGCGTCCGCTGCGCGGCCAGGACTACGAGGTCGTCGCTCACATCACCCTCGACCAGGCGTATCACGGCGCGGAAGTGAACCTCGAGCTGAGCGTGCCCGAGTACGACGAGCGCGGTCTCGTCCATCGCGTGGCGCGCTCGTTCAAGGCGCGCATCCCGAAGGGCGCGACGGACGGGCAGCGCCTGCGCGTTCCGGGCAAGGGCGGCAAAGGTTTCCACGGCGGCCGCGACGGCGATCTCTACCTCGACATCGCGCTGGAGCCTCATCCGCTGTTCCGCGTGAGCGGCCACGATCTGTACATCGATCTCCCGCTGGCTCCGTGGGAGGCGGTCCTGGGCACCACCGTCGAGCTGCCGACGCCCGGAGCGCCGGTGCTCCTCAAGGTGCCGCCCGGCACGCACGCGGGCCAGCACCTGCGGCTGAGCAAGCGCGGTCTGCCCAAGCCGGGAGGCGGGGAGGGCGACCTCTTCGCGATCGCGCAGATCGTCGTCCCCACGGTGATCGGCGACGCGGAGCGCGAGCTCTATCGGCAGCTCGCGGAGCGCTCGGCGTTCAATCCCCGCGCCCACTACGCACAGGAGCTCTCCGATGCGAGTCGAACTCACTGAGCTTTACTGGCTCGACGAGCAGCACGACGTGACCCTGGCCGAGCTGGCGGACCTTTCGGGGTTCTCCGAAGGAGAGCTGCACGAGCTGGAGGCGAGTGGCGCCATCGCTCCGGTCGATGCGGCCACGGTGCCGCTCAGGTTCAGTGCGCGCTGCGTCGTCGCGGCACGGACCGCGTTCCGCCTCAGGAACGACTTCGAGCTTGACAGCCAGGGGCTCGCGGTGGCGCTCGCGCTGCTGGAGCGCATCGGATCGCTCGAGGAGACGCTGCGCGAGTTGCGAGCGCAGCTGCCCTCGCGGAGCGGCGGCGCGCGCCGCAAGCGCGATTCCTAACGACCTGCGTTCAGCGCAACCGTGTCCTGGGTGTGGAGACCGAGCTGGCGCTTCTCGTCGCGAGTGAGCCAGTGCACGTCCGTTGCCGACACGCGCATCATCTCTTCGTAGAGCCGCGCCGGCATCAGCATCTCTTCGAGGTAGGCCCGGATGCGCTCGGCCGCGGCGCGGCAGCGAGCGTCGCCGGAAGGCGTGCCTTCACCGAGCACGGAGTAAGGGCGATGAATGCCGATCGACGCGTCGGCGAGGCGGACGGCGCCTGCGGCGAGGACCAGAACGCAGGCGCTCGCGCACAGGTTGCTCGACGAAACGGGGCGCTGAAACCGGCCCACTCTGACGCAGCTCGACGTGTCGTGGAGCAGGCGTCCGATCTTCATCGCGGCATCGACGTTGCCGCCGGGGCTGTCGAGCCAGACGTTGATCGAGCACGGTCCGGACGCTCTCGATGCCCTGGCGTCGAGCGCGGCGGACAGGGCCGTCGCGTCGGGATAGTCGATCGTGTCGAAGATCTCGATGACCGTGCCCTGCGAGGCCGACGCTTCGTGCACGAGGATCCTAGCCGACGCGGGCGCGCATGCAAGGGTGACGCAGGCGAGGAGCATGAGCCGCGGGATGCTCGAAAGGTTTCGAAGCTGGCGGAAAATGTTCATGGCGACTAGACAGCAAGCGCCATGCCAACGGCGGACGGCGATCGTCCGCGCGGTCCGCTCCACGCCCGCGAGGGCGCGATTCTCCTAGGAGGAGATCGAGAGGGTCGACGCGCATTCGCGGAGAGACTTGCACGAGTGCTACAACGTTGCGCAGAACAGCACGCGCTCGCCGCCCCCGGCCGGCGAACGACCAAAGGCAATCACTGCCGTGAAGCTGCGATCGCGAACGACGAGAGGCGTGCGCCTGTTACGTACAGCGCGTACGGCGCATTTTATTCACGCTGAGGAGCTCAGCGGCTCGCTGCCTTGCTCGCGAGATTGAGAAGCTCGTTGGCCTGTTTGTTGTGCACCGTCATCCGCAGCAGGATGTCGGGCGCGCGCACGCGCTGGCCGTAGTAGTCCCGATTCCAGTCGTCGGAGGTGGTGATGACGGTGCCGTCGAAGTTGACGCCGCCGTAGACTCCCGTCGATCGGGCAAACGAGACGAAGTCGGCGGTGAGATTGGACTGCGCTCCCGCGCCGATCGGGCCGGCGGCGACCGCCGCGTCGCCGCCGAGCTTCACTGAGTCGGAGAGGAGCGTATCCAGGCCCTTCTCGGTCATCACCAGCGTGACAAACTCGGAGACCGAGATCCCGGCCTGGAAGCCGATGCTCGCGGTGGCAAGCGAATAGAAGGCGGGACCCGTCCATTTCCCGGACTTGGCGTCGTGAGCGATCACGACGCCGCGCCCGCCCGAGCCGCCGACGATGAATCCGGCCTTCGCCACCTGCGGTGCGATCAGTACGGCTTTCGCGTTGCGGAAATTCTGCTGCAGCCAGGTCATGTCCGGATCGCTCAGGAAGTTCGCGAGCGTCACGGTCGCGTCGGCGACCAGGTTTCGCTCGGCGGCCTGGCCGGCCGCGGCTGCGGCAGTCATCGCAGCCCAGGCGGCGAGCAGGCACCAGACGATGCGTCGGACCATGAGAAGTTGCGGTCGAGGACCCTCGGGATTCCGTGGCATAATTGTAGCAACCCGCCCCGGCATCGCAGGAAGCGCAGCCGCGCCCGGACCGCGCTCCCTCTGCTATACTTCGAAGCTCAAAGCGCCCGTAGCTCAGTTGGATTAGAGTACCTGGCTACGAACCAGGGGGTCGTGGGTTCAAATCCTGCCGGGCGCGCCAATCAAACAAAGGGTTAGATCAATTCGGTCTAGCCCTTTTTTCTTGGCGTTGGGGACTTTTTGGGGACTTCGCTCACGCCACCACCTGTTTCTTCGCTTCCAACTGCAACATCTGCAGCGTCTTGTTGGTCCTTCCGTGCTCGTCCGCGATGAGCTCGAGCGCAGCCACCAGCTCGTCGATCTGCGCTACCGAGTAATGCCCGGTCATGCTGCTGTGCTCATGCCAGAGGATGTCCGCGATGGTGTTCTCGCGCACGTTGGCCTCTCGCAGTCGCATTCCGACCGTGTGCCGGAGATCATGTACCCGCAGGTCCGCAAGGTAAGGATCCTCTTTGCCGGCCTCGCGACGCCCGTTCTGCCAGGCGGTATTGCTCATCGTCTGGATAGGATGCTTGCGGTACGCGAACACATGAGTCGGGTGTTTCCCGCGGCGCGCCTCGAGGATCGATTGCGCCACGCGGTTTAGCACCAACACCCGGTCCCGCTTGCGTCCTTTCACCGCGCCGCGG
>DATJVX010000054.1:0-10266 GCA_035501595.1 Casimicrobiaceae bacterium | reverse complement strand
TGCTGGTTGCCCATCGTGTCCCAGGGGTCGCCGTACTCCGCCACGCTGCAGCTGCCGCCGATCGCCGCCGAGCCGCAGCTCAGGCTCCCCGCGTGCAGCAGCCCGAAGTTGTGCCCCATCTCGTGGGCGACCACCTGCGTGATGAACGAGCCGGTCCCGTTGATGAACGCCTGATGCGGATAGCCCACGTAGGCGAGTCCTGCCCAGCCGCAGGACTGCGACGGGAACAGGTACACCACGAAGGCGTAGTTCGCGGCGTTGTAGGTGGAGTTGAGCGCCAGCGCCGCGGTGTTCGCGGCCGGATTGATCTGCGTGAAGTCGCAGGTGGCGGCCAGGTTCATGGTGACCCAGGTGCTGGTCACGGTGACGTTGAGCAGCTGCCCGCCGTAGGAGACTTCGTTGTAGTAGTTCGCGACGCTGTCGCTGTTGCTGACCATGATCTGCTGGGCCTGGGCAGCGGTGTAGCTCGGCGCGGCGGTGTTGTTGAAGTTCGCCATGATCACCAGCACGCTGTTGGTCGTCCCCGACTTCGCCACCATGCCGGTGCCGGAGGCCTCGGCGAGGACGGTGATGCTGTCCGGGTCGAGCGACGTGCCGTCGGCGGCCAGGCGACCGGACACTTGAACCTGGCTGCCGCTGCGCAGCAGCGCCGGAAGGCGCACTACGTTGAGCCGCGTCGGCCGCCCGGCGGCATCCCACACGTGGTACCGGAACTGACTGTGGCCGCCAGCAAAGTCGTCGGCATGGGCGATGGTCAGCGTGCCTTCGGCCAGCAGCTCGCTCCTGACCGACAGGGGCGCCGACAGGACCTGGACATCGGTAGCCTCCAGAGCATCGCCGCTGCCATGTCCCGCCAGCAGCACGTGCGCCCCGGCCTGGAGCCCGGCTGCGGCGTCGCCCGTCAGCGAGACCGATCCACCGCCATCGAGGCGCAGTTCGCGATACACGCCGCTCTTGCCGCTGACACGATCGTCGATCTGCACCGTGAGCACCGTTCCCGAAACGGTTTCCAGCGGGCCGGGCTGGACGGCTTCCGTCGCGACCGCGTGCGCGCGGGCGCCCGCTGCCGCGAGTGAGCCGAGGAGCAGGACGAGCAGTGCCGCGGCCAAGGGCAGGGCCCGACGGCGAACGCTTTCGGTTTCCATGGGATGGTCTCCGGAATCGACGTTTGTTTTCGAGGGTCGTTGTCGCGGCCGCGATGCCGAAGCAGCCATGACGTTGTCCTCAAACAAAGCAAAAACCGGGCGGATAAACCGAGATCGCCGACGGACGGCCAGTTCCTTATATCAACTGTTCACTTCAAGCTGTGGGTTAAAGAAAAAAACCATTTCCGTTAGGAAAGTATCGGCGCGGTGGACAGGCTGTTCACGCGGGGCTTCCCATCACCAGACGACCCGCGGACCGCACAGGGGCTCCCGGGATCGGCTCGCGGGGCGACGAGCCGAGTCGAGGGGTGACGCGGAACGGCGGCCGCGGGGCGGCCGGGGAGGACTCGAAAATGCGCGCCCGCGCACCCGTTGCCGCGAGCTCACCGCGGCTGGCCGTAGGTCTCGAACTTCTCCAGGACGACGGTCATCTCGGCCTGCGACAGCAGGTCGGGCTCGCCGATCTGCAGCGCGCGCCAGTACTGCTCGGCGAGCGCCTCGACCTCGACGGCGAGCGCGAGCGCGTCCCCAAGCGTCGCGCCGACGGCGATCATGCCGTGGTTCGCGAGCAGGCAGGCGCGTCGGCAGTCGAGCGCCTGCAGTGCGCGGTCGGACAGCTCCTGCGTGCCGAAGGTGGCGTAGGAGGCACAGCGGATGTCGCTCCCGCCGGCGACGGCAATCATGTAATGGAACGGCGGAATCCCTCTTCCCAGGCAGGCAAGCGTCGTGGCGAACGGCGAATGCGCATGCACGATCGCCTGCACCTCGACCCGCGCCGCATAGAGGTCGCGATGGAACCGCCACTCCGACGACGGCGCCCGCGTGCCGCGGCTCCGTCCGTCCAGCGTCATTGCGACGACGTCGCCCGGCTGAATCGATTCGTACGCCATGCGGCTCGGGGTCACGAGGAAGCCGGAGTCGATGCGCGCGCTGACATTGCCCGACGTGCCGCGATTCAAGCCCCGCGCGTTCATCGCCCGCGCGGTCGCGATGATCTCGTCTCTCAGGGCGAGCTCATCCATGCGAACGTTCCGGGAACAGCGCAGCCAGCCCCGCGCTCGTGGCAGCGCAGATGCCCCGCTCGGTGATGAGCCCCGTCAGCAGCCGCCCCGGCGTGACGTCGAAGGCGGGATTCGCGGTCGCCGTGCCCAGGGGGGCGATCGGCTCGCCGGCCGGCTGCAGCACTTCCGCGCCGTCGCGCTCCTCGATCGGCACTTCCTCGCCCGCGGCGAGCGTCCAGTCGATCGTCGCCGAGGGTACCGCGGCGTACATGGGCACGTCGTTGTCGCGCGCCGCGAGCGCCTTCTCGTAGGTTCCGATCTTGTTGCACACGTCGCCGTTGCGGGTGACGCGGTCGGCACCGACGAGGACGAGGTCGACCCGCCGCTGGCGCATCAGCGCGGCGCCGGCGGCGTCGACGATGAGCGTGTGCGGCACGCCGTGCGCGCGCAGCTCCCAGGCCGTGAGCCTGGCGCCTTGCAGCCGCGGGCGCGTCTCGCTGACCCACACGTGGAGCGCGATGCCGGCGTCGTGCGCGAGATAGATCGGCGCGGTCGCGGTGCCCCAGCCGAGCGTGGCGAGCGCGCCGGCGTTGCAATGCGTGAGGATCTGCAGCGGAGGCGAATGCAGGGCGGCGAGGCTCTCGACGAGATGCAGGCCGTGCTCGCCGAGCGCCCGATTGAGCTCGCGATCCTCGCTGGCGATGCGCTGCGCCTCGTCCCACGCCGCATCGGCGCGCGCCGCGGGCGGCAGCGGGGCGACGCGGTCGCGGACGCGGTCGAGCGCCCAGCGCAGGTTGACCGCGGTCGGCCGCGCGGCAAGGAGCAGCCCGTGCGCGGAGGCGAGGGCCGCATCGGAAGCATCCCCGCGCATCGCCAGCGCGAGCCCGAAGGCCGCGGTGGCTCCGATCAGCGGCGCGCCGCGTACCTGCATCGTCCGGATCGCGCGCGCGGCATCGGCGGCGCTCGACAGCGCGACCCGGGCGTGCTCGTGCGGTAGCCGGGTCTGGTCGAGCACGTCGACGCTGCCGCGGTCCGGCGCGGTGCGAAGCGTCTGGAGATCGGGAATGCCCACGCGCAAGCCCGCTAGTCGTCCCGCTTGAGGACCTGGACGATGTTGTTGAAATCGTCGGTCCACAGCCGCAAGCCCGGCCGGGCCGCGATCGTCTCCGCGGCCTCGAAGATCGGGTCGGCGTCCAGCGCGTCCTCGCTGTCCGACACCAGGACCCAGTCGCTGCGGCTCGCCAGCGGAGGCTCGCCATCGTCTGCGACCAAGACGGCATGCAGCCCCTGAGCGTCGGCGAGCTGCTGCACGACGGGCGCGAGGTCGAGATAGCGATTGGTGACGTGGAAGGCGATGATCCCGCCCGGCTTCATGTGCCGCCGGTAGACGGCGAGCGCCTCGCTGGTGATGAGGTGAACGGGGATGGCATCGCTCGAGAACGCGTCGATCGCGAGCACGTCGAAGCCCTGGGCTGCCTCGCGCTCGAGGCTCAGGCGCGCATCGCCCAGCGCGATCTCGATGGTCGCGTCGCTCTTGCCGATGAAGCTGAAATCGCGCTTCGCGATGCCGATCACGGCCGGATTGATGTCGTAGAAGCGATAGACGTCGCCCTTCGCGCCGTAGGTCGCGATCGTTCCGGTGCCCAGACCGATGATGCCCACCTTCAGCGGATCGAGCGAGGGGTGCAGCGACTCGATCGCGCGCCCGATGCCGGAGGTCGCGGTGTAGTAGGTCGTCGCCCGGCGCTCGAGCTCGGGGCTCGGATACTGCGTCCCGTGCAGGATCGTGCCGTGGACGAGCGAGCGACGGTAGTTGGCCGTGCCGGCACTCCATTCCTGCACGCGCAGCACGCCGTAGAAATTGCGCGTGGCGAGCACCGTGTTCTCGTAGAAGTCGTGGATGCTCCAGCCCGCCGCGCCCACCGAAAAGAGAAGCGCGGCGACTGCGAGCACGATGAACACCGGGTGCGATCGGCGCGTCTGGAAGGCGAGCAGAGCGGCGCAGGCGACGAGCCCCAGCGCCAGCTCGAAATACGCCGGCAATACGAGGGGCGCGACCAGTCCGACGAGCGCCGAGCCGACGGCGCCGCCGAGCGCCACCATGAGATAGAAGCGCGTGAGGTGGCGCGGGGCGGGCTTGAGCCGCGCGAGCTCGCCGTGGCAGAACATGCAGGCGAGGAACAGGCCCGCGCAGAACACGCCGATCTGCAATTCCAGCCGATGGGTAAGGTCGCTGTCCGCGAGCGTCCAGCCCATGACGCCGAGTCCAGCGGCCAGCATCGCCCGGAACGCGGGCGCGCGGTACCAGCGCGAGCCGTCGAAGCACAGGATGAAGGTGAGCAGGTAGATCGAGAGCGGGGCGATCCACAGCAGCGGGATCGAGGCGATGTTCTGGCAGATGTGGTTCGATACGGCGAGCAGGAGGAACGAGCTGGTCGCTGCGAGCGTCGCCCACAGGATCTGCCTGCCCGCACCGGGCGCGGGCTCGCGTCCGGCGCCGTTCGGCACTGGCTGTGGCATCGACGCGCGAGAAGGCGAGGCGCGCAGCGCATAGCCGCCGGAGAGCACGGCGAGCAGCGCGAACGCCACGTAGGCCGCCGACCAGCCGTAGGACTGCTGGCGCGTCGCGATCCACGGCTCGAGCGCGAATGGATAGCCGAGGAGCGCGAGCATCGAGGCGAGATTCGACAGCGCGAACAGCCGATACGGGCTCCTCCCCGGATAGGCCTTCGCGAACCACGCCTGCACCAGAGGGCTCGTGGTGGAGAGCAGGAAGTACGGCAGACCGACCGTCGCCGCGAGGAGCCCCAGGATGAGCAGCGAGGGATTCTCGGTGCCGGAGGGCTTCCAGTGCGCGGCCGGGACGATCGGCAGCAAGGCGCAGCTCAACGCGAGCAACGCGGCGTGCAGGCCCACCTGCGCGCGCGGCGACAGGCGCCGCGCGACCGCGTCCGAATAGGCGTAGCCGAGCAGCAGGGTCATCTGGAAGAACACGAGGCAGGTCGTCCACACCGCCGCCGAGCCGCCGAACCAGGGCAGGATCTGCTTCGCCGTGATCGGCTGCAGCAGAAACAGCAGGAACGCGCTGAAGAAGATCGTCGCAGTGAAGAGCGGCATGAGCGGACGGCACGAAGCGATGAGCAGCCGGCGCCCGTCGCGCTGGCAGCGCGCATTGTACGCGCGATCGCGAGCTCAGTAGACCGGCTTGCGCCGGAAGTAATCCACGCGGTCGATCGAGCGGACCTTGACCTCGTGCACGTCCTCGCCCTGGAGCACGCGCAGGGGAATCTCGCTCCCCGCCGCGCCGCGGCTCCAGAGCTTGCGATAGAACTCGGCCTGCGAATGCACCGCTTCGGATCCGACTGCGAGGATGATGTCGCCGGTGCGGACGCCGGCCTTGTCGGCCGGCCCGTCGGGCGACACGCGGCTCACGAGCAAGCGGCCCTGGATCTCGTCGGCTGAGACCCCCAGCCAGGGCCGCGCGGGGCCCGCGCGATGACCGGTGCGCACCAGATCGTCCATGATCGGCTTGAGCAGATCGATCGGGACGAACAGGTTGCCCGGCAGGTGCGGATCGGCCTCCGTCGCATCGCGCAGGATCAGCGAGCCGATGCCGAGCAGCGAGCCGTCCCGGCCGATGAGCGCGGCGCCGCTCCAGTCGAGGGTCGGCGGCGAGGTGAAGATGGCGTTGTCGAGCAGGTATTCCCAGCTGCCCGTGAACGGCCGCCGGGAAACGACGTAGGCGAGCGTCGCGGCGTCGCGGCCGCCGTGATTGACGATCAGCACCGGATCGCTCTCGGCGAGCCGGGTCGAATCGCCCAGCGGCAACGGCGAGGCGTCGAGCGGAACGACGGAGCGAACGAGCGCGAGGCCCGAGGCGTGGTCGTAGGCGACGACCGAAGCGGGGAGGGTTCGCCCGCGCGCATCGACGAGGCTCACTTCCTCGGCCTCGAGGATGAGATAGCCGATCGTCAGGACCAGCCCGTCGGAACCGATCACCACACCGGTGCCCTCACGGTCCTGGCCGAGCGTTGCCGCCGTGCGAGCGTCCGGGAGAGCGCGGGCGCGCACCTTGAGGATGGCGCCGAAGAACCTGTCCGCGTCGATGCCGCCGCGGTCGTCCGCCTTGTCGGCGGCGAGCGCCGCGGAAGCGAGCGCAAGCCCCAGGAACGCAGCGGTCAGGCGCGCAGCGAAGACCGCGAAATCCGAACGGGGAGAAGCGAAGGGCATGGCAGCCTCCCGGCGAGGACCCGACGCTCGGAGGCGCCGCAACCGGTCGCGGGCCGTTCCACTATAGCGCCGGCCGCGACGGGCGAGAAGTCGCGGCCGTCATTGGACCGGCGGCCGAGCGCCTCGTTCCGGCCGCTATAATGCTTCGGCATGAGCGCGCGCCGAAAACCCGAGGATCTGCGCTCGCACCGCTGGTTCGGTGCGAGCGACATGCGTCAGTTCGGCCATCACTCGCGGGCGGCCCAGATGGGCTACTCGCGCCGCGACTACCTCGGCAAGCCGATCATCGCGATCATCAACACTTGGAGCGACATCAACGCCTGCCACGCTCACTTCCGGCAGCGCGCCGAGGAGGTGAAGCGCGGCGTGCTGCAGGCGGGAGGCTTTCCGCTGGAGATGCCGGCGATCGCGCTGGCGGAGGTCTTCCAGAAGCCCACGACGATGCTCTACCGCAATCTCCTCGCGCTCGAGACCGAGGAGCTGCTGCGCTCGTATCCGGTCGACGGCGCGGTGCTCATGGGGGGCTGCGACAAGACCACGCCCGCGTTGATCATGGGCGCGATCAGCATGAACCTGCCGGCGATCTTCATGCCCGCCGGGCCGATGCTGCGCGGCAACTGGCGCGATCAGCCGCTGGGCAGCGGCTCCGACGTCTGGAAGTACTGGGCCGAGAAGCGCGCGGGCAACCTGAGCGACGAGGAGTGGGCCGAGATCGAGGACGGCATCGCGCGATCGCCCGGGCATTGCATGACGATGGGAACGGCGTCCACCATGACCTCCGCGGCGGAGGCGATCGGCTTCACGCTGCCGGGCGCCGCTTCGATCCCCGCCGCCGATTCGCGTCATGCGCGGATGGCGACCGACACCGGCCGGCGCATCGTCGACATGGTGTGGGAAGACCTGAAGCCGCGCGACTTCCTCACGGCGCACGGCGTCGATAACGCGGTGACGACCATCCTCGCACTGGGCGGATCGACCAACGCGGTGGTGCACATGGTGGCGCTCGCCCGCCGCGCCGGCATACCGCTCACGATCGACCGCTTCGACGAGCTCGCGCGCAAGACACCGCTCGTCGCGAACATCCGTCCCGCCGGCAAGTTCCTGATGGAGGACTTCTACTACGCGGGAGGATTGCGGGCGCTGCTCGCCGGGATCGCGGACCTCCTCACGCTCGACGCACGCACGGTGAACGGCCGGACGCTCGGCGAGAACATCGCGGGCGCACAGGCATTCAATCGCGACGTGATCCTGCCGCGCGACCGCGCGCTGGTCGCCAGCGGCAGCCTGGCCGTCCTGCGGGGCAACCTCGCGCCGAACGGGGCTGTGATCAAACCGGCCGCGGCCGAGCCGCGCCTGCTCGTGCACACGGGCCCCGCGATCGTCTTCGCAGACTACAACGACATGGCCGCACGCATCGACGATCCCGCGCTGCCGGTCACCGCGGATTCTGTGCTGGTTCTCCAGAGCGCCGGACCGCTCGGCGCGCCTGGCATGCCTGAGTGGGGTCAGCTGCCGATCCCGAAGAAGCTGCTGCAGCAGGGCGTGCGCGACATGGTTCGCATCTCCGACGCCCGCATGAGCGGCACGAGCTACGGCGCCTGCGTTCTGCACGTCGCTCCGGAATCGTTCGTGGGCGGCCCGCTCGCGCTCGTGCGCGACGGCGATCGAATCGAGCTCGACGTCCCGCAGCGCCGCCTCGAGCTCAAGGTGAGCGACGCCGAGCTCGCGCGCCGCCGGGCCGCGTGGAAGCAGCCCGAGCCGCGCTACGAACGGGGCTACGGAGCGCTCTATCAGCGGCACATCACCCAGGCCGACGCTGGCTGCGATTTCGACTTCCTCGAAGGCACGGCGCCGACCGCCGAGCCCGAGATCCACTAACCTGCCGTCGGTCGGCGCATCGCCGACATCAGGATTCCTTCTCGAGGTGATGCAGCCATGAGCACGCTTTTTCCGGGGTTCGAGCGCAAGCGCGTCGCAGCGACCGGCGCCGAGATCAACCTCGTGATCGGGGGCAGCGGACCGCCGCTGCTCATGCTGCACGGCTATCCCCAGACGCATGCGATGTGGCACTCCGTCGCACCGCG
The DNA here is from genome assembly GCA_035501595.1 of Casimicrobiaceae bacterium. GTDB lineage: Bacteria > Pseudomonadota > Gammaproteobacteria > Burkholderiales > Casimicrobiaceae > PALSA-1003. The sequence goes on along the minus strand of DATJVX010000054.1, from coordinate 1,806 downwards.
GCTGGCCGAGCATTTCACCGTCGTCTGCTCCGACCTGCGCGGCTATGGCGACTCCGCCAAGCCGGCGAGCACGCCGGATCACGCGCCGTACTCGAAGCGGGCAATGGCGCGCGACCAGGTGGAAGCGATGGAGGCGCTGGGCTTTCGCCGCTTCCAGCTCGCCGGTCACGATCGCGGCGGACGCGTCGCGTATCGCCTCGCGCGCGACCACCGGGAGTGCGTCGAGCGCCTGGCGCTGCTCGACATCTGCCCCACCGCGACGATGTTCGCGAAGACCGACAAGGCATTCGCGACCGCGTACTACCACTGGTTCTTCCTTATCCAGCCCCACGACCTTCCCGAGCACCTGATCGGAGGCGACCCGACCTACTACCTGCGCAAGAAGCTCGGGGGCCTCGGCTCGGTGCTGGATCGCTTCGACCCGGCGGCGTACGCGGAATACGAGCGCTGCTTCGGCGACCCGGCGATGATCCACGCGAGCTGCGAGGACTACCGCGCCGCCGCGAGCATCGATCTCGAGCATGACGCCGAGGACGCGGGCACGCTCGACTGTCCGTTGTTCCTGCTGTGGGGCGAGAAGGGCGTCGTGCACCGGCTGTTCGACCCGCTGGCGGATTGGGGCGGAATCGCGCGCGACCTGTCCGGGAGGGCGCTCGGCTGCGGGCACTTCCTCGCCGAGGAGGCCCCGGACGAGACGACTGCCGAGCTCCTCTCGTTCTTCCGCGGGCGGAGCGGCTGAGGAAGGGCGCGGCGAATCTGTTAGAATCGCGGGCTTTGGCCGGCCTCGCAGTTCCAAAAAAATCCGGGCCGGAAATTTCCACGCGGTTGCATCAAGACGGCCAAGTAGCTCAGTTGGTAGAGCAGCGGACTGAAAATCCGTGTGTCGGTGGTTCAATTCCGCCCTTGGCCACCAAACACTTAGCGCATTTGTGCGATGCTTTTTTGACCGCAAGTCCTTGTGTCGGTGCGCCCTCTATCTGCGCCGACGCACGCTTTGATGCGCTGAATTACGACGCAATTTCACGACTGGGTCTCCGGGGTTACGCCGGGGTTACAGGCTGCGCAAGGCCAGGCCAGAGTGTGCGCAATCCCACGGCACTGAACTCAACGCCCATCGCCACCAGCAGGAGGCCGAAGATGCGTGTCGCGACGCCGACGCCATTTTTCCCCAGTCGCCGTGAGAGGCCATGCGCTGTGACAAGGCACAGCCATGTGATCAGCCCTATGACGACGGCGCTGCCGATCAAGACTCCATAGTCGATGGCTCCCCGCGCGTGGCTTGCGTAGACGAGGGTCGTCGCAATCGTTCCAGGTCCGGCAAGCAACGGTATCGCCAGCGGCACAACGGCGATGCTGGCCCTATCCAGGGCGTCTCGATGTTCGTCTGGCGTGCTTCGCTCCGCTTGCGGGCCTCCGCGCAGCATTCCCAGTCCCATAACAATTAGGATTAGGCCGCCAGCGGCGCGGAACGCGGCAACCTCAATCCCAAAGACTCCGAGGATCGCCGAACCCGCGACCGCGGATATGGCAATGATCGCTGCCACGGCAAGTGCAGCCGTGCGCGCGATTGCCGCTTGTTCTTTCGAATCGCGGTCTGCGACAAGGCTGACGTAGATCGGCACAACGCCAACTGGATTGACCAGCGCCAGCAAAGTCACGAACGCCTTGAATGCATCAGAGACGTCCATACTTAGGTCATTCCGTGGGGGGCGCGGCGCTGCAAGCCGTTCGCGTCCCGAAGCTGTCGCGTTTGCCAATACGTCGCTTATTTGGAATCTGCTTGTTGCTGATACCAGTCAGCCAGGC
>DATJVX010000053.1:0-27360 GCA_035501595.1 Casimicrobiaceae bacterium | reverse complement strand
CATTGCTGCTCCGCCAACCTTGCCGCGTCGCTTCTTCGCGCCGTCCTTGTTGCCGATATAGGTTTCGTCCACTTCGACGATCTTGCCCCCGCCCCCGAATTTCCCGGACGGTTCGTCGCCCATCGCCTCACGCAGGCGATGCGTAATGAACCACGCGGTCTTGTAGGTCACGCCGAGCATTCGCTCGACCTGCTTGCTGCTGACGCCCTTCTTGCTGGATGCCATCAAGGCGGATGCGAACAGCCACTTGTCGAGCGAAATTTTGGAGCGCTCAAACACCGTGCCGACTGTGACCGTAAACTGATCGCGGCAATGCCCGCAGTCGTACAGGCCGGGGCGGTGCGACTTGCCTTGAAGCTTGGTAATGCGGTCCGTCGCGCCGCAGTGCGGGCAGACCGGACCCTTAGGCCAGCGGACCGATTCAAGATGCTCGCGGGCCGCTTCCGGGTCGTGGTACTGAGGTTCGTTGAAGAGGTATTCAGCCATATGGTTTCCCCGATCTATGGCCGAATTGTCCTCCCCATAACTGTCTTTGTCAAGTATATATTTCCGATGCTAGACGAACCATTGCCGCTGCGCAAGGGGCTATGATGCCACTTCATCACTCGAGCGAGACAGCCCATGACCCTTGCCTGCTTCATCCGCTACGACATCGACCCCGTTCAGCGCGACGCGTTCAGGACCTACGCCGAGACCTGGGCATCGATCATTCCCCGCTGCGGCGGAGACCTCATCGGCTACTTCCTGCCCCACGAAGGAACCAACGACGTCGCCTGGGGACTGATCGGCTGCGAAAGCCTCGCCCACTACGAGGCCTACCGGGCCCGCGTCAAGGCCGACGCGGAAGCGCGGGCGAATTTCTCCTTCGCCCGGGACCGGCGCCTGATCCTGCACGAGCGCCGCAGCTTCCTCGAGGGCGTGGACAGCACGTTCCGCCGGGGCGGAGAGCAGCGATGATCGCCGTCATCTTCGAAGTCCAGCCGCACCCCGACCAGCGCGGCACGTATCTCGACGCGGCGGCGCGGCTGAAGCCGTTGCTCGAGGGCATCGACGGCTTCGTTTCGGTGGAGAGATTCGAGAGCCTGACCACGCCCGGCAAGATCCTCTCGCTGTCGATCTGGCGGGACGAGGCCGCCGTGCGGCAGTGGCGCAACCTCGACGAGCACAGGAGGGTGCAGGAGGCGGGACGCCGTTCGATCTTCGCCGATTACCGCCTGCGGGTGGCCAGCGTGGTCCGCGACTACGGCATGAACGAGCGCGCGCAGGCCCCCGACGACTCGCGGCGCGTGCACGACGGCGCCTGACGGAACGCTACCGTCGGATGCTGCAGCGCCGACGGCGCGGCGCTGGATCCCGGCGCCGTCCTTTACTAAACGAGGCGGCACTCCCAGAATACCGATCCCTCGCGCCCAGTCACGCCCGCCGCCTTGCTCGATCCGCACACCAAGCCGAGCTCCATCGTCGCCTACCTCGACCAGTACGTAATCGGCCAGGACGAGGCCAAGAAGATCGTGTCGGTCGCGGTGTATTCGCACTATCGCAAGCTCATGCGCTCGGAGCGCGACCACACGCGCATCACCAAGAGCAACGTGCTGCTCATCGGCTCGTCCGGGACCGGCAAGACGCTGCTCTGCGACACGCTGTCCCGAATCCTCGACGTGCCCTTCGTGACTGCGGAGGCGACCTCGCTCGCTCAGACGCGCTACGTCAACGAGGAGATCGAGGCGATCCTCCAGCGGCTTGTCGACAAGGCGGACGGCGACGTCGCCAAGGCTCAGCACGGCATTGTCTACATCGACGAGATCGACAAGCTCAAAGCGGACGGCCAGCCGCGCGGCACCTCGGGGGAGAGTGTGCAGCACGCGCTGCTGAAGATCATGGAAGGGGCGCCTGTCAAGCTCGGCAACGGCGCGTACATCGACACCACCAACGTCCTGTTCATCTGCGGCGGGGCGTTCGTGGGCCTCGAGCAGATCATGTCGCAGAGCCACGGTTACGGCTTCGTGTCGATCTCGAGCGATGACAACCAGAAGATCCTGGACCGTCTCAACTCGCGGGTGAAGCCCACCGACCTCTTCACCTTCGGCCTCATCCCGGAATTCACGGGTCGGCTTCCGATCGTCGCCCACTTCGACGATCTCACCCGCAAGATGCTGGTGCGTATCATGGTCGAGCCCAAGGACTCGCTCTATAACCAGTTCCGCGACATCTTCGCCAACGAGGGCGTCGAGCTCACGATCGAGTCCAAGGTGTTCGATCAGATCGCGGAGGTCGCGTTCGAATACAAGACCGGCGCCCGCAGCCTCCGCGGCATCTTCGAGGAGCTGCTCACGCCGACGCTCTACGTCATTCCCGACGATGCGGGGATCGCGAAGGTTAACGTCACTTCGCTTTTCGTGGACCCGGCGCTGGAACGCCGCACCGGGCCTTGACCTGTCCCCGGGAGCGCGCGATGGCCGCGCGAGCGAGCGGGCCGGCGGAGCTGCGCGGGCACGCGAGCGACCCTAGCGCCGCTCGAGCCGGTAGATGCGCGATTCCCCGTAGCTCTTCGCGAGGGTGAGCCGGCCGACGTATTCGAGGGCGTAGTCGTCTTGCCCGGAGGCGGCGAGCGTCGCCGCGAACGCCTCGCTCGCGTAGACCGTGCCGGGAGGCGTGACGGGCTCGATGCGGGCGGCCTTGTTGACGCTCGAGCCGAAGAAGTTGTCGCGGCCGATGATCGGGTCGAAGCCGCGGAACACCGGGCCTGAGTGGAGCGCGATGCGGATCTGGCTTGACTCGGGCAGCCCGAGGGCGGGCCAGTCGGCGGCGCGCATGCGCTCGAGGAAGCGCAGGGCGAAATCGGCGCCGTCCCTCGGCGCGTCGAACACGACGTAGAGGGCGTCGCCCCAGGTGATGGCGAGCAGAGGCCTCTCGCGCGAGGCTTCGATCTCGCCGGCGGCGATCTTCCAGAAGCTCTCCTGAAACAGCGGCGCCGTGGCGTCGTGCAGCCGGCTGAAGCCCGCGAAGTCGGCGAAGAGCATCGTCTTGAGCGTGCGCTGGGGCCGCGCCGCCGGCGTCGGCATCGCGCGGTTGGCGGCTGCTCCGGCCGGCGTCTTCGAAGCGCGCGCAGCGCCGGTCGCGGGCGCGCGCGGTGCGCTCAGCGCCTGCTCCCTCAGCTCGCGCAGGTCGACGATTCGCGGCGGCCCGACGCGCCGCCGCCATCGCTCGACCGAGGCCTGCGTGCCCCCCACGCGTCCTTCGGACTCGGGGTCGATCACGCACAGTAGCGTGGGCTCGGTCTCGAGCTGCGCAGCGCGCAGGCAGGCGAAGCCTTCGAGCAGCATCGCCGCGTGGTCGAAGAGCACGTCGTCGCCGAGGTAGTTCTCCTCGGTGGCCATGATGACGCGGGTCGCGCGCTCGAGCGCGGCGTCGCATCGCCGAACCCATGCTTCGCCGCCGGTCGCGACGCTGGTGCGCAGGAAATCGGCACGATCGAAAGGCAGCACGATGTTGACTTCCGCGCTCACGTCGAGCGCGGCTTCGATCAGGATCAAGTCGGCGCCGCAGGCCGCCGAGGTGTAGACGATCGGTTGGCGGAGGCGGGCAAGCTCGGCGCGGATCGCGGTCTCGACCCAAGGTGCGATCGCCGCGGGAAATCGCGGCTCGGGACGGTCCGGGGCGTCGATCATGTGCCCGGCGAACGCGACGACGTCCGGCACCGGGAGCACGGCGAGGATCTCCCGCGCCTCGGGCAGCGCGGGCGCGAGGAGAGCGACCTGCCGGCGCATCGTCGCCACGCTCCCCGCGTCGCCGGCGGCGCCAGCGTACGCGGCGGCGTAGGCCTCGCGCGCGCGATCGAGTCGTCCGAGCAGCAGCTCCGCCTCGCCGGCCGTGGCCACATCCCAGAAGCTGCGCGGCGCCGCCTGCGCCGCCAGCCGCGCGGCCACTTCGCGCGCCAGCCTGCGCGCTTCGTCGCGATCGCCGAGGATCCACGAGAGCGTCGCGGCGTTGATGCCGGGGAAACTGTCCCGCTCGCGGGCATAGGCGGCCAGATACTGCTCGCGCGATCGCTGCGCCCATTCGGCCGCCTCGGGAGCGTCGGGCGCGCGATGATAGGCGTCCTTCCACAGCCGGCCGCGCAGGCTCAGGATGTCGGTGAGCGAGTCCGAGGGAGCGGCCGCGGCCTGCGCGCGGTCGAGGAGCGCGTGCGCGGCGTGGATCGCGCCCGACCGGGCGTGCGCGAGCGCGCCCCAGTACAGCAGCGGCGCATCGCGGGGCTGGCGCTCGATCGCCTCGCGAAACGCGTCGCAGGCGTCCCAGGGGGCGGCCTGCTCCAGGCACTTGCGGATGCGCTCGACGGCGCCGGTGGCGGACTCGGCCATTGGCGGAGGGGTCGTGTCCCGTGCGCAGCTTTCGCTCGAGCCGGCGGCGTTCAGCGATGCTGCTGCAGCTCCGCGATCTCCGCGCGCAGGCGCGCGATGCTGATCATGCTGCGCATGTCGGGAGGTACGCTGTCGACGAGGGCGGCAGCTTGCGCGAGCTGGGAGCTCCGCTGCTCCGGCGTCGCCAGCGCGGAGACATAAAGCGCATAGGCGAACTCGATCCGCTGGTTCATGCTGTCGTTGTCCTTGCGCGCCGACATGCCGCGATGCAGCTTCAGCACGGGCTCAAGCAGCTCGCGCGCCTCCGCGCTCCTTCCCAGCCGCGCGGCGATCGCCGCGGCGAGCACGCGCCGGTTCCCGGCATCGAACTCGTCGAACACCGTGCGCACGGGAATGCTGCTCGCCACCTCGAGCGCGCGCTTGATCTCGGCATCGGCCCTGGCGTAGTCCTTGAGACGGTAGGAAGCGACGGCCGCCGTACGGTAGGCGGCGTCGAGCGCCTGATTCTTTTGCAGCACTCCCTGCGGCGGTGTCTCGACGGGTTCGAGGCGCCGCACGGAAGCGAGCGCCTCGCGGTGCACCGCCTCGTAGTCGCCGCTTGCGAACAGCGGCGCGAAGCGGCCGTAGCCGAACCCGGTCGTGGGGAAGCCGTATGCGCCAAGGAGTTCGGGCAGATACGTCCGGCCGAACGCGTTGGCCGGGAGCCCGCGGGTCGCCACGTCGATGAATCGCCGGTTGTCGGCGAGCGCAGCCGCGGCCGCCTGGCGATTGCCGAGTTCGGCTTCGAGCATAGCGACATAGCCCGAGGCGAGCGACAGGACGAGGCCGATCATGCCGACCTCCTTCACGTCCTTCTGCACTGCCAGCGCCGCGTGCCAGCGCTCCTCGGCTCCGCGGACGTCCCCGAGCGCCAGGGACATGAAGCCCGTCCCGATCCGCGAGTTCACCAGGTTGTTCCAAGCGATCTGGTTGGTCGGATCGATCTTGAGGATCGCCTCCCAGTCGTTCGCACCCTGCTGCGCCACCTCGCGGGCTCTGTGCACGTGCAGGTCCGCCGCTTCGGCTGACGACAGCGCGTCGACGGCGAGCGCACGCGCGCGCAGCGCCGACATGTTGCCGGGGTGCTTCTCCAGAACCTGTCCGACGACAGTCAGGGCCTGCGTTCCGACCTTCCGGATGTCGTCCCACCGGCCAAGATCCTGAAGGGCGGTCATCTGCCAGGCGGAGGCCTCCGCGTAGCCGACGGCCGAAGGCAGATCGTCGAGCTTGAGCCCGTCGATGCCTCGGTAGACCGCGCGCGCCTCCTCCAGGGTCGCAACTGCCGCTTCGTCCCGGTTGTCCTTCGTCTGCGAGAATCCCAGGTATTCCATCGCCACGGCGTAGGTCCTCCGCAACGCGACGGAGGGCGCGGGCGCTGACATGAGCGGCTTGAGGACGTCGACCGCTTCCTGCGAGAGGCGACCCGAATCCGGGCGCCGGTTCTGGCTGTCGGCGACGCGTGCCTGCGAAGTCAACCCGAGAGCGAGGCCGATCGCCGTGGGTTCCGACCGGTCGCCGTCCTTGCGCAACTGGCCGAGCACCCCGACCGCGTCTGCCAAGGCCTTCTGGCTCTCGTCGAGCCGCGATTGCTGCCGCAGCGCGGCGCCGTAGCGCACCAGCGCGAGCGCGCGATTGCGGTCGGTCTCCTGGGAACGCAACTCCGGCGGCAGCCCGGCATAGTAGTCGACCGCGCGCTTCGACAGCGCGGCGACGATGTCCAGCCGGCCGACGGGCTCGAGCTCGAGGTAGAAGTCGTCGAGGAGATAGACGATGAGCTTCTCCGCCTCGCCCCGGGCGGTCTCGGCCATCTGGCGGGTCTGCTGCGCCGCGAGCTTCGCCTGCTCGGCTCGCTTCATGCCCAGGTAGCCGAAGATCGCACCTACCACCGCACCGATCGCCAGCACCGCACAGACCGCGGCGATCTGGCGCGCGCGCACGAGCGCCTTGCGGGTCGCGCGCTCGCGCTCGCGCTGCGCGGCGAGCTGGCGCTCGGCCTCGTCGCGCGCCTCGCGCTCGTGTCGAGCCTCGCGGCTCGCCTTGACCACGCTGCACAGCACGTCGTGGGTGAGCTCCACGCGGCGCAGGTCGAGCCGCTCCTCGACGCGCAGCAGCCGCCGGTTGACCAGCGTGGCAAGCGCGTCGGGCGCCGCGTTAGCGGCCGCGAACGCCTTGGCCACGCGCTCCTCCGCCAGGCTTTCGCGGAAGCCCGACTCGGTGAGCATTTCGTCCTCGATGAACTTGCGCACTCCCGCCGGCTGATCGGCGAGCGCGCGCTCGTAGAACTCGGACAGGATCGTGTCGCGCGAGCCCGCGAGCAGATCGGCGGAGATCTCCGCGCGGCTCTGCGCGATCCGCGCGTTGTTGAGCTCGCGGCAGATGAGCGAGAGAAGCGAGGGCTCGACCTCCGCGTTCCGAAGCTCCGAGCCCCCGGCGGTGAAGCGGACGATCGCCTCGGCGACCTCCTCGTTCACGAGCTTTCCGCCCGGCTTCTGCACGGCGTCGAGCGCCTGCGCCCCGGTCATGCGCGCGAGGCGCATGCGGTTCTGCCCGATCGAGGGCATGATGCCCTTCACGCTCTCGAGGTGCGCGAGGTAGTCCTCGCGCAGCGCGATCAGCACGCGATAGTCGCTGCGGGTGAAGTCGAAGCTCTCCACCGCCGCGTCGTCGTCGTCGAGCCGCGCCTCGAGGGCGGCAGGCGGACGGTTCTCGACCAGGTCGGCGAGATCCTCGAGGAACTGGGCCGCGCGCTTGCGTCCGAAATCGTCGCCCTGCGCGAGGGTGAAGATCTCCTCGAACTGGTCGAAGATCAGGAGCGGTATGACGGTCTTGCCGGAGGCGTCGTAGAGGACGTCGTCGCGATGGTGGAGGAACTCCCAGAGCGATTCACCGGCGACGGCGACACCGGGCTGCGTCCAGCGGCCCGAGGTGAGCGTCGCCCGGAAGATCGCCTCCTTGATCTGCTCCGAGGGCGGCGGCGATTCCCGCGCGTAGTCGATGCGGACATAGACCGGGCAATAACCCTGCGCGCGCAGCCGCGGCACGATGCCCGCGCGCAGGATCGATGTCTTGCCGAGCCCCGACTGCCCGAAGAGGATCGTGAGAAGCTTGCGCTGGACGCGGCGTGAGAGCTCCGCGACTTCTTCGTCGCGCCCGTAGAAATACGACCGCGTCTCCTCGGTGAACGAATCGAGCCCGAGCCAGGGATGCTGGGCATCGACCGAAGATTGCGCGGCGGTGCTGTCAGGAGGCGCCAAGCCGGCTATCCGCGGACAGCGAGCAGCTCTCGTAGGCGGCGCGCGAAATCGGGCGTCACCTCGCCGCCCGGAAGGCGCGTGAAATGCAGCGCCTTGAACCGCTCGGGAACCTGCGCCGTGCCGGCATCGGTCTCGTCGATGCACACCGGCAGGATGAAGGGCGTGCCCTCAGCGATATTGCGCGCGCGATCGAGCGCGTAGCTCCACTCCCGGCGGAAGTAGGCTTCGAGACGGCGGTCGGTCGTCGCCGAGACGACCGGGATGAAATACGAGCAGCGGCCGATGTTGCGCTGGATCTTGCGGTCGTAGTCGTCGCCGCTCTCCAGGCGCTCGAGATCGAACCAGGTCCGCACGCCCGCCGCGTCGAGCCCCGCTTTGAGCTTCTGCACCGCGGTCAGGTCCTCGCGCGCATAGCTCACGAACACCGCGTTGTCCGGCATTTCGCGCTCGGGAGGAACGAAGCGCTGCGGCGCTGCGCCCAGCTCGATGACGTCGCCCGGCTTGCGCCGGACGCTCCAGCGCCGGTGGAGCTCGTCGACGAACTTGCCCGCGCCGCTGTACACCCGGGTGCGCACGCTCACGTGCTGGAGAAAGCTCAGGAGGCGCCCGTCGCTGTCCGAATGGTTGTCGGCGAGCACCTCGCCGACGTCGCGCGGGTCGGACAGGCGATGCCGCTTGGCCATGCGCAGGAAAAGCTGCGCCAGCCAGTTGGTGAAGCTCGAGCCGATGACCAGCAGGTGATTGTGCTCGAGCTCGTGGAAGAGCTTCTCCGGCGTGAGGTGCTCGCTCTGCAGCGCGCAGATGAACTCCAGCATGTCCTCGTCGGAGATGACGTAGGTGGGAGACGCGGACAGCCGCCCGAGCAGGTGGTAGACGACGGGGCGCTGCAGATTCTCCCGTTCGGAGGGGAGGTCCGCCACCCGGTTCGGCGAGTAGGCAATGACCTCGGTCGATTGCGCTCCCTGGAAGCGCTCCAGGTTCACCGCGGTCTCGAGCAGCGGATCGAACGTCGTCGTGACGAAGAGATCGAAGTCGGTGATCTGGGCGAGCTGGCGAAGCGCGAGCGGCGGCTGGAAGGTCGCGTCGCGAAGGATGCTGCGCACGCGGGTATAGGCTTCTTCGCGCCGCCCGCGCGCGGCGAGGAACCAGCACACGACGTCGTTGAGATCGTAGGGCTGCGGCAGCTCCCGCACGTCGACGTTGAGTTTGGCGGCGAGCTTCTCGGCGATCCAGTCGTAGAGAAGCCGCGGGCCGCCGTCGGTGTCGACCTTGAGCAGCTCCGGACCGACGATCGGAATGACGCGCCGCTCCTCGATGAAGTTGAGCAGGTCCTCCCAGGCGTCGTCGTCGAGCGTGGCGAGTGGAGTGATCGGAAGCGGGCTGCTCATGCCGGGAACCGCACTGCAGGCGTGCGGCGAAGTGTCCACGATTCCGAAACGGTGGTCAAACGGCGGCCGGCGCATGCGGCCTTCGCGCCGGAACCGGCGCAAGGAGTGCCCGGCGTCCGTGGCACAATCCGGAAGGTACGCCTGCCGAAGATTCCCTTGGAACCCCCGCACGCCGCCGTCGAATCGCAGTACGCCTGGCTGAGGCTCGCCGTCAGCCTCGCGCTCTCGACCATCGGCGGCGTGGGGATGTGGGCCGTCGTCGTGGCGCTGCCGGCGGTCCAGGCCGACTTCGCCGTGGCGCGAGGCAGCGCGTCGCTCTCCTACACGCTGACGATGATCAGCTTCGGGCTCGCGAGCATCGCCCTCGGGCGGCTTGCGGACCGCGTCGGCATCGTGCTACCGGTGATCATCAGCGCGATCGCCATGGTCCTGGGCTACGTCGGGGCGTCGATGGCGCCGAATCTCTGGGCCTACGCGCTATCGCAGGGAATACTCATCGGCGCCGGCAGCGCGGCGACCTTCGCGCCGCTCCTGGCGCACGTGTCCCTGTGGTTCACGCGGCGCCGCGGCATCGCGGTGGCGATCTTCGCGAGCGGCAACTATCTCGCGGGCACGCTCTGGCCGACCGTTGTCCAGCATTTCATCGCGACCGCGGGCTGGCGCGCGACCTACCTCGGCATCGGCGTGTTCTGCGCGGCGACGATGCTGCCGCTCGCCTTCCTGCTGCGCCGGCCGCCGCCGATCACCGAGCTGCCGCTTTCCGGATCGGCTCGGCGCGCGCCGGCGGCGACGCACGAGCTCGGGCTCTCGAGCGGTGCGCTGCAGACGCTCCTCCTCATCGCGGGTCTGTGCTGCTGCGTGGCGATGTCGATGCCACAGGTCCATCTCGTCGCCTATTGCAGCGATCTCGGCTACGGTCCGGCGCGCGGCGCCGAGATGCTCTCGCTGATGCTCGGCTGCGGCATCGCGAGCCGCGTTTCCTTCGGCTTCATCTGCGACCGGATCGGCGGCCTGCGGACGCTGCTGCTGGGCTCGACCCTCCAGGGCGTCGCGCTGCTGCTGTTCCTCCCGTTCAACGGGCTCGTATCGCTGTACGTGATCTCGGCGCTCTTCGGGTTGTTCCAGGGCGGCATCGTGCCCTCGTACGCCATCATCGTGCGCGAATACTTTCCGCCTCGCGAAGCCGGCGGGCGAGTGGGAGCGGTGATCACCGCCACGCTCTTCGGCATGGCGCTCGGCGGCTGGATGTCGGGCGCGATCTTCGACCTGACCGGCTCCTACCGCGCCGCGTTCGTCAACGGGATCGTGTTCAACCTGCTGAACGTGTCGATCGCGCTGTTCCTGCTGCGGCGGACGACGTTCCAGCCGGCGCCGGCCTGACAGCTCGCGAGCACGCGCTCGCTGGGGCCACACCCGCCGGCGACTCGCGAGCCCCGCGCTCATCCGGCCACGCTCATTCGCGCGGGGCTCCGCTCGCCGCTGAAAGAAGATCCTGCCGTGCACCTACGAGCGCTCGCCGATCCCGCTCATGGGCAGCCGAGCGCTTCGGCGAGCCTGGTCAGGCTTTCGACCGAGATGTCGACCGGAACGCTCGCGCTGCTCTCGCCCTTGCCTGGGCCGAATTCGTGCGGGCGCGCCACGAACGCGGTCCGCAACCCCTCGGCGGCCGCAGCGGCGAGGTCATAGCAATGCGCCGCGACCATCAGCGTTTCTTCCGGGGCACAATCGAACGCCGCGGCGGCAGTGAGGTAGACGACGGGCTTGGGCTTGTAGTCGCGGGCGAGCTCCGCGCCGGCGATCGCGTCCCAGGTCCAGGCGTTGCGCCGGGCGAGGTCCGCCATGATCGAGATGTTCCCGTTGGAGCAGGGCGCGAGAAGGAAGCGGCTGCGCAGGCGCGCGAGCCCGGGCGTGGCATCCGGCCAGGCGTCGAGCCGGTGCCATGCGAGATTCAGCTCGACGCGCGTCGCTTCGTCGAGATGTCCGAGTCGAAGGCGCTCGAGGACGCGGTCGAGGTTGCGCCGGTGCAGCGCATCGAGCTTCGAAAACGGCAGGCTGCCGCTGCGCACTTCGTCTATCGCCGGCTGATATTCCGCGCGCCAGGCGTCAGCGAAGCCATCCCAGTCGAGGCGGACGCCGAGCGGCTCGAGGATCGAGCGGGCTTCGCGAGCGACCGAGCTGCGCCAGTCCACCAGCGTGCCGAAGACGTCGAAAAACAGGGCCTTGATGCGAGGCATGGGGAGGGAGGTCCGAAGCGAGCTCTGCCATTGTTGCATCCGGCGATGAGCTTGGGTTAATATGACAACAGCATAGTGCTCGGGGCGCCAGGGCGACGCCGGACGGGCTTCAAGGGAGCCTTGCATGCGTACGTTGCCGGCATCGTTCGTCTTCGCCTTCGCGCTCGTCCTGTCCTCGGCGGCGTCCGCGCAATGTCCCCCGTCCGTCCCCGTCGAGGGCGCGCCGCCCCCGGGGCCGTTGCCGCTCTTTCCGGCGGACAACTGGTGGAACGCCGACATTTCCGCCGCGCCCGTCGATCCGAATTCGGCGAGCTACATCGCTTTCATCAACAACGGTGGCACGCGACATCTGCACCCGGACTTCGGAGGCGAGGTCTCGTCGGGGAGCGCCGATATCTACGGGATGCCGTACGCGATCGTCGACGGCAGCGGACCGAAGCAGGCGGTCGTCTTCGACTACGCCGACGAGAGCGACGGCGTCGATCATTCGACCGGGCAGAGCATTCCCTTCTACCCGATCCCGGCGCAGGCCATCACCCAGGCGCACTGGATCGAAGGCGGCGATCCCGGCAACCTCGACGAGCGCAGCGACTCCGATCGGCATCTCCTGATCATCGACTGCACGCACAAGTATCTCTACGAGCTCTACAACGTCTTCTACGACACGACGCAGTCGCAATGGCTCGCGGGCTCGGGCGCGTTCTTCGACATGAACACCGACAATCGCCGCCCGGACGGATGGACCTCCGCCGATGCGGCGGGCCTCGCGATCCTTCCCGGGCTCGTGCGCTACGACGAGGCGTGGAACGCGGCGGTCACGGACATCGGGCACGCGTTCCGCGTGACCGTGCGTTCGACCAACGGCTACGTCTACCCGGCATCGCACCGCGCCGGCAGCACCTCCGGCGCGCTGCCGATGGGCGCGCGCCTCCGGCTCAAGACCAGCGTCAGCGGCCAGGATCCGGCGCTGCGCACCAGCGATCCCAACGTGCTGAAGATTTTCCGCGCGATGCAGAAGCACGGTCTCATCGTTGCGGACAACGGTTCCGACATGTACATCACCGGCACCTTCGACACGCGCTGGAACAACGACATCCTGAACCCGGCGTTCGCGCTGCTCTCCGCCAGCGACTTCGAGGTGGTCCAGCTCGGCTGGCAGCCCTCTTCCGGCGCAGCCTCCCTCGCCTCCATCGCGGCCAGTCCGAGCACGGTGAGGGGCGGCAGTCCTTCGACCGGCACGGTGACGCTCAACGCCGCGGCAGGCGCGGGCGGCGCGATCGTTTCGCTCTCGAGCGCGGGCAGCGCGGTGCAGGTTGCGGCGAGCGTGACGGTCGCCGCGAAGGCGACGTCGGCCAGCTTCGCAATCACTACGAGCCCCGTGGCGACGCAGACGCTGGTGAGCGTCTCGGCGAGCTACGGCGGTGTCGCCAAGAGCACGACGGTCACGGTCAATCCCGCGCCTGCGCTCTCGGCGCTGGCACTCAGCCCGAAGAGCGTCACGGGCGGCGGGACGGTGACAGGCACCGTGACGCTCGCCGGTCCCGCGCCCGCCAACGGTGTCGTGGTCACGCTCGCGAGCTCGCGATCGTCGGTGGCCGCGGTGCCCGCGAGCGTCGTCGTCGCGGCCGGCACGAACAGCAAGAGCTTCACGATCACGACGTCGAAACCCGCGAGGAACACCTCGGTGACCATTTCCGCGAGCAGCGCCGGGGTCAAGAAGTCGGCCATGCTCGCCGTGACGCGGAAGTAGGGCCGCAGGCGCGCGCCGCCACGCCGGTGCGCGCGCTTCTTGCCTCCCGCGGTCCGCCGCGATGAGGCAGAATGCCGATCGTGAACGTCGTGCACGACAGCGCGCACCAGCGCTTCCTCGTTCGCCTGCCCGAGGGCGGAGGGGAGCTCGTCTATCGGCGAATCGCGCCGCACACGCTCGAGCTCGTCCACACGGAAGTGGCTCCGGCACTGCGCGGGCGCGGCGTGGGAGAGGCGCTGGCCCAGGCGGCGATCGCCTACGTGCGCGCGCAAGGCATGCGCATCGTCCCGAGCTGCCCTTACATCCAGAGCTGGCTCGTGAGGCACCCGGAGCACGGCGACCTCGTGGTGCCCGCGCAGGGCGCTTGACCGAAGGCCGGCGTGGCCACCGAGCTTCTCTTCCGCGGCGACGCCTATCTGCGCTCCGCGAAGGCGCGCGTGCTCGGCGTCAGCGAGCGCGGCATCGAGCTGGACTCGACGATCTTCTATCCGCTCGGCGGCGGCCAGCCGGGGGACACCGGAGCGCTGATCCGCGCGAATGGGGAGCGCATCGCCGTCGCCGACACGCGCAAGGGCGAAGCGCCGGACAGCGTGCTGCATCTGCCGGCGGCAGGGGCGCCCTTGCCTGACGCGGGCGAGACGGTCGAGCTCGAGATCGACTGGGCGCGGCGCTACGCGCTCATGCGACTGCACACCGCGCTCCACATCATGTCCTGCGTGGTCGTCGCTCCGGTCACCGGCGGCAACATCTCGCCGGACAAGGCGCGCCTCGATTTCGACATCGACATGAGCCTGCTCGATGCAGGGAAGATCGAGCGCGAGACCAACGCGCTCATCGCGCGCGGCGTCGAGACCGAGACGGCTTGGATCACCGGCGAGGAGCTCGACGCCCGGCCGGAGCTCGTCAAGACAATGAGCGTGCAGCCGCCGCGCGGCGCCGGCCGCGTTCGCTTGCTGCGCATCCCCGGCATCGACCTGCAGCCCTGCGGCGGCACGCACGTGCGCAACATCGCCGAGATCGGCGCGATCCGCGTGCTCAGGATCCGCAGCGAAGGCCGGCGCAACCGGCGCGTCGAGATCGCGCTCGCCGGTTCGAGCACCGATCCCGCGGTCCGATGACCGATCTCAATCCGCAAGCCCGCCAGATGGCGGACGAATCGATGGTGCGCAACCTCGCCGCGCAGGCCGAGGCGATCTGGCCGCAGGAGGCGCCGCTCTACGCCCGATACGCGCTTCCGGGCGCGCCGAGCATCCTGGACGCCGGCTGCGGCACCGGCGAGATCGCGTCGCGGCTCGCCGAGCTTTTTCCGCGGGCGCAGGTTCTCGGCGTCGACATCATCGAGCACCACCTCGAGCTTGCACGCTCTCGTTACACTCGTCTCGCGCCACGCCTCGCCTTCGCGCATCAGAGCGTCTTCGAGCTCGAGGCGACCGATGGGAGCTTCGACCTGACGGTTTGCCGCCACGTCATCCAGTCGATCCCTCACCCGGACCGCGTCCTCGCCGAGCTCGGGCGGGTGACCCGGCCGGGCGGCTGGCTGCACCTGATCGCCGAAGACTACGGGATGCTCCATTTCCAGCGCGGCGCGCTGGAGCCGAATGATTTCTGGCACGCGGCTCCCGCGGCCTTCGAAGCCGCGACCGGCACCGATCTGCACATCGGGCGCAACCTCTACGGCATCCTGGCCGCCCTCGGCCTCGAGAAGATCGCCGTGGACTACGTCGTCGTCGATCCGCTGCGCGTGCCGCGCGAGACGTTCGCGCGGATCATCGCGGCGTGGCGCGACGGCTACGTGGACTCGATCGGCGAGCTCACGCCGATCAGCAGCGCGTCGGCGCTCGCTCATTTCGAGCAGATGATCGCCAATATCCTCGATCCGCGCGGCTACGCGGTCTGGATGGTGCCGGTGTGGAGCGCGCGCGTGCCGCCGTCGCGATCGCGCTAGATCGTGACCTTGCGCAGGGTCTCGGGGTTGCGGATGACCGACTTCTGCCTGCCGGCCGGAGCGCCGTACAGGCTCGCCGGCGGATTGGTCTCGAGGCGATTGAGCACTGAAGGCTCCGCGCAACGCGGGTCGAACGCGACCGCGACCTCCGCGCCGTTCACGCTGCCGAGGGTGAAGCAAGCCTGTCCAAGCTTCGCGTTGAGCGGCTTCAGGATGCCGCCCGCGACGAGATCGGCCGGCGCGCCGATGGCCGCCACGCGCAGGTCGTAGGCTCGCGGCTTCCCCGCGGGCCGGGGGGTCGCGGCGATCACGTCGGGAAGACCCACGAGCTCGCGCGCCAGCAGCTCCTCGGAGGCTGCGTCCGGCATGCCGCCGACGAGGAGCGCGATCGGCTGAGCCGTGACGCCGGCGTGCTGCAGAAAGAACTCGCGCGAGAATGCGTCGGCCATCTTCGTGCCGATCGCGCGCAGCGCCTCCTCTTCGCTCGCCCAGCTTCCCGTGCCCTTGGGGATCGTCGTGTCGTAGTAGATCTCCTCGCCGGTCTCGCGATCGACGCATTTCACGGTCCAGGACGTGAGCGTGTACTTGGTCACCGTGAGCCCGGAGGCTTCGAGCCGCATCGAGAGCCTTTTCACCTGCGCTTCGCCGATCACCGCGGCGTCGGCGCGCTGGCCGGCCTCGCCGCCGCCTTCCGACCAGGTACGGAACCCGAAGGACCGGATCCGCTCCTTGACGATGTTCTCGGCCACCGGGGAGGGCAGCGGCGGCGCGCCGGGCTGGTCCGCGTCGCGGACCGAGATCTGCACCGACACCTTCGGGTCGCCGCCGGCGCGGATGAACTCGATGCGCTCGTCGCGCGACAGCTCGTTGAGCGCCTTCTGCACGGCTTTCACGTTGACGACCGCCTCGGTGGTCATCGAAGCGAGCCCGTCCTTGCCCTGCCGCGGCTCGCTCTCGCGCAGCACGGTCTTGACGTAGCTCGCGCTTTTCGAGAGCAGCCGGTCGTGCAGGAGGTCGTAGTTCGCGGCGAGCGACTTCCCGTCGACGAGGAGCGCGAGCGCCTTTTCCACCGCCTGGCTGCGCGCGTCTGCGCGCAGGTCGCTCGCGAGCAGCGCCTTATCGCCCTGGTAGCGGGCATCGCTCGGATCGGCAAGGCCGACGGCGGAGATCAGGAGCGTTCCAGGCTCGCGTGGACTTGCCGCGCTCACGGTGGGGGGTGGCACCGCGCTCGGGGCCGCGCCCGCCGGTTGCGCGCCCGCCGCGGAGGTCGATGCCGTCGCTGCCGGTGCGCTGCCGGGACGCTGCATGGCGTACCAGACGGCCGCGGCGATGGCGATCGCCGCAAGGACCGCGGCAATCGGCAGCAGGGGCAGGCGAGCGGGCTTGGCGGCGGCAGTCTCCGCGGCGGCACGAGGCGGCGGATCGGCCGCCGGAGTTCGTGCGGTCGGGACGTCGACGAGCGTCGCGTCGCCCTCGCGAGCGGAAGCCGGTGCGGGCCTGGGAGCGTCCGCGCCGCCCGCCGCCGCGCGCAGAGCCGCGGCGAACTCCTGCGCCGACGCGTAGCGCTCTTCGGCGCGCTTGGCGAGCGCCTTGCGCACGACCGCGTCGAGCGCCGGAGGCAGCTGGACGTTCAGCGTCGACGGCGGCAGCGGATCCTCCTTGAGCACTTTCTGCATCGTCGTCGCGGCCGATCCGGCGAACGGCCGCTCGCCGGTCAGGAACTGATACAGGATCACACCGACCGAGAAGAGGTCCGAGCGGCCGTCGACGGGCAGTCCCATGATTTGCTCGGGTGACATGTAGCTCGGCGTGCCCATGACCGTGCCCACTTGCGTGAGGTTCGACGATTCGATGTGGGCGATGCCGAAGTCGGCGACTTTCACGGTGCCGTCGTCGAGGAGAAAGACGTTCGCCGGCTTGATGTCGCGATGGATCACGCCCTGGCGGTGCGAGTAGTCGAGCGCGGAGAGGATCTGGCCCATGATGCGCACGACGTCGGGCAGGCGGAAGCGCTCGTCGGCGTCGAAGCAGGACTTCAGCTCCCTGCCGTGGACGAACTCCATGGCGATGAAGGACACGCCGTCTTCGTCTCCGAAATCGTAGATCGACACGATGTTCGGATGGTTGAGCCGGCCGGCGGCCTGCGCCTCTCGCCGGAAGCGCGCGATGACCGTCGTGGCGTTCTCGCCGGCGAGCTGGTCGGCCCGGATCGTCTTGAGCGCGACCACGCGCTTGATCGCGGGATCGTAGGCCTCGTACACGACGCCTATAGCGCCGCGGCCGATCTCGCGGCGGATCTCGTACTTGCCGATGCTTCCCTCGGGCATGGGTCCAGTCTCCCCGCTCCAGAAGCGGCGACGCCGGCGGGGCTGCCGGCGTCGCGTGCGGAACAACGCGCTTCAGGCGCTCACTTGTACTTCGCGTCGATGTCCCAGACCGACTTCTGTACCAGGCGCTGCACCATCGAGTCGAGCGACAGGCCGCCCTGCTGGGATTGATGGACGCCGAGCGCGCCCGACGAGGTCGCGCCGATCTCCATTTTCTCCTCGGTGTAGCCGGTCGCCACCTGCTCGGTGGTCTCCGCGTTGATGATCTTGTAGCGCATGCCGATCACCCAGACGCTGGTGGCTTCGTCGTTGTGGACTGAGCCGATCGCGGTCCCGCCCACGGCGCCCGCCTGCGCGCCGCCGCGCGAGCCGCTGAACGCGCCGAGGAGACCCGCCATCTGCCCGAGCGTGCGCCCGTCGAAGCCCTGCTGCGCGGCGGCGACCTGCTCGGTCTTGAGGATGTCGAACTTCACCACGTACTTGGTCGTCTTGAGCTTGCCCATCTTGAGCATCTTGCGCGCCTTGTCCTGGTCACCCAGGTTGTAGGCGAGCTCGAACTCCTGCAGGAGCGGCCCGAGGTTGGAGCGCTCGAGGACGGGGAAGTTGGCGTTGCCGAGCTCGAGCTCGCCGTAGTCGGCGATGTTGTTGGCGGTGAACTTCTGCAAAAAGGTCGCGTTGTTGCTCTTGATCTCGCCGGGGATGACGATCACCGCCGGCCCCTTCTTGGCGGCATTGGTGTAGGTGATCTGCTGGTACATCCCCTGGTCGGCGGCGGCATTGGCCTTCTGCGAGGTCTCGCGGCCCGCGGTGGGCGACGGGTTGCCGAAGGTGGGCTGCGCCGAGGCGGCGGACGCGAGCGCGAGGAGCGCCGCGCCGAAGAGACATCCCGCGTAGCCGATCGAAGTGGTAGTTCTCATGGGCTCTCCCTCCGAAGGTGATGCGTGAGCTGAAACCTACTGAGGCGCCGCCTTCCGGGCGGGGCCCGCGTTGCGGCAATAGTCGGCATAGAGCGCCGGCACGACCTCGTCGGCGTTCTCCTTGACGAGCGTCAGCGCCATGTGCTCGACGTCTGCGCCGGCATACGAGGCCGAGCTCGCCTCCCTGTCCGAGACGAGGCGACCGTCGCTCGTATAGAGCGTGAAGTTCATGTTCACCGTGACCTGGTTCACGGCCATCACAAGGTTGCCGGTCGCCCGCGACGAAATGAGCCCGCGCAGCACGAAGCTCGCGCCGAGGCGCCTGGACGCGTTGAGCATGGCATCGGGATCGTTGCGGAAGTAGGCGTCGATCTCCGCCTGCGCGATCTGGCGGCGGATCTCCTCCGGCGTGTAGGTGCGCAGGCCCAGCGCACGCAGCCGCGAGTTGATCGCCTGGAAGTGCGGCCCGTAGTTCTGCTGCTGGGCGGCGATGTAGCCGTTGGACTGGCGCACTCCGATCACGACCATGATTTTCTTGTCTTTCAGGCTCGCGCGGCAGGGCGTGGAGAGCTGCTCCGCGATGCGCGCCTGGCGTGCCTCCTGCTCCGCGCGCTCCTCGTCGTCCTCCTGCCCGAACTTGAAGCCCTGCGCCGCCACAGCGGGGCCGCAGGCGAAGCATCCGAGCAGGATGAGCGTGGCGAGGGCGGACGAGGGACGCATCGGTCGTGAGCAGCGCGTCGAGGCCGATCAGCCGGCGAGATTAGCCCAATCGCCGCCCGAAATCCACGGCCGCCGGCGGCGAAAGGGCCGGGATCCGGCCGTGAATTTTCACACCTTGTCGCGGCCGCGTCTGTAGGACAGGGCTGTCGATCGGATTTCGTACTGGACAACTCGCGCGGCTCACACGAGAGCGCGAGAACGCGACGAGCGCTCGATCTACTGCGACCGCACCGCGGAGAGCTTGTCGAGCTTCGCCGCGTAGAGCGCGTGCTCCTTGCGGGTCGCGCTGTTCTCCATCGCGGTCGCGAGATGTGAGCGCGCCTGGGCGATGTCGCCGAGCCCGAGATAGGCCGCGGCGATCCAGAAATGGAACTCGTGATAGTACGCGTCGCGGTCGAGCTCCTTCGCGAACATGTCTCGCGCCGTCCGGTAGTCGCCCTCCTGCATCGCCGCCATTCCGAGATTGAAGAAGTAGAACGGCGGATACGGCTCCAGCTCCTTGAGCCGCGCCATCAGCGCTGCCGCCTCGGCGCGACGGCCTTCGTCGTTGAGCACCAGCGCAAGGTTCGACATCGCCTCGGTGTTCGCCGGTTCGATGTCCAGGACGTAGCGCAGCGTGGTTTCGGCCTGCGCCAGGTTGTGGTGGTGGCGGTAGATGACGCCCAGCGTGTTGTACGACGAGAGGAACTTCGGGTCGCTGCCGATCGCGGCGCGTGCGAACCAGTACGCGTCGTCGAGGCTGCCGCGGGCAAGAGACTCCGCCGCGCGGTTGTTCATGAACATCGCGACGATGGTCTCCTCGCTGATGACGCGCAGGCGGCGGCCGCGCGTCTCTCCCGGCGGCAGGAAGTCGACGGTCGTCCAGGAATCGGCGTAGTCGAGGACACGGCCGTACTGCGAGCCGCCGAGCGTCAAGTTCACGTGCGAGCTCGCGAAGTAGAGCTCGCCGCTGCGGCTCCATGCGTCGTCGACGAGGATCCGCTGGTAGCGCACGGGCACGCCCATCTCCTTCGCGAATGCCGCAGTCATGATCGCGAGCGAGAGGCAGTTTCCGGCGCGGGCCGCGAACGTCTGCGCTGCCGTGCGCGTCATCTCGGCGTCGTAGTCGAGCCTGAGGCGGCCCTTGTCGTAGAGCGCCTTGAGGAGCGCGGCCTGCGGCTTGAACGTGCGCTGGAGGGCGGCGATGTCCGAGCCCAGGTACTGCCGCATCTCGTCGGACAGGGCGAAGACGTCCTCGGCGCTGATCCGCTGCGAGGGTGCCGCGAAGAGCTCGTTGTGGAACAGATGCTCGCCCCGCGAGTCGGAGGGAGCCGGAGGAGGGGAAACGCTCGCGCACGCGGCAAGCAAGGCGGAAACGACCACCGCGATCCAAGTTCGCATCCCGGGCCTCCTGAAGCAGCGCCTGCGGGAAAAGTATCGGCGGCGCCGACGCTTCGGTCAAGCGCCGCCTGGCGGGTCTCAGCCCTTGAGGTTTGCCTTCAGGAAGGCGACGGTGCGCGACCAGGCGAGCTTCGCGGCGGCTTCGTCGTACCGGGGCGTCGTGTCGTTGTGGAAGCCGTGGTTGGTGCCCGGGTACATGTACATCTGGTACTTCACGCCGTTGGCCTTGAGCGCTTCCTCGTAGGCGGGCCAGCCGGCGTCGATGCGCTCGTCGAGCGCCGCGTAGTGCAGCAGGAGCGGCGCCTTGATCTTCGCGGCGTCAGCGGCGCCGGGTTGCCCGCCGTAGAACGGCACGGCGGCCGCGAGGTCCGGGAAGCGCACGGCCATGGCGTTGACCGTCGTTCCGCCGACACAGAAACCCACCGCGCCGATCCGGCCGTTGCACTCGGGCCGCGATTTGAGGTACGGCACCGCGGCGAACAGGTCTTCGCTGCGCTTCACGGGGTCGAGCTTGGAGAAGAGCTGCGCCGCCTGCTCCTCGTTGCCCGGATAGCCGCCCGCCGGAGTGAGCGCGTCGGGCGCGATCGCGACGAAGTTCTCGATCGCCACGCGCCGCGCGACGTCCTCGATATAGGGGTTGAGGCCGCGGTTCTCGTGGATCACGACCACGCCGGGGAGCTTTCCGCTCGCATTCGCGGGCCGCACGAAATACGCGCGGACCGCCCCGGAGCCCTGCGGCGAGGGGTAGGTCACGTATTCGGCCTTGATCCGCGGATCGTCCTTGGCGACCTGCTGCGCCCAGGCATAGTTCGGGGTCAGGCTCTCGAGCATGGCTGCCGCGGTGAAGCCGCCGACGGCGTGCTTCGCGGCCCGATCGAGGAAATCGCGGCGGCTGATCGCGCCGTGGATGTAGCCGTCGAACAGTTTGAGCACCTCCGGCGGAAAATCGCCGGCCTTCAGACGTTCCATCGTGCCTCCCTCGTTTCCTGTCAGGCTTTGCGCGTCCGCAGATCGTATTCGCGGCCGCCCCAGCGCGTGGGCTTGCGCGAGCGCAGATCGTTGGCCGCTTCGCGCAGCAGGTTCGCTGTGAGCCAGGCGCCGACGATGTGCAGCGGCGCCGTCCAGCGCGGCGCGTGCGCGAGCGCCGAGATGCGGACCAGCGCGCCGAGCCAGAGCGCGAGCGCGATGGGCCAGAGCGTCACCAGCGTCCAGCCCATGTTCGCGTCGCCGGCGATGACCAGCGCGCTCATGGGCCCGGCGCCCAGCATCCACGCCGGCAGGATCGAGCCCAGCCAGCGGCTCAAGCTCGCCGATTGCGACAGCTTTCTCGCCTTGCGGTTCGCGGCCTCGATGTAGATCCGCTTCCAGCCGCGGCGGAACTCCGACCAGCTCGCGTACATTCGGCAGTGGAACAGTCCCGCCGCGAGGAACACGCCGGCCTTGCGGCCCTGCTCCGCGATGAGGCGGGCGAGCGCCAGGTCCTCGAGCAGCGCGAGCTTCACCGACTCGTGGCCGCCTACAGACCGGTAGGCCTCGCGGGTGAACAGCATGAACTGGCCATTCGCGAAGGCGCGGCGGTCGTGGCGTGCGTTGGCGAGCGTGAGCGGGTACTGCCGCAGCAGCTCGAACACCGCCGCGGT
Organism: Casimicrobiaceae bacterium; assembly: GCA_035501595.1. Classification (GTDB taxonomy): domain Bacteria; phylum Pseudomonadota; class Gammaproteobacteria; order Burkholderiales; family Casimicrobiaceae; genus PALSA-1003. Next base: position 5,405 of record DATJVX010000053.1, on the reverse strand, counting down.
CTGCACCACGCGCTCGAACCAGGTGTCGTGCGACAGCGTGCTGAGCAGGCTCAGCAGGTCGAGCTTGCGATCGCGCATCAGGGCGACCGACGCGGCCATGCACCCCGGCGTGAACACCGTGTCGGCGTCGGCGAACAGGAAATAGTCGGTGTCGGCCGCCGCGCGGGATCGGGTCACGCCGGCGTGCACGGCGTGCACCTTGCCGGCCCACTGCGGAGGGCAGGAGTCGATCTCGATCAGCTCGAAGCGCTCGTCGCCGGCGATGGCCGCGCGGGCGACGGCGGCGGTGTCGTCCCGGCAGCGATCGAGCGCAAGCACCACGCGCAACTGCGGATAGGTCTCGGCGCGCAGCGAATGCACCAGACGCGCGATCACCTGGGCTTCGTTGTAGGCGGGGACGATCACGCACACTCGGCCGCTCGGCGGGTCGGCGGCCGCCAGGCGCTGCCCCAGCCGCAGCGTCGGCACCACGCGCATCCAGTGCTCGACCCGGATCCACACCCAGCCCCAGAGGACGATCGTGCCGATGAGCCCCACGCTCAGAGCCGTTCCGACGATCACCAGCAACCAGTATGGAATGGACAAGGCGGCTCGCTCCGATGCCACCGGCAGGAGCGGCCAAGTTTACACGACTGGCACAGAGGCCGGGAACCTCCACCGCGACCAGGCGGCGCCGCGGGATCGACTCGGATTAGAATTCCAGCGGCCATGGCTACGCGCGGATTCTTCGGTCGACCTCCGGGCAAGGACGCGGCGCGGCGTCTGCCGCCCGGTCAGTACGAGACACGGGATTTCCCGGTGCTCTCGATGGGACCGACGCCGCAGGTCGAGCTCGCGACGTGGCGCTTCACGCTGCGCGAGGGCGCGCGGCCGATCGCGAGCTGGAGCTGGCCCGAGTTCGAGGCGCTGCCGCGCACGGCGTGGCGCGGCGACATTCACTGCGTGACGAAGTGGAGCAAGTTCGACACGCAATGGGAAGGTGTTGACATCGACGCGCTCTTCGCCGCGGCCGGCATCGCGCCGCCGACCGCATTCCTGCTCGCCGAATCCTACGACGGCTACGACACCAACGTGCCTGTCGCGGACCTGACGGGCGGCCGGGGAATGATCGCCACGCGCTACGACGGAGCGCCGCTCGCGCCGGAGCACGGCGGACCGGCTCGCCTGCTCGTGCCGCACCTGTATTTCTGGAAGAGCGCGAAGTGGGTGAAGGGGCTGCGCTTCACGCCTCGCAACGAAGCGGGCTTCTGGGAGCTTCGCGGCTATCACCTCTACGGCGACCCCTGGCGCGAGCAGCGCTACACCGGCGATCCGTGAGCGCACCCTTCGCCGAGGCATCGCGCTGGCGCGAAGCGCTGATCGAGCGCGTCGTGCGGCAGACGCCGAGGGTCGTAAGTGTCTTCCTGCGCGCGCCGCTCGCCGAGCACCAGGCGGGCCAGCACGTCGACATCCGCCTGACCGCGCCCGACGGCTATCAGGCGCAGCGCAGCTACTCGGTCGCCTCCGCGCCCGGCGCCGCGGCGATCGAGCTCGCGATCGAGCGCCTCGACGACGGCGAAGTCTCGCCGTACTTCCACGAGGTTGCGCGGCCCGGCGACAGCTTCGAGCTCCGCGGCCCGATCGGCGGACACTTCGTATGGCGGCCCGAGGACGGCGGGCCGATCCTGCTCGTCGGCGGCGGCTCGGGCATCGTTCCGCTGATGGCGATGGAGCGCCATCGCGCCGCGCGCGCGCCGCAGGTCGAGGCGCTGCTCGTGTACTCGGCGCGGAGTTTCGAGGAGCTCATCTTCCGTGACGAGCTGCTCGAGCGCCGGGCGCGCGACGGAGCGTTCAGGCTGGTCACGACGACCACTCGCGAGCCGCGCCGGACTGCGGTGGACTTCGACCGCCGGCTGGACCGGACGCTGCTCCGCGAGATCCTCGCCGGCTGGGGCCGCGCGCCGCGCCAGGCGTACGTGTGCGGCTCGAATGCCTTCGTCGAGGCGGTCACCGCCGCCCTGGTGGCGGAGGGCGTTGCAGCGCGCAGCATCCGCGCGGAGCGCTACGGCGGCGCAGCTTGAACCGCTGGCCTGCGTGCCGCACACGGCGGGGGAGCGACGCGAGCGAGCCTCGAGCGGGTCGGTTGACCGCGCGCGGCGCGCACCCTAAAGTCTCGCGAGCCGCACCGCCCGCTCGCGCGACCCGCAGCGCCGGAGACCCGGAGGCCCGACCATGACATCGACTCCTCTGCCGCGAAGAGAATCGACGCAGCGCTGGTCCTGGCTGCCGCGCATCGGCAGCTGGCAGTACTACGCGCTGCTCGGCGCGATCGGCATTCTCGTGCTCGGTCCGCTCGGCGGGCTCGCCGCGTCGTACATGAATTTCTCCCTGGGCTTCTTCGTCGGCGGCCAGGTGCTCGCGGGCATCCTCGGCTCCACCGTGACCTTCGGCTACGGCGCGCAGGGCCGGCACGGGGCGAACTTCATCCAGACGACCGCCGCCTCGGTGGCCGGGATGAGCGCCATGGCGGTGGTCATCCAGGCGATGACCTGGCTCGGCCTGCCGAAGCCGCCGGTATGGGAGCTGATCGTCTACATGCTGTGCATCGGCATGTTCGGCGTCGGCGTGGGGATGCTCTACACCCCGATCCTCGTCGACCGCATGCAGCTCAAGTTTCCTTCGGGACTCGCCGTCGCCAACATCCTGCGCGCGCTCACCGACGTGGACCTGCTGCGCCGCTCGGTGACGCGGCTCTTCGGCGGCATGGCGCTGGGCATCATCGGCGGCGTCGGCGCGGCGAAGACCGCGTTTCTCGGCGCAATCGACCTGTCGACCTCGACCTTCGGCGCCGGCATGATCGTCGGCGCGCGCATCGGCATCCCGGCGCTCGTCGGCGGCCTGGTAGGCTGGGCGCTGATCCCGTACTTCATCTCGATCGGCTGGCTCAAGGAAGGCGATCCGTTCCGCAAGATCACCTTCCTGATCGCGCTCGGGATGATCATGGGCGCGGCGCTCATCGATGTCTCGCTCATCCTCTACCGCGCCTGGAAGCGCGTGCAACAGCGGGCTGCCAAGCCCGTCGAGCAGGAGGACTGGAAGAAGACCAACATCCGCCGGCTGGTAGGCTGGGTCGTCTTCTGGGGGATCGCCGTCGTCGTCACGGGCTCGCAGCTGCTCGGCGAGCCCGTGGGCTATCTCGCCTTCGCGGTGATCCTGGTGTTCGTGTTCGCGATGGTCAACGGCATCTCCGTCGGCATCACCGACAGCAATCCGATTTCCTCCGCGTTCGTCGTCACCGTGATCCTCATGGCGGCGATCGGGCTCAAGGACCCCATCGTCGGACTGCTCGCCGCGACGGTGCTGCTCGTGTCCACCAGCGAAGCCTGCGACATGCAGCAGGATCGCTCGACCGGCTGGCGGCTGGGCACCAACCGCACGATCCAGTTCCGCTTCCAGGTCGCGGGCATCATCATGGGGGCGATCATGGCGGTGGTCTTCGCCGAGCTCTTCATGACGGCGTATCCCGTGCTGCAGCTCGACCAGACGACGCTGCCCGCGGACAAGCAGCCGGAGCGCTGGGCCTCCGCGATGACCTACAAGTTCGTCGGGGTGCTGCGCAGCCTGACCGACGACAAGCCCTACCAGCGCACCGCCATCTGGGTCGGCCTCGGGATCGGCTTCGCGACCGAGCTCCTGCGCAAGCTCATCAAGGCGAATCGCAGCTACAAGCGATTCGCGGCGTCGGGCCGCGCCGGCTTCTGCACGGACTTCATGCTCGACGCGGTGATCCTGCCGTCGCCGTACGCGTCCTCGTTCGGCGGCTTCCTCAACCTCGCGACCTCTTCCTGGTTCGCGGCCGGCGGCGTGCTGTCCAGCCTCATGAACATGCTCAACAGGGACCGCGACAAGACCAGGGGCGGCACCGCGCTGCCCGCGGACATGAGCACCGCTTCGCTCGTCGGCGGAGGGCTCATCGCCGGCGACGCGCTCGCGGCGCTGGGGCTGGGCCTCGCCGGGCTGCTCTCGACGGTTTTCAGCTGACGCGCGGCGCGCAAGCACCGCGTCGCCCGTCGGAGCCTGGGAGCGAGCCCCGGACAACGCCCGGCGGCTCGCGCCGTCAGTACCGCGCGTTGCCGGGCGTCCGCGGGAACGGGATCACGTCGCGCACGTTGGCGAGCCCAGTCGCGTAGGCCACCGTGCGCTCGAAGCCCAAACCGAAGCCGGCGTGCGGCACGGTGCCGTAGCGGCGAAGGTCGCGGTACCAGCCGTAATGCTGCGGGTCGAGCCCCGCGCCGACCATGCGCGCGTCGAGCACGTCGAGGCGCTCCTCGCGCTGGCTGCCGCCGATGATCTCGCCGATCCCCGGCGCGAGCACGTCCATCGCCGCGACGGTGCGGCCGTCGTCGTTCGCGCGCATGTAGAACGCCTTGATCTCCTTCGGGTAGTTCACCACGATCACCGGCTTCTTCGCGTACTGCTCGGTCAGATAGCGCTCGTGCTCCGACTGCAGGTCCATGCCCCAGGCGACGGGGAACTCGAACTTCTGCTTCGCCTGCTCCAGCACGCGCACGGCCTCGCCGTACTCCATGCGCGCGAACTCGGAATCGACGATGCCGGAAAGCTTGGCGACCAGTCCCTTCTCGATGCGCTCGTCGAAGAACGCCATGTCGTCGGGGCGCTCGGCAAGGAGCGTCTTGAAGATGTGCTTGAGCAGCGCCTCGGCGAGCGCCGCGTTGTCGTCGAGCGCGGCGAAGGCGATCTCCGGCTCGATCATCCAGAACTCCGCCAGGTGGCGGCTGGTATTGGAGTTCTCGGCGCGGAACGTCGGGCCGAAGGTGTAGACCTTGGACAGCGCCAGGCAGTAGCACTCGACGTTGAGCTGGCCGGACACGGTGAGGAACGCCTCGCGTCCGAAGAAATCCTGCGCGAAGTCGATCTTGCCGTCGGCCGAGCGCGGCAGGTTCGCGAGGTCGAGCGTCGAGACCCGGAACAGCGCCCCCGCGCCCTCGGCGTCCGACGCGGTGATGATCGGCGTGTTGACCCACACGAAGCCGTGCTCGTCGAAGAAGCCGTGGATGGCACGGGCGATGGTGTGGCGCACGCGGGTCGCGGCGCCGATCACGTTGGTGCGCGGCCTCAGGTGCGCGACTTCGCGCAGGAACTCCAGCGTGTGCGGCTTGGGCTGGATCGCGTACGAATCGGGGTCCTCGACCCAGCCGACCACCTTGACCGAGCTCGCCTGCATCTCGTAGGGCTGCCCCTTGGCGGGCGAGGGCACGACCGTGCCCGAGGCCTCGATCGCGCAGCCCGTCGTCAGGTGCAGGATCTCGTCGGCGTAGTTGGCGAGCGTGCCCGGCGCCACGATCTGCACGGGATGAAAGCAGGACCCGTCGGAGAGGTGCAGGAACGAGATCCCCGCGCCCTTC
>DATJVX010000052.1:0-40579 GCA_035501595.1 Casimicrobiaceae bacterium | reverse complement strand
AGCCGGCGAGCTCTGCATCAAGGGGCCTCAGGTCATGGCGGGGTATTGGCACCAGCCCGTCGAGACGGCCAAGGTTCTCGACGGCGACGGCTGGCTCGCCACCGGCGACGTCGGGGTCATCGACGAGCGCGGCTTCGTGCGCATCGTCGACCGCAAGAAGGACATGATCCTGGTCTCGGGATTCAACGTCTATCCGAACGAAGTCGAATCGGTCGTCGTGATGCACAGCGGTGTCCTCGAGTGCGCCGCCGTCGGCGTGCCCGACTCGAAATCGGGCGAGGCCGTGAAGCTCTTCGTCGTCCGCAAGGATCCCGCGCTGACCGCCGAGACGCTGCTCGCCCATTGCCACGCGCACCTGACGGGCTACAAGTGCCCCCGCGAAGTGGAATTCCGCACCGAGCTTCCGAAGTCCAACGTCGGCAAGATCCTCCGGCGCGAGCTTCGCGACGAGGCGCGCCGAAAGGCAGCGTAGACCGAGCATGCGCAATCACCGCAGCGAATCCGGTCGAGCCCATGCGACGACCGACGACAGCGCGACACTCCCGGCCGAGGAGCCGGCGCTGCGCGTCGTGCCGATGCCCGCCGACGCGAATCAGCATGGCGACATTTTCGGCGGCTGGGTGATGTCGCAGGTGGACATCGCGGGCGCCGTTCCGGCCGCCCGCCGCGCGCGCGGACGCGTCGCGACCGTGGCGGTGAATTCGTTCGTCTTCAAGCAGCCGGTGCTCGTGGGCGACGTCGTCAGCTTCTACGCGACGATCACCCACGTCGGGCGGACGTCGGTCACGGTCGACGTCCAGGTCTATGCCCAGCGCAACCCCGGCAAGATGATCTGCGTCAAGGTGACCGAGGCGAGCCTCACCTATGTTGCAACGGGCGCCGATCGACGCCCGGTCCCGCTGCCTCCGGAATAAGCGGCCGAGCGCGACGCGGTGTATAGTTTTGCCGCGCGTTGCCGAGAAAAGCGGTGCCGGCGGAGCGGCTCGAACAAGCTCGACCAACCACTGACAGGAGGGCGACCAAGATGAAATCCCGGGCATTGCGTCGTACGCGCGTGGCTGCCGCTCTCGGCGCGACGCTGGTTTCGCTCGCTGCCGGCCGCGCGATGGCGGCGGGGTTCGCGCTGCAGGAGCAGAACGCGAGCGGATTGGGTCACGCCTACGCCGGCGGGGCAGCCGCCGCCGAAGACGTCAGCACGATCTTCTACAATCCGGCAGGCCTCGTGAGGCTGCAGTCGACGCAGGCCGTCGTCGCCGCGAACCTGATCTGCCTGTCCGCGAAATTCCACGACAACGGGTCGCAGCCTGCGGCGTTCCAGCCGCTCGGCAGCACCGGCGGCGACGCGGGCGATTGCTCCGTCGTCCCGAACTTCTACCTGGGCATTCCGTTCACCGACAAGTGGTCGTTCGGCATCGGGGTCAACGTCCCGTTCGGATTGAAGACCGAATACGACTCCGACTGGATCGGTCGCTTCCAGGCCATCAAGTCGAAGCTCGACACGGTCAACGTCAACCCGGTGCTCTCGTGGGAGCCGACGCCTCAGCTGACGGTCGGCGGCGGCGTGAGCTGGCAGCGGCTGAAAGCGACGCTCACGAGCAAGGTCAACTATGCCGGCGCGTTCGCCCAGGGCGTGGGGGGGCTCGTGGCTGCCGGGCAGATTCCGGCCGCCGCGGCGCCGGCGCTGATCGGTTCGGCGGCCGGGCTGGAATCGGAGGGCGATATCTCGGGCAGCGACAGCGCCTGGGGCTGGAACGTGGGCGTGCTGTGGCAGGCCACCCCACAGACGCGGTTCGGGGCGGCGTATCGCTCCAAGATCAAGTACGACGTCAGCGGCTCGGTCAATTTCTCCAACCCGACCACGGCGTCGCTCGGGCCGCTGCCGCCGGAGCTCGCGCCCGTCGGCGCGCTGCTCGTCACCGGCGTGAACGCTGAGCTCGCGAGCGGCGACGTCAACCTGCACATCGAGATGCCCGACACGGCCAACGTCTCGGTGTTCCATCAGTTCAACAACCAGTGGGACCTGATGGCCGATCTTCAGTACACGGGCTGGAGCACGATCAAGGACCTCACCGTCGTCCGCAGCACCGGGGAGGTCCTGTTGTCGAACCCCGAGAACTTCCGCGACACCTGGCGCATCTCGGCGGGGGCGAACTACCGCTACAGCGACGCGGTGACCTTCCGCGGCGGGCTCGCCTACGACCAGTCGCCGGTGCGCGACGCCGACCGCACGCCTCGACTGCCGGACAACGATCGGACGTGGCTCTCGGCGGGCGTCCAGTACAGGTTCTCTCCGAGCCTGGCCGTGGACCTCGCCTATGCCTACATCTGGGTGCGCGATTCGAGCATCAATCAGAACGAGGGCAGCACGGCGAGCAATGCTTTGATCAGCGGCTCGTACCGCAACAACGTCAACATCGTCGGCCTGCAGCTGACGTATACGGCGAAGTGATCGCCGCCTGAGCTCCCCGCCGAACCCGCGCCGCAGTCCGCCGCGGCGCGGCGACCGTGGAGATTCGCCCGTCGCCTAGCGACGCGTCAGGAGGAACCATGAACACCCCGCGGCTCTGCCTCGCCGTTGCGACGGCTCTGCTCATGGCGAGTGGCATCAGGGCCGCGGAGGTCGGCGGCGTGCGGATCGACGACCATGCCTCGGTCGCCGGCCAGGAGCTCGCACTCAACGGCGCGGGCATCCGCACCAAGCTCATGTTCAAGGTGTATGTGGCGAGCCTGTACCTTCCGCACCGGGCGAGCGATCTGCCGGGCGTGCTCGCACAGGCTCCGCGACGGATTCAGCTGAACCTGCTGCGCGGTCTCTCGGCCGACCAGCTTGTCGACGCGCTCAACGAAGGGCTGGAAGCGAACAATTCGCCCGCCGAGCTCGCGGCGGTCAAGACGCAGTCCGATCAGCTCTCCGCGATCATGAAGGCGTTCAAGGAGGTCAAGGAGAAGGACGTCGTCGCGCTGGACTTCGTCGAGGGCGCGACGCGAATCTCCTGGAACGGCGAGTCCAAGGGGACGATCCCCGGCGCCGCCTTCAACGAGGCACTGACGCGCATCTGGCTGGGCGACAAGGCAGTGCAGCCGGATCTCAAGAAGTCGCTGCTCGGCGGCTGACCGTCGAGCTTTCCCGCGCGGGCTCCGTGAACGTCGGGCGTGTGCGCAGCGCGCTCTGCGTGCTGATCGCGGCGGCGCTCGTCGTTGAGAGCGCGAGAGCGGCCGAGGTCGCGGGCATCCGGCTGGACGATCGGATCTCGCTCGCCGGCCGGTCGCTGGTCCTGAACGGCGCCGGCGTGCGGGCGAAGCTGCTGCTCGAGGTTTACGTCGTCGCCCTCTATCTGCCGAAGCGGGCGAGCGACGCGCCCAGCGTTTTCGCGATGGCGCCACGGCGGATCCAGATGAACATGCTACTCACGGTGTCGTCGCGCGAGATCATCGACGCGCTCCTCGATACGATGGCCGACAACAGCACGCCTGCCGAGCTCGCGGCGGTCAAGCGCGAGACCGATCGGCTCGTGGCGCTGATCAGCCCGCTCAAGGAGGCGAAAAAGGGAGACGTGGTCACGCTCGACTTCGTCCGCGGCGGGACCAATCTGGGGTGGAACGGCCGATTCCGCGGCCGCATTCCCGGCGAGGCCTTCAACCGCGCCCTGACGCGCATCTGGCTCGGCGAGAAGCCGGTGCAACCCGACCTCAAGGGCAGGCTGCTGGGCGGCAAATAGCGCTTCCGGATCCTTCAGCGGTACTTCGCGAGCTCGAGCCGCCCGATCTGGTTGCGGTGGACTTCGTCCGGGCCGTCGGCGAAGCGCAGCGTGCGTACGTGCGCGTACGCGTAGGCAAGCGGGAAGTCGTCGCAGAGCCCGCCGCCGCCGTGCGCCTGGATGGCCCAGTCGATGACCCGGCAAGCCATCGTCGGTGCGGCGACCTTGATCATCGCGATCTCCCTCGCGGCGGCCTTGTTGCCGACGGTATCCATCCGGTGCGCCGCATTGAGCACCAGCAGCCGCGCCTGGTCGATGGCGATCCGCGACTCGGCGATGCGCTCCAGCGTTACGGTCTGCTCGGCGATCGGCTTGCCGAAGGCGACCCGCGACAGCGCCCGGCGGCACATCGCCTCGAGAGCCCGCTCGGCGAGCCCGATCGTGCGCATGCAGTGGTGAATGCGACCCGGGCCCAGCCGGCCCTGCGCGATCTCGAATCCGCGACCTTCGCCGAGCAGCATGTTCGACGCTGGCACGCGCACGTTCTCGAACAGCACCTCGGCGTGGCCGTGCGGCGCGTCGTCGTAGCCGAAGACCGGCAGAGGCCGCAGGACCTTCACGCCCGGAGCGTCCCGGGAGACGAGGATCATCGACTGCCGCTTGTGGCGGTCGGGATTCTGCGGGTCGGTCTGACCCATGAAGATGAACAGCCGGCACCGCGGATCGTTGGCGCCCGAGATCCACCACTTATGCCCGTCGATCACGTAATCGGCGCCGTCGCGGACGATGCGGCTCGCGATGTTCGTGGCGTCGCTCGAGGCGACCGCGGGCTCGGTCATCGCGAACGACGAGCGGATCCTGCCTTCGAGCAGCGGTTCGAGCCATTGTCGCTTCTGCTCCGGCGTCCCGTAGCGTTCGAGCGTCTCCATGTTGCCGGTGTCGGGGGCCGAGCAGTTGAACGCCTCCGGCGCCCAGGGGACGCGGCCCATGATCTCGCACAGCGGCGCGTACTCGAGGTTGGTAAGCCCGGCGCCGGATTCCGATTGCGGCAGAAACAGGTTCCACAGTCCGGAGGCGCGCGCGCGCGCCTTGAGCTCCTCGACGAGGCGGATCGGCTGCCAGCGCTCGCCTTCCGCGAGCTCGCGCGCGTGGCGCTGCTCGTTGGGATAGACGTGCTCGCGCATGAATGTCTCGATGCGCGAAGCGAGCTCGCGGGTCTTGAGCGAATATTGGAAGTCCATGAGCGTCTCCGGAACCCTCCTGTGGGTGAAAACGAGCCGCTGCCGCTCTAGCGGGGGTCGAGCAGCTTCTCCACCTGCTGCCAGCCGCGCTCGGCCATGCTGCGCGCGGAGCGCCCGGCTTCGAGCGCGTGGGCGCTGGACGCGGTGCCGTCGCGCGCCCGGCCCATGATCCCCTGCGCGATGGCCGCGGCGCGGAACATGTTATAGGCGATGTAGAACTCCCATTCCCTCGGCTCAACCGGGCCGCGGCCGGTGCGCTCGCAATACCGGGCCGCGTACTCGGTCTCGAGGGGAATCCCGAGGGCTGGCAGCGCGAGCCCGAGCATGCCCCGGAACGTGCCGGCCGGAACGCGCCAGCTCATGCAGTGATAGGCGAAGTCCGCGAGCGGATGGCCCAGCGTGGAGAGCTCCCAGTCGAGCACCGCCAGGATGCGCGGCTCGATGGGGTGGAAGACGAGATTGTCGAGGCGGTAGTCGCCGTGGACGATCGCCGTCTCGTCGCCGGAAGGGATGTGCCCCGGCAGCCACTCGATCAGCCGCTCCATCGCATCGATGCGCTCGGTCTCCGAGGCGCGATACTGCCGGGTCCAGCGCGCGATCTGGCGGGCGAGATAGCCGCCGGGCCGGCCGAAATTCTCGAGGCCGAGCGCGCGGTAGTCCGCGCGGTGCAGCGCCGCGATCACCCGGTTCATCTCGCCGAATATCGCACCCCGCTCGGCCGCGCTCACGCCGGGGAGCGCGGGATCCCAGAACACGCGCCCATCGACGTATTCCATGACGTAGAACGCGGTGCCGGCGACGGCATCGTCCTCGCACAGGCAGAGCGTCTGCGGCACCGGGACGCCAGAAGCGCGCAGCGCCGTCATCACGCGGTATTCGCGGTCGATCGCATGCGCCGAGGGCAGGAGCTTCCCGGGCGGCTTGCGCCGCAGGACATAGCGTGCGGCGCCGGCGCTCAGCCGGTACGTGGGGTTGGACTGACCGCCACGGAACTGTTCGATCTCGAGCGGGCCGGCGAAGCCCGGGATGTGCGCACGCAGATACGATTCCAGTCGCTCCGCGTCGATGCGATGCTTCTCCGGCACCGGCATCGTGCCGACGTAGGCTTCCACCGGTCCGCCGGCCATGCGCAGCTCAACCGATCAGGTAGCCGCCGTCGACGACGAGGCAGGCGCCCGTCGTGTAGCTTGCCGCAGGGGAGACCAGGTACAGGACCGCGCCAGCCATCTCGTCGGGCTTGGCCACGCGCCCCATCGGCACGTGCGTCGTGGTCATGCGCCGGACCGCCTCGTCTTCGCTGTGGATCAGCGCCGCGGCGAACTTGGTGTCGGTAGCGCCCGGGGCGAGCGCATTCACGCGCACGCCCATCGGCGCGCACTCCTTCGCGAACGCCTTGGTCATGCCGATGATCGCCGCCTTCGTGATCGAGTAGATCCCCTGCCAGTGTCCCGGGATGATGCCGTTGACCGAGGCGACGTTGACGATCGCCCCTCCGCCGTGCTTCGCCATCAGCTTCGCGCCGAGCGAGGACATGAAGAAGAAGCCGCGGATGTTGACGTCAACAGTCTTCTGGAAGGCGGAAAGCTCGGTGTCGACGATCGGGCCGAAGTAGGGATTGGCGGCCGCGTTGTTCACCAGGATATCGAGCCGGCCGTGCCCGGCCTCGATCGCGGCCAGCAGGGTCCGGATCTGATCGAGCTCGCCGATGTGGCAGGCACGGGCCTCGGCCAGGCCGCCCTCGGCGCGGATCGAGCGCGCGACGGCCTCGCAGCCGTCCGCCTTGCGGCTCGAGACGATGACCCGTGCGCCGTGCGCGGCCAGGGTCCGCGCGATCGATTCGCCGATCCCGCGGCTCGCGCCCGTGACCAGTGCGATCCTGCCGTCGAGAGCGAACGTATCGGAAGTCTGCATGGGAAGGCTCCGGAGATCGGCGACCGAGAAATCGACGCCGGGTGAACCTCGGGTACGTCGGATCATACTATTCATGCAGCCGCGGGCTGCGGGCGAACTATCCGGCCCGGGCGGCTGTCCGATCCCGAGCGCGAGATCGGGCCCGTCGGGCTCGACGCCCGGGCGAGCGCGATCCCGAACGAGCTGTACAATCGCGGCGGTCTTCCCGGCCGCTCGCGCGGCCACAGTGAGGAGAAGCATGCCCAACCATCGACCAAGATCGGCGTCGCTGATGGTATCCCTCGCCATCGCCGCGATCGCCTGTCCGTTCCCGGCTCGAAGCGCGCCCGCTGCCACAGCGGCGCCGCAGCCGGCACCCGCGGCGACCCCTGCCGCAGCCAAGCCGTCGCTGGACGCGCTGGCCTGGTTGAGCGGCTGCTGGCTGGGCGCTGCCAATCGGCGCGAATTCCGCGAGCAATGGTCGCCGCCTCGCGGCGGCATGATGGTCGGATTCAGCCATACGGTGCTCAGGCCCCGCTCGGCCGAAGCGGGCAAGGACGCGCCGGAGGCGCCGGCCAAGGAAGCCGATTCGATCCGGGACCGGACTCAGGACTTCGAGTACCTGCGCATCGAGCAGCGCGACGATGGCGTCTACTACGTCGCGATTCCCTCCGGCAAGAAGGAATTCGCATTCAAGCTGAGCGCGGTCAAGGAGGATGCGCAGGCCAAGTCATTCACCTTCACCAATGTCGTCGACCAGTTCCCGCAGCGCATCGTCTACCGGCGCGGCACCGAGGGCTGGCTCTACGCCGAAGTGGAGGGCAAGCCCGGTGCCAAGGACGCCAAGGACGCCAAGGAGGTCAAGGAGGCGAAGGACAAGGATGTCGTCTATCCGATGCGTCACATCGACTGCGCGACGAGCGCGCTGCTGAAGCAGTGAGCCCCCGCCGTGACCGAGCGCGCTGAAGGTGCCGCGCTCGCCGGTCTCGAGCGATTGCTCGCCGCCGGCAAGGACGGCGCGCTGCTGCGCTTCGGACTCGGCAACGAGCATCTCAGGCGCGCCGATCCGGAAGCCGCCGCCATGCACTTCCGGCGCGCCGTCGAACTCGATCCAGGGTATTCCGCGGCGTGGAAGATGCTTGGCAAGGCGCTCGCCGCCGCGCACCGCGACGACGATGCGCAGGAGGCGTGGCGGCAAGGCATCGCCGCGGCCGAGCGCAAGGGCGACAAGCAGGCGATGCGCGAGATGCAGGTGTTCGCGCGCCGCCTCGCCAGGGAGCGGGAAGGCAGCTAGCGTGACTTTCGTCGGCGTCGCGAGTGCGACGCCAATACGCGAAACCGGCACGCGAGCGCCCGACTAATCTTGCAAATCATTGAAAGTTGTCTAGAATATCGCGAGCAGGTCGACGCGGATTTGTCAAGAGGCCTCACGAGCGACGGATCTTCCTCGCCTGCCCTGAAGGCGAATCGACAAAACAGTTGGATCAAACTCAGACAGGAGAAGCAACGATGATGACGGACATGTTATCGATGATGCCGCCGCCCCAGGCCGAGGCGGTCAAGGAAGCGCTGGTAAAGAAGGCGATCAGGCGCCGCCTCGTCAAGAAGGCACTGGTGAAGAGGGCGATCAAGCGCCGCGCGCTCAAGAAGGCGATGGTCAAGAAGGCCGTCAAGCGCCGCGCCCTGAAGAAGGCGATGGTCCGCAAGGCCGTGAAGCGCCGTGCCGTGAAGAAGGCGATGGTCCGAAGGGCCGTCAAGCGCCGCGTCATGAAGAAGGCGATGGTCCGCAAGGGCGTCAAGCGCCGCGCCGTAAAGAAGGCCGTCAAGCGCCGTGCCGTGAAGAAGGCGATGGTGCGGCGGGCCGTCAAGCGCCGCGTCGTGAAGAAGGCCGTCAGGCGCCGCGCCGCCAAGCGGGCGAAAAAGTAACGCCTCGCCTCCGTCGCCACCGTGCAGCGGAGTTTCGAAGCGGGCGGCGCGATGCGCCGCCCGTTGTCATTTCCGGGTGCGGGGGCGTGCGAGGAGGCAGAGCGCGCGAACAGGACCCCGCACGAGGGGCTGTCAGGCCAATGACAAGAGCGGGCCTGCCTGCCGGCAGCACAGGCGCGAGACCGGGCGACAAGGGCGCCGACCCGGCGCGTCACAGGGAGTGCGCCGGACCGGGCAGCGCCGGCACTCCCGGGGCAAACGCGCCCCTCGACTGCACCGGGAGCGAATCGCGCGCAAACTCTAGTCCCTGCGTGCACGACACGAGGACGATCCATGAACGACGACAGCAGCACGGCTGAAAGTCTCGACAGACGCCTCGACGAGCGCCTGCTCGAAGTGCTGATCCGCGCCGGCATCCTCCTTGCATTGGCTTTCCTGTGCTTTGAGGTCTTTTCGCCGTTCCTGACGTTGATGGCCTGGGCCGTGATCCTCGCGGTCGCGCTCTACCCCTTGCACCGGTGGCTGGCTCGCAGGCTCGGGGGCAAACAGGGGTTGGCGGCGGCGCTGCTGGTGCTGGTCGCCGTCGTGCTGATCGTGGTGCCGACCGCAGTGCTGATGAGCTCGCTAGGCGACTCGGTGCACGATTTCATCAGCAGCGTCCGCGACAACACGCTCGCGATTCCCCCTCCGCGCGAGTCGGTGGCGCAATGGCCCGTGGTCGGCAAGAAGCTGTATGGCGCCTGGTCGCGGGCTCACGCAGACCTGCCGGCATTCGTTCAGAGCCTGCAGCCGAAGATCGGCGAGCTCGCCAAGCAGGGGCTCGCGTTCGTGGCCAGCATCGGCGGCGGACTCCTGCTGTTCGTCGCCGCGTTCATCATCGCCGGAATCCTCATGGCGTTCGGGGAGTCGGGTGCACGCAGCTGCGAGGCGATCTTCAAGCGCTTCGCGGGCGAAGAGCACGGCACGGAGTTCACCCGGCTCGCCACGGCGACCATCCGCGCGGTCGCTCAGGGCGTCATCGGCGTGGCGTTCATCCAGGCCATCGTCGTCGGGCTCTGCCTGGGGCTTGCCGGCGTGCCGTGGGCCGGCGCGCTCGCGGCCATCGTGCTGGTGCTCGGCATTGCCCAGGTGCCGGCGCTGATCGTCACGCTGCCGGCGATCGGCTGGATCTGGTGGACCGGCAACTACGGGACTTCCGAAGCGGTCCTGTATACGGTGCTGCTGTTCCTCGCCGGGATGGCCGACAACGTTCTCAAGCCGTTGATGCTCGGCCGCGGAGTCGATGCGCCGATGCCGGTCATCCTGCTCGGCGCTCTGGGCGGCATGGCAACCGCCGGCATTCTCGGCATGTTCGTCGGCGCGACGCTGCTCGCGCTCGGCTACCAGCTGTTCATGAGCTGGGTCGCGGCTAGACCGAACGCGAGGCAGGCACCGACCTAGGCGCTCAGCGCTTCGCGCGACGCACCGATGGCAGCGGTTCCCAATCGTTGCCCGGCGACTGCTTCATTGCAACGGACCCCGTTGCCGCAGCCTGGGCGATCTTCCAACCCGCCGGCTCGGCACGGCCCAGGCAACGTGCCGAAGCTCCCCGCCTAGGCCGGCGGCGAGGCGGGCCGCACGGTCTCGACGCCGCGGTTCGCCAGAGCGTCGGCCCGGTTGTTACCTTCGGTCCCGGCATGACCCCGGACCCAGTGCCAGGCGATGTCGTGCGCACGCGCCAATCGATCGAGCTCGAGCCACAGGTCGGCGTTCTTGACCGGCTTGCGATCGGCGGTCTTCCAGCCGTTGCGCTTCCAGACGTCGATCCAGCGCTCGATGCCGTTCTTCACGTACTGGGAGTCGGTGTAGAGCTCCACCTGGACGCGGCGCTTCAGGCTTTCGAGGGCCTTGATCACCGCCGTGAGCTCCATCCGGTTGTTCGTGGTCGCGGCCTCGCCGCCGAAGAGCTCGCGCTCGTGACCGCGATGCTGCAGAACGGCGCCCCAGCCCCCGGGTCCGGGATTGCCCTTGCACGCTCCGTCGGTGTAGATCACGACCGGCGCCGTCATGCGGCGCGCGATTCGATCACTTCGGCGCATTCCCTCGCCTGGCCCGCGGGCGCGGCCAGCGCCTTCTTGCGCACGCGGCGCGACCAGGCAGGCGTGATCACGCGCATGCCCAGCACGCGCTTGGTCGCGCGCAGGAAGTAGACGCTGCCGGCGATGGGCCACCAGCGGTCGCCGGCCTTCTCGAAGAAATGAAACCGCTGCAGCCATTTCTCCTGGACGAAGGGCGGCATGTAGCAGTCGAGCTGTCCTCCCGAGACCTCGAAGCCCAGGAGCGAGAGCCAGTCCTTCAGCCGGTAGAGTGCGATGAAATTGCCCGTCCACGGCATCGTCTGCCCGCGCCCGAAGTAGCGCTTGACGCCGAACAGGCTGAAGGGATTGAAGCCGACGACGAGGAGCTGGCCTTCCGGACGGATCACGCGATGCACCTCGCGCAGCAACTGGTGCGGCTCGTCGGTGAACTCGAGCGTGTGAGGCAGCACGATGAGATCGATGCCGTTCTCCGCGAACGGAAGCCAGTGCGGGTCGGCGAGCACCTGGGCCGGCTCTTCGAGATCGACGGTGAGCCGCGTGCTGATCCGCGAGCCCTTGAGGAACGGGCACTCCGGCAGTCCGATCTGCAGGGCGTGGAAGCCGAAGATGTCGGACAGGGTGCGGTCGAAGTAGGCGAGCTCGCGGGTGAGCAGGTAGTGACCGAGCGGCGTCGCGAACCATTCCGCCAGCGTTCCCGTTGACAGGGTCGCCGGCACTGTCGAAGATTCCGCCATGCTCGAGATTATCCCGATCCCCGCGTTCGCCGACAACTACATCTGGTCGCTCCAGCAGGGCAGCAAGGCCGTGGTCGTCGATCCGGGCGACGCCGCGCCGGTGCTAGCGCATTTCGAGCGCGAGCGCCGCGAGCTGACCGCGATTCTCGCCACGCATCATCACGGCGATCACGTCGGCGGCGTCGCTGCGCTTCTCGCGCGCTGGCGCGTGCCGGTGTTCGGGCCGGCGCACGAGGCGATCCCGGGACGAAGCCATGCGCTCTCGGAGGGCGACGCCATCCGCGTGCCGGGCATCGACCTCGAGCTCTCGGTGCTCGACATCCCGGGGCACACCGCGGGCCACATCGCCTATGTCGCTCGCGACACGCAGCCGCCGCTGCTGTTTTGCGGCGACACGCTGTTCGCTGCCGGCTGCGGCCGGCTGTTCGAAGGCACGCCCGCGCAGATGGTCGCATCGCTCGGCAAGCTCGCTTCGCTGCCGCCGGCGACGCGCGTCTATTGCGGGCACGAGTACACGCTGGCGAACCTTCGCTTTGCCGCCGCGGTCGAACCGGCCAACGTTTCACTACTGGAGCGCCGGCCCCGCGAGCAAGCCAAGCGCGACCGCGGATTGCCCACGCTCCCGTCGACGATCGGCGAGGAACGTGCAACCAATCCCTTCCTGCGCATCGAGGATCCCGGCGTGCGGGCGGCCGCCGAGCGGCACGCCGGACGGGTCCTCGACGGCAGCGTCCCGGTCTTCGCGGAAATTCGCGCCTGGAAGAACGCGTTCTAGCCGGTGGGAGCGACTTGACGTGCGCCCGCGCCCGCCCCTACCATCCGCCCGTTTTGCTTGAACGACTGACTTTATCGGCCAAAGTCCCGTTTGCCGTCGCGGCGCTCGCGCTGGCACTGGCTTCGTGCGCGACCGCGCCGGCGGACAAGCCGCGTACCGCCGCGGGCTCGGTCTCGCCGAGCGCGGAGCCCGCCGCACAGGGAGCCGCCGCGGCCGCTGCGCCGGAAGTCGCGAGCCCCGCCCCCGCCCCAGTGGCCGCGACGCTCGAAGTGTCTCCCGACGAGCCGATCACGGCGGCCGAGATCGCGGCCGAGCCGATGCCTGTCGTACTGCCGCCCGAGCCTCCGCCGCAGATGGCCACCGGCGGAGATCCCGACTCGGTCACCAACGCGACCCTGCAGCTGCGCTCGGAGTACGGCGACCTGTGGACGCGGATCCGGCAGGGCTTCGCGCTGGACGACATCGACGGACCGCTGGTCAAGGCTGCGGAGGACTGGTACGCCGCGCGGCCCGACTACGTCGCCCGCATGATCGAGCGCAGCCGGCGCTACCTTTACTACATCGTCGTCGAGGTCGAGAAGCGCAACATGCCGCTCGAGATCGCGCTCCTGCCCATGATCGAGAGCGCGTACAACCCGATGGCCTACTCGCGCAGCCGCGCGTCCGGGATCTGGCAGTTCATACCCTCGACGGGCAAGCGCTACGGCATGGAGCAGAACTGGTGGTTCGACGAGCGCCGCGACGTGGTCGCGGCCACCGAGGGCGCGCTCGACTACCTCCAGACGCTCTACGCCGACTTCGGCGACTGGTATCTCGCGCTCGCCGCCTACAACTGGGGCGAGGGGGCGGTGCATCGCGCGATTGCGGCCAACCAGAAGCGCGGCAAGCCGACCGACTACCTGAGCCTCAAGATGCCCAAGGAGACGCGCAGCTACGTGCCCAAGCTGCAGGCGGTGAAGAACATCGTCAGCGATCCCGAGGTCTTCGACCTGTCGCTCGCCGACATACCGGACGCCCCCTACTTCACCGTCGTGCGGACGAACCGGAAGATGGACGTCAAGGCCGCCGCCGACCTCGCGGAGATGCCGCTGGACGAGTTCCTGTCGCTCAATCCGCAGCACAACCGCCCGGTGATCGCTGGCGCGGACGAAGCCACCATCCTGCTGCCCTACGACAAGGCGGAGCTGTTCGCCGCCAAGCTCGAGCTTACCGATCAGCCGATGGTCACGTGGCAGGCGTACAAGCTGAAAGCCAGCGAGACCCTGGCGCAGGTTGCGGCGCGCTTCGGCCTGTCGCTCGAGACCCTGCGCGCGGTCAACGGGATCGGTCCGCGAGCCAAGGTGCCGGTCGGGCATGCCCTGCTCGTGCCCTCGCAGGCGGCGTCGGACGCGACGATCGCGAGCCTGCAGAACACGATGTTCACCAGCGTGCCGAGCGGCCGCACCATCTATCATCGCGTCCGCAAGGGAGAGACGCTCGCCTCGATCGCTGCCCGCTACGATGTGTCGCCCCAGGACCTCAAGGGCTGGAACGCTGGGCTCGCGACCAAGCTGGTGC
The DNA here is from genome assembly GCA_035501595.1 of Casimicrobiaceae bacterium. Taxonomy (GTDB): domain Bacteria; phylum Pseudomonadota; class Gammaproteobacteria; order Burkholderiales; family Casimicrobiaceae; genus PALSA-1003. Next base: position 26,680 of record DATJVX010000052.1, on the reverse strand, counting down.
CGGGACAGCGGCTCCGGGTGGTGAGCGATGCGGGCCCGGTCCGTGCGAAACGGTCGAAGCACGGCACCAGCCGCACGGCGAAGTCCACGCCCGCTGCCACGCGGTCGGGGGTGAGGCAGGCGGCCGCGCCCTCCCGGGCGCCCTCGATCCGCTAGCTTTCCTCCGATCCAAACAAAACAGGCGACACTTGCGCGTCGCCTGTTTTGGGGGCCGTCGCGAGTGCTTGCGACAGCCGGTAGGCCAGGAACTGACTAGACCTTCTTGGCCTTCTTCTTGGCAGTCTTCTTCTTCGCCTTCTTTGCTGTCTTCTTCTTCGCCGTCTTCTTCTTGGCGGCCTTCTTCGGCCCGGCCTTCTTAACCTTGCGCTTCTTAGCCATCTTCAGTTCTCCTGTCTGAGTTGCTGAAACTGTTATCAGTGATACCGCTTCAGCGCAGGTCCCGCCGGTTTGCTTCGGTGTCACGCCGCTTTTTTTGGCTCGACCCCTTGACAAATCCATTGACACCTGCTGGCTGAATTCTAGCCAAAATTTTTCGAAATACAAGATTTAATTGCGGTTTCATGTGACGCGCAGCGTCACTGTTGCGAATTAGCACACTTCCGGAAGACGCTCGATTGCGCCGTTCTCGCTCGCGCGAAGTCGCGCTCGCGGCTCGCTCAAGGCAGTCGCGATTCGCGCGCAAAGAGCTCGGTCACGCTCTCGCGACGGCCTACCAGATGCATCGCCGCGCCGTCGACCAGCACCTCCGCGGCGCGAGGGCGCGAGTTGTAGTTCGAGCTCATCGCCATCGCGTAGGCGCCCGCGGAGAGGATCGCAAGCAAGTCGCCCTCGGCGAGCGAGAGCTCCCGATCGCGCGCCAGAAAGTCGGCGCTCTCGCAGATCGGCCCGACGACCTGCCAGACTCGCGCTGGATCCTTCCGCGGCCGGACCGCGCGCACGGCATGCCACGCATCGTAGAGCGCCGGGCGCAGTAGATCGTTCATCGCCGCATCGACGACCGCGAAGTTGAGATCCGGGCCCGGCTTGAGATGAAGCACCCGGGTGAGCAGCAGGCCGGCGTTACCGGTGAGCCGCCGGCCGGGTTCGAACACCAGCTTCTCGCTCCGGCCGCGAAAGAGCTCCTCGATCATCGCGGCGTACCGCGCGAGCTCCGGCGGAGTCTCGTCCCGGTAGCGGATGCCGATGCCGCCTCCGAGGTCGACGTGCTGCAAGCGAATCCCGGTGGCGGAGAGCTCGTCCACCAGCTCCAGTACCTTCGTCACCGCCTGGCGGTACGGCTCGAGGGCCGTGATCTGCGACCCAATGTGGATGTCGATGCCGATCACGGCGACGTGGGCGAGACGCGCCGCGCGACGGTACAGCGGCAGCGCCGCCGCGAAGGGAATGCCGAACTTGCTCTCCTTGAGGCCCGTGGCGATGTAGGGGTGAGTCAGCGGGTCGACGTCCGGATTCACGCGCAGGCTGACGGGCGCCCGCTTGCCGAGCGCGCCGGCGATCCGGTCGAGGTGCTCCAGTTCGCTCGGCGATTCGACGTTGAAGCAGTGGATGCCGAGCGCCAGCGCCTGGCGCAGCTCGTCGTCGCTTTTCCCGACGCCGGAGAAGACGACCTTCGCCGGGTCGCCGCCCGCGGCTATCACGCGCGCGAGCTCGCCGCCGGAGACCACATCGAAGCCGCTGCCCAGCCGGGCGAAGACATCGAGCACGGCGAGGTTCGAGTTGGCCTTCAGCGCGTAGCAGGTGAGATGGTCGGTGCCAGAGAAAGCCCCGTCGAATTCGCGGTACGCGCCTTCGAGCGCGGAGCGCGAGTAGACGAAGCACGGCGTGCCATAGCGCGCCGCGACCTCGGCCAACGGCACCTCCTCGACCCACAGTGCGCCGCCGCGCTCCGCGAGCGGTGTCACCGCGTGTCGTCCTTGGTCGGGGGAACGTCGCCTCCCGAGCTCGTGTCGGGGGGCTTCGGCGGCAATGTCTGCGGCGGCACGGAGCCCGGCGGAAGCCCGGTGGGCTCGGGCGCCGTCTTGCCCGGCGGCAACCGCAGCGGTCCCTTGATGCCGCAACCCGCGAGGATGAAAGCCCCGGCGACGATGATGATGGCTACGGAACGGGGTAACATCGGAACGCTGTACACGACACGCGACTGCGACGAGTCTAACACGCCCATGCAGGGCTCCCTGCGATGCAGGACGAGAGCGCTTTCCTCGCGCTGACCGAGCGCGTGCTGGATGCCATCGGCTCCGCGCTCGATGCGGCGGAGAGCGACGTCGACTGGTCCGAGAACGACGGGGTGCTCACGATCGACTGCGACGGCAGCCGCATCATCGTCAATCGACACGTCCCGAACCGGGAGCTCTGGGTGGCGGCACGCTCCGGCGGGTTTCACTTTCGCCCGCAGGATGGCGCCTGGCGGGATACGCGCAGCGGCGAGGAGCTGGTGAGGGCGCTGCGGCGCCTGCTGCAGGATCAGGGCGTCGGCCCGATCGACATTCCGCCGCTTCCGACCTAGAGAAGCTGTCGATCGAGCAGCGGCGCGAACGCATTCAGGTCGCGCCGCTGCTCGACGTGCCCGGGGAGCAGAGATTCGACCAGCGCCCAGAAGCGCGGCGAGTGGTTGAGCTCGATCAGATGGGCGACCTCGTGCGCGACGACGTAGTCGGCGAGCCGCGGGGGAAGCTGCAAGAGCCGCCAGTTCAAGCGGATCTCGCCGCGCTCGTTGCACCTTCCCCACTGCGAACGGGCGTTGGACAGCTTCACCGCGGTGGGCTGCGTCGCCAGGCGGCGCGCGAAGTCAAACGCGCGGGGCACGAACAGAGCCATCGCCTGTTGCCTGAGCCAGCGGCAGACGAAGGCGCTGACTTCGGCCTGGTTGCTCGGGGAGGGATGCAGCACGGTCAGGTTGAGGAGATCCGCCGCGATCGCTTGGCTGCGCGCGGGAAAGAGCGCGAGCGTGAGCGGGCGGCCCTGGTAGAGCAGCGGCGCGCCGGAACGCCACTCGGTTGGCAGCGCGTCCTGGGCGGCGTCCGTCCACGCCGCGAGCTTTTCGATCACCCAGGACGCGCGTTCGCGCAGCGCCAGCTCGATATCGCGGATCGGGACCCATCGTGGGGCGCGCACGACGAGGCCGCGATGATCGATCTGCATGCCGATCGACTGCCGTCGGGCGCGGAACAGGGCGTACGAAATGCGCTGCCCGTCGACCACGATGAGCCGCAGCCTGGCGGCGGGCTCGAGCGCGCGTTCGCGGTTCAAGGCGACCTCGCTTCCGGCTTGAGGGGGTTGCCCAGCCGGGTGACTTCATCCTCGATCCAGCGCTCGATTTCGACGGTGAGGCTCTGCATGTCGCCGCCTTCGGGCCGGATGGGCTTGCCGATCGATACCGTGATCGTGCCGGGACGCTTGCCGAGAATGCCCTTCGGCCACAGGTAGCCGGCGTTGTGCGCCACCGGCACGATTGGAACGCCGAGCTCGATCGCGAGCCTGGCCCCGCCGGTCTTGTAGCGCGCGCGCGTCCCCGCGCGAATGCGCGTGCCCTCGGGATAGATGACGATCCAGAATCCCTGCTCGAGCCGCGTTCGCCCCTGCTCGGCCATCTGCGCCATCGCGTCCTTGCCTGCCTTGCGATCGATGGTGATCGGCGAGGCGAGCGTGAAGCCCCAGCCGAAGAACGGGATCGCCAGCAGCTCCTTCTTGGCGACGAAGGCGAGCGGCGGGAAGAGGAAGTTGAGCTCGAGCGTCTCCCAGGTCGAAGAGTGCTTGGACATGACGATATGCGGGGAGGCGAACGGCGGCACGTTCTCGCGCCCGACGACGCGGTGCCGGATGCCGCAGATCCAGCGCGCCGCAAACAGGTTGAGCCAGCACCAGCCGGTGATGAACCGGTACCGCGGCACCGGCGGTAGCCAGAACATCAGCAGCACCAGCACCGCGTAGATCGGAGTCAGGACGGACTGGAAGAGCGCGAAGAGGAGGGAACGCAGCGCCGACATCGTCGGGCTAGTCGCCGGCGAGTAGCGCCGTCACCGCGAAGGCGAGATCGGGGAAGATCACCGTATTGGCCGGGAATCTGCCCTCGCGCAGCGTCTTCTCGCCCTTCCCGGTGAGCACGAGGATCGGCTGGGCGCCGACCGCCTCCGCGGCCTGCAGGTCGCGCAAGCTGTCGCCTATGCTCGGCACGCCCGTGAGCTCCACGCCGAAGCGCCGGCCGATCTCGAAGAGCATCCCGGCCTTGGGCTTGCGGCAATCGCAATCCGCCTCGGCGGTGTGCGGGCAGAAGAACACCGCGTCGATCCGGCCGCCGACCTGGGCCAGCGCCTTGTGCATCTTCTCGTTGATCGCAATCATCGTCGCGGTGTCGTAGAGGCCTCTGCCCAGTCCCGACTGATTGGTCGCGACCACGACACGGAAGCCGGCGTGGTTGAGCCGCGCGATCGCTTCGAGGCTGCCGGGAATGGGCCGCCACTCCTCCGGCGTCCGGATGTACTGATCGCTGTCGTGATTGATGACGCCGTCCCGGTCGAGGATGATGAGCCTCGCCTGGCGGGTATGCGGAGCCGGTTCGGAGGCGAACTGGACCATCAGCGCTCGTGCGTCACACGGCGAGCTTCGAGATGTCCGCGACCTGATTCATCGCTTCGGCGAGCCCTCTGAGCAGCGCAAGGCGGTTGCCGCGCACGGCGGGGTCCTCCGCCATGACGAGGACCTCATCGAAGAAGCGGTCCACGCTCGCCCGCGCGGAGGCGAGCGCCCGCAATGCCTCGGTGTATTCCCCCCGCTGCACGTGACCGTGGACGATGGGCAGCAGATTTTGCACTGCAGCGAAAAGGCTGTGCTCGGCGCCGTCGCCGAAGAGCGAGCGATCGACCGCTGCGGCGGCTTCGTCGCCCGATTTCCTGAGGATGTTGACGATACGCTTATTCGCGGCCGCCAGCGCCTGCGCCTCGGGCAGGTCGCGAAACGCCCGGACGGCGGCGACCCGCGAAGGCACTTCGTCGAGTGGCGGCCGGATGTCGACGACCGCGTCGACGACTTCGCGCTGGAATGCGCCGGCGAGCTGGTGACGGTAGCGCTCGAACACGAAATCCTCGAGATCGGATGCGACGCTCGGCGAGAGCGTTCGAGGGGGAAACACCGATGCGGCGAAGTCCAGCAGCGCGCGAAGCTTCAGCCGCAGCGGCTGCCCTTCGTGCCGGGCCATGGCGCCGAAAGCTTCGAAGGCATCGATCAATCCGAGCGCCGCTCGCCGGAGCCCGTAGGGATCCTTCTCGCCGCTCGGCACGAGCCCGATGCCGTAGATACCGACCAGCGTCTCGGTTCGATCGGCGGCCATCAGCGTTGCGCCGGTCGGGTTCTGCGCCCACGCGGCAGCGTCCTGCCGGAGCAGATACTGGCTGCCGATGGCGTTGGCGACGGCAGCAGGCTCGCCGTCGTGGAGCGCGTAGTACCGCCCCATGATGCCCTGCAGCTCCGGGAACTCGCCGACCATCTCCGTGAGCAGGTCCGCCTTGGCGAGGTGCGCGGCCCGCTCGACGAGGCGTTCGTCAGCGCCGACGTGCCCGGCGATGAACCGGCCGATCGCCTGCACGCGGGTCACGCGGTCGAGCTGGCTGCCCAGCTTGTTGTGATAGACGACCTGCGCGAGCCGCGGCACGCGCGATTCCAGCGTCGCCTTGCGATCCTGGTCGTAGAAGAACTTCGCGTCGGCCAGACGGGCGCGGAGCACGCGCTCGTTGCCGCGGACGATCGGCTCGGGATCGCGCGCATCGATGTTGGAGACGAGGAGGAACCGGTTCTGCAGCCTTCCGTCCTCGCTCTCCAGCGCGAAATACTTCTGATTGCGCTGCATCGTGAGGATCAGGCACTCTCGCGGCACGTCGAGGAACGTCGCGTCGAAGCCGCCGGTGTAGACCTTCGGCCATTCGACGAGCGCGGTCACTTCGTCGAGGAGCGCGTCGGGCTTGATCACGCGCGCGCCGGCCGCCGCCGCTTCCAGCATCTCGACGATTCGCTCGCGGCGCAATCCGAACGCGGCCAGGACCTTGCCTTCGGCTTCGAGCGCGTCGGGGTAGGCGTCGGCCGCAGCGAGCTCCAGCTCCCTGCGCCCGAGGAAGCGATGGCCTTCGGTGCTGCGCCCCGCTGCGAGCCCCAGGACGCCGACGGCGACGACGTCGCGCCCGTGCAGCGCGGCCAGCCGATGCGCGGGGCGCACGAATTGCCGGTCGTTGTAGTAGCCGCCGGCTCCCGCGTAGCTCATGACCTTCGGGATCGGCAGCTTGGCCACGGCCTCCTCCAGCGCGGCCTGCAGGCTGACGGCCAGCGCGCCGCCCTTCGCGACGTCTTCGTAGTACAAGGCTTCGACTTTGCCGTCGTGCTCGCGCGTGAGCGACGCGGGATCGAGGTGCGAGAGCTGCTTCGCCTTGAGCTTGCCGATGAGCGCCGGCGTCGGCCGGCCTTGCGTGTCGAAGGCGACGCTCACCGGAAGGAGCCTCTCCTTGAAAGGGCGGTCGGGCGCGGTTGCCAGCACATGGGTGATCGAGACGGCCAGCCGGCGAGGCGTCGCGTAGGGCGTGAGCTCGCTCGAAGGGGTCAGAAGGTCGCGGGCGCGCAGCCCCGCGGCGAGCGTCTCGGCGAATGCAGCCCCGAGGCTTTTGAGCGCCTTGGGCGGCAGCTCCTCGGTGACGAGCTCGACCAGCAAGGTCGCGGCGCCTGCGCTCATGCGGCGCTGCGCTTGAGAGCTTCGGGCAGCATCGGAAAGCCTAGCGCCTCGCGCGACGCGACGTAGGCCACGGCCACCAGGCGCGAGAGCGCCCTGATGCGCCCGATGTAGGCGGCGCGCTCGGTGACCGAGATGGCACCGCGCGCGTCGAGCAGGTTGAAGCTGTGCGCCGCCTTGAGAATCATCTCGTAGCCGGGGAGCGCGAGCTTCGCTTCCAGCAGGCGCTTCGCCTCGCTTTCGAAGAACGAGAACAGCTCGAAGAGCCGCGGGGCGTTCGACTGCTCGAAGTTGTACGTCGATTGCTCGACCTCGTTCTGGTGATAGACGTCGCCGTAGGTGAGGCCCTCCGTCCAGACGAGGTCGAAGACGTTGTCCTTGCCCTGCAGGTACATGCTGAGCCGCTCCAGCCCGTAGGTGATCTCGCCGGTGATCGGATCGCAGTCGAGGCCGCCGACCTGCTGAAAATAGGTGAACTGCGTGATCTCCATGCCGTTGAGCCACACCTCCCAGCCGAGCCCCCAGGCGCCGAGCGTGGGATTCTCCCAGTCGTCCTCGACGAAGCGCACGTCGTTGCCGGCGAGGTCGAAGCCCAGCGCTTGGAGAGAGCCGAGATAGAGGTCCAGGATGTTCGACGGAGACGGCTTGAGCGCCACCTGGTACTGGTAGTAGTGCTGCATCCGGTTGGGATTCTCGCCGTAGCGACCGTCCTTCGGCCGTCGCGAAGGCTGGACGTAGGCCGCGCGCCACGGCTCGGGGCCGAGCGCGCGCAGAAACGTGGCCGTGTGCGAGGTTCCTGCGCCGACCTCCATGTCGTAGGGCTGCAGCAGCGCGCAGCCCTGGCCTCCCCAGTAGTCCTGGAGCTTGAGGATCACCTGCTGGAACGAGAGCATGGTGCCTGGACAGGGAAAAAGCGACGCCCGCGATGTTACTGGATGATGCGCGCGGCACGCCACTGGGCGCGCCGGGGCCTTGCCCTCTGGGCGCGCACGGCCCCGGGTCAGGCGCCCCGTCGCCAGGCGGCCAGAAGACCCGCCGCGGCGAGAGCCAGCGATGCGACCACGCTCGTCGCGTCGCCGAAGCGCAGATACGGAGTCAACCCGGTGCGCCCCGCGATCTCGCCTTCGAGCACCCCGCGCGTGAACCACGGCAGGCGTGCGACTTCGCCACCGCGATGGTCGATGATCGAGGTGATGCCGGTGTTGGTCGCGCGCAGCATGGGCCGAGCGGTTTCGAGCGCGCGGAAAGCGGCCATCTGCTCGTGCTGCTCCGCGGCGAGCGAGCGTCCGTACCAGGCGTCGTTGGTGACGTTCGCGAGCAGAGTGGCTTCCCGCGCCTGCTCGATTTGCTCCGCACCGAAGGCATCCTCGTAACAGATGCTCATGGCGACGCGTTCTCCGGCGATCTCGAGGGGCACCGGATGCGGCGGGCCGGGCGTCTGGTCCTCGAGAGGGATGTGCAGCACGCTGCGGATGAACCAGCCGACGAGCGGCTTGAGCGGGATCGTCTCGCCGAACGGCACGAGGTGACGCTTCCGGTAGACCTGCGTCTCGGCGCTGCCGATGGTCACGACGCTGTTGAAGTAGTGATCCTCGCTCTCTTCGGGGCCCCGCGGCTCGAAGAAGAACAACCCCAGCACGAGCTCGCCGTGACGCGCGAGCGCCGCGGCGCGGAGCCGCGCGATGTATTCCGGCGGTACCTCGTCGGCGAACATCGGCAGCGCGGATTCCGGAAGGATGGTCAGGCGTCCCCGGGCCTCGTCCACGAGCCCCGCGTAGACCGCGAGCGTCTCGTCCCGGAATTTGGGATCGAACTTAATGTCCTGCTCGATGTTGCCCTGGACTAGGCTGACCGTGACCGGTGCGCCGGATGGGCGGCTCCATTCGATCGCGCCCAGGCCCGCCCCTGCAACCCAGATCCCGGCGAGCGCGGCCAGCGCGATCAGCGTGGAACCGCGGTTCGCCGCGCGCGGAGGTCGCGCCGCGTAGGCGACGAGCGCGGCGGTGAGCGTAGCGGCGAGCCCGACGAGAAAGACGCCGCCGAGCGGGGCGTAGCCGGCGAGCGGCGAGGCGATCTGCGCGTAGCCCACCGAGAGCCAGGGCATGCCGGAGAAGAGCCAGCTTCGCAGCCATTCCATGAGCGTCCACATCCCCGCCGCGATCGCCAGCCGCTCGCCCGTGGCCGGGCGCGCAAGCCGCGCGCAGACGAAGCCCGTTGCCGCGGGGAACAGCGCGAGATACGCGCAGAAGACGAGCGTCGCGAGCCCCGCCGCGGCCGCCGGCATCCCGCCGAACGTGGAGAGCGCGACGTAGACCCAGGACACCCCGGCGCCGAACAGGCCCAGTCCGAACGCGAAGCCGACGGCCGCGGCGCGCCGCGCCGACTCGGCGCCGTTCCACAGGGCGAAGAGTGCGGCCAGCGCCAGGATCTCGAGCGGCCACAGTCCCACGGGGGCAAAGCTCAGGACCGTCGCGGCGCCGAGCACGAACGCCCCGGCGGCGAGCGCGATCGGGGGTACTCCGGGGAACCTCGGCGACACGCGGGCTCGAATCGCGCCTACGGCGCGTCGGTCGGCGTCTCCGCCCGGGGCTCGGGCGCGAGCCGCTCGACTTCGAGCGTGTAGATGCGCCGGCTGTCGGCGCGCACGACCTTGAAGCGGAAGTTCGCGATGCTGGTGGTCTCGCCTCGCTTGGGCAGGCGACCGAACGCCTGCAGCACGACGCCGCCGATGCTGTGGAACTCCTCGTCGCTGAAGCTCGCGCCCAGCGTGGCGTTGAAATCGGCGATCTCGGTCTGGGCCTTCACCCGGTAGCGGCTTCCTCCCTCCGGGATGATGTTGTCCTCGGCTTCGTCGAAATCGTATTCGTCCTCGATGTCGCCGACGATCTGCTCGAGCACGTCCTCGATGGTCACCAGGCCCGAAACGCCGCCGTATTCGTCGACCACGATCGCGATGTGATTGCGGTTGGCACGGAACTCGCGCAGCAGCACGTTGAGGCGCTTGGACTCGGGCACGAACACGGTGGGGCGCAGCGTGTCGTGCAGGTTGAACGCTTCGGGATTGGCGTAGTAGTTGAGCAGCTCCTTGGCGAGGAGGATGCCCACGATGTCGTCCTTGTTCTCGCCCACGACCGGAAAGCGCGAGTGTCGCGTCTCGAGCACGAAGGGGATGAACTGCGCGGGATCGTCCTCGATCGACACCACGTCCATCTGGGCGCGCGGGATCATGATGTCGCGCACCGTCATCTCCGAAACCTGCAGCGCGCCCTCGATGATCGACAGCGCGTCGGCGTCCAGGAGCTTGCGCTCGAAGGCGCCGTGCAGCAGCGTCAGCAGCTCGTCGCGATCCTCGGGTTCGCGGGTGAGAAACGCGGACAGCCGCTCGAGCAGCGTCGGGCGCTCGCGGTCGTCGTGGTCGGCGGAGGGAGTCATGCTAGCGGCTGCCGCGAGGCGCCGCCGGCCGCGGCCGGTACGGATCGGCAAAGCCCAGGCGGGCGAGGATCGCGGCCTCCTGCGCCTCCATCCGCACGGCGTCCGCGGCGTCTTCGTGGTCGGCGCCCTGAAGGTGGAGAACCCCGTGGACGACCAGATGCGCGCAGTGCGCCGTCAACGGCTTGCCCTGCGCGGCGGCTTCGCGGCGCAATACCGGAGCGCACAGCACGATGTCGCCTTCCAAGCTTCCGAGGCTGTCATCGTACACGAACGACAGCACGTTGGTCGCGCGGGTCCGCGAGCGATAACGGCGATTGAGCGCACGGCCTTCCGCGGAATCGACGAGGCGCAGCGTGATCGCGGCGCGGCGTGTCGCCGGAAGCAGAGCCGCGCGCACCCAGCGGCGAAGCAAGGCACGTGCCGGCAGTCCGTCCGCTGCGACGGCGTACTGCACGGAGAGAGTCAGCTGCGCCGCAGGGCGGCGGCTCATCGCTCTCGACGCCGCGGCGCGACCGGCGCGTCGCGGCGCTCGCGATCGGTGTGCTTCTCGTAGGCGCTGATGATCCGCTGCACCAGCGGGTGCCGGACGACGTCGGCGCTGGTGAAGTCGGTGAACGCGATCCCGCGCACGTCGGCGAGGATGCGCCGCGCCTCGATGAGCCCGCTCTTCTGCCCGCGCGCGAGGTCGATCTGGGTGACGTCGCCGGTGATCACCGCCTTGGTGCCGAAGCCGATGCGCGTCAGGAACATCTTCATCTGCTCGGGCGTGGTGTTCTGCGCCTCGTCGAGGATGATGAAAGAGTGGTTCAGCGTGCGGCCGCGCATGTAGGCGAGCGGCGCGATCTCGATCGCGTTGCGTTCGAAGAGCTTTGCGGTCTTGTCGAAGCCCATGAGATCGTAGAGCGCGTCGTACAGCGGCCGAAGATAGGGATCGACCTTCTGGGCGAAGTCGCCGGGGAGGAAGCCCAGGCGCTCGCCGGCCTCGACCGCCGGGCGCACCAGCACGATCCGCTTGACCGCGTCGCGCTCGAGCGCGTCGACGGCGCAGGCGACGGCGAGATAGGTCTTGCCGGTGCCGGCCGGTCCGATCGCGATCGTGATGTCGTGCGCCTGGATGTTCTTGAGGTACGCGATCTGGTTGGGCGTGCGTCCATGAAGATCGGTGCGCCGCGTGCGCAGGACCGGAGACTCGCCGGCGCTCTCGCCCGCGGGGGCGCTCGCCGCGGGCGGCGCGCCGGAAAGCTCGATGAGGCCGAGCTGGATGTCGTCGACGGTGAGCGGCTCCTTCGCCTGGGCGTAGAAGCGCTCGATCGCGGCGGCGGCGCGCTCGACCTGCTGCGCGGCGCCGCGCAAGGTGAACGCCGCGCCGCGATGAGCGATCGTCACGTCGAGCGCGGCTTCGATCTGGCGAAGGTTGGCGTCGAGGGCCCCGCACAGATTCGCGAGCGCGCGATTGTCGAGCGGCGATAGCTCCAGCTCGGCGGTCGCGGGTCGCAAGGGGTGCTCGCGGCTAGACGCCCGGGCGCTGCAGCGGAGCCTTGAGCGCTTCCTCGAGCGTGTTCTCGCATTCGCCCAGGTGCGCGCGTGCCTCCTTGGACAGCGCGGGCCCGCTCTTCGCCGTCCTGATGAGCGCGAGGAGCTGCTTCGCGTTCTCGCGCTGCAGCGAGCGCGCATCCGCCTGCATCGTCGTCGACGGCCGCAGCAGCGTGCCCGCGACGCGCTTCAAATGCTCGCGCTGCAGATTGCGGCGGAACACCGAGATGTCGCGCCCGGTCTTCAGCTCGCTCCAGATCGCGCTCTGCAGGGTGTCGTAGAGCTCGGAGAGCCGGAAGCTGCGCCCGGCCCGGTCTTCCCGGTAGGTCCCTTCCTCGATGCGCGTCGCGACGGCGTCGCTCATCAGCTGATCGAGCACCGCCCTCTGGATCGACAGCATCCGTGAGGTGAGGGAGATGTCCGGCGTCACCGCGCTCAGGTCGGGGTGGTCACGGGTCCGGTCGAACTGGTTGACCGTCAGCCGGCGCACGAACTCGGGCCGAAGCTGGAAGCTGTCGACCGACAGCAGCCCGCTGGCGATCTCCTTGAGCGCGGCGCGCTGGCGCGCGGCGGTAACCGGGGTGAAGGGCTCACGACCGCTGCCGGCGTGGTCGCGCACGTACACGACGCCGCCGACGTACTTCGCGGCGATGATCGTGGCGTTGCCCACCTGCGTCAGTCCCGCGAGGAAGTTCCGGCGCAGCATCTCGTAGCTCTCGCCGGGCTTGAGCTCGCGCGTCTGCAGGCGATCCCAGAGCTCGCGAGACAGCTCGAGCCGGCGCTCGGCGTATTCGAGCGGGTCGCTGCCGAGGTCGCGGCGGTTGACCTGCGGGTCCATGCCCTCGGCGGCGCCGCCGAAGCCGGCATCGTAGTCGTTGCCGAAGGCGAGCTGCGGCTCGGTGCTGCGCGAGGCGATCCTCTCGAGCTCCGCCTTCTCGCGCTCCGGCGGGATCGGCGTGTAGGCGTACTCGATCGCCCAGTAGTCGTACGGACCCAGGCCGTGCATGACGTAGTCGCCCTGAGGCTCGTCCTGGAGCGCGAGGTTGATCGCGTTATAGTCCATGACGGAGCCGCCGATGCCGTTGCTGTGGGTGAAAGCCGGATCCGAGAGCTGCTTCTGCGTATAGATCGTGGAGGCACGGAAGTTGTGCTGCAGCCCGAGGGTGTGCCCGACTTCGTGCGTGACCACGTCCTTGAGCGTGGCCTTCACGTAGGCGTCCGCTTCCGGTCCGTCGGGATCGATCTCGCCGCGGGCGACCAGCAGGTCGAGCGCGAACGCGAGCTCGTCGAAGGCCACGTCGCCGTAGTCGCAGAACGAATCGTCACCCGTCGCGGGCACGTGCCTAGGCGGGAACTGCTCGGCGGCCTGGCGGCGCGGAAGCCTCGTCCAGCCTTCCTCGATCTCGATGTCGGCATCGAGGATCTCGCCGGTGCGCGGATCGGCCACGCTGGGGCCGATCGCCAGCGCCCCGGGCTCGTCGCGCACCACCCAGCGCACCGACGAGTGGCGCCCGTCGGCGGTATCGAAGTCGGCATTGTCCGGCTGGACCTCGACCCGGACCGCGTCCTTGAAGCCGATCTTCTCGAACGCCTTGTTCCATTCGAGGATCCCCGCCTTCACGGTCTCGCGGTACTTCTCCGGAATGTTCCGGTCGAGCCAGTAGACGATGGGCTCCTTCGGTTCGGATAGCGCGGCGTCGGGGTCCTTCTTCTCCAGCCGCCACCGCTTCACGTAGTAGATGTCGGGGAACGCCGCGACGTCGTCGGAGAACTCGAAGCGATGCACGACGAAATGCCCCAGCCGGTCGTCGGCGACGCGCGGGTGCATCGGCGCCGGCAGCGGCGTGAGCGAGTAGTAGTAGCCCAGGAACAGGCTGCGCAGGTCCTCGAGATGCGTCGGCGGCGGCACGTAGGGGACCGAGGGATTGGGCACCAGCGGCGGCGCGGCGATCCTGGGCACCGCGTAGTGAGCCGAGACTCCGAGGCCCACCATGTCGGGCGTCACGTGCGTCGACGTGATGCTCGAGTTGCGGGGATCGAGCGCGTAGGGCATCCGGTACGACGTATCGAGGAACGTCGCGCCGCCCGGGATGTCGGTCAGGAACAGCGCGTTCGCCTCGATCAGCACTGACTTGCGCTCCGGATGCGGCTGGCTCGCGACCGGCACCGAGCCGAGCAGGCTGTCGCTCAAGGATTCCCTCACCGCGCGCGCGAGCGGCGTGCCCTCCGCCGCGAAGAACTGGGTGTTCTTGGCGAGCATCTGCACCAGGTTGCCCAGCCGGTGAAACTCGACGATGTAGGAGCGCAGCATGGGGCTCACGAAGGGCTCGCGCTGGCCGAGGCCCTGCGTGCGGTTGATGTGCAGGAAGAACGGCCGGTCGAACTGCTCCGGCGCGACCTCGAGCCAGACCTTCTCCTCCGTGGTGTAGAGATTGAAGAGCCCCGGCTGCTCCTTGGCTTCCTTGATGACTTCGGCGAAAGGCTTCTGCTGACCGGCCGCGGCGGCGGCTGCCGCGGCTGCGGCGGCGGCGATGGCCGCAGGGTTGCTCGGGCGGGAAGACGCTGCGGTCGGCGAAGGATTCGCTGCGGAAGCATCGCCGGGTGCGCCGCTCGCCGCGGCGGCGGCAGTCCCGGCCGCTGCGGCCGCGGCGACCGCGCCCGGGTCGGTCTGCGGGGCGGTGGCGCAGCCCAGGACGAACGCCGACAGCGCCGCGGGAAGGAGAAGCAGGGCCGGAAAGCTGCGTTCAGACATCGCTGCACACCTCGTCAAGCGTGAAAAAAGCGCGCTCCGGAAGCCGGGATTCCGCGCCACACCGCCAAAGGCCCGTCATGCGTCCGCACGCTCGCCGCGCAGCGAATGCGGCCGGGCGGCGGTGATCCGCACGGCGACGTAGCTGCCGATCAGGGCGGGATCGCCGTGGAAATTGACCACGCGATTATTCTCGGTGCGCGCAGCGAGCTCGCGATCGCCCCTCGCCGCCGCGCCCGTCACGAGCACGCGCTCGATGCCGCCTATCATTCGCCGGCTGTGCTCGCCGTAGCTCGCGTCGATGGCGCCTTGCAGGCGCTTGAGGCGCTCCTGCGCGGTCGCCGGAGGAACCCGATCCGCAAAATCGGCCGCCGGTGTTCCCGGGCGGGGGCTATAGAGGAAGCTGAAGCTGCCGTCGAAGCCCACCTCGTCGATCAGCTGCATCGTCTGCGCGAAGTCGCGCTCGGACTCGCCGGGAAAGCCGACGATGAAGTCCGACGACAGCGACAATTGCGGCCGCACCGCGCGCAAACGCCGGACGATCGACCTGTATTCGAGCGCCGTATAGCCGCGCTTCATGGCCGCGAGCACCCGGTCCGAGCCGGATTGCACGGGCAGATGGAGCTGCGAGACGAGCTTCGGGATGCGTCCGTAGGCTTCGATCAGCCGGCTGGTCATCTCCTTCGGGTGCGAGGTCGTGAAGCGGATCCGTGCGAGACCCGGCACCTCCGCCACGTAGTCGAGCAGCGTCGCGAAGTCCGCCGTCTCGCCGCCGGCGGTCATCCGGCCGCGATAGGCGTTGACGTTCTGGCCGAGCAGCGTGATCTCCTTCACGCCCTGGTCGGCGAGATCGGCGACCTCGGTGAGCACGTCGTCGAACGGGCGCGAGACCTCCTCGCCGCGCGTGTACGGGACCACGCAGAAGCTGCAGTACTTGCTGCAGCCCTCCATGATCGAGACGAAGGCGCTCGCCCCCTCTACGCGCGCGGGCGGCAGGCGGTCGAACTTCTCCACCTCGGGAAAGCTCACGTCGACCTGGGGTCGGCCCGTGGCGCGGCAACGGGCGATCAGCGCTGGCAATCGATGCAGGGTCTGGGGGCCGAAGACCACGTCCACGTACGGCGCGCGGCTCACGATCGCCGCGCCCTCCTGGCTCGCGACACAGCCGCCGACCCCGATGATGAGCTCCGGATTCGCCTGCTTGAAGCGGCGGACTCGCCCCAGGTCGTGGAACACGCGCTCCTGCGCCTTCTCGCGCACCGATCAGGTGTTGAACAGGATCACGTCGGCAGCTTCGGGGTCCTGCGTGAGCTCGAAGCCTTCCGCCTCGTGCAGCACGTCGGCCATCTTGTCCGAGTCGTACTCGTTCATCTGGCAGCCGAACGTGCGTATGTACAGCCGGGGCGTCACTGGACGGCGAAGGAAGGTGGCGGCGTGAAAGGGGCGAGGATTATACCAGCCGGGGTCCATCCGACCGGGGCGGCGGGGGCCCGGTATAATCGGGGCCGCAGGTGTCCGCCGCGCGATTCATGTGCGGCGGGTGAAACGGGAAGCCGGTCGAAGCACGATGTTTCAAGCCGGCGCTGCCCCCGCAACGGTAGGTCGATGCGGACCGTTGGACGACGCCACTGCGCACCGGACGGCGCGCGGGAAGGCAAACGGTCCTTGAGCACTCGTCGACGAGCCCGGAGACCGGCCTGCATCCGGCGTGGTCCTTGCCCGTCGCGCCGGCGCCAGGCGCACCGCGGGCGGCGGGTCGCGGCCGGACCGTCGCGACGCTGGCGACCTCCCGCCGTTTCTCCGACTTCCGCGCTGCATCGATCCACCGCCGTGCGGGGACGCACGGCATGCGCGGAGGAACGGAAATGATCCACTGCTTCGGTCGGCGGGCCGCTGCGCTCGCCGGGACGCTTGTTGCCTGCACCGGTGCCGCCCAGGCGCAGACCTCGACAGGGGCCACGAGCCTCGATCGCGTCGTGGTCACCGCCGCGCGCTCGCCGCAGCCGATCGCGGACCTCATCGCCGACGTCACGGTGCTCACTGCCGACGATATCGCGCACGCCGGCGTCGACAGCCTGGCCGAGCTCCTCACACGCGTGCCGGGTGTGGAAATTGCCAGCAACGGGGGACCGGCAACGACCGGCGCCATATTCCTGCGGGGCGCCAACAGCAACCACACGCTCGTGCTGGTCGACGGATTGCGCGTCAGCTCGTCCAGCGCCGGGACCACGCCCGTGGAGGCGATTCCGCTCTCGGAAATCGACCACATTGAGATCCTGCGCGGCCCGGCGTCGAGCCTCTACGGCAGCGATGCCGTCGGCGGCGTCATCCAGATCTTCACTCGCCGCGGGGCGAGCGCATTCTCCGCGAACGCGACGGTCGGCTACGGCACCTACGCGACCGGTCAGGCGACCGGCGGGGTCTCGGGCGCGCCAGGCGGCCTGCGCTATGCCCTGCAGGTCGGGGCGCAGCGCAGCGGCGGCTTCAACGCTATCGGCAATCCGGACAATTTTTCGTACAACCCCGATCGCGACGGCTACAGGGACGACAATGCCAGCGGCAGCATCGCCTACAGGTTCGCGCCCGACCAGGAGCTTTCCGCGCAGTTCTTCCACAGTCGCCTCAACGCCCAGTTCGACGCGGGCATGCCCTTCTTCGACGACCGTACGATCACGACGCTCGACAGCTATTCGATCGCGAGCCGGAATCGCCTCGCGTCCTTCTGGGTGAGCCGGCTCGAGGCGGGCGAAGGCGACGACGACAGCGTTTCTCAGACATCGTTCGGGACATCGCCCTTCCGCACGCGACAGCGGCAATACACGTGGCAGAACGACTTCGCGCTTACGTCGTCGCAGCTCTCGGTGATCTTCGAGCGCCGCGAGGAACACCTGGCGAGCGATCCGCCCTTCTCCGTCACGATGCGCAATACCAATGCCGCGGGGGCCGTCTGGCAATGGCGCGACGGCCCGAATGCCCTGCAGGCGAATCTGCGGCACGACGACAGCTCGCAATTCGGCGGCCGCACCACGGGCGCGATAGCCTACGGCTACAGCTTCGGCGGCGGGGTCCGCGCGAGCGCGAGCTACGGCACGGCTTTCAAGGCGCCGACGTTCAACGACCTCTACTACCCGGGTTTCTCGAATCCGGACCTCCAGCCCGAAAGCTCGCACAACGCAGAGGCCGCGCTGCGCTACGCGGGTAACGGTCTGTCTGCGGGCTTGGTCGCTTATCGCAATCGAGTGAGCAATCTCATCGTCTTCGAGTGCGACCCATCCTTCAATTGCGTGCCGCAGAATGTCGAATCCGCGACGCTCGAGGGCGTGACCTTCGAGCTCGAGGGGCGGGCGGCCGGAGTCGACATGCGCGGCAGCCTGGATCTGCAGCGTCCCCTCGACAATGCGACGGGCAACCTGCTGCCGCGCCGGGCGCGGCGCCACGGCGCGATCACCGTCGCCCGGTCCTGGAACGCCCTGCGGGTCGGAGCGGAAGTCGTCGCGTCGGGCGCCAGATTCGACGATGCCGCCAACACCATCCGCATGGGCGGCTATGCGCTGGTCAATCTCACCGCGGAATACGACCTGGGGGCGGGGTGGACGCTCTTCGCCCGGGGCACGAACGTGCTCGACAAGCACTACGAGCTCGCGGCCGACTACAACACCGCGGGCGCCGCCATCTTCGCCGGCGTGCGCTATCGGTATTGAAGAACGCGATGCGCGCCGCGGCCCGCCTCGCCTGTCTCGCGGCATGGCTCGCCGCGACGCAGTGTCTGGGAGCGCCGGTCGCGGCCATCGATGCGACCGGCGAGCGCATCGAGCTCGCCGCGCCGGCGAAACGCATCGTGAGCCTCGCGCCGCACGCCACCGAGCTGCTCTTCGCGGCCGGCGCTGGAGATCGGGTGGTCGGTGCAATCTCACCCGCGGACGCGCCGCCACAGGCGAGTCTCCTGCCGCGGGTCGGCGACGCGGCCGCCCTCGACCTCGAGCGCATCGCCGCGCTCAAGCCCGACCTCGCGGTCGCGTGGCCGTATCTCGCGCCGGGTCAGGTCGAGCGCCTGCGCGGCCTGGGCGTGCCGGTCTACGTGTCCGATCCGCGTACGCCCGAAGGCATTCCGGAGGAACTCGAGCGCCTCGGGACGCTGGCAGGAAGCGAAGCGACCGCCACGGCTGCGGCAGCGAACTTGCGTTCGCGGCTCGCCGCGCTCGCCGCGCTCGAGCGCGGCGCGGCGAAGGTTTCGGTGTTCTACGAGATCTGGCCCAAGCCGCTCTACACGATCGGAGGTCGCCATCTGATCAGCGCCGCGCTCGCGCTGTGCGGCGCGGAGAACGTGTTCGAGGGCCTGTCCACGCCGGCGCCCAGGGTCGGCGTCGAAGACGTGCTCGCCGCGCGGCCCGAGGCGATCATCGCGGCGACCGACGACGCGGTCCGCCCCCCGTGGCTCGATGAGTGGCGGCAGTGGCGCGAGCTGCCTGCCGTCGCGCGGGGAAACCTCTACGTCGTCGATGCCAATCTGCTGCACCGTGCCGGCCCGCGCTTCGTCGACGGCGTGGAGCAGCTCTGCGCCGCGCTCGATCGGGCGCGAGCGAGCGCGCAGCGCTGAAGCGCGGCTTCGCTAGCCCGGCGCCAAGAAGCGCCCCCGCGCCGTGGCGTGCTCGCGCAGCTCGACTCCGTAGAGCGCGGAGAGCCGCTCCGGAGTGAGGAGCGCCTCCGCCGAGCCCGCGACCGCCGTACCGCCGGAGAGCAGCACCGCGCGGTCGCAATAGCGCAGCGCGAGATTGACGTCGTGCACGACCATCACCAGCGCCTTGCGCTCGGCGCGCACGCGCTCGGCCAGGCGATCGAGGAGCGCGATCTGATGCGCGAGGTCGAGGTGACTCGCCGGCTCGTCGAGGAGGAAGAGCTGCGGCTCCTGCGCGAGAAGCGCCGCCAGCGCGACGCGGCGCCGCTCGCCCCCGGAGAGCGTGCCGACGTCGCGAGCCTCGGTGCCGGCCATGTCGGCGGCGGCGAGCGACTCGCGGGCCGCGCCCATGTCGTCCGCGCCTTCCCACTGCCAGCGCCCGAGATGCGGATGGCGGCCGACCAGCACCGTCTCGAGCACCGTCGAGGGAAAGGCGTCGACGTCCTGCTGCGGCAGCACGCCGCGGAGCCGCGCGACCTCGCGCCGCGGAATCGAGCCGAGCGGCCGGCCGACGAGCTCGATCGTGCCGGCCGCGGCGGCGCGCAGCCCGGCGAGCGTGTGCAGCAGCGTGGTCTTCCCCGCGCCGTTGCGGCCGAGAACGGCCCAGCGCTCCCCCGGGGCGACCGCGAGATCGAGATCGCGGCAGATCGTGTGCCCGGCGATCGTCACCGCGAGCGCGCGCGCGGCCAGGATCGGCGCGCTCACTCAGTGGCGCTCCCGATGCAGCAGATAGACGAACACGGGCACGCCCACGAGCGCGGTGACCACACCGGCGGGAAGCTCGGCCGGCGCGGCGATCCGGCGCGCGAGCGTGTCGGCGAAGAGCAGCAGCGCGCCGCCCGCGAGGGCGGACGCCGGCAGCAGGATGCGCTGATCGTTGCCGAGCACGAGCCGGATCGCGTGCGGAACGATCAAGCCGACGAAGCCGATCGCGCCCGCGGTCGTGACGGCCGCCGCCGTGAGCAGCGCCGAGAGCGCGAACAGGAGCCAGGGCAGGCGCGCGACGTCGACTCCGAGCGCAGCGGCGATCGTCTCGCCGCGGGCGAGCGCATTCAGATCGCGGGCGAAGGGCATCGCGGCGGCGAGCGCGAACGCGAGCACTACCAGCGTCGACCAGGCAGCGGGCGGTGCGGAGAGGTCGCCGATCAGCCAGAAGAGCATGCCGCGCAACTGAGCTTCGGGCGCGAGCGACAGGATGAGCGCCACCGTGGCCCCCCACCCCGACGCGATCACCACGCCGGTGAGCAGCAGCCGCGTCGGCGACCACGGTCCCGCGCCGCGCGCGAGCCCGAACACGATCAGCGTGGAAACGAGCGCTCCGCCGAATGCGCCGACGGAGACGAGCCAGGCCGCCGCGCCGAGCAGCATCGCGGCGAGCGCGCCGACCGCGGCGCCTCCCGACACGCCCAGCACGTACGGGTCGGCGAGCGCGTTGCGCAGGAGGACCTGCAGCAGCGCGCCTGCGAGCGCGAGGCATCCGCCGGTGGCGAAGGCGGCGATCGCGCGCGGAAGGCGAAGCTCGCGAACGATCGTCCGCTGCGTCTCGTCGGCTGGCGCGAAGAGCGCTTGGAAGATCGCCGCCGGATCGATGGCGACGCTTCCCATCGAGAGCGACAGCGCGAAAGCGATGGCGGCGAGCGCCAGGAGCGACGTCAATGCAGGCACCGCGGACGTCCGAGGCATTGCGAGGAGCGAGCGGGGGAGCGCGACCGGCCGGCGATGGAATCCGCGCCGATTATAGCCTGCGGCCCTCGAGGCCTATAATCGTCAACTCGCCGGTGCAGTGCGAGTTCCTTTTCGCGCTCTAGCGGTCGAACGCCCATGAATAAGGCCTTTACCCGCGAACAGGACACCGAGCTCGAAGAGGAGCTCGAGGCCGCCTCGCCGCTCCCCGCCGGCAGCCGGAACTACATGACGCCGGGTGGCTTCGCGCGGCTCAAGGCGGAGCTCGCGCAGCTCGCCGAAAGGGAGCGCCCGGAGCTCGTCGCCACTGTCGCCTGGGCGGCCGGCAACGGCGATCGGTCGGAAAACGGCGATTACATCTATGGCAAGAAGCGACTGCGGGAAATCGATCGCCGCATCCGCTTCCTCGTGAGCCGCCTGGACCGGGCCGAGGTCGTGGATCCGCTGACCCGGCGCGATGCCGAGAATGCCGATCAGATCTACTTCGGCGCGACCGTCGCGGTGAGCGATTCGCGCGGCAAGCAGTGGACGGTCGCCATCGTCGGCATCGACGAGATCGATACCGCGCGCGGCTATATCAGCTGGATGTCGCCGATGGCGCGCGCGCTGATCAAGGCGCGCGAGGGCGATACGGTCACGCTGCGAAGCCCGGGCGGCGTCGAGGCGATCGAGATCCTCGAGGTTCGATACGAGGCTTTGCAGACGGGCTGAAGACGCACCGCAGGGATCATTTCGCGGTTGACGCGGCGGAAACCTTACGCCTATAGTGCCCTTATGGACTCGGAACTCGCAGGGCTCGAGCAGAGGCTCGCGAAGCTTCTCGCCGATTATCATCGCGTGCGCGCCGAGAACGAGTCGCTCAAGCGCGAGCTCGGGCGGGCGCAGGAACAGCAACGCGCACTCGCCGCGCGCATGGCGGCGGCGACCACGCGTCTCGACTCGCTGCTGCAGCAGCTGCCCGATTCCCGCGCGGCCTGATGGACGATCGTTCGCTCACGCTCGAGGTCTCGATCCTCGGGCGCGACTATCGGGTCGCCTGCAAGGAATCGGAGCGCGCGGAGCTCCTTCAAGCCGTCGCTTTCCTCGACAAGCGCATGCGCGAGATTCGCGACGCGGGGAAGGTGGTGGGCAGCGAGCGGATCGCGGTGATGGCTGCGCTCAACATCGCGCATGAGCTGCTCGGCGCGCGCAACGCCGCCGCGACGACAAGCGGTTTTGACAGCTCCGGCTTTCAGCGTAGAATTTCTGCAATGCAGACCGCTATCGATCGTGCGATGGCGGAGCAGGACAAGTTGTTCTAGACCTGAGCTGTCCTGCGGCAAGCGGTCGTCCCCTGCGGTGTTCGAAGCTGGCCATACACTCTTTGGACCAATGCTACGTTAGCGAGGTTGCCGGAGCCTAGAGCGGATCGGTGTGCGCTCCCTACGCGGAAGCGCCTAATGATCCCGGCAGGCGACCCTCTTGAACCGAGGTTCAAGATGACGGTCAGCACGGCACAGGTGGGGGGCCTTATCCGGACGCGGCGTCGTGCAAGCGGCGCCGCGTTTTTCTTGGGGGCGCGATTCGGGCGATGCGCTACTGGCTGATGAAGTCCGAGCCGGACGAGTTCTCGATCGACGATCTCGCCAAGGCACCGAAGCGAACCACGCCCTGGTTCGGCGTGCGCAACTACCAGGCGCGCAATTTCATGCGCGACCAGATGCAGGTCGGCGACCTAGCCTTCTTCTACCACTCGAGCTGTCCCGAGCCCGGCATCGCCGGCATCGCGCGGGTGAGCAAGCCGGCCTACCCCGACGCCTCGCAGTTCGACCGCAAGAGCCCGTACTACGATCCGAAGTCGACGCGCGCCGCGCCGCGCTGGCTCAACGTCGACGTGAGCTTCGTCGAGAAGACGCGTCTCGTGCCGCTCGCGGAGCTGCGCGGGCAGCGCGAGCTCGCCGGGATGCGCGCGCTGCAACCCGGAAACCGGCTTTCGATCACGCCCGTCGATCCGGCGGAATGGAAGTTCATCACCGGCACGCTGCTTAGAAGCTAGCGCGAGCCGGACCGTGCACTGGCAGCTTCTTCCGCTCCTCCTCGCGATCGGCTGCGCGGTCGGCTTTCTCGCCGGCCTGCTCGGCGTCGGCGGGGCGATGACGATGATTCCCGTGCTCACGGCGATCTTCGCGCACGAGGGCTTTCCGCCCGAGCACATCGTTCACATCGCCGTCGCGACCTCGCTCGCGACCATCATGTTCACGTCGCTCTCCAGCATGCGCGCGCACGCGCGGCGCGGCGCAGTGCTCTGGCCGGTGGTCTGGGCGCTCGCGCCGGGTATCGTCGCGGGCTCGTTGGTCGGGCCGCAGATCGTCGCCGTGATGTCCTCGGCGCTGGTCGCCGCGCTCTTCGCCGCCTTCACGGGCGTCGCCGCGGCGCAGATTCTCTTCCATCGAGAGCCGAAGGCGGCGCGGGAGCTGCCGGGCAAGCCGGGTCTCTTTGGCGTGGGCGCGACGATCGGGATCCTGTCCAGCATGGTCGGCGCCGGAGGCGCATTTCTGTCGGTCCCGTTCATGATCTGGTGCAATGTGCGTGTTCACAATGCGGTCGCGACGTCCGCGGCGATCGGCTTTCCGATCTCCGCGGCGGGCACGATCGGCTACGTCGTCGCCGGAATGCGCCAGCCGAATCTGCCGCCGCTCACCTTCGGCTACGTCAATCTGCCGGCGCTCGCGGGCATCGTGCTCGCGAGCATGGCGACGGCTCCGCTCGGCGCGAGCCTCGCGCACCGCTGGCCGGTGTCGAGGCTTCGCCGCGCGTTCGCGTATCTCCTGCTCGCGATCTGCGCCTACATGCTCTGGAAGGCGGCGGCCTTCGCGGGCCTGGTCGGCCAGGGCTAGCCGGACTTGGCGCTGCGCGGCAGCGAACCGCGCTACGTCTCGCCATAGGTCTCGCGCAGCACTTTCTTCTGCACCTTGCCCATCGCGTTGCGCGGAAGCGCGGCGACGAAGAACACCCGCTTGGGCACCTTGAAGCCGGCGATCTCGTCCTTGAGCGCCGAGATGAGCTCCGTCTCGCTCAATGCGTGGCCGGGCCGCGGCACGACGACTGCGGTCACGGCTTCGCCGAAGTCCGGATCGGGCAGCCCTATCACTGCGGACTCGGCGACGCCGGGGATGGCGTCGATCTTCTCCTCGATCTCCTTGGGATAGACGTTGAGCCCCCCGGTGATGATGAGATCCTTGGCGCGCCCCGAGATCTTCAAGTAGCCGTTGGGCAGCCACTCGCCCAGGTCGCCGGTGCGAAAGTAACCGTCGGAGGTGAACTCCTCCTGAGTCTTGTCGGGCATACGCCAGTAGCCGGTGAACACGTTCGGCCCCTTGACCTGCACCGCGCCCACGGTGCCGGCAGCGCAAGGATGGCCGTCGTCGCCGACCACGCGCACCGATATGCCGGGCAGCGCCTGGCCGACGCTGCCGGCGACGCGCTCGCCGGCGAGCGGATTGGCGGTGTTCATCCCGGTCTCAGTCAACCCGTAGCGCTCGAGGATCACGTGGCCGGTGCGCTCGCGGAACTCCGCGAAGGTCTCAGCCAGGAGCGGCGCCGAGCCGGAGACGAACAGGCGAACGTTGCGGCAGGCGTGCCGGTCGAAGCCCGGCTCGGCGAGCAGGCGGGTATAGAAAGTGGGTACGCCCATCATCACGGTCGCCTGCGGCAGGCGCGCGATTACTTCCTTCGCATCGAACCTCTTGAGCCACAGCATGCGGCTGCTCGAGAGCAGCGCGCAGTGGCAGGCGACGAACAGGCCGTGAACGTGATAGACGGGAAGCGCGTGCAGGAGAACATCGCCGCGCGTGAATCCCCACTGGTCGACCAGCGTGAGCGCGTTGCTCGCGAGGTTGCGGTGTGAGAGCATCGCGCCCTTCGAGCGCCCGGTCGTGCCGGACGTGTAGAGGATCGCGGCCGGCTCGTCGGGCGTGCGCAACACGGTTTCGAAGCTGTCGGCACGGTCTTCGGCGCGCTCGAGGAGCGTCCCGGCGTCGCCGTCGAGGGTGAGCACCGCCGCCCGTGGGCGCAGCGACGAGACCATGTCGGCGCTCTCCGGGCTGCACACGATCGCGGTTGGCTCGGCGTCGGCGAAGAAGTAGCCGAGCTCGCTTCTGTGGTACGCGGTGTTGAGCGGCAGGTACACGAAGCCGGCGCGCAGGCACGCGAGGTAGAGCGCGATCGCCTGCCAGCACTTGTCGACCTGCACCGCGATGCGGTCGCCGGGCGCGCAGCCTGCGTCGACGAGCGCGTGCGCGATGCGGGCCGACGCCGCGTCGAGATCCGCGTAGTGGATGACCGGGCCGCCGGGAATGAGGATGCAGGGCTGACCCGGATCGTCCGGAAAATGGCCGCGCAGCAGCGCGTAGAGGTTGGCGTTCATGCTGGGGAGCGTAAGCTACAATTGTACGTTCCTCGAAGGTCAGCCCGCGCGAAGTGAATCTACCGGCGACGATGCGTTACGTGGCGGCTCGTGAGCCGGGACCGCCCGAGGTCCTCGGCCTCGCGCAGGGGCCGCTGCCCGAGCCCCGGCGCGGAGAGGTGCTGATCCGCGTCGCCTATGCGGGCGTCAACCGGCCGGATTGCCTGCAGCGCGCGGGCGGATACCCTCCTCCGCCCGATGCCTCGCCGATCATCGGGCTGGAAGTCGCGGGGAGCATCGCCGCGCTGGGCGAAGGCGTGCGCGAGTGGCGCATCGGCGACGTCGTGTGCGCGCTCACGCCCGGTGGCGGCTACGCGGAATACTGCACGACGCCGGCGGCTTTCTGCCTGCCGATCCCGGAAGGCCTGTCGACGCTCGAGGGCGCGAGCCTGCCCGAGAACTACTTCACCGTCTGGCACAACGGTTTCGAGCGCGGGTTGCTGAGAAGCGGCGAGACGCTCCTCGTCCATGGCGGCTCGAGCGGCATCGGTCTCACGGCCATCCAGCTCGCCAAGGCCTTCGGAGCGCGCGTAATCACCACCGTGGGCAGCGCCGAGAAGGCGGAAGCCTGCCGGCGGCTCGGCGCCGATCACGCGCTCGACTACCGGCAGCAGGATTTCGTGGCGGAGGTGGCCGCCATCACGGCCAAGCGCGGCTGCGACGTCATCCTCGACATGGTCGGTGGCGACTACATCGAGAAGAACCTCAAGAGCCTGGCGGTCGAGGGCCGCCTCGTGCTGATCGCCTTTCTCCGCGGCTCGCGCGCCGAGATCGATTGGCGCTTCGTCATGATCAGGCGCCAGACGATCACCGGCTCGACGATGCGCGCGAGCCCGAACGAGCGGAAGGCGGGGATCGCCCGCAGCTTGCGCGAGAGAGTCTGGCCGCTGTTCGAGAAAGGGACGCTGAAGCCGGCTATCTATCGCGTGTTCCCGCTCGCGGAGGCCGCAGCGGCGCACGCCCTCATGGAGTCCTCGCGGCACATCGGCAAGATCATGCTCGCCGTGCGCCCGGAGTGAGCGCGGCTCTTCGGCCGGCGTCAGATCAGTCCCGCCCCCCGCGCCCACTTGTACTTCGCGCCGAGCACCGCGACGGGAATCTCCGTCGAGTACGGGTACGCGGGAATGCCGTGATCGAACAGGAACTCCGAGGCCTCCTCGACCTCCACGTCGCCGGCCAGTGACGCGACGATCGGCTTGTGGATGCCCTTGGCGCGCATCTCCTCGATCACCTCCACCATCGTTCGCGCGAACACCATCGGCGGGGTGATGATGGTGTGCCAGTAGCCGAGGATCAGCGAATGGATGCGCTTGTCCTCGAGCCCGAGCCGCACCGTGTTCTGATAGGTGATGGGCGGCTCGCCGCCGGTGATGTCGACGGGGTTGCCGGCCGCGCCGAACGGCGGGATGAATTTGCGGAACGCCGCGTCGAGATCTGGCGGCATCGCCATCAGCGACAG